>CBDCUJ010000005.1:0-323087 GCA_965222595.1 Dehalococcoidia bacterium | reverse complement strand
ACAAGCGCGACCGAAATCCCCGTGAGAAGCTCTTCGAGTTCGGGCGCTGCCTGGTCCATTTCGCCGTGGACGACCACGAAGTGCGGTTCTGTACCCATCTGCGGGGCAAGGATTCCTGGTTCCTGCCCTTCAACCGGGGCTGGAACGATGGCCGTGGCAACCCGCCCAACCCCAACGGCCTCAAGACCGATTACCTCTGGAAGGAAGTCCTAACCCGGGACAGCCTGACCAACATCATCGAGAGCTATGCCCAGGTTGTCGAAACGAAGGACGACAAGACGGGACGCAAGAGGCGGACGCAGATATGGCCCCGGTACCACCAGCTTGACGTGGTGCGCAAGTTGCTGGCGGACGTTTCCTGTAGAGGGGCGGGAACCAGATACCTGGTCCAGCACTCAGCCGGCAGCGACAAGTCCAATTCCATCGCCTGGCTGGCCCACCAAATCATTGGCTTGGAGAGTAACGGCGCTTCCATATTCGATTCGGTCCTCATCGTCACCGACCGAAGGATTCTGGACAAGCAGATTCGAGACACTATCCGGCAATTCGCGCAGGTACGTTCGGTTGTGGGCCACGCCGAGACTTCCGGTCACCTCCGTACCCTGCTGCGCGAGGGCAAGAAGATAGTGATTACCACAATCCAGAAATTTCCTTCATCCTGGATGCCATCGGCGACGAGCACCGGGGCCGGCGGTTCGCCATCATCATCGACGAGGCCCATTCCAGCCAGGGAGGGCGCGCTTCGGCGTCGGTATCCGCGGCGTTGGGAGAGGCCGGCGGGGAAGAGGAGGAAGATACAACCGAGGACAAAATCAACCGGCTCATGGAGTCCCGGAAGCTGCTGACCAACGCCAGCTACTTCGCCTTCACCGCAACCCCGAAGAACAAGACCCTGGAGATATTCGGCGCGCCGGAACCGGAGGGCGAGAAGATCAGGCATCTTCCCTTTCATGCCTACACAATGAAACAGGCCATCCAGGAAGGATTCATCATCGACGTTCTGGAGCACTACACCCCAGTGTCCAGCTATTACCGGCTGGTCAAGACGGTAGAAGCCGACCCGGAGTTCGATACCAAACGGGCCGGAAGGAAGCTGCGCCGTTACGTTGAGAACAACGAGCACGCCATCCGCCTCAAGGCCGAAATCATGGCGGACCACTACCATGAGCAGGTAGACGGGCTTCGCAAGTTGGGCGGGCAGGGCCGGGCTATGGTGGTCACGGGCAGCATCGAGCGGGCCATCAGCTACTTCCACGCCATCCGCTCCTACCTAGCCGAGCGCAAGAGTCCCTACCAAGCCATCGTGGCCTTTTCCGGCGAGCACGAGTACGACGGCGTTAAAGTCACTGAGACGTCCCTCAACGGCTTCTCGTCGAACCTGATTTCCGACAAGATCCAGGAAGACCCCTACCGTTTCCTGGTGTGCGCCGACAAGTTCCAGACCGGCTACGACGAACCGCTGTTGCACACCATGTACGTGGACAAGGTGCTGTCGGGGGTGAAGGCCGTGCAAACGCTGTCCCGCCTAAACCGGGCGCATCCCAAGAAACATGACGCCTTCGTCTTGGACTTCACCAACGACGCCGACACGATACGGGAAGCTTTTGCCGAATACTACCGGACTACGATTCTCTCGGAGGAAACCGACCCAGACAAGCTGCACGACCTCAAGGCAACCCTTGATGCCTACCAGGTTTACGACGCCGGAAAGATTGACGAGTTAGTCGAACGCTATCTTGCCAAAGAAGACCGGGAGCGGCTCGATCCGATTCTGGACACTTGTGTTGCAGCCTACCGGGAGCAGCTGGACGAGGACGGACAGGTGGACTTCAAGGGCAAGGCTAAAGCATTCCTCCGTACCTACGCATTCTTGGCCTCGATTGTGCCGTACACCAATGCCGAGTGGGAGAAGCTTTCCATATTCCTGACCTTTCTGGTCCCCAAGCTGCCCGCTCCGGTAGAAGAAGACCTGTCCAAGGGGATTCTGGATTCCATTGACATGGACAGCTACCGTTTGGAAAAGCAGGCGGTGCAGGACATCCAACTCCCCGATGAGGACGCAGAGATAGACCCGGTTCCAACGTCCGGCGGAGGTCAGACGCCGGAACCGGAGATGGACCGGCTTTCCAACATCGTCAGGGATTTCAACGACCGGTTCGGCAACATCGAATGGAAGGATGGGGACAAGATCGAAAGGGTCATTGCCGTAGAGTTACCCGCAAAGGTCGCTGGAGACGTGGCGTACCAGAACGCCATGTCCAA
Organism: Dehalococcoidia bacterium; assembly: GCA_965222595.1. Classification (GTDB taxonomy): domain Bacteria; phylum Chloroflexota; class Dehalococcoidia; order Lucifugimonadales; family UBA3495; genus VXOI01. The sequence continues at coordinate 320,825 of CBDCUJ010000005.1, read as the reverse complement.
CTCAGACCGACAGAACGCCAGGGTCGAGCACGACAGGGCCTTGGACCGCGCCATGACCGATCTTCTGGCCGACCACACCGAGTTGTTCAAGCAGTTCAGTGACAACGAATCGTTCCGCCGATGGCTGTCGGAGATGGTCTTCTCGATAACCTACAATGAGGCGATGGGTTTCACCAACGTAGCAGGTTAATAGCTATACCTGTTAATTGCAGAAGTGCTCCTCTATCAAGAGCCCTCTGCCAAAAACCGCTGCCCGAACTGCTCTGAGCCTACCAAAGGTGGCTTTGGCAATGCTTGACCGTACTGGACTCGCTATTTTTTGTGCCACGTCGCTTGGCTGGACTTTACGCATTTTAAGCGGCATAAGCGAGGGAATCTGCAATACGATGGTACAGAGTGGCGGGGAGTTTCTGTACATCGGAGTTGGCGGTCGATAGTGAAAAACCCTCCGACACCAACCACCAGTGGCTACGCACAAAGGTGATGTCATCCATTACTTTTCCTGGATTTTGCGTAAAGTCGAGCTTGGCGCGAGTATCGTTTTGCTGACTTCAGGCTGGGTCGACTTGCCTATCGAATGGCTACTTCGGTACTACATCGGCACGCCAGTGGTAATTTGCCTGTTGGCGGGCATCGCCATAAATTTCTGGAGGCAGCAACGGTCGCGGCAAAACAAAAACCAAGAGCCTGATCAGCTGACCAAATTTGTTAAGGCCGCTGAGTTCATCACCTGTCCTTGGTATAAGCCCTTGGATTTATCCAACCATTTGCTCGAGGAATCACGAGAGCTATTTGGCACCATAATTGCTGAAGTAGGTAGCAGGTATGATGCCAACGACCTGCCGCAAGCTTGGCGATACAAGATCTCGTCTGAAATTACCGCTGACAGCCTACGGATAACAGACTCAATAGTATCTCAATTGCGTGCCGGACACCCTGACACGGCCATGGGTACTGTGCGACAGCTATTAGAGCTTGCGATGGCGGTAAAAATAATTGCCATCGACCGAACCGGGGAAACAGCTAAGCGATACCAAGATTTCGATGAAGCCAACTACTTGCACAAGTCAGTCCAACACAGGTCCGCGCCGAGAGAAGACAATTTCGTCAGATTGAGCGAGATAAAGAGAGAGTACGGGCTAGAAAGAATTCCTGGGCAGTTTGCTTGGATACTAACGTCGGACGGTTCAAGGCTTCGCAGGATGGAACAGGTAATTGAATTTGTTGCTCAGCACTATGATGGGGAACAAACTGGGCAGCGCTTCAGATATAACCAATATATGCTACTCTGGGAGGTGTTGAACAAATGGGGGCACATGTCTAGGTCAGCGTCAAGGCGCAAACTAGGAACTCGATCTAGCGAAGGGTATCTCCGGGAACACCTTGTCGAGAAATCCTCAGTAGGATTGGACGCCCCTTTGTCGTTAGCGATCTTGCTGTTGGACTCGACACTCTCGACATTGGCATACATAGCTTTTGATCTCACCGGTAATGAACACAATGCAGAGCTACAATCTCTTGAGCAATTGATGAAAGACATTGATGCATCAATCGATGATGTTGAACCTGAACTGTTGGCGAACGATTTTAGACTGCGCTGGCCTAATACCTCGTCGATTTTGGAATGAGTGGTAGAACTGCCAGCGATGTTATTCAACGAAACAGCGGCATGCACTGCATGCACTAAAGGTGTTTGCATGGAATGGGGACAGGGGCTAATCGTGGACATGGACTCGTTTAGAACGAATCCCTCATGCGCCGTTTGGAATGGAGAATGAAGCTCCAAGGTATGTGTATTCGGTGCCCTCGTAGACTTGGTGAAGCCAGAATTGAAGAACGATGTCCTCTACTGGGAACCGCTACTCCACGGAGCAAAGTCGCTCGAGTTCGCCGCAAGGAGGTTCCAGTTCGATTTGGGGATTGTCGAGCGTAGTGTGGCGTACGACTTTTCCCATCGACCATCGGGTTAGGCCGGGGGAGATACCCAATGGCCCACATGAAGTGGTTTGGAGACGTCTATACGTACACCCACCGCGTTTTGCTTCACGCGATCGCCGAGCCTGGTGAATGGTTTGTCCACCCCATGTTATTTCGCAGCGAAGGAAAGAGGCCTCGACAACCTGGCGGAGGGCTTGATGCCGCAACTTACGCGGATGCAATTGGACTGCCCTTTGGCATGTGCTCAAAGGCAACGACCGGACTCGTCAACAACTGGAAGGCGATGTCGCCGTTCATCCTGAGTGCCACTTGTTTCTTGACCCTGATACTGGCATTTGTGAACGCGAAGCCCAGGAAGATACTTCCCACATATCAGTTTCTAGGGTTGCCAGAGTAGCCAAACACCGCCAAGGGAAGATAGTGATGGTTTTTGACCACGCCTACCCGGACGGCGGAGCGGCACGTCAGAAAGTCCTAGCTAAGTTGCTGCTGTTTGGCGACAATTGTTTACCGAGCGCAGCCGTGATGGTGCGGGAGCATCGCTGCGTCTGCTACGTCTTGGTATCCACGGACAGGGCAGTTTCGGCAGACGCCATGCAAGGGATGCGCGACGAACTCCGCATCCCTTGCCGCTGGCTCGTGCCGGGACCATGAAATTCATCTCCCCAAGGCTGTCTGGTAACCAGGGTTGGTGAATCCTCTATTGACCTTGTGTCCAAAGCGCGAACGTCGGAGAAGCCTGGGCTTTGCATACTGATTTTGGTTCCGGTGCTGATTTACCAACCCCGGCAGTTTGTCACCTACGAAAACCAGCACTGGTTTCGGAATTCTTGTAACGTCGGACTAAACGCCTTCCGTCTTTGGTTGTGTCAACATCGCGGAGTAACCCCACTCGTCCACAAGGTGGGTCACCGACACCCGGCCCCGGCTGTCGTATCCGGCGCGGTAGGCGTACTCCACCTCGGCGCCCCAGGGCACCCGGCCGCCGATGCGAACGGTGCCGCCGCCAGGCTGGTTGCCACCAGCCCCAGGCCCGCCGGCGCCGCGCACGACTACCCCGTTCCGCCCGCCCTTCTTCCAGGCCATCACCTTGACCTCAGCGGGGACGACCAGTTCCGCCGCCGTCGGCCGGAACAACACCCCGTGCAGCTTCCTCAGCACTTCCCCCGACGGGTTTCTCTGGCCGTTCATGATCTGGGAGAAGTGACCGGAGCTGATGCCGGCCAGCCGGGCCGTCTCGTTCTGGCTCAGCTCGTGAGCATCCATGCGGTCCCACAGGGCGCGCGGATCGACGGTGGGAGGCTGGGCGGGTTCGATCCTGGCCGGGCCGTCCAGCGCCTCCTCCACCCGCGCCTGGACCGCCGGGCTCATGCTCCTTTCGCCCCTGGATACCTGGGTCATGTAGCCGCGAGACACCCCCACGTGTTCCGCCAGGCCCTTCAGGCTCATGCCCAGCTCTCGGGCCCGCTCCCGGATGTAGGTGCTCTCCCCTTTCACCCTTCCGTCCTGGCGGTTGGCGCACCTGGCAGGCCCGACATTCACCGGACCGCCCAGAACCGATTCGACCCGTGTCTGGACCGCCGGGCTCATGTTCTTCCGGCCCCGCGCCACTTCCGACATGTACCCGACCGACACCCCCACCCGCTAGGCCAGGTCCTTCTGGCTCAAGCCCAACTCGCGGGCGCGCTCCCGGATGCAGGTGCTCTCCCCCTGGACCAGGCCGCCCTGCCGGTAGACGACGCCCTGGCCGGGCACCTCGCCCAGGACCGCCGTGGCCCTCTCCCGCAGCAGGGGAGTCCAGGGCCGGCGCCCGTTGGCCACCGAGGACAGGTAGCCGTAGTTAACGCCCATCTTCACCGCCAGCTCCTTCAGGTTGAGGCCGTGGCGCCTGGCGACAGGCCGGGGCTCACTCTCAGGCTTGCCCTTGGTCCGTCCCTGGGCCGCCGCCCCGGCCTGCATTTCCGGGGCCTGTGCGGTGTTGGCACCGTCCCGGTTGTCGAACTGGTTGGCACCGCCGGTGATGGTCTCCGCCTTATGGATGTTGGTAGTCGCCGTCATGTCGCTTCCTCCAAAACGCAGAAAGCGGGGCTGGCCCAAATGGACCGACCCCGCTCGTCTGTAAGCACTCGATTTTCAGTTGTCGGTGGCGGCTTACACGGCCGCCCTGGTTTCCACCGCCGCCGAGGGGGCGACGGGCCTATAGTTCCTGCTACTTATTCAGTTGTCCCGCCCTCCTGTAGTGAATGGAAATTCCGAGTCAATCGTCGTGATGGCTTACCTCCTTGGTGTTGTGAATGCCGTTGGGGAAGGGGTTGCCGCCCGGCGCCGGACGCACTACGCCCACGGTGAGACACGCGGCGGAGAACGCAGGAACGCAGGGTGGAGGTTGGAGCAAGACGCAGCTCGGCCAGGGTGTTATTCAGCGGAAACGCCGAGCCTGGAGGCTGCGATGAGGGAGAATTGAAGGGAACCGTAGCCCAGAATGTGGTTTGGCCCCCGGAGCCGGACGCACTACGCCCTGGGTCTGGCATTGGGCATGGAACGCCGGATTGGGGGTTGGGGAAAGGCGCAGTTCGCCCAGGGTGTCATTCCCAGGGAAAGCTGCTACGTGGGGGAATAGGAGAGGGAAACGGAGAAGAACGCAGTCCGGCCAGTGGCTACGTCGTAGGCCGCCGGATTGATGGGAACTGCGCTGCAACGATGAGCGTCCGGTCTGGCGTTGCAGTGAGACCGGAGCATGTGAAACCTGCGATGCCGCTGCCTGTGTCCAGCAGCTACGCCGCAGTCATGGGGAAGCAGCCAGAGCTTGTTGTCCGCTCCAACCGCAGAGTGTAGAGAGTGCGAAGCGTGTAGCCGCTCCGCCGCTGAGACCGAAGGGGAAAGAGCTTCCTGGATAACGTCCTGGGTCTAGCCGACACCTCCTGGCAGTGGGACTTCCGTGAGTTTGCTACCTGCCGTGGAAAGGGATTCCGTGGAAAGGGATTCCGGGATGCCGTTTGTTGCGGTTGCCACCTCCGTGCATCAGTCCGTGGGGTATGGGGTTCCGAGCCTTGGGTTGGGATACCTGGTGAAGCGCACCGTGCGCTTCGTTGGGTTAGGGGTAACCGGCTGGTGCGAGGGAGCTAAACACTCCTATGCCTCAGCTATATCCCTCGCGGACGCCCGTCGGGAGAGCAAGGCTCAATCCTTCCGAGTCGATCCGGCTGGGGCGGGCCGTTCGGAGAGCAGGGCTCGATCCTATGCGGCCATTCCCGGGTCCAGGGACGGGACCCTCCAGGTTTCTAGGGCGGGAAACGCTGGAAAAAGCCTGACAACGCAATCAAGTATCCGACCCCGGCTGATGCTCACGCAAGGGTTTAGCCGTCCCCCCGCCCAAAGTGTTGCCTTTTTTTGACCTGAAATCTAAGCGCAGCTCCGGCGCCGGGGATCTTCCACCTCCGTGCTTCAGTCCGTGGGGTATGGGTTCCGCGCCTTGGGTTGGGTCGTCGTGCGAAGCGCGCCGTGTGCTTCAGTGGTAAGGTGTACCGGCTGCAAGCGAAGGATAATTCACTCTGCCTGACAGCAATTCCCTCGTGGGCGCTCCGGGGAGAGAAACCTCGATCCTCACGGAGCAGGCCCGGGCGAGCAAGGATCACGCCCCCAGGTTTCTAGGCGGTGGAAACACTGGAAAAGCCAGACAACGCATTCAGTATCCGGCCCCGGGAGACCCCAGGCAAGGGCTTCGGGGCGGCGCCGCCCGAATTGATTGCAAACGTGCCGCCGGAATTTCGCCAGAATCAGGCCGGAATTAAACCGGCCCGCCGGGACAGTCTGCCACCGGCGCTGTGCCGAACACATCGGCCATGGCGGTGCTGCCATTGTCGTGCCTAACGGTATCGCCCACGACGTTGCCAATCGCCACGTTCGTGCTCTCACCGGCACTCCCTGCCGCTGTGCTTCGGGGATCGCGCCCCAGCAGCCGCGCCGTCTCCTACCGCTCCTCATGCCGTGCCATCTGTCCCACCAGTGCCGTGACGCGCAGTCCACCCACGTTCACCACGGCGCCGTCGCCGCCGCAGCTGCCAGCGTCAGCCGTCCGGCTTGCAGCGCCGTTACCCCCGCCGGCGCCGTCCTCACCGCCTTAGGCGCCCAAAGTACCCGAGGCCGCTCCCCTGGTTCCCAACCCCAGGAGCACCGCTCACCGCCTCCCGGGACCGCCGCCACCCCTGACCGGCCCGAGCCATCCCGCCGGTCCCTGCGCATCCTTGGGGGTGCAAAATGGGCCTTCCCAACGGGGCCGATGCACCCCCGTACCGATTCCCCAAGGGCGCAATATGCACCTATCCAATAGGGGCGATGCACCCCCCGACCAGAACCAGCCCTGGAATCCAAGTGTTCGCAACCCTACCGCTGAAATGGGGCTGCACCCCCCATTTCAGCTACGAATCCCCTCCCGTCAACTTGCGCCCTCCAAGTCCCGATTCCTGTACACGTCCCTAACGTCAAGACGGACAGCGAAAATCCCGCGCCCCGAAAGGGGGGGTTCGCGAGCCCCCTCAAGGCTATCAGGCCAGAGGTATTCACGACCGTAAAGCCACTGAATCGGCGGCGATGCCTTCCTGCCCGTCCCGTCACCTAGGTCCGTTTCTGAGACAGGCTTTACACAGGTATGACATACCCGGCACCGCTGGAAATCCCACGCCTCAAAAGGGGTGACGGGCGAGTCCTCCCTTATGAGGCAGACACGCCGCCCGCAGGCTGGTCGGGCCGTGGCAGCCATCTCCCGGCCCTCCAGGACGGATCATCAGGCCCGCCGCTCCCCCATGTTCCAAATGCCCCATCTCCAATAGGGCCGTGCCCCATCTCTCTCAAAATCGCCATGTTCCTCGTGGAACATTTCGTAGCTGGCCCTGCCCCATGACCCTGGAACCCGCCCTTCTCAAAAAGTGTTGCCCAAATTGGCCCCAAACCCCCTGGAATTCCCCGTTCTCAGCTACGAAACCGGCTCCCTGCCCCATCCCGCCCAAAGTCCAAATCCCTGTACACGTCTATGACATTACCACCGGGGCGTGGCGCCGGAAACCTTGAAAGGTGGTTCACGCATGAACCCTGGTTCACAGGTGAACCACCCCATAAGGGGTTCCCTCTGGCGATGGCGCTCATCACACTCGACGGTAAAGCCCGGGTCTGGCAGGCAATTGACCCCGGCAACCAAGGGAGGGATATGATGCGAGACAACAAGAACAAATCCCACAGGAACCGGACCGGTAGAGGAATCTCCAACGCCGTTGCTAATCCGCCGGTTTACATTGCGGAGCAGCGGGAAACGGTGCGGCAAGGGCTGCGCATCCTGGCCAGGATCATCGCCCGCGCCCACCTGGGGCGTCAGGCACACCGGAGCGGAGCACCAGCGCCCGGTCCGCCGCCGGCAGGTGAATCCTGGGATTGAACCATCCCTGCAACCGGCGCACCGCGGACGCGGTGCGCCTGAATTCCCTGCGCCCTTCCCCATATGCAGCGCCGTCCCCCGAAACGCCCGTCCCACAAGGGCCGCCCGCCAGCCCCCGCCCATACCACAAGAAAGCCTCCCAAACAATGACTTGCACGGCATTACGGGCAAGCAATTTCTCCTGGACAATGGAGTGTTGGGCCACTGCCCAATGAGGAATGCCAATGACAACAACCAATACCAACACGCCAATTCCGGTAGAGGATGAACTGGCCGACGACGACCTCGACTACGCCATCAGCGAATACGTGCGCACCTACGTCCTGTGGCACGGCCGTGCCAAGACGGCGAAGACTTTCGGCGTTTCCCGACACACCCTGTGGCGCTGCCTGGAGCGGGGGCGCCTGGGGAAATCACTGCCCAGGGCGGTGATCAAGGCCGTTGGCGACGACCCCGAAGCCATAGAAGCGGCGGCCTGGGCCATGACCGACAGCCGGAAACAGCAACGACGGGCCGCCGCCAATCCCCAACCCTGGCCGAGAACCTGGAAGACGCGCTGCTGCTGTGCGCCGCGCCCCTGGCCGCCGTGGATGAACTGTCCAGCTTCGGCAGAGTACTCGCCACCACCCTGCGCCGCAGGCTGGCGAAGCTCGCTGAACGCGGCTTGGCGGATTCCGTTCGCCACCACTTGGGCAGCCTGGGGCCAAACCCCAGTCGCCGCCACTTTCCCACGGAGCGGGGCATCGAAGCCGCCGCCAGGGTGGAGCACAGCACGGAACGCTTCCTCAGCGAGTACCCGGTGTCCCGGGAGTGGTTCCGCATCCTCTCCGAACGCCTGGACGCCGTGGCAGTGCTCTACCACGTTGCCGCCGTCATCGCCCGCGCCGACCCAGACGCAAAGCCCGTGCGGGTGGATCACTACCGCCAGGGACCCTACGACCTGCTGATCACCCTGTCCGAAGGCCGTTGCCCGGGAATCGTGCGCCAGGGGCCGGTGCTCTCGTCAGCCAACCTGCGCTACCGCCTGCGCACCCTGGAGCAACTGCGCACCAGCCAGCGTCCCACCGCAACGCTGGCGCTGACCCACTCGGACCAGGCCACCCGCCGGGCCTTCCGCACCCTGGGCGACCCCAGCGAACACCGCAGCACCTTCGTCGCCACCGAGGGGGAGCTGCTGGCGGGAGACGCCCGGGCTCCGGTGTGGCAGCAGTGCGGCGGGGGGAACAGTTCCTTCCTGCCCGAGACAATCAACCCCGACGTGTCCCTGGACGACATCATGGGCTGGCTGGGAAGGCGCGCGGATAATGCCGCCGCATACCGCAGCAAGCCTGACGCCCACCCGACGCCCGACCCGGACGAGCTGTATCCCGGCCGCCTGCGGGCGATGATGCCCAAGCCGCCGGAACAGGTCGATAACTCCCTGGCCGTCAAACTCACCCGCGCCGAAAAGCAGGCCCTGGACCTGCTGGCCGCTTGGCCTCGGTGCGACACCAGCCAGCTGGCCGGGCTGATGGGCGGCGTCACCCGCCGCCGGGCCAACCAGGTGATCCGTTCCCTGGTCATGTACGGCCTGATACGCGCCGACGGGCAGTTGCACGTCCTCGCGGACGAGGGGCTGACGCACTTGGCCCGCCGGGACCGGGCCGCCGTGGGGCAAGTCCTGGACCGCTGGAGCGCCGAACCCAGCCACCACAACCCTGACATCTACGCCGGAACCGCCCTGCGCGCGATGGCGTCCCAGCCCGACCACCACACCGCCCTGATCACCCTGGCCGCCGGTCTCACCACCGAATGCGCCCACAGCCGGGACTACGGCGTCCTGGACCTGCTGCCCACCTCCCGCTCCGCCGTGGGGTACTGGCACAACCACACCAACTACGTGGTTCACCCCGACCTGTCCTTCACCCTGGACCTGCCCCGGGGCTACCGCCACTGCTTCCTGGAGTTCGAGCGGCGGGCCACCACGCCCCGGCGAGTGCGCGCCCGGCTGGAGAACTACCGCCGCTACTTCCGCAGCGGCTACGCCCGGCAGGACCACGGCGGGGAATGGCCCCTGGTGCTGTTCGTCTTCGAGACGGAAGCCGACGAGGACGCCTTCCTGGACGCCGCCGCCAACGTGGACCACGCCCCCTTCGCCAGTTCCAACCTGGAGACCATCGCCCGCCGGGGCATCCTGGCTGACACGTGGCTAATGCCCGCGCCGGAGCCTTGGGAAAGGCTGACCTTGCAGCAACTGGACAAAGTGCAACTTTTCCAGACAAGCGGTTCCCGGGGTTTCCTGTAGGGAGACCACAACCAAACGTGATTGACAGGGGTTTTTCACTGTCTCAACCCTGTCTGACCCCAAAAGCCCGCCGGACTGCATTTTGTTGCAGAAATCTGCCCTTTCGGGGGAGGCAGACCGGCCCCACGTTCGTGGGCGGAAAGGCCGCTGACACGCATGACACATCGGGAATGACACGAAAATAAAACGTGATGACACAATGGGAGGTGCGGACACGAGACTGTTGACCAAGGCGGAAGCCTGCCGGGAATTGAGGCTGTCCCTGTCCACCCTGAACCGGCGCATTGCCGCCGGGGAGGTGCCGGTAAAGAGGGAGCCGCGCGGCAGACGGCACCGGGTGTACGTGATACTGGACGACGACCCGCCGGGTAATGGCAAGGCCGCTGAGTCGGAGTTGGCCGTCGCCCTGGCGCGGATATGCGGGCTGGAGGAGCAGGTGGCCTTCCTCCAGGAGCAGCTTGAGTCGGAGCGGCAGTGCAACGCCGAGCTGGCCAACGAGTCGAAGGCGGCGCAAACAACGACGGTGCGTGAGCAGTACGCCCGCTGGTGGCGGTTCTGGCAATCGTAAACGGGGACGCGCCCCTTGCCGCCGAGTTGCGCTTGGGCAATCTCCAAGGGCGGCACTGTCCGATAGGAATGGAAGGAGTCAACCGGCGAAGATACTGACGTTTCCCGCTTGCACATAAGGTATCCGTTGCGATACCATAGTGCGGTATGGGTCAAACTCACGACGGCGAGGGAGCGGCGAGGGGGCGGCAATGGGCAGCAGTGAAGCACAGGCGGCATATCCGGCCACGTCGGACGAAATGACGGCTGCCCTGAACCAAGCCCTGGAAGCGGGCGACCTGGACCGCATCATGGGCATAATGGGCGAAATGACCCGCGCCCACCGGATGCGGCGAGTCGCCCGGGAGACGGGCCTGGGCGAGAAGAGTCTGTACAAGTCCATGCGGGCCGGGGCCAGCCCCGAGTTCAACACCGTGCTCCGGGTGCTGCGCTCCCTGGGCTTCCGATTGCAGGTAACCCCCATCGCCGGTTTAGCCGACGAGTAAAGCAACCCATCCCAAGACAAGTATACGCAAGGAGGACATCGTGATGAAGCAGCAGTACCAACCCCCGACCCCGGCGGCCCTCTACGCCCGGGTCTCCAGCGACCGCCAGGACGTGGACCTTTCGGTGGCCGCCCAGCTTAGGGCGCTGCGGGACTACGCCAAGGCCAACGGCTACACCGTGGCCCGCGAGTACGTGGACGAGGCTGAGAGCGGCCGCATCGCCGACCGGCCCCAGTTCCGCAACATGATCGACGAGGGCGGCAAGGCAACGGCCCCCTTCCAGGTGATTCTCGTCTGGAAGTTTTCGAGGTTCACCCGCAAGCGGGAGCACGCCGTGGCCTTCAAGTCCATGCTTCGGCGCAAGGGCATCCGCGTGGTCTCCATCACCGAGCACGCCGACGACTCCCCCACCGGGAAGCTGATGGAGGCCATCATCGAGAGCGTGGACGAATTTTACTCAGAAAATCTTGCCCAAGAGGTCGTGCGGGGAATGCGGGAGGCGGCGTCAAGGGGCTACTTCTTGGCCTCCAGGGCCCCCTTCGGCTACAACCGCATCAAGGTCAGCGACGGGGTGAAGGACCGTCCCACCCTGGAGGTTGACCCGGTGGCCGCGCCCATAGTGAAGGAGATATTCGAGAGTTCCCGCCGGGGCAACGGGCTGAAGGAAATCTGCAAGGAGCTGAACGGTAGGGGCATCACCAACCGGGGAAGGCGCTGGCAGAAGAACATCGTCCACTACCTCTTGACCAATGAAGCCTATACGGGAACTGCCGTCTGGGGCGTCAAGAGCAAGGACGAGAAGGCCCAGGAGCCGGTGAGGGTGGAGAACGCCTGGCCCGCCCTGGTGTCCCGTGAAACCTTCGACCTCGTGCAGCAGGGACTCCACGAGCGGGCGCCCACGTTGCAGCGGCCCGCCAGGGTGGGCAGCCAGTATCTACTGAGCGGCTTGCTCCGCTGCGGTGTTTGCGGCAAGCCCTACTCGGCTCAGGGAGCCAAGAGCGGCCAGTTCGCTTACTACGTCTGCGCCAGCCTGTTCCGCGAGGGAGCCGGGGCCTGCACCGCCCGCTACCTGAACGCCACGAAGGTCGAGAACCTGGTGATCGAGAAGATCAGGGAGCGGATACTCACCGAGGAGACGATCACCGAACTGGTGACTATGGTTGCCGAGGAGATCGACAACATCGCCGGTGAGGTCAACGGCAGGCTGTCGGCCATCAGCGCCGAGCTTTCCGACGTTGACACCCGGTTGGAGAACCTCTACCAGGCCCTGGAGACCAAGCAGTTGCCCCTCGAGGTGCTGTCGTCCCGCATCCTGTCCCTGAAGGCCCGCCAGGACCAGCTCACGGCGGCGCGGGAGGAGGCCGAGGCCCAGTTGGAGCAGCGGCGGGCGGAGTTGCCCACGACGAAGGAGATCAAGGGGTACGTGGCGGACTTCCGGGAGTTCCTGCGGGAAGGGACGTTCCCGGAACGGAAGGCGCTGATCCGCAACTTCGTGGAGGGCATCGAGGTGGTGGGAGACGAGGCGACGCTGACGTACACCATCCCCATGCCGAGCGATGGTGTGACCAGCGAATCGGCCTCGGTTCTTGATTTCGTCAAGTCCGGCCCACCATGACGTACCGAATTCATAACTCCCCCGTTTAGGGCGATCTCCACGGCGTCCGCACCCCCTGCCGGAGAGTCATCCGGCGTGGGTATCGAGTAGACGATAGCGGCCCTGCCGGGCTTGACCACGATCTCCTTGACGAAAGACCTCACGAAAGCCTTGGTCTCGGTCAGTTCGCTGGTCTTGAGGAACTCGCTCATATCGGCGGCGAAGGCGGCGATGGTGTCGGCGCTGTCCAGGAACTGACGCCGGTCCGACAGCAGCGCCCGCGCCTCCTCGGCGGCGATCTCCAGCTTCTCCTTGCGCTCCCGGTGCTCCCTGATGCGCTCCGAGGCGTCGGCCATCTCGATGTCGGTGGTCTCGATTACCTGCCAGATGCGGCCCAGCCGCTTCTTCACGTCCTCAAGCTCCTCCTCAATGGTCTCCAGCCGGTCCCGCTGTTCGCGGGCCACCCCGTCCATCTCCTCGTCCAGCAGCTTCACCAGGTCGCGGATGTTGGACTCGGTGAGCACGTTCTCCCTGATCTCGCTGACGATGAGCTTCTCAAAGCTCTTGCGTTGAGCCTGGGGGTCTCGCAGGTGCCCTTGCCCCGCTTGAGCAGAGAGTGGCAGATGTAATAGGTGTACCTGCCGCTCTTGGCCTCGGCAGCGGTCATGGCCTTGCCGCAGGTCTCGCACTTGACCAGGCCGCTGAGCAGGTAGGGGCTGGAAGCCCCGGCGGGGTTCATCTTCTTGGGGGCGCGGGACGCCAGCAACTTCCTGGCCTTCTGGAAATCCCGCTTGGATACAATGGCGGGATGCGCGTCCTCGACGCGCACCGGCGGCGCGCCGTCCTTGGCCTTGGCTCCCCAGACCAGGGTGCCGGTGTAGGCTTCGTGGTCCAGCATGGTGTGGATGGTGGTCTTGAGCACTTCTTGCCGTTGGTGGTGGGATGCCCTCGGCGTTGAGGGTCTTGGTCACGTCGAGGATGCTCCTGCCCTGGAGCACCATGTCGAAGATGCGCTTGACCACGGCGTCGGCGGGCGGGTTGAGCTCCAGCTTGGGCGCTTCTTGATTCCGTCCTGAACGTAGACCCGCCTGTAGCCGTAGGGGGCGTAGGTGGTCATCCAGAAGCCGCGAGTGGCGGCCTCCCGCATCCCCCGGAGAACCTCTTGCGCAAGATTCTCGCTATAGAACTCGTCCACGCTCTCGATGATGGCCTCAAGGAGCTTGCCGGTGGGGGTGTCGTCGGCCTGCTCGGTGATGGAGACGACCCGGACGCCCCGCTGGCGGAGCATGGACTTGAAGGCCACGGCGTGCTCGCGCTTTCTGGTGAAGCGGGAGAATTTCCAGACCAAGATCTCCTTGAAAGGGGCCTCGGGCTTGCTGGCCTCGTCCAGCATCCGGCTGAACTGGGGCCGGTCGGCGATGCGGCCGCTCTCGGCCTCGTCCACGTACTCGCGGGCTACCAGGTAGCCGTTCCGCTGGGCGTAGTCGCGCAGCGCCCGGAGCTGGGCGGCCACGGACAGGTCCACGTCCTGGCGCTCGCTGGAGACCCGGGCGTAGAGGGGCCGCCGGTATCAGGTCGTGTAGTTCAGTCATTAGATTCGCCTCCTTCGTCCTCTGGCTTCGTGGCTTGGCGGGAGCGCAGCCGTTCCAGCCGTTCCTGGCGGCGCAGCTCCCTCTCTTCCATGTACAGGCGGAGGGCTTCCCGCACCAGTTCGCTCATGTCTCGGCCCTCCTCATGCTTCACAAGCTGCACCTGCTCGAACATCTCCGGGGGCAGGGAGAAGGTGATGGTCCTGGAAATGCGGCGTGGTGGCATGGTCTCTCTTTTTGCCTGTTGATGTAAGGGAGTATCTTACTATCCATCATCGGACAAACGGTCCGGCCTGTCAAGGAGAGGTTGGCGCCCGCCGGGGGCGGGCGCTGGATTCACTTCCCGGCCACGGGGCTGCTCCATGCTGCGGGGCCAGCGCCTGGCGATTCTCCCAGGGCAGGGCGACCACGGCCACCTTGGCGAGGCGTCCCTTCCAGAAGACGGGCTTGGCGACCACGGCAATGCCGTCCCCCTCGGCGTACTCCGTCCTGCCGCTGCGGGCCGCCCGCTCCGCCAGGGAACCGGAGGACAGGGGTTTTCCGGACCGGGGACTGCCGTTCCGCCAGCCGGTCAGCAGGCGGGAGCGCAGGGGCGGGAAGCCAGTCTGGCGGCGGGGCGGGCGGCGCATAATGCCCTGAAAGGGGGGGTTAGCAGACCCCCCCTTTCGAGGCGTGGGATTTTCGGAGGCCGCCGTGGTGTTAGGGACGTGTACAGGAATTGGGACTTGGATGGCGCCGGTTGATGGGAGGGGATTCGTAGCTGAAATGGGGGGTGCAGCCCCATTTCAGCGGTAAGTTTGCGAACACTTGGAGTCCAGGGCGGATTCCGGCGGTGGGGTGCATCGGCCCCGTTTGAGGGGTGCAGTTTGCACTCCGGCGAAATCAGGACGGGGGTGCAAGACCCCTATTGGAAAGGTGCACTTTGCACCGGGGAGGTATGAGCATGGTTGAGCGTGATGCCTTCGGGCCGGGCAGCGGCGGGACAGCCCCCGGCCAGACGGCCTCGCGGCGGCGGGCGATGGGCGGGCCGGTGCCGGCGGGGGCGTGATGGCGGGCGACGGGAGAGGCGCAAACGGCGGGGACGAAAGCGCGGCCCATGCCCCCTGATGCGGATGATGGCGACGCCGTGACGGGACTGGACGACGCCTTCGACGAGGCGGCGGCCCAGGTCATCGACGACGTGTACGAGCTGCGGCTCACCGCGTTGTTCCGCCAACTGGTGCGGACCCGGGGGCACAAGGGCGCGGGCCGGGTGCTGGGCCTGGACCCCAGGACGGTGGCGGGCAGCGTGCAGCAGGGGATGTCGCGGCGGGTGCGGGACGCGGTGGAGAAGATGCTGGTGGAAAGGGACGGCGGCGCCAGGGACGAGCTGGAGGAGGCGGTGGAGGGGCTGGCGGGACAGGTCGGCGGGCTGACGACCCAGGTGGCCGGGCTGGAGGGGGAACTGCGGGAGGGCATGAAGGCCCTGGGGGAGACCCACGCCCAGGGGATGCGGCGGCTGGAGCAGCGGCTGGCCCAGGGGGAGACCAGGGGCGGTGGCGGAACCGGGCTGCCGCGTCCGGCGCCGGTGGCGGGAGTAGCGACCCGCCGGCGTTACCCCGATCTGGTAACCTGTGACCCGGGCGAGGACGACGAGGTAGTCTTCGGCGACGCCTGGCCCCTGGTGGCGGAGTGGCGGGAGCTCTGGGACGGCCACCCGGCCCAGGGCAAGGGCTTGGCGTGGGTGTCAACCCGCCAGCGGATTCTGGAGCTGGAGGTGGCCCTGCTGGAGGAGCACGGCCTGACCCTGCCGCCGGAGACGGAGCCGCTGCGGGGCCTGGACCGGGGCGCGCAGTTGAACTGGCGTCTGAAGGCGCTGCACCAGTTCAGAAAGCGGCGGGCCAGGCTGGCGCTGCTGGCGAAGTTGGGGAGGGCGTTGACCCTGGCCGGGTTGCGTAGGGTGACTTTGGACCTGCTGAGGCTGTCCCTGCTGCGGTGGCGGCAGTAGCCCGCCGGCAACGTCTCAGGGCGGTTCCGGCGGGTTCCCGATTCCGGCGGGATACCTGCCGGTTTCCTGCGGGGCGTTTGCAATCAATGTGGGCGGGTCGTCGCCGAAACCCTTGCCAGGGGTCTTCCGGGGGCCGGATACTGACTTCGTTGTCTGGCTTTTCCAGTGTTTCCACTGCCTAGAAACCTGGGGGCGTGATCCCTGCTCGCCCGGGCCTGCTCCGTGAGGATCGAGGCTTCTCTCCCCGGAGCGCCCACGAGGGAATTGCTGACAGGCAGAGTGAATTATCCTTCGCCTGCGGCCGGTAGTCCTTACCACAGAAGTGCACGGTGCGCTTCGTACGGCATCCCAACCCAAGGCGCGGAACCCCGACCCCACGGACTGAATCACGGAGGTGGCAACCGGAGCAACTACGGCATCCCGGATTCCCTTTCCACGGATTCCCTTGCCACGGCAGACCCTGAACTCACGGTAGTCCCACTGACAGGAGGTGTCGGCTAGACCCAGGACGGTATCCCGGAAGCTCTTTCCCCTTCGGCTTCTGAGCGGCGGAGCGGTTGACGCGCTACGCACTCTCTACACTCTGCGGTTGGAGCGGACAACAAGCTCCGGCTGCTTCCCCATGACTGCGGCGTAGCTGCTGGAACAGGGTAGCAGTACCGCAGAATCAACACGCTCCGGTCGGTGGCCTCGTAGCCGCTGGCTGGGCGTTTCACGTCCAAGCGCAGTTTCCACTGGCGGGACTGCGTTCCTCTCCATTTTCCCCTCAACGTAGCTCCCCAGGATTCGCTTGCTGCGGAATACTACCTTGGGCGAGTTGCGTCCTGCTCCAACCCCCAAACCGGCGTTCTCTGTTGCGATGTCCGACCCAGGGCGGAGTGCGTCCGACGCCGGGAGGCAGCCCCGTTGTCCAACGTCGTTTACAAACTTAGGGAGGTGCGTATGCGCATCAAGGAACGGGAGGTGCGTATGCGCATCAAGGAACGGTTCACCCAGATCAAGGCCGTCGCGGTGGCGGTCGTGGGCTTCATCAGGCGGCACAAGCGGGCGTCGATTGCGGTCGCCCTGGTGGTCCGGCGGTTCGTGCGGGCCAACGAAAGACGGCAGGCGGCGCAGGCGCGGCAGGCCAATTGCCGGTGCCGGTGCCGGTGTCATAGGCAGCAACAAACTCAGCAGCATGGAGGCAGGCCATGACCACGATTACCCTGGACTCCCATTCATCTACTACCGGACGGTTGGAGGAACTGGTGGACCGGTTGCTGGCGGCCCTGTTCAAGGCCGACGCTGCAAGGGCGATACCGGCGCACAACCTTGTCACTGCGGTCCACGATGCGCGGCGGCTCAGGCAGTCCGGCGACCTGGACGGTGCGTTGGCGATGCTGGCGGACGTTGACACGACACAGGCGACCGACGCCCAAATCCGGTGGCTCTACGCCGAGTGGCTGGACATCGCCCGGCGCCGGTTCGCCGGTGACAAAGCGGCGCTCTACAGCCCGGCCACGGGACGGGCGGCGGTCCTGGTTCCTTGCGAAGGGAACGGCGACGGGACGCTGGAAGTTGCAGCAGTCCTGGGGATGCACTGGCCGGTGGGCAAGACGGTCTCCCGGCGCAGCCTGCGGGGCCTCAAGCCGCTGACAAAAGGAGGCGCATCATGGTCGTAGCCAACGCAACGGTGGACCCCGTATCGAGTACGGGGCAGGCTATTGCGGAACTCAAGGCCCGCCATTCCCTGGGCGACGCGGTGGAGGCCGCCGGGGTCGCCTTGCACGGCAAGGGCCGGGTCAGGCAGGGCGTCTGCCCCTTTCACGAGGAAGCCGAGGGCAGCTTCACGGTGTACGCCGACACGGAAAAATTCTACTGCTTCGGCTGCGGCGCCGGCGGCGACGTGCTGGACTTCGTGCAACGCACCGAGGGCCTGACCCTGCCCGAGGCCATCCGGCGGCTGGATGACGGGACAGCGCGGGTTGTAGCTGCGCTGGCACCGGTGCCAGCGAGAAAACCAGTTCCATCCCCTGCGCTTCCGCCCAGGGACCCGGCGCTGCTGACGGCGGCGGTGCGGTTCTACACCGGCCAATTGCGGCGCAACATCGGGGCCAGAGAGTACCTGGCCTCGCGGGGCATTGGCCTGGAAGCTGCCCTGCACCTGGGCCTGGGCTACGCGCCGGGACGCGGGCTGAGGGAACACCTGCAACTGACGGGCTTCGCCGGCCAGCGGCTCAGGGACAGCGGGTTGTTCCTGGAACGGGGCGCGGAGCGGTTCGCCGGAATGATCACGGTGCCCGATATGGTTCACGGATTGGCGCGGTGGCTCACCGGGCGGGCGGTTGATGCGGGCGCAACGCCCCGCTTCCAGGCGGTGCCCGGCTCCAAGCCGGCGCTGGGCCTGGCAACTCTCGGCCCGGCGCCGCCCTGGATTGTCGTTACCGAAGGCGTATTCGACTGGCTGACACTGGCGGCCTGGGATTACCCCGCCTGTGCCGCCCTGGGTACGCAGGGCATGGACAAGGTGGCGGCGGCGCTCAAGGGCTGCCCCCGGGTCTTCCTGGCCTTTGACAACGACGACGCAGGCCGGGAGGCGACGGCCAAGCTGCAAGCCCTGCTGGGCCGCCGCGCCGCCGCGGTCAACCTGCCCCAGGGTGTCGCCGACGTGGGCGAGTTGGCGGCGCTGCCCCACGGCCAACTCCTCTTCCGCCGCCTGCTGGCACGGGCGGCCCGCGACGCCAGGCAATAGCCCCTAACGCAACCCTCTCCCCCACCACTTTCCGTTCCTCTCTACAGGATTCCACGCAACACCCTGGAAGACCTGCGTCCAAATCACGACGGGTTTACACCCGCCCACGGCTTCCCTTTGGGAGTCCGCACACCCAAACGCCATATCACAACTACAAGGAGCATCTTCATGTCCAACGAGAACGGCAACGGCAACCAGCGCAACGGGCACGTCAACGGCAGCGCGAGCGGCCACCAGAACGACAATGGCAACCACCACATCCCCGCCAACGGCGTGTCCAAGAACGGCAACGGCAGCAACAACGGCAACGGGCACCAGCCCGCCGAGGCCATTCCCGCCCACGACCTCCTGTGGGACAGCCTGCCCGCCAGCGTCACCGACAAGCTGGGGCCCAGCCCCTGGACGCCAGCCTGGTCTCCCAGCGCAAAGGTCGGGGCAACCGGAGCTTCTCCTACGTTGAGGGCCGCACCGCCATCGACCAGGCCAACCGCATCTTCGGGTTCGGCGGCTGGGGCCACGAGGTGGTGGGCGACGTGACCCTCAGGGAGCTGGACCAGGTGAACACGCAGACCGGCGAGGTCAAGCGCATCCGGGCCTACTCCGCCACGGTGAAGGTCACCGTCCCCGGGGCGCCGCCCCGCACCGACGTCGGGTTCCAGCCGGTATCCGACGAGACCGCCGAGGGGCATGAGACGGCGTTCAAGGGCGCGGTCACCGACGCTCTCAAGCGGTCGCTGCGCACCTTCGGCGCCCAGTTTGGCAACGCGCTCTACGGCGACGTGGCGGGACAGCCCGCCGGCGGCGCCGGGGACACCCTGGCCCCGGCCCTGCGCAAGACGCTGCTGGACCTGGGGGTCAGCCAGGGCTTCGACGAGGAGCGGGTGAGACAGGCGGTTAGGGGGCAGACGGGCCGGGACCTGGACGACCTGCCCTCCTCGGAGCTGACGCCCCTGGTGGAGCGGGCCGCCCGCAAGGTGCAGCAGCGGCAGGACGCCGAGGCGGGTCAGGGCGGCGGCAGCGAGCAGTAGACCTTCCGGCTAACCGGCAACCAACCAGGCAACGGGGTCGCTCCCTGACAACCGGGGCGGCCCCGCTTCTCATCTACCGGACTAAACAACACAAGGAGGAAACGACATGACCGGAACCAGGATGCACACGCCCTGGGGCTATCCCCAGGACACCCTGGAACTGGCCGAAGGGGTCTGGCGGGTCTCCACCGCCGGCCACGGCGGCCTGAAGCTCAGCCGGGAGCGGTGGGAGGAACTGCCCGACCTGGTCAGGGACTCCTTCCTCACACCGACCTTTGCCGAAGAGGACTGCGAGGAACCCATCGCCAGGACCCTGCTGGGTATCGGCGACGAAAGGGATAGGGAGTTCGCCCTGAAGGTGGCGGGCTGTTTCGACCGCTACGCCCCGGCGCTGCCCTACCTGCGAGACCAAGGGGGACAGCCATGACCGCCACCCGGAGCAGGCCGCGCAGCCTGCCCAGCACAACGACCAAGCTGGCAACGGAACTGGGCAACCTCTACGTCACCGTCTGCCTGGACGAGGACGGAAACCCCTTCGAGGTCTTCGGTTCTCTCGGCAAGGCCGGAAGCCTCCAGCACGGGGTCACCGAGTTGGTCTGCCGGCTGGTGTCCCTGCACCTGCGGCGCGGTACGCCGCTGGAGGAGATTGTGGACCAGTGCCAGGGGATCAGCGAGATGCAGCCCTGGCCCAACGTGATGGAGGACGGCAGCACGGTGTACGTGCGGGGCCTGGGCGACGGCATCGCCCTGATCCTGCGGGGCCACCTGGCGGCCCAGGTTGAGGTCGAAGCGGAAGAACTCAGGCTGGCCGCCGACTGAAAGAACTGCACTGACCGGACCTGCCAAGGCACACGGGGCCGTCTCCGCAAGGGAGACGGCCCCGCACTCGTTTATCGGACAACCATATGACGGAGGAAGGACAACCATGACGACGACCATTGACAGCAAGACGGACGTCTACTCCCGGCCCAACGCCCGCTTCGACGCGGACGGGACCCTGGAGATCCGGGCCTCGGCGGTGGGCAACTGCCGCCGCGCCCTCTGGTACGAAGCCAACGAGTACCCGGTCACCAACGCGCGCACCGAGGAGTCCCTGACCGTTCTGGAGGCGGGCAACGCCCTGGAGCCGGTGGTGCTCCGGGCCATGCGGCGGGCCGGTTGGGACATCACCCCGGCCGACCGGGACAACCCTGAAATGATGTCCATGCGGCTCGGCCCCACCCTGGTGGTCACCGGCCACGTGGACGCCACCGGCGTCGTCCCCATCTTCGGCGATGAACCCAGCGTCATCGAGATCAAGACCCGGGGGCCGGAAGCCTACAAGCGGTGGTGGAAGTTGGGCGCGGAGCGCAGCCACCCGGAGTCGGTGGCCCAGGCCGCCTTCTACTCCTACGGGACCTTCGGGGAGGCGCGGGACGTGGTGATCGCCACGATGGACACCGGCTCCAGGCAGTGGGACTTCGAGGTGATTCCGGCGGAGCGGGTCTCCACTGCCTTCCACCGGGCCTGCGAGCGGCTGGGGGCCATCGGCGCCCACCACCTGCTGCACGGGCGGGACTCGCAGGCCCTGCCGGAGCGGGACTTCACCGCCGACGACTGGCAGTGCAAACGCTGCCCCTTCCTGAACACCTGCCTGCCGGGGTCGGCGGCGGTGGGGCCTGAATCTGAGGACGAAGACCCTGAGAACGCCGAGCCGGTGAACGACGAAGAGGCACAGGCCGCGCTCCGGGAGTACGAGAACGCCCAGGAGATGCTGAAGGCGATTGAAGAGGACAAGCAGTGGGCCTTGGGGATGCTGCGGGCCTGGCTCAAGCAGCGGGGCAAGGACAAGGCCAAGCTGGAGGGCAGGGAGAAGACCCGCACCGTCGGGATGGTCAAGTCCACCCGCTACAACGTCGATCACAAGAGGCTGAACGCCCTGCTGGAGCCGGAGACCAGGGCGGGAATCGTCACCGAGAACGTCTCGGAGTACCTGCGCGTCAGCTAGACGCACCTTGACGCACCGAAGCGGAGCGCCAGCGGGGCCGCTCGTTCCCACGGAGATTGTCGGCCCCGCAATCCATATGGGCAACCATCAATCACAACCTAACGTAACGGAGGAACCATCATGGCGAAGAGCATCAACAAGGTGGAACTCCTGGGCCGCGTGGGCGCGGACCCGGAGATGCGCTACACGGCGTCGGGCATCGCCGTAACCCAGCTGCGCCTGGCCACCGACCGGGTGCGCAAGGGCGGCGAGTCCGAGACCGACTGGCACCAGATCGTGGTGTGGGACAAGCTCGCCGAAGCCTGCGCCAACTACGTGGAAAAGGGGCAGAGGCTGTACGTCTCGGGCCGCCTGACGCAGAACTCCTGGACCGGCGACGACGGGCAGCGGCGCTACCGCACCGAGATTCACGCCCAGGAGGTGGTGTTCCTGGACTCCGCCCGCAACGGCGGCGGCGGCAACCACACGGGCAACGGCTCTGCCAATGGGGTCAACGCCGGCGCCATCCAACAGGCCAACGCCGGAAACGCCAACGGAATCAATGGTGGCGGTGGTTACCAGCCCGGCGACGAGGACTCTCCCTTCTAACTGGACATCCGAACACCGGCGCCTTCCCGAAGGCGCAACACGGGGCCGCTCCCTGACAGCAGGGGCGGCCCCGCTTCCGTTTCCAGACTAATCCCAAAGGAGTGAACCATGCCCAGGAAGAAGCAAGCCAAGCAAGAGGAAATGCCCCTGTCTGTCCCCGCGACGCCGGAAGGCCAGGCGGTGCTGGAAGCCCTGCGCTCCAACATGGCCCTGCTGGGGGAACTGGCGGCCCGCTACGAGGTCGCCTTCCAGACGGAACACCCCGCCGAGATGCCCACCATCAACTGCCCGCAGGACGTTCACAACCTGCTGGGGCCGGAGATGTCCGCCCTGGCCCAGGAGCAGCTGCGGGTGCTGCTGCTCAACACCCGCAACCAGGTGCGGGGGCAGCGGGTGATCTACATGGGCAACGTCAACTCGTCGGTGATTCGCCCCGCCGAGGTGCTGCGCGCCGCCGTAATCGAGTCCGCCCCCAGCATCATCATTTCCCACAATCACCCGTCCGGCGATCCAACCCCCAGCCCCGAGGACGTGTCCATCACCCGCGAACTGGTGCAGGCGGGCAAGCTCCTCGGCATCGACCTCCTGGACCACGTGGTCATCGGAGGCGACCGCTGGGTCAGCCTCAAAGAGCGAAAGCTGATGGACGACTAACAACCGGCCCACCGAGACCGGCGCTTCGCCGCCGGCCCCCACGCGGGGAATCCCTTCTCCGCGCCCTTCCCCACATCCATACCTACAGGAGGCAACCCATGACTCCCACCGAACCCGTCCAGAGCGGCGAGGACCTCTACACCATCAGCGCCGGAGGCTACTCGGCCACCGCCGACTCCTTCGCCCGCGACCCCGACACCGGCGGCCTCTGGTTCTTCTCCATGGTGGGGCCGCAGACCGCCCTCAAGGCCATCTGGGCCTCCCTGCTCAAGCAGCCTCCCGACACCGCTTATCTGATCAAGGGCGTGGAAGGCATGGCGCTCTCCGGCGGATACCAGCAATGCCAGGTCCCCCACCACACGGTGGGCACCTGGACCACCCGTATCGCCCGCCTGCCCGTAAGCCGGGGCTGGCACGCCCTCGTTTACACCCGGCTGGCCGAGTTCAGTTTCGAGCGGGACGACTTCCTGCTGCTGGCCCAGGACCAGGCCGACGCGCCGGGGCTGCACCACCGCTTCCTGGACCGGCGCAGCCCCCTGCCCCTGCACCGCTCCTGGCGGGACTGGCTCTGGCGGCGGGGTTTGGACACCGGGGAGACCGTCCCCCTGGAGTCCGCCGGGCTGCTGGCCTACACCTGCAACGCCAGGGGCGAGGAACTGAAGGCCGACCTGTCGGCGGCGGTGGCGGCGGGGACGCTGACCCTGAATGCAACGGAACCCGATACCGATGAAACGGAGAAAGACAACGATGGATAGGACGCTGAACCCGGTGAAGCGGGGCAACAAGCGCCGCCGCTCCCGCAACTGGAAGGCCTGGCAGCTCTTCTCGCCCGACGGCACCAAGTGCCGCTTCTGCGAGCACGACCACACGACGCACCTGACAAGCTCCGGCCAGCCCCATTTCTACCGGCCCGCCACGGAGGCGGACTGGCGGAACTCCAACGAGAAGCTCTACCGCCACGAGCTGGCCGACGGCTCCGAGGTGCTGGTCAAGCGCATCACCGTCGCCAGCCGCGCCGAGCTGCTGACGGCCTTCTGCACCGCCTGCGCCAAGGACAAGGACACCGACCAGGTGCTGTGCTTCCAGCGCACTCTCGCCAAGGGAGAGGTGGTGGGACTCAAGAACCACGACAAACACGACAACAACGGGAGGTAGCACGATGGCCGGCAAACAGACCTTGTACTTCCCCTGCCCCGGCTGCGGGGCGCGGTTCGCCCAGGTGGAAGAGACCGACGAGGACATCCACGCCGGGGAGACCTACCACTGCAACGAGTGCGGCGCGGCGGTGGTGCTGGTCGCCCTGAGCATGGAGATGCTGGCCGACCCCGCCAGCCTCCGGTGGGGCTGCCACTTCTGCAAGCCCGGTCCCTGCCGGTTGGCCCCGTCCAGCGGCGGGCCGGACGACTCAACCGACGCCACCGCCGGGCAACCTGCCGGCACCAAGTAACCCATTCCAAATAACAAGGAGGACTGACATGAGACTCGCTGCCCAAGCCAAAGGTGGGTTCTATCCCACGCCGCCCCGGGTGGTTGACCTGGTTGCCCAACTGCTCTACGGGGCCAGGGGCCGCTCCCGCACCGTTGACACCCTGCGCATCCTGGACCCCTGCTGCGGGGCCGGAGACGCCCTGGCCCAGTTCGCCGACCTGCTGCGCGACCGCGGCACCGTCCCCGTGGAGACCTGCGGGGTGGAACTGCATAGGGAACGGGCGGAGCAGGCCGCCCACGTGCTGGACCGGGCCCTGGCCTGCGACCTGTTCGCCACGTCGATAGCCAACAACGCCTTCGGCGTCCTGCTGCTCAATCCGCCCTATGACTGGGACCAGGAAGACAAGCGGGTGGAACACGCCTTCCTCACGCACACCACGCGCTACCTGACCGACGGCGGCCTGCTGCTGTTCATCGTGCCGAGGCAGCGGCTCTCCGTCTCCGCCCGCTACCTGTCGTCCCACTACCGGGACATCCGCTGCTGGGCCTTCCCCAACCCGGAGCGGGAGGTCTTCGACCAAGTGGTGCTGGTGGGGCGGCGCAAGGCCGAACCCAGCCCCGACCCCTACGCCGAGGACCAGGTGCGGGACTGGGCCGAAGGGGAGCCGGAGGAATTCTCCCCCCGCCCCTACCCGGTCTACGACCCGCCCGTAACAACTGCGGGGGACATCCTCTTCGCCACCCGCACCGTGGACCCGCTGGCGGCGGTGGCGGAGGCCAGGAAGTCCGGCCTGTGGGCCAGCCAGGAGGTCAGGGACTCCCTCTGGCCCGCCCAGGACCAGCGCACCCGCCCGTTGATGCCGCTCCGCCGGGGCCACATGGCCATGCTGGTGGCGGCGGGTTTCCTCGACAACCTGGTGCTGGAGTCGGACGGGCGGCGCATCCTGGTCAAGGGCCGCACCACCAAGGAACTGGTCTTGGCCGAGGAGACCGAGAACACCGAGGTCTACCGGGAAAGGCTCAGGACCACCGTGGTGGCCCTGGACCTGGACGACGGGGAGATCACCGACATCGCCGCCTAGCTGCCCAACGACAACTACTCTGACGGCTCGAAATCGGGCCACACACGAAGGCCCCGACGGTTTCACTTGCCGTCGGGGCCTCGCTTTTTCCAACGGGAAAACTCAAGCCAAGGAGATTACCCATGAACCTGTCGGGCTTTATAGACACCTTCAAGGATGCGATAGCCAAGCGGGTGGTGGAGTCCTACCCGCCCCTGTACCGGCCCTCGGAAAACGGCCTCAAGCTGCCCCGGCTGCTGCGCACCCCGATGGGCGGTCAGGAGGACGCCATCAAGGGCACGGCCCTGTCCCTGCAAGCCCATAGGGGCACCACGGTGGTGGGCGAGATGGGCACGGGCAAGACCTTCATCGGCGCCGCCGCCGCCCACGCCGCCGGGTTCCGGCGCATGTTGATCCTCTGTCCGCCTCACCTCACCCGAAAATGGAAGCGGGAGGTGGAGGACACGGTGCCCCAGGCAAGGGCCGCCATCGTCACCTCCATCACCGACCTGGAGCGGCTGCGGCTGTCCGTGGGCCCCGCTCCCCTCTTCGCCATCATGTCCCGGGAGCGCGCCAAGCTGTCCTACCGCTGGTCCCCCGCCGTGATCCAGCGGTGGGCCGCCGCCGGGGGCAGGCTGGTGCGGGACGAGCAGACCGGGGAACCCTTCCAGGTGCCCTGCTGCCCCCGCTGCTACGCCCAGGTGGTGGACAAGGACGGCGTTCCCCTGACCGACGCGGAGCTTTCCCGCAAGCGCCGGGACTGCGACCTCTGCCGCTCCGCCCTGTGGCAGGCCGACGGCTCCGGTCCCCGGCGTTATCCCCTGGCCGACTACGTGAAGCACCGGATGAAGGGTTTCTTCGACCTCCTGATCGGTGATGAAGTCCATGAGTACAAGGGTCGCGGCTCGGCCCAGGGCATCGCCGCCGGGGTCCTGGCCGACTCCTGCGGCAAGTCCCTCACCCTGACCGGCACTCTAACGGGCGGCTATTCCTCAACCCTCTTCCACCTGCTCTACCGCTTCTCGCCGGAGATCCGGTCCGAGTTCGCTCGCTCCGAGGAGGGCCGCTGGATACAGCGCTACGGCTTCCTGGAGCAGACGGTGCGCCACTCCGGCGACGGCGACTCCTTAGAGGACGGCCGATTCAGCCGCCGCAAGGGCTACCGCAAGACGGTGCGGGAAAGGCCCGGCCTGGCTCCCTCGGCCCTCTTCTACCTGATCGGCAACTCGGTGTTCCTGCGCCTCTCCGACGTGGCCTCGGGGCTGCCGTCCTACGAGGAGCAGGTGCTGCTGTCGGGCATGGACCGGGAAGCCGACTTCACCGGCTTCTCCCAGCGCAAGGCCTACGACCTGGTGTTCGACACCTTGCGGCAGGCTTTGGCCGAAGCGTTGGCCAAGGGTTCCAAGCGGCTGCTGGCCACGTATCTCCAAACCCTGCTGGCCTACCCCGACGGCTGCACCCGGGGCGAGACAGTCTTCGATCCCCAGACCGGCAACGTCCTGGTGCAGATGCCGCCGTTGTCGGAGGACAAGCTGTACCCGAAAGAGCAGGCCCTGGTTGACCTGGTGGCGGCGGAACGGCTGGCGGGCCGGAAGGTGCTGGTCTACGCCACCCACACGGGAACGCGAGACATCACCGAGCGGATGGATGGGTTCCTGACCCAGCAAGGCTTCCGGGTGGCGGTGCTGAAGGCCGACACGGTGGCCCCGGACCGCCGGGAGTCCTGGGTGGAGGAACGGGTCAAGCAGGGGGTGGACGTGGTCGTCTGCCATCCCCGCCTGGTGCAGACCGGCCTCGACCTCATCGACTTCCCGACCCTCTGTTGGTTCGAGACGGAGTTCTCTGTCTTCCAATAGACAGAAAAATGTACGGTTCTCATGGGCGGTCGATTTGGAGGCAACTGGAGCTGAATAGGTGGCAACAGACGGTGGAGTCCGCACACCCATAATCCTTGGAGGATCGAAGAACAGGTCTACTGTCTGCCCTACGGGTTCAAGCCTCCTCAGTTGGGCCAAGCGGTACAGTAATACAAACCTTTGAGTTGGTGGTGACTCTGTAGGGTCCGGGGAAAGCGAATCGGATGCACCCGATATAGCCGATTGGAGTTGCCTTGCAAACTCTAACCGGCTTGCGGTTTAGTCAGTGGAGGTGTAATATTTCTGACAGTCGACCAGTGGAAGATTCAATGTCGAGCCTTCCAGATCTTATTATAAATTACGCTTCCAGATCGCCCGAAGGGGCGTTGCTGTGCCCGAATGCCTTGCTTCACCTAGGCACTCGGGCAGGGATAGATCAGGCACTATCCCGGTTGGCTCGGCGTGGACGGTTGCTGCGAGTGTGTCAGGGCATGTACGTAATGCCCTTCGAGACTCGCTTCGGTACTCGTCCCCCATCCGTCGAAAAAGTGATAGCGTCGCTGTCGTCGCTATTGGGAGATACTATAGTACCCAGTGGAGGCGCAGCAGCTAGCACCTTGGGACTGACGACTCAAGTGCCTGTGGGAACGGTTTACCTGACCTCGGGTCCCAACCGCAGGCTGAATCTGGGCGAATTGGCTGTCGAACTGCGCCATGCTCCCAGATGGCAAATGGTAGCACCGGACCGTAAAGCTGGCGACGTTATACGCGCTCTGGCGTGGTTGGGACCTACAGAGATCAATGAAACGCTCAAAGCAATCCAACACAAACTCTCCCCGGAAGACCTTGAAGAATTGGCGGAGTCACGGGCCATCATGCCGGCTTGGATTGCTGAACCAGTGAGCGCGATGGTCGCGGTTACCTGACGCGCCTTCTTGGTAGCTTTCTGGTTACAACCGGCGCAACGCTCTAGAAAGGCTCGAAATGCGAAGAGGATTGGAGAAAGAATCCCTTCGCAGATTCCAATTGAGGATGTATGGGGGTTATAGTCCCCTCTTTCGCTTGAAATGTGAAGGACCTGTTCTAAGGCATCTAGGTGATGGAAAGGGTAATAGGCAGGAGTCACTGAACAAGCTGCAAAAACCCCCGGAGTGCCAAAAGGAACGATGATCAACAAGGTCGAAGGTCGCGAATCACGTCTGTTGGCAATGTTAATCGATGGTGACAACGCCCAACCGTCCTTGATAGAACACGTCCTTGCGGAAGCCGCGAAATATGGAGTTGTGACAACTAGGCGCATCTATGGGGATTGGACTGAGCCGCAAATGTCGGGATGGAAGGATTCTCTCCATTCCCTTGCAGTCCAGCCGGTTCAGCAGTTCCGCTACACCGTCGGCAAGAACGCCACGGACAGTACCCTAATCATCGAGGCTATGGACCTGTTGCATTCCGGAAGTGTCGGTGGATTTTGCATTGTTTCCAGCGATAGCGATTACACACGACTAGCCACGCGGATTCGGGAAAGTGGGATGTTCGTGATGGGGGTGGGACGGTCGAATACGCCCAAGTCTTTCGTGAACGCGTGCGAGGTCTTCGTTTACACCGAGAACCTGTCACCAACTAAAGACAACGGCCACCAAAAAACGGAGGAATCGCACCCCGAATGGACCACGCTGGTAGCCCAAGCCATTGAAATGGCATCCCAAGACGATGGCTGGGCGCTTCTTGCCGCTGTCGGATCGAACCTGCAAAAGCTCAACCCAGCGTTCGACTCCAGGAGCTATGGCCACAAGCAATTGTCGCTGTTGGTCAAGTCTTGCCCAGCTTCATTTGACATCAAGGGGAAGTCGGCGGCCTCCTACGTCAGGGTGAAATCTTGAAATAACACTGGTAATCCCCTTCAAATAGGGTTAAGAGGCTGCATACCGTTCAATTAACACAACACGTCCCGCCTCTTTGTAAACAGGGACATTTCGAGAAGAAGGCTAAGAGCATTTGATCACTGACATTGCAATCCGTGAAGGGCAGGTGCTTACCGGGTCGCTGTTCAACGAGCCTATGCGGGTGGAGACTGTGCGTTCAAACGGGCCTGATTCCGTGGAGGCAGGGCTGGTCGGGCAGCGGACCGAGCGGTTCCGGCGGGTTACGTTGACTTCATCTGACATTGCGGAATTGACCATAGCCGATGCCACCCGGCCCTATGACGGCGATGGGAGTCTGTTGAAACTTGGCCTCCAAGCCTATTCCCTTGGCATTGCTCACGAGTTCGACCCTTACTTCGGCCTTTCTATCTCTCGGGTGGACCCGCTGCCCCACCAGCTTGAAGCAGTCTACGAATACTTCATGAAGCTGCCCAGCGTACGATTTCTGCTGGCTGACGACGCTGGCGCTGGCAAGACCATTATGGCCGGTCTGTTAACCCGCGAACTCAAGCTCCGGGGGCTGGCCGAACGGGTGCTTATCGTTTGTCCAGCAAACCTGACCTTTCAGTGGCAGAGGGAATTGAAGGAGAAATTCGACCAACAATTTTTCGTGCTGAAAGGCGGCGACATACGCGACCAGTTCGGTGTCAACCAATGGCTCAGCCAACAGCACGTGATTACTTCCCTCGACCTCGCCAAGCGTGAGGATATTCTGCCTGGGCTGCGCCAGGTCCATTGGGACCTGGTAATCGTTGACGAAGCGCACCGTATGTCGGCGAGGGACGAAAGCCACAAGAGTATGCGCTACCGGCTCGGCGAACTGCTCCGCGACAGCGCCGACAATGTGCTGCTGTTGACGGCGACTCCCCACAAGGGCGACCCCCACAACTTCACCCTTTTCCTGCAACTCCTGGACCAGGATGCCTATGCCGACGTGAAATCCATCCGCGAAGCAATGGAGCGTCGGCGGGCGCCGTTCTACCTGCGCCGGACCAAGGAGGCAATGGTCTACTTCCCGGAACGGCAGCCGGATGGGACCTGGGCCGCAAAGCCAGTGTTCACCAAGCGGACAACCCACACTGCCGACTTCGTGCTTGACGGGGCGGAGTTCGACCTGTACCAGAATGTCACTCGGTTCGTGAAGCGGCAGAGTACCCGAGCTGCGGCGCATGGGGATGACCGGCGCGCCCGAGCCGTCGGTTTCCTCATGTCGATGTACCAGCGCCGGCTTGCCTCCAGCACCTACGCCATGCGTCGCTCGCTGGAAAACCGGGCGAGGCGGCTGGAAGACGGCTTGAAACAAGCCCAGGACCTGGCGCGGACGGCACCGCCGGACCTGCCCGACTGGGAAGACCTGGAGGAGATGGAGGACGCTGAGCGCGAACGGCTGGAGCGGATGCTGGAAGCAGTCACTCTGACCGGTAACGCCCATGAGGTTCGCAATGAGATTGCCGAACTTCAGGGACTGGCTGAAGACGCCAAAGCCGTCGAGGGGTCCGGTAGCGAGGCAAAGCTGAACCGCCTCCGTGGAATCCTCAGAGAGCAGGGGTTCTTCGACGACCCGGACCAGCGTCTGCTCATATTTACCGAGTTCAAGGATACCCTGGACTACTTGGTAGAGAACCTTAAGGAATGGGGTTTTCGCGTGGGGAGCATCCACGGAGGGATGAGGCCAGGTTCACGGGACGAACCGGGTTCCCGGCTCTACGCGGAGCAGCAGTTCCGAGACGGTGAAATCCAGGTCTTGGTGGCAACCGAAGCGGCCGGGGAGGGTATCAACCTCCAGTGCTGTCACATTCTGTTCAATTACGACATCCCGTGGAACCCAAACCGCTTGGAACAGCGCATGGGGCGCATCCACCGCTACGGGCAACGTTTCGACTGCCTCATCTTCAACTTTGTCGCCACCAACACCATTGAAGGCCATGTGCTCCAACGGTTGCTGGACAAGCTACAGGATATACGGGACGCCCTGGACGACGACGCCGTGTTCAACGTGGTTGGTGAGGTTCTCCCCGCAGCCCAGGTGGAGCGGGTGCTTCGTGACTTCTATGCGGGTAGGTTGGGAGAAGCAGACTTGGAGGACCGTCTCTTACGCGACGTGG
Source organism: Dehalococcoidia bacterium (assembly GCA_965222595.1). Taxonomy (GTDB): domain Bacteria; phylum Chloroflexota; class Dehalococcoidia; order Lucifugimonadales; family UBA3495; genus VXOI01. The sequence goes on along the minus strand of CBDCUJ010000005.1, from coordinate 289,593 downwards.
ACGAGGGCCGGTTCCGGGAAATCTGCCAGACCGCCCTGGAAGGGTTGGCCTCCAAAAAGCTCAACCTGGAGATGCTGGTTGAACGTCGCGCCCGCGCCCAGGAACACCGCTTGGTGCCCGAAACCATTGCCCGCTTCATGGCAGAGAGCGCCCGGACCGCCTCCTTTCCGCTCAACCCGGTACGCGGCCAACCCCACACCTTTGAGCCGGGCCGGACGCCGACCGAACTGAGGCGGTACGAGCGAGAGCCGGACTGGACCCTTCCAGCCCTGGTGTCCCGTTACCCTCGCCTGTCAACTGACCGGGACGCCGCAGAGGAACGAAATCTCGAATGGGTTACGCCGGGGCATCCACTGTTTGAAGCCCTCCGCCGGCACAGTCTAGAGTTAGCCCAAGACCCCTTCACCAAGGGTGCCTGCTTCCATTCCCTGGACCACGACGTTCCGGCGCGTCTTGACTTCTACCGCGCCCGCGTGGTTGATGGCTTGGGGCAGGTCATTCACGAACGGCTGTTCACCGTGGAACTGGCCGACGGGCGCGAGACTATGCTCCGGCAACCGGACATCCTCGGCAATCTTACCCCGGCCGCTGTTGACGGACCACTTTCAGTGGCTTCCCTGCCTGAAGCTGACGCTTGGCTGAACCAGCACGCACTGACCCCGTTCCTTAACGAGGTGCGCGAGGAGCGGGTGACAGAACTGGACCGCATTGCCGATCATATCGAACTCTCCTTGACCGAGGTCCTGCACCGTATAGACCAAGAAATTGGCCGTGCCGCCGAAGAGGTGGAGACCCAGGTCACCGGCGCGGAGGGACGCCTTGCCCAAGCCGAGGCCCGCCACGACGAAGCGACGGCCCGGCGGGATCGAAGGCGGCGCGAACTCACCCAGCAGCGGGCACTGACCCTTCAGAGTGTTGAGCGGCTGACCAGCGTCCTGGTACTGCCCCATCCCGACGGCGACGACCCGGAGGTGAAGCGATTGCGACCCAACAGCGCAACTGAGATTGCCGCTATGCAGGTAGTAATGGAGTACGAGCAAGCCCAGGGGAGACAGGTGGAGGACGTTCACGAGAAGAATATGGGTTACGATGTGACCAGCCTGGACGTGACATCCGGAGAATTGCGCCTGATAGAGGTGAAGGGCTTGGCCGCCGAGACCGGCACCATCCTGCTGTCGCCCAATGAGCGGAGGGTGGCCGAGGACCGTCGCGACTGCTACTGGTTGTATGTGGTAACCAAATGCGCCGGATCCCCGCAACTCCAGGAACCGATCCAAGACCCTGCTAGTTTCCCTTGGCACGAGGTGAGCAAGGTTCAGCACTACTGGTTGCAAGTGGATGCGATGACCCAACCTATGCGAGTGCGAGAGGAAGGGGCGTCATATAGAGGACGAGCATGATTTCCAATATCCCTGCCGTCAGCGATCAAGGCCAACCTTCTGGTGCCGTATTTCATCGCTGCGCCCTTCAGGTCAACCCCAACCACTATGGCGAAACCTTCCAGGGTCAACAAACCGGCAGCAATGCCCAATCTCACGCTGAAGCCGTTATCAAGAAAGCCGCTGAAATTGGCGTCTCTGTGCTTGCCATCACCGACCACAATAACGCGAGCGGAGTGTCGACGTTCCAAGAAGCTGCGGTAGATTACAACATTACTATATTCCCCGGTTTCGAGCTTTCCTCCTCGGAAGGAATTCACGTACTGTGCATCTACCCGCTGAACACCAACGAGGAACAGCTCGGGCGATTCCTTGGAGAATTCGGTATCCGGGAGACCGAGCCTTCTTCTGCCCTGTCCAGCAAGAGCTTTGGGGATATACTATTGGGCGTCCAAGGTCAGGGCGGTGTCACCATTGCTGCCCACGTCACTAACGCTAAGGGTCTTTTCAAGGTATGGGATGGTCTGCCACGAATTCAGGCATGGCAAAATGAGCACTTGCTCGCGATTCAAATCCCGGGGCCAGTGCGCGATTTACCTCTGAATGACCGTCAAATCGTTGAGAACAAGAACCCCGATTACTGTCGCGCTCACACCGCCGGAGAAAAGCAAGCAGTGGCAGTGGTTAATGCCAAGGACGTCAAGAGGCCGGAAGACTTGGCCGACCCTTCAGCCACCTGCTTGATAAAAATGTCCGAAGTCACTATCGAAGGTCTGCACCAAGCCTTTCTCGACCCGGACTCAAGAATACGATTAAACAGTGACCCGGAGCCGGAAGAACACGCAGAGCTTCTTAGCCTTGCATGGGAAGGCGGGTTCCTTGACAGTGCTGCCATTCACTTCAACCCCAATCTGAATGTTCTGATCGGTGGACGGGGTGCCGGGAAGTCCACTATCGTAGAAAGCCTGCGCTATGTGCTTGGCTTGGAATCCATTGGGGAAGAGGCCCGCAAAGCCCATGAGGGGATGGTGAGCAAAGTACTCCGTGCCGGTACGAAAATCTCACTCCATGTGCGCTCCCATCATCCTTCGAAGCGTGATTACCGAATCGAACGGACCGTTCCGAACCCGCTAATCGTGCGCGACGACAGCGGACAGATTTCGAGTCTGCTTCCTGAGGACGTCCTTCCCCGTGTCGAAATCTACGGACAGCATGAAATCTCGGAACTTGCCAGAAGTCCTGAAAAACGCACTTTGTTGCTTAAGCGGTTCGTCCAACACGATGAATCGCTAGTCCGGCGCAAAACTAGTGTACGGCGTGACTTGGAACAAACAAGAAAGTCTGTCATAGATGTCCGAACCGAGCTTCAGCATATTGATGACCAATTGGCAATGCTCCCTAGTTTGGAAGAGACCCTTGTTCGGTATCAGGAAGCCGGGCTTGAAGACCGCCTGCAAGAACGGAGCCTGCTCGTCAGGGAAGAGAGGATTCTAGATTCAATTCCTGAGCGCGTTCTGATGTTCCGGGAGTGCTTGGAAACGCTAAGGCAGGGGTTGCCGATAGACCGAGTTTTTTTGTCGGCAAGGGCTCTTGAAGACTTGCCCGGCAAAACCATTCTTGCCGATGCTGACCCGGTCCTTGAACGTTTAAGTAACGACTTGGAGCAGGTGGCGAACCTGCTTGAGGAAGCACTCGAACGTGCCGACCAAGGAATTGAGAACATTCGTGGCCGCTGGGGGGAGCGCAAGAGCTCGGTAGAAGCTGAGTACCAGAAAATACTGCGTGAGCTTCAAAAATCGGCAGTGGACGGGGAGGAGTTTATCCGACTGCGAGGCCAGATCGAGGGCCTCCGCCCGTTGCGGGAGCGCCGGACATTGCTGGAAAGGCTGGAGAAAGAACACTCTGACCGGCGACTCGCGTTGTTGGCGGAATGGGAGGAAGTCAAAGCAATCGAATTCCGGCTCCTAGACCGGGCAGCGAAGAACGTTAGCAGGAATTTACGCGACCGCGTATCGGTTGAAGTGACCTCGGCCGGTAATCGCGGGCCGCTTTATGAAACACTCAGGAGCGAGATTGGGGGGCGCCTTTCCGAGGCAGTTGAACAACTGGCACGGTCACTAGACTTCTCTCTACCCCAGTTTGTCAAATGCTGCCGTGATGGGGCGGATGCGGTCAATAAGACCTATTCTATCCTGCCAGCCCAAGCGGAACGCCTTGCCAAAGCGTCGCCAGAGGCCCTGATGCGAATCGAGGAACTGGAGTTGCCACCCACGACTGCAATCCGTCTCAACACGGCTCCCTTTGGGGAACCTCCGTCATGGCAGCCCCTCGATGAACTCTCGACCGGCCAGAAGGCCACCGCCGTGTTGCTGCTTTTGTTGCTAGAATCCGACGCGCCGTTAATCGTTGACCAGCCAGAGGACGACCTCGACAACCGATTTATCACTGAAGGCGTAGTGCCTAGGATGCGGGAAGAGAAGCGCCGGCGTCAGTTCATATTCGCTACTCATAACGCCAATATACCGGTCTTGGGCGACGCCGAACTCATCCTGGGGATTACCCCTTCAGGCGAAGCAGAGGGAGGCAGAGCGTCCATTCGGCCGGAGCACGTTGGCTCCATTGACGCCCCTGCGGTGCGCGAACTCGTTGAGGATATCCTGGAAGGGGGGAAGGACGCCTTCGAGACTCGCAGGCGAAAGTATGGGTTTTGAGGGTGCAGGATGAACCGGGCTGAGTTTTTGGAACTGTTATTGAATGGCGAGAACTCCGGTGTCGAGTTCAAACGGGACGACATACCACCGGAGAGACTCGCCGCGGAAATTGTGGCTTTGCTGAATCTGGAAGGTGGGCGTATCCTGCTGGGCGTCGAAAAAGATCGATCCGTTTCCGGGCTCACCAGAGATCCAGACAAAGCTGAAGAATGGGTTATGGAGGTGGCGCGCGTCCATGTCTTGCCGGCTGTAATCCCCTACTGGGAAACTCTGGAATGGGAGCCTGCCGCTGTCGTCGGTGTAATCTCTCTTCCGGCGGATGCCCCCGATAAACCCTACAAAGCGAAACGCGGGCCATCATGGGTTACCCGAACCCGCGTGGGAACCACTACCCGCGATGCAACGCGCGAAGAGGAAGAACGGCTCTACCAGCAATCGGGACGGTTCCGCTACGGCCTCAAGCCGACGCCCGGCGCCACTATTGACGCTTTCGACCAGAGGCGTTTACGGGATTATTTTGGCCGTGTGTTGCAGGGCAACGTCCCGCTTGATGATGACGCTGATCAGTGGGAGCGGCTACTCTGCAACCTGGAGTTGGCGAGAGAGTCTGCGGGGTATGTTAATGCGACGGTTGACGGTATGCTCCTTTTTGGCGTGAACCCTAATCGCTTTCTCCCCCAGTCCGGCATCCGGGCTGTCTGCTATCCGGGAGAAGAATCGGACTACGCGACGCGGGCGGACGAAGACTTGAAAGGGCCCTTGGTCCCCCTGGGAAACCCCGATGGCTTGATAGTAGAACCGGGGATTGTCGATAGGGCTTGGGATTTCGTACGGCGCAATACCACCCCTTCGGCCTACCTGGAAGGTGCGCGGCGGATCGACCGATGGGAGTACCCCGAAGAAGTGGTGCGCGAAGCCGTTGTAAACGCTCTGGTCCACCGGGACTACAGCGTCGCGGGAACCGATATCATGCTGTCCATCTACTCCAACCGCTTCGAGATTCTAAGCCCGGGGCGTCTTCCCAACACGGTGACAACCGAGGGAATGAGGGTTGGTATGCGGTACGCCCGCAACCAGACACTGGTCAACGTGATGCGAGACTACGGATACGTGGACGCCCGCGGCATGGGTGTCCGCAGCAAAATCATTCCGGGTATGCGCGCTCACAATGGCACCGAACCCGACCTTATTGAAGAAGAGCACCGATTCACTGTCCGGCTCTGGAAGGAACCAACAAACTGATGATCCCCAAAGAATGCAAACGCCTGGCCGAAGTTGACTTTCCCATAGCCGAGGTGTCGCGGCACGCGGCGCGGGAGAAGTCTATACGGCACGGGCATCCCTCCACGCTGCACCTTTGGTGGGCGCGGCGGCCTTTGGCTTCGTCGCGGGCCGTGCTGCTGGCTTTGCTGTTGCCCGACCCTTGCGACCTCCACTGCCCGGCGGAGTTCAAGACGCGGGCCCGGGAGCTGCTGCTAGCGATGCGCGGGCGGGCGTCGGGATGGGAGTCCATCGTTGAGACCGACGCCGGGCTGCGCCAGGTGTTGCTCAAGTTCATCGCCGACTTCGCTAATTGGGACAACGCGGCCAGGGCCGAATACCTGGAAACCGGCCGGGGGTTGGTGCAGGCCGCCCACCCGGAGGAGACGCCCCTGGTGGTGGACCCCTTCGCCGGCGGCGGCTCCATACCCCTGGAGGCTCTGCGGCTGGGCTGTGAAGCCTTTGCCAGCGACCTCAATCCCGTCGCCTGCCTCATCCTCAAGGTGATGTTGGAGGACATCCCCCGACACGGGCCGGGCCTCGCGGACGAACTGCGGAAGGCGGGTGCGGAAATCAAGGCCCAAGCCGAGAAGGAACTGACCGAACTGTACCCCAAGGACCCGGACGGGGCCACGCCCATCGCTTACCTCTGGGCACGCACCGTGCGTTGTGAGGCTCCCAATTGCGGCGCTGAGATTCCGTTGATGAGCTCCCTATGGCTGTCCAAGAAGGCCAAGCGCAAGCGGGCATTGCGTACGGCGGTCGTACGCCCGGATGGCGCCTCGCCACACGTGGAGTTTGAGATATTCGAGCCGAAGGCCGATTGGGAGGTCGATGTCGGCACCGTATCCCGTGCCAAGGCCACCTGTCCATGCTGCCGGGGGGTGCTGACTCCGGAGCGGGTGCGATCACAGATCGCCGCCCAGTTCGGTGGGGTAGACGTGGTGTTCGACGACCACGGCAACCGCACCGGAGGGGCTCGAATGACAGCGGTGGTTACCCTCAAGCCCGGCCAGCAAGGACGCTACTATCGCCCGCCCACTAACGCCGACTATGAAGCGGTGTGGCTAGCCCAGGACCGGATTTCGCGTATCCTTGGGGAATGGGAGCAGGACGGCAGATTAGGTGTCTGCCCTCTGCCGGACGAGCCACTACCGCCCATTGGAACCTTGGGTTTTCGTGTGCAACGTTACGGGACACTCCTGTGGGGCGACCTGTTTACGGCGCGACAGAAAGCAGCGTTGATTGCGCTCGGACGCGCGTTAAAGACAACAGGCCAGATGGAACGACCACTCTCACTTTCGATTGGGAAACTTGCGGACTTGGCAAACACCTTATGCCCGTGGGAACCTAAAGCGGAATGTCCGAGAAATGTGCTATCACTAGGGCGACTCAAACCTGGTTGGGACTTCGCCGAAGGCGTAGTTATCTCTCGTGCGAGCGGAGGATTTGCTACATGCGTTGAGAATCTGGCTAAGGGCATAGAATCAATAAAAGGCGTTGCTTCAACTGGTCAATCTGAGGTGGCCGCCGCTCAAAAGTCGCCGCTACCTAGCGAAACTGCCACCGTTTGGTTTACCGATCCCCCATACGATGACCAAATCCCTTACGCGCACCTGTCAGATTTTTTCTATGCTTGGTACCGAAGGATAGTCCCGGAACACATTCGATCTGACCCATTCGATTCCCGAAATAAGCTGACACCAAAATCGCTTGAAGCAGTGAACGACGGGACCAAGCCCGTCGGTGGCCAACTAAAGGACCGCGAGTTTTTTCATGATGCTATGGCACAGGCCTTCACCGAAGGCAAAAGGGTTGTCCGAGAAGACGGCATTGGCACGGTAGTCTTCGCCCACCAAACTACAGAGGGATGGGAGGCGCTTCTATCAGGTATGATTCGAGGGGGATGGACGATCACAGGCTCATGGCCAGTCGCAACAGAACAAGCGTATCGGCTCAGAGCCCGGGACTCGGCTGCCCTGGCCACGAGCGTCCACCTGGTTTGCCGTCCGCGGCCGGAGGACGCGCCCGTTGGCGAGTGGGCCGACGTGCTGCGGGAGTTGCCCGTCCGAGTGGGCGACTGGATGCAGCGGCTGCAAGGCGAGGGTGTCCGAGGCGCCGATCTGGTATTTGCCTGCGTAGGGCCGGCCCTGGAAATCTACAGCCGTTACTCCAGCGTGGAGACGGCGGAAGGTCATCAGGTTGCCCTGCCCGAATACCTGGAGAGGGTGTGGGAGGTGGTGGGGCGTGAAGCGCTGGAGCAGGTGCTGGGCACGGCGGAGGCCCAGGCCCGCAATGGCGCAGCTGGCGCCCTTGAAGAGGACGCCCGTCTGACCGCCCTGTTCCTTTGGACGCTGCAAAGCACCGGCAACGGCACAGCCGCTGCCAACGGCGCGGCGGATGAAGAGGAAGAGACGGACGAGGAGGACGAAGCTCCCCGCCGTCGTGCCGCCGGATTCAGTCTGCCCTTCGACGTGGCCCGCCGTTTCGCCCAGCCTTTGGGCATCCACTTGAACGAGTGGGAGTCGCGTATAATCCAGACCGAAAAGGGCGTGGTGCGGCTGAGGCCGGTTACCCAACGGAGCAAGGAACTTTTCGGCGAGTCCGGGGCGGACACCTTGGCTGACGAAATCGAGTCTAACAGCGCGGCTTCGACCCAGCTAAGCCTGTTCCCCGATGAGCCTCCCGCGGTGCGGGGCAGATCGCGGAGGCGAGGCCGTCTATCGGGAGCGGCGGGCAGTGGCCTGGACGCCCCTTTGCAGGCAACTACTCTCGACAGGGTTCACGCTGCCATGCTGTTCCAGGCGTCGGGCCGCACCGAAGCCCTGCGCAACCTGCTGCGGGCCGAACAGGAACGCGGCCCCGACTTCCTCCGCCTAGCCAACGCTCTGTCCGCCCTCTATCCCCGGGGCAGCGAAGAAAAGCGGCTGCTGGACGGAATGCTACTGGCAGCGCCGAAGTGAATTCAATGAGCACTCTACGGCGGGATATCTGGCAAATCTCCTCGCTTGTCGGTTCCGCGTCTTACGCGGAAACCTTCATCGAATACGGGGTTGCACTGGTCGGTCCGGGCGATTCTGGGCCATGGAATGAGACCAGAAATGCTGGAGAATTCGGTGGACTTGCAGTTCAACGCTTTGCCAGAGAGGTTAAAGAGGGCGACGTTCTCTTGCTAAGAACGGCCTCTAAAACTATTGTTGCTGTGGGGCTGGTTGCCAGCGGTTATCTTTACCTCGACCAGTTCGATGATGTTTATGGACGCGATTTACAGCACTCCAGGCGGGTCCGTTGGTATTCCCTTCCCGAGGATTACACCTTCCCGGAGGAGGTGTTCGGGAGTCGTCCCACAGCCTTCTCGATTGCCAACAGCCCAGAAATACGACGCTATGCAGATCAATTCTTGGGTTCTTTTCCCAATACGTGGCAAACGGCGCCATTGCCCAAATTGCCGGAAGAAGAAATGGCAATTACAAACGCACCTGACCATTTGGCCGACGTAATCGCACAGGTCGTTGACTTAGTGCCTCTCTACCAAGACCCCATCCGTTTTGGCAACATTCCAACTGAGGATGAATTGGTCGGCCACTTCGTAATACCCTTCTTAAAGGCTTTGGGTTGGCAGCCGGAGCTGATCGGCATAAAGTGGCGATATGTAGACTTGGCCTTATTCAAGAATCTACCCCGCACGCCTGAGAATTGCCAACTAATTATCGAAGCAAAGCGCTTAGGCACCGGTGTAGAAGCCGCTTTGGAACAGGGCCAAAGGTACTTGCAGGACTTAGGCATTCGTCGGGATGTGGTAGTTACAGACGGGGTTCGCTACCGATTGTATGCCCACGAGCATGACTTTGAGGGGATTGCTTACGCGAACTTGAACCGTCTTAAAAGGCCTGCACTGGACTTGTTCACAAGACTAAACCAAAGCCAAGGTGAAATGCGCAGACGGCGGGAGACAAGCGACGAGGACGAGTCATTCTCCAGATACGGATGAGAGGAATTAACCCGCGCAACCCGGTTGATCATCATCGCCACTTAAATGTACATCCCACCTTGGCTTTAGTTTAGGTAGGCGTTAGGAGGCATACATGGTACTCCAGCCTTGGTACAGAATAGTAACTCTCCGCAAGGAAGTCCGGGAGGGCCGCTCCTTCAGCCCGGACGAGTTCGCTATCGCCTTGGAGCAGGTGGTATCTGGCTCCAATGATGCTCCGACAGACTACACCGACCCAGAGCAGTTCTTCTCTCGCACCTATTTCACCCGCGCGTTGACCGAGCATTCCGGAATGGTGTTGCGGCGTCTATCCGGTAGGACGGAAAATACGGCTCCGGTGGTTACGTTGGTCACCCAGTTCGGCGGCGGCAAGACCCATACCCTGACATCCCTCTACCACCTTGCGAAAGCCGGCCGGGAAGCCGGCCGGTTGCCTGGAGTGTCCCAGCTTCTGTTTGAGGCGGGCATCCCCGAAGCCCCAGACGCCCGTGTGGGCGTTTTCGTCGGCAACGCCTGGGACCCCTCGGACGGGCGTGATACACCCTGGATTGACTTGGCCCGGCAACTAGCCGGCGACCAAGGCGTCGCCGCTCTGGGCGACAGTGCCCGGACCGTTCCACCTGGAACCGATGCGCTGTCCAGAGTGTTCGCCGCCGCAGAAGCGCCGGTGCTGTTGCTGTTCGATGAGGTGTTGAACTTCGTCAGCCGCCACCGCAATATGGCGGAACCATTCCTCGCTTTCCTCCAGAACTTGACCGTGGCCACCACCGGAACAAACCACGCCGCAGCCGTCATCAGCCTGCCTCGCAGCCAAGTCGAAATGACCGAGTGGGACCAGGAGTGGCAGGACCGTATTACCAAAGTCGTCCGCCGGGTGGCCCAAGACCTCATCGCCAACGATGAGTCCGAGATTAGCGAAGTGGTGCGCCGGCGCCTGTTTGAAGACTTGGGAAGCCCGCGCGTCCGTCAGGGGGTGGCCAGGACTTACGCGGACTGGTGCTTTGAACGCTCGGCCCGTCTCCCTTCCGAGTGGACTGCCGTGGACTCCGCAGCCACCGGGTCCGGGTCGCGGGATTTCCTCCAGAAACGTTTCGAGGCCTGTTACCCGTTCCACCCGGCAACCCTTTCCGTCTTTCAGCGCAAGTGGCGGGCGCTACCCCAGTTCCAACAGACCAGAGGGTCCTTGGCAATGCTGGCGCAATGGATTTCCTGGGCGGCCCGCGAACAGTTCCGGCAAGCGCGGACTGAGCCGCTGATTACCCTGGGGTCTGCCCCGCTTCATGTGCCGGAGTTCCGGGGCGTGGTTCTAGGACAGTTGGGCGAGGCCCGCCTCGACACCGCCATTGACGCGGACATTGCGGGGGAAACGGCTCGCTGTAAGCCCTTGGACGCAGACACCAAAGGCGCTCTTAAGGACATACACCAGAGGGTGGGAACCGCAATACTGTTCGAATCATCAGGGGGCCAAGTGGATAAGCTGGCCCATCTGCCAGAGTTACGATTTGCCCTTGGCGAGCCGGAGGTGGAAACGACCACCGTGGACAGTGCGGCGTCTTCCCTGGAAGAGTCCGGCTTTTTCATTCGCAAGGTAGGGACGGACGGCTATCGAATCCACCATCAAGCGACCCTGCGAAAAGCGGTGAGTGACCGGCGAGCGTCCCTGGACGAGGAAACGGAGATTAAGCCAGCAGTCCGCAAGCTTGTGGAGGACGAATTCGCCCGGGGAGCAACGGCGCCGGTGGTCTATTTCCCCGAGAACGGCGACGCGGTGCAAGACTCCCCCCGGCTGACGCTGGTGGTCTTGGACCCAACCGAGGAGTGGCGGCCAAGCGGTCGTCTCGCCGAAAGCATTGTCCAGTGGACCAGGGACCGGGGCAGGTCGCCGCGACTCTATCCGGGTGCGCTGGTCTGGTGCGCCCGCAAACCGGGACGGGAACTGCGAGAAAAGATCGAGCTATGGCTTGCTTGGCGGCGGGTCGAGCGCGAAGTGCAGCAAGGCTTACTTGGTACAGAATTTGACCAAGCAGACCGCGCCGAAGTACGGTCTAAGGTCAGAGAAGCGGAGGATACGGCCAAAGAAGAAGTGTGGGCCAGTTACCGCTTCGTGGCTCTGGGGGACTCTCAAGCGAAGGACGGGCTAAAGACCATAGATCTCGGCGCGGGTCATTCCAGCAGCAGCGAGACCCTGTGCGGGCGAATTATCGCCGCTTTGAAGTCCGATGGACTGCTCAATGAGTCCGTAGGCGCGGGTTACATTGACCGGCATTGGCCGCCCGCGTTCAAAGACGCCGGGGCCTGGCCCCTCACCAGCCTGCGCCAGAGCTTCTTGAACGGCGCCTTGACGCGGCTCATAGACCCGGACGCTGTGTTGCGGCGTCAGATAGTCGAATTCGTCGGGCGTGGAGACTTGGGCTTGGCTTCCGGGGAGAGTGATGGAGGCCAATACGAACGGCTTTGGTTTGCGGAACCGATAGGAGCGGAGGAAGTCGCGTTTGAAGCCAACGTTTTCCTGCTGACGAAGGCCAAAGCGGAGCAGCTTCGGACCAAATCGCCGGTTCAAGAAGAACCACAGATTGAAACCTCTTCATCGACAAACTCCACCACTGAGGCCGAACCGAACACTGGAACCGAGACGAGCGATCCCAACACCGAATCCTCGGTTCAAGGAGGCGCCAAATCTACGTTGCGTCTGAAAGGCACCGTCCCTCCCGAAGCGTGGAATCGGATCGGCACTAGAATCTTGCCCAAGCTCAGGTCCGGCGAGGACTTGAGCGTTGGCGTCGAGTTCTCGGTCAACGTAGACGCGGCACTCGCCAACAACCTTAAGTTGGAACTGCGGCAGGCACTGGCCGACTTGGGGTTGGCCGAGCAAGTCAGCATTGAACCTTCGTGAGTGTGGGCCGGCAAATCTACGATTAAACTCTGCTGAATATTCCAAATCCACGTCTGCCTCTGCCCGGTGACGACAGTTGGTCATTCACTGTTTGTGATTAACCCGCAGCTTGCGGCCAGTAATCCTCTTGTGGTTAGCGAACGAGGCCCCAAGGTACAAGCCTATTTGCAAGCCCAGCAGTAAAGTTGAGGTAGATCAGACAATGGCTGAACATTACCTCGGCATTGATGTCGGTCATTCGAAATCCCGCCCTACCACGGGGCTCTGTCTTATTACCATCCGCCATTCCCATTTTCTATGGCGATGTTGCAACACCGGCACACAAGAATCCCAACGGCTAGAAGACATCAGGAGAATGGTTCCAGCTGGTGCTACTTTGGCTGCCGTCGGCATAGATGGCCCTCTAGCGTCGAATTTGGACTTTGTTAACTGCCACCGGGCTGCCGACTCCCTGCTCACACGGGGATGTTTCCAGTTCCGCTGCAAACCCGGCTCCACCAAGTCCCGAAGAGGCCAGCCCTTGCACCGCCACGCCACCAAGTTGGCCAATTTGGTGATAGGGCTCAGGGATAATGGGTGCCTTCACCTCAGTAACGCCAGCCATCCTGAACCTGTCCACCAATCTCGCATCGTCGAGGCCTTCCCTACTGCCTTCCTAGCCTTTCTCATTCCTGAAAATCTCGAAGAGGATTTCCCAAGTGGGAAACTAGAGCGGACAAAGTCTGACGCATTCTACAAGATCGCGGTGCGTGAGGGCTATCTCCGCCACCTGATCAAAACTCTGGCCCCCCAAAGCAATTTGGACCATTGCCTTAACTCTATCAAGAACCACGATCATCGCGCTGCTTTCGTCTGCGCCCTCGCGGCCTTGTGTGCAGCGAAGAACAAATACGTGGCCGTCGGCGACCCAAAGCATGGCTACATCTTCTTGCCACCGAGCGAGGTTTGGGGATTGGAGTCTGGGTCCCAGTCATGCTGGGCAGAGACCACTCTGCGGCAAAACATGGTTGCGGTCCGCAAAAACCGAAACAAACGCCCAACTTACGACCAAGTTAGGGCATTCCGCAACGGCGAGCAATGGCTTTAGGGATTTTGTGCCTGAGCATACCCTACTTCAGCCTGTTACCCATCGGTCTGCTTGGCGTGAGCGCTAGGGTCAGGAGCTAGGCTCTGTCACTGCCCTCTAAATTCGCAAACGGCCCACCGTCCTTCTCCCGCCAGATCCCTGTACCGCTTCCCTCCTCACCCAGCGCTCGCTTGAAGTCCTCCTGTTGCATTCCCCGCCACCCAATTTCTTGTTCCTGACCAGACCCTCTGCTATCTATCACCGCTACGACCTCCCGGAGGGCGCAAAAGCCGCCTCCTCGGTGGCCGTTTTTGGCTATCGCCTGACGGAATCAGCAATCCAGTATCATACGCTATTCGTATATTAAGTATAGGTTGACCAAATACCGATAAGCCCTGACCCAGACACATAGAGAGGTGCATCCCCCAGGAGCGCAGCCGGACCGCTACAGAGCGGTGCGGTGGGCCTCGCCCCTGACCCGGGCTCCGGTTTGCCGGCGGTGGGAACCAGCCAACGGCTCTTGTCCCAGGGCAAAACGGAGGTACGGGATGGTGCGGCGGCAGCCGTTGAACGACGATGAGAGACGCCTGTTGAGGATTACCGCCAGGATGCCCCTGGCCAGCGTGGCCAACCTGGCTCCGGTGCTGGGCTTGGACGAGGAGAAAGTAAGGAGGATGCTGGGCCATCTTCGAAACGGCGGCTGGGTCACGTCGGTGGTGCGGGGCATGACCGAGCGCAGGCAGCACCGCTGGTTCCTGACCCGCCGGGCCGTTGACCTGCTCTACGTCACCGACCACCAGCACCCTGCGCCCAGGGAGGAGGCACGGGCCGCAGGCCAGGCTGCTTTCCACCCCCAAGGGGAACTGCCCGAGGACTACCGGGAGCGGTTCGCCCTGGACCACGACCATCCCGCCCACCTGGAGGGCCAGGGCGACTCTCCCTTCGCCCTGGCCGGTTCCATAGATGACAGCGGCGCCGTCAATGCGTCCGACCACGAGCACCCGCCCTGGACCGTCACGTCGCGGGGCGTCGAGACCTCCCTGCGGCGGCTGGCGATGCTGGAGCCGGTCTACCGCCTGGCCCCCGACCTGATACGCAGCGGGCGGGTCAACCGGCCCCCAGGCGATGCGGCGGCCTCCAGGGAGGTCAGGATGACCGACTTCCGGCTGCTGCGGCACGGCGGCTTCTACCACGCCGTGGCAAGGTACGGCCCCGACCTCTGGACCCCCCCTTCACCTACGCCGGCCTCCACGCCACCGAGCGGGTGCTGCGGCGCAAGGAGCAGCACCGCTTCTGGGGCGTGGACTCCTACTCCCACCAGGAGGACCGCTACCTGAGAATCGGCAACCGCACCTTCTACGAAGACCCGGACCAGGCGGTGGAACCCTCGGCCCAGATCGTGGTGGCCCACGACGCCTGGGCCAGGGAGCTGGCCCGCAACACCCTGAGCGACACCACCCCCACGCTGTTCTGCACCCCGGACGGAGTATGCAGCGAGGCGGTGGAACTGCGGCCCTCCCGGGACCTGGTGTCGGACCCCGCCGGACATCCCGCCGTGGGCCGGCCGGAGCGGGTGGGCCTGTGGCTGAGAGAAAATCCCGACGTGGCGGCCATCGACGGCAGGACCGCCCACCGGCTGTTTATGATCATTGCCCAGTTCCCCGCCATGCGGGCCTCCTGGCTCCGGGAAATCGTGGGCGGCTCCTCGGTTGAGGTCTCCCGCCACCTGGGGCGGTTCATCCAGACCGGGCTGGTGGCCGTGTTCGACGGGCGGCACTACCTGTCGGAGCTGGGCATGAAGCGGGCGGCCAACATGAGCCGGGTGCTGCCCTCCGTAATCCGCAGCCGCCACGGGGCCTACCTGGACCGCTGGTACCGGGAGCATGAGCAGAACCACAACGACGGGGTGAACCGGCTGGTGGTGCGGTTCGCCAGGGAAGGCGTGGAAGTGGTGGCCGGCTGGCGGGGCGAGGTCAACGTGCCCGGCCTGACCCAGGTCCGGCCCGACCTGCTGGTGCAGGTCAGCGAGGGCGCCCTGGGTCCGGGGACTCACTACATCGAGTTCGAGCGGTACGCCGTGCTGCCGGGGAGGGTGGCGGAGAAGCTGGGGCCCTACCGCCGGATGGCGGCGGCGGGGCGGCCGTTGCCGCTGCTGATGGTGTGCGAGACGGCGCGGGGTCGGCAGAACTTCCGGGCCGCCGCCGGGGCGCTGCCCATGCTGACCGCCACCCTGGAGCGGGCGCTGGCCGGGCCGGTGCACCGGAGCGGTTACGGTGTGGAGCAGGGACGGGGTCCCGGCGGCGCTCCACTGCCAGTAGAGGCCGGAATGAAGACTTGCCACCGGCTCGTTAGCCATCATGGCTCCTGGGCGTAAACGGGGCCACCCGCTACCGCCTGCAATTGCGCCACCGCCCGGAAACATACCGGCGGCCCAGGGCGGCCGGGTCATCGTCGAGCCGGCCCGCCCGGAGGTCCCGGTCGGCGCAGCGTCAGACGTAAGCAACCCGGCCATCAGGCCGTCAACCTCGTCGCGGCTCGGAACCGCCTCCCGCAGTAGCAGGCCGACCGGGCGGGTCACAGCAAAGCCCAGTGACGGCGGCGTATGGACCAACCGGACGCGGGCGCCCACCGCCGGGGCAAGAAGCCGAAGCATTTCCTCGAAGGAGCAGGTCTCCGGCCCGGCGGCATCTGCGACGGAGTTCTCGCTGCCAGAACCAACCGCCACCGCCTGGGCCGCCAGGTCCCCAGCGCTATCGGACCTTCTACCCTCGTAGCCCGCTCCGGCAACGTCATCCCTCCGCAGCGGAGGGATTGAACCGGACATTCGCCTTCGGGCAACGTCTTGCGTCGAATGTTGCCACTATTTTGTTCCTCCTTCACGCGCTGATGTGCCAATCATCACGCCCATCAACCTCACCTGGCGAGGACAGGCCGCAGCGTGGATGTCACCGTAGCCGAGGTCAAAACTTCTTGCTATGGCAAGTTCGCTCTCGCCTGTGCAAACGTGCGACCACAAGCGGTGCAAAGATAATAAATGTGATGTTCGTCATCGTTGATTTCGTCTACATATCCAAAGTGCTCGCACTTCAAAATGCGTAGGCGGATTACCTCTTCCCTAGAGAGCGTCTTCCCACACTTCTCGCAAAAAGCCTCAATGTTGTGTGCTTGGACGGGCACGTGTTGACAATCATTCTGCCTCTTCTCATCCAGATATCGCAGGTATTCGGGATTGTACTTCTTCACTTCTAACTTACCCCATGTGATCAACGACAATTAGTCTTGCCGGTGGCGACGACTATTTTTGCCGGTCACATGTGGTAATCATCCGGTACAGGAGGTGCCGGATTGGTTACGGATCAGCAAGTCGCATTACTGAGGCAAAGACAGATGGAAGGAAAGAAACAACAGACGGCGGCGGCCATGGCGGGGATGAGCGAGCGGTCGGCGCGGAAGTGGCAGCGTGGCCCGTTGCCCTCGGAGACCAAGCAGGAGCGCCGGTGGCGCACCCGTCCCGATCCCTTTGACGGCGTCTGGGAGGAAGAAATCCTGCCCCTGCTACGGGGCGAGGCCGCCGGCAGGCTCAGGGCAACGACAATTATCGAGTGGCTGGAGGAGCGTTTTCCCGGCCGGTTCAGCGCCTCCCAACTCCGCACCCTGCAACGCCGATTACAGGACTGGCGAGCGCTCAACGGTCCGGATCAGGAGGTCTACTTCCCCCAGGAGCATCCACCGGGCCGGGAGGCGCAACTCGACTTCACCCACTGCAACTCCCTGGGAGTAACCATCGGCGGCCGGCGCTACCGCCACCTGCTGTTCCAGCTGGTGTTGAGCCATTCAGGGTGGCGCTACGCCGAGGTGGTTGCCGGCGAGACCTTTGTGGCCCTGAAGCAGGGACTCCAGAACGCGCTCTGGGAACTGGGCGGCGCGCCCCAGGTCATACGCTCCGACAACAGCTCGGCCCTCACCCATGAGATAAAGCGCAGCCGCGGCCGGGCCCTAAACGACAACTACGCTGAGCTCCTGGACCACTACGGGCTCGAGGCCACGCTGATCAATTCCGGGGAATCTCACGAGAATGGCGTGGCCGAGCAGGCTCATTACCGGTTGAAGGACGCTTTGGACCAGGCTCTGATGCTGCGGGGCAGCCGGGACTTCGATTCCGCCGAGTCCTACACCGGCTTCGTCAGGAAGGTGGTTGAGCGGCGCAACCGCCTGGTGCAAGGGAAGCTGGAGGAGGAACGCCCACGTCTCCAGTGCCTGCCCCCAGCTCCGGTGCCGGAGTACGTAAACCACCAGGCCCGGGTGCGCAAGTGGAGCACCATCCAGGCAGCCGGCCGCACCTACACCGTACCCTCCCGGCTCATCGGGAAGGAGGTGCAGATACGCCTGTACGCCGAGCGTCTGGAAGTGTACTACAAGGGCCACTTGGTGGAACGCATGGAGCGGGTGCGCGGTGAAAGGGAGGCCAACGTCAATTACCGCCACGTCATCGGCTCCCTGGTGCGCAAGCCCGGGGCCTTCGCCCGCTACCGCTTCCGTGAGCAGATGTTTCCCACCATGACCTTCCGCTTGGCCTACGACGCCCTCAAGAGGTGGCGAGGCGAACGCGCCGACGCGGAGTACGTGCGGATCCTGCACCTTGCGGCGACAACTGGCAACAACTATGGAGTCGACGGTGGACAGCGCCCTGGCCCTGCTGCTGGAGGCCGGTGAGCCCTTCGACTACGCCACGGTCAAGGAACTGGCGAACCCGGCTCCGCCGCGGGCGCCGGTGCTGACCCTGTCCGGGATGCCGGACCTGAGGGTCTATGACAGCCTGCTGGCGGGGGTGGCCTGATGCTGGAGGCCAACGCCATTCAGGTCCGGATCAGTGAACTGTGCCACCAATTCCGGTTGCCCACCATGGGGGCGCAGTCGGTGTCCCGATTCACCGCCGCCGGACACGGCGACGCCCTGGAGACCCTGCTGGAAGTGCTGGAGCAGGAGGCCGAGGACCGGAGGCAGCGCCGCATCGGCCGGCTGCGCACGGCGTCCAGGTTGCCCGCCGGCAAGACTTGGGAGACCTTCGAGCACGACCGTGTGCCCCTGGCTCTGCGGCAGCAACTGGGCGAGCTGTCTGACGGCAGCTTCGTCGACCGCGGCGTCAACGTGCTGGCCTTCGGACTGCCCGGCACCGGCAAGACCCATGCACTGTGCGCCTTGGGCCACCGGCTGGTGGAATCGGGACGCTCGGTCCTCTTCGCCCCGGCCTACCGGCTGGTGCAGGACCTGCTCGCCGCCAAGCGCGACCTGGCGCTACCGCGACAATTACGAAAGCTCGACAACTACGACTTCCTGCTGCTGGACGACCTGGGGTACCTGCCCCAAGGGGCCGAGGAGTCCTGCTCTTCACGCTCATCGCCGAACGCTACGAACGCCGGTCCCTGGGCATCACGTCCAACCTGGTCTTCTCCCAGTGGGAGCACATCTTCGCCAACCCAATGGCCACGGCGGCGGCCATCGACCGGGTGGTCCACCACTCGGTCATCCTGGAATTCGACGTCCCCAGCTACCGCACCGGAGTGGCCCAGCAGCGCAGTCGGAAACAGGGGGTGAACCGGCAAGAATAATTGACGGAACCGGCAAAAGTAGTTGACGCTGAACACCATGCCCCCAATGCCCCGCCTGCTACTCCGAACAGGCCAGTTATCACGGGCACTATCACTGGAATCAACCAATCAGACATATTCTCATACCTTCCCTTTCATCGCCCTAGTACCGTTTCCATTTGAATATGCCTTATACCGGATATCCGCTTCACCTGTAGTAATTCCCGCGCAATCAGGAATCCAGAGTTAGAGGCAGCTTTCCAACATCAACAAAACTATCTGGAAACAGTACTAGCTTCTTCTACCCTGTCGGGGTATAGGCCCAGCTTGGATGCTAATTCACTCTGCCTTCGGTACTGCTTTCTTTGGTCGTCCTTTATGTCTTGAGTGGACAGATGGTTTTCTTTGGGCTTGCGGACTTGTTGAAGAGCTTTGGTTAGGTTCCACACTCCTTCACCCTAGTATTACAACGACGCATTGCCGAATAAGATGGTTGACGGTTCTTGTCCAGCTACGAATCGGCGATCCTGGAAAGATCGCAGCGGCGCCATGCCAAGTTCAATTTCCTCGCAGGAATTACCTCGCCAGTTAATCCGTCGTTGTAATACTAAACTGATACCAAGGTGAAATACGCATATGGAGGAGGTCAAGAGACGGTGCCAAACCGTCCTCCAGGTACAGGCGGAAGAGTTTCATTGTGGCGCCTAAGCCAATCTCCATCGCCCCACACACAAATGTAGATCCCACCGTGGCTTTAGTTTAGTAGCCTACCACGGTTGTATTGATGGGTAGAGGGACTTAAGCTTAATGCGGGCGTCGTCGGTGGTGAATCGCCAGTGGTTGTGGTGCCACCCAATTCCAAGGCATTTCCGCCGGGCGCCAGGGGGTGAGCAACCTGTTCATGCTGTTTGCTGTGCACGCAAGTTGGGAATCGACCTGATGGACTGCGACCACAAGAATCCCTTCTCAAAGGGCGGGGCTGACTCCAAGCGCAACTTTCAACTGCTGTGCCGGACGTGCAATACCCGCAAGGGCAATATGACCGACAAGCAGTTTCGGACTCGGTTCAAGGGCGCGGGTGTCCCGCAGACCCAGACCGTCCCCAGTAAGGCGATTCCACAGTCAGCCTTTGAAGCAGTGGCCGGAAAGGTTGCTGGCAGGAAATCGAAGCAGGCTACAAAACGCAGGGCAGCCCGCCGGAACGACCCCTTCGGGTTCTTCATTTAATAGGATAACAGCGTGGACGCAAAAACCGAAAAGGGAGTTCAGCAAATATGCGGGGTAAGGTGTTACGTTTTGGTTTATTGGTGTTTTTGGCTGGGCTAATTGCTTTTCTCCTGAAGTTCAGAGAGGGGTACGATTACTTTGACCAGACTTGGTGGGCTTCTGTCTTAGCTATGGTCGTAGGGGGCATGGCAATAGTTGGGGCGCAGGTCCTTACGAAAAAATAGACACTTTCTCTTGCCGGACATTATCGTCAAAACCACTGTTGCAACAGCAACCTGACTTTGGGCCAGAGCGTCAATGCCCTGGCCCTTCGCTTATCCGCACTCCGTTTGTGTTTCAAGCGGGCGAGTTTTGACCTTCCCTATCACCGCAAAATGCTTGCAATTCACGTCCGTTTTTCGGATAATCTCCCGGCATACCGCCGGGAGGGAACGCCTTCCCGGCACCGAATGTTCTTGCCCGCGGAGACGCGAGGGGATATTTTCGTGTCCAACGCCGGACGCACATACCCACGTTGCGGCGAGTCTTCCCGGCCCCTTACCGGCGCATCATAACTGACTCCGAATCGGAGTACGAGGTAACATGACCAGCAAGTTGTCCATCGCCCGCCCGGCCAGGCTGGCCGGGTCCCGGCTGCGCCACGCAGCCGGACGTTTACCCCTGTCAGCCCCCCCCTGACAGGGGTATGTATGGCGTTTTATGGAGGGACAAGTCGGGTTACCTCCAGGTTGGACTTGGGTTCAGGCCAGGGTTCGGGCAGCAGCCAGACCCGGCTCCAGAGCCTTCCCCGGTGCAGCGAGCGCCTGAGCCAGGCGATGCCATGCCGGATTACGCTGACGGTCCGTCCCGGCTTCTCCGGGCTGCTGCGATGAGTGGGCGCCAGCGTCCTGGGCGGCGCACGCAAGCTGCCGGGGGCAATCCTCCGGTCATAGGCGTCTTCCACCCGGGTCCCGTAGGCCAGTGCCAGCAATGTTGCCACCGACAGCACCAGCCAGTGCGCGATATTCGCTCCGGGTCGGTCCTGCGGGTCTTCTGCCACTGCCAACCCAGGCTCTTGAGCGCCTTGAACCCCAACTCGATCCAGAAGCGCAGGGCGTACCAACTAGGCCCCACTTCCTGGGGAGGCAGGTCGGTGAGGATGACCCAGGGCTCCTCCTGTTCTTTGTACCAGACCGCCAGCAGGGTGCAACGGCGTTTGGCGGTGCCCCGTCCGAAGGCGGTGCCCCAGCCGATCCAGGCGGTATCGGGACGGGGAACGAAGGCGCGGGCCGGCAACCTTCGGCCGTCCTCGGCGCAGAAGATGATGTTTTTCGGATACCTCATGTAGGGGTGCCAGCCGTGAGCGCGTATCTGCTTCCACAATTTCGGACTGGCGATGCCCCGGTCGCACAGCACCACCACGGTCATTTCCCTGGGCACCGCCGGGGCCAGTTCCCGCAGCAGTTCCACTATGGGGTCCATCCAGGACCCCCGCTGGTTGGCATGGCGGATGTGCCAGGCCACGGGAATGGCGCAGCCCCGGTAGAGAACGCTGATGACGATGGCAACGGAGTCGTCCTTTTTGGACGTGGGATCCACCGCCAGGGCCAGCCGTTCGGAACGCCACCAGGCCAGGACCCAGCGGAGCAAGGGCACGAAGCAGATGCTTACCTCCAGTTGGGTCTTGCAGGGACGGGCCCGGTCGCTGCCGTCGTAGAGCCACTCCCTGAGATACTGGCGCAGGTTGTGCCAGTTGCCCCGGGTAGAGAGGGCGGCGGCCACGGCGTTCTGGCAGGCGCTGCCGGCCAGGATGGCGCCGCACACCCACCAAGCCAGACCGGTCAATTGTGTCTGAGTGAGGTGGGGTAAATGCGTTTGAATGAGCTGCTTCATCTGGTAGCATTCCCGAGGAAGGCGCATGGGAAACCTCCGGCCTCTGGTTGCGTGACTGCTGCCAAGATGCCGGATTCTCGTGCGTTTTCCAATTCCTCAGGCCAATTTCACTCCATACATACCCCTGTCAGCCCCCCCCCCCCCCCCCCCCCGACTTTCATCCTCTAGAAACAGCTAGAAACAGCCCTCCCGGAGGCGGCGTCACGAGCCGGCGCCGCAACCCCGCCCGCATCCCGGCGGCGGCATTCCTGCTGGCCGCGGCAGCCGCACTCCTTCTCCTTCTCTCCTCCCCCGCGCCGGGCCACGCCCAGACGGTCAACACCTATGTCTCCAACTTCGGCCAGGGCGACGACGGCGCTTACTCGCAAAATGCCGTCATGGCGCAGAACTTCACCACCGGTTCCCAGTCCGGCGGCTACACCGTCACCCAAGTCGACATTGGCTCCGACGATGCCGAGGGCGACGCCTTCTCCGCCGCCATCTACTCCGTCGACTCCGACGACTATCCCGACTCCCAGGTCGCCGCCCTCACGGCCCCGTCCAGCTTCGCCGCCGGCACCCTCACCTTCACCGCCCCCGCCAACACCACCCTCTCGGCCAACACGACCTACACCGTGCGCATCGTCCAGAACAGCAACGTCGTGACGATGGACACGACCACGTCCGACGCCGAGGACACCGGCGTGGCATCCGGCTGGTCCATCGCCAACGACGTCCGCTTTGAAAGACCCAGCAGCGAGTGGACCACGACCACCTCCGAGAAGTCAATCCGCATCGCGATCAAGGGCAGCACCAGGGTGATTAGCTCCCCCGGCGCCCCCACCGGCCTCACGACCACCTTGGGCCACCACGCGGTGAAGGTGGACTGGACCGCGCCCGCCGACGACGGCGGCTCCCCCATCACGGGGTACGAGTACACAGTTGATGACTCCGCCACTTTCGTCGCGACCGGAAGCACGGGCACATCTCACATTCTCGATAATCTCGCCGTAGGCACTTATGCCTTCCTCGTCCGGGCCGTCAACGCCGCCGGGGAAGGGGATTTGTCCTCTGGGGTGACGTTCTACCTCGTCCCGGCCTCGGTGCAGATCGCCGGCTTCGTCGCTGATGAGACCCTCGAGGGCGCCGATGCGAAGTTCACCCTGGTAGCGTCCAGGCCGGCGCTGTCGTCGTCCAAGCCGCTGAACGTGAGCGTGTCGGTATCGGAGTCGGGGGACATGGTGGCCTCCGCCGACGAGGGGGTGAAGACGGTGAGCTTCGCCTTGAACGGGAGCACCGCGGTGGCGCTGTCGGTGCCGACGGTGGGCGACACCGTTTTTAAGGGCAACTCCCGGGTCATCGCCGCGATCCAGCCCGACGAGGACTACACCGTTGGGCCGGCCTCCTCGGGAACGGTGTGGGTGACCGACGACGAGCCCGATCTCCGCGCCCGCGTGGCGCTGAACAGCACCACGGAGCAGACCAAATCGCATTCGACGCGCCTGGGGCACGTGCGGACCTTCCAGGAATTCAAGACCGGCGTCCACCCCGGAGGCTATGAGCTGACAAGCATCAAGGTCGAAGGCGCATCCAAATTTGGCGTCTTTCCCTCCGGCCTGACGGCGACCGTCAGGAAGTACGCGCAGTGGGGCCCAGAGGTGGCCGTGCTGAGCAGCCCGTCGTCCTGGACCCCGGGCATGAACGAGTTCACCGCACCGGCCAACACGATACTGTCCAGCCGTACGAACTACGTGGTCCACTTTTCCCGGAGCAGCGCCGGCTACATCAGGGCCGGGGTGAACGGAAACTTTTGCGTGGACAACCACACCCCGGACTGGGACTGCTACGTCGGCCCGGACGGCTGGAACCAATTTGACCACCCTGTCCGGGGAGTGTGGACGGGAACGGTTGGCATCGACCCTGACGATAGCCCTTGGGGCATAGATGGTAACGCGCTGAGGTTCTCCATTGAGGGGCTCCCCGCCGGGCGGTCGGGGCAGGAGCCTTCCCCGCCGGAAAACCTCTCCGCCCAGCCGTGCGAGAGGAAGTATACCAACCTGTCGTGGGCGGCGCCCTTCGGCTCGCCGGACCGGTACGAGATACGCGCCTCGGGCTTCTCGTCGCATCTGTGGGACAACGAAGACAAAAATTTCTATGGCGTCAATTATGCTTACGTCTACCACACCACGGAAACGGAGTACCGCCACACCGCTCTCGGGGGGATTACGTACTACACGGTCCGGGCCGTCAACGCCAGCGGGCCGGGGATGTGGTCTGCGGTGGCTCAGAGCAATCTCTGGGGGGATGACGACGGCGGCCGCTCGTGCGAGCAGACGAGCCAGCAGCAGGCGGCAGAGGCCACGCCGGAGGCCACGGGTCTGCCCGTCATCACCGGCACGGTCGAGGCGGGTGAGACCCTGACGGCCGACACCTCCGGCATCGCCGACTTCTGGGGCCTGGACAACGCCGTCTCCGCCTACCAGTGGCTGGCCGACGGCGAGGAGCTGCCGGGCGCGACGAGCGCCACCCACACCCTGGCCGACGCCGACGCGGGCAAGGCCATCAGCGTGAGGGTGTCCTTCACCGACGACTCGGGCAACGCGGGGACGCTGACCAGCGAGGCTCGGCAGCCCAACACACCCGCCACGGGCGCGCCCGCCATCAGGGGCAAGGCCAAGGTGTGGGACACGCTGACGGCGGACACGTCGGGGATCGCCGACGAGGACGGCCTGACCAACCCCGCCTTCGGATACCGGTGGCTGGCCAACGGCAGAGAGAAATCCGGGGCCACAGGCTCGACCTACAACCTGGCCGCCTCCGACGCCGGCAAGGCCATCACCGTTCGCGTGACCTTCACCGACGATGCGGGCAACACGGAGACCCTGACCAGCGCGGCAGTGGCGCTGGACCCCGACGACTACACCATGAACGCCATCTGGGAAGTCGGCACCCACGGGGTGATCCCGGTGGGCGGCTCCGCCACCGGAGTGGTGGAGGTGCCCGGCGACCGGGACTTCTTCGCCGTCAATCTGAGTAAGGGACAGACCTACCGCATCGACGTGGCGGGCCATGGCGACGCCGACGCCCTGGAGCAGGTGCGGCTGCACGGCGTGTTCCTCTACGTCGGGGAGCTGGAGTGCTCCGGGGCCTACGAGGACCCGGGGGTGACGACCTACGTCCTGACCGCCGGGCACAGCGAGCTGTACAGCGTGGCGGCGGGGGCCGAGGGCGACGGGACCGGGGGCTACCGGGTCTCGGTGTCCGAGTCCGGCGACACCGGCGCCGGCTGCGATACGGCGCCGGTGGCGGCGGCGCAGGCCGCCAACACCCCGGCCACCGGAACGCCCGCCATCAGCGGCATGGCCCAGGTGGGCGAGACGCTGACGGCGGACACGTCGGGCATCGCCGACGCGGACGGGCTGGACAGCGTGACGTTCGCCTACCAGTGGCAGGCGGATGACGCCGAAATAGCCGGCGCGACCGGCGCGGCGTACACCCCGACAGACTCGGACGTGGGCAAGACCATCACCGTACAAGTGTCCTTCACCGACGACGCCGGTAACGAGGAAACGCTGACCAGCGCGGCCACGGCTGCGGTGGAGGCGAAGCCCAACACCTCGGCCACCGGAGCGCCCACCATCACCGGCACGGCCCAGGTGGGGGAGACGCTGACGGCGGACACGTCGGGGATAGCCGACGCTGACGGGCTGGACAACGCGGCGTTCGCCTACCAGTGGCAGGCCGACGGCGCGGACATCTCCGTCGCGACGGACTCCACCTACACGCCGGTCGTTGACGACGTGGGCAAGGCCGTCAGCGTCACTGTGACCTTCACCGACGACGCCGGCAATGAGGAGGAACTGACCAGCGCGGCGACGGACGCCGTGGAACCCGAGACGAAGGAGGCGAAGGCCAACACGCCGGCCACGGGTCTGCCCACCATCAGCGGCACGGCGCAGGTGGGCGTGAAGCTGACGGCGGACCTGTCCAGCATCAAAGACGACGACGGGCTGGACAAAGCGGCCTTCGCCTACCAGTGGCGGGCCGACGGCTCGGACATCTCCAGTGCTACAAGCGACACCTACACCCTGGCCGAGGCCGACGAAGGCGAGGCCATCAGCGTGAGAGTGACCTTCACCGACGACGCGGGCAACGAGGAGACGCTGACCAGCGCAGCCACGGTCGCGGTGGAAGCCCGGCCCAACCGCCCGGCCACGGGCGCGCTCACCATAACCGGCACGGCTCAGGTGGGCGAGTTGCTGACGGCGGACGTGTCCAACATCATGGACGACGACGGGCTGGACAGAGCGGCCTTCGCCTACCAGTGGCAGGCCGACTACGCGGACATATCCGGCGCAACCGGTTCCAGCTACACCCTGGCCGCCTCCGACGAGGGCAAGGCCATCAGCGTCACGGTGAGCTTCACCGACAACGCGGGCCACGAGGAGTCGTTCACCAGCACGGCCACGGCTGCGGTGGCGGCGGCAGTCGAAGAAGACGAGGAGCCGACGGACCGGCCCCACGGCCTGACCGCCGAGGCGTCGGACGGCGCGGTGGTCCTGACCTGGACCGCTCCGGTGGTGGACTACCAGGTGTCCAGCTACCACATCCTGCGCCACCGTCCCGAGCAGGGCGAGGCCGAACCGCTGGTGTACGTGGACCAGACGCCCAACGACGACACTTCCTACACCGACACGGAGGTGGAGGCGGGGGTGCTGTACGTGTACCGGGTGAAGGCAATAGTGAACTGGATGGGCGACCTGGGGGAGGCGTCGGACGCGGCACAGATACGGGCGCCGGCAACGGCGCAGGAGCAGACCGCCAACAGCCCGGCCGCGGGCGCGCCAACCATCACCGGAACGGCGCAGGTGGGCGAAACGCTGACGGCGGACACGTCCAGCATCGCCGACGAGGACGGGCTGGACAGCGTTACCTTCAGCTACCAGTGGCTGGCTGACGGAGCGGAGATTTCCAGTGCTACAAGCGACACCTACACCCTGGCCGACGCCGACGAGGGGAAGGCCGTCAGCGTGAAGGTGTCCTTCAGCGACGACGCGGGGAACGAGGAGACGCTGACCAGCGCGGCGACGGCGGTGGTGGAGGCGAAGCCCAACAGTCCGGCGACGGGCGCGCCAACCATCACCGGCACCGCCCAGGTGGGCGAGACGTTGACAGCGGACACGTCCGACATTGCCGACGAGGACGGGCTGGACAACGCTTCCTTCAGCTACCAATGGCTGGCTGACAACACGGACCTACCCGGTGCAACCGGCAGCGCCTACACCGTGGCCGACGCCGACGAGGGCAAGGCCATTGTCGTGAAGGTGTCCTTCACCGACGACCGGGGCCACGGCGAGGAACTGACCAGCGCGGCGACGGCGGCGGTGGAAGCGAAGGCCGACAGCCCGGCCACCGGAGCTCCCGCCGTCACCGGCACGGCCCAGGTGGGCGAGACCCTGACGGCGGAAACGTCGGGCATCGCCGACGAGGACGGGCTGGACAACGTTACCTTCGGCTACCAGTGGATTTCCAACGACGGCGGCGCGGACTCGGACATCGGCGGTGCCACGGGTTCAACCTATACCCTGGCCTCCGGCGACGTGGGCCGGACCATCAAGGTGCGGGTGAGCTTCAGCGACGACCGGGGGAACGGCGAGGAACTGACCAGCGCGGCCACGGACGCGGTGGCCGGTCTGCCGCCCCCGCCGCTGACGGCCAGCCTGGAGAACGTTGCCACGTCCCACGACGGGGAGAGCGTCTTCACCTTCGAGCTGCGGTTCAGCGAGGAGTTCGGTATCAGCTACAAGACCCTTCGGGACCGTGCCTTCACGGTCACCGGGGGAACGGTGAAGAAGGCGCAGCGGCTGGAGCAGGGCAGCGACGTCGGCTGGCGCATCACGGTCAGGCCGGACGGCAACGGCCAGGTGGCCGTCGTCCTGCCGGAGACCACGGACTGCGACGACCAGGGGGCCATCTGCACCGAGGACGGCAGGATGCTGTCCCACCGGCTGGAGCTGACGGTCGGCGGGCCGGGCCAGTAGGGAACAACGACAAAAGCAAGCACACATGGACGCACGGGGGAGGCCGACGTCCCGACCGGCAACCGGAACGCGGGTGCACCGGGGCGGACGGGGCGCTGGCCTTCCCACAGGAGAGAGGCCCCGGCTGTGCCCCTGGAGAGCCTGCGCCATGCCGAGACAGCGCACCCACCACGGCAGAATGACCTACGTCTTCCCCGACGACTTCCCGCAACGCCTGAAGCGGTTCCAGGAGAAGTCCGGCCTGTCGTGGGCGGAGATCGCCCGCCGCCTGGGAACGTCTCCCCTCAACCTGAGACGCTGGAAGGACAAGGGGGTGCGGCCCCATTTCCGGCACCTGGTGGCGCTGCTGGAACTGGCCGAAGAACTGGGCCTGGGCCACCTGTTCACCTCATGGACGGTACGGGAAGAAACGCGGGGTGAGACGCCCACCCCGGGCGTCCCTAGCCGGAGCCGGAGCCCCAGGGGTAAGGCCGCAGGTCGGCCAGGCGGCTGAGACCCCCGGGGACTGGCCCACACCGGCCTGGGGCAGCACGAACTGGCGATAGCGGACTACACCGGGGTCATCGACCTCGACCCAGGCGACACGGCCGTCATCTACAGCCGGGGGATGGCCCACATGCACCTGGCCCGGTACGAGAGGGCCATCGAGGACTTCAGCGCCATAATCGGGATCGACCCGGACAACGCCGCCGCATACCTGGCAAGAGGATTTGCCCGCACGGCGCTGGGGGACCACCGGGAGGCGGTCAGGGACTACGACAGGCTGGTCCAGCTCACGCCGGACGACCCGATGGCGTACTACACCAGGGGGTGCGCCTACGCCGAGATGGGAGCACGCCACCTGGCGGTGGAGGACTTCGGGCGGGCCATCGCCTTGGACCCGGACAACATCGAGTCCCTGCGCAACCGGGCGATTCTGCACCGCAACTTGGGCGAGCCGGACAAGACGGTGCGGGACTACAATGAGATCATCCGCCTCAAACCCGGCGACCCGTCCGTTAGACAGGAGAGGCAGCTTGCCCTAGAACAGGCGAAGCAGGATGGAAGCTGAACCTGTAGGCGACGTAGCAGCACCGCCGCCTGGCGCTATAGCCGCAGATTGAAAACGAGTGGAATTGTGGGTAATGAAGCAGTGTTGAGGTGACTCGGTGGTTGTTGGGAGAGACGAGAGGTCCGACATCCCGCCGTCCCCGACAGTTAGGTAGCACCTGGGACGGCACTGGCGGTGTACAAGTTAACGCATGGCCGTATCGTCCGGTTTTGGCTGCCAGGGCATCCACTCCAGAACAATTTCCTTCTCGCCGTTCAACATCTGAGACGCTTTGACGTACGGCACCCACGATTTTCCGGAGCTGCGAAAGTCATCAGCAGACCAGAATTCCCTGGTGCAGCATCGGTCGCCCCCGGTTCCAAGTAAAGGGATTCTCGAAAGCGAGGGAGCCTATATACCTGAGAAAACCAACGGGGGTGGGGATTCGCCGGGGCGGTGCAGCCGGGTGAGCAGATAGCGTCACGGACATCGAGAGCAATTTACGAAAGATCAGCGGAGATTTAGCGTTAGCCCGTAGCGTCCTCTTGCTTGCTGTTGTTCTATTAAAGACCAGCGTGGGGGTGGGTAGCGAGGTTTAGCGGGTATCCCCTTGGTCGCCACGGGTTCCCATCCTCCCCGGGATGAGTGGTCCCCCTTCCGCCCCATCTGCGCTGAAGAGGGCTACGACCTCCCCAGCGCCGTCAACTCCGGCTGGACAGTGCGTGCCTCGAATTGGGACTTCACGGGCAACGGCAACCCCCACGTTCTGGTCATCCATAACAGCGTGATCGACGAGTTCCGGGCTATGGCACGTGCGGCTCGTGGAGGACAGGCGGAGCGCGAGGTCACCACACTCGACCAAATGGTCATCTACACCGAGGCCGTCGAGGACGCGGACGAAGCGTATGGGAGAGCGGTCGACGAGGCCGACAGAATCCGTGGCGCAGCCCTACGGGATCCGGAGAACGCCTTCTAGGACGCCCCGCAACAGAACCAAAACGACTATCACTAGCAATGGTTTGCGCGCGGGCAGCGGGGCATCAGGAAGCAGGTCGCTGCGGGGTGCAAAGATGATGACGGTCGACTAACGGTGATACAACCAGTAGGATGGGCGAATAGTTCTTGCCCATCTGACTGGCTATGACGGCCCCCACAATCAACCCAAGTCCTGCGCCACCAAGCACCCCGCCCAAATCGGGAGTTAAAGCGCAATGGTTCCCGGACCCAGGGCTACCGGCCCTGCTATGCCGATCTGTAGGCTCACGCCCGCCGCTGGACCGGTTCCAAGTTGGACCGGAACCCGGCCCTGCGGGATTCGGTCCTGTCCCGGCTACAGCAGGGTTGGTCGCCGGAGCAGGTGGCGGAGCGGCTGGCTCGGGAGGCCGGAAGGCGGGTCATCTGTCACGAGACCATCTACCGCTTTATATACGCCCAGGTTGCCCGGAAGAAGGACTACTCCTGGCGGCAATACCTCCCCCGGGGCAAGTCCAAGCGGGGCAGGCAGGGGCGCAAGAGGAAGGGTCCTGTGGCTTACATCCACTTGCGCCGGCCTCTGTCCGAGCGGCCCAGGGAGGCGAAGGACCGGCTTACGCCGGGGCACTGGGACGCAGACCTGATGCTGTTCGGGAACCGGGGGCAATCACTGATGGTCCTCCACGAGCGCCATTCCCGGTTGTTGCTGGCGGCCCCTCAGTCCAGCAAAGCGGCGGGGCCTATCGCCAGTTCCATGTTCCGGATGCTGGCTGACTTCCCAGCCGAGTGGCGCCGGACGGTGACCTTTGACAACGGTACGGAGTTCGCCCAGCACTATAAACTGCATGAGCTGGGAGTGGAGACTTTTTTCTGCGATACACGTTCACCCTGGCAAAAGGGAGGGGCGGAGAACTCCATCGGGAGGATGCGTCGTTTCTTGCCCGGAGACACCGACCTGGCAGCCCTGCCGGCGGATGAGTTGATCCGGTTGTTGCAGGCCCACAACAACACCCCCCGCAAGTGTCTGGGTTACCAGACTCCGGCAGAATTATTTTCCTACCAGGTGTTGCACTTGAAATGTGAATCCACACTCCGCTTTTTGCGGGCACGACGCCCCGTCGCGACGATCCTCGTGGGGCAGGAGCCGGTACGCGCGGCGCGGGACGAGATCGAGTCCCGGGGCTACCACCTGGAGGATTGGGGCAACGCCGTGATCGCCATGCTCTGGCCGCTGCCTTGGAACACCCGGGACACGGTGCGGGTTATAGCAGAAGCAGTGCAAGCGGATACGGGGTAAGGAGCGCGGGAATAGCGACTATTGAAGACATTGCATCCGTTCTCGTGGAGCAGGCCCGGGATGGTACCATAGAATGGACGGCAGGTGTCTGGAGCAACTACGGGATGCCCATGATGTAGAGCATACAAACGAGGGACGGCTCCGAGGCCCCAATGGGTCCCGGGATGGCGCGCTTCACTTTCGAGGTCCTGACGTGGGATTGCCCGGTGATGTTCGGAGCGGAGGACGAATACATGGTGGTCGCGACCACCATGGAAACTTTCGACCTTGTAGTGGACCCCGTAGAAGATCGCTTGCTGCGCCGTACACACCGGGCGAGATCAATCTGATGGAGGGAAAGACTACATGGACCTGGACTCAAAGCTACACAACATGACCACCCTGATAACCACGACGACTCCGCAAGGAGTCGCGCAGGGTTCGGGGTTTTTCTATAGTGTCGAAGGTCAGCCGGACCCTAATCATCCGCCTGGGTCACCAGACTCCGAGGGGAACAGGTACCGGTGGATACCGATTGAAGTTTGGGTGATAACGAACAGGCACGTTGTCATGCTCCGGGAAGAGTCAACCGGAGCGGAGACGCGCCCGTCCTCAATCACTGTACACGCGCGGAGGTTGAGTCCGTCCGGTCAGTTAAGATGGGCTCCCATCACCATTCCCGGCGATAACATAGGGGAACGGGTCAGGCTCCACCCCAACAAACTTGTGGACGTGGCTGCGATCAATATATCCGAGCTGTTCGGACAAGAAAGAGAACTCCACAAAGACCAGTTCACCTACCTCTCCCCGTTCCTCCTCAACCGTGGCCTGCTGCCGGTCAACAACAAGGAGATTCGGGTCGAGGCATCCAGCGACGTGCTGGTTGTGGGCTATCCCCGGGGGTTCTATGATGACGTGAACCTGTTCCCGATAATAAAGTCGGGCATTGTTGCATCCAGATGGGGAGTCGGGTTCAAGGGAATGCCGTGCTTCCTTATTGATGCCAAGCTGTTCCCAGGGTCATCCGGGAGCGTGGTTATCTCAAAGCCGGTCGATATGGTCCTCAAGGACGGGCAGCTTCTCCATCTCAAGGACGACGAAAAAGCGTTCTCGCTCCTAGGGGTATATTCCGGTACGCCCCATACGTGGTCGGAGACGGTTATGGCGGGCGACCTAGAGTTCGGGACAGTCCAGGAACACGACCTCGGCGTCGTTTGGCACGCTGATGTCATTGAAGAAATCATTGGAGCGGGGGTGGCACCGGAATAACTTGCGTTGCGCACGGTTCCGATGGCTGATCGGGAGCCCTGCAAGCGCAGACCCCCAATACTTGCTAACAAGTCATTATCTAGGTTTACCGGAAACATGAACACCAATATCGCACACGCGAGGTTGGCCCAATGGCTAGGGATCGGATGACGGGTGCTGCTACGTGAACCTGAAAATCTCCGCTGATCTTTCGTCACTGACTCTCGATGTCCCCGACGACATCCTGCCCATGGCACCGCTCGGCCCGGCGAATCTCCATCTCCGGGCACCCCCGTTGGTTTTCTCAGAGCCTGTTTACAATCTCTTCAGGATTAGCACCGCGAAGGCGAGAACCACCATTTGCAGGCTGGTATTGAGCTTTCTCTCGCAGTTCTTCCAGAGGCGGCGGCACTTCTCCAGCCAGCCGAAAGACCGCTCCACCACCCATCGTTTCGGCAGCACCACGAAAGTGTGCAGTTCGTTGCGTTTCACCACTTCCACCGAGGCTCCCAGCAGGCTCTGCACCGCCGTGGCAAAGGGTTTCCCGGTGTATCCCCCATCCACCAGCACATTCTGCACCTGGCTCAGGTTGGCCCGGCGCCGGTCAAACATAGCCAAAGCCCCAGCACGGTCGGTAACGTTGGCGGTGGTCACGTGAATCGCATGGGGCAACCCCTGAGTGTCCACGGCGATGTGGCGCTTGATTCCAGACACCTTCTTGCCCGAGTCATAGCCCTTGTTCTCGGCGCTGTCGGTGTTCTTGACGCTCTGGGAGTCCACGATACAGAAGCTGGTCCGTTCTTTCCGACCATTGCTTCGCCGGGCTGCGCCAACCGATTTTTTTTAAGACCTGCTCCAGAATGGAATACTTCGCCGGGTCGGGTCGCTCGCTCCATTGCCGGAAATACTTGTAGCAGGTGCGCCAATCCGGGAAGTCCGCAGGCAGCATCCGCCACTGGCACCCGCTTTTCAGGAGATAGAGCACCCCGCAGAAAACGTCGTACAGGTCCACGGTGCGGGGCTTGGTCCGGCGGCGGGCCGACTCCAAACAGGGAAGAATCCGGGCAAATTGTTCCCGGCTGATGTCGCTGGAATAGGAATGAGACATGATTACCCCCTCTGGTAACAGCCTCAACTTAACATATTGCAAAGATCGTAGACAGGCTCTCAGGTATATAGGCTCCAAAGCGCCCGGCCACGGCAGCACTCAATAGCTCCGTAAAGCCCTCGAATTCTTCGTCCGGCATTTCCTCGCACGCATCACAACCGTAGGATGGGAACCGGTCGGTTAACCAACGGCCAGCCCTTACCGCAAGGGCAGGGAAGTCGGTGAAAGCGATGGTGATCGGCGCACAAGAATCCTGCAATGGTGTCAACCTTAATGTTGACTTGGCAAGCGGGGACCGTTCCAACTCGGCGTCCATTCCTTTGCCTTCTTCCAGGGTGACTTCATACTCCGTTTGCAGTCGCGCCACGACCCCGATCGCCCAGTCGTGCAACGGGCCGAATCGTTCCGGCTCGGTTACACGGGAATAAGCATCGTCGGGCGGTCCCTCAACGCCCCAGTTGAACCGTCCCACTGTCGTTTCTCCTGATTGATCTCGTTTCGTCTAACATAATTCTAGAGCAACACATCCAATGTAGTGGAACTTTCAACCGCTCGCTCGGGTCGAATTCAGCTTTGTCACGTTTTTTGCCTGGCCGTTGGGTGATAGCTGAACGGCTATACCCTCAAGGCTGCCTGAAACTGCTGGGCATTTTGTTCTGCTGTAGTACCAGGCATGGGCGACGAGTTTGCGTCCCGCTCCCGCCTCCGATATGGGGAAGGGCCGTAGCGAGTTTAGGCAACAGCCCAGGCCCCCGCACAGATGGAAGCCAGGGGAGACCGTCCAGCCGGCGACGGTCTCCCCTTTTGCGTGAAGGCGCCGCGTCCCGGCCAAGCGGCGTGTCCGCTGCCCCCTCCACTAGCTCAGACGCCGGTCCGGTCCTCCCCGGGACCGGCGCCGTCCGGCTCCGGCTTCGTCAACATGACGGAATAGCCCCGCTCGTCCACCAGGTGAGTCACCGACACCTGGCCCCGGCTGTCGTACCCGGCGCGGTAGGCGTACTCCACCTCGGCGCCCCAGGGCACCCGCCCGCCGATGCGCACGGTGCCGCCGCCAGGCTGGTTGCCGCCAGCACCCGGCCCGCCGGCGCCGCGCACCACCACGCCGTTGCGGGAACCCTTCTTCCAGGCCATCACCTTGACCTCGGCAGGCACCACCAGCTCCGCCGCCGATGGCCGGAACAGCACCCCGTGCAGCTTCGCCAGCACCTCTCCCGACGGGTTTCTCTGGCCGTTCATGATCTGGGAGAGATGACCGGAGCTGATGCCGGCCAGGCGGGCCACCTGGTTCTGGGAATAGCCGTGGGCTTCCATGCGGTCCCAGAGGGCTCGCGGGTCAACGCTGCGGGGTTGGGCGGCTTCGATCCTGGCCGGACCGTCCAGCGCCTCTTCCACCTGCGCCTGGACCGCCGGGCTCATGTTCCGCTGTCCCCGCGACACCTGGACCATGTACCCGTAACTCACCCCCACGTGTTCCGCCAGGCCCCTCAGGCTAAAGCCCAGCTCCCGGGCCCGTTCCCGGATGTAGCTGCTCTCCCCCTGGATTGGGCCATCGTGCCGGTTGGCGCACTCGGCGGGCGCGATCTCCACCGGACCGCCCAGCGCCCTCTCGACCTGCGCCTGGAGCGCCGGGCCCATGTTCTTCCGGCCCCGCGCCACCTCCGACATGTACCCGACCGATACTCCCACCCGGTGGGCCAGGTCCTTCTGGCTCATGCCCAACTCCCGGGCCCGCTCCCGGATGCAGGTGCTCTCCCCCCGGATCAGGCCGCCCTGGCGGTAGACGACGCCCTGCCCCGGAACCTCTCCCAGGACCGCCGTGGCCCTCTCCCGCAGCAGGGGAGTC
Organism: Dehalococcoidia bacterium; assembly: GCA_965222595.1. Lineage (GTDB taxonomy): Bacteria > Chloroflexota > Dehalococcoidia > Lucifugimonadales > UBA3495 > VXOI01. The sequence continues at coordinate 254,109 of CBDCUJ010000005.1, read as the reverse complement.
CAAGGGCGGCGTCCGCTGGCCACCGAGGACAGGTAGCCGTAGTTGACTCCCATCCGGTCCGCCAGCTCCTTCAGGTTGAGGCCATGCCGCCTGGCCGCAGCGCGGAGCTCGCTCTCCGGCTTGCCGGTGGTATGTCCCTGTTCTACCGCCCCGGCCTGCGTTCCCTGGATATTCCCCGCACCCGCTGCGGCGTTCCCGTTGCCCTGGAAACCAATGGTGGGATGGTTGATTGCCTCGGTCATGTCGATGTTGGTGATCGCCTTCATGTCGCTTCCTCCGAAACACAGAAAGCGGGGCCGCCCTCGCAATGAGGACGACCCCGCTCGTTTTCAAGTTGTGGATTTTCAGTTATTCAGTTGTCAGTGGCGGCTCATCCGGCCGCCCTTGGTTGCCGCCGCCTCACCCAGGGAGAGACGGGCCTTTAGTTCCTGCTGGTCCACGGGTTCCTCCAACCGTTCCGTAGCAGATTGGATGACGTTGCCGCGTCGCCCGGCGCCGGACGCACCCCGTCCCCGGTCTGAGACACGCAACGGAGAACGCCGGTTTGGGGGGTTGGCGCAAGACGCAGTTCGCCCAGGGTCTTATCCGTCAGGCCGCACAACGGGCCTGGCGCTGGACGCAATGCGCCCACAGTGAGAGAGGCAACGGAGAACGCCGGAGTTGGGGGTTGGCAAAAGACGCAGCTGGGCCAGGGTGTTATCCCCGGGAAGCTGCTGATGTGAGGGAAAGGGAGAGGAACGCAATCCGGCCACCGGCTACGTGTTCACTGACCGGCCAGGCGGAATCTGCGTTGCAACGGTAAGCGTCCGGTCTGCTGTCGTTGCCGACGGACCGGAGCGTGTGAAACCTGCGGTGCCGCTGCCTGTGTCTGGCAACTGCGCCGCAGCCGTGTGGGGAAGCGGCCGGAGCTGGTTGTCCGTTCCAACCGCAAAGTGGAGGTCAAGCGAAGCGTATCAGCCGCTCCGCAGGAGAGTCAGTCCGAAGGGTAAGGGATGCCGGGAATGCCGTCCTGTTTCTGTCTGCCACCTCCTTGAGCTATGAAAATGCGCCGTTGGGTTGGTATTCCGCGCCTGGGATAGGGATTCCTGGTGAAGCGCCGCTATGCACTTCAACGGGTTTGGGTTCCGGCTGGGGCGCCGCGAGCAGGACCCACGAACGCCTCAGCCTGGGTGAGGGCAGAGCGCGATCAAACGCCCCGTCCCCGTCGCCCGATGACCGGAGCGATCAACTCCAATCACCGGACGGGTGCCCAGCAGCCGGAGGGATCAGCCCCGGCCACTGAACGGTGTCCAGCGGGAGAAGGACTTAAACACTCCAACCGCTGAACGGCGCCCGGCGGGAGAAGGGCTTAACACTCCAACCGCCGGACCGGACCGAGGAAGAAGGACTTGAACACTCCAACCACCGGCCCGCGCTGCTTGCGGAGAGCTACGTCAAATCCGCAGCGGCAGCGTTCCCTCAAGGGCGACTGAACGTCCAGCCCGGGTCGAGGGAAGGACCCCCAGGTTTCTATGGCGGGAAACACTGGAAAAGCCTGACAACGCGATCATTATCGACCCGCCCGACAGCCGATTGAAAGGGTTTGGGAGCCTCGACGCCCAAAGTGTTCAGTTTATTTCAATCCAGTTCAACAAAAGTTAACTGGCAGCCCGCCCCCCGCCTCCGCCGGTTACTTTCGCCACGTCCCCAGGTTCAATACCCGCAGCGGCCACAGCAGAATCTCCCGCTGTTTCCTCGCCCGTTGCGTGTCAACCAGCGCCTTGTGCCGCCAGTTGACCTGGGCGCCCCGGTCCAGGCCACGCAATGGGTACGTCTCTGGCGGCAGGGTCAGACCATGCTCTTCGAGCAGGGCCAGCTCCACTTCCAACAGACGCTGCTGCTGCCGCTGCCACTCCAGGCCCTTCCCCCGGCTGGGGTGGGTCTCCTTCAGCTCCCGCCACTCCTGGATCAACGCCCAGGCGCCGCCGAACACCTCCCCGTCGTCATCGGCGGGTTCAAGGGTGACCAGCTCGGGAAACTCCCGCCGCAGCCGGGTTGGTGAACGCCTGCCCGTGCTGACCTGCGCCGGCGGTCCCGATGCGCCGTCGCCGGGCTCTTCCTCCTCAGCATCCCCGCCGCCTCCCTCGACCCTTGTCAGCCGTGATTCAACGCGCTGCAAATCACGGGTGTACTCGTCCCTGAGCGCCTTCACCTCGTCCTGCACGGCGGCCAGCCCCCGGCTCATCTCCTCCCCCATCTCATTCACCTGCCCTTCCAGCTTTTCCACCCGCCCGGCCAGCGCGTCGTTGCGCTCCCGCTGCTCCGCTGCCGGCGAGCCGCCGCCCTCCAGCAGCGCCTTTTCCAGCGCGCCCCGCAGCCGCCGGGACAGCCGTCCGGTTTCCAGTCCCGAAGTCAGCGTCCGGTGGTCCACGTTCAACTCCCCGGCCGCCCGCATGATCCCCTTGTCCCGCACCAGCTCCTCCAGCAGCGCCGTCAGCCGCAGGTGCTGCAAATCCTCGATGCTCCGGCTCTTTTCGAATGCCGGGTCCTTCCTGCTCATAGCTCACGCCTCCTGACCGCCGACCTGCAAAAATGCAACTTTTGAATAGGGGAGATGCAACTGACCCACCCCTCCGGCCAGTTGCAAATATGCAGTTGCCAGCTACGGACGATGCAACTCCCGACCGGAACGTACCCGCAAGTCAAAGTGTTCACTTTTTACCTCCTGTAGGGGCCGCTTTCCCGCCAATTCAGCTACGAAACAGCTACGAAACGACCCGACTTGCAAAAATGCAACTGATGTCAATTCCCTGTACACCCCAATGACATCACGAGAGGGTGCGATTGCATAGGGGCCTATAGGGGCGGTCATATGATCCCCCCTATAGGTAGTTATGTACGGGGCCGGAGTTGTTCACACTCTGCTGCGGCGTTGGCGGAACCGCCGTCGCCGAGACCGCAGAGAGGTGAACGACTTGACGCAGAAAGTGAGACCCCGGCCCGCCCGGCGGCTGATTCTCCTGGCGGCGCTGCTGCTTACGGCCATCGTTGCCATACCCGCCAGCGGCGCCGCCCTGGCCCAGTCCCCGCCCCCGGACACCGACCACGTCACCCTGGTCAACCGCGACCGGCAGCTGGTGGAGCGGAAGAAGGAGGGCGACTTCGTGGCCCGCCCCATCCTCAGCCGCCAGACCGGCGTCCTCTACTACTCCATCCGCCACCCGGACACCGGGGAGTGGGTCACCAACACCTACCGGGTCCGGGGGAGCGGGAAGCAGCTCTCCGAGGGCTGGGAGTACACCTTCGAGTACCCCGCCCTGGACGAGCAGCCCGAACTTCACCCCGAACAACCCTTCCTGCTGGTGCTGGCCGTCCCGCGAATTGGCGGCGGCGGCCACCACGTCTTCCACGCCCTGATTCCCGTCCACCAGCCCAAGGGGCTGTGGGACCGGGTGCTGGGCGCATTGGACCCGGACCGCTGGGCCCGGGCCGCCGCCAAGTGGGTGATCCAGGGAGTCCACGGGACCCTGTGCGGCGTGGTGGAAAAGATCGCCCAGACCGAAGTTCCAGAGTGCGGGGGGTAACGGTATGGGCGACATCCTCACCGGAACCCCTCCCGAATTGACCTACCTGCATCCCTTCGTCCGCGACGCCTGGATGGTGGTCTGGGCCATCACGTCGGGCGCATTGGCGGTGATCCTGGGCTGGATGGGGCTGAGCTTCATCGTCCAGGAGCACCTGGGCCACCACCAGTCCGGCTGGCGGGAGATGGTGCCCCGGCTGGTGCTGGGCCTCACCGCCGCCGCCTCTTCCCTCTGGTGGTGCGCCCTGGTCATCGACGTGGCCGACGCCGTCTCCCAGTTCATCGCCGTTTCCCTGGACGTCACCCCCGGCGACCTGCTGCGCGCCCCGTTGTTCGCGCTGCTGGCGGCGGTGGAGACCGCCAACACGGGGTTGGCGGTGTTCATCGCCCTGCTCTACCTGGTCTTCGGCTTCTTCGTCCTCTACCTGCTGGTGCAGATGATTCTGCGCCTGGCTCTGATCGACATCCTGCTCACCCTGGCGCCCATCGCCCTGGGGCTGTGGATTCTGCCCCACACGGCGGGCTGGGGGAAGCACTGGCTGCGGCTGTTCATGACGGCGGTGTTCCAGCAGGCAATCCAACTCATCGCCGTGGCCCTGGCCTTCGCCTTCCTGGGCGAGTTCGCGTCCATCGCCGAGTTCGAGCCGTCGGAGGACCTGGTGTGGAAGCTGCTGATGGCCATCGCCTTCATGTATCTGGCGGGCCGTGTCCCCTCGATGCTGGGGCATCACGGGACCTTCGACGCCTGGCTGCACACCCTCTACTTCGGGATGTCGCTGCCCGGCTCAATGATGCGCTCCGCCCGCTCCCTGGGGATGTTGGCCGGTGGAGCCGCCGGAGGACCGGCGGGTATGGCCGCCGCGACAGCGGCGACCGGGGCGGCCAGCGCCGCCGCCGCCACGGCCGCCGGAGCGGTGAACTCGGCCGCCCAGAGCTCCACCGCCCCGGCCCAGAGCGGCCCGACGCCCCGGAGCCAGGGGCCGTAGCCGGCAACCGAAACGACGACAACCGCCGGCGCGAATCGTGTCCGCGCCGGAACCGCCCAGGAGGTGGAGCGATGTGCCAGTAGCAGACCGGGGCTGACCCGCAGCAACGCAATTCGCAAATCGAGCAATCCAATGCGCAAGGAGAACGACTTTATGGATGATCTGACACAGACCATATCGAACCTGGTGGGCATCCTGCTGGGGTTGGTGGGAGTCGTCGGCGTGGGCTATTTCATCTACGGCGCCTACATGTACCTCACCGCCTCGGGAGCGCCCAACCAGATGGAGCGCGGCAAGGCGGCCATGATGACCGCCCTCGCCGGAATCGTGCTGGCCCTGGTGGCCTACGGCGTGGTGGAACTGGTGATGAACGCCGTGGTCGGCTCGCCGGTGGACGTGGACGTACCCGACCCCACCAACTCCGGCGCCGGCACTACCACCAGCGACGGCGGTTAGGAGGGACGGAATGAGAGAGCATGAAGTTCCGACCCACGTGCAGGCCGAGGACAAGGTGCTGCTGTGGTTCACCTTCCCCCAGATCGTGGCGGTGGTGGCGGTGTGCGCCCTGGCCTACGGCGCCTACCACTACCTCCCCTTCGGGCCGATGGCGGTGCGGCTGGCGGTTGGCTTGCTGATCGGCATCGTGGGCATCGCCCTGACCGTGGGCAAGATCGGAGGCCGGGGGCTGCCGCTGGTGGCCGCCGACCTGCTGAAGTTCAACCTGGGGGCCAGGCGCTACGCCGGGTCCCCGAGCCAACTGGCGCTGAGCGAGCCGCCGGCGCCGGCGGAAACCAAGCCCGACCCGCTGCGGCTGCTGGCCAAGAAAGCGGCCGGCGGGCTGGGCAAAGCGGTGAAGGCGGCGCGGCGCAAGGAGCGTCCCCCCTTCCGGCCCCACAGCTGGTTCGGCAAGCGCAGACCCGGGGGCAGCCAGGGAGTCAGGGCCAACCGGCCCGCCGTCAACGAGGCCAGGGAAAAGAAACCCTGGTACAAGCTCCTGGCCGTGGCCGCAGTGCTGGCCGCCGCGGTGGCTGTCATTCCGGCCACGGCGCTGGCCGACGACCCCGAAGACCCGGGCTGGCGTCTGGACGAAATCTACTTCGTGCCGCCGGACCCGGTGCCGGGACGCCGCATCTTCATCGAGCGGCTGGCCGTCTCCGGCGACACCGCCGCCGTCACCCTGCGGGCGGCCCACGACCTGGACCTGAAGGTGCGGGTATTCGGCGGCAGGCAGGGCAGGACCCTGAAGATGGGAGCCAACACCAGCCTCCGGTCCGGCGAGGCCAGGAGCTACAACCTGACCCTGAACGGCCCGTCTCCCTCCTTCACCTTCTCCTGGACGGACGCATTGGGCCGCTCGGGAGCGGTGTCCCTGAAGAGCCACCAGATTCCCTACCCCCTGCCCCAGGCCGACGGCGGGCTGTGCGGCCTGGAGGTCACCTCCCTGGAGTGGACGCCGGGGCGGATCAGCGGCGTCGTCGCCTCGGAGTGCATCGCGGAGACCCGCCAGGAAATAGACCTGCCGGTCTACGGCGGCCACTACAGCCGGAACGTTCCCGCCCTGCTGGACGCGTCGGTAACGCGCATCACCGGAACGGTCGAGGTCGCCGCCGGAACGCACCGTACCAGCGAGTCCTTTGTTGCGGACGGTCAAACCCGTTTTACCCTGCCCGTCAGCAACCGGAAGGCGACCCACAGGGTGGAAATCACGGCGGACCTGGCGGCGACGCTGAACGTGCCGCTGCCGCCGGTGCTCCAGACCACCCACCACCCGGCCCGTACCGACGTGTACACCCGCCGGGTGACCTGCCGCTGCGGCGAGAGCTCGACGACCAGGACGGTGCGGATCTACGTCCATCACCGGGAGCACGTGCGGGCCGTGGAGACCCAGCGGGCTCCCGTCACCCGCACCAGGCCGGAGAGCATCCCCCTGGCCGCGGGCGTGGGAGCCGACGCCCCCTTCGAGTCCCTCCACGTGCCCCCGCCCCCGCCACCACCGCCCAGGGCGGAGCAGACCCAGGCGGGCGGTTCCAACTGGTGGAGCTGGCTATGGCGCGGCGACTAGCCAGCCTCCTGCCGGCCACCGGCGCGGCATTGGCGTCCATCGCCGCCGCGCCGGACGAAGCGCAGGCGGAGATGGTCCGGGTCTTCGACGCGGCGCTGACGGGCATGGCCTACGCGGGGGTGGGCCTCTGCCTTTTCGCCATCGTCTGGGCGGGGTTCGTGCTGATGGCCGAGGGCGCCGAGGGCCAGGGGCCGGGCCGGGGCAAGGCCAGGAACGCCGTGTTCATGGCCGTGGTCGGCCTGGTGGTGGTGCTGCTGGCCAAGGGCATCGCCGCCGCCATCAGCGTCGGCGTCATCCCCAGCCTGTAACCGGCAAGAGGAGTTGAAAGAAATGAAACCGACACTACCCAACATCAGGAAACTGGCCGGGCGCGGCAGGACGGAAGACTCTGCCGGCTCCGGTGACATCAACGACAAGCAGATCGAAACCGGCGAGGCGGCGGAACCCAAGCCGCCGCCGCCATTGCCGATGTTCTTCATGCTGTCCCACCTGGAAGAGGACGGGCCGGTGCGGCTGGACGGGGTGAAGCTGGCGGTGCTGGAGGTGATAGGCCTGGAGCTGGACGAGCCGAAGCTGGGCGCCTTCGCCGGTTCGCTCAACGCCCTGGACTTCCCGGTGCAACTGCTGGTGCGCCAGCACCCGCCGGTGCTGCAAGCCCTGCGGAACACCCTGGCCGAGGCCCAGCCCGACGACCTTCCACTTCAAACAAAGGAGGCGGCGGATTCCCTGGGACGGCTGCTGACCGGTCTGGAATCCCGCGAGGGCATCCTGGACCGGCGCTTCTACGCAATCTGCGAACACGCCCGCGCCGACGAGCTGCGGGGCCTGCTGTCCCGCGCCGGTTTGGGCGTGTTCCCCCTGAAGGGCCAACCGTTGAAGCTGCTGTTGCTGGCCTCGGCCCTGGGCGGCTCGCCCAGCGAGCGCGATGAGGAGGAAGAGCTTTCCATCGAGGTCAACCGCCGCGACATCCGCGTCGGCGGCCACCTGGTCCGCTCGTTGCACCTGGGCAAGTGGCCCCGCAGCCTGGCCCCCGGCTTCCTCCAGGGGCTGATGGCCGCCGGAGCGCCGATGGACCTGTCGGTGCATTTGGGGGCGATACCGGCGGAGCAGGCCGCACGCACCCTGGAGTGGCAGAAGGTCCGCTTCGAGTCGGCCCAGTCCATGTCCCTCAACCGGGGACGCAGCCTGTCCCCCGAGGCGGAGATCGCCCTGGAGGACGTTTCCCGGCTCCGGGACGAGGTGCAGCGGGGAAGGGAGCGGCTCTTCCACGCCTCCCTGTCCGTCACCCTCCACGCCGCCGACCAGGATACCCTGAAGGACCTGACCCAGAAGGCCCGCGCCCACTTCGCCGCCACCCTGGGCAAGCTGGACAACCTGGCCTTCCGCCAGCGGGAGGGCCTCCTGTCCACCCTGCCCCTGGGCCTCAACGCCGTGGCGGTGTGGCGCACATTGGACACCTCCAGTCTTGCCCGCCTGTTCCCCTTCTCGCCGCCGGACCTGGACACCCGCAGCGGGACACTGTACGGCATCGACCTGCGAGCCTGCGCCCCCATCGTCTACGACCCCTTTGACGGCACCCACCTGAACGCCAACACCGCCGTCCTGGCCCGCTCCGGTTCGGGCAAGTCCTTCGCCACCAAGCTGGGATTGCTGCGGGGAATCTGCCGTGGCGTGCGGGCCTACGTCATCGACCCGGAGGGCGAGTACGCCGACATGGCCCGCGCCGCCGGCGGGCGGGTGCTGTCGCCGGGAATCGCGGGCCAGGGCATGAACCCCTTCGTCATCGACCGGGGCGACTCGGAGGAGCTTTTGCAGCGCATCGGCAGCCTGCGCCGCCTGATCGAGGTGATGGTGGGGGAGCGGCTCAGCGCCGAACGCCGGTCGTCCCTGGACCACGCCCTGGCGGGCTACTACGCCGAGGCCAGGGAACGCACCGGCTTCAGGGATTTCTACCAGTTCCTCCAAAACGAAGGAGACGGCGACATCGCCCACCTGCTGCGGCCCTTCGCCACCGGCAGCCTGCGGCATCTCCTCTCCGACGAGGGCGACGACCTGCTGACCCACGAGGCGCTGGTCACCGTCTTCGACCTGCACCTGCTGGAGCCGGAGCTAAGACCGGCGGCGGCGATGGTCTGCACCGAGACGGTGTGGGCCGCCGCCGCCCAGGACCCTCGGCCCCGCCTGCTGGTGGTGGACGAGGTGTGGAGCATCATGCAGCACCCCGAGGGCGCCGCCTTCATGGTCAGCATGGCCAAGCGCGCCCGCAAGCACCGGCTGGGGTTGCAGTTCATCACCCAGGACGTGCAGGACCTGCTCTCCGAGGACTCCTCCCGCGCCATCACCGGGCATTCGGGCAGGGCCCTGCTCCAGAACGCCGCCTTCAAGCTGCTGTTGCAGCAGGACGCCGCCGCGATCAGCACGGTTGGCGAAGCCTTCGACCTGCCGGTGGAATTGCAACGCTGGCTGCTGTCCTGTCCGCGGGGCGACGGTCTCTTGCTGGCCCGGGGCAACCGCTTTCCCGTCCGCATCGAGGCCACGCCCGAGGAGACCGAGGTCATCGAGTGGCGGCCCGGCCCCAGGCACTAGCCGGTAGGGGCGAACGGGTCAATTCACGACAAGAGGAGGCAACACGCATGAAAACGAACCTGAAAAAGATTGTCTTCGGCGAGAAAAAAGACAGGAAGCCCCCGGTGCTGCTCTCGGTGACGCCGCCGCGCACCGGCGAGCGCACGCTGCTGGGCGTGGAGAACCTGCTCCAGTCCATCGCCGTCCCCGAACCCTTCTCCCTGGAACTGGCCGGCGACGCCGGAGGCGTGAACCTGCTGGCCCGCTGCCACGACGACCAGGTGGTGCGGAGCCAGATCGCCGCCCACTACCCCCAGGCCCGCATCCGGCAGGTGGCCGTGGACGACGACCCCATCTTCGTCCACGCCGGGGAGCAGGCCTGGGGCCTGACCCTGCGGGTTGACGGCCCGGAGTACGTGCCCCTGCGCACCTTCCGGGACGACGACCTGCTGGACCCCGGCTCCGATCCCCTGCTGGCCGTCATCGGCTCCCTGTCCGCCCTGCGCCCGGGCGAGCGGGTACTGGCCCGCCTGCTGCTGCGCTCCCTGGGCCCCGACTGGTCCCAGGCCCACCAGCAGAAGGCTTTCAAGAACCCCGGCCAGCAGCGGCCCGACCCGTCCTACACCTATCACACCAAGCCCCTGCAACTGGACGGCGTGACCATGGCCGTGCTGGGCGCCGGGGCGCTGGCCGCCCTCAAGGGCTACCTTTGGGTGCAGGACGGGGAGTTCCTCAAGGCGTCGCTCCTGGGTTTGGGCGCCGTCTCCGGCCTCACCGTGGCGGGCTGGGGCTGGTGGCGCTGGAAGCAGGCCCGCAGCCGGGTCTACGACCCGCTGCTGATCAAGGAGAAGGTGGGACGCATCGCCTTCGACGCCGAGCTCCAGGTAATCGCCGTCCTGCCCGACAGCGCCGGGGAGCAGCGGGCGAAGGAAATCCTGGAGCCGGTGGCCGCCGCCTACCGCCACTACGACCACCCCGCCGGGGCCAGGTTCAGGGTGAGCGACATCGGGCCGGTGGTCCCCCTGGCGAACCTCCACCCCGCCGGTGCGGGGCTGTTCGGCAGGCGCAGCGTCCTGGGCGTCCGGGAAGTGGCCGCCCTGTGGCACCCGCCGGGCGAGCGGGACGAGACGCCCCTGGTGGAACGCTCCGGCTCCCGGGCGCTGTTGCCCCCGGCCCGCAGCGTCAGCGGCGGCGCCCTGGTGGGCGACACCACCGCCGGGACCGGCCAGCCCATCCGCTTCCCCGAGGACCTGCTGCGCCGCCACCACCTCTACGTGGCCCGCACACGGATGGGCAAGTCCACCCTGATGCACCACATCGTTACCCACAAACTCAGGGAAAAGGCGGCAGGAAGGGACAAAGACGCCATCGTGGTCGTGGACCCCCACGCCGACCTGGTGGCCGGAATCCTGGAGCACGTCCCCGAGTCCCTGGCGGACCGGGTGCGGCTCATCGACCTGGCCGACGAGTCCCGCTCGCCCGGCATCAACCTGCTGGACACCCGCGTCTTCGCCGATAGGGACCGCACCGCTGACTCGGTGGTGCGGGTTGCCCGTGGGCTGTGGGAGCAGTGGGGTCCCCGGATGCAATCCATCCTGGAGCAGACGGTCAAGACCCTCCACGAGGCCAACGAGCAGGTGGAAGCCGACCGGCAGCACACCATCCTGGACGGGCTGAAGCTCCTGTCCAACGAGCCCTTCCGCAACTCGGTGCTGGCGAAGGTGAGCGACCCCTACATCCTGGAGTGGTGGGCCCGGGACTTCGGAGGCTGGCACCGCCAGTACCGGGCCGAGGCCCTGGCCCCGGTGCAGACCCGCCTCTCCTACTACGCATCGTCCAAGAGGGCCAGGGCCATCCTGGGCCAGCCCCGCTCCACCATCGACCTGCGGGAGACCATCCTGGACGGCGGCGTCCTGCTGGTGTCCACCTCCCAGGGGACCGTGGGCCGGGACGTGGCCGCCCTGGTGGGAGCGTCGCTGCTCCACCTGGTGGACTCCGTGATCAGGGAGCAGGGCGGCGTCGCCTTTTCCCAGCGGCGCGGCGCGCTGGTGGTGGTGGACGAGATGCAGTCCATGCCCGGCGTCGATTACGAGTCCATGCTCAGCGAGCTGGGCAAGTTCGGGGCCAGCTTCATCCTGGCCACCCAGAGCCTGGCCAAGCTGGACGACCTCTCGCCCACCATGCGGGACACCATCCTGGCCAACGTGGGCTGCCTGGCCGTCTTCCAGGTGGCGGGCAGCGACGCCCGGCAGCTGGTGTGGGAGCTGGGCAAGGAGCGGGTGAGCGAGGACGACATCGTATCCCTGGACGTGCACCACTGCTACGTCCGGGCCACCGTGGGCACCCAGCGTATGCCGGCCTTCTCCATGATGGTGCGCAACCCCGAGGACGGCGACCCCGCCGTTGCCGGGCGAATCCGCGCCGCCACGACCGGCTACACCCTGCCGGCCCGCGACCTGGCCGGCCTGATGGAGGGGGAAGCCGAGGGCGAAAAGAAGGTGAGCGAGTACCGCCGGTTGCTGGCGGAAAGGAACGGCGCGGAGCCGCGCGGGGAGGGCCAATGATGAGTGCCGCCTCCCTGGAAACCGGACTGCTGGGGCTGCTCGCTCAGGCGCCCTTCCTCGACCGGCAGGAGATGGCCTCTATCTCCGGCGGGTCCCGGGGCGCGGTCTACGAGGCCGTCCACCGGCTGGAAGAGGGCGGGGTGGTGGATTCCATTCCCCACGCGGCGGACCTCGCTCCCCCGGCCCGCCGCTACTGCCTCACCGCCGGCGGGGTGCGAAGCCTGGCCGAAATGAACGGCGAGACTGTGGACGGTCTGCTCCGCAGCCGTGCCGTGTCCCAGCAGTGGCGGCGCATCCTGATGGAGCGGCTGGACGCCATCGCCTCCATTTACCGGCTGGCGTCCGCCGTCGCCGGCGCCGCCAGCCCCATCGGCCTGCGGCTGTACCGGGCCCTGCCGTTGGACGCCGCCCTGCTCCTGCCCGGCGGGAAGACCCTGGGCGTGGTGCGGCAGGGACCAGCCGCAGACCGCACCGCCTTCGCCAAGCGCCTGTGGCGGCTGGGCCAGGGGCCGCTGCCCGGGACCGTTCTTGTCCTTGTATCCGACGAGGTGCGGCTCCGGCACGCCCGCCGGCTGCTGGCCCGCACCCCGGTCAACGCGCTGCTGGCCCTGGAGGGCGACGCCGTCCTGGCCGGGCTCGGCGCCCCCGTCTGGCGTCCGCCAGCGGGCGGCGCGAGGCTGGACCTGGCCTACGTGCTGGAACGGCTGCGGCCCGGCGGAGAAATTCCGGTGGAGGGACCGCCTTCGCAGGCGTCTCTCCCCGGCGGTCTCGCCGCCGACGCCGCCCATGCAATGCCCGCCCTGCTCAAACCGGCGGAGAAGCGCGCCCTGGACCTGCTGGCCGGCTGGCCCTGGATTTTGCAGAAGGACCTGGCGGGCCTGCTGGGCGTCTCCGAGACCCGGGTCTCCCGGCTGGTGAACCTCCTGCAAGGGTTCGGCCTGGCGACCCGCTTCCCTACCGCAAGGGGCCGCCTGGCCCTCACCGACCGGGGGCTCGCCATCCTGGCCCGAAGGGACCGCGCCTCGGTGGGCGTGGCCCGCCGGCGGTGGAGCGTCAACCCCATTGACGCTGCCAGGCCAGTGGACTGGCGCAACGTCTCCGGCGGCAGGAGCCGGCAACTGCTCCGCAACCTGGACCACACCGCCGCCGTCCACGGCTTCCTGGCGGCCCTGGCGGGCCAGTCCCGCGCCCTGGGCTGGGAGACGGCCCAGCTCGACCCGCCCCACCGGGCGTCCCGCCACTTCCGTCAAGGGGAGAGTCTGCGCTCGGTCAATCCCGACGCCTTCGGCGTCCTGCGCCGCGGCCCGGCTACCTGGGCCTTCTTCCTGGAGTGGGAGCGCCGCGCCGTCAGGCCCGCGACCATGGCGCAGCGCCTGGCGCCCTACCTGCGCTACTACTCCTCCCACCGGCCCACCGACGACCACGGAACCAGGCCCGACGTCCTGGTGGTCTTCGACGGCGACATCGCCGCCACCCACTTCCTGGCCCTGGCGGCAAGGGAGATGGAGCGGGCCGGAGTGAAAGTCCCCCTGTGGGTGTCCCACCGCGAGGCCGTCAAGGCCCTGGGGCCGCTGGGACGCGCCTGGCTCAGCCCCGGCGATTGGGAACCCGCCCATCTGCCCCTGAACGGATGAACAACGGCCCAGGGAGGAGAGAATTCACCGGATTTCGTTCCTCATCCAATAGGAGGCGACCAACCATGCGTTCAGAAAATAGCAACTGCACGAGAGGCCCCCTGGGGCGCCGGGGACGGACCGTCGTCCGGCTCGACGCGGCGGCCCTCTGGGACCGGCTGGCACTGCTGGGCCGCTCCCAGAACTGGCTCGCCCGGGAGATCGGGGTCAGCCCCGGCTACGTCTCCATGCTGGTCAACGAGGGGCGCGCGCCCTCGGGACGCATCCGCAGAAGGATGCTCAAGGCCCTCGGCGTGGACGACTTTCACCAGCTTTTCAGATTGGAGGTAATCGATGACAAACCACAACCCTGAACCCCGTTTCGACGGGCGGCCGGACCGGATCACCATCGGCGGCCGCCTGCTGCCCCTGGAGACCGGCGTGATGCCCGAGGACTTCCCCGAGCGCCTGAACCGGCTGAAGGAGGCCAGCGGCCTCACCTGGACCGCCTTCGCCCAGGTTGTCGGCGTGGACGACAAGCAGCTGCGCCGCTGGCGCAATGAGGGCGTCGAGCCCTCCGGGGGACCCCTGATGGCCCTGGTCCGCTTCGCCAGGAGAATCCCCGGCGGCCTGGAAATCCTCTCGGGCGAAGACGTTCCGGCGCCCGACCCCGAACCCGTCCCTGAGGAGGACGAGGACGAGGAGGAGGATGCAGGTTAGACCCTGACCCTTAGCCCAACCCATAGACCGCCGGCGCCCGTCCCGTCCGCCCGCGCCGGCGGCCTGTTCACCAGACCCACAGCGGGAGGACAGCGGCGCTCGGATACGCCACCGCCACCACCAGATATGAGAAACAACGAGAAAAAGAACAGACGGAAGAGGCCCGGCGGCGACGGCCCGGAAATGCGGGTGGTCGGCATCGACTTCAAACCCGCGCCCGACGCAGAGGAGCGGCTGCGCCGCCTCTTCACCATCCTGGTCAAGCACGTCACTAGGGATGGGGCGACCCCGCACAAGCAGGAATCCTCCCTGGAGAATGGTGGAGCGGAGGAAGAGTGATTCGGCCTGACCCTACCGGGGCACACAAAGCATACGGCGGCGGCCTTCCGACCGTCGTTTGCCCTTTGACGCCGGCCCGCCGCAGGGGTATCATCAGCGCCAGAAGTTGGCCCGGCGATGCAGCAAACATCCCGGGCCGCGGCGCCACCTGCTCAAGACAGGTGATGCAGTGGTATTGTACTACTTGCAGACCCGTCCCCGGCAGGGGGCGGGTCTTTTTTTGTTTCAACGATATAAACGGCAGAAGCGAAGGGAGGAAATCATGGCGAAGAACACACCGAAGCGCCAACAGCAGGCCAACGGTCAGAGGGCGGCGATCTACGCCCGCGTCTCGGACAAGAGCCAGGACACGGAGGACAAGACCTCCATCACCGAGCAGATTTCCGACATGGAGGCCCACTGCCAGCGCCGGGGGCTGACCATCACCGCCCGCTACCAGGAGGTGGGACGGGGCTGGTCCAAGAACCGCCCCGAGTTCCAGCGGATGCTGGCCGACGCCAAGCAGGGCCGCTTCGACACCATCGTCTGCTGGAAGTCGGACCGGCTCAGCCGGGGCATGTACCCCGCCGCCGCCCTTATGGAGGTAATCGAGGCGTACCAGATAGAGCTTGAGGCTGTCATGGACGCCATCGACATGAAGACCTTCGGCCTGATGGCGGCCATCGGCAAGATCGAGCTGGACAACTTCCGGGAACGGGCCTCCATGGGCAAGCGCGGCTCCGCCAAGCAGGGCCGAATCCCGGTCAACAACGTCCCCTTCGGCTACCGCCTCGGCGAGGACCGCAGGCCGCTGGTGGAGGAGGCTGAGGTCGAGATCATCCGCCGCGTCTTCCACATGTACGTCCGCGAGGGAATGGGCGCTCCCGCCATCGCCCGGCAACTCACCGCCGAGGGCGTGCCCACGCCCCACAACGTCGGGCGGTGGTACGACCGCACCGTCACTCGCATCCTGGGCACCGAGGCCTACCGGGGCAACTGGTGGTTCGGCAAGGTCCGCCACGTCGCCACCGAGCACGGGACGAGGCGGTACGACCGCCCCGAGGACGAGTGGGTCGGGGTTCCCTTTCCGCCCGTGATTGACGAGGAGACCTGGCAGCAGACCCAGGAGGCCAAGAAGCAACGGCTTACCCGGTCGGGACGCAACACCAAGATTTTCTATCTCTTGCAACATCTGGTCCGGTGCGCCGAGTGCGGCTACGTCATGGGCTGCCAGGCGAATAGACGCCAGACCGTCAAGCGGGACGGCAAGTCCTACAAGTACGAGTTGGACCCGCCCCACCGCTATTACCGTTGCTACGGAAAACTCAACATCGGCGTGAAGTGCCGGGAGCACAGCTATATCCGGGCGGAACGGCTGGAAGAACTGGTCTGGGGGCAGGTTAAGAAGATGCTGGAGAACCCGGGCCTGATCGTCGCCGGCATCGAGTCCCTCAACTCCCAGGCGGACAGAGGCGGGCTGGCCGAGGAGATCGCCAAGGCAGAGCGGGACCTGCAGAAGGTCCAGGTGGAGGAGGACCGGGCCATCCGGCTCTACGTGTCGGGGAAGATAACCGAGGCCCAGCTTGACCACCAGCGCAAGTTCATCACCGAGCGGCTGGAGACCCTGCGGGAGAAGCTGAACGACCACCGGGCCAGGGAGTCAGCCCAGGTGGAGAGGCGGATGCTGACGGAGCGGGTCGTGGAATGGGCCGGGTGGATCGGGGACGGGCTGGACGACCTGCCCCAGGAAGAGCGGCGGGAGGTGCTGCGGCTCCTTCTGGACGGGGCGACCATCGACAGACACAACCAGGTCAACCTGACCCTGGCCATCCCGACTGAGGATTTTCTGTCGATTGCAGGACCGGAGCCGATTACAGCGTGTACACGATGAGGCAGGCGTCGCGGCGGTCGTGGCGCATCGGGCAGAAGCGCCCGGTGAAGGTGGTGTTCATGGCCTACCGGAACACCCTACAGGCCGACGCTCTCAAGCTGGTGGCCAAGAAGCTGCAAAGCTCCCTGGCGGTGGAGGGCGAGCTGCCTGAGGACGGGCTGGCCGCCTTCGGGGATGACGGCGACGACCTGATGCTGGCTCTGGCCCGCCAGATCGTCAGCGGCGAGGAAGCCGACGCCGATTCGGAATCGGTGGAGCAGGTCTTCGCCCAGGCCAGGGACGCCGAGGCTGTTTCGGAAGAGTACCTGGTGGACGAGGGCTGGAAGACTGCCGAGATTGAGCCGGAGGCGGTCGGGGTCAACGGCAACGGTCACTACGCCAGCGGCCATGACGACCTGTTCGGCATCGGGCCGACAGTGGAGTTGGTTCCGGTCAACGGGCACGCGCCCGCCAACGGCAATGGCAACGGCCACCACGATGAGGCCGAGGAGCCGCAGCAGTCGCTGTTCTCTTGGGCCGAGTTCATGGCCGAGGAGCCGGTCAAGCCGAGACGCAACAGGAAGCCTCAGCCCGCATCCCTCTCGATGTTCGAGTGGGCGATGGAGCAGGAGCGGGAGAAAGAGCCGGTCGGCGCGGGACGCTAGACCGCAACACAACAGGGGGAGGACGCCGAGATTCGGGTGTCCTCCCCCTGTGAATCCATGTATGCAGCCTTTTTGCGTTTACGGCGGATCGCTCGTCCATGTTGAGCGGGCTTTTTGTTGCCCGATTCACCACACACGCATTGAAGGGTTTCTGTGTTTGTCGTATTCTTGTTTGAGTAGGACTGTGTTAAGGAGTATTTGCCCATGGAAGCCGAGAGGAAGAGACTCACTTTGGACATAGACGCTTCTATACAGCGCCGCTTGAAAGTCGTTGCAGCGCTCAAAGGGGTCACCATGTGGCAGTACTGCCAGACGGCCGGCCATAGACAAGGAGTTGGCCAGGGACGCAGTTGACGGCATCCCAGAGCAACACTTCAATCGCGAGGCATTCGAGCGGCTCGTGGGGCATCGGGAGGCAATCTTCGGGGGCCTGCAGCTGCCCGGTCACTCGGTCGACTTGATTCGGGAGGCCCGCGAGATTAGGGACGCTGAAACCAAGGGGTGGGCATGAGCGAATATGTCGTCGTAGATACGAGCGTGGGCCTTCAAGTGGCTGGTCGAAGAAGAGCACTCGGCTAAGGCCACAGCCTTAGCCCGGCTTTGGGCCGACCAGGGCTCTCGCTTGGCTGCACCTCAGCTTATGTCCTTCGATATCGCCAACGCTCTCCACCGCAGAGTGGCGCGCGGAGACCTTACCATTGATGTCGCGGCTGGCCTCATGGAGGACTTGATGTCTCTTGGCATAACGTTCCATCATGCGCCGGACATTCACCGCCGGGCGCTTGAGTTGGCAAGCCTACTTCAGCAAGGGGCGGTCTACGACGCCCATTATCTTGCACTGGCGGAAAGCTTGGGCTGCGAACTGTGGGCCGCAGATCAGAGATTTCACCGAGCAGTGAGCGTCAGCATAGACAACATAAATTGGATAGGCGATTCCCATGAGGCGTAGGGTAAATGGCGGTATCTGACTTGGCATCCCATATCCGGGCATGAATTCCCGGCCGGGAGGAACGATGAGCGGCTTCGCTGACGTATATCGGCGCCTCTGCGAGCGCTATCCAGATCCCCATGACCGCGGACGCGCCTTTGAGCCGTTGGTTTAAGAAGGTGCTTACCACCGCCCCTACGTACCGAGCAAGATTTGCCAACGTCTGGCGATGGTCCGAGTGGCAGGGGCGCGACAATGGCGACATCGGCATCGACATCGTGAACGGGATGGCGTAGAACAATGAACAACGTCATAACAGCTACGGCCGTCGCGAGCACGGGGACTTCCCACTTGCGCCGACGGCCTTCTTTTACCCCCCCCATTTTGGGCCCTAGCGGTGCTCTGGCGCCACCCGACTCCGATGCACGACCTCAGTAGCCAACCGGGAGTTCGCAGACGTGATCCGGTGGTCGCCTGATGGCCGACCGCTCACGTCGCTTCACGAGCACGCCAGCCTTGACGGAGAAGAGAGGGCGAAAACTCTGCCCTCAAGCTAAAGCCTCCGATTGGCCGCCCAGTCAACTGAGGCAACCGGCCATCCTGACTCTGCTGGTTGTTGCAGCTGTGCTCGGCCTTTTCCTCAATCTGGGCAACGCCCTGGCGCAATCCGTCGGCATAACCGTCGACCCGGCTGACCTGGGGGCGCTGACCGAAGCGGCGGGTGGCAGCCACTCCGCGAGCTTCACCGTGGCGCTCGACGCTCAGCCGACGGGCGATGTCACGCTGACGCTGACCCACGGCGATGACGTCAGCCTTGACCAGACCGCGCTGACGTTCAGCGACGCGAACTGGAGCACCGCGCAGACGGTGACGGTGACGGCCGTGGACGACACCATCGACGAAGTCGACTCAGAGGACTTCAGCATCGAGCTGAGCGCGTCCGGCGGCGGCTACGGCCGGGTGACGGCGCAGGTCACGGGCAGCGTCACCGACGACGACACCGCCAGCTTCACTGCCACCCTGGACAAGTCCACGCTTGCGGAGACGGACGCGGGCGATGCCGCTGGGCGGGCGACGTTGACGGTGACCATCACCAGTAGCGGCGTCAGCTGGCCTCCCGACCGCGACATCGACCTGACGCTATCCGGCACTGCGCGGGTGGGCGAGGACTTCAGGCTGACCGTGCCGCGCGTGGGCGATGACTTCAGAGCGAACGACGGCGAAGAGTGGCCGTTGGCCAAGCCCTTCATCCTGCGCGTTGCCGCCGGGGAGACGTCAACCAGGCTCTTCATCAGCGTCATCAACGACGCCCATGACGATGACGCCGAGACGCTCAGCATCGCGCTTGAGGCCGCCGGCGCTGCGATCGATACGGTCGGCCCGCTGACGATCACCGACGACGACGATCCGCCGCTGCTCCTCAGCGCGCTGGCGGTGACCACCGCTGCCACGCGCAAGATGTACCCCGCCTTCGACGAGAACACATTCCACTATGCGGTCGGATGCGCGGCAAACGGCTTCCTCGGTGTGAGTCTCTCAGCCAAGGACACGCAGACCCGCGTGTCGGTGAACGGCGTGCAGGTCGCAAACCAGAATGGCAAGATCACGGTGCGCGGCCTCGACGGGGCAAGCGACCGGCCAGATGAACGCGCCAGGAACACCGCAAGCGACGTCGAGATCACGCTGAGCGACAGCGACGGCGGCAGCACCATATACACCGTCCACTGCCTGCCGAAGGGCTTTCCCAATGTCGAGACGAGCAAGCAGTCGGGGGCGTGGGAAGGGCTGATCACGATGATGCGGGAGGTCAGCATTATAGCTGATGACGTTTTCGACAGCGTCATAGCCGTCATTGATAACAACGGCGTCCTCCGCTTCCACCGCCGGGCCGAGAAAAACACTACTCATTTCCGGACCCAACGGAACAGCCCGTACCCCTACTCCTACGGCGCCACCATCAGGTCGATCCCGACAAATCCAGCAGACCCAAGCACCCGGAACTACGGAACCTGGAGTCAGGTGATCCTGAACGACCAGATGGAAGTAGTCCATCGCGTGCACGCGACCGACCAGCTGCACACGGTGGCGCTCGATTTCGATATCCGTGAGAACGGGAACTACGTATTCCCCGTCCTCCATTATGTGCAACGCGATCTGACCGGGTACAAGAATGACGTCGGCAACCCCCGGGGGAGCGATGATTGGGTCCTAGACTCGGTCATACAGGAACAGAAACCATCCGGCGAGGTCGTTAGAGCCGTGAACTCCTGGGATCTCTTTCATCTGGATGACTGCCTGGATAAGGGTCGCATCGTCTCTCTCTGGGCCCTGCTCAACTCGGTGGAGGTGGTCGACGGGGACTACATCGCCAGCTTCCGAAAATGCAATCAGGTGCTGCGGATCTCGGGAGACACCGGGAAGGTGGTCTGGCGGTTGGGCCTGAGCAGGAAGAGCGACGAGTACTGGGCTAAGCGCGACGGCGCGGTGCCGTTGAAGATCGTGAACGACCCTTACGGCGAGTTCTGCGGCCAGCACTCGGCGCGCATGCAGGCCAACGGCCACATCCTGCTCTTCGACAACGGCGGACCGGATTGCACGGGCGATCGTCCCTCCAGTCGATTCAGCAGAGTCGTGGAGTACGCCCTCGATCTGGAACAGGGCACGGCGACCTTCGTCCGCCATCACTCCCTGCAAGGCGCCGAGAAATACTTCACGGGCCTTACAGGTGTCATCGAGCTGATGGATAACGGCAACTGGCTGATCAGTTGGGGCTCAGCGGGAACCCTGCCAAATGACGTCGCCGTCACCGAGGTCATGCCCGGGCCCCGTTGGTCGCAGACCCAGGGCACGGAAGTGCTCACGTTCAAGACCTTCGATGCGATTAGCCGTTTCCTCCGGACGCGCTCGTACCCGCTCAGTCCGGGCACGTTAGAGCTGGCCTGGCCGCCTGGTGCGCTGACCGAGGCGGAGGTCGTGAGCGCCTACAGCACGAGCAGCCACGGTGGCGAGGGCGCCGGCGTGAACGTGGTCGTGGCCTTCAGCCGCCCGGTGGTGGACTTCGACAAGACCTCGCCGTCGGTCAGCGTTACGGGCGCGACAATCGCCAGCGTCGCGCCCCACGTCGTGGCCGGCGAAGTGGCTCACGCCTACCTGTTCAAGCTCACGCCCACCGGCGACGCCGCGGTCGAGTTTGAGTTGGTCGCCGGCCAAGCCTGCACCAACGGCGGCATCTGCACGAAAGACGGCTCGACGCTGTCGACGGTGCGGAGCAAGCGTACTGTGCCGGGAATATTGGTGGTTTCCGGTCTGGCGGATACATCGCTGGCCGAGAACACGGCCTACGGTCCAGTCACGCCGTCGGTGGCGCCCGCGCCCACCGGGTCGGCGACCTGGACGCTGGAAGGCGACGACGCGGACGACTTCACCATCGACACCAGCACGGGCGCGCTGAGCATGACGGCGCGCGATTTCGAGGCCCCGACTGATGCCGACGCCGACAATGTGTACGAGGTCACGGTCCGGGCTACCGACACGGCGGGACGGACGGGCGCATTGTCAATCCAGGTGACGGTGACCAACGTCAACGAGCCGCCGGGCGTCCCGACCGGCCTGGCGCTGACTGCGGAAGTCGAGGCTCTGGCTGTCAGCTGGAGCGACGGCGACGCGCCGGCGGGTACGACGCCGCCCGCCACAACCGCCTACAACGTGCAGTACCGCCTGAGTAGCGACACCGAGTGGACGCCCCTCACCCCCAAACCCAGGATCACCGGCGCAACGATTGACGACCTGACCGCCGACTTGACCTACGCGGTGCGGGTGCGGGCAGTGAATCCCGACTACTACAGTGCCTGGACGGCCTCCGTCAGCGCCACGCCCTCTAGCGCCGGCATAACCGTCGACCCGGCTGACCTGGGGGCGCTGACCGAAGCGGCGGGTGGCAGCCACTCCGCGAGCTTCACCGTGGCGCTCGACGCTCAGCCGACGGGCGATGTCACGCTGACGCTGACCCACGGCGATGACGTCAGCCTTGACCAGACCGCGCTGACGTTCAGCGACGCGAACTGGAGCACCGCGCAGACGGTGACGGTGACGGCCGTGGACGACACCATCGACGAAGTCGACTCAGAGGACTTCAGCATCGAGCTGAGCGCGTCCGGCGGCGGCTACGGCCGGGTGACGGCGCAGGTCACGGGCAGCGTCACCGACGACGACACCGCCAGCTTCACTGCCACCCTGGACAAGTCCACGCTTGCGGAGACGGACGCGGGCGATGCCGCTGGGCGGGCGACGTTGACGGTGACCATCACCAGTAGCGGCGTCAGTTGGGCCGAGGACCGGGACATCGACCTCACTCTCTCCGGCACTGCGCGGGTGGGAGAGGACTTCAGGCTGACCGTGCCGCGCGCGGGCGACGACTTCAGAACAAACGACGGCGAAGAGTGGACGCTGGCCAAACCGTTCATCCTGCGCTTTGCCGCAGGGGAGACGGAAACGACCGCCTTCATCAGCGTGATCAACGACGCCCATGACGATGACGCCGAGACGCTCAGCATCGCGCTTGAGGCCGCCGGCGCTGCGATCGATACGGTCGGCCCGCTGACGATCACCGACGACGACGATCCGCCGCTGCTCCTCAGCGCGCTGGCGGTGACGGCTACCGCCACCCGTCAGCTGTTCCCGGCGTTCGACGCCAACACCTTCCACTACGCCGTCGGCTGCGAAACAACCGACGCCCAGACGACTGGCAAGCTGACCGTGACGTCGTCGGCGGCAGACGCCACCACACGCGTGTCGGTCAACGGCCTGCAGGTCGCCAATCAGAACGGGGAGATTGATCTGACCGGGCTTGACGGCTACAGCGACGTGAAGATCGTGCTCAGCAACGCCAACGGCGCGAGCACGACGTACACCGTCCATTGCCTGCCGAACGTCTTTTCAACGATCGTGACGACGAAGCAGCCGGGGGCGTGGGACGGGCTGCTGACGATGGGCATACGCTCAGGTTCGGAGAGCCATATCGTCATCATCGACAACAACGGCGTGCCGCGATTCCACCGCCATGTCTCGACCGGAGGAATGCGCGTGTATCACTTCCGGACCCACCCCAACGGCAAGTACCCCTACTCATACGCCGTACAACACGGAACCCTCTCGGACGCCTTACAACCCGGAACCATCTTGTACACCGAACAACACGCAGGCGCCGGACAAATTCGGAATTATGAGCAGGTCGTGCTGGATCACGATTTGTCGGAAGTGCAACGAGTGCGCACGGTCGATCTCAAGCACACCGACGGCCACGACTTCGCGATCCGGGAAAACGGCAACTACATACTAGTAGCCTACGAACCCGTCGTGCGTGACCTGTCCGGATATAGCGATTTGGACGGCGATCCGTATGGGAGCAGCGAGACCGTCATCGATGCGATCATCCAAGAAGTAACGCCCGATGGGGTAGTGGTCCATCAGGTGAACTCCTGGGACGTCTTTCCCTTGGAGGACTGCGCGCACGCCAACGGCTACATCCACTACGACTATGCCCATATCAACTCGGTGCAAGCGGTCGGCGATGACTACATCGCCAGCTATCGATACTGCAATCAGATAGTGCGGTTCAACAAAGAAACCGGCAAGGTGGTCTGGCGGCTGGGCCTGAGCACGCAGGACGACGAATACTGGATTGCAAGGGACGGCAGAGCGCCGCTGAAGATCGTGGATGACCCGTACAACGAGTTCTGCTGGCAGTACTCGGCGCGCCTGCAGCCCAATGGCCATCTCATGCTCTACGACAACAACGGCAACTATTGCACCGGTAGCCGCACGCCCAGGGAATTCAGCAGGGCGTTGGAATATGTCCTCGACCTGGAGAAGGGCGAGGCGAGATTCGTCCGCCATCATTCCATCGGCGGCAACTTTAAAAAGTACGCCAGATTTGAGGGCATCGTTGAGGTGATGGGCAACGGCAACTGGCTGATCAGTTGGGGTGGACATCTGCCTACTGCGGTGACCGAGGTGGTCCCTGGCCCGAGGTGGTCGGAGACGCAAGGCCAGCGGTTGCTCTCGGTCAAGATAGCGCACGACGGCAAATCGTTTGCGCCCCGGACCTACCCGCTCAGTCCGGGCACGCTGGAGAGGGCCTCGCCGCCCGGCCCGTTGGCGGAAGCGGAGGCGGTCAGCAATTCCAACTCGGCCGGTCACCTGGGCACGACGGACACGGTGAACGTGGTGGTGGCCTTCAGCCGCCCGGTGGTGGACTTCGACAAGACCTCGCCGTCGCTGAGCGTCACGGGCGCGACAATCGCCAGCGTTGCCCCGCACATCGCGGCCGGCGAAGCGGCCCACGCCTATCTGTTCAAGCTCACGCCCACCGGCGACGCTGCGGTCGAGTTTGAGTTGGTGACCGGCCAAGCCTGCACCAACGGCGGCATCTGCGCGAAGGACGGCTCGACGCTGTCGACGATGCGGACGAAGCGCACTATCCCCCGGACAGCGGGCGTGCCGGGGGCGCCGACGGGTCTGAGCGCGACGGCGAACGGGCGCACGCAGATCGACCTCTCGTGGACGGCGCCGGCGAGCGATGGCGGCTCAACCATCACCGGCTACAAGATTGAGGTGTCCGTCGATTCAGGATCAACATGGACTGTGCTGGTCGCGAGCAAGAGCGGCACGAGCCACGAGCACACCGGTCTGACTGCCAGTGCGGCGCGCCACTACCGCGTCTCCGCCATCAACACGGCGGGCACGGGTGCGGCCTCGAGCACGGCCAGCGCAACCACCGCGGCGCCAGGCGTGCCGGGGGCGCCGACGGGTCTGAGCGCGACAGCGAACGGGCGCACGCAGATCGACCTCTCGTGGACGGCGACGGCGAGCGACGGCGGCAGCGCCGTCACGGGCTACAAGATTGAGGTGTCCGAGGACGGCGGCACGACCTGGACTGTGAAGGTGGGCGACACGGGCTCCACCACGGCGAAGTATGCGCACACCGGTCTGACTGCCAGTGCGGCGCGGCATTACCGCGTCTCCGCCATCAACACGGCGGGCACGGGCGCGGCCTCGAGCACGGCCAGCGCCACCACCGCGGCGGCGGGCGTGCCGGGGGCGCCGACGGGTCTGAGCGCGACGGCGAACGGGCGCACGCAGATCGACCTCTCGTGGACGGCGACGGCGAGCGACGGCGGCAGCGCCGTCACGGGCTACAAGATTGAGGTGTCCGAGGACGGCGGCACGACCTGGACTGTGAAGGTGGGCGACACGGGCTCCACCACGGCGAAGTATGCGCACACCGGTCTGACTGCCAGTGCGGCGCGGCATTACCGCGTCTCCGCCATCAACACGGCGGGCACGGGCGCGGCCTCGAGCACGGCCAGCGCCACCACCGCGGCGGCGGGCGTGCCGGGGGCGCCGACGGGTCTGAGCGCGACGGCGAACGGGCGCACGCAGATCGACCTCTCGTGGACGGCGCCGGCGAGCGATGGCGGCTCAACCATCACCGGCTACCACCTGACGGAAGACGGCATCCGGGAGCTACGCCGTCGTCTCTTCGAGCATCGCGGCCAACGCTACGAGCTACGCAGACAGCAGCCTGAGCGCCGGGGCGGCCTACACCTACCGGATACGCGCCGTGAACGCCGTGGGCAACGGCGGTTGGTCCAACGAGGCCGGCGCCACCACTGCCGCGGGAACGGTGGCGGTGGCGGAAGGTGGTGGAGGAGGTGGCGCTCCGGCAAACTGGGAGCCGGTGTTCATCGATCGCCCTCGGGGGGTCCGCTCCGTGCCAGAGGGCACGAGCGAAGGGGCCAGCTTCGGCAGTCCGGTGGCCGCCACCGATCGCGACAACGATACGCTGACCTACACGCTGAGGGGCGTTGATGCTGACTCCTTTGGCATCAACAGGCGCACCGGCCAGCTACTGGCCAAGGCCGCCCTGGACTACGAGACCAAGGACAGCTACAGCCTTCGGGCGCTCGTATCCGACGGAAAGGGCGGCAGCGACATCATCGACCTGACCGTTATGGTCACCGACGTGGATGAGCCACCGGCGATAGCGAGGCCAGTCGCGATAAAGAACGATGGTATATGGACCCGGTACGACTTGAACAACAACGGGATGATCGAGAGGGGCGAGGCCGTGGCCGCCGCCTTTGATTACTTCAAGGACATCATTACCAAGCAGCAGGCTCTAGAGGTCGTGGCCCTCTACTTCGCCAGCTGATCCTGCCGGACGCCAGTGGGCAGAGAGTTCACAGGAGCAGAATGATGAGATTGGCGCAAAGATCTGCCGCGATCTTGCTTGTTGTGAGCATAGCGATGGGGCTGGCAAGCACACTTCATACAAGTCCCGTAGCCGCTACGGAGCACAGCGCCACAAGGCGCTTCTCCCAGTCGTGGGCGCTGACGGGTGGCGAGCTGACGATAGCCATTGCCTCCACCGGGTACGGAGGTTTGGGGCAGGTCGTGGAGACATTGCCCATGGGTTTCACCTACATGAGGTCCAGCTTGGAAGCCGCAAGACCCGAGGGCCGTACCGTCGTCTTCACCCTGCTGGGAGATGAGAGTTTCACCTACACGGTAGCAGCGCCCGCGGAAGAGGGCGTTTACGCCTTTTCGGGGGTACTGAAAGACTCGACGAAGGCGGAAGAGCAGGTGGGAGGCCACTCCGAGATGGTAGTGAGATCCACTTCGCCGCCTACACCTACACCAACTCCCACACCCACGGAGCCCAGCGCCACCAGGCGCTTCTCCCAGTCGTGGGCTCTATTAGGTGGCGAATTCGTGGTAACCATCACAGCTGAAAGGTACGGCGGTCTGGGCCGGGTCGTGGAGACACTCCCCGCTGGCTTCACCTATGTCTCATCCAGCCTGGAGGCGGCCATGGTCGAGGGCCAGACCGTCAATTTCACCCTAATGGGCGATGACACCTTCACCTACACCGTTATCGCATCCGCAGAGGAAGGCTCTCACTCCTTTGCCGGGGTCCTGCATGACTCGAACAAGGTCGAACAGCCAGTGGGAGGCTATTCTGCAATAATCGTCAGGGCCACTCCGCCGCCAGCTCCCACCTCAACTCCTACGCCCGTGGAACCCAACGCCAGCAGGCGCTTCTCCCAGTCGTGGGCTCTTCCGGGCGGTGAGCTTACGGTAACGATCACTGCCACCGGATACGGAGGTTTGGGGCAGGTCGTGGAGACATTGCCCACCGGCTTCAGCTATGCATCGTCCAGCCTGCCGGATGCGACCATGGTCGAAGGCCGGATCGTCACCTTCACCCTGCTGGGGGATGAGAGTTTCACCTACACCGCAACGGCATCCGCCGAGGAGGGGGGCCACGCTTTTGCCGGAGTCTTGAAAGACGCAGACAAGGCCGAACAACCGGTGGGAGGCTCTTCCCGGATAGTTGTCAGCATCACTCCCCCAGCGACGCCTACACCCATCCCGACCTCTACGCCCACGCCTACCCCGACGCCTACCCCGGCACCCTCACCCACGCCGACCCCGGCGCCCTCACCCACGCCGACCCCGGCGCCCTCACCCACGCCGACCCCGGCGCCCTCACCCACGCCGACCCCGGCGCCCTCACCCACGCCGACCCCGGCGCCCTCACCCACGCCGACCTCTACGCC
Organism: Dehalococcoidia bacterium; assembly: GCA_965222595.1. GTDB lineage: Bacteria > Chloroflexota > Dehalococcoidia > Lucifugimonadales > UBA3495 > VXOI01. The sequence goes on along the minus strand of CBDCUJ010000005.1, from coordinate 226,636 downwards.
CATTCCTGCCCCGGCGCCCACGGCGACACCCACTCCCACGGTTGCGCCTGCAGTGGTCGAGCGGGAAGAGGAGGGCAGTCTTCCCTGGCTGTGGATCATCGTCGTGGCCGGGGCAATCCTGGCGATAGGCGGCGCAATTGTGTATGTGTCTGTGCGTCGGTAGCACATTCCAACTTGACCCATTCCTTACATAAGGACCTCCCAGCGAAAAGTTTGCAGTACAGCATGCTTCGGCCCGCTCCTTTGAACTCTCATTCGGCACCTACTACCAGGTCCTTGCGTGCAACAAGGCCGGATGCTCCCCCTTAACGCAGTAGAACCTCCCAACGAAAAGTTCGCAATACGGTACACTTAGGCCCACTTTTTGAACCTGAGCCATGATGGGCTCGAACTTGGAACTACGTTCTGAGGCTAACTTCAGCAGCTTCGTCTCCCTCTCCGAACTTTCGGAGGCCGCCATACAGAGCCCAGAGGATGTGTTCGACCGCGAAACGTTTAGAGAGTAGTGGCACTCTCATTTGGCCACGCCTTTCCCCTGTCCGAATGAAAGGGTATACCTTACTCGAATTGCCGGGTGTCTGAGATCCGGTGTTGGAAAAACATAATGGCACCATGAGTGACAGCAGCGAACACTTCAACCTGGCTCGGCTCCTCGTGGACCGATAGTCATGGGGCCTCAGGGAGCCCTTTAGGGCCTAATTTGCCATTCGAAGGGCGACGAGCTGGTCGCTCCATTTAACGCCGGTGCCGCCTTCCCGCTACACTAGCCTCAGCCTGCGACATGAGCTTGGCGGGGAGGCCTTTCCCAGCAACGATTACATGGAATTTCCGAACCTGGCGTGGCTGTTGTCAGAACAAGACTGAATTCCTAAATTCTGCCATATCTCAAGTAGGCAGTTTTCCAAGGTAGGGTACCTACTGACGCAGTTCGTCCTACCGATGCTGACACTGACCAGGGCAATCGCGTCTTAATTCGTAATTGCTTGGTTGACCATCTTCGTGGCGTCCTGCCGCTCAAGAAAACTCTTGAAACCCTCTCCGCTACTGAAAATTGGGCCGACTCGATGGGCAAGAGGACTCCAGGACAGGTAAAGTTCGCCCAAATATGGCGGCAATTTGGAAGCATTATTGATATTTGTGATACCAGTTATACGCCAGAGTTAAGATGCGATTGCCCTGTGACACTGACCCGGAGGAACCACTTCAAGTCAGACTTCGGGTAAAATACAGGTATTGTTTGTTTACCTTAGCCTGCAATGGCACGATGCGAGCTAAGTGAGCCGGCAGGCCGTGTTATGGTAGTCTTTTACCAATGGCCTTAGTGTTTCCAAATCCTTCTCGGGTTGAAAACACCCTTAGCCGATAGTCACCAGCGACCCGTCAACATGGCTTGCAGATGACCGTTCTGTTATCCGACGTTTGCTTGGAGTTTTATCTATGACCAGTAACCAATGGGAATTATAGTGAATTTTACCCACCGGCCCGATTGGGTTAGACCGTAGCTTGGGCATGGCATTCTTCACAACGCCCGTCGTTGTACAGAGTCTCCGGGTAATAGACCGCCCGGTCGCAGTCCACGCACCGATAGACCTTGTTCCCCTTGATCGGCTTGGTGGGGCGCCCCGCACTCAACAGGACACGGGCTAACTGCTCCGGCGTGGCGTCAATCCTGGGGGGGTACCCCCGGACCGGCCTGCCTAGCTCTTTCTTCTTGCGCGGCATCACATTCTCCTGGGTTTCGAGGCTTTGTCCTATCTTTGTATTGAATGCCACTAGCTAAGGGACTACACCAAGCAACACCAGTGGGACTGCGGGGACACCCCGACCCTGGCGTAGTACGTTCAGCAGGTCGCGCTCGTAGTAGGGGACACCGGAGGACATCTCTCGCTCCAACTCTTTCATGGGCAGTATCTCAATGCCCACATCGATTATGTCCGACACGTAGAAACTGACGTGTTTTACGAACAAGTCATGGGCCACAAATGCGTATTTGCCAAACTGAACTTCCACTGCTACGCGATCCTTCACAAAGTCGGTCTGATTGTAGGACATGATGGGTGTTAACCCCGCTTCCTCAATAGTCCGCCTCTGCTCACTCTCCGGTAAGGCGTAAACACCACGGAGTATCTTCTCGTCGGCGGTGACCCAGAATGTGTTCCGGCGCTCGCTCCACCCTAGACGGCTAAGCCCAATGCTGAATGCACGATTCATATCGATGGGAGAGAACAGCATCTTTCCCTGCATTGTCTTTTCCCTTGAGACCTTCGTCTGGCAGGCCAAGGCGTCCACCTCCTCTATCACAGCTTGTACTTCACCCCATAGCTGTTTGCGGTGGACGATCAGATACTCCTCGCCGTTCAGGTGGGAATAGCGGGCCTTGATCTGCATCAATGCCCCCCATTGGGTTTCGACGGGTCGTATATTGGCTTGCCCATCGGACGAGTTTGAAGAGTGCCGTCATAGAGCTGCTGAACTCGCTGTCTGGCTATCTCCACATATTCCGGTACGATGTCGCAGCCGTAGGCAACCCTGCCGTGCATAACCGCGGCAATGGCCGACGCCCCGACTCCCATGTAGGGATCGAATACGGCATCACCCTCATTCGTCATAGACAGTACGAGACGCTCCACAAGTTCTACTGGGAACTGACACGGGTGTATTGTCTTCTCTGGGTGATTGTTCTTCACGTTCGGGAATCCCCATACGTCGCTAGGGTTCTTACCCTTCGGGTTTCCCGACAACCCGCCTTTATTCGGGCCCTTGAAATAGCGTTTGCCCGGATACTTCGATGGGACTCTGATCTGGTCGAGGTTCCATGTGTAATCGTCGCTCTTTGTCCACCAGTTGATCGTTTCGTACCTGCCTGACAGCCGTTTTGTAGCGTGCATACCATGCCCGAAGTGCCAGACGATGCGGTTCCGGAGTTTAAGCCCATGATTGAGAAACAAGGGATACAGGACAACGTCAAGAGGGACGATCTCTCCATTATTGACGTAGTTCCCAACTTGCCAGCAGATCGACCCTTGAGGATGGAGAATCCGTACACACTCGCTAATCACGCGCCCCTGGCCCACAAGGTAATCGTCCAGCGAAGTCTTAACCTCGTAGTCCTTGCCCAAGTTGTAGGGCGGAGAAGTGACTACCAGCTTGACCATCCCATTCGGCATTCTTGCCATGACTTCAAGATTGTCTTCGCAGACCAGCGAGACATCGCCATGTTCTGGCACCGAGGCGCATTCGGATTCTGCAATCATAAGACCATCCTCGGATTGCGTGTTTCCATCGGGCCGGTCAAACCCTGATAGGTCATGCGCTTGCCGTCGGCACCCCGCGCAATCAACCCCATTTGTTCCTCGGTGTCAAGCGGCCTGCAATTGTGCCGCCCCGCGAACTCGGTATTGTACCGGCCCAAATGCTTCACGCTTATATGGTGAAATGTCCCGTCGATCCCCCGCTTGAACAATGCCCAGTGGCTTTCCAGGCCGTTGGTGTGCGCCATCCCCCGGACATACTCATTGGCACTGTGCTTGACCGTCTCGTGCGGCCTGGGGATGCCCACATAGGCGGATGCCTCGTCGGTGTAGACCGTGGTTCCAGGGACGGTATGCCGAATGACAAAGTTCTGGAGCGTTCCCTTGTCCGTGGATTCCACGACCTCAGTGTTGACCCGACCCGTTGTCCGATCTCTCACGCCAGCCACCGCCGCCTTCCCAACAGCACCGCGCCCGGCCCGGAGTTTCTTGGATTCGTGCTTGTTGCCTTCCTTCCCGCCGATGTAGGTTTCGTCAACTTCGACCGCCCAGGCAAACTTGTCCGCCTCTTCGTTCCACATCTCCCGTATCCGGTGGCCCATGTACCAAGCCGAACTCTGGGCGATTCCCAAGTCCCGATGCAACTTCATGCTGGATACTCCCTTGAGGCTGGTGGCGTAGAGATAGAATGCGATGGCCCACTTGGAAAGCTCGATGTTGGAACTATGCAGGAGCGTTCCCGTCTTGACGCTAAAATCCTTGAGGCAAGCCCGGCACCGGAACGGTTGGGGCTTGCGGGTAGGGCGTGGGCTAACCTTGAAGGATTGGCAGAATGGACAGCTTACGCCATCCGGCCAGCGTTGTCCGATGAACCAGCCTTCTGATTTCTTTTCGCTGTCGAACCGCTTAACCGCATCCATCAGAGTGATGCCTTTGCGGTATGCCTTGCCTGGCCCCGATGTGGTCGCCATAATCGCACTTACCACCTTTATATTATGCGACTATGTTACCTAACGGCGGTTGCGCTGTCAAGGGGGTTGGGTAAAATTCACTATAATTCCCTAACCAATCAACCTATCTGTCCCAAGAGGTCAGTTACCTTGGTTTCCTAGCACAACAACTCGGCGACCTGCGTGGCAAGACTACGTTGGCACATGAACTGATCCAAAATGCGGACGATGCGAAGGACGACTACGGGAATCTTTCGGCAACTATCATAGCGTTCGATGTAACCGACGATGCTCTGATCGTCACCAACGATGCGGTTTTTCGGGATGCAGATTTCGCTCGGATGAGAGAGTTGGCAAGTGGCTCTAAACGTTGGGAATCAGGAGAGCGCACGACAGGAGCATTTGGGGTAGGGTTCGTCTCCGTTTATCAAATTACTGACAGGCCCGAAATTCACTCCGCAGGGAGGCGATGGATCTTCAGGCCTGAAAACAACGAGGGTCAACAAATAAAGCAAACGATGGACCCTTCGATAACAAAAGATGAAGGTACTCGGTTTAGGCTACCATGGGCTTTCCAAGAATCCAAAGTACGTCAGGAACTAAGGACTCCGATTGTTGACGAGGCATACGTTGACTCCTTTGCAGGGGAACTTAACGAGGCTCTCCCCTAGGCAATTCTATTCTTAAAAAAACTGGAGTCCATAGACCTACTTCGAAATGGAGAGCAAGTAACTCAGGTGACGAGGGTGGTTGAGGACGATTCGGTTCTCGTAGATTGCAACGGCGAGACCAAGATTTGGCGGTTTTTTGAAGGGGAGTTCGATAGAGAGGCCTCGAATCTACGCGCCAGATTCAGCTCCCTCATTGGTCCTGACCGCTCCTCGCGTGTCCGTATAGCCGTTCCTGACTCATTGATTGACAGTGGTTTGTTGTTCGCGACTCTGCCTGCCGACCAGGCGTCGGGGTTGCCTTTTCACATAGACGCGGACTTCTTCCCCGCTTCAGATAGGAAATCCATTGTCTTCGACGATTCAAATGATCCTAGATCCGAGTGGAATCGAGCGGCCATAACGGCGGCAGCGTCTCTGGTTAATGCCAACTTGATCTCCTTAAAGGAAACTTTCGAAGACGATGCAACCACATTTTGGGGCATCTTGGCTCGACTACATTCGGTGTTTAGAGAACGCCGAAGTGACTGGCGGATGCCATTGGGAGTGTTTTGGGAAACGTTGGAACCTTCACTTGGGAACGCCCCTATTGTGTACTCTGAGTCGGGTAAGTGGCTTAAACCCAATCAAATCCACATGCCAATATCGGATGATGAAAAACAGGGTGTCCCCGCCTTCAACGCCATAGGTCTTGAAACGGTCCATCAGCACTTATGGTCCTATCAGAATATCCTCACCAGCAACAGCGTCGGGGTACAGCGCATAAACGCTAAACACGTTTACGATGCACTCAAAGATAAGGGAATGATTGGTCGTCCGCAGTCTCTTCCTTCAAATCTCCGCTCTCGTGAAGTCCTTGAATTGCTGTGGCTAGGGGTTCTTGGCGTTATCAATAGCACACCAGTATCGGCTAAAGCACAGGCGGAAAGCCTGCTGACTAGGTGTACTCTTGCCCCAGGAATTGATGGCAAACTATGGCCGTGTCGTGCAGCATTTAGGGCTGATGCCAGCACCCGGAAGGTGTTTGAGTTCCTACTACCCGACAACGTCCTACCCGACAACGTCTCGTTTTTGGCTGAGGAGCATGTCCCTCTATTACATCTACTCTGCCCCCGGTTTACTCCTGAGGCGGCTATCGCGGTGTTGGAGGCTATTCTGCCTGAGGATTTTAGGGCTAAATGGAAACGTGGAGATTTCGCTCCTTCAGATTTACTCAAATGGTTTGATGACAACAAACCCGAGTTGACAGAAGAGTTGAGCCAAAAGCTGGCGAGATTAGCGTTGTTCCCATCGGTGAGCAACCTACATCCCCTGAACGACCTGTGGCTGCCAGGCGGTTTTAACGATCCTATGGGTGTAACCGACGTATTGGACACGGGTTCGCTCGAGGGTCTAACAGACTTCTTGAGGTCCTTGGGCATAAGGGAACTCACGTTCGAAAACTATGCAATGCGATATATTGCAGAGGCATTTGCAAGCGGCAATAGTACAAGCATGGATACCAAACTCAAGCACCTTGCGAATCTCGAAGTTCGGATCGGTGAAATCAGAGGGAACCGAGAGCTTCGGGACCAACTCTCGGCTGCAAAAATAGTCGAATGTGTAGATGGCGATTTCAGGCGGCCGAGTGAAGTCTACTTCCCATCGGACGCGGTCAAGCGCACCTTGGGAGACTTCGCCAAATATGCGAACCTTCCCTCAGAGTCCGAAAACAGGCAAGACCTCTACCAATGGTTAGGCGTAGGCAACCGACCTCGTGTAAAGGATATCTTGAGGATAGTCGCATCTCAGACAACCAAGCCGCCGACTCCAACGTCCCGGTCAATCGTGGTCAAGATGCTGGAGGCTTTAGGAACTCTTTGGGGGAAACTAGGCGATAGTGAAAAAGCCGCTGTCGCCACACTTAGGGGTAAAGAGTGGTTGCCGGCTGAGGGTGACTTTAGGAAGTGGTACAAGCCAGAGGACCTATACGCAGCGTACAACAAGAATTTCTTCGAGTCTCAAGCGAAATTTGTTGACGTACCGGTACCGGTACAGCAAAGGATCAGCGATTTCCTAGCAGATCTGCAAGTGAAGACACGTCCGGAGCCTTCGTTGGTGGTCAAACATCTGCTCAGGTGTTCCGAGATCAACAGGGAGCCTCCCCGGGGCATATATCGATGGCTAAATGACAACGCACAACCCGGGGACGTCAGACCCCTAACGGAAGCAGCCTGCATCTGGGTTGGAGATCGGTATCTCAAACCTGCGCAAGTTTTCTGGGCCAACCATTCTTTTGGCAGGTTTCGTGTGCAAGTGGGGGCCGACCTCCGCTCGTACCAGAATTTGCTCCGGTTCCTCGGCATTAGGGAAGCTCCCAACTTCAAGGACGCCTTCGAAGTGCTGAAGGATGTTTCGAGAGAATCGGGAACGAGCCAATTGCCCGCAGAAGACCAGGATGTAGTTTTCCAATGCTGGATTATGTTGTCCGACGCTTTGCGCAAAGGGGAACTTGATACTACGAAGTTAGAAAGCTACTTGCGTGACACACAATGCGTTCCAAATAGAGATAGGCAATTGCGAAAGCCCTCATGGATGTTTTTTGAAGGCCGACCCGGCCTAGTGGAAAAGTTTCCTGAACAACTGAAAGGCAACTGCATACCGCGAACTGAGCGAGTGCGGACGGCGATGGAGGCTGCGGGCGTCCGGACTCTCTCGACAGTGGTTCAAGGACATATCAACAAAGCCCTGAATCCACAGGAAGACGAGGAAATCGGGAAACGCGTTACAGAGCGTAGGGAGATCATAGGGGCGATTCTGGAGGGAATTGCCAGACAGAGATGGTCCGACGAAAATTTTATTTCACTCGATGATATACGTTTTTACTCCACGGACGAACTAAGCGTGGTTTGGGAGTTACGAGCCTTCGAACGAACGTGGCCACCCACTTCCCCCGAACCCGTCCAGGCGCATCTCGATGTTGACGCAAGGGCGATGTACTTCACCCCGCAAACACACGGCGGTTTTCCTTGGGCGTCCATTGCACGAGAACTGAGTTTCGCCGTGGCTCCAGACGAGGCTATTGGCTCCCTTTCTCCCGGACTTACCTTTATCCTGGAAGCGAAGACGGCTGGGGATGCAAGAGTCCGGGCGCAAGAGTTAGGTATAGTACCGGTTGAAGAATTGAGCGAATTGTCCGGCCGAGGAGACATCGCTGAGACATTCGACGATCATCCAACAGCCGCAAGTATCCCAGACCATTCGTCCATATCAGGAGGTCATAGCGCAAATCCAGACAAGCCAAGAGATCCGGTGCCTCCTGAGGGCGGCGATCAGCAAATCGAGAAAGATGTTCCCTTCGCAAAGAGGCTTCACGAAGTCCAGACTATCGTTGCCTCGCGAGCCACACAGCGACAGGTGTGGATGCCTGGAAAGGGACCAAAGACTGGAGAATCAGCTAGGAAAGATACTGAAGAATCTATCCGCACTGGCCGGTTGGGATCCATTTCCTCCAGAACATTCTCCCGTTGGGAACCTGTTGAAGCCGCAAACGACTTGGCTGATAGGTTCAAGACGATGGTGCACGGCGACTACGGGCAAAGGTGTCAAATTTGTAGCAAGTCGTTCACGATACCCGGCAACCGGTTTCAGGTCTACGTAGTACACATCGTACGGCCAAGCGTCGATCATCGGACCAACCACCTGGGAGACCTTCTGGGATTGTGCGGATGGCACTACTCCTTAATAAGATACGGTGAGTGGGCCTTCCTAGACCCCGACACTTACCAACCTTTTGAGGATTCGGATGAATCCCAGGGTTGGGAGCATATGCGGACTTTCATGTACAGGGCCCCCCACCAAATCGACGAGGTAGGTAACTCTTATGTCGGCCTGCCGATCAGGTTTTGGAACGTCTATCATGAATGGGACCCTGATCCTGTGACCTTGAACGAAAAAGTGCGCTACAGTATCCCCCACTGGGAGTATCTCTGCGAACTCCTGCGTGTTTAGGAGAGTATTTGATGGTACAGCTGGCAGCAAACATGAAGGTCAGATACAAGGCTGAACCCTCCGTCGTCGGTTGGGTCATCTACATAAGCGGCGAGAACGCCAGGGTATTCATAGAAGGTTCGGATAAGCTGGTTCCCCTGGTCGAACTTGAGCCAGCCGCTGTCTTCGGGGAGTTGACTCCAGATCAATTCAAGGTCGCTTTGACAAGGCGAAGGCTAGAACATCCGGTGACGGACCAGTTTTTGTCGTACAATGCCTCCAAGACCAAGCTCCTGTACCACCAATTTCTTCCGGTAAAAAAGCTGCTAGAGTCCCCAGACCAGCGGCTCTTGGTCGCTGACGAGGTAGGAACCGGTAAGACAATTGAAGCCGGCTTAATCTGGTCGGAGCTCGAGTCGAGGGCAGCTAATGGCTTGGAAAACGTCTGGGTAATTTGCCCCAAAGCACTGGTGGGGAAATGGCGGGACGAAATGTTGCAGCGATTCGGGTTCCAGCTCGAGGTGCTGTCCTCTGAAGGTCTCCAACAGGCATTGGTGTCGTTGGAACGTGACGGAGTTCTGTCTCCCAGATTCGCAAAGTCGGTGGTTAATTTGGAACTGATTCGTTTGGAGAGGAATGCAGAAAGGTTCGAAGCATCCGCGGTGGCATGGGACCTTGCCATATTCGACGAAGCCCACCACCTCAGAAACACTGATACCCTTTCCAACTCCTTGGCAGAACTCATCTGTGAGCGCTCCAAGGCGGCAGTTTTTCTCACCGCTACCCCTTTGCAAACCGGTTTGCAGGACATCGTCAACTTGATGGCCACCCTTGGAGTGGATGTAGCCGAGGACCCTGGATTGCTTGAGGAACAAATGCGTTGGGACATGATGCTTAACGACTGGATACGTCTGGTTAGGCATCAGCCTCCCGATTGGAAGCAGGAAGCCCGTCGGTCCCTAGTTAATCTGGAAGCCCAGGGGGGGGAAACACGCCCGGGTTGGGTGGAATTTCGCAGGCTCGTGGAATCCGCAGACCTGAACGACCGAGGCCAGCGAACCCTAGCTGTCAACTCCGCTCGCGACCTTCAGGTCTTAAGCCCGTATATGACGCGTACTCTTCGCTCGGACGTGGACGAGAACCGGCCAACTAGGGAAGCCATTACCAGAGTTGTTCAATTTAGTAGCGAAGAAGGGGGCTTCTACAGAGAGGTTTACAGAATTTGTCTAGCAAGGGCTTTAAGAGAGGGGATACCACCCGGCTTTGTAACACAGATGCCCGAGAGGCGAACCGCCAGTTGTGTCCCGGCTGTAGCATCTGAGATCCTAAGTCAAGCCCACGAAGACGAAGAAGAGGATGATAGGAGCGGATTCACTCGGGAGGAAATCAGTATCCTGGAGCCGTTCGCTAAAGCAGCCTTGGAATCGCCAGACCGGAAGCTGGAAGCACTCTATGAAGTGCTTGAGCACGTGTTCGATGAATTGGACGCCGACCGTGTGATGATATTTTCTACCTTCAGGGGTACTCTTCGGTACCTAGAACAGAAACTCGGGGAAAAGGGGTACTCGCTAGAGTTGATGTACGGACCTACTCCCGCTACGGACGAGGATTGTCGCCAAGGAGAAAAGAGCAGAGACCGAATCGCATCCGAGTTTCGCCAAGGCAAGTTCAAGGTGCTTCTCGCCAGTGAAGTAGCTGGAGAAGGCCTAGACTTTGAGCACTGCCACGTTGTGATCAATTACGACCTTCCCTGGAACCCAATGCGAGTCGAGCAACGCATCGGTCGTTGTGATCGTTTTGGTCAGACTTCAGACAAGGTTTACATCGGGAACCTTGCAAGCGCAGGCACCATCGAAGAGAGAATCTTGTCGCGGCTATATGAAAGGCTAAAAATCTTCGAACGTGCGCTTGGTGACTTGGAGGTGATTTTGGGTGAGGCAATTGCTTCATTCGAAAGAGATGTGTTCCAGCGTGGTCTCACGGAGCAACAGCAGGAAGAGCACCTAGAAAGAATCACTCAGACTATAGAAAACAACGAGAGGAATAGGGAAGCAATAACTCAGTCAAGCGTCATTTCTCTGCAAGGGCGTCAACTGATCGACTCGGACCAGGACGAAATCAAGGAGGCTGAGACCCGCCTCCTTTCCACGGAAGAACTCGCCGAGTTCGTACACGCCACCATTGAAGAACATCTGCCCAACAGCATGAGAGTGTCAGGTGCTGCTGGAGAGTTCGACATTGGCAGGAACGAGGAACTGAGAACTGCGCTCCAGGGGCTGTCGGCTTCATATCCAGCAACGCATTACGCACGAACCGAAATCGCACGATTTCGCAACCGTATCAGCCAACAGAGGAACACAAGGGTGTCGTTCGTACAGGAAGGTGATGACGTGGAATTCGTCCACGTGAGGCATCCCCTATTGTTGCTAGCGAGACATCTGGCTGGGACAACGTCGTCAGATATACCCTGGTGTTCCGGTGTAGTAGATGCGGAAACGGTCAGTGACTCCACGATGCTTGTATGGGCCCTTGGCACGCTGGAGGGGTACACAAATAGGGTGGAACTTCTTTGTTCTGCCGTAGACTGCTCGACAAGAACCGTGAATCCGGTTTCCGTGCAGCGGGCACAAGAATTGTCAAGGGTGATGTCCACTTCCCTGGATAGACAAGCACCTGACGATATAGATTTCGAAGAACTTATTGCACAAGCTGAAGAAACATTACTATCACAATTTAAAGGAATGGCGGATGTTTTCGCTGCCCGCAATGGGTTGCTGACGGATAAAGCAAGGCAAGCGGTTCGCTCTCATGCGCAGCGGCTGATTAGTCGAAATGAGCGCCAGCTATCGAGAGAAAACCTCAACAGCAACTTGAGGAATATGTACGTTGGCTGGAACCGGAGGCTCTTGGCGGAGACCGAGGCCAAACTAGTGGAAATTGACAGGAAAAGCGGTATTCGCTCCTCTCTCGAGGTCATTGGCGCTGCCATCATACATCCGGAATCCCCCACTAATGGAACGAGTGCCTCGACAGTAATCGACGAGCGAGATCAGCCGAAAGCACCGTTCGGGCGGGATCGGGACAAGATTCTGATTCTTGGCGATATAGTTGCCCCGATAGATGTGGACTGGGACGCTGAATCGAATCCAGACCGGGTACTGAACCCATGATCTTACTTGATACCCATGTTCTCGTCTGGTTGTTATCAGATGAGCGGCAACTGGGAACCCAGACTCGCCAACTGATAGCGCACGCGTGGTCCAATGACGAAGCAGCGGTCTCCGCCAGCTCGTTTTGGGAAGTAGCAATGCTGCAGGACAAGGGACGGCTTGTCCTCACACCCGACTTGACAGCGTGGCGCACAGGCTTGCTAGATGATGGACTTATTGAATTGCCCGTTACCGGTCAAATTGGAATCCAAGCCGTGGCCCTGGAGGATTTCCATAGAGACCCGGCGGACCGTCTTATAGTTGCTACTGCTTTGAGTGGCCACCAGTTGGTAACCGTGGATACAAAAATATTGGATTGGTCCGGGTTCCATTAGCATGTTCAACGCGAGAACGTGAGTGAGGATCCAGTGAACAGGAAACCGCATCTACCGCCCGGGACAAACACCTCACAAGACTGGACTCCTTATAGCAGGACCTCCCACCTGAAAGTTCGCAATTCGGTACGGGCAGGCCCACCAAACTGGACAAAATCAAGAACTTTCGTGTTGAGCTTCAAACTCATCTTGTAGCCGAATTATACAGCTAGCCGATTTGTACGGCGGCGCACCGGGGACTTCTCTGGTGAGTGGGCATGGCACCCTGGTAGAAACATACAAGCCGGGGCACGCAGATTGGAGGGAATGGCTAAACACCCTGTGAATTCTCAGTTGCCTTGCTGTAGTCTGTGAAACCCCTTCTCTCGCAAATCGGAGAAGGGGTTTCTGATTTGGCGAGGAGACCCCTCGACTGCAATGGGGCCACCGCCTTTCGGCGATGGAAAGCCAGTCAATCCGCTCTTTTGAAGCCTCTGACTGATAATTCTTCAATGGAGCCGGCGCGCGAGCCAGAACAGCGGTTGATCCGAGAAGGAGAGGGTGCTAATATTATGTGTGGTTCATTATAAGTCAAAGGAAGATTTATCCAGGAGAATCATGAGAGCAAGAATTACTCAAGTCCTGAAAACCTCCCGCAAGACCTCCAAATCCGCGTCCCTTGAGGTTTGCCGGGGATCAAGGGATGCAGCGTTTCGCAGTGCCCAGTTTGAACGGGCGAAATACGTAGCATCTGAGTACACTTCCGAGACCAGCCTCGAAATCTCCCAAATGACTGTCGGCCCTGACATGAATGGGCATAGTATAAGTCATCCAACCAGTGCCTCTCAATCCTCAGCTTCAACCAAGACTCCCATACCTCTCCCTGCAGCCACTCCCGGAGATTCCAGGAAATGAGATACGCAGAACTTTTCACGGAAGCGAGCCAAGGTGAATTCGCTCCTTACCCTTACCAGCAAACACTTGCTGAGCGCACTGACTTACCTACTCTGCTGAGAGTCCCCACGGGGGCCGGAAAAACCGAAGCCGCGGCACTAGGATGGTTGTACAGACGCTTCGAGCATCCCGACCAGAAGGTGCGGGATGCTACGCCGCGCCGGTTGGTTTACTGCCTGCCCATGCGTACTCTAGTGGAGCAGACGGTAAAGAGAATCGAAGGGTGGCTCAGCAACTTGAACATGACCGACTTGGTTGGAGTGACCACCCTCATGGGCGGAGAACCTCGTGAGCGGTGGTATCTCTACCCCGAAAAGCCGTTCATAGTTGTTGGCACCCAGGATATGCTTCTGTCCCGCGCTCTCAACCGTGGGTACGGAAGCAGTCCTTTCATGTGGCCGACAGAGTTCGGACTGCTCAACAACGATTGCCTCTGGGTTATGGATGAGGTGCAGCTTATGACCAACGGCTTGCCCACTTCAACCCAGCTAGCTGCCTTCCGAAAGAGTTTTGGGACCTATGGCCCGCGCCACACCCTCTGGATGTCGGCCACCGTGAGTCAGGGATGGCTGCATACCGTTGATTTCCCCACCCCGGCTGACGACGACACCCTATCTCTCAACCCCGATGATTTCCAAAATGACGAGTTGGAACGCCGTAGAAAGGCCATCAAGCTGCTTCAGCGGTTGGAGCTGCCTGGACAGCGCCGGACTAGGGCTGACCAGCCATATGATTATGGCGAGGTTGCCGGGGCCATTCTTGAGCGTCACCAGCATGGCGCCCTGACCCTGGCTGTGTTCAACACCGTATCCCGCGCTCAGGGCGTCTTCCAGGGCTTGCAAGATGCCCTGAAGAAGGCGAGAGGAAACCAGGAGCTACTCCTCGTGCACTCCCGTTTCCGTCTCAAGGAACGACGCCAGCAGGCCGAAGCAATTGGGCACGACCTTCCGGCAGCCGGGCGCATCGTAGTATCGACCCAGGCAATCGAAGCAGGGATGGACATATCCGCTCGCGCCCTCATTACCGATTTGGCTCCCTGGTCCAGCCTGGTGCAGCGGTTCGGACGCTGCAACCGCTACGGGGAGTTTCCCCAGGCTGAGGTCTTCTGGCTGGACCTCCCAGCCCTGCGGAAACACGCCGTACCTTATGAAGATAAAGAAGATTCCCTAGTCCAGGCCAGAGCGCGATTGGAGAATATGGAAGGTCAGTCCGTGGCTCCGGCCAGTCTGCCCGAAGTGGATGAAACCATCCGGCATGATGCGGTGCTGCGCCGCCGGGACTTGGTGGGTCTCTTTGACACCACTCCCGACCTGTCGGGCAGCTACTTGGATGTATCTCGCTTTGTGAGGGGCGGGGAGGATATGGATGTTCAGGTCTTCTGGCGTGATTGGGAAGGAGACCCCAACGAACCATCGCCGGAACGAGAGGAACTTTGCAGCGTCCCGGTAGGGCAAATGAAAGACTTTTTGAGCAACCGGAGCAGGTCTCAACAGGCCTGGCGTTGGGACTATCTGGAAGGTGAGTGGCAACGGATTGAACAACGAGATGTACGCCCCGGCCAGACCTTGCTGCTGAAAGCCGAAGTCGGCGGCTACACTATTGAGAAGGGATGGGATCGGGACTCCACTTCCAATGTGCCTGTCGCACGAGACTTCCCCGATGAAGCCAATGGACAGCCGCCGGAAGGCTATGATGACGAGCGCACCAACACCGGTCAACACGGGTGGGTTACTCTCCGCAATCATTCACTTCACGTTAAAGATGAGGCCCAACGCACCCTGGACGCTTTGTCGAACCTGGCCCTACCCCAAGAAATCATAGATGCTGTTGTTACGGCGGCCCAATGGCACGATGCAGGAAAGGCCCATTGCTCATTCCAGGATATGCTGCTTCAAACGCTTCCTGAGAGTGAGGACCAGAGCGAATACCGGAAAGAACTATGGGCCAAGAGTGGCGGTAGTGGCGGTAAACACAGCCGCCCTTACTTCCGGCACGAAGTGGCCAGCGCCCTAGTCTTGCTCCAACGTGCCCCGGCAGAGTTAACTGGCTGGACCAGAGACCTTGCGGCCTACCTGGCGATGTCCCACCACGGCAAGGTGCGCCTGAGTCTTCGCTCCCTGCCCATGCCAGCCAGAGACCGGAATAGAAACCGCAACCCGGACTATCAATATCTCCTCGGCTTTCCAATAGAGGCCAAGGACTTCCTCCCCGCCGCCGATCTTGGCGGAAACGTAACAGTGCCTGAGACGGAGATAGATATGTCCATCTCCCAAATGGGCATCGCCGAAAACGGCGAGCGGTCCTGGCTGGACTGTTCCCTGGCCCTGCGAGACTCTCTAGGTCCGTTCCGCCTAGCTTACTTGGAGGCTCTGGTTCGGACGGCAGACCGGCGCGCCAGCAGCCAGGAACAACATGATGGAAGTGAACACTATGACTACTAACTTTCACCCACTGACGCTTCCAGGATGCACGCCGGAACCCTTGATGGCCTACCTGAAAGCCTTGGGCATCTTCCGCTTGGTGACCGAGCAGAAGGACCCAAAGTCCCGCGCCTGCTGGCAAGACGACACCTTTGTCCTCCAATCCTCACTAGACCGTGAGGCCCTGCTAGGGTTCTTGCTAGAAGAGTACCAGCCCACGCCCATCGTGGCCCCTTGGAACGGTGGCAGCGGCTTCTACTCGGATGGCAGCCGGGCAGCAAAAGAAGCGGTTGATTCAATTCGGGCAGAAGGTCCTAATCGTCTGGAGGAATATCGGCAAGCGATAGAAGCGTCCCAACAGATACTTGATTACATGGGCTTTGTAAAGAAACCGTCTGATAGCGAGAAACCAAGCCTCCTCGCCGAGTGCCGCAACCGGCTGCCTGATGCGGCTGTGTTCTGGCTTGACGCTGTTTACGTCCTCACAGGGGCAGATTCAGAGTTACAACCATTGCTAGGAAGCGGGGGCAACGACGGCAATCTGGACTTCAGCAGCAACTTTATAAAGAACCTGTGCCCTGTTCTGACTGGATTGGAGCTTGGGAATATGCCGTCGAAGCGCGTCGATTATGAGGAACGACGCAAAGGATGGCTGGATAGAGCGTTATTCGGCGACAGCCGTGCCCCGCTCGTCAAGAGCGCTATCGGCCAGTTCAATCCTGGAGGCGTGGGTGGCCCTAACGCCACCGCGGGCTTTGAGGGAGACTCTCTGACTAATCCTTGGGACTATGTCCTAATGATGGAGGGTGCGTTGTTTTTCGCCGGAGCGGTAGCCCGCCGCCTATCTGCCGAAAGCCGAAGCCGGGCAGTCTTTCCATTCACCGCAGATACTTCGGCGGCTGGTTATGGTACTGCGGTAGATACGGAATATACCAGAGATGGCTCCCGGGCCGAGTTATGGGCGCCCCTGTGGGAGAAACCGGCTACCTATAGAGAAGTAAGCCATCTTTTTGGCGAGGGAAGAGCGCAGCTTGGCCGACGTCAGGCCACAACGGGCACCGATTTTGCCCGGGCCGTGGTCGGTTTGGGTATAGAGAGGGGCGTTTCTGGCTTCCAGCGATTTGGTTTCCTGAAACGCAACGGTCGGGCCTTTATCGCCACTCCCCTGGGGCGCTTCCGGGTCACGCCAAAGCCCGAAGCCAACCTCCTGTTTGACCTGGACCCCTGGCTGGATAGTTTACATCGAGCTAGCCGAGGCCGGAACGCTCCTGAGGGCATCAACCGCGTCCTCCGGGAGATAGACCGGGCCATCCTGGAATTCTGCGCTCATGGAGGCCCCCGTCTGCTTCAGGAGGTGCTGATTGCCGTGGGCCATGCGGAGCGTTGGCTGTCAACTTCCCGTCAGAAAGGTTCCGTTCGTCCCCTCTCAGGTCTGTCTCCTGAGTGGCTGCGGGGGTGTGACAACGGCTCGCCAGAGTTCCGTCTGGCGGCGGCCCTGGCTTCTATCCAGGGGGTTGGCAAAGTCGGCTCAATCCGAACGAACCTGGAGCCGATTGCTTTTGACCGGGGACGGTGGCAGTGGCCTGAGGATGACACCTCGGTTGCCTGGCGTGGCGGCGATCCTGTGGCTTCTCTGGCCGCTGTGCTGGAACGGCGCTGCTTGGAAGCCCGGATGAAGTCCGCAGACTCACTTCCCTTGAATGGCTGGATAGCTGCGCCCCTGGCAGACATTCACGCCTTCCTGCAAGGTGTCGTGGACTGTCGGCGTATCGCCGACTTGTCGCTGCCCCTGACGGCCATTGACTGGCGGCAAGTAGAGCAGGTCTCTCACCCTCCAGCGCCGTCGGCCTTATCCCGCACCTATACCGCCCTCAAGCTTCTGTTCCTGCCTTGGGCCTTCCGGCGCCACTCCGGTGCTGAGGAAGCCCCCATCGGACCGGAACCATCTATCCTGCCCTTGCTGCGCGGCGGACGGGCTAGGGATGCCTACCGAGTGGCCCACCGCCGACTGCGGTCCAGCGGATTTACGCCCCTGTTACCGGAGGTCAATGTGGTAGGTGATCAGGAATCACGGCTGGCGGCGGCGCTGCTCATACCTATTCGCTATCAAGATATGTATCACCTAGCTGACCTGGCACTGATGCCGGTCCCGGAGGCCGCATAGCCCACAAAGCGTCTATGGGCTTGTACGTCACATCTTGTATATACGAACAAACCTAAATGGAGGTCTTGAACAATGCATATCGCTTGGGAAACTCTGAAAAGTACCCCCCGCATCTTAATGGAGGCCCAGTTGCAGCCAGTCCAAGGAAGCCGTTTCCAGCCTACCGGTTTCCCGGACCTAGGGGCGGCTCGCTACACCCTGCCTAAGGGGAATGGAGCCGCAGAGAGTGTCGATATGGTGCTGGTGGAATCAGCCCAATCTATGGCCAACCACCTGGAAGCCGTCTGCTGGGATGAGGCTGCCGACGACCTCGTTGACTGCCTAAAAGGGATGCCATATGTGCGAGTCAACTTATGGAACGGCCAGACCACTAACTCTATCCTGGAAGCCCACCGTCTCAACTCTCCCTACATCATGAACGATGAAGGTTTTAAGGAGACGCTGCGGGATAAAGCCGGCGTTCCCCGCCGGGGGCGTGGTCAGTCCACCAACGAAGGCGAAGGGGAAGACCTGGGAGGCGCTGGTCTGCTCAGTCGTCAAAAGCTGGCGAATGCTACTTTTCGCTACGACCCCGGCACCACCTTGCACGGGGTATTCCTAGAGAAGCTGGACGGGCGCACTCGGTTGCAGCGGTTGCTTTCCGCCTTTGTCGAGGCGAAGGATGTCAGCGACGCCCATAGCGGCGGGGTGAAAAATGACCGGGTAGCCCCCCGGCCAAAGGCCTTACAGGAGGCAGGGATATCGGTGGGAGCCAGAGAAGGTTATGGCAATGTGCCTTTCCACCGTGTTGAATATGTGGCTGAAGCTATAACCGCCTACTTCAGCCTGGACCTGGCCCAGTTACGGGCTTACGGCTTGGGCGAACCTGCCGGGCGTTTTCTCATTACTCTGGCCCTGTGGAAAGTCCGTCGCTTCCTGGATACCGGCCTGCGCCTGCGGACTGCCTGTGACCTCGACATGGTTGGAGACTTGGAAGTCACGCGGCCCAAAGACGGGTTCACGTTGCCAACTACTACGGAACTGGAGGATGACCTTCCCGCCCTCATCGAAGCCTGTGCCAATCAGGGCCTGTTCGCCAACCCGCCCATTACCGAACTGACTTTCCAGAAGAAGGCACCCGCACGTTCCCGGCGAGGTTCTGGAAGAAGTGCTACCTCTGAGGAGGAAGACGAGTCATGTTAGCCATATCCTTTCAATTTGACGCCAATCGCTACCACGCTACCCAATGGGGCCGCCATGTCAACGAGGGCGTCCCGGAGTGGCCGCCCTCACCCTGGCGCATCCTGCGCGCCCTGGTATCGGTGTGGCAGCGCACTCTGCCCCACCTGCCCCATATTGAGGTTGTGTCCATCTTGGAACAACTGGCCGCTCCGCCCAGTTTCCATCTGCCGGCAGCCACGACAGCCCACACCCGCCACTATATGCCCTGGGACAAAAAGGGGCCAGGGGACCGTACCCTGGTGCTGGACTCTTTTGTGGTCACCCAGTCTGGGAAACCCCTGATCGCCGTCTGGCCCCAGGCAACCCTGACCCGGGAGCAGCAGACCGCTCTCAGCCTTATCCTGGACAACCTTTCTTACTTGGGCCGGGTCGAAGCATGGTGCACCGCCTCGTTAGCGGATAACCCCCCAGACTTGAACTGCCAGCCCCTGGATTCCTTCATGTCCGAGGGAGCGGCGGACAATGAACTGGTAAGGGTGTTGCTGCCAAAACAGCCGCTGAAACTGCGGGACCTGTGCTCGGAGACTGGCGGCCTGCGACGCCAAGGGCGTATTGACCCGCCTGGCGCTGAGTGGCGGCTTTATTCTCGGCGTGCTGACGCTCTCACGTCCAACCCTTCAACCGGGGGGACGCGGGTCTCAGACGACGAAAAGGTGGCTCAGGTAGTACGCTTCGGCCTGGCTGCCCGCCCCTTGCCCCTGATTACCGACACCATGCGAGTAGCTGACCTGATGCACCGTAGTGCTACCGCGTGGTTTGGCGGACGGAACAACCTCACCTCTAAATCTCAGACTCTATCCGGCCGGGGGGCCGACAGCAAACCCCTCACCGGCCACCAGCACGCCTTTTACCTACCAACAGACGAAGACCGGGACGGCAGGCTGGACCACCTGACAGTCTGGGCACCCGGCAGGTTCACTATGGAAGAAGTGGAAACCCTGGCCAAGATACGTTGTTTGAAATCCAACGACGACCGCGAAATATTGCTGTCTTTCCTGGGTTACGGTGACCTGGAGGATTTTCGCCAGACCCAGGGGATAAGCAGTGAGCACTCCATTTTCGGGCGGGCAACGGTATGGCGATCGGTTACGCCCTTCTCTCTGGTTCGTCATCCCAAAGTGCGTCAAGGACGCTTAATGGATGGCCCGGAGCAGCAGGTTAACTTGGAGTTCAACCGTCGCCGGTCATCCCCAGAACACTCAGAACTTTACGGGGCAGCCCAGATGCAAGAGCCGGTAGAGATACTACCGGCCATACCTTGGGCCAACCGTCCGCTCTACCCTGTGGAATTCTACCGTTGGCGCAAGGGTGGTCCTGCGGTACCCGGCGCTTATTTCTTTCGTCTAACCTTCGACAAAGCCATTACCGGACCTCTGGCGCTGGGCTATGGCTGCCACTTCGGGTTAGGACAGTTTGCGCCGGCACCCGCCGAAGGAGGAACGACGTGACCATCAATACACCACAGTCTGTAGAATTGACCGACCGGGAAGTCGGGCTTCCCGACCTGGTCCCCGCGCGGATGCTCAACGAGTATGCCTACTGCCCCCGTTTGGCCTACCTGGAATGGGTGCAGGGCGAGTTCGCCGACAGTGTGGACACCGTAGAGGGACGCTTCCAGCATCGCCGGGTGGACCGTCCATCGGGAAAGTTACCCTCGCGTCCTGACAAGGATGGCGTTAACCCGCCGGGCGAAGACGACGCTGATCACGAGATCATCCACGTCCGTTCCGTCTTGGTATCCGACCAATCCCTGGGAGCAATCGCACGGATTGACTTGCTCGAAGGCCAAGGCAATGTGGTCACACCAGTGGATTATAAGCATGGCAAGGCGCCCGACTTGCCGGAGGGAGCGTGGGAACCGGAACGGGTCCAGGTCTGCCTCCAGGGCCTGCTGCTCCGCGCCAACGGATACACCTGCAACGAGGGAATGCTCTACTTCGTTGAGTCCCGCCAGCGGGTGAAAGTCCCGCTGGATGATGCCCTCATCTCACGGACGATGGAACTGCTGTCGGGAATCAGAAACATGGCCGCATCGGGGCAAATTCCCGAACCCCTGGTTGACAGTCCGAAATGCCCCAGATGCTCCTTGGTGGGTATTTGTCTCCCCGACGAAGTTAACTTCATCTCGGCCAAAGGACAGACCGTCAGGCCGGAGGATGTCCGCCGGCTGGCTCCCGCCCGGGACGACTCCATTCCCGTCTACGTCCAAGCCCAGGGTGCCGTTGTCGGCAAGTCCGGCGACCAGTTGCAAGTGAAACAGAAGGGGCAGACGCTGCAAAAAGTCCGCCTGATGGAAGTCTCGCACCTGTCCCTTTTCGGCAACGTCCAGGTCACCGCCCAGGCACTCCGGGAACTGTGCGACCGGAACATCCCCGTCTGCCACTTCACCTACGGGGGATGGTTCAGCGGCATTACCAACGGAATGAGCCACAAGAACGTGGAACTGCGCTGCCGGCAATACGTGGCAGCTATTACACCCGAAGCCGCCTTGCCCATCGCCCGCCGGATGGTCTTCGGGAAGATAAAGAACTGCCGCACCCTGATGCGCCGGAATCACCGGGAGCCGCCTGCCGCCATACTGGCGGAGTTGGACCGGCTGGCCGACCGGGCCCAGACGGCCCCGTCCCTGGATACCCTGCTGGGAATCGAAGGGGCCGCGGCTCGTACATACTTCTCGGAGTTCCAGGGAATGATCAAGACCGAATCCCTGGGCTTCGACTTCCACGGGCGGAACCGGCGCCCTCCCCGGGACCCGGTGAACGCGGTCCTCTCCTTTCTCTACGCTATGCTGATCAAGCAGGCGACGGTAACAGCGTTGACCGTGGGCTTTGACCCTTACCTGGGGTTCTACCACCAGCCCAAGTACGGCAAGCCTGCCCTCGCCCTGGACCTGGTGGAGGAATTCCGTCCCCTGATTGCCGACTCGGTGTGCTTGACTCTCATCAACAACGGAGAGCTGGGGCAGGAGCACTTCATTGTCCGGGGAAACGCGGCGGCGTTGACCCAGAACGGTCGCCGCAAGGTCATAGAAGCCTGGGAGCGCCGGATGGACACCCTGGTTACACACCCCCTCTTTGGCTATGCCGTCAGCTACCGCCGCATCCTGGAAATTCAGGCCCGGCTGCTCACCCGGCATCTTCTGGGCGAATTGCCAACCTATCCGGTATTCAGAACGAGGTAGCTATGCGTAATCGATTCCTGGTGTGCTACGATGTGTCCGACTCCAAACGCTTGGCCCGCACCTTCAAGAAGATGAACGGCTTTGGCGAACCTGCCCAATACTCGGTGTTCATCTGCGATCTGTCGCCCAAGGAGAGGGTGCTGCTCGAGGCTGCGCTTACGGAGGTCATGAACCTGAAAGAGGACCGGGCGCTGATTGTGGACATGGGCCCTTCGGAAGGACGGGGAAGCGAGAGTGTTACAATCTTGGGGAACGCTCGCGAAATGCCCCGGCGGGCAGTGGTGGTAGTGTGATGCCCACCAGGTCCGAAATCGCCCGGCG
This sequence comes from Dehalococcoidia bacterium, assembly GCA_965222595.1. GTDB lineage: Bacteria > Chloroflexota > Dehalococcoidia > Lucifugimonadales > UBA3495 > VXOI01. The sequence goes on along the minus strand of CBDCUJ010000005.1, from coordinate 204,014 downwards.
AGAGGTCCGGTAGTGAAGTCCTCACCTTGCACCTCTCGCAAGGGATTCGCTACGGACGGGATAGTTTGAACTGGACCGGCGTGGAGCGGTTACGAGCAATGAAGGATTATGCGGCGAAAATCGCATACCCCCATGAAAGGAGAGCCGAGTTTAGGAGCCAATAGCGGTTTCCACCGCCGAAAGACGGTGGCCCCATTGAAGCATGACGCTCGGGTCAGATAGTTTGAGATGCCTGAGCAGGTTTCCACCGCCGAAAGACGGTGGCCCCATTGAAGCAGGAAAGCCCGGCCCGCAAAGGTGTGGCTCGTATTGTTTCCACCGCCGAAAGACGGTGGCCCCATTGAAGCGACACCTCAAACAATGGATTTAGCCTCACTCGCTACTGGTTTCCACCGCCGAAAGACGGTGGCCCCATTGAAGCGCACACAGCCTCTCTCCCAGCTGCTGTCGGGTACCATCGTTTCCACCGCCGAAAGACGGTGGCCCCATTGAAGCGAGTCCAAGCATGCCAAGATTAGGAATCTTGGAGCAACGTTTCCACCGCCGAAAGACGGTGGCCCCATTGAAGCCACGAAGCCTCATTCGCGTACCAGTACGACAGCGCAAAGTTTCCACCGCCGAAAGACGGTGGCCCCATTGAAGCACGTCTGGCGGGCCTCTAAGCCGAGGAACCGAATTCTGTTTCCACCGCCGAAAGACGGTGGCCCCATTGAAGCAGGTTACGCAACGTGATCTCAGTGGACTCACCGGCATGTTTCCACCGCCGAAAGACGGTGGCCCCATTGAAGCTAAGGAGTGTGCCGAACACAAGAAAGGTAATCTTGTGCAAGTTTCCACCGCCGAAAGACGGTGGCCCCATTGAAGCAATAGCGTCGGAAACGCCCGGAGTCTGCCAAAAAAAGTTTCCACCGCCGAAAGACGGTGGCCCCATTGAAGCTCATCATCGGCACGGCGGCCGACTCCATAGTGATGCCCGTTTCCACCGCCGAAAGACGGTGGCCCCATTGAAGCAGGGCGTAGGCTAGGATGGCGACTCCGATTAGTATCGTTTCCACCGCCGAAAGACGGTGGCCCCATTGAAGCATGTTGTCCTTCAGGAACTCATAAAGCTTGACTCCCTGTTTCCACCGCCGAAAGACGGTGGCCCCATTGAAGCAGGCGGATCACGGAGGGTCGCCGGCGCCGCCGATTAGTTTCCACCGCCGAAAGACGGTGGCCCCATTGAAGCGCTGCCTTATTCATCTCCAGCGTCAGCTCCCAGTCGAGTTTCCACCGCCGAAAGACGGTGGCCCCATTGAAGCTCCATCGTTCAGACCCTCCCTCGTCAGTCTGTCTCTCAGGTTTCCACCGCCGAAAGACGGTGGCCCCATTGAAGCGCGGCTAGAGGAGCCCTTGAGCCGAGCCAACCCCTTGAGGTTTCCACCGCCGAAAGACGGTGGCCCCATTGAAGCGTTTTCCTGGGTTAAAGCTTCGACTTCCTCTTGAGTGAGTTTCCACCGCCGAAAGACGGTGGCCCCATTGAAGCAGGGAGGGCGATAAAATGATCGTAGATAGGTCCACACGTTTCCACCGCCGAAAGACGGTGGCCCCATTGAAGCTCGGGCATGATGTGTGCAATTATCGCTGCCATACGTCTCGTTTCCACCGCCGAAAGACGGTGGCCCCATTGAAGCTTAAAAAAGCCCATTGCCCTTCCTCCTCACTCTAGGTTTCCACCGCCGAAAGACGGTGGCCCCATTGAAGCTGGCTCAATGCCTGCCGGGCCTCGGAATAGTCTTCGAGTTTCCACCGCCGAAAGACGGTGGCCCCATTGAAGCCAGTATCATCGAAACACGTGGAGTGCCCACTCGGGCCGGTTTCCACCGCCGAAAGACGGTGGCCCCATTGAAGCCGCATAAATCGCACTCCCTTGACCCGGGAGCAGCACTGGTTTCCACCGCCGAAAGACGGTGGCCCCATTGAAGCTTCGTCACGCAGTGGTCGTCGGCGGCGCCAACGTAAAGTTTCCACCGCCGAAAGACGGTGGCCCCATTGAAGCCTATTTTGGGCCGACAACGTCCAGAGACTGCACCGGCAGTTTCCACCGCCGAAAGACGGTGGCCCCATTGAAGCGTGCAGCGCGAGAAGGATCGTATAGCGGCGGCCGACGTTTCCACCGCCGAAAGACGGTGGCCCCATTGAAGCCCATTCCCGTTGCCGTTGACCGCAATGGTCTCTAACTGGTTTCCACCGCCGAAAGACGGTGGCCCCATTGAAGCCCCATGTCAGTATCACCAGAGGCCCCTCTCAGTCGCGTTTCCACCGCCGAAAGACGGTGGCCCCATTGAAGCAGGTGTAACCGGAAGTCGGAGCCACGCCTCTCGCCGCGTTTCCACCGCCGAAAGACGGTGGCCCCATTGAAGCCCCATCGGGTGCATCGGCTGGCTGAGCCGGCAGCCGGCGTTTCCACCGCCGAAAGACGGTGGCCCCATTGAAGCGACCACCGCCGTCTGCGCTGCCTTATTCATCTCAAGTTTCCACCGCCGAAAGACGGTGGCCCCATTGAAGCAACACGAATTACGAGAACAATGGCTTGGCGGAAAGTTTCCACCGCCGAAAGACGGTGGCCTCATTGAAGCGCGTCCTCGGCCTGATCGTGCTACTGGAGCAGTATCCCGTTTCCACCGCCGAAAGACGGTGGCCCCATTGAAGCGGGATGCCGTTCTACTACTCCGTCGGCCTGATCTTGTTTCCACCGCCGAAAGACGGTGGCCCCATTGAAGCACGCCCTTCGTTCCGCCTCCGAGTTCAACACCTGACGCGTTTCCACCGCCGAAAGACGGTGGCCCCATTGAAGCTGATACAATTACGCATCTGTTCCTCGTCGAGAGACGCGTTTCCACCGCCGAAAGACGGTGGCCCCATTGAAGCTCCTGGTGGTCAAAGTATGTTTCACCTTCCACGTACGGTTTCCACCGCCGAAAGACGGTGGCCCCATTGAAGCCAGGGCAGACAAGGAGCGTCTCGAGTCAGGGGTGTGCGTTTCCACCGCCGAAAGACGGTGGCCCCATTGAAGCGTCCACCCAGATCGCCGATCCCACTGGGATCCGGTTGTTTCCACCGCCGAAAGACGGTGGCCCCATTGAAGCCAGACGGACCTGGATGTGGGGGGGGCTCTTGTCCAAGTTTCCACCGCCGAAAGACGGTGGCCCCATTGAAGCTGGAATACTCTGACGCAGGATTCGACCCAGGTCCGAGTTTCCACCGCCGAAAGACGGTGGCCCCATTGAAGCCCCGTGGTGCTTATTGGTGCGACTTCGCTCGTCCCGAGTTTCCACCGCCGAAAGACGGTGGCCCCATTGAAGCATAAATTTTGCCGTTGGGAAGCTGTCCCACCATTGTGTTTCCACCGCCGAAAGACGGTGGCCCCATTGAAGCTACTACATCACCGGACTGATACTGATACTGATCAGGTTTCCACCGCCGAAAGACGGTGGCCCCATTGAAGCCAGAGGGAAAAGGATCGCATAGCGGCGGCCGACAAAGTTTCCACCGCCGAAAGACGGTGGCCCCATTGAAGCATGATACGGCCAGTGTCGACGATGGCGTTGAACAGTTTCCACCGCCGAAAGACGGTGGCCCCATTGAAGCGCGTCCTCCTGCGCGGGCAGCCCTGTCATCACCGAGGTTTCCACCGCCGAAAGACGGTGGCCCCATTGAAGCAGACGCCACGGTTCTACTAGCTCGCTGCTCACTCATCCATGTTTCCACCGCCGAAAGACGGTGGCCCCATTGAAGCAGGCGTCGCGCGGAAGATGTGATCCTTCCTCTCCTGTTCGAGTTTCCACCGCCGAAAGACGGTGGCCCCATTGAAGCAGTAAAATATGCGCCTCACTCACGCCAGTCCGGCCCTGTTTCCACCGCCGAAAGACGGTGGCCCCATTGAAGCGCGTCCTCGGCCTGATCGTACTGCTCGAACAATATCCCCAGTTTCCACCGCCGAAAGACGGTGGCCCCATTGAAGCGCATCTCGACAAGCTGCACGACAGACAACTGGCCGAGTTTCCACCGCCGAAAGACGGTGGCCCCATTGAAGCGTAAAGTGACTCAGCTGGCCATTGTCCTCTGCTGCGTTGTTTCCACCGCCGAAAGACGGTGGCCCCATTGAAGCGTCGGCGGCGGCCTTGTCAGCAGCGGCATTAGCTGCGGTTTCCACCGCCGAAAGACGGTGGCCCCATTGAAGCGCGTTGTCTTTCAGGAACTCCGGCTGCTTGACTCCTGTTTCCACCGCCGAAAGACGGTGGCCCCATTGAAGCCTTGCTATTAGACGCTTCGGCAAACCCTTCGGGCAGGTTTCCACCGCCGAAAGACGGTGGCCCCATTGAAGCGCGAAACTTCCAAGCGAATAAAAGAGAGAGAGAGGCCGGTTTCCACCGCCGAAAGACGGTGGCCCCATTGAAGCGATGAGGACGAACGACGATGATGCAAGACTGGAAAGTTTCCACCGCCGAAAGACGGTGGCCCCATTGAAGCGGTTGGGAAAGTGGTAACGCTTACCGCACTGGTGTGGTTTCCACCGCCGAAAGACGGTGGCCCCATTGAAGCGCAGAATTGTTGCTGGGGTATATACGTCGCTGGGGCCCGTTTCCACCGCCGAAAGACGGTGGCCCCATTGAAGCCAACCAGGCCGTTTGTGCTGCACCAGCATCCGATATGTTTCCACCGCCGAAAGACGGTGGCCCCATTGAAGCAACTATCCCCTCGGTAAAGTAATCTCCAACAAACCGGGTTTCCACCGCCGAAAGACGGTGGCCCCATTGAAGCGGCGTTGCACTCGATGGAGGAGAAAAAGTATCGTAATGTTTCCACCGCCGAAAGACGGTGGCCCCATTGAAGCCAATCGATAGGGCCATGTAGGGTCTCCTGCATTGTAACGGTTTCCACCGCCGAAAGACGGTGGCCCCATTGAAGCGATAAATTGCCGCTCGAACTGTTGACGAATCCCCCGGGTTTCCACCGCCGAAAGACGGTGGCCCCATTGAAGCTACCCCCTTTAAGCTCACAAATCGGTCGTTGTGGTCGTTTCCACCGCCGAAAGACGGTGGCCCCATTGAAGCGGGTCAAGGTACGCCGGTGGGACCACGGTACTAACCTTGTTTCCACCGCCGAAAGACGGTGGCCCCATTGAAGCCGAAGCTTCATCCTCAGATATAGGACGGTTCCAGTCGAGTTTCCACCGCCGAAAGACGGTGGCCCCATTGAAGCGGCGAACAGTGTAGTCATTAGCCTCCACCTACCTTAAAGTTTCCACCGCCGAAAGACGGTGGCCCCATTGAAGCGTTTGTTACGGTAGACGGGGCAATAGTGTCGAGGAACGAGGTTTCCACCGCCGAAAGACGGTGGCCCCATTGAAGCCCTGGTCACCCACTTATTCGCTGCTGCTCTACTCAACCAGTTTCCACCGCCGAAAGACGGTGGCCCCATTGAAGCTGAACCGGCAAGATACCCCGATGCAGCGCGGAGCCGGTTTCCACCGCCGAAAGACGGTGGCCCCATTGAAGCCCATCCCAATTCAAACCGGTTCATATCCAGGGTGACAGTTTCCACCGCCGAAAGACGGTGGCCCCATTGAAGCGGGTTGGGCTCCGTTCCTAGTCGGGCGGCCACCCACTGTTTCCACCGCCGAAAGACGGTGGCCCCATTGAAGCGGGCCAAGGACGAAAATTACGCAATTGATGACGAGGTTTCCACCGCCGAAAGACGGTGGCCCCATTGAAGCGGGCCAAGGACGAAAATTACGCAATTGATGACGAGGTTTCCACCGCCGAAAGACGGTGGCCCCATTGAAGCGGGCCATGAGGGTTGCTATAGACCGGATTCCCAATATCGTTTCCACCGCCGAAAGACGGTGGCCCCATTGAAGCTTCAATGCCAACAGGGATGCTTTTCAATTGAGCTACCGTTTCCACCGCCGAAAGACGGTGGCCCCATTGAAGCTGGAAAATCCACACAGGCGCGGATGCTGGCGGAGCGGCTGTTTCCACCGCCGAAAGACGGTGGCCCCATTGAAGCTAAACCTCAAGCAACAACCAAGCCCAGCGGCCCCTCGTTTCCACCGCCGAAAGACGGTGGCCCCATTGAAGCTGGTGCAAAGCCCCGAGACCCAGGCACTGGACGCATCGTTTCCACCGCCGAAAGACGGTGGCCCCATTGAAGCACCCATGACGGCACCAACCAGGCCTGCCGATTCTGCCAGTTTCCACCGCCGAAAGACGGTGGCCCCATTGAAGCGTGGATTTGCACCGTTGTACCGCCTTTGCGTATTCTGGTTTCCACCGCCGAAAGACGGTGGCCCCATTGAAGCGTCGAAGGTTCCCTCTACCACCTGCCCCAGACAATCCAGTTTCCACCGCCGAAAGACGGTGGCCCCATTGAAGCTCACACACAGAGTGAACAGCGACTAATCAGTCGCTGTGTTTCCACCGCCGAAAGACGGTGGCCCCATTGAAGCTACACCCCGCAAGGAACAGAGATTGCGGCTCAAGCCTGTTTCCACCGCCGAAAGACGGTGGCCCCATTGAAGCCCGTTCTTGCGGCGGCACTGTATCCGCCTTCAGCAGTTTCCACCGCCGAAAGACGGTGGCCCCATTGAAGCCCGTACATCAACAGGCTGCTGACGCGGTTCGTTCCGTTTCCACCGCCGAAAGACGGTGGCCCCATTGAAGCTCAGTTGAGGCCCTGGGTGAACTCAAGTTCGCTGCGGTTTCCACCGCCGAAAGACGGTGGCCCCATTGAAGCCCAGCGTAGAGGACGACAATGGGACGGGGGTATCAGGTTTCCACCGCCGAAAGACGGTGGCCCCATTGAAGCCTCACGTGTGGACATTTTTTTCGGCAAACCCTTACGGTTTCCACCGCCGAAAGACGGTGGCCCCATTGAAGCGCTGCGCAGGCACTACTACATGGAACGACGAAGACAGGTTTCCACCGCCGAAAGACGGTGGCCCCATTGAAGCCCGTACATCAACAGGCTGCTGACGCGGTTCGTTCCGTTTCCACCGCCGAAAGACGGTGGCCCCATTGAAGCCGCTGCTGCGCTCGCCGCGATGCTTACTCCCCATGTGCGTTTCCACCGCCGAAAGACGGTGGCCCCATTGAAGCCCTTGAGACCCCTGCATACCCGTTCCCAAGCACCCACGTTTCCACCGCCGAAAGACGGTGGCCCCATTGAAGCTTGAAAAAACTCATTGCGGTTTCCTCCTCACTCTAGGTGGTTTCCACCGCCGAAAGACGGTGGCCCCATTGAAGCGTCGGTGGTGGTGTCTCTACCGGGGATGCCTTTGCCAGTTTCCACCGCCGAAAGACGGTGGCCCCATTGAAGCCATGTCGGCCCTCGTCGAGTGGGTGTAGATGGAATGTTTCCACCGCCGAAAGACGGTGGCCCCATTGAAGCACTATGATGTCGGCGTGGCCTACCAGGACACCCTGTGTTTCCACCGCCGAAAGACGGTGGCCCCATTGAAGCATCCCCGTGATAGTTGATAAGCCAGAGGGTGAGCCTGTTTCCACCGCCGAAAGACGGTGGCCCCATTGAAGCGCCACCGAGGACAAACTGCGGTGGCACTATAAGCAGGTTTCCACCGCCGAAAGACGGTGGCCCCATTGAAGCACTGTCTACGACCTCGACCCTCGGACCTTCTCGGATTGTTTCCACCGTCTTTCGGCGGTGGCCCCATTGAAGCTGCAGATTTTGACAAACGCCAGCCCGGAAGCTAAGCGGTTTCCACCGCCGAAAGACGGTGGCCCCATTGAAGCATCGCCCGACGGCTGCTCGTCGGCCTCCAGGTCCGCCGTTTCCACCGCCGAAAGACGGTGGCCCCATTGAAGCTGTGTGACCCATTCGCGCTGGCCGAGCCAATCGGGGAGTTTCCACCGCCGAAAGACGGTGGCCCCATTGAAGCTGTGTGACCCATTCGCGCTGGCCGAGCCAATCGGGGAGTTTCCACCGCCGAAAGACGGTGGCCCCATTGAAGCATCACAGACGGCCGCGGAGGCTTGATTCCCGTGATAGGTTTCCACCGCCGAAAGACGGTGGCCCCATTGAAGCATGGCGGAGGGTGGGCTCGTTACCACTACCTCGATGATAGTTTCCACCGCCGAAAGACGGTGGCCCCATTGAAGCTCCACTGTTTCGTTTATCTCGTTTTTTTGTTTGCACAGGTTTCCACCGCCGAAAGACGGTGGCCCCATTGAAGCTGGAATATACGCCGCAGCCAGCCGGTGATGGTGTAGCGTTTCCACCGCCGAAAGACGGTGGCCCCATTGAAGCTGGAATATACGCCGCAGCCAGCCGGTGATGGTGTAGCGTTTCCACCGCCGAAAGACGGTGGCCCCATTGAAGCTGGAATATACGCCGCAGCCAGCCGGTGATGGTGTAGCGTTTCCACCGCCGAAAGACGGTGGCCCCATTGAAGCCGTTCGTGGGGCCTGCCCGGTCCCTCGTTTGCGCGAGTTACGAACAACAAGAAAGGCCACGCATGTGCAGAACATGAGAGGGTCTGCCGGACATCTTTATCCGAATATTATCCGGTAGGGAATCACTACAGCACAGGTTTCTACACTGACCTGTTGACATGAGGTGGCCGGCTACCCCGTCATCAAATGAGATCAGCCCAAGCAAAGTTGGCGTGCAGTTGCACCGGCAACCGCTGTCGGTTATGGTATTATCGAGATGCCCGCTTACCCGCACATAGATGCCTACTACGCCAAAAGGCAGGAACTGATTGAATTCGGCGGCTCGGATAACGAGCTGAACATCCGGCCGGCCTTCCAGAACTGCCTGGACGCGTACTGCCGCGAGCACAAGGAAAGGCTGGTACTCATCCCCGAACTGAAGGCCGCGGGCAACGTCATCCCCGACGGCACCGTCAAGGACACCCTGCGCATGGCCCGGGGCTACTGGGAGGCGAAGGATACCCACGACGACCTGGACACGGAAATCCAGCGGAAGTTTGACCGGGGCTACCCCAGGGACAACATCGTTTTCGAGGACTCGGAGACAGCGGTGCTGGTGCAGAACGGGGGCGTGGCCCTGCGGGTGGACATGGCCCGCCCCGGGGAACTGCACCGCCTGATCCGCCGCTTCCTGGACTACGAACTGCCCAACATCGAGGAGTTCCGCCAGGCCCAGAGCCAGTTCAAGACGGACCTGCCGGCGGTGCTGGAAAACCTCCGGCAGTCGGTGGCGGAAGCCGAATCGGGCAACGCCGAGTACCGGGCCAAAGCGTCGGAGTTTCTGATCCTGTGCCGCCGGAGCATCGGCCCGGACGTGTCGGAAGCCGACGTGCGGGAGATGCTGCTCCAGCATATCCTGACTAAGGACATCTTCCACCGTGTGTTTGACGAGGACCAGTTCCACAAGGAAAACAACGTGGCCGGCCAGCTGGACGAACTGGAAGGCACTTTCTTCACCGGCAACGTGCGGCGGGAGGCTATCGACCGTCTGCGAGCTTACTACGGCGCCATCGGGCGAGCTGCCGATGAAATCGTCGACTACGCGGAGAAGCAGCAGTTCCTAAAGGCCATCTACGAGGACTTCTACCAGGCCTACAATCCCGCCGCTGCTGATCGCCTGGGCGTGGTCTATACCCCCAACGAGGTGGTGGATTTCATCATCCGTGGGGCGGACTACCTGTTGCAGAAGCACTTCGGCAAGACCTTGGCCGACGACAACGTCCAGATCCTCGACCCGGCCACGGGGACAGGGACGTTCATTACCAACCTGATCAACCACCTGCCCCTGGAGCCGCTGGAGCGCAAGTACCTTCAAGAAATCCACGCCAACGAGGTGGCGATACTGCCCTATTACATCGCTAACCTGAACATCGAGTACACCTACCGGGAACGGACGGGAGAGTACCTGGAGTTTCCCAACCTGTGCTTCGTGGACACGCTGGACAACATGGACTGGCAGCAGCGGGGCGCGACGGCGGGGGCGGTGACACGGCAGGGGGCCTTCAACCTAGGGGCGCTGTCGGAAGAAAACTGGATACGGGTGCAGGAGCAGAACGAGAAGCCCATAAGCGTGATCATCGGGAACCCGCCGTACAACGACAGCGCCACGCTGTGGGGCGACGGCGGAGCCAACCGGGAGTACTCAGATATAGACCGGCGCATCCGCGAAACTTACGTCCAGGACGGGACGGCCCAAAGGACGCACCAGTACGATATGTACAAGCGGTTCATCCGGTGGGCTTCCGATAGGCTGGACGACGACGGGATCATCGGGTTTATAACCAACCGGGCCTACCTGGACACCCGACAGGACGACGGTTTCCGCAAGGTGGTAGCGGAAGAGTTCACCGATATTTATGTGTTTGACCTCGGCTCAGACGTGCGGCGCAATCCGAAAATCTCGGGCACCACGCACAACGTCTTTGGTATCCAGATCGGCGTTGCCATCGGGTTCTTTGTGAGGGAGAAAGCCAGGCTGGGGCAGTGTGGCGTTCACTACGCAAGGCGGGAAGACGCGGAACTGGCCAAGGACAAGCTGGCCTACCTGCGGGATGCCGCCGTGGACGGGATTGACTTTGAGAGCATAGCGCCGGACGCCGCCAACAATTGGCTGAACCAGTCCAACAGCGACTTTGAGACGCTGCTGCCGTTGGCGAACCGGGAAACCAAGTTTGCCAAAACAGCTACCGATGAGCACGCGGTGTTTGGTCTGTTCACCAACGCCGTCAAGTCCAACCGCGATGATTGGGTGTATGACTTCGAGATAGCGAATCTGCGCAACAAAGCGCTTTTCTTCGCGGACACCTATAACGAGTTATTGGACAACAACGACGAAACCTATAATCCGGTCATCAAGTGGAGCAGCACACTACGCGACCGCTTTCAACGGGGTGAACGAATCGTTTATAACGACGGCAATCGAGTACCGTTGCTCTATCGCCCGTTTGTTAACAAATGGCACTTCGCCGATGTTGCATTGAACGACCGGTTAACTAGGAATCATTACGAAATGTTTGGGAGGGACCTGAGACAGCCTAACAAGGTCATCAATTTCTGCGTGAACGGGAAAGCCTTTTATGTCCTGGCTACGGATAAGCCTGCCGATTTCCACTTCACCGGCGACACCCAATGCTTACCCCTCTACCGCTACCCTGCCGAGGGGGAGCGGGTGTGCAACGTAACAGAGTGGGGCCTCCGTCGGTTCAACGACCACTACCGTCAGGAGTGGGGCGACGCTTTCGACGAACTGGCCGGACCCGAGGGCATCACCGCCGAGGACATCTTCGCCTACGCCTACGCCGTGCTGCATGATCCCGTGTACCGCCACGACTACCAGGTTGACCTGCTGCGGGAATTTCCCCGCCTGTCCTTCTACCACGACTTCCAACTCTGGCGGGACATGGGCCGGGAGTTGTTGGACCTGCACGTCGGGTTCGAGCAAAAGGAACCTTGGCCGCTGGAGCGAGTTGACCTGGAAGGGGAACCCCGGCGGGCGGTCCTGCGGGCCGATAGAGAGAAAGGGGCCATCGTCCTGGACGACAAGACCACCCTGAGGGGAGTGCCGCTGGAGGCGTGGGAGTATCGGCTCGGCAGCCGCTCGGCCCTGGAGTGGGTGCTGGACCAGTACCGGGAACGAAAGCCCCGAAACCCAACCATCGCGGAGCGGTTCAACACCTACCGTTTCGCCGACCACAAGGAACGGGTGATAGACCTGCTGCGGCGGGTGTGCGCCGTCAGCGTGAGGACGGCGGAGATAGTGAGGGGCATGGCCTACTGGGACGGGGAAAACCTGGTGGTGTCCGGTGACCGGCACAAGCGCGAGTGGGAGACGCTGGGGCTGGCTCAATGGTTCGGGGAATCGGGTGGGCCGGACGATGACCCCGAATACCAGGCTTGGTTGGCGGCGTTGCCGGACATTGGCGACGCCGGAAAGTAGCCAATGGTGGGAAACATCGTCATCGTGCGCTTCCCCTACACCGACATGAGGAACGCCAAACTACGGCCTGGTCTGCTGGTCGCCGACGTGGGTTACGCCAACCAGTTTGACTGGATGGTGTGCCAGATAACCACGCAGCCGTTGCCAAATAGCCGCCAGATTGCCCTCTCGCCGCCCGACCTGGCGGCCGGGCGGCTGAACGAACGCAGTTGGGTGCGTCCGGACCGGATGATGACCATGAACGAGAGGATATTCGGGAACACCGTCGCCCGCCTGACCGAAGCCAAGACTGCCGAAATCTTAGCCGCGATCCGGTCCTTCTTCTAGCGGAGCGTTCGGCTTAACGTTCACCGCGGACCACCCCAGAATCGTCGTCAGTCGTGTGCGGTTTCCTCAACATGACGGAGTAGCCCCGTTCGTCCACGACATGGGTCACCGACACCTGGCCCCGGCTGTCGTAACCGGCGCGGTAGGCGTACTCCACCTCGGCGCCCCAGGGCACCCGACCGCCGATGCGGACGGTGCCGCCGCCAAGCTGGTTGCCGCCAGCCCCCGGTCCCCCGGCGCCGCGCACCACCACGCCGTTCCGCCCGCCCTTCTTCCAAGCCATCACCTTCACCTCGGCGGGCACCACCAGCTCCGCCGCCGTAGGCCGGAACAGCACCCAGTGCAGCTTCGCCAAGACCTCCCCCGACGGGTTTCGCTGGCCGTTCATAATCTGGGAGAGATGACCGGAGCTGATTCCGGCCAATCGGGCGGTCTCGTTCTGGCTGATGTCATGGGCTTCCATGCGGTCCCACAGGGCGCGCGGGTCAACGCTGCGGGGCTGGGCGGGTCCGATCCTGGCCGGAGCGTCCAGCGCCGCCTCCACCTGCGCCTGGACCGCCGGGCTCATGCTCCTTTCACCCCGGGACACCTGGGTCATGTAGCCGCGCGACACTCCCACGTGTTCCGCCAGGCCCTTCAGGCTCATGCCTCGCTCGCGGGCACGCTCCCGGATGTAGCTGCTCTGCCCTTTCCCTTTCACCACTCCGTCCTGGCGGTTGGCGCACCTGGCAGGCCCGACTTTCACTGGACCGCCCAGCACCGCTTCGACCCGCATCTGGACCGCCGGGCTCATGTTCTTCCGGCCCCGCGCCACTTCCGACATGTAGCCGACCGGCACCCCCACCCGGTGGGCCAGGTCCTTCTGGCTCATGCCCAGGGCGCGGGCGTGCTCCCGGATGCAGGTGCTCTCCCCTTCCACGAGGCCGCCCTGGCGGTAGACGACGCCCTGCCCCGGCACTTCGCCCAACACCGCCGTGGCCCTCTCCCGCAGCAGGGGAGTCCAGGGCCGGCGCCCGCTGGCCACCGAGGACAGGTAGCCGTAGTTCACACCCATCCTGTCCGCCAGTTCCTTCAGGGTGAGGCCGTGGCGCCTGGCGGCCGCCCGGAGTTCGCTCTCGGGCTTACCCTTGGTCTGTCCCTGTCCCTGCGCCCCGACCTGCGTCTCCGGGGCCTGTTCGGTGTTGGCCTGGTCCTGGTCGTCGAACCGGGTGGTGCCGCTGGTGATGGTCTCCGCCTTGTGGATGTTGGTAGTCGCAGTCATGTCGCTTCCTCCAAAATGCAGAAAGCGGGGCCGGCCCCAAAGGGACCGACCCCGCTTGTCTGTAAGCAATTGATTTTCAGTTGCCGGTGGCGGCTCACACGGCCGCCCTGGTTTCCGCCGCGCCACTCAGGGGGCGACGGGCCTAAAGTTCCTGCTGGTTACTCAGTTGTTCCGACCTCCTGTAAGTGGATGGGAATTCCAGGTTCATCGTCGTGATGGCTTACCTCCTTGGTGTTGTGAATGACGTTGGGAAACAGTTCCGCCGCCCGGCGCCGGACGCACTCCGCCCACGGTGAGACGCGCAACGGAGAACGCAGGAACGCAGGGTGGAGGTTGGAGCAAGACGCAGCTCGGCCAGGGTGTTATTCAGCGGAAACGCCGAGCCTGGAGGCTGCTATGAGGGAGAATGGAAGGGAACCGTAGCCCGGAATGTGGTTTGGCCCCCGGAGCCGGACGCACTACGCCCTGGGTCTGGCATTGGGCATGGAACGCCGGTTTGGGGGTTGGGGAAAGGCGCAGTTCGCCCAGGGTGTCATTCCCGGGGAGCTGCTGATGTGGGGAAAAAGGACAGGAACGCAGTCTGGGCAACGGAGTCTGCGTTGTAGTTGAACCGGCAAGCGTCCGGCCTGCTGTTGCAGTGCGACCGGACCATGTTGAAGATGCGGACCGGCTACTGCTGTTGAGGAGCCATTCCGCAGGGCATTGCGAAGAGGCCGGAAGGCGAGAGCCGTTCCAACCGTAGGGGGAAGAATGCGAAGCGAGTTGGCCGCTCCGCTGTGGAAAGGGAGTCCAGGGCTACTTTGCTGGGTCTAGCCGGTGCCTCCTTAGCCCGAATCCACCGATGGACGGCGTGAGGACACTGGAAGGGGGGTGAGGAAGTTACAGACGCGATGGTCCGGGCTCGAATTCGGGTAGATGAGGGGTTGGCGGCGGTCTGCAGGCGTTTTTGGGGGCGCCGATGGCGGCCTACAGTGGCTGTGGTGAGCGAGATGGCGGTGAGAGGACACGGCAAGAGGCGCTCGCGGACCGGACTGGCGCGAGTTTGCGGGGAGGTTCAGTTGGCGGGGACGTTGGGACACTGGCGGACGGGCGCCGTCAGGCCGGGAGTGGAATGGCTCGCAACCGGGCCAGGGCGCGACTGAACTGGGTTTCCCAAGGCCAGCGCTGTGGCAGATGCAGGGTGAGGCGGCGTGCCGAGCTGGTGAGCCGTCCGGCCAGGGCGAAGACCCGCCGCCTGAGGGTCTTGGTGGTCACGATCTGCTCACCCAAGCCGATGCGGGCCGTCCAGCGGGCCAGGTTATGCGCCATCACCTGAACCGCCAGCCAGGCGCCGTTGGCGGCGAAGCACCCCGACGGCATGTGGTTCAGCCCGACGCCGTACTTGAGGTCGCGTATGGCGTTCTCGACCTCGGCGTGGCGGCGATGGTCGGCTTCCAGTTCCAGCGTCTCTCCGTCCCGGTCGGTGATGAAGCCGTGATAGCTGTATCTGGCGAAGAGGGCGAGCTGGGAACCGGGCGTCGGCTTCACCCGCCGGACAATGAGCCGCACCGGTGCGGCGTCCGGCTTGGTCTGGAACGGGGTGTAAGTAGTCTCGGCGACATCGGCGGCGCCGTCCATCCAGTAGGGAATGGGAGTCCAGTCCTGCTCTGGTATCGCCTCGATCAGGTCCCGCAGGCTTTTGTGCTGGCGGACGGTGATGGAGAAGCGGACATCCACTTCCCGGCAGGCGGAAACAACAGTGTGGGCGTAGAAGCCGCTGTCGGCCCGCACCGTGAGTTGTCCGCTGGCTCCGCCGTAGCGCACCCGCCCCACCGTCTCACGCAGGAAGTGGGCGGCGCCGCGGGCGGTGTTGGCGCGGCCCTCGCGCAGCCGGGCCATCAGCACCTCGCCGGTGCCGGCGGCGGTCGCGAGCAGCGGGTGATAGCCACGGGCACCGGTATAGCCGTGGTGGCGCGCTCCCTCCTTGGCCATGCCGTAGGTTTCGCAGATGGTCGAATCCAGGTCGATGGTCAAAGGCGCATCGCCGGGTCCGGCCCCGGCTTGCCATGCCCGTGCCAGCAACTGGCGGCTCACGCGGTCGAGTTGACGGACGTGGCCCCAGCGAAAGCTGCGCAGGAAGGTGCCCAGGGTGGATGGCGCCTTGACCACGCAGCCGAGAACACCGACCGTCCCACCGGCACGCAGCGCATCCGCGTCGTCGATGCAGTCGCCGCCCGCCAGCGCGGAAGCGACCAGCGTCAGCAGCTTGTCCCCCGTGTTGGCCCGCCCCGGCGCGCCGCCGAGGTCTAGGTGACGGTCGACGAGTTCCCCCAGGCCCAGGTGTTGGGCGAGGGTGGCCGGCAGGAGCAGGCCGGCATTCGCCACCAGGCGGCGGTCGTCGAAGGTGATTTGGATACGGTCGGGGTGGTTGCGTGGTAGCATCTAATGGGTGCTCCTTTTCTGGGACTGTTTTGCTGTTACAAAACCATTATCCCAGATTCAGAGGAGCACTCTCCGGATTCTTCAAGGTCTGTCCCCAGGGCCGTCCTTCGGTGGATTCGGGCTTACCCGAACTCCCAAGGGGGTTAACTGCCTCACCTATGTGCCGTTAACACCGTTGTACGCCTGGGTTATGGGCTGGGAGGATGCTAAAAAGCGGCGACCAACCGAGGAAGAGCTTCAAGAAATGGTCCGGTTAATCAACGAGGCCATGGATGCCGGGGCTTGCGGTTGGTCGGCACAAGTCCTGGGTATAAATTCCCTACAACGTGACTACGACGGGACTCCTATGGTTACCGACATGCTGTCCGAAGCTGAGATTCTCACTTTCGCTAAAATACTAGCCGACCGGGACGAAGGGTTTATTGAGTTGGCTTATCAGGAAACCGGTGAGGAGGGTAGGCGCTTGGGCGAGGAAACAAGGATATTCTTCGAAAAGGTGGCCGAAACCGCCAAACGGCCCATCCTGTATCAAGCAGTGACCCCCAACTCGGTACACCCCGAGCAGCACCGGGAGCGAATCCGTTGGTTCGAGAGTTGCGCCGAGCGGGGCCTTCAAGTATACGGCCAAGGAGCGACAAACCGAGGCGGCTTTCTTTTTACTTTCGAAGACTGGAACTTATTCGACGAATCACCAGCCTGGCGTGACGTGACTCTAGGCACAAAGGACGAGCGGAAAGCCAAGATGCAGGACCCGGAAATGCGCCGCAGGCTTAAAGAAGAGTGGGACTCGGGCACTCGCCCAACCCGAGCCAGCCAAGGTTCTGTTGGGGGTCTGCTGGTGCTAACCAAGAACGTGAAAATCGACATCGGCCCTGAGTCGGATTTCACCAAGCTGCCGGTACCGGTGGAAGTGGGCGGCGCGTCATACCTTCTGATGAAGGGCAGGGACGGCTACAAGCTGCTGTCCACCTTCTGTCCCCATCAAGGCGGCACCATAGAAGACGGGGAGGAAGCATTCGTATGCGATGGCCACGGCTATAACTTCGACAAAGACGGTGGTCGGTGCATTACCAACCCCAGTCTCCGAATGAAGTCGTTTGTTTTAAGTGTCAAAGACGGACAGCTGATCGCTTCGGCCCCCGACGAACATGCGGACACTGTCGCTGAGGCTGGGCAGACCGTTCAACAGATAGCCGACCGGGAAGGCAAGCACGTCATTGATGCCCTGCTCGACATGGTGGTCGAGGACGACCTGTCCACTGACTTTTTCGCCGCCATCCAGGGCAGGGACGTGGCTCAATACACTGCTGAAGTTTTGGACTCCAACCACATCGTCGCTGGCCTGTCCGACGGAGGCGCCCACGTTAAATTCTTGACCAACGGAAGCTACCCCACCGACATGATTACCTGGTTGGTGCGAGACGAGAAGGTCATTACTCTAGAAGACGCTCATTACAAGTTGAGCTATCTTCCGGCCCACTTTGGCGGTTTCAAAGATCGGGGCGCAATTCGTGAAGGCGCTCCAGCCGACATCGTGGTGTATGATCTGGATAAGCTGGAAGTGCTGCCCTCGGAAGTCGCTGAGGATCTGCCCGGCGGCGAGTGGCGAAGGATCCAGAAGTCCAAGGGTTACAACTGGATCATGGTTAACGGCGAGATCACATTCGAGGAGGGTGAGCCCACGGGAGCAATGCCCGGCAGGCTCTTGCGCAACGGCAGAGGCTAACCTCACCGGCCAAGAAGCCAGCTTCGGCTTGTCATTCGCCTCCATGCCATGAATCTATTAATGAGCTCTAGTCTTACCTAGAGCTCATTAATATTTGTGCCATTTCATGTCAGTTATCTAAGACGAAGACTAGGCCAAACGACGGGTTTCAAACAAAGAAGCAAGGTCAAACTTGCCTCTTTACCGATCAAAAATTCTCCGCGTTCTCTAGCCAGAGCGGCCCTCGTAGTTAGTGTGTATTTGAGTGGTGGAGGTGAGGGGGATCGAACCCCTGGCCCCCTGCTTGCAAAGCAGGTGCTCTCCCGCTGAGCTACACCCCCATGAGGCCCATTTTAGTGCGGCGGGTTGGCGGCTAGCAAGGAAGGTGGGACTCAGGCTTCGGGCATCAGCGCCTCGGCCAGCGCCAGAAGCCGCCGGTCGGCGCCCCGGCGGCCAACCAGCGAGAGTCCCAGTGGCAGACCGTCCAGCGTGGCCAGCGGTAGAGAAACCTGGGGCAGCCCCGCCAGTCCCGCAATGCACAACAGGTTCATCGCCTGCTGGCGGAATCTGACCTCCAGATCGTCGGAAGGGGCCTCCTTCAAGGGGGCCACTCGAGGCGACGAGGGCAGGCAGAGAACGTCCCCGTCGGCCAAGAGTTCGTCCATCCTGGCCCGGACCGACTTCCTCACCTCGTTGGCGGAAGCAACCATCCATGGCTCTACCCGGGAGGCAAACTCCAGACGTTCGCGGATGCCGGGACCTATTTCGGGGCGTGTTTCCCCAATCCAAAGACCCAGGTTTCCCCATATTTCGTAGGCTTGAATGACCCGGAATGCCTCGTACCATTTGGCCAGGCCCTCTGGGCTAATCGTGACCTGTTCCAATGGGCCCACGGCGGCTGCCGCCGCGACAACGGCCGGCTCAAGACATTCGGCAACCGGAGGCTCCACCAGACCGAAGGCGTCGGCGGCGTAGAGCAGTCGCCCAAGGACGGCGGCCTCCGCGTCCTCATCCAGCAGCACGCCGCCCACCGCGCGAAACACGCTTGCATCCCGGGCGAACCAACCCACAGCGTCGAAGCTGGGACCAAATGGGAGGACGCCGTCCACCGGTACCCTGCCGTGGGTGGGCCGGATGCCCAACACCCCGCTATAGCTGGCTGGCAACCGGACCGAGCCGCCGCAGTCGGTCCCCAAGGCGAAGTCGGCCAGGCCGCCGGCTACCGCCGAGACCGAACCGTTGGAAGAACCGCCCGGTATGCGGTCGGGGGCGGCGGTGTTGACGGGAGTGCCGTAGTGAACGTTCTGGCCGCTGAGGCTGTAGGTCAATTCGTCCGTAAGGGTCTTGCCCACCATCCGCGCCCCTGCGTCCAGTAGCTGCTGTACCACCAGGGCCGTGGACTCCGCCGGCGGGTGGGTCCGCAGCCAGTTGGGATGCCCGAAGCCGGTGCGGTGGCCCGCGATGTGGAACACGTCCTTGACGGCGAAGGTGAGGCCGGCCAGTGGACCGTTGGGCGCTCCGTCCAAGGCCACGTGGTTCTCTTGGCAGAATGCGCCCAGCGGGTCGTTGGGGGGCGCGGGGTTGGCGGCACTGGTCATTGGGACTCCTCTCGGTCCGGCGAGATGTTGTCAGGCCGGACGATTCAGCTTGGCTGGTTCCCGCTCAAAGGTGAGGCGCCCCCGTTTGAACCCCAGCAGCGGCTGGGCGAGCTCGGCTACCGCGCTGGCCCGGTCGAAACAGTCCAGCACCACGAGGTCGGCCGATTTCCCGACTTCGAGGCCGTAGTCATCCCGCCTCAGGATGCGGGCGGAGCGGCCGGTAATCATCTCGAAGCATTCCACGACGTCGGCCGGAGCCCCAACTTGGCACACGTTGGCGTAGAGGTTGGCCATGCGAATCAGGGAGCAGTCGCCGAAGGGGGTGAACGGGTTCAGCACGTTGTTGGAGGAGAGGGAGCAGTTGACCCCCTCCTGGAGCAAACGGTGGGCGGCCGTCACCCCTCGCATGACGCTGTTGTCTTGATGACGGCCCATGAGGAAAAGGTCCGTGGCCGGCAGGACCGTTACCGCCACGCCAGCTTCAGCCAAGCGCCGGGCCGTTTGCCGGAACCGGCCGGAGTCGATGGCCGAAAGGCGGGTCACGTGACCGGTGGTAACGCGGCCGCCGTAATCGTATTCGTCGGTCAGCCGGCAAACGTACTCCAGGTCCAACTCTCCGGGGTCGTGCCCGAAGTCGAGGTGCATGTCGATGTCGATATCGAAGTTCCGGGCGATCTCGAAGATCCGATCAATCTGACCGTGGGGATCGCTGTCGGTATAGGGCGCCGCTCCCACTACGCGTCCGCCCCGTTCCAGCCCCTCGACTATCAGCTCATCGGTGCCCGGATTGTTCAGGAGTCCCTCCTGAGGAAAGACGCAGACCTCTATGTCGATAGCCCATTTGTACTCGTCGACCAAAGGCAGAATGCCTTCCAGGCTGCGGAGGCCCACCACCGGGTCGACTTCCAAGTGGGTGCGCATGTGGGTCGTGCCGTTGAGGATGCTTTTTCCCAGCGTCCGCTTGGCCCGTTCGTAGACGTCTTCAGGGGTGAAGTCCCGCTTGGCCGCCGCCACCGCCTGGATGGCCTCCGACAGGTCCCCGCTCTCGGAGGCGCAACGGTCCAACAGGCACGACTTGTCCAAGTGGATGTGGGTTTCGACGAACCCGGGAGACACCCGTCGGCCCCCGGCGTCGAAGGTCAATGCGTCGCTGACCAGGGCGGTCTCGATGGCGGCGATACGGCCGTCTTCGATTCCGATGTCGACCATCGGGGCCTCGAGGCCGTCGGCTACTCGGGCGTTTTTTATGACAACATTCATGAGTCCTCGCAAAAGGCGGCGGTACGTCAGCCGGCTGGCAGCCGGTGCCTCGGCTGCGGGTGCCGCAGCACCGCCGGGTTGACCAGGTTGTCGGGCATCCGGCCGTGGAGCACGCTGACGACTTCGCCTGCGGCGCGTTGCTCCAACTCCAGGGTCGACTCTTGGGAGAAAAAGGCCACGTGGGGCGTGATTATTATGTTGTCCAAGCCGATCAGCGGGTGGTCCCGGGGAGGGACGTTGTCCTCCATCACGTCCAGCCCGGCCCCGGCAATGCCCCGGCTGGAAAGGGCGTCGTACAGTGCGGCTTCGTCGATCAGGGGGCCGCGGGCGGCGTTGATGAGAAAGGCTTCCGGCTTCATCGCCGCCAGCTGAGCCTCGCCGATCATGTGGCGGGTGTCCGGGGTGAGCGGGGCGTGGAGGCTGACGAAGTCCGATTCCGCCAACAGTGTTGAGAGGTCCACCAACCTGCCGCCCAAGGACTCAACGGCCTCCGCCGGTACGACCGGGTCGGCGGCGAGGATGTTGAGGCCGAAAGCGCGGGCCTTCACCGCCACGGCCTGGCCGATGCGGCCGAATCCCACTATACCGATCGTCTTGCCGCGAAGGCGCATCATGCGCATGGTCAGGGGGACGCTGCCCCAGCCGGTTTCCTTCACCGAGCGGTCAAAGATGGCGACCTTCCGGTTCCAGGTGTGGAGGAGGGCCATGACGTGGTCGGAGACCTCGTCGACGCAGTAGTCGGGCACGTAGGTGACAGCGATTCCCAGCTCGGTCGCCGTATCGACGGCTATGTTGTCCACCCCGACTCCGAACCGGCCAATGACAACGCAGCGCTCGGCGGCCCGCACCACGTTCTTCGTCACTTGGGCAAAGCAGGTCATGATGGCGTCGGCGTCACGGGCCAACTCAATGAGCGTTTCTTCGTCCCCGGCGGGAGCGGTCACCAGTTCCGCGCCGCCCGCTTCCAACACCGCCCGTTCGGGATCGGTAGAGGGCCAGACGTAGTCGGTCTGCAACACTTTCCAGGGCCGGTCAGGCCAAGGCCGCCCCGGATCGTTCGTCAAGGTCATGATTGTCTCCTAAGGGCCAACCTGACGCGGCATGGGCTTGAACATACAGCCCTCCACGAAAATGTCGAAGAAGTCCGGTGTCGTTTCCAGCTCTATGTGCTGCACCTTGGTCACGAGGGACTCAACCCGGTCTCTCATCTTAGTGGAGAGCAACAGAATGGTCGCGCCCTCGAGGGCGGTGTTGCCGGCTTTGGTGATGCGGTCTTCCGGGAAGTTCGCTATGAAGCCTATTGCCACCGCGTTGGCCACGTTAACGTAGTTGGCGAACCCTCCCGCCAAGAACAAGCGGCTGATGTTGCCGGAGGTGGCCCCGTAGGAGCGCAGGGTGATGTATTGGCCGGCGTAGTTGGCTGATTTGGCTTGGGCGAGAGCGCTTATGTCGGCCCCGGACAACGCCATGTTCTGGACGGGTGCGAAAACGAACCCCGATTGGCCGTCGGGGAAGGCCCCCAGCTCATTAATCAACTCCCAGCGGCGCAGCTCCGACAGCAGGTCCACCAAACCGGACCCGCAGATGCCTTGGGGGGCCGTCCCGCCGATGGTGGATACCACCGGGAACCCGTCGTCGATGCGTACGGACTCCACCGCGCCGTCGTAGCCGGGCATTCCGTAGGTCACTTGGCCGCCTTCGAAGGCGGGGCCCGCCGGGCAAGAGGCGGCCACCATCCCGTGCCGGTTGCCGACCACCACCTCGGTGTTGGTGCCCACGTCCACCAGCATCACCGGCTCTTCCTGCTCGTCCATGCCGACTGCCAACATGCCCGCGGCGACGTCGGCGCCCACGTGGCAACCTATGATCGGAGGGCTGTAGACCGCCGCTCCGGGAAAAACCCGCAGCCCGAACTCTTGGGCCGTGGTCCGGAGGGCGGTGGTGCTGCGACTTCCAGCCTGCCGCTCCAGTTCCACGGTTGACTTGTACGGTTTGACTCCGACCGGTTGAACGTCCAGCCCGAAGAGAATGTCCCTCATGGTGGTGTTGCCAACGAGCACGACGTCGTAGATCCAACGCCGGTGTATATCCAACTGGCGGGCCATCTCGCCGATTTCGAAGTTGATGGCCGATAGCATCACCTGCCGCAACTCTCCCCGATATTCTCCACCGTCGTAGGAGATACGGTGCATGACGTCGCTGCCGCCGAACCGCTGGGGGTTTTCGAAAGACGACGTGCAGATAACTTCGCCGGTTTCCAGGTCCGCCAGGTTCAGGACAACGGTGGTGGTGCCAATGTCCCCCGCAAGTCCCAACAGCCGCCCTTGGTAGGGGCCGGCAGGCGCACCGCCCGCCATAACATCGGGACCGGAGCGGCGCACGTCGGGTTCAAGTGCAACGGGCCGGCGGATGCGTTCGGTCAGGATTCGCGGTTGCCGCCTCAGAACGGCGAATTCCAGGTCGCCGCCCGGATCCGCAACCGTGGTCTGGCAGGCCAAGCGGTAGTTGCCACGCAGAAATGATTCGGCGGGAGTGGGCGGGTCCAGGAATTCCATGCCACGTCGAATCTCCACGATGCACTCGTGGCACTGGCCGGTGCGGCCGCACGATGTGGGCACGCGGACTCTCAGGGAGTCGGCGTAGTCGAAAAGGCTGCTGCCGGCCTGCGCCGGGAGTTCGCGCCCGTTGAGGATTACCGGAGACATGGGGACATTTTAGCAAAGGAGCCCCGGTCAGGGGCGTAATGGCGGGATTTTGGCAAAGCGGTTTCGATATAGGCTGCCGGGGCAGGAATAAAGCGGACGGAGCGGCGGCGCTGGCCTGTTCCGGGGCTACTCGGGCTCCATATCCCGCTCTTCCAGCTCGTGCCAGCGGACGTTGCCTGCGGCTAGCTCGGCTTCGGCGTCGTGGTCGTTTCTGACGCTGGCGATGACGGCGTGGGCCGGTTTGCCGGTGAACCTGGTCAGGAGCACAGCGTTTCTCCGGGCCCGGCTGGCGTCCCGCTGGCTGGCGGTAAAAGACGCTTCTACGGCAATCAGGCAGGTATCGTTTCCGTCCTTGGCCTCGATTACCAGGTCGGCTAACCGGAAGCTCCTGAGTTCTCTGGTGGGGATGTCACCCACGGCGGCGTCCTGCGCCATTTTCGCTAGGTCTTCCCGGGTCAGGGTGCGGATGTACCGGAGGCCGGCGTTCAAGTCTATGGCGATGCCCGGGGCGTCCTGAATAGCAGAGGCCCGGGCGTGGCCGCCCTTGGCTTGCGCCACGTCGTTGCTCAGCGTAGTCAAGCGGCGGTCAATGCGGTCGATAATCCGTTTCTGTTCGGCGGCTAAGGCGGTTATTTCCTCATTGAACCGCTTTTGTTCGGCGACGAAAGCGGTCATCTGCTCCACGAAGGCGTCGAACCGGGCGGGCAGTTGCAGCAGTTCCTCGCCCAGTATCTGGGCGCGTACCGCCGCTTTCCATTGCGGGTTTTCAGAAAGGGCGCGCAGGAAGTCGTCCTGGCTGTTCATGGTGGTCATGGATTTTCTCAGGCTGCGGATTGGCCCCTAAATTGTAACAGGCACTAGGAAGAACACGCCGTGCCGCCCATCCTGCGACCAGCTCAGGATGCCCGCATGGGCTGGGGAAACCCGCTTCTACGTCTCCCAAGCGGAGCGGTAATCGAGGTCGTCGCTGCCGGTGCAGATGTAGAGATTTCCGGCGGGAACGGACCGGTCTTGGTTGCGGCAGCGGAACTGGGCATTGCAGCGGTCTTGGGCGTCTTTGTAGGGACAGCGCCAGGTGGAAACTTCGTTGACCGTATCGGAAATGCCTTGGAAGATTTCGTTGAGGCGTTCCAGGCTGCGCTGGTACCGCTCCTTGTCCACTTTGCGGTCGGGGTCAGCCACGGGTCACCCGGCCGCCACTGGGTCTTGAACGCCGCTGCTTCCCACGAACTCCCTGGCCAAGTCCACGCAGGCCATGGCGTCCTTGCCGTAACCGTCGGCGCCCATGTCGTCGGCGAATTCCTGGGAAAGGGGTGCGCCGCCCACCATGATCCTCACCAAGCTGCGGAGGCCCGCTTCCTCAAAGGCTTCGATGGTCCTGCCCATGTTCGGCATAGTGGTGGTCAAAAGGGCCGACATACCGAGGATGTCAGCGCCTTTGTCGGCTACCTCGTCGATGAACTCCTCGGGTTGTGTGTCCACTCCGAGGTCGTGGACCACGAACCCCGCGCCGCGGAGCATCATAATACACAGGTTCTTGCCGATGTCGTGCAGG
The DNA here is from genome assembly GCA_965222595.1 of Dehalococcoidia bacterium. Lineage (GTDB taxonomy): Bacteria > Chloroflexota > Dehalococcoidia > Lucifugimonadales > UBA3495 > VXOI01. The sequence continues at coordinate 179,254 of CBDCUJ010000005.1, read as the reverse complement.
TCCCCTTTCACCGTACCCATCACCACGGTGCCGATGGGCTCGACCCCCGACTCTGACAAGATCGGTTCGATGTAGGCCATGCCAGCCTTCATCGCCCGGGCCGCGACCAGCACTTCAGGTACGAATATTATGTTGTCCCGGAATTTGATTCCCACCACCGCCATGCCGGCGATCAACCCGTCGTCCATTATCGTGTTGGCCGAGAACCCGTTGTCCAGGGCCTGCCGGGTCAAATGGTCGACATCGTTGTTCTTGCCTTGGATCAGGGAGTGGGAAATCTCCTGCATCAACGGGTCTGCGGTGTCCCACAATGCCCTGATGTGGCGTTGTTCGTCAGGGTTTTCGATGTACCCCAACTCGTGTTCCAGTCCGTCGTTTACGACCGGCATCTAATGTCTCCAATTTGGAATTTGGAAAGCGGAGTGCGGAAAGCTCTCCATTCCACCCTTTACGCTCCCAATTCCGCATTCCCGGCGGTCCAGTCCTTGACCGCCCGGGGGATCTCCATCAGGTTCTCTATTTTGGTGGCCAGGGGCACGGCGCACTCGGGAGCAATCATCTGAACTCCCGCGTCCAAGCAACGATAGACCTCTTGGCGCACCTGCTCGGGGCCGCGGGCGTACAGGGTTTCGGGGTTGTTGATGTTTCCGACCAGTCCAATGCCCCCGTCGACGGCGTCCATGGCGTCCTGAGGGTCGTTTTTGGAATCGAAATGGAAGGACGCCATGCCAGTCTTCGCGATATAGGGCATCCGGTCGATGGTCTTGCCGCAGATGTGCAGGATCAACGGTACTTTCAGCCGCTCCGCCATCTCCGTGTGGATATCCTGCAGGAAACGGCGGTAGTAATCGCCGCTCACCAAATCGCCGGTGGCGTGGTCGGGGAAGGTCAGCGCGTCGACCCCGGCGTCGATCTGGGCTTCCCCGAACAACACCGAGAGCTCCTTCAACTTGTGGAGGGCTTTCATTGTTTCGTCGGGGCTGTCGACGGTGCCCAGCAGGAAAGGCTCGACTCCGAAGACGTGGTAGCCCAAGGTCCACGGCCCCATGGTCTTGCCGATAATGGCGACCTCGTCGCCGAATTCGGCCTTGAGGTGCCGGATGGCGCCGGTGATGGCCTGCATGTCCCGGTGCTCCAGGATACCGCCGGGGATGCGGACGTCGGCGGCGGACTTCCAGATGGGACGGTACATACGAACGGTGGGCCAGTTGTCTTTCTCCTCCCACTGCATCTCGCAGCCCAAGGCTGAGGACTCCTGAATTATGCTGAAGTAGGGCATGATGGAGTCGAACCCGAGCTCGGTGTAGCCGGTGGCGGCCAACCGCGCCGCCAGTTCCGGGTCCTGGCAGGCTTGAGGGAAGGGGGCATCCACCAAGTCCATCAACTCGACGGTGGCCACGTTGGTCGGGTTGGCCACCGGGGTGCGGTCCACGGGCTGGCGGTTGAGCGCCGCCATAGTGCGCTCACGGGGCGTCATCGTTTCAGCGAGTGGCATGGCTGCGGCTCCTTATCTCGGGTCGGCATGAAGATAGATAACCTGTCCGCGCTGGACGGTTTCCAGAGACTGCAGGATTCTGGGAACCAGTGGACTCACGTCTTTAATGCTGTTCGACCTTGCAACCAATACTATCACCGCGACATCAGGCTCGGTGATGTTTTGCTGCTGAGGTATGCCTTGGTCATGGGTTATGAGAACGTCGAAGTTATTTCGAGCTCTCGCCAGCAGTTCGCCGTTTACCAATCTGTCCCAACCAAGATAGGCGGCAGTAGAGGCTTCGTGGCGTTCAAGAAGATAAGGTCTTAAGTCCCAACTAATGTTTTTGTCAAGCAGAAGCCGCATAGGTAACTGTTCAGAGTTGAGGGGACGAATGCCCGCAGAGGACGGGGATCCAGCCTTGCTCAAAGCTAAATTGCCCTGTCGGCGGTGCCGCTGGTCAAGCAGATCCCCCGAAGTCTGAACAGTTACCCGCATAGGCTTCTCTTTCTAGGGCTGCGCTGGCCAATTCGAGGACCGCTGCCAACTGCTCGTGACTTGCTCCCGAAAACTCGTAGTTGAAATCCTTCAACGTTTGTGCATCAGCGAGGAAGTCAAACAGAATCCTGATGGGCAGGCGAGTTCCGACGAATCTGGGCGCACCGCTCACGTATTCTCGGTCGCTGTCTACGACGCCGTTGGTTATGCCCCGGTAGGCGTCCAACTCCAGGACCCTCCCGGCAGTAACCACGGCATCCAGCGTATCTTCGCGGAACACCGACGGGTAATCCCAGTGAAAGTCTTTCAGGCTCCGCGCGTCGGCGAGGTAGTCAAACAGACGTTTGACCGGCACGTCCGACCGCTCGAATACCAAAGCACCCGCCATTTCTCGATCGCAATGAGTAATGCGCTGCGCCGTCTTCCGGGCGTGTTGCTCCATCTCGACCAACGCCTGCTCCATCGCTACGGACGGGAATTTATGCAGGAACCCAAAAAGGTTCCAGTCCTGCCCCATATAGCTATGCAGTTCTTTGACGGGGACCTGAGTCCCCTCAAAGACAGGCCGTTCGGTTTGGGCGCTCACAGTTCCTCCGCTATTGCCCTGCCAGTTCTTCCAGCCGCCGGCCGAAGGCCACCGTGGATTTTCTCGACTTCTTCGATTTTCGCCCGGCCGCTTATTGACTCCCTCGCTACGTTTGCGAAAATCCCAGGGTGTTGGTGGTCATCTGGCTGCGGAGCGCCTCCGCCGCCATCATGGTCTCTACGCTGGAGATGTTACGGGAGTAGGGCAGCAGCACCCGCATCAGGGCGTCGTGCTTCATTCCGCAGGGGAAGAATAGACCGGAATCGCCCGTCTGGACCATCTCGCCGTACCGCGCGAATCCCGCCATCACCATCCTATGCCGCATGGCGGCGTTGCCGCCCTCACCCTCCAGGGACACCCGGTATTCGCCGTCGACTTCCTGCGGACTCTCCACGTTGATCGTGAAACTGGACTTGGTGTCGTTGATGCTCAGCCGACCTTGGGGCGGCGAGTAATCGGGGGCCTTGCCCACGGCCTGGGAGAGCAGGAACCGCAGCGCCCGGGTATGGAGTTGGCCGCAGGGGAACTGTACCTGGTTGGCTGTTTCCTCCACTGGCGCCATCCCGCCGAGCACAGCCATTTGGTCCCTTATCTCCCGGATTCGGCCCGACACGCCCGGCTTGTTGCTGTAGGTCCAGACCGTGCAGATGGGATCTTTTACGTAAAGGCCCACGCTGATGTCGTGAAAATGCTTGTCGAGCGGCACCAGTTCCAGGCACTTGCCGTACTTCTCGATTACTTCGGCGGGCCGGGGCCCTGTTACGGTTACCAGCGCCATCGGATTGCCTCCTTTGTATTAACGCAGAGGGCGTACAGGCGACGTCGGGAACGCGGAGGAATCAGATGTTCCCTGAGTGTTCTCGGCGCTCTCCGGGTTAAATCAACGTCCCAGCGCCTGAGCCAACGCCCGAATGTGCTCCGGTCCGGTGCCGCAGCAACCGCCGATGATGTCTACTCCGATATCGGCGAGCTGTTTGAACCGCTCGGCCATGTACTCCGGAGACTCGGGATAGATGATCTGTCCGCCCTTCATGGCCGGTATGCCGGCGTTGGAGTGGACCAGAAGGTATCCGTCGGTCTCCTGCCGCATCGCCTTGGCTACCTCGACCATGTTATCGATGCCGTTGCCGCAGTTGGTGCCGACTACGTGGGCGCCGGCTTCGCGCAGCTCCCGTGCCGCCCGTTCCGGAGTCACTCCCATCATGGTGAAGAAGCCTCTGGGACCCTTGTCGAAGACCATGGTAGCTATCACTATCAGGTCCGTGTTCTCCCGGGCGGCTCGAATGGCCAGCGTCGCTTCCTCGATGGCGGTCATGGTCTCCACGACCACGCCGTCGGCGCCTCCCTCCGCCAGCGCCTCGATCTGCCGGACGAAGGCCTCGTACATCTCATTTTCGGACACCGGCCCCAACGGTTCCAGAAACTCGCCGGTGGGCCCCACCGAGCCCATCACGTAGCACCCGTCGGGCGCTTGGCTCCGGGCATGTTGGGCGGCCAGCTTGTTGAACTCGAAGACCCGGCCTTCGTAGCCGTACTTCTTTTGCATGAACACCGAGCCGCCGAAGGAGTTGGTGAGGACGAGGTCGGACCCGGCTTCGAAGTAGGCCCGGGCCATTTCCTTGACGACCTCGGGGCGGCTGGCGTTGAACTCTTCGGGGCAACCTCCGGGCTCTAGTCCGTGTTGCTGCAGGAAGGTGCCGGTGGCCCCGTCGGAGACCAGGGGCCCTTCCCGCCGCAGACGCTCCAATAACGCCGCCGCGCCGGGATTCAGGCTGCTGGAGTCCCCTTTGACGTCAGTCATAATATCGGCATTGTACATTAGTCTGAATCAGGATTCTCAGGATTTCGGGATTTTCAAGATTCCCCGATCCCGGAAATCATTTGATCCTGAGAATCCTGATTCAACAATTGTGGTTAAATGACATTTGTCACACCATCCCATCTCAGTTATCCGGGAGCCCCCCATGACTAGCTACCTCTCTCATCTCGAATGCACCGTTTGCGGGGCCGTCTACCCCCACGAACAGCTAATCAACGTCAGCCCATGCTGCGGGAAGGTGCTGTACGCTCGGTATGACCTGGACCGCATTCGCAACGAGGTCGACCGCGACCGGCTGGCGGAACGGCCCAGCGGTATGTGGCAGTTCGCGGAGTTGCTGCCGGTGGAGGACCCGGACCGTATCGTCACTCTGGGTGAGGGCGGGACACCGTTGATGCGGCTGGCGAACCTGGAGGGAAGGTTGGGGGTCACCAATCTTTATGTAAAGGAAGAGGGACTCAACCCCACCGGAACCTTCAAAGCCCGCGGTATCGCCGCGGCCATCTCGAAGGGGCTGGAACTGGGAGCCGCCGGTTTCACCATGCCTTCGGCCGGCAACGCCGCCGGGGCCGCCGCCGCCTACTGCGCGAGGGCCGGACTCTCCGCAAAGGTCTTCATGCCTCAAGACGCTCCAGACTCGAACAAGAAGGAATGCCTGGTGGCCGGATCGGAACTGAATTTGGTGGACGGCCTCATTGGGGACGCCGGCCGGCAGGCCGTGGCCGTGGCCCAGGAGCAGGGGCTCTTTGACCTTTCCACTCTCAAGGAGCCCTACCGGGCCGAGGGAAAGAAGTCCATGGGCTTGGAACTGGCCATGCAACTGGGCTGGAAGATGCCCGACACGATAATTTACCCCGCGGGAGGCGGCACCGGCATTATCGGCATGCACAAGGGGTTCTTGGAGCTGCTGGAACTGGGCTGGATCGAGGGCCGGCTACCCCGGTTCGTGGCGGTGCAGGCCGAGGGTTGCCAGCCCATCGTGAAGGCCTTCCAGGAAGGGAAGCCCACCGCCGAGCCTTGGCCCAACGCCGCCACCATCGCCGACGGGTTGCGGGTGCCGGGGCCGTTCGCCGACTATCTGATGCTGAGCGCTATCCGGGAGACCGGCGGTACGGCATTGGCGGTAGCGGACCACGACATGATCGACGCGATGTACGAGTTGGCCACCGCCGAGGGCATATTCGCCTGCCCCGAAGGCGCGGCCACGTTGGTGGGATACAAACGGCTGCTGGACGAGGGGTTCCTGAGCCGCGACGAGACCGTCGTCTTGTTCAACACCGGCTCCGGCTACAAATACCTGCAGTTGGTCAGCGGCGAACCCCGGCAATAACATCGGGCAACGGGTGTTTTTCTACTGACATTCGACCATTGCGCCACAGGACGGCCACCCTTACCATCAAAGCCCCACTCCCTTATGAAGTCGGGTCGGCCCATCGCTCTCGCGAAGCGTTAAGGGTCGGCCCGACTTCTTTCGCCCGGCTCTCGACCGGCCCTTTCGACGCCATTCGACACCGCCGTCGGCCCGCGTTATCATTGCCGGACATTACCTTGGAGACGTCCAAACACGTCCGCCGCTCCGGCGGAATTCAGGAGTGTTTCATGCGTGAAGTAGCCATTGTGTCCCCGGTGAGGACCGCTGTCGGAAACTTCGGTGGCACTCTGCGAGATATTTCCGCCGCCGACTTGGCCAGCGCCGTAATCAAAGAGGCCCTCGACCGCACTCAACTGGACCCGGCCCGGGTGGACGACGTCATCCTGGGGCACGGTTACCCCAGCGGCGAGAACCCGGCCATTGGCCGGCTGGCGTCGCTCAAGGCGGGACTGCCCATCGAGGTCCCCGGCTACCAGCTTGACCGGCGCTGCTCCTCCGGTCTTCAAGCGATTCTGAACGCCTGTATGTTGGTGCAGACCGACAATGCCGACGTGGTGATCGCCGGTGGAGTGGAGAGCATGAGCAATGCCGAGTTTTATGTCAACGAGTCCCGATGGGGAGCCCGTTTCGGCTCGGTGACCCTTCATGACCGGCTGTCCCGGGCCCGGGAGACCATCTCCCCCGAAGAGCGGTTCGGCCACATCTCCGGAATGGTCGAGACCGCCGAGAACCTGGCCAAGGAGTACGAGATATCCCGGGAGGAGCAGGACGCGTACGCCCTCCGCAGCCATCAGCGCGCCGTGGCGGCCCAGGAATCCGGGCGGTTCGACCGGGAGATTGTGTCGGTGCCGGTGCCGCAGCGCCGGGGCGACCCGGCGCCCTTCGAGCGGGATGAAGGCCCCAGGGCCGACACCTCAATGGAAGCCCTCGCCCGGCTCCGTCCGGTCATGAGGGACGGCACGGTCTCCGCTGGCAACGCCAGCGCCCAGAACGACGCCGCCTCTGTCTGCATCGTGGTGGCCGAGGACAAGCTGGAAGAGCTCGGCCTCACGCCAATGGCCTTCCTGAAGGGCTGGACGGTCACCGGCTGTCATCCGGCCACCATGGGAATCGGACCGGTGCCCGCCGTCAACAAGCTGATGGCCAAGGTGGGCCTGTCCTTGGCAGACATGGACCTGATAGAGCTCAACGAGGCCTTCGCCGCCCAAGTGCTGGCGGTGCTTCGCGAATGGAAACTGCCCCACGAAGACCATCTGAACGTGAACGGTTCCGGCATATCCTTGGGGCATCCCATAGCAGCCACCGGCGCCCGCATCCTGACCACCCTGCTGAACGAGATGGAACGCCGGGACGCTAAGTTCGGATTGGAGACGATGTGCGTGGGCGGGGGCCAGGGCGTCGCCGCTGTTTTTGAACGCCGGTAGGGCCCCGAAGGCTACTCCCCGCAATTACGGCTGTCGAGAGTGAGAAATTATGGCCAGCAACCAAGACATTCCTGAAATTCTGGTGATCGGAGCGGGGGCGTCGGGCGCGGCCCTCACTTGGAGCCTGGCCGAGGCCGGCATCAGCGTAATGTGCCTGGAGCAGGGCGGGTGGGTGTCGCCTGAGGCGTTCCCAATGTCCGAACCCGACGCTCTTCTACACTGGCAGACCGACTTCAACCCCGACCCCAGCGTCCGGCAGTTGCCCGAAGACTATCCGGTCAACAACTCCGAGTCCCCCATAGCCCCTTTGATGTACAACGCGGTGGGCGGCAGCACCGTCCATTACGGCTCCCATTACCCCCGGTTCCATCCTTCGGATTTCCGGTTGAAGACCCAGGACGGCGTGGCCGACGATTGGCCCATGACCTACGAGGAACTGGAACCCTACATGGACCTGAACGACCGTATGATGGGCGTTTCCGGTCTCCGGGGCGACCCTGCCTACCCGCCCAAGCCGGAACGGCCCTGTCCGCCGCTGTCGATTCGCCCCGGCGGCGAGTTGCTGGCCAAGGGGTTCGACAAGCTGGGCTGGCACTGGTGGGCTTCGGATACCGCCATATCCTCGGTCACCTACGATGGGCGGCAGCCCGATACCGGCGGTTATCTGCGTTCCTTGGCCAGCACTGACCTTATCTTCTGGCCGAAGGCACTCCAACTGGGCGCCCGGCTCAAGACCCACGCCAGGGTGCGGGAGATTCTGGTCGACAATTCCGGCAGGGCCACGGGCGTGCTGTATTACGACTCCGACGGCAACCTTTTGGAGCAGAAAGCCCAGGCCGTGGTGATGGCCTGCAACGGCATCGGCACTCCCAGGCTGCTTCTCAACTCCACCTCCAGCCTGTTCCCCGACGGCCTCGCCAACAGCACCGGCCTGGTCGGAAAGAACCTGATGCATCACCCTGCCGGGGTGGTGGTCGGGGTGTTCGACGAATGGCTGGGCACGGAAGACGGCGGACCCCGGGGCAGCACCATGTTGAGCCAGGAGTTCTACGAGACCGACACCAGCCGCGGCTTCGTTCGCGGCTACGACCTGCAGGTGCTGGCCCTCGGCGGCTCCCCTCTGGCCGCCGCCTTGGGCGGTCTGCTGGGAGAGAAAGTCCCTTGGGGACGGGACCACCACCAAGTGTTCGATGAACGGTTCGGTCACTCGTTGGGTATCACCGTAATGACCGAAGACCTGCCTGAAGAACACAACCGCGTCACTCTGGATCCGGACCTGACCGACACGAACGGTATCCCGGCGGCCAAGGTCCAGTACACCGTGAGCGAGAACACGGACCGGATGCTGGACCACGGCGTGGAGCGGGCGAAGGAGGCCCTGGAGGCTGCCGGGGCCAAGCAATTGATGTGGTCACGGCTCCGCCGCAACGCCGGCTGGCACCTGCTGGGCACAGCCCGCATGGGAGACGATCCGGCCAATTCAGTGGTGGACCGCTGGGGCCGGAGCCACGACGTGCCGAACCTGTTCATCATCGACGGCAGCATATTCACCACTGGCGCTTGCATCAACCCCACACCCACTATTCAGGCGTTGGCCCTTCGCACCGCCGACTACATCAAGGGCGAAGGACGAGACTCCATTCGCTAGGGATACTCAGCCGGCGCGGATACCCAAACGGGACGCCGCGGTCTGCCGGGGGAAACATGCCCGCGTCTCGGGGGCCCGCATCGGCGTGTTCGTTAATTCCTTGCGCCGTCCCGGCTTGGCGTTTAGGATAGGCGTGCTTCGAAACCAAATCAATTTCGGAAGGTGTTGACCATGCCAGAAATTTACGGTACCGGTGACTTCCGCTACGAATTCGTAGAGGATTGGGCCAAGCTGCCTGGGGGAACAACTTTCAAGGAATGCCCTGGGGTGGCAGTCGATTCCCAGGATAATGTCTTCGTTCTGACCCGCGGCGAGCACCCCATCATGGTGTTCGACCGGGACGGGAACTATATGCGCTCATTCGGCGAGGGGCTGTTCAGCGCCGACCGCACCCACGGCCTCTACATCGGCCACGACGACTCGCTGCTGGCCGCCGACGACGGCATCCACACCATTCAGAAGTTCACCGCCAGCGGTGAACCGGTATGGGAATTGGGCGAACGCGACAATCCGGCGGCCCGCTGGGGCGGCGAGCCGTTCAACCGCCCAACCTCCGCCGCCATCATGCCCAGCAACGGCGACATCTACGTTTCCGACGGCTATGGCAACTCACGCATCCACGTCTACTCCAGCGAAAGAGAATACAAGTTTTCTTGGGGCAGCCCCGGCATCGACGCCGGCCAGTTCATCCGTCCCCACAACATCGCCGTGGACAGCGAAGACCGGGTCTACGTGGTAGATCGGGAGTGTCACCGGATCCAAATTTTCTCCCCCGAGGGTGAGTTCATCACCATGTGGAGCAACATCCACCGCCCGGACTCCATGGTGCTGTGGGGCGAGCACATCTACGTGGGTGAGCTCAACGGCATGGGCGGCGTCGACGACGCGCCAGGATTGGGCCACCGTGTGTCAATCTACGATTTGAACGGCAACCGCGTCTGCGTGTTCGGCTCGGCCGACGAAGGCGAGGGGGCCGGCCAGTTCATCGCCCCCCACGGCATCGCAGTGGACTCCCACGGAGACATCTACGTCTCCGAGGTCTCCTACACCATCCGCGGCCAGCACATGAACCCGCCGCGGGAACTCCGGTCGCTCTCCAAGTACCGCCGGGTGTAGCGTCGCGGGAAACGTGTCGGCGCGCCTAAATACACATCGGCGCGCCGACAGACTGGTACCCGTAAGAGGTCAACAATGGTAACAATGGAAATCTTCGTTGCGGCCTTTTCGTCATTAGCGGTGATAGTCGCCGGAGCCTTCTTCTGGATAATGTCGGAAATCCGGGCGCTACGGCGGGAAACCCGGGAGGACAACCGGGCGATGCGCGAAGAATTCCGGGAGGACAACCGGGCGATGCGCGAGGAATTCCGGGCACAGTCCCAACGAATACTGGAAGCTCTTTATTTCCACCGCCACGACTCCGACGGCACGGCGGCATTCTACCCGCCCACGCCAGCCAGACCTGCCCCACCTGCGGATTGAAGAGCGAAGCGATGACCACACCGAACCTAGCGAAAATTGAGCGGGTTGACCTCCGCGAAGCCTGGCCCAACGAGGCGCGGGACTTCACGCCCTGGCTGGCCGATAATCTGTCGGAGCTAGGCGAAGCTCTTGGGATGGACCTAGAGTTGCAGCAACGGGAGGCGTCCGTAGGCGGCTACTCGCTGGACATATTAGCAACCGACCGAAATCAAAACCGCCCTGTAATCATCGAAAACCAGCTTGAAGTAACCACCCATACTCATCTGGGCCAACTGCTCACCTACGCCGCCGGGTATGACGCCAACGTGATAGTGTGGCTGACGCGGGAGTTCCGCGACGACCACCGCCAGACGCTGGACTGGCTCAACCAGCGCACTGGCGAAGACACTCGATTTTTCGGTGTCGTGGTTGAACTATTGAGGATTGATGATTCTCGGCTTGCTCCACAATTCAGGACTGTAGCAACTCCGAATGGGTGGCGTAAGGAAACAGCCGCTAGGGTGCGTGGTGAACACCTGCTGTTATAGGGCGGGAAGAAAGGTATAGAGAGTTCTTTCAGCCCCTGGTGGATACCCTTCGGGAGAAATATGGCTTTACGAAAGCCAAGAAGGCCCAGACTGACAATTGGTGCAATTTCCCCACAGACTATAGCGGAGTCTATTACACGGCGGTTTTCAATAGCCAAAAACAGATATCCGTTGCGGTTGTTATCGAACGTACTCACCCAGACTGGAACCTCCGAGTGCTGAAAGACTTGGAGGAGTACAAGGATGAAATCGAAACCGAGCTTGGCACCGCTCTTGAATGGCAGCCTAGGGAAAATAGAAAATCCTGCCAGATAGTCCTTTCCCGTCCCGGCAGTATCGACGACGACACTGCCCTTGCGGAAATCCAAGACCGGATCGTCGAAAACCTGCTCAAATTCAAGCGCATATTTGGCCCCAAACTGGCAGAACTGATAGGGTAAAATTTCCACACAGGAGCAGCAACCAGTTGACTGACATCGGCGAGACCACAACCGTGCAGTGGGACAGCGCACTCGAAGCAATCGAGCGTTGCTACGAGTTGGGCTGGACCGACGGGCTCCCCGTGGTCCCCCCAACCGCGCAACGGGTCGGTGAATTCATCGAGCGGTCCGGACGCCCGTCTTCCGAGGTCATTGGTGAATTGCCGGAACGCCGGCGTGAGATCACTGTGGGCAAGGTGGCCGCCAACGCCGTGATGGCGGGTTGCCTGCCGGAGTACATGCCGGTGGTGCTGGCTGCCACCCAGGGCATGCTGGACCCGGTCTTCAACCTGGTCGGCCCGTCGTCCAGCATGGGAGGGTCAGCCATCCTGGCCATCGTCAACGGCCCCATCGTCCAAGAGCTGAACATCAACTCGCGGAACAACGTCTTCGGCCCCGGTAATCGCGCCAACGCCACCATCGGCCGGGCCATCCGCTTGGTCCTGATGAACGCCTGCGCCGCCATCCCCGGCGTGTTCGACCGGAGCGTGATTGGCCATCCGGGCAAGTACACCTACTGCATCGCCGAAGCCGAGACCGAAACGCACTGGACTCCGCTCCACATCGAGCGGGGCGTGGCCGCCGGCCAGAGCGCGGTCACGGTGTTCGCGGGGGAATCGCCGCGCCAAGTACGCGCGGTGGGCCGCCCCGAGGCGATTCTCTACGCAATCGCCGACGCCGCCTCGACGCTGGGCACCAATATGTCCACTTCGGGATCGGTTGGGGAGACAGGCTTGGGGGTCCGCCAAGGCCAGATCGTGGTCACCATAGCCGGCAATGCCGGCTTGTGGGCCGACTGGAGCAAGGCCCAGATCAAAGACCACCTTTACAACCGGGCCCAGCGGTCCGTCACCGAGTTGAAACGGGCCCAGGTACTGGCCGGCGACCCGGAGCCGGGGGACGACACCGAAATGGTGCGGCTGATTCCGGAGCGCGACGATATACTGTTGGTGTTCGCTGGCGGCGAGGAGGCCAACATGTCGTCGGTAATCCCCAGTTGGGGCCCAAAAGTAGCCTGCACCGCCGTAACCAAGGTCATACCTCAAAGGTGACGCCCTCACCCTAACCCTCTCCCAGAGGGAGAGGGAACTCTTGGTAGCGAGGAGACCATGACGCAGACTAACGAGCACGTATTGGTCAACCCGGTGACGCAGCCGGTGATTGCTCCGTTCAATGGCGCGCCCCGGCTGGCCAGCCTGGCCGGCACTCGCCTCGGCCTGATCGACGACAGCAAACGCAACGCCGACGTGCTGCTTGAAGAGTTGGCCGAGTTGCTGCGGACCCGCTACGAGATAAACGACGTAAAGTGGCACCGCAAGCCCAGCGCCTCCCGCCCCGCCGATCCTGCGGCCATCAAGGAGTTGGCCGAGGAGTGCGACTCGGTGATCATCGCCATTGGCGATTGAGGGTCCTGCAGTGCGTGCAGTGTGCACGACGGGATCCACATCGAGAACGCCGGCATACCCTCGGCGACCATCTGCACCGACCGGTTCGTTCCCACGGCCACCGGCATGGCGCGGATGTGGGGCGCCCCGGACTACCCCACCATATACACGCAACACCCCATAGAAAACCTCTCCCGGGAAGCCCTCCGGGCCCGCGCCCAAGAACTGGCCCCGCTCGTGGTCCAGGTCTTGACCGGCGAAGGGTAGCCAAGACTGTACTGAGGATGGCGGGGGCCCGACCTCCGCTATCCGGCTACTGTAACTCCCGCCGCAAGTCCGGAGGCAGCAGGTTGGGAATGGTGTCTTCGATGGGATAGGACTCGTCGCATTGAGGACAGTTCAGGGAACCGGTGACGACCTCCTCCCCTTCCTCCGACTCGGCTACCAACTCCAACTCCCCCCTGCAGACCGGGCAGACCAGAATTTCCATCAGGTCTCTCTTCACTCAATGCCTCCAAAAATCGGCGGGGCCGCCGCCGGGTCAGCCCCGTAAAGCGTCTTCGAACAGGGCGTTTAATACATCGGACAACCCGATCACCGCTATGCCAATGACAGTCAAGGCTACCGGGTCCGTGAGGCGGCCGCGCATCCGCCGCCATTTCCCGAGTTCCGGGGTCTCCGATACTGAGTAGCTGTCCCGTCGCAGGAACCGCACCACGTAGAACATGTAGCCGGCCAGGGACACCTTGACCACAAGCACGGCGATGTAGGGAATGGTAACAACGTCTTCCGTAAGCCGGGCAACGGTCAGTATCGCCCCGGTCAGCAGCAGAACGGCGATGGCGGTGGTGACAACGCTCCGGAACTCGCTGCCGACGGCCCTGGCGGTTTCCTCAGGCCAACCCTGGGCCCGGCGAACGGCGGGGCGGAGCACCATAAGGTAGAAGATACCCCCGCCGACCCAAGCGACCGCCGACACCGCGTGGCCCCACCGGATAGCCACGAGAATCCAGTCCAGTGCGCTCATTGACGGCGCATGGATTCCCGCTTTCGCGGGCTAGGACTCATTCAATTCCCTCACCAGGCTGACGATCTCACCCGCCTCCAACCGGCTGATTCGGCTGGCGGCGATCCGTCCTTTCTTGTCGATGAAATAGGTTACCGGGAAGAATTCCAGTCCATAATCGCTGGCGATTTGCGCCCTGCGGTCAGTGGCGAAGGAAAAGGTCAACTCCAGCTCCGCGACGAAATTTCGGGCATCCGCCTCAGAGTCGAAACCCTGGGGCACAAACAAGGCGAGAAACTCGACCGGTTCCCCTGCAAGCTCCAGCCAGGCTTCCTCGAAGGCCGGCATCTCCTCGCGGCACGGCGGGCAACTCGGGTACCAGAAGTTCAGGACCACGGCCTTGGATCCCGTCTGCTCCGAAAGCTTGAACGGGGTACCGTCGAACTTTAGGACCTCGAAGTCCTTGGCCTTTTCAGTTCCACCGCACGCGGCCAACAGCAATATCGCGGCGGCGAGAAGCAGTAGCGCCATCCGGGAAAGGGCGGATGGAGGCAGTTCAGTCAAAGGAAAAGGGGAGTCCGAGCAGTGCTTGGATGCCCCATATTCTATCGGTGGGCATTTACCGGGTCAAACGACCTTGACGGACGGCTCGCAGCGATTAAAATCGTCCTGCATACAGCAGGCGCCAGGGGCGCAAGGAGGATGAGTCGATGCGTTTGGAAAACAAGGCGGCATTGATCAGCGGAGGCGCCAGGGGCATGGGCGCGGTGGAAGCACGGCTTTTCGCCAAGGAAGGCGCCAAGGTCGTCATCGGCGACGTTTTGGAAGAGGACGGCCGCCGGGTCGAGGCCGAGATCAATGAGTCGGGCGGCGAATGCGTCTTCGTACACTTGGACGTGACCGACGAGACCTCATGGAACGACGCGGTCAACCAGGTAGTTTCCCGATTCGGCAAGTTGGACATCCTGGTCAACAACGCCGGGATTTACCGCACCCACAACGTGACCGACACCTCCGTCGAGGAGTGGGACCAAGTAATGGACATCAACGCCAAGGGGGTATTCCTGGGCGCCAAGGCCGCCATCCCCGAAATGCGGAAGGCCGGCGGCGGCTCCATCGTCAATATCTCATCGGTGGCGGGACTGATCGGCAACCATTTCTCCTCGGCCTACACCGCTTCGAAAGGGGCAGTGCGCCTTTTCACCAAGTCCACCGCCGTTCAATACGCCCGGGACGGCATCCGCTCCAACTCAGTGCACCCCGGGACCATCGAGACGCAAATGACGGCGGAGATTCTCTCCTCTCCCAACTACCGCCAAGACCGGATCGACCGCACTCCGCTGGGCCGGCTGGGCACGCCCGAGGACGTTGCTTACGGAGTGCTATTCCTGGCGTCTGACGAATCGTCCTTCGTGACCGGCGCGGAGTTGGTGATAGACGGCGGACGCACCGCCGAATAGGCGGCACAACAACATGAACGTTGTGCATGAGTCGTCCCGGAGTGGGGGCAGGTTACTGTTGAGATCCCGTCTTTCCGGCTTTCGCCGGAAAGACGGTTGCGCTGCCCAAACTCCGGAATGACTGATGTGGCCAAACCGGCTGGCGGCCGCTGCTAACGTCCGATGGCGTAGGCGTCGCGGCGGGGGTCCGCGCCTCCGCTCAAGCCGCCCCGGTCCTGGTCGACTTCAATGGCGCACAGGCAGCCCATGCGAGGGATGAACTCGTCCCAGACTTCGACTTGGTGGCCGAGACGCTTGAGCTCGGCGACTACCGATTGGTCGATGCGTCCCTCCACGCCGACCAGGCCGGGGTTGTAGGCGTGAGGCCAGAAGGAGTTGGGGAAGCTCCAAGTGGAGGCGCGCGGCGCTTCCACCGCCTGTTGAACGTCCATGCCGAACTCGGCCACATTGAGGAATAGCTGTACCATCGACTGGCACTGGACATCGCCGCCCGGCGTGCCGAAGGGCATCCATACCTTGCCGTCACGCATGGCCAGTGCGGGGTTAGGGGTGAGGCGCGGGCGCTTCCCCGGCGCCAAGGACGCCGGGTGTTCCGGGTCCAGCCAGGTCTGCGAGCCACGGGCGGAGACCACGAATCCCAGCCCTTTGGCCACGGGAGCGTTGGCCATGGTATCGCTGGGCGTCGCCGAAAATGCGTTGCCCCACCGGTCGACAACACAGGCGTAGCTGGTGTCGGCCTGCAGGCTGCCGGCCACGACCGGTGGCCGGGCGGGGCGGCCGTTGGGCGCGGCCCTGCCTTGGTGGACCCAGGGGTCGCCCCCTTCAGGCATCTCCGGCCAAGCGCGGGCCGGGTCGATGGCCCTGCGCCGCTCTTCAGCGTACCCTTTGGAGAGCAGTCCGTTCATGGGGACGTCAACGAAGTCGGGATCGCCGTAATACCCGTCCCGGTCGGCAAAGGCCAGTTTCAATGCTTCCAGCAGGTGGTGGATGTAAGCGGCGCTGTTGTGGCCCATACTCTTCAGGTCGATTCCCTCGAGTATCTGCAACGCTTGGATGTTGACCGGACCCTGGCACCAAGGACCGCACGTGTAGATTTCGATACCCTTGTACGTACCCATCGGCGGCGCCTCGACGCCCACACTGAAGGCGGCCAGATCGTCCATAGTGAGGATACCGCCCTGAGACTGGACCCAGTCCGCGATTTCCTGTCCGATGTCGCCCTTGTAGAAGAAGTCCCGGGCGGCCTGCAACGCGTCCTCCCGGCCCTGGGAGGCGTGGTCCCGTTCGACGTCGATGAGCCGCCGGAAGGTGCGGGCCAAGTCTCTCTGGACCAGAATGTCGCCGGTCTGCAAGGGCTGACCGGCGCGGTAGAATATCTCGGCAGTGGAGGGCCACCGGGCGTCGCCTGTGGAGTCTGAGGCAAGGAGGTCGCCAGAGCGGGCCAGCGCCGAATGCAGGCTGGCGGGCACCGGAAAGCCTTGATCGGCAATCTCGAGGGCGGGCGTAACCACCTGCTCGAAACTCATGGTGCCGTAAAGGCGCAGCGCCGTCAGCCAAGCGTCGGCCGCCGCCGGCGTCACCGTGCGGAGCACGCCCCGAGGCAGGTCGCCGCCGTGGCGCCGGTCGAAGTAATCAATGCTGGCGGCAGCGGGCCATCGTCCCAGGCCGCTGATCGACACGGTCTCCTTGCGGCCGGCGTCGTGGATGATGATGGGGGCGACGCCGCCGAAGCTCGTCCACTGGGGCAGCACCACGTTGATGGTGATGCCGGCGGCCACACCGGCATCGGTGGCGTTGCCGCCCTGTTCCAGAATTCGAAAGCCGGAGGCCGCAGCCAAGTAGTGCCCGGCCGACACCATGTGGGTGTTCCCCGCCACCGCCGGACGGTAGGTCCTAACGCCGATTGCCATGACGCACCTCAGTGATTCGGTTTTGCCGGGCCAACCAGAAGGTCATTTTACGGCCACCAAGACGCGGCGGCCTCCCGCCGGGGCCGACGAGTGCCAGGTTAGCGACGGCTACGGAGCGGTGGCGCCCGCGCCCCAGCCGTAGGGGATGTTCACGAGGCCCGGCTCGAGGGCGTTTATGTCGGTCTGGCCGCAAAATCCCAAGGCCCGGTCCAGTTCTTCGCGCAGCAGTTCCAGCACGCCGTGGACGCCGTCCGCGCCGTCGACCGCGAGGCCCCAGAACAGCGGGCGGCCGATGGCCACGGCCTTCGCTCCCAAGGCCAGGGCCTTGATGACGTCGCTGCCCCGCCGCACTCCCGAGTCGACGTACACCTCGGCCTGTCCCCGGGCGGCGGCGACAATTTCGGGGACCATTTCAATGGCCCCCATTGTCATGTCCAACTGGCGTCCGCCGTGGGTGGAGACCAGGATGCCGTCGACGCCGTTCTCGACGGCCTGATGGGCGTCCTCGGCGGTGCGTATGCCCTTCAGCACCAGCGGCAGGGAAGTCAGCCCGCGCAGCCACTCCAACTCCCGCCAGGTTAACGGCGCGGCGTAGGAGACGTCCCAACCGGGAGTCTCATCGGTGCCGCTGATAGCGCTCCGGTCGGCGTCTACACCCCTGAAGTTGCCCAAGTCGAACTCCCGCTGGAAGCGGTTGTGCAGATCGCGCTCTTTGGGGCTGGGGAGAGGGGTATCGACGGTGAGCACGATGGCCTTGAAGCCCGCCTCCTCCGCCCGGTGCACCAGCATCTCGGTAAAGTGGTAACCGCGGTGGTAAAGCTGGAACCACATCGGACCGGTGGCCGCTTCCGCCACTTCCTCCATGCTGTAGTTGGAGGAGGTGCTGAGCATCATCAGCGTGTCAGACCGGCCGGTCCCTTGGGCGGTGGCCACCTCGCCACCTGGGTGAGCTAGCATGTGGCTGCCGGCCGGCGCGACCATCACCGGCATGCTGATCTTTTGGCCCAAGACGGTGGTGGAGATATTTCGTTCGGTTATGTCGCGCAGGAACCGCGGCCGCAGGGTCAGTTGCTCGAAAGCGCTCCGGTTGCGGAGGGTGGTGAACTCGTCCATCGAACCCGCTTCGATGAAATCCCAGGTATTGTGCGTCAGGGTCAGCTTGGCCCTGGCCTCGTAGTCAAAGAGATTAACCGGGTCCATGGTCATGGGCGCCTCCTGAAGTTCCGGCTGCGGCTACTCTAGCCCGAAGTCGTTGGGCTGGCAAGTATGGCTGATTGATGGTCTCGCTCCTCGATTCAGCTTTCTGATCGCCGCGACTCCGGCGATACTTGTCGACGATGTGAGGAACAGCCTGAGAGGCTGGGCGGGCGCCAGCGAACCAGTCGGCGTCCAATTCGATAGTATCCGGGTCGGACAGGGTGGCTGCTTCCACCGCGGCATCCTCTTCGTCAGTTAGAGGTTCGTCTCCCGGTTTAAGCCTCGGCATATTCGACCGCCAAAACCCCTACTCGTAGCGGAGAGCTTCGGCGGGATAAATGCGGGAAGCTTGGCGGGCCGGAAGGAAGGTGGTAATGAGGGAGAACACGTAGGCTATCCCGATGATTATCAGTATCTGGACCCAAGGGATGGCGAAACGGACCGTCTCCAAGTCTTCCCGAATCTCATTGACGATGTTATAGGAGATTACAGTGCCCAGACCCACGCCGATGGCGACGCCCAACAGGACGACGAAGGACGACTCTATCAGGAAGCCAAGCTGGACCATGCCACGCCGGTAGCCAATGGCCCGAAGGACTCCGATCTGCTGCCTCCGTTCCACCACCGCCCGCAGGCTGACCACTCCCAAGGCGGCCACGCCGACCAACAGCCCCAAGCCCATGAACCCGGTGAACAGATAGTTGAAAGCCCGGTTCGCCGATGCCGTTTCGTCCACCAACTCCTGGAGCACCCGGCTTTCCATGCCGTTGTCCCGGAAAGCGGCATCCAGGTCTCGGGATACCGCAGCCGGATCGGCGCTTTCAGTCAATTTGAAGCGGTAGTTAGTGACGGGAACGTCGAAAGCGACTGCGTCGTCCAGCCCTGATTTGGAAGCGAGCATGCCATCCCCGAGCTCGCCGAAGAGATCGGCAGCCGCGTCCAAGACGCCGATGACCTTCAGCGAGACGATGCCGCCGGTCCGTGGTTCCCGCACCTCGATGTCAATGGCGGTCATCGACTCGTCTTCGTAGAACAGTCCTTCCAGCTTGAACCCGAACCGTTCCTCCCCGAATCCCCCGCGCGTGGGCACGACGAAGGAGTCAACCACGACCAGTGTGGGGTCCTGCCGCATGGCCTCCCAGACGTCGTCGGGAGTTTCCCCGTAGCCGTCGGCGATCAGTTTGAAATCGACGTCGTTGTTGGCCAGGAACTCTTCGCCGGCGGCGCGGACGGCGTAACCGCGCCACCCCTGCTCTTCGCCCTCCAGTTGCCTGGCCTGTACCGGAATGTAGGTATAACCGCCGATGGCTTCAAAGTCGGCAGGGTCCAGCCCCGGGTCGGCGGCGATAGCATCGTGGATATCGTCAATGGGGGAGTTTATGTTGACGTTCGCACGAATGTCCCAACCTCCGGCGGCCGTCTCCGCATCGCCGACCGCGCCGAAAGCCTCGGTGAGGATGGACATTACGATCAGCGTGAATATAACCAAGGCGAACATGGCCAAGGTCAGTCCGGTGCGGAACTTGGCGCTCATTGGGTAGGCCACGGCGGTGACCAGCACCGGCCTGAGCCGGCCGAACCTGCCGGTGAGCGCGGTGAGGCCCCGGAGCAGCAGGTCGGCGTTGTACATCACGGTCCAGACCGCCGCAGCCACCATTGCCACGCCGGACACGAAGAACATCTCTATTCCTCCTTGCAGTTCGCCGAACACGGCCTGCAGCCAGTTGAAGGGAATGACCCAGAAGATCACGCCCACCACGCCCAATAGAGTGTAGCCGACCCGGTCGGCGAAATCCGGGCGGGCCCCGGCGCGGCGCATCAGCCAGCGGACCATGAGGCCGACGCCCACGATGACCAGGGACATCCCGATCCGCATGGGAGCGGCCGAATCGCCGGCCATGCCGGCCCAAGTTAGCAGCGCGCCGACGACCACGGCCAACCAACCCTGGCTGAAGGGGCGCCACAACAATTGCGTGCCGGCGGCAGCCAGTCCCGCCGGCACGGTGACAGCGGCCCATCCCGATTGAACCAACAGGCTGAGCGCCCTTCCGGGATGCAGGGAGACCAGCGCCACGACGCTCTGGCCGATGAAGCGGCCGGGACGTAACAGCACCCGCACCGGCTCCATCAACTGTCCCCGTAAAGCCGGTCGGCCCGCGTCCGGAGGCGGCGGCAGGCCGCGGACCGCGGCCACGATGTTGAGGCGGCTGACCCGGAAGGCGGAAATGCCCACGGTGAGGAAGGTTATAACCATACCGAGGCAGTAGGCCACCACGGCGCTGCGCACCTCGAAGTGCCGGGTCAACTGGAAGTCTTCCTCTCCGCCGCCGGCAAAGATGCGGTTGGCGATGGAGACTATCGCAATGCTGGCAACCAGGCCCAGACCCACCCCAACAGCGCCAGCCAGAATTGAGTAGGCCGTGCCCTCGAAAACAAACATCTGCACCAAGTGGCTGCGCTTGGCCCCAATGGCCCGGGCCATTCCCATCTCCGACCGGCGGGCGGCCGCCAGCATCACGAAGATGAGGAATATCAGCAGAACACCGACCATAATGGAGAAGAGGCCCATTACGATGAAGAACCCGGTGACGGCGCTTCCGATACCGTCGGCCAAGTCCAGAATCTGCCGCTTGATTTCGATGACCCGGAATTCGGCCAGGTTCTCAAAGGAGGTGAAGAATTGTCGGGCAAACTCCGTATCGCCGGTCGCTTCGACCGCGCCGAAAATCTCCTCGCGGACCTCGTCGTCGGCCAAGACCGAGATGAACTCGTCGCTGAGTCCCGGCTCCCGCAACTCCCGCACAAGGAGCTGAATATCCTCTCGCAGGCCCTCCGGGGCTGATAGCTGGCGCCCTTCCAGGTCTTGCAGCACGTCGTCTCTGGCCAGCAGCGACTTCAAATCTGCCGCGACTTCCCGGTCGGTGAACAGGACCCTGAGGGTGGTGGTGACCTCGTCGTTGAGGTCGACGCCGCTATACTCGTCGCCTCGATTGGAGACGACGATTGAGTTGATCGACCCTTCCCTTCCGAAGATCTCCTGAGCGCGGTCAAGACGCACCAGGAGGTTGGCGTCGTCCCCGGCCAGGCCTCCGCCTCCCACGACGCCCTTGACCCGGAAGGACACCTGCTCTCCGCGAATTATCGAGACCACCTCGTCCCCCGGGACCACTTCCAACTCTTCGGCGGCGTTCTCGTTGATGAACGCTTCGCCGGGGCCGAGGTCTTCCACTCTGACTTCGTCGCCGTTCAGCAGGAAGAATCCGCCGAAGCCGTCCAGATACTCGGGGGCCACCCCGGCGATGCGCATCCGGCCTTCGCTGAGGGAGGTCCGAGGATTGAAGGTTGGGGCGATTTCGCCGATTCCGGGGGCCAAGCCGTCGATTTCGTCGATATCCGCCAATTCCTCCCACAACCGGTCGAACCGCTCCATGGGCAGGTAGGTGGCGGTCCCCAACTGGTCCCCGGACCCCGCCCTGGCGGAAAGAATGATTTCGTCGATAGTTCCAAGGGCGTCGATCGACGCCTTGCGGATGGAGAAAGTGATGGTGTCGCCGGTGCCGAAAGCGGCGGCCATGATCAACGTGGAGATCATAATGCCGACGATGATGAGAATGGTCTGCGCCCGCCGCCGGGGGATGTTGCGCAGCCCGAGTTTCAGCATCACGGGGTTGCGCCAGCCCATGACGGCGACTACGGCCAACGCGGGCAGGAACACCGCCAGCAGGCCGTACATTATGGAGTCCATCGGGACTCCGAAGAGTTCTTCCATAGCTGTGCTGGCGTTCTTCCGGTTAGAGGGCAGCCTGCCGCGCGTTCCTCTGGCCGTCGGCGAGGCCGTCGTCGACGATTTCGCCGTCGCGCATGCGGACAATGCGGTGGGCGCTGTTGCCCACCTCGATGGCGTGGGTCACTAGGACGAAGCTCTGGCCGTTGCTGGTGTTGAGGCCAGTCATCAGATCAATGATTTCGGCGGCGGTCTCGCTGTCCAGGTCGCCGGTTGGCTCGTCGGCCCAGACTATGGACGGCTGGTTGATCAGCGCCCGGGCGATGGTGACCCGCTGGCGCTGTCCTCCCGAAAGCTCGGCGGGCAGGTGCCGGGCGCGGTCGGCCAGACCCACTTGGTCCAGCACTTCCATCGAACGCCGCCGGGCGTTGGAGGCGTTGACGCCGGAGAGCAGCAGGGGCATCTCAACGTTCTCGACGGCCGACAGCACGGGCAGCAGGTTGTAGAGCTGGAAAACGAAGCCCATGCTGCGGGAGCGATAGTCGCTGCGCTCGTCGTCGGGCAGGTCGTGAAGCACGACGCCGTCGATAACCACCTCGCCGGCGTCGATGTCGTCCAGGCCCGAGAGGCAGTTGAGCATAGTGGTCTTGCCGCAGCCACTGGGGCCCATGATTGCCACCATTTCGCCGCGGGCCACAGTCAGGTCCACGCCACGGAGGGCATTCACTTTGACAGTGCCGGTGTCGTAGGTCTTTTCTATGCCGGTGGCGCGGACGATGAGATCAGGCATCACTCCCCCTGGGGAGGTTTCGCGGTTGGACTGGGGGGAATCCAACCTCGTCCGTTCATCATATCCCAGGGTGATGGACTTATCAACGCCAACTGATGAACCCAAATCCACCACCTAAAGAGCGTCGGGGGCGTTGGATGGCGGCAGAGGGTACACTCGGACTGGTCAGGTGAGAGTTGGAGGGGTTGAAAAGCCCGTGGGTTGGTCGTGGCGCTGGGTATTGCAGCGTTGACACCCCAGTTCGGGCCGCTCTCCGGCTGAGGACGGCATAGGGACATTCTGGACGACTGGGGTGAGTCGCCTTCACGGGTGATGGGGGAACGGGTGATGGGGGAAACCGGCGCTAGCGTCCGGGCGGTCCGTGAGCCATCGCCAGGATTCTCCGGCGTGCGGTGACCAGCAACTCATATGAAGGATGGCCTTGCGCCAAACGGATGACCAGAGTCCTGGCGTGGCGCACCACTCGTCCCGCAATGTTGATGACCCCGAACCGGACTGCCTTCAGCCGCTTGCTCACCCACTCTTGGCCCAGGGCCAACCGCTTCATCGCCGAGTTCAGGTTGAAGGCCAACGCCGTTATGGCCCACCAAGCGGCGTTGGCCCCGAACAATCCCGAAGGCAGCCGCCCGCCCGCCAAGTCTTCCTTCAGCACGCTA
The DNA here is from genome assembly GCA_965222595.1 of Dehalococcoidia bacterium. Taxonomy (GTDB): domain Bacteria; phylum Chloroflexota; class Dehalococcoidia; order Lucifugimonadales; family UBA3495; genus VXOI01. Next base: position 155,820 of record CBDCUJ010000005.1, on the reverse strand, counting down.
TGCACCTCCTCACCCTTGCCGCACCGCTGCCTAGACCACCAGATCAACTCCTCCGGGTCAAGGTCCCGGTTGGTTACTATTCCGAAGACCTTGTACCAGCCCCTCGCCCCCATCGCCATGCTGGGGGGCAGATCCAACCGGCTCTCCATACCCGGCAGAGGCGGATTCCTGAGGGGCTCCCTGATAGCGATGAAGCGGTACTCCGGGCTGTTCCAGGAGTGGCCTATCCAGTTGGGCACGTAGTTCACCTCAGCCCACTGTTGGCCGGTGTCCACCCGGCGCTCACCAGCCTCCCGATGCAGTACCTGCCACTCATCCTCTGCAACCTCTGACACCCCTCGCCGGAACTCCGCCGTCACATCCACCCCCACGGCGAACTCAATCACCCCGAAGCGTTCGTTTTGGCCCTCGGCGCAGTAGCGCAGGAACTCCTTCTGATAGCCCGCCGTGTCCGAGCGCACCAGCGCCCCCTCCACTCCGGAAGGCAGATCCTCCAACGACTCCTGGAGCATCCTAAGTTGCTGGTAGCCCGCCGGAACGTTGCCGTCCCGGAACTCGGTGCGCACTACCAGGTCAGCTTCCGCCCAATAGGTGGTGAACGGCTGATACGCCTTGTACTTCTGGTAGCAATACAAGGCCTGCTCCTTGCCGGTCTCGATCAAGGTCGCATCCATGTCCAGGGTCGCCTGCTTATGGTGGGTATGGCTTTGGACGAAGCCAACCAGGTCGGCGTTGACCCGGCGCAGGGCTTGGAGTCCGGCGGTGGGCGCCGGTATGAAGGCGGTGCGGGCCTCTCTTCTGCCCTCTTCGGCCTCAGCGTGGAACTCCGCCAGGCGCCGGAACACCGCCGAGGCCGACGGCACACTCCGCCGACGCTCCTTGCGCCACCTCTCCAGCAACCCTTTACGCTCCCTCCGGCCCATCCCGTGAGTCTCCGAAAGACGCAACAGCCGCCCCAAACCCTGGTCCTTCTCCAGCAGCCGCAGGTCTTCCACACATTGCCCGGCCGCCAGGTTCAGCAGCACCAGCGATGTCACCACCTGGGCCCCGGTCCAACCCTGCCGTCTTTCGTTACCTCCCAGATGACGCCGCACCGACTGGCTCATACCGGCAACCTCCCACAGGTCCAGGTACGCCGCCAGACCGGAGACGCCGGTCATCCCCGCTTCTTGCTGCTCTTCGGCATATTGGAAAGGCAATGCTCCCTGGGCCATAATAGTCACACCTCGTTGGTGATGGTTTTGTTTGATCACTTACCATCATAACCAGCTTCACTGTTGGCTCCAACGAGGTCTTTTTCTCCCTTTAGGTGGTGGATGTGGGATGAACGGAATCAAATATCTCTGGCGAGAGTTATGACGAAAGCCCTTACACTCGTTACTGGTTTTCTTCTACGGTCCTGGCTTTGACTTGCTCCAGAATCCACCAAAGCCGCCGCCAGACCAGACGCCTTTCCTGATCGGTCAATGGCCGCCCCAACTCGCGGCGAGTTGCCGTCACTCCTTGGCCGGCAAGGTAACCCCAAGCGCCGGGTTCATTCACGGCCCACGAAATGATCTTTCCCCGGTTATCGCTCACCACCCGCGCCAACACCGGGTCCAGTTGCTCCAATTCCAAGTGCGCTAGCCGCCGCCCACGGGCCGGACTATTTCCAGGATATCGCCGTCCCGCAGGGTGACCCCCTGGAATTCGTCGCGTTTGATCACCTCACCGTTGTAACCCACGGCGATGTGCTGCAGGTCCAGCCCAAAGGAATCCAGGTAACTCTCGAGGTCCAAGCTGGCCTCGATGGGCCGGGGCTTGCCGTTCACCATCAGGTTGATCATACCCTCACCCTACCCTCTCCCCAAGGGAGAGGGGACTGTTGGCGCCCGTCTAGGAGGTTTGGACGCGGCTTTGCCAAGCCTCCGATAGCGATTCCTTCAGAGTCCGGGCGGCTCGCTCCGGGTCTTCGGCCCCGAGGATGCTGCGGATTACCGCCACGCCCGACGCTCCGGCGCGGACCACCATTGCCAGATTGTCCGGCGTGATGCCCCCGATGCCCAGCAGCGGCGCCCGGCAGGAAGCGGCTGTTTCGCGCATCAACTCCGGTCCCGACGCGACCGCCCCGGGATGGGAACCGGTCGCGAACATGGTCCCGACCACCAAGAAGTCCGCGCCGGCGTTTTCGGCGTCAATGGCTCCATCTACCGAGTGCACCGACCTGCCGACACAGGCCTGGGGCGGCAGAATCTTCCGGGCTTCTTCTACAGAGAGGGCGTCTTCGCCCAATTGCACCCCTTGGGCTCCGGCCGCTACGGCGACGTCGACCCGCTCGTTTATCACCAGTGGCGCCCGGCCTTCCAATGCTCGAAGAAGCTCACGGGCCAAGGCCAACAACTCGCCGCCGGGCAGGTCCTTGTCTCGAAGCTGCACCAAGTCCACGCCACCCTCCACCGCCCGCGCCACCCGGCGCACCATGTCTGTCCCCGCCACCGAGCGTACAGTCACCCGGCGGTCCGTCACGAGGCAGAGGCAGGGTTCGGGCAATCGGGCCCTCATTACGGTTAGCTGCGGGCCGGCACCGGCTGGGGCACGTCGGCGGTCGGGCTGCTGGCGGCGGCGTAGGCGCGTTGGGCGATTCTTCCGGCAAGGTAGGCCTTGCGCCCGGCCTCAACGCCCTGCTTGAACGCCTCGGCCATCAGGGCGGGGTCGTTGGCTTGGGCGATGGCGGTGTTGACCAGCACCGCGTCGGCTCCCATTTCCAACGCCTCGGACGCATCCGATGGTACGGCCAGGCCCGCGTCGACCACCACCGGCACGTTGGCCTGCTCGATGATGATTCGCACCTCTTCGACGGTGTGGATGCCTTGGCCCGAGCCAATGGCCGAACCCAAGGGCATCACCGTGGCGCAACCGGCGTCTTCCAGGTTCTTGGCCAGCACCGGGTCCGCGTGGATGTAGGGCAGAACGACAAAACCCTCATCCACCAGCCGGCGGGCCGCCTCCAGAGTCGCGGCGCCGTCTGGGAACAGGTACTTGGCGTCAGGGATCACTTCCAGCTTCACGAAGTTGGTCTGCCCCACTTCGCGGCCCAGACGGGCGACGAAGAGCGCCTCTTCCACGGTGGCGCAGCCGGCGGTGTTGGGGAGCATCTGGTAGCGGCCCCAGTCGATATAGTCCAGCAGCGTCTTGGCGGTTGGGTCGTCCAAGTCCAGCCGGCGTATGGCCACGGTGATCATTTCCGTCCCCGAAGCCTCTACCGCGGCGACCATTTCCTCCATGGTGCGGTAACGCCCGGTGCCGACGATCAATCGGGAGTTGAAAGTCTTGCCGCCTATGACCAGTTCGTCGGACATCTCGCCCATTCTCCTCTTGGCGGTTACACAGCCTGCGATGGTGGACCGGGAGGTCTACAAACCAAAGAGCCGCCCGGATTGAGCCTGGCGGCTTGGTAAGGGAAGCCATCTGTAGCGTCTTATCCCTGCGCCAGTATTACCTGGGTCAGGTACAGACGGTCGGCGACGATAATGGCCGCCCTCTCAGCCTGGTTTACCCAAGCTCCCGCCAAACAATTGGCCTGACAATTGCTATGTATCGTGCCGGGAAGCTTAACATCGGCCCGAATGGCAAGTCAAACGCGCGGCTACTCTATTCTTGAAAACGCCGGACCTGCCGTCGTCACCTCCTCTTGAGTTCGACGCACTCCTTTAGGCCTGCCTTTAAGATATTAGGGTCGTTCATCACGGTCCCCTAAACTGTTGGATGGTGACCGTGCTTGCGAGTGTGAAACTATTTCGACCATGCGCTGAACGAATCATGCGGGTAACCGAAGCGCATCGCAACCTTGTTGCAAATCGTGATCATCTGGTTTGGGCCGTGATTCGCAGCCACAAAGTAGCCTGAATCACCTATTGGCTTCGGCCCCTTTAGATCGCTTTCAGAACGAGAAAAATACGAATACTTATTGCCTTTGACATCCAACACTCTTTCAAAGTCTTGGGGATGACGGTCAAGGATCAACTCACAAAACTCGGTTAAAGCAGACCGCCAGTTCTTGGACTCGGCGGATTCGGCGCCGAATGCCCAAGACACGCGATTTCCCCCGCTTGGAGCTACAGAAAGAGAGCTGGCGTGGGCAGATGGAGTTGAAGATGCTTTGATCTTGGAGCCTTGCTGCTGAAAGAACTTCTTAACCGACGGCAGGCTTGGATTGACCCCGCAAACCTCTTTGGTCTTCTTGGTCAAGAGCTCGATCAATTCAGCATCCGGCGAAGAAACAATATTATTCCAAGCCTCAATCATCCCTTTGTCGGCTTTGGCCTTCTTCTCCCTTTCGTCGATGCGGCTCTGGCCAAGGGCCACTGCCTCTCCGCTTGTCACTTTGTCTTTGTCCAAAAAGTCCAGGAAGGCTTTCTGTACGTCTCTTGGTCGTTGCCCAACAATATCGACTTCGGCGAACCGTTTTTCCATCCACGTCAGGCCCCCACTTTCCGGTGGGCCATCGTATCTGGGCAGAAAAAGCCACCAGAACCGGCCGTCGGTCAGGATGCCCAAATTGACGTTATGCTGAGCGCAGCAGATTAGTAGTCGCCTAAAATTCTTCTCCAGATTCACTCCGGGCCGTTTCGTCTCGACGAAAATGGCATCCGGCGTGCCTGGGCAGAGGGCGTAGCCAACGATGTCATTGCTGGCTTTGTAATCGGGCTGCACTTCCTGAGGGCTAAAAAGATTCCAGCCGAGGCTAGTCAGCAACCGGTCTATTACGAACTGCCGGGTCTGACTTTCGTTGAAACTTTGCAAATCCAGTTGCTTGATGTCAGCAATTGCTTGGGAAATTGGTTCCGACATGGTTTTCTCCTGTTTATAGCTCGAACTCTTTTATGCCGGGGTCGATGGCCAGGCGGGCCCCGGTGAGCTGCTGGATTTCTTCGGGCGTCCAGCCGGGCGCAAATTCTTTCAGAACGAGGCCGTCTTCGGTGCACTCGATTACTGCCAGGTCGGTGACGATCAGGTAGACGCAGCCCTTGCCGGTTACCGGGAAGGTGCATTCTTCGACGATCTTGGGATTGTTCTGGCGGTCGGTGTGTTCCATGGCAATGATGACGCCGCGCGCGCCTGCGGCGAGGTCCATCGCGCCGCCGACGTTGCCGACGCCGCGCTGGGGCAGCATCCAATTGGCTAGATCGCCCTTGGCCGAGACTTGGTGGGAACCCAACACAGTGACGTCGACGTGTCCGCCGCGGATCATGGCGAAGGCTTGGGCGGAATCGAAAAAAGACATGCCGGGCACCGCTTCCAGGAACTGGCCGCCGGCGTTGATCAGGTCGATATCTTCATCGGCTTCTTCCGCCAGGGGGCCGCAGTTGAGAATGCCGCTCTCGCTGTGGTAGAAGATCGTCCTGCCTTCGGGAACGAAGCTGGATACCAAAGTCGGGATACCGATACCCAGGTTTACGTATCCGCCGTCAGGCAACTCCTTGGCCACCCGCATGGCGATTATTTCCCGGGGCAGGCGTTCTTTGTTTTCGAACATCGTTTTCACCGCAGAGCGCGCGGAGTCTACAGATAGGGTGAAAAGTCGTCGGGCCGCTTGACTATGCGGTCGACGAATATGCCGGGGGTTACTATTGCCTCCGGGTCCAGCTCACCGGGCTCGACGATTTCGTCCACCTCGACGACCGTCACCCGTGCCGAAGTGGCCATCACCGGGTTGAAATTGCGGGAGGTACCCTTGTAGACGACGTTGCCAAGGGTATCCGCTTTATGGCCGCGGATGATGCAGAAATCGGCACGGATGCCGTGTTCCAGGACGTATTCCTTGCCGTCGATGTGGCGGGTCTCTTTGCCCTCGGCCAGAAGGGTACCCACGGCCGTCGGTGTGTAGAACGCGCCCACACCGGCCCCTCCGGAGCGCAGGCGTTCTGCAAGAGTCCCTTGGGGAACCACCTCCAGGGTGGCTTCGCCGCGCCGGTAAACCTCCTCGAACGCACTGGGCCGGGAGGCCGATGGAGAGACTGGGTAGGAGTTGACGGACCGGGCGATCTGGTTGTTCTCGACAAGGATGGTGTGATCTATGGGCACTACGCCTTCGGGGGCGCCAAACCGGGCCACCCGGGCGATTCCGGCGGTGTTGCTGATGACGGTCAGCCCGGTGGCGCCCTGGTCCCTCAGACCGGTCATCAGGTAATGGGCCATCCCGCCGGGCCCGCCGAACCCGTCCAGGTTCACCACCGCGCCGTCAGGCACGTCGTGCAACGCGTCGAGGGCGGTTGGGTACACCTTCTTGAGCTGAGACAACACGGGGACGTCAAACGACATCTCTTTCAGGGCGGCCGACACTGTCAGCGGAGCGCCGGTAAGAGTAACGACTTCATCGGCAGTCCAGCCGGGAGCCAGTTCGGTCAAAACCAGGCCACCGTCCCGTACGGCAAATACCCCAAGGTCGGTGATTATCAGGGAGACGCACCGGACGCCGTCGACAGGCAGGTCGCACTCGACGACGATGTTCGGGCAGACGTCCGGGCCGTTGTGAGCCAGCAGGGCGATCACGCGGCCCGCGCCGGAGGCCAGGTCCACAGCAGAGCCCGGCGCAGCCAGGCCCGGTATTGCGGCGGTGGTCCAGTGAACGAAATCACCCGCAGCGCTGACTTGGGCGGCCTGAATTACCGCCAGGGCGACGTGCCCGCCCCGGAGCATTCCCGCTACGTCCACCACGCCGCAGAACGAGCCTCCCGGAGCAACCCGCACGCTGTCCCCGTTGGCATCGACGGCAGGATGCGCCCCGGCCAGCGCCCCCGCTTGATACCCCACGACCCCGTTGTCACTCAAGAACCAGACGGCGTTGGGGGAAGATGCCTGCGCCGGGAGTAGGCCCGGAAGACCCGGACCGAGGGCAACGGCTTCTCCCGCGCGAAGCTCGGCTGCAGCCCTGCTGGTCATGTTTGAATGGTCGAGCCGCTCTGTGATCATGCCGTGTTCACGATTCGGTCCGTCTTCGCGATTCGGTCCGTGTTCACGATTCGGTCAATGAATATGGCTTGAGTGATTACCAATTCCGGGTCAAGGCCCCCTGGCTCATATACCTCGTCGACTTCGACTATGGTTGTGGAAGCGGCCATCGCCATGGTGGGGTTCCAGTTACGCTGCGCCCCCTGATAGACCAGGTTGCCCAGCGTATCGGCGGCTTGGGCGCGCAGCAAGGCGAAACCGGCCTTGAGGGCAGGGTAGAATACGTGGTCCCGGCTGGCGATGCTCCGCACCTCCCGGCCTTCGGCGAACCTGGTGCCGACTCCGGTGGGCAGGAAGACGCCGCCCAGCCCCGCCCCGCCGGCCCGGAGCCGTTCAGCAAGTATTCCGGCGGGAACGACCTCTATTTCGAGATGCCCGGATTCCCAGCGCTTCTTGATCGAGCCTTCGCACCCCGGCCCTTCGTACCCTTCAGGGAAAGGCATCGGAGATATCAGACGCGCGACGAGTCCCGCTTCGATCAGGTCGGCGATACCGCCCCCCCCCTCGCGATGGGGCCATGCGCCCTGGCAGATGCAGGTCAAGCCTTTAGGTCCCCGCCCCAACAGGGCCCGGACCAATGATTCTGGAACGCCGACACCGGCATAGCCGCCGATTGCGACTACCGCGCCGTCGGGGAGGTCGGCCAAGGCCGCCTCGGCGGAGGGAAATATTCTGACCATACCTGTAATTTAACCACAGAGAGCGCGGACAGCACAGAGGGAAACGAAAGAGGTAACTGTTCAGAGTTGAGGGGACGAATGCCCGCAGAGGACGGGGATACAGCCTTGCTCAAAGCTAAATTGCCCTGTCGGCGGTGCCGCTGGTCAAGCAGATCCCCCGAAGTCTGAACAGTTACCGAAAGAGCCGTCCCGATGAAGTCAGGACGGCTCCGATTGCCTTGCTTGCAGCGAGGCCGGAAGGGACTAGAAGTCCATTCCGCCACCAGGAGGCATGGCCGGCATGGCTGGCCTGTCCTGGGGGATTTCGCTGATCATGGACTCGGTTGTGAGGACCATGGCGGCGACGCTGGCCGCGTTTTGCAGCGCCGAGCGGGTTACCTTTGCCGGGTCCACGATGCCCCGCTCCAGCATGGGGCCGTATTCACCGACCTCGGCGTCGTAGCCGTAGTCGTCGGCTTGCTGTTTCACTTGGTTCAGCACCACCGCGCCTTCGAATCCGGCGTTTTCCACGATGAGCTTGAGGGGCTGTTCGAGGGAGCGGCGGATTATGTCGACTCCCACCTTCTCGTCGGCAGGCATGTCGCCGAGGTTCTCCAAGGAGCGTTGGGCGCGTACCAAGGCCACTCCGCCTCCGGGCACGATACCTTCTTCAACGGCCGAGCGGGTGGCGGAGAGGGCGTCCTCGACGCGGGCCTTCCGCTCCTTCAACTCAATCTCGGTGGCCGCGCCGACCTTGATCACCGCGACGCCGCCGGACAGCTTGGCCATCCGTTCCTGCAGCTTTTCGCGGTCGAACTCCGAAGTGGTGTCTTCGATCTGGGCCTTGATCTGGGTGATCCGGGCCTGGATGGCGTCCTCGGAGCCGCGGCCCTCCACGATTGTGGTCTCGTCCTTGGTGGCCGACACCCGGCGGGCTTGCCCGAAGTCCTCGAGAGTTGCGGAGTCCAGCTTGCGGCCCGTTTCTTCGCTGATCACGGTACCGCCGGTCAGGATTGCTATGTCTTCCAACATCGCCTTCCGGCGGTCGCCAAACCCCGGCGCCTTGACCGCGAGGGCATTGAGGGTGCCGCGGAGCTTGTTGACCACGATGGTTGCCAAGGCTTCGCCGTCAACGTCCTCGGAGACGATCACCACGTTCTTCCGGCCTACCTGGAGCAGCTTTTCCAAGGCTGGCAACATGTCGGCGACGGCGGAAATCTTCTTGTCGGTGATGATGATGGTGGGGTCTTCCAGCACCGACTCCATGCGGTCGGGGTTGGTGATGAAATAGGGCGAGATGTAGCCGCGGTCGACCTGCATGCCTTCCACGTACTCAATCTCGTCCGACAGACCTTTGGACTCTTCTACGGTGATGACGCCGTCTTTGCCGACCTTCTCCATCGCCTCCGCGATGGTCTCGCCGATGGCTTCTTCGTGCGCTGAGAGGCTGGCCACCTGGCCGATGCGCTCCCTGGTCTCCACGGACTGCGCCATGCCCTGCACTTCCGCCACCACGGCGGTGACGGCGCGCTCGATACCTCGTTTGATGGCCATGGGGTTCGTGCCGGCCGTCACGTTCTTGAACCCGTCGGTAATGATCGCCTGGGCCAAGACCACCGACGTGGTGGTGCCGTCGCCGGCGGCGTCATTGGTCTTGGTGGCTGCTTCCTTAAGCAACTGTGCGCCCATGTTCTCGAAAGAGTCGGGCAACTCGATTTCTTTGGCGATAGTAACGCCGTCGCTGCACACCTGGGGAGGCCCGAAGGACTTGTCGAGAACCACGTTGCGGCCCTTGGGGCCCAGCGTGATCTTGACGGAATCGGCCAGAATGTCGATCCCGGTACGGAGGGACTTGCGTGCGTCCTCAGAGTAAGTCAATTTCTTGGCTGGCATCCATTCCTCCTTAACTAATTGCGACTAATTGATGGTTTGATCTGGTTGGCGATTCGGGGGTGTCCCCTCACTGGCGCCCGCCCTTAAGAGATTTTTGCCAGGACGTCGCTCTCGCGAAGAATCAGAAACTCCTCGTCGCCATCCTTGTACTCGGTCCCGGCGAACTTCGAGTAGATTACCCGGTCGCCGGCGCTCAACTCCATTGCAATCCTGGAACCATCGTCCGCCACCCTCCCGGGTCCCACAGCCACGACCTCTCCTTCCTGGGGCTTTTCCTTGGCGGTGTCAGGCAGGTATATGCCTCCCTTGGTGGTCTGTTCACCCTCACTGGGTTTCACTACCACGCGCTCTCCTAACGGAACAAAGTTCGCCACCGTAGCCTCCTTTAATTCGCCGGGGACTCTGGAATGACCCCTGCAATCTTGCCCAAATTTAGCACTCTGCAGCGGAGAGTGCTAACCTATGTTAATCAAGCCCCTTTGCCCTTGTCAAGGTTGGCCTGACAGACTTAGTATTCGTCTATTCGAACCTGTTTGCCGGGATAGTCCAAGCCTGTCGAAGGCCGGCGTTAGAAGGCGAAAACATCAGATTTGAGTCGTTGAATTTGCGGCGGGACGAGGCAATGGCCACCGTCACTCTGGACCGTCCCGGCGCCCGCAACCGGATCGATCCACAGATGGCCGCGGAGTTGAAGGCCTGCTTTGAGACGCTTTCTGAGGACGACGGACTGCGTCTGGTAGTATTGACGGCGAACGGCGATGATTTCTCCGCCGGACGCGAGGAGATGCCGCTTGGGTTGACCCAACCGGCCGCCGCTCAATGGATCTCGGAAATGCGGGTCGCTTCGGCAGTGGCGGACCTGCCGGCGCCGGTGTTAGTGGCGCTGAATGGCGACGCCTTGGCGCATGGGATGGAGTTGGCCTTGGCCGGAGACATTCGGATCGCCGCCGCCGGCGTCCGCCTTGGATTCGGCGCGTTGTCTTCGACCATGTTTCCTTGGGACGGCGGCACCCAGAGGCTCCCCAGGCTGGTGGGTCCAAGCTGGGCACGGGACCTGCTCCTGACCGGACGGGACATCGACGCCGCCGAGGCCTGCTCCATTGGGCTGGTCAACCGCGTCGTGGACGGTCCGGAGCAACTGGCCGAGACTGCCCGGGAACTGGCGGAAACGCTCTGTTCCGGCAGCCCATTGGGGGCGCGCTACGTTAAGGAAGCTATTGCGAAGGGGATGGACCTGCCTTTGGATGCGGGACTGCGTCTGGAAGCGGACCTCAACGTGATCTTACAGAGCACTGCGGACCGGGAGGAGGGCATCAAGTCCTTTTTGGAAAAGCGGTCTCCAAAATTCACGGGGGAATAGTCCGAACCAGGATTATTGGATTCGCGGGACGTCCAATTTCCACAATTCCCGATTCCGGCAAATCCTGATTCAAAAAGAGGGAGTGTTTGAAGCTGAAACTCGACCTGCATACTCACGTTTGGGAAGCTTTCAATTTCGCGCCTCCGTCCGTCGAGATCGCCGAAAAGGTGGTGGCGCAGATCAAGTCCCGGGGCATCGACGGCATCGCCATCACCGACCACCACAATAAAGAATGGTCCTTCGAGTTCAGGGAGCTGGTGGAACGGCGCTTCCCCGGCGAGGTGCTTATCATTCCCGGTTGGGAGATCGAAGTACGCCCGGAGCGGAACCCCTTCGCCGAGTACCAGGTCGCCGAGCTGTTCCTTCCAGAAGGCCGCGTTTTTCGCAGCTACTGTCACCCAGGCTATTACTCTCCGGAGATAATCATCGAACCCGACGTCCACGCCATCGAAATCGACAACTACATCCACAATTGGCACATCCGAAAGGCCCAGGTGGAAGAGGTGGCCCGCGCTCACGGGTTGTTGCTCTTCGAGGTGAGCGACGCCCACAACTTGGAGAACATCGGCCTTCGCCACACCGAAGTCGACTTGGACGACCTATATTCCCGGGCTGTTCCGGCGTCTTGAACCCGTTCCCGAAGGACCTTGTCCGGGTGCGCCCACACCGGGGCCGGTGTTGATGCCTCCGTTCCCCACGCTCATTTACGAGAAGAAGGGGCCGGTGGCCAGGATTTCGCTGGACCGCCCCCGGGTGTTGAACGCCTACAATATCCAGATGAGGGACGATTTCTCCGAGGCATTGGCGGCGGTGGCGGATGACCCCGAGGTGCGGGCCCTGCTGGTTACCGGAGAGGGACGGGGCTTCTGCGCCGGCGCAGACCTGACCGAATTCGGCGCCGCACCGTCGCTGGCGATTGCCCGCCGCGTGCGGTGGCAACGCGATGTCTGGGGACAGATGTTAAACTTGGATAAACCGGTTGTCGCCGCAGTGCATGGATTTTGCATCGGGTCCGGTGTGGAGATCGCGCTTCTGGGTGATTTGCGCATTGCCGCCGAAGACACCGTGTTCTCCATGCCGGAGGCGCGTCTGGGGATGATACCGGCCGCAGGCGGTTCCCAAACGCTGCCGCGGGCGACCGGTACCGCCCGGGCATTGGACGTGTTGCTGACCGGCCGGCGCTTCGGGGCCGGTGAAGCGAAGTCGATGGGCCTGCTGACCAGGGTGGTCGCCAAGGATGACCTGCTGGCTGAGGGTTGGCTGGCAGCCCGCGAGCTGGCCCAATTGGAACCCGGAGCAGTCGCTGCAATGAAAGAGGCGCTCCGCGGCGGCGACGGGTTGGACTTGACCCGCGGCCTGGAGTTGGAAGCGCGGCTGGCGGCCCGTATGTCAGCCGGCCGTTGATTCCGGCTTCGCAATCCTAGTAGGCCTCACGGGCGGTTGCCCGTAACAATCGCTTGGGGCCGCCCGTCGTACCGAAACAGGGGAGCTGCCAGATGAACACATCCGAATTCCTGACCATCGCCGGGGCCATCGTTCCGGACCGGACGGCCATCATTTTCGACGGCCAGGAATACTCTTTTGAGACTCTGGCGGACCGGGTGAACCGCTTGGCCAATGTGCTCTCGGATATGGGTGCCCGCGCCGGAGACCGGGTTGCCACGATGCAGGTCAATACGAATCAGTCGATCGAGGCCTATTTCGCCGCGGCCCAACTGGACGCTATCTATGTGCCCGTGAACTTCCGGGCCAAATCAGACGAGCTGGAAACCATGTTGTCCATCGCCCGTCCCTCCTGTCTCCTCATCGGGGAGCGGTACCTGCCCTTGGTAGAGCGACTGCCGGAACAGACCGGCCTCGAACGGGAACGGATTATCGTGTTGGACGCCGGCGGCGGTGCGGACTACGAAGGCCTGTTGGCCGGGGCGATACCCGATCAAATGCACTTCCCGGAAGCAGACGATGCCGACACCACGGTCATCATGTTCACTGCCGGGACGACGGGTGTCCCCAAGGGGGTGATGCTCACCCACGACAGCTTCGCGTCGTACCTGCTGTCCACGGTTGCCCCGGCCGACCCGGACGTGGAGGAGACCAACCTGATCACGGTGCCCTTCTACCACATCGCCGGACTTCAGGCGGCCTTGGCTGCGGTTTACGGCGGCCGCACCTTGGCGGTGATGCGGCAGTTCGGCGCCGTGGAGTGGATGGAGCAAGTGGAGCGCCACCGGGCCAACCGGGCCATGCTGGTGCCCACCATGCTGAAACAACTGATCGACCACCCCCGGTTTGGGGAATTCGACCTGTCTTCCCTTGACGTCATCACCTACGGCGCGGCTCCCATGCCCGTAGAAGTGATACGGCGGGCCATCGGGGCGTTTCCGGGGGCCAGGTTCATCAACGCTTTCGGCCAGACCGAGACTGCCTCCACGATTACGATGCTGCCCCCGGAGGACCACGTGCTGGAGGGAGACCCCTTGGAGATTGAGGTCAAGCTGCGCCGGCTCACCTCCATCGGGAAGCCATTGGAGGACGTGGAGGTGACGATCGTCGACGAGGACGGCAACCCGGTGGGCATTGGAGAGACGGGGGAAATCGTGGCGCGGGGCCCCCGCATGATGGCCGGCTACTGGCGGGAGGAAACGGCCACCCGGGATGCTATGCGGTCGGGTTGGGTCTACACCGGCGACCTGGGATATAGGGACGAAGACGATTACATTTACCTTGCCGGCCGGGGCAAGGACTTCATCAAACGGGGCGGAGAGATGGTCTCCCCCGAAGAGGTGGAGCAGGTGCTCCGCTCTCATCCGGGTGTCGACGACGCGGCCGTAATCGGAGTACCGGACGTGGAGTGGGGGGAGGAGGTGCGGGCGGTGGTAGTCGGGTTGCCCGGCGGCGTGACCGAAGAAGAGATCATCCAATTCTGTCATGACAAATTGGCCGGATTCAAAAGGCCCCGTTCCGTTATCTTCGTAGACGAATTGCCCAGGAACGCCATGGGAAAGGTGCTGAAACGGGACCTGCGGGCGGAATTCGGCCACCCGGTGGCGTCGAACGGGTGAGGGCTTCCCATCCGGACAGTTCGACTCCGCACTGCCGGGACCTTGTATCCTGCGGACTCATTCCCCAGCAAATCACTCTTAAGGAGCCAGGTATCAAATGAAAGTCGCAGTAGTGGGCGCCGGGGGTGTTGGGGGGTATTTCGGCGGACTGCTGGCCCGTGGCGGCCATGAGGTAACATTCGTGGCCCGAGGGAAACACCTGGAGGCCATACAACAGCAGCAGGGCCTGAGGGTGGAAAGCCAGCTCGACGGCAACTTCACGGCCCCAGGCCGAGGATTGCAGGATACGTCCGTGGCAGGTGTCCAGGACCTGGTCCTATTCGCCGTGAAGATGTACCACAACGGCCAGGCGATTCCGGCAACGACCCCCTTGGTGGGGCCCAGCACGGTGGTGCTGACCCTCCAGAACGGCATCGACAACGGCGCGCAACTCGCCAGCGTTCTGGGCGAATCAAGGGTGATGATCGGATCGGCCTACATGGAAGGCCGAATCACCGAACCCGGCGCAGTCTTCCAGGGCGGCCCCGGCACGGCGACCTTTGGCGAGATGCAAGTGGCCGTTACCCGCCGCGGCGAAGACCTGATGCAACAGTTCCAGGAAGCCGGCTGGCGGGTGAACCTCCACGAGAACATGCCGGGCATGCTGTGGAAGAAGTTCGCTTACATCGTCGGCTCGGCAGCCGTGTGCGCCGCCGCGAACTGCGTGTACGAAGAGATGCGCACCATCCCCGCGACCCGCAAACTGATCCAGGAGGCCATCCAGGAAGCCCTGGCGGTGGGGCGGGCGCACGCGGCCCCCATCATGGCCGACTCCCTGCAGTGGGCCATGGACGCCCTGGACCGTTTCCCGGGGCAGGGGAGGGCGTCCATGGCCAAAGACTTCATTGAGAACCAGCCGGTGGAACTGGAAGGGCTGACGGGCACGGTGATTCGCTTGGGCCGGGAGGTGGACGTTCCGACCCCGGTGAACAATTTCCTCTATGCCATACTGAAACCGGCCGCGGCCCGTATCGAATCCCTCCGAAATTCCCGCAGCGGTTGACCGGTCAGGCCGGCTCGACCCCACGCCAGCCAGGGGGCAGGGCAGCGAACACCGACGGTCGGATGACTTTTCTCGCTGGCAGCCCAGGTATTGTTATGCTCAGGGTCTTTTAATTCTCCCTCGCCCTTGAGGGAGAGGGCTGGGGTGAGTGTGAAATGCTGGCAATAACGATGGTCGCTCACGTTAGGGAACGCCCCCACCCTAACCCTTCCCCAAAGGGGGAGGGGACAATTAAATGACCCTGCGTTATGCCGGGTCGCCGGTAATGTTATGTCGGGACGATGTTATACTCAGGCATCAATTAGCCGGACCCGCGGCAGGAGGCAAGCTGGTGAAAACAGTCGATGCAATCACTGAGATACTGAAACGGGAGGGCGTAGAGTACCTTCCGTGTTTCCCCACCACGCCGGTTATCGAGTCGGCGGCCGAGGGGGGAATACGCCCGATAATCTGCCGCCAGGAACGGGTCGGAGTCGGCATCGCCGACGGGTTCAGCAGAGCGACCAACGGGGACCGCATGGGGGTATTCGCCATGCAGTATGGCCCCGGCGCCGAAAACGCGTACTCCGGCGTGGCCACCGCCTATTCGGACTCCATCCCAATGCTCCTGCTGCCCTTGGGACACGGCCGGGAACGAGGCGGTATTTCACCTCACTACAGCTCTGTGCAGAGCTATGCCTCGATCACCAAGAGCATCGAACAGATCAACGCTCCGGACCGCACGTCGGAAATCATGAGGCGGGCCTTCGCCTCCCTTCGCCAGGGCCGCCCCGGCCCGGTGGCTGTCGAGATCCCCTCGGACATAGCCAACGAGGAGGTGTCCGAAGAGTCGTTCTACTACGTGCCCAGCCGGCCGGTGGCTTCCCAGGGCGACCCAAGGGACGTGGAAGCTGCCGCCCGCGCCCTCTGTTCCGCCCGCTACCCTGTTATCATGGCGGGCCAGGGAGTGCTGTACGGCAAGGCTACCGATGAACTCATCGAGTTGGCGGAGTTGTTGCAGGTCCCGGTTACGACCACCCTGCTGGGCAAGAGCGCCTTCCCGGAGGTCCATCCGTTGGCGTTGGGCAGCGCGGCCCTCACCCTCTCCGGTACCGTTTTCCATTTCGTCCGCCGGGCCGACCTCATTTTCGGAGTCGGCACCAGCTTCACCCGGCACAACATGTGCATGACGCTGCCCCCGGGCAAGACGTTGGTCCAAGCGACCAACGAACCGGCCGACATTAATAAGGATTACAACATCGACTTTCCGATTGTCGGCGACGCCAAACTGGTACTCCGCCAGATGATAGAGGCGTGCCGGGAAATCGTCGGAGACAGCCGCAGGAACAACGAAGCCATCGCCCGAGAGGTCACCTCGGAGCGGGACGGCTGGCTGGCTGGATGGCTGCCCAAGCTGACCGACAACTCCCGGCCGATTAACCCCTACCGGGTGATCTGGGACTTCATGCGCGCCATCCCGCCGGAAGACGCCATAGTTACCCACGACTCCGGCAGCCCCAGGGACCAGATCATCCCGTTCTACCGCTCCAACGGTCCCCGCACCTACTTGGGCTGGGGTAAGTCCCACGGCTTGGGCACCGGCCTGGGCCTTACGATAGGGGCCAAGCTGGCCCAACCCGACAAAGTGTGCGTCAATTTTATGGGCGACGCCGCCTTTGGGATGGTGGGGCTCGACTTCGAGACCGCGGTACGCTCGAACCTGCCAATAATCACCGTTGTCCTGAACAACTCCACCATGGCGGCGGAGACCAACGCGATGGCCGACTCCCACCGGCTGTACAACAGCCGTGACCTGGGAGGCAACTATGCCGACATGGGGACCGCCATGGGTGGTTACGCAGAGCGGATCGACGACCCGGGAGAAGTGGCCGCCGCTTTCGCCCGCGCCCGCAAGGTCACTGAAGAAAGGGGCCGCGCCGTACTCTTGGAGTTCATCACCAGTTCGGAAACGGAGGCTTCCCACCGCAGGGCATTTTGATTCACCACAGAGAGCGCAGAGATATTTTTGGGAGTTAGGGTATGGCAGAGCGATCCAAGTATTTGTTTATCGCCAGTATGGACGTAGACGGGGCCAAAGAGGCCCTCTTTCACGAGGTCTACGACACCGAGCATTGTCCGGAATTGAGCAAGGTGTCGGGAGTGGGACCCATTGCGAGGTTCGAGACCCAGCAGTTCCAGGTGCTCATTGGCGGCGAGACCAGGACGGTTGTCCCGGAAGGAGAGCCGCGATTCCACGCCATGTACGAGATCGAGAGCCCCGAAATACTGACATCATCCGGTTGGGGAGATGCGGTGGAACTGGGCCGTTGGCCGGAGCAGGTCCGGCCCTACACCAAGAACCGCCGCCACACCCTGCTTCGCCTGATCAATCCCGGCTAGGCATCATTCCGTCTTTCCGGCGAAAGCCGGAATCCAGGCTCGTTGGGAGTTGGGGGGAAGAATTGGTACCAAGCACAGCCGTATGATTTTGGGCATCGCCGCCATTGGCCGGTGATCGCTCGAAATTAGAATCGCCGCTGAGCGTAGCTCGAAAATGGCTACCTTGGTGTTTGGCCCTGATCTTCGCGCTTACGGTTGCGTGGACTGGTCTTATAACATGGGCGGAAGTTTCCAGCGGGAACCAGGAGGGCATCGCGGGGACCGCAATCGCCGTTGTGAGCGCCGCCGCACCGGCCTCGCCGCTGATTATCATATATGCGATACTAACCATCAGCGCTATTGACGTTGCGGGAGGGCTTACCGTGGTCACTGCAAGGTACCTGACAGACAAATTTCTCAAACCGCGCATCGAGAAGCGTCGGGCGGAAGCCCGCGCGGAAGGCCTAGCGGAGGGCCGGGCGGAAGAGCGTCGTGAGTGGACCGACTGGAACCGTCGGCGTCTGGAAGCCGAAGCGAACGGTGCCCCCTTCGACGAGCCTCCGCCGGCGTTCTGAATCCCAGGCAGAACCGGAGTCCCTCCACTGGCGTCCCTGCCCCAGGACCTTCCGGGTCTCTTGACAAGGGTAAACCCCCTTCCCTGCGCGGCTCCATGCCTCCGGACCTAGCAGCCTGGCGAGGGCTATCGTCAAATTGAACTACATACCGGAAACATAGCCCTATGCCCACCGCCCTGGAAGGCGTAATCGTGGTGGACCTTACCCATCGCATTGCCGGTCCCTACTGCACCAAGCTGCTTGCGGATTTCGGGGCCGACGTGGTCAAAATCGAGCGGCCCGGCGGCGATCCGGGCCGGCTTACAGGTCCCTTCCTCAACGACGACGCCGACCCGGAAAAGAGCCTTCCCTTTTCCTACCTCAACACCAATAAACGAAGCGTTACCCTCAACCTCAAACACCCCGAGGGAATCGAAATCGTCCGGTCGCTGGTCCGCGAGTGCGACATACTGGTGGAGAACTTCGCTCCACGGGTGATGACCTCTTTGGGACTGGACTACAACTCGTTGAGGCAGGAAAACCCCCGTTTGGTCATGGTGTCCATTTCTAACTTTGGACAGACCGGGCCGTACCGCGATTTCAAGGCGGCCGACATCGTGGAGTACGCCTTGGGTGGCCTGATGTATATCTTCGGAGCCTATGACCGGGAGCCGCTGAAGCATGCTTTCAACCAAGCCCAGTTCAAGGCCGGAACAGATGCCGCCTCGGCCGCGCTGATGGCCTTGTACCACCAGCGTATGACCGGCGAGGGGCAGCACGTGGACGTATCGATACAGGAGGCAGTGGCGTCGGGGCTCAGGGACGTGGTCAACAACTTCACCTACACCGGAGCCGTCCGCCGGCGCCAACCCAACCACAGCGGCGACCTCAACCGGCTTCGGGCCACGGCCGACGGCCACATGCTGCCCAGCCCCGGGCTCTCCGCGAGCTTCGAATGGAAGACGGTGGTCGATTTCCTGGGCCTTCCCGAGCTTGACGACGACAGGTTCGCCACGCCATCGGCACGGCTGGCCAACGCAGAGGAGTTGGGCCGGATCTTCGACGAATATTTCATCAAGCAAAACAAGTACGATATGTTCTACGCCTCCCACCAACACCGGTTTATTTACGGCGTCATCCAGTCGCCGGAAGAGGTGTTGGCCGATCCTCAGTTCGAGTCCAGAGGCTATTTTGTAGACATCGAACACCCGGTGACGGGACGGCTGAAATACCCCGGAGCGCCCTTCAACATGGAGGCCACTCCCTGGCGAGCGGCCCCGGCCCCCACGTTGGGCCAGCACAACCAAGAGGTGCTGGCCGGCCGGCTGGGTTTCTCCGGCGGCCGGATGGAACAATTGCAGTCCGACGGGGTTATCTAATGGCCAACGGCGGTCCTCTGGCCGGTGTACGCGTGGTCGAGATGGGCCAGCTTATCGCCATTCCCTTCGCCATGAAACTGCTGGCGGACATGGGAGCCCAGGTGATACGGCTCGAGTCCACCCGGCGGCTGGAGAGTTACCGCAGCGACTCCGTATACCTCAACGAGATGGACGGGGCGTTCTGGGACCGCGGCGCAAATTTCTACGAGCAAAACCGCAACAAGCTGGGCATTACTCTGGAGCTCAACGATCCCGGAGGAATGGAAGTTCTACGACGGTTGATATCAATATCGGATGTCTTTGCGGAGAATTTCACCCCGCGGGTTATCAAGAATTTCAGACTGGAGTACAACGACCTGCGGCGCTTCAAACCGGACATTATCATGGTGTCGTCGACAGGGTACGGTTTTTCGGGGCCTTGGGCCAATTTCGGCGCCACGGGCCCGGCCACCGAAGGCGCCGCCGGGTTGGCCTACACCACCGGCTATGCGGACGGCCATCCTGTCATGGCCGAAATCCCCTATACCGACTACACCGCCGGCGAGCACACGGTGTTCGCGTTGATGACGGCGTTGATGCACCGCCTGCGCACTGGGCAGGGACAATTCATCGACGTTTCCCAAGCGCAAACATCGAGCTCAACCATACCCGAAGCGCTGATGGACTTTTCGGCCAATCGGCGTTTGCCAACCCGCATCGGCAACCGGGACCCGGTAATGGCGCCTCACGGTTGCTATCCCTGTAGCGGTGAAGACCGCTGGATCGCCGTCGCGGTGTCTAACGACGAAGAATGGCGCAGCCTTTGCCGGGTGTTGGACAGACCGGAATGGGAGAATGACCCGCGGTTCGCTGGCCGTCTCGACCGTTGGAACAACAGGACGGAATTGGACAGCCGGCTGGAGGAGGTCACGCCCCATTGGGACGCCCATGAATTGATGCGCCGGCTACAGGCCGACGGCGTCGCCGCCGGCGCGGTGCTGGACAGCAAGGACCTGCTCTTCGACCCGCATCTGAGAGACAGAGGGTTCTTCGAGGTGGTCCGGCACCATGACAGCACCGGGATGCCGCCGCTACCCTACGCCGGACGTCCGTGGAAGTTCTCGGGGACTCCGGCGGTCGAGCCTTACGCGGCGCCGATAATGGGGGAACACAACCACCTGGTGTTGACGGAGTTGTTGGGAATGACCGCCCCGGAAGTCTCCGCGCTGGAGGAGAAGGGCGTTATCGGCTACGCCCCCGCCGCCCCCCGGCCGGTGCGCCGCCCGTCGCTGGACGAGCAGGTGCGCCAGGGTCGCATGCAGCGTTACGAGACCGATTTCCAAGAGCAAGTGGCCGTGGCCTTCCCGCCGCCGGATGAAGTGGAAACCGGGCCGGTACCACCGCACTAAGGGACCGATTGCCCCCGGCTCCGGGACTTCCGGCCCGCTACGGACTTTGAGCCCGTTAAAGCCCGCGGCTGGCCTCATAGGCGGCGATTTTGTCTTCGAACTGCAGGGTAAGGCCGATGTCATCCAGCCCGTTGAGCAGGTTATGCCGGCGAGCCGGGTCGACCTCGAAGGAGATCGAAATCTCCTCGTCTTCATCCCAGACCCGTTGCCCTTCCAGGTCCACCGTTAGTTGCACGCCGGGGTTCTCCTTGGCCTTGTCCATGATGAGCCGAACCTCTTCTTCGGAAAGCCGGAGGGGGAGCAGGCCGTTCTTGAAGCAGTTGTTGTAGAAGATATCGGCGAAACTGGGCGCAATGATGCACTTGATGCCGTAGTCGCGCAGCGCCCAGGGGGCATGCTCCCGGGAGGAACCGCAACCGAAGTTGTGGCCGGCCACCAAGACGTTGGCGTTACGGTAGTCCGGTTGATTGAGCACGAAATCGGCGTTGGGGCTACCGTCCTCGTTGTACCGCCAAGGGGTGAACAGGACGTCCTCATACCCGGAACTCTCAATGCTCTTGAGGTAGACCGCCGGAATAATGATGTCGGTGTCGATATTCACCCGGTCCAAGGGCGCCACGACGCCGGTAAGTTTGATGAACGGGTCCATAATCGTCCTCTCGGTTACCAAATCTCTTGGAGATTGAGGTCAAAGCCCGGCAGCACCGCTTCGCCGGACACCGTCGTGGGGTCGTCCAGGACTTGGGGGGCCGCACCTGGACGGTAAACGTAGACGCGCCGTTGCCACGGATCGATGAGCCACCCCAGCCGGGCTCCGTTATCGATGTATTCGACCATCTTGGCCTGGGCGCTCGCCAGGCTATCCGAAAGAGACCGGACCTCACCGACGAAGTCCGGGCAAAGAGGGACGAGTTTTCTTCGACCCTCTCGCTCCAAGGCATCCCACCGGTCCCGAAGTACCCAACAAGCGTCGGGGGCCCGTGTAGCTCCGTTGGGAAGAATGAACCCTGCTGACGGGCCGAGAGATATACCCATCTCATCCTGCTCGGCCCAAATTCCCAGACGCACGTTTAACCTGTTCTCTTGCCATCCGGTTTCTCCACCAGTTGGCGGCATGACGATCAGCTCCCTCTTTGCCGTAAGCTCGATTTGCAAGGCCCCGTTGTCGGCGCAGAACTGAAGGAGTTGATCATCGGTCATTTCGACGGCCCGGATGTCCAGTACCAAGGGATGAGGCAAATATGAACCGCCCTGCTCGGGATTCAGGCCGGCAATCCTTGGCGCAACCTGGTGCGACCAGAACTCGTAGAACGGGTTGAGTCGTTTGGAAACGCGTTCTCTTTTCAGCTTGAGTATCTCATCGGCGCTCTCGTTGGCCGGGAATTTCATACGGCTCGTAACCGAGTTGCAGAAATGGCATGCGGTAACCAGGTTCGTTTCCGAGTTCGTTCCCCCACTAGCGGCAGGCCTAAGATGGTGGACGCTTAGCTGACGCCAATTGTTGAACCCATTGCCGTCGAAGCCGCAATAGACGCAGGTAAAGCCGTCACGCTTGAATATCGGATGGCCGTAGTCTCCCAGGGCTGTGCCGTCAAGCATGTTCATCTTCGAGGTCCTGAAGCCAATTAGATAAACAGTTCTTCCTACAGGTCTCTGACATCGACGAAGTGCCCGGCGATGGCGGCCGCCGCCGCCATCGCCGGGCTGACCAGATGGGTGCGGCCGCCCTTTCCCTGCCGGTTTTCGAAGTTTCGGTTGGAGGTGGCGGCGCAGCGCTGGCCTGGTTCGAGTATGTCGGGGTTCATTCCCAGACACATCGAGCAGCCGGCTACCCGCCAGTCGAGACCGGCCTCGGTAAAGATGCGGTCCAGGCCCTCTTCCTCGGCTTCTTTCTTGATCTTTGCCGAGCCGGGCACCACCATGGCGTAAACGTCGGGGTGCACCTTGCGGCCACGGACCACGTCGGCGGCGGCCCGGAGGTCCTCCAGCCGGGCGTTGGTGCAAGCGCCGACGAATATGCGGTCGATCTTGATGTCCTGTATCGGGGTGCCTGCCTCCAGTCCCATGTAGGCCAAGGCGCGGCCGGCGGCTTCCCGGTCGGCCTCTTGGCCGAACGACGCCGGGTCAGGGACCCTGCCGCTGATCGGCGCCACCATATCGGGTTTCGTCCCCCAGGTCACGAACGGCTCCAGTTCGGCGGCGTTGATCACCACGGTCTTGTCGTAGGTCGCGCCGGGGTCGGTCGCCAATTGGCGCCACTGTTCGACGGCGGCGTCGAAGTCAGCGCCTTGGGGAGCAAATTGACGGCCCCTTACGTACTCGAAGGTGGTCTCGTCGGGGGCGATCATCCCGGCCCGGGCGCCGCCCTCTATGCTCATGTTGCAGACGGTCATGCGCCCGTCCATGGACATGGACCTGATGGCTTCGCCGGTGTATTCAATGACGTGGCCGGTGCCTCCGTTCACGCCGATGCGTCCGATGATGCCCAGAATAACATCCTTGGGACTGACGCCCGGAGGCAGAGCGCCATCGACCCGGACTTCCATGGTCAAAGGCTTGAACTGGCGCAGGGTTTGGGTGGCCAGGACGTGCTCTACTTCCGAGGTGCCGATCCCCACGGCTAAGGCGCCCAGCGCGCCGTGGGTGGAGGTGTGGCTGTCGCCGCAGACCACGGTCTTGCCCGGCTGGGTGTAGCCAAGGTCGGGGCCAATGATGTGGACGATGCCCTGAAACGGACTGAACCGGTCGTACAGGGTGACTCCGAATTCCTCGCAGTTGCGGGTCAAGGCGTCGAGTTGGTTCATGGAAATCTCGTCGATGACCGGGAGGGAAAGGTCCCAAGTGGGCGTATTGTGGTCGGCGGTGGCGACCGTAAGATCAGTGCGCCGGACCTTGCGTCCGGCCGTGCGAAGCCCGTCGAACGCCTGCGGGGAAGTGACTTCGTGGACCAAGTGCAAATCAATGTAGATGAGGCCCGGTTCGCCAGGTTCTTCCCGAACTACGTGGGCGTCCCAAATCTTCTCAAACATGGTCTGTGGGGGCATGTTAATCTCTCTCCTGAACGCGCGGAAGGCGTGGATGGGACGGGGGGAAACCGATGCGTATTATACAGGCAACACCCAACTCCGTCAGCCGGGCGCACGGCCAGCGCGGAAGCGCTTGGCCTAGCGGAAACCAGTTGAGCGGGGAATAACGTCCCGGTCCGGCAACCTCGGAAACCTGCGGGGTCTGGAAATTCGGGGTAACCGGTTAAACTGGGTGCGCGTCGGGTAATTTGCGAAACCAATTGATGTAGCCGGCCATCGCCGGAATCGACATATCGTCCCGCAGATCCAATACGAAACCGGCAGAACCGGCTCGCCGGATACGGTATCCGGTTCCTCCAGGCAGCGGATTTGGGCGCACCCATACCCCGTCAAGCCCTCTCCGCCAAGTCCTTCCCGAAACTCGTGGTAAAATCCTATCCAGCGCTGTTCTCCACTACCTTCCGCAAGGGGATTGTCTTATGCCGTCTACCGACGCTGTCACACTGCCGCAGAACGTGCAGCCCCGCAGGTACCGGCTGCGATTGCAGCCCGACCTCGACTCCTTCACGTTCTCCGGGGACCAGGCGGTGGACATCGAGATTCTGGAGCCCACGTCGAGCATCACGCTGAACGCCATGGACCTTTGGATCCGCGGCGCATCGGTCAACGTCGACGGCACGGCGATCGCCGCCGGAACGATTTCCCTGGACTCCGACGACGAGACGGCAACCTTGGAATTCGGGCAGGAACTCCCGACGGGGCCTGCCCGACTGGACATGTCGTTCACCGGAGTCCTGAACGACAAGCTGCTGGGGTTCTACCGGTCGGAATACGTTTCCCAGGACGGGCAGGCCCGCTATCTGGCCACTACCCAGTTCGAAGCCACGGACGCCCGCCGGGCGTTTCCTTGCTGGGACGAGCCGGCCCGGAAGGCCAGCTTCGATGTGACCCTGGTGTTCGCCGAAGGCTTGCAGGCGGTAGCCAACACCCCCGCGGTGGAGGAGACCAGCCCCGGCCCCGGCCTGAAGTCGGTGCGGTTTGCCGAGACCCCTGTTATGTCAACCTACTTGCTTGCCTTCATCGTGGGCGACCTGGTCTCGATTGAAGCCGACGCCGCCAACGGCACCAGGATGGGCATCTGGACCACCCCCGGCAAGGAGGACCAAGCCCAGTTCGCGCTGGATACTTCGGTCAAACTGCTGGGCTACTTCAACGATTACTTCGGGATCCCCTACCCGCTGCCCAAGCTCGACCACATAGCCATCCCCGACTTCGCCGCCGGAGCAATGGAAAACTGGGGAGCGATTACCTACCGGGAGACCGCCTTGCTAGTAGACCCGGTCAACTCCTCCGCCGGCACCCGGCAGCGAGTCGCCGAGGTGGTGGCCCACGAGATGGCCCATATGTGGTTCGGCGACCTGGTCACCATGGAGTGGTGGGACGACCTCTGGTTGAACGAGAGCTTCGCGTCCTGGATGGGCACCAAGGCGGTGGACTGGCTGTTCCCCGATTGGGAGATGTGGACCCAGTTCGTCAACATGGACACCAACCGGGCCCTCAGCCTGGACGGCCTCAAGAGTTCCCACCCCATCGAGCAGGAAGTCAAGAACCCCGCCGAGGTCAGCCAGCTATTCGACGCCATCAGCTACAGCAAGGGCGCGTCGGTCATCCGGATGTTGGAGCAGTTCCTGGGCCCGGAGACTTTCCGCCAAGGACTGAACCGCTACTTGTCCAACAACATGTACGCCAACGCGCGCACCCAAGACCTGTGGTCGGCTTTGGAGGAAGAGTCAGGCCAGCCGGTGACTTCGATCATGGATTCTTGGGTGAAGCAGATGGGTTACCCGGTGCTGCAAGTCGACTCGGAGCGGGCCGAAGAGCACCTTGAACTGTCTATCTCGCAGGAGCGGTTCGTCTACGACCGGCCGCTGGGCCCCGGTTCCGCGGAAGACAGCGGCTCCGACTCGGAGGTTTGGCAGGTCCCGGTCACCGTCAACTCCGGCGGAGAGGCGTCGGCGGCCACGGTCATGGAAGGGCGAGAAACACGGTTGGAGATGCCGGCCGTCGGCGGCTGGTTCAAAGTGAACACCGACCAGACCGGCTTCTACCGGGTGAATTACAGCAATGACGACTGGCAGCGTTTGGTCCCGGCGGTGAGTTCGCTGGAGCTTTCGGCCACCGACCGGCTGGGAGTCCAAAACGACGCCTACGCCCTCTCGAAAGCCGGGCTGTTGCCCATCTCCCAGTTTTTGGAATTGGCCCGCGCTTACGTGAACGAGACCGACGCCTCGGTGTGGGGCGACCTGGCATCCAACCTGCGGGACATCGAGCAACTGATCGCCGGGGAGCCGGTGCATCCAGCGTACCAGGAGTTCGCCCGCGGGTTGTTCGGACCCGCCGCCCGCCGGGCCGGTTGGGAACCGCGTCCGGGAGACGGCCATCTCGACGCCCTGCTCCGCACCACGGTGCTGGGCCAAGCGGGGAGCTACGAAGACCGGGAAGTGCTGCAAGCGGCCACTGGCCAGTTCCAGCGGTACCTGTCCGACCATGATTCCGTACACCCCGACTTGCGCGGCGTAGTCTGCAGCCTGGCCGCACAGGCCGGCGACCGTTCCACCTATGACCGGCTCTGGGGATTGGAAGAACGGACCAGCCTGCAGGAGGAGAAGATACGGTTGCTGCTGGCCTTGACCCGCTTCCAGGATACCGGACTGTTGAATGAGACCTTGGAAAGGGCCTTGTCGTCGCGGGTGCGCTCCCAAGACACCATCACGGTGGTGGGCGGAGTGGCGGCAAACATCCGGGGCCGGGAACCGGCCTGGGAGTTCGTCAAGTCCAACTGGGCGGAATTCGACCGGCGCTACGGCTCCGGCGGGTTCGGGCTGATGCGCCTGGTTTCTATCTGCAGCAGCTTCAACACCGAAGAAAAGATGGCCGACGTGGAGCGGTTCTTCACCGACCATCCTACCCCCGCCGCCGAGCGCACGATCCGCCAAGCCCTGGAGCGGATGCGCCTCAACATCAACTGGTTGGAGCGGAACCGCCACGACCTCAGCGCCTGGTTCGGAGCATAAGAAGCGCGGGATGGCCTTCCTCGACGCCCTGCAAGGACGCCCTGCATGCCGTGAACCGTCTAAAGCGACGCCGGGCCATACGGGGCTACGCAGTCATCGGGGCAGTCGCGGCCGCGAGATGCATAGAACCGATGTCTGCTAGGGCTGCTGGCTAACCGTGAACAGGACCATTTTCGCATTCGCCGTTTTTTGAGGCACGCGGACTTGGAGCGCATCGGCGCTTTGCTGGAAAGGTATGATGATGAAGAAAATACCCTTGTCGCCAGACTCGAAGACTTACGGGGAACTAGCGTTCCGCGAGAAGGAGAAATGGCACCGCCGCCAAGAGCGGATGAGCTTTAAGCGCAAGCTGGAGGCCCTTGACCGGTTGAGGGAAATGACCCGATTGATGAAGTCGGCCCGGTTCGTCGACTAAACACATGGATTCCCGGAACTACGGACGGCATTTGTTATGAGCGAATCAGAACGCATAAACGCCCTGAAATCCGCGCTGCGCCAGCGCATCCTGGTGCTGGACGGCGCGATGGGCACGGCGATACAAGCCCGCGACCTGGGCCCGGACGACTTCGGCGGCCCCTTGTACGAGGGCTGCAACGAGTACCTGGTCATCACCCGGCCCGACGTCATCACTGACATACACCGGGGGCACCTGGAGGCGGGGGCCGACATCCTGGAAACCGACACCTTCGGCGCGACCGCCGTGGTCTTGGCCGAGTACGATTTGGCCCACGAGGCCCGCCGTCTCAACACCGTAGCGGCGTCCTTGGCCCGGCAAGCGGCGGACGCCGCCGCTACGCCTGAAAAGCCCCGGTTCGTCGCCGGTTCGATGGGGCCGACCACCAAGACCATCTCGGTCACGGGCGGAATCACCTTTGATGAGCTGGCCGACAGCTACCACGTTCAGGCCGCCGGTCTAATCGAGGGCGGCGTCGACCTGCTGCTCTTGGAGACCGGACAAGACACGCTGAACATCAAGGCCGGGCTGGAAGGCATCGACCGCGCCTTCGCCGAACTGGGGCGCGAGGCGCCGGTGGCCGTTCAAGGCACTGTGGAGCCCATGGGCACTCTGCTGGCGGGGCAGGACGTGGAAGCGCTGTACATCTCCTTAGCCCACCGCGACCTGCTGTGGATCGGCGTCAACTGCGCCACGGGGCCGCAATTCATGACCGACCACGTGCGCACCCTGGCTGGGATTTCGAGATTCCCGGTGGCCTCGGTGCCCAACGCCGGCATGCCCGACGAAGACGGCCGCTACAACGAGTCTCCCGAGGCCATGGCCGAGACCCTGGGCCGGTTCGTAAGCGCCGGGTGGGTCAACGTCATCGGCGGCTGCTGCGGCACCGTCAACGGGCACATAGAGCTGCTGGCCCGGCTGGCCGAGGGCAAAACGCCTCGCCCCCTCCTGGAGTCTACGGAGACCCGGGTTTCGGGCATCGAGGCGCTGTTGGTAGACGACGAGGTGCGGCCGGCCATCGTCGGCGAACGCACCAACGTGCTGGGCAGCCGACGGTTCCGCCGTTTGATTAACGACGGGGCGTTCGAAGAGGCCGCCGAAATCGGGAGGCGTCAGGCCCGGAACGGGGCCCACGTGCTGGACGTCTGCCTGCAGGACCCGGACCGGGATGAAGCCACCGACGTGGCCATGTTCCTGGACCTGGTAACCAAGAAGGTCAAAACGCCCATCATGGTCGACTCCACCGATTCCAACGTCATCGAATTGGCGTTGAAACGGCTGCAGGGCAAGTCCATCATCAACTCGGTGAACCTGGAAGACGGCGAGGCCCGCTTCCAGGCCGTGGCGCCCTTGGCCCGGCGCTACGGCGCCGCCTTGGTGGTCGGTTGCATCGACGACGACAAGGAGCAGGCTCAAGCCGTCACCCGCGAACGCAAGGTGGAAGTGGCCCTGCGCTCGGCCAAGCTCCTTACCGAGAAGTACGGCATCCCTGAGGAAGACCTGATCTTCGACCCCCTGGTGTTTCCGGTGGGGACCGGCGACGTGAATTACATCGGCTCCGGCGCGGAGACGGTGGAGGGAGTCCGGCTGGTCAAAGAAGCGCTGCCCCGGGCCAAGACCATCCTGGGCATCTCCAACGTCTCCTTCGGCCTCCCTGTTGCCGGCCGCGAAGTCCTCAACTCGGTGTTCCTGTACCACTGCGTGCAGGCGGGGTTGGACATGGCCATCGTAAACTCCGAGGCCATGATGCGTTACGCTTCCATCCCGGAGGAAGAACGCAAGCTATCCGAAGACCTGATTTGGTACCGGCCAGCCCCTGATGGAGAAATGGACCCGGTGGCCGCCTTCGCCGCCCATTTCCGGGATAAGGCGCCTGCCGCCACCAACGAAGAGCGCCGCAACCTGCCATTGGACGAACGATTGGCCTTGGCCATCATCGAAGGCACCAAAGAGGGCTTGGCCGAGGACCTGGACGAAGCCCTGCTGGGCCGGACGCCGCTGGAGATAATCAACGGGCCGCTGATGAACGGCATGACCGAGGTCGGGCGCCAGTTCAACGCCAACCAGTTGATTGTGGCCGAAGTGCTCCAGTCGGCCGAGTCCATGAAATTCTCTGTGAGCCGGTTGGAGCCCCACATGGAGCAGGTGGAAAGCTCAATAAAAGGGCGGGTGCTGCTGGCTACGGTCAAGGGCGACGTCCACGATATCGGCAAAAACCTGGTCGAAATCATCCTTTCCAATAATGGCTACCGGGTAATCAACCTGGGCATCAAAGTCCCTCCGCAAGAACTTATTGAGGCCTTCCGTCTGCACCAGCCGGACATCATCGGGCTTTCAGGCCTGCTGGTGAAATCGGCCCAGATGATGGTCGAGACGGTACGCGACTTCAACCAAGACGGGGTGGCCGTCCCTGTACTGGTGGGAGGGGCCGCGCTTTCCAACCGCTTCACCCGGCTGCGCATCGCCCCGGAATATGGCGGGCTGGTGGCCTATGCGCCCGATGCCATGACCGGCCTGGCCTTGGCCAACACCATCCAGGAGGCGGACGAACGGGCGCAATTGGCGGCTTCCCTGGAGGCCGAGACTGAGGGGATGCTGAACGACAATGCGGCCCGCGCCAGCAGCGAGGAGGCCCGAGAGGATGTGCCTTCGGCCCAACTGCATCACGACTTCCCCATACCCAATCCGCCGGACCTGCGGCTGCACGTAATCACCGACTACAACCTGGAAGAAATCTTCGACTACATCAATCCCCAGATGCTGTACGTACGGCACTTGGGCTACAAGGGCCGGTTCGCCGAGGACCTGGCTGCCGGTCCCGGCTCTGAAAGGGGCAAGGCGGCCATGGACTTGCGGGACTCGGTGCGGCGGGTCGAAGACTTGGTCCTGGCCCGCAGCGACATCACCGCCGACGCCGTGTTCAAGTTCTTCCCATGCCGGTCCGACGGGCAGCAATTGCTGATTTATTCCCCCGACGGCGCCACAGTGCTGGAGCGGTTCTACTTCGGACGCCAGTCGCAGCGGGACGGGCTTTGCCTTTCTGACTACGTCCTTCCCCTCTCTCCCGGTGGGAGTGAGGCAGAGGTGAGGGTCGGGAGCGGACTGGACGGGATGGACTATGTGGGGATGTTCGTTACCACCGTCGGCGCCGGCGTACGCCGGCTCGCCGAACAGTGGATGGCAGAGGGCCAATTCCTCAACGCCCACATTCTGCAGGCCCTGGCCTTGGAAAGCGCCGAAGGCTTCGCGGAGTTGCTGCACCAGCAACTCCGCCAGATGTGGGGCATCGGCGACCCTGCCGGAATCACCCCGTACGACCTGTTTCGAACCCAGTACCAGGGCCAGCGCTTCTCCTTCGGTTACCCGGCATGCCCCAGGCTGGAGGACCAGGAGCAACTGTTCCGCCTGCTGGAAGTCTCCAGCCACTTGGACGTAGAACTGACCGAAGGGTATATGATGGACCCGGAATCATCGGTGTCGGCCCTTGTCATGCATCATCCCGACGCCAAGTACTTCAACCTGAGCGAGCAGGACATAGACCGCCTGGAGCGGGAATTGGGAACTGAGAATTAAGAATTGGGAACGTGGGACGTGAAAATTTCATTCGTATTTCCCAATTCGTAATTCCCTTCGGGAGAGCATCGTGGAACCCATCACCAAGATTGCCGACGACTTGGGAATCGACAGCGAGCATGTCCTTCCCTACGGCCGCTACAAGGCCAAAATCTCCTTGGACGCTCTGCGCGACGCCAAGGACCGGCAGGGAAAGCTGGTCGTAGTCACCGGTATCACGCCGACCCCCGCCGGCGAGGGCAAGACCACCACCGCCATCGGTCTGACGCAGGGAATGGGCCGCTTGGGGCATAAAGTGGTCGTGAACCTGCGTGAGCCCACCTTGGGCCCCATCTTCGGCATCAAGGGAGGCGGCACCGGCGGCGGCAAGGCGCGGATAGTCCCCGAAGACGAGATCAATATCCATTTCACCGGCGACGCCCATGCCGTGGCCTCGGCCCACAATCTCTTGGCGGCTTTGGTGGACAACGCGGTGTTCCGGAACGCCGTCCCCGACTTCGAAGCCACTGGCATCCACTGGACCCGTGTGACCGACGCCTCCGACCGCGGTTTGCGCCAAGTGGTCGCCGGGGTGGGCGGCACTGGCTACGGGCCTCTGCGTGAGGCCCGGTTCGACATCGTTTCAGCCTCCGAGATCATGGCCATCCTGGCCTTGACCGACGGGCCTCAGGACTTGCGCGAACGAATCTCCCGCATCGTCGTCGGAGTTACCAGGGGCGGAGAACCGGTCAGCGTGGGCCGGTTGGGGGTCGAGGGCTCCCTGATGACCCTCCTGCACCAGACGGTCATGCCCAACCTCGTGCAGACCACGGAAGGCCAGCCCGCCGTGGTCCACGCCGGGCCCTTCGGCAACATAGCCCACGGTTGCAGCTCCATACTGGCCGACAAGCTGGCCGTGGGATACGCCGATTATGTCATTACAGAGGCCGGGTTCGCCTCCGACCTCGGATTCGAGAAGTTCATGCACATAAAGACCCGGCCCAGCCCTGGATACGGAGGTGGCCTTTTGCCCAGCGCGGCAGTGCTGGTCGCCTCGGCCCGGGCGCTGAAGTGGCACGGGGGTGCCCGGCGGCGCGACCTGGACCAGCCCAACGTCGAGAGCGTGTTCGCGGGCGGGCCGAACCTGGAGCACCACGTGGGCATCGTCAAGGGCTTCGGCCTCCCGGTGGTGGTCGCCATCAACCGTTTCGGCTCCGACACCGCCGAGGAACTGGACGCCGTGCGGCAGATTGCGATGAACGCCGGGGCTACGTCGGCTGTGGAGTGCGACGGCTTCGCCCGGGGCGGCGCGGGTTCGGAAGAACTGGCCCAAGCGGTGGTGGAGGTCACGCAGACCGACAGCGAGATCACCTACGCCTACCCTCTGGAGGCGTCAGCCCAAGACAAGGTGCTGGCGTTGGCCCAAAAGGTGTACGGCGCGGCCGACGTGACTTGGTCCGCCGACGCCCGTCGGCAACTGCAATACTTCGAGAGCCAGGGATGGGGAAACCTGCCGGTCTGCATGGCCAAGACTCACCTGTCCATATCCCATGACCCCAGCTTGCGCAACCGTCCCCAGGGCTACACCTTTCCGGTAAACGACATCCGGGCCTCGGTGGGCGCGGGATTCCTCTACGCCCTCGCCGGCCGCATCGAGACCCTGCCCGGCCTCCCCACTCGTCCCCGCGCCTTGGACATGGACGTTACGGCCGACGGCGAGGTCGTCGGAATCTTGAACTGATTTTGTTAACACAGAGAACACGGAGAGCCGAGAGAAAAATATAAAAGTCTCTGTGGCCTCTGTGCTCTCTGCGGTGAATCAAACCCGGGAGAATCGTATGCGAGTGGTCATGATTCACGCAGTGGCCGAGTCCATCCCGCCAGTGCGGTTAGCTTTTCAGGACGAGTTTCCCGAGGCCGAGGTGGTGAACCTCTTGGACGAGGGTTTGCTGCTGGATTTCGATGATGAGGTCACCCCGAATCTGCGTCGCCGCATGAGCGAGCTGATCTGCTACTCTCAAGACCACAACGCCGACGCCGTCGGCCTGGCCTGCTCCGTCTACGCGCCGGTGGTGGACAGCGCCCGAGATTTGGTGGACGTGCCATTGGTGTCGTCTTACGGACCCGTGATGCGGGAGGCGGTGGACGCCGGCGCCAGAGTCGGAGTCATCGCTTCCAACTCGGCCACCATGCGAGACGCGGAATACTACCTGAACTTGGCAGCGCGAGAGGCCGGAAAAGAAGTCACCTTCGTGCCTCGCCTGGCCGAGGACTTGCTCACGGTGCTGCGGGTCGAGGGCCAACAGGCATTCGAACGGCGACTGGAAGAGGAAGTTACGGCCTTGGCGCCGGAGGTTGACGTAGTGCTGCTCAGCCAGTTCTCCTTTGCTTCGGCGCTGGACCACCTGCGGGGAGTGTCAACGACGCCAATGCTGTCGGCGCCCCACAGCAGCGCCCGGACTCTCAAACGTATGTTGGAAAAATAAGATATGCTGGCGCCCAAGTCGGCGAATTCATCAAGAAGTGATCCGGAGGATGACGGCGCGGTGTCGCTAGTGCCGATAGAGTCCGCGCCTCGCACAAGCGTCCGTGCCTCGAACCAATGTCGGAAACATACGCCGGAAAGTGAGTGATCGGCTCCCGGTTATCACACCCAACACAATCAGGAGGAGAAATGGCCAAATCACCGGAACTCGAGTCTGCGATCAAACAATTCGCCGAGTTTGGCAACTTCGATGAGTCTCAAGGAGTGATCGAAGGGATGCGCCGCAACTATGAACGCATAGCTGGCGGCTTCAAGGCTGAGGAGGGTGTCTCCTTCGAAAGGATTAACGCCGGAGGGGTTGCCGCCGAGATGCTCTCCCGGCCCGATTCCGATCCCGGCCGGGTCACCATCTATGTGCACGGCGGCGGCTACGTTATCGGGTCGGTGCAGACCCATAGAATGATAATGGGCAGCTTGGTTGGATCGTCGGGAGGCAAGGTGCTGGGACTGGAATACCGGTTAGCCCCGGAGTACCTTTTCCCCGCTCCGGTCGAAGATACCGTACACGCCTACCGTTGGTTGATGACCCAAGGCTACGAACCTTCCAACATCACCTTGGCCGGAGACTCGGCCGGCGGAGGGTTGGTGGTGGCGGCGTTGGTGGCGCTGCGCTACCTGGGAGAGCCCATGGCCGGAGCCGGGTTTTGTATATCACCCTGGGTGGACATGGAGGGCATCGGCGCTTCGATGATTTCCAATGCCGAAGTCGACCCCGTTGTGCGGAAAGAGGGGCTGGAGTTTATGGCCGGCGTCTATCTTGGAGATCACGACCGCCGGGCCCCCTTGGCGGCCCCACTGTATGCTGACCTACGGGGGCTGCCTCCGATGTTGCTACAGGTCGGTGGCGATGAAACGCTGCTGGACGACTCGACCCGGCTGGCCGCTCTGCTCAAGGAGGCGAAAGTGCCGGTGGAGCTCGACGTATGGGATGACATGTTCCATGTTTGGCACGCCTTTGCGCCGGTGCTGCCCGAAGGCCGGCAAGCCCTCGACAAAGCCGGCGAGTTCATCAAGAAGCATACCGGGGGCTAAGCTATGATTTACGACTTCAGGATGTACACACTCAAGCCCGGCGCGACTCCTGATTACCGGGCGGGGGCCAAAGAGTTGGGACTGCCTATTCGCCAGCGCCATGGGGTCGCCCTCTCCGGCTGGTACTGGAGCGACATAGGGGCGTTGAACCAAGTGGTGCACATCTGGGGATACGAAAGCCTGGAGCACCTGAACAAGGCCAAGGCGGCGGTGTACGCCGACCCCGACTGGATCGGCAAGTACGTGCCGCGGGCCCAGCCCCTAGTCGAATCCCAGAAGACCTGGCTGATGAACTCCCCGGCCTTCGCGCCAAACTACCCGGTGGTGGGCAACGTCCCCGAAGAAGGAACTCCTGAGTTCAAAGCCAAGAACGACATGGTATTCGACTTCCGGCAGTACACCCTGAAGCCCGGCGCCACCGGCGATTACCGGTCAGCGGCGGAAG
Source organism: Dehalococcoidia bacterium (assembly GCA_965222595.1). Classification (GTDB taxonomy): domain Bacteria; phylum Chloroflexota; class Dehalococcoidia; order Lucifugimonadales; family UBA3495; genus VXOI01. Next base: position 121,007 of record CBDCUJ010000005.1, on the reverse strand, counting down.
AGGTGGGCCTGCCCATCCGCCATCGGCACGGAGTCAAGCTGGCGGGCTGGTTCTTCAGCGACTTGGGCGACCTGAACCAAGTGGTGCACATCTGGGCCTTCGACAACGTCAAGCACATGGAGGAGGCCAAGGCCGCCGTAGCCGCCGACCCCGAATGGGGCGGGGTGTACATCCCCCGCGTCCGCAGCCTGCTGTCTGCCCAGAACACCTACCTGATGAAGACCAGCGAGTTCGGCCCCGTGCCGGAGTAGGGGACCGTTCACTGTTTTACCGCCGCGACCGTTGACGCAACTCGTTTGCAGGGGCGCTCCGCGGAGCGCCCCTGCGCTTGGCCGCAACTGTGGCTCGGACCTCGGTCTCTTCCTACGAATGGCATCCCCGCGCTTGTATGTCCCAGACGGCTTCGACTTTGCCGTCGCGTATTCCCACGAAGCGGTCCCAGCGGCTTACCATGGCGTCTTGCTGGGCGGGGACTAGCAGCAGTTGGTCGCCCACCCGGAGGGACGCGCCGTCGGTCAGCTTGAAGACGGCGTGGTCGCTATCCATAGACTCTACGGTCACCCCGGGGCGGTCCCAGACCTCTGGCATTCCGCGCAGAGAGCCAACGCAGCGCACCCCGGCGTCGCCGATGGCCACCCCTGGGCGCGGGGCGCTGATGACGGTGGTAAGCACCTTGGCGGCATAATTGAACTCGGTCATGTAGCTGTAGTGGGTTTCCATCAACAGGTAGCTGCCGCCCTGGACCTCGGTCACACCGGGAATCTCCCCGGCAACGTCGTAGCTCCAAGTCTCGCCGGTCGAGACCACCTCCACCGGGATGCCAGCCTCGACGATGGCGTCTTTCAAGTCGATCACGCCTTTGATGACCCGGTTGCCCTCGGTCACGCGGTCTTCCCGGTCAGGCATATCAGGAATTACCTGATGGCTCATGATGCCCCGGAAGCTCAGTCCCGGCATGCCGCTGATCTCTTGGGCGAGAGTCACCCCGTCCTCTATGTCCTGGACGCCGCAGCGCTTCAATCCGGTCTCCAACTCGATCACCACGCCGAGGTCCACGCCCCGGTTTTGCGCTCCCCTGGAGAGGGCCCTGGCGTTCTCGGCGCTGTCGCACGCGACCATCACCTCAGCTTGTCCCGCCAAGGCGCAAAGCCGCTGAATCTTCAGGTCGCCGACGACCTCGCTGGTGATAAACACGCTGGGAACGCCGCCATGCACCATGACTTCGGCCTCGGAGACTTTGGCGGAGCAGACTCCGCCCACCGTGCCGCCGCGGCGGATCTGCCGCAACGCAATTGCGGGAGTCTTGTGGTTCTTGCTGTGCCCCCGAAGCTTGCTGGGTCGGTCCCGGTAATAGCCGGCGACCACGTCCATGTTATGGTCCAGCGCGTCCAGGTCTAAGACCAGGCAAGGCGTATCCAATTCCTCCATAGGAGTTCCTGGCAGGGGGCGGTAATGCTCGTCCATCGCGGTCTCCTTGTAGCCGTAGAATGGTCTGGACCGGGAGCAACTAGGCGAACCGGCCGCGGGCGGACAAGGGCCAGAAGCCTTCCAACTCGCCGCCCCTGACGGCCCTGATGTAGTCGTACTGGTTGATACAGGCCCCCAACTCGTAGGGATAGAGCCTGGCCGTGTCTCCAGGGCTATAGGCGCGGTTGGCGTCACCCTCCAGCTCGACGATTCCGTGCTCCGCGCTGAAACGCGCGGCCTTCGCCCCTGCCGGGCCCATCAGCACCGGCAAACCCTGGTCGGGGCCGGTGGCCTTGTGTCCGGCGTCCAGCACGGCCAAGCCGTCTACCGGGTGGCTGATGACGGTGGTCAGGACCGACGCCGCCAAGGAGAGATCAGGCAGGTAGTCCCGCAGGCGGACGTCCATCAACGGATAGCGGCCCGCGCGCACCTCGGTGACTCCGGCCATCTCCCCGGCCACCGAGTAGCAATGGGCGCCGCCGACGCTGACGGTCGGAACGCTAACGCCCGCGCTCTCCAGCAGGTCTTTGGCCTCCATGGCTGTGACAAGGTTTTGCCGGTTCTGCTCTTTGTGTTGCTCCGGGTCACCGCCCTTGGGCCCTGGGACCGTAGCCATGATCCCTTCGAAGCGCAGACCAGGCGCGCCATCGACCTGTCTGGCCAAGGCCACGGCATCCGCTCCGGGAGCCACGCCGCAACGGCCCATGCCGGCCTCGATTTCCACCAAGACGCCGAACTCCACGCGGCTGGCTTGGGCCGCTTGGGAAAGCTGCGCAACGTTTTCGGGGTTGTCCACAGCCATCGCAATTCTGGCTTGGGCGGCGAGCGCACACAAACGCCTGATCTTGGAAACGGTCACTACCTGGTTGGATAACAGGATGTCGTCGAATCCGGCGTTGGCGAAAACTTCGGACTCGCCAACGGTGGTCACGGCGACCCCGCCCACAGTCGCTCCCGCAGCCAACTGGCGGCGGGCTATCTGCGGGCAGAGATGACTGGTAACGACCGGCCGCACCCTGACGTTCGTGCCCTGAAAATACCCCTGGTAGGTATAGATATTCTGCTCCATCAGGTCCAGATCGACCACGAAGGCCGGGGTGTCCAACTCGTTCACCGGGGTGCCTACGGGCTGGAAAACAGGGCGTTCCATCGGCGAAAACTCCAAGCAAAAAGTGAGCACAAGAAGCGCGGTGTTTCAGCAGAAGAATAACACAGAACCGTCGCATCAATGGCGTGCGTTCACCAAACCCCGGTTTGCAATCGCCGTTCGCCGATGCCACAATCCAACCGGGTCGAGACGGAATTTCGGAGCCTTGCCATGCCGGGTCTGCCATGACTGGTCTCTTGGAAGGCGTCAGGGTATTGGACCTGACCCATTTTATCGCCGGGCCGTATTGCACCAAGTTGATGGCCGGGTTGGGCGCGGACGTCGTGAAGGTGGAGCGTCCGGGTGGAGACCCTGTACGCGCGTTGGGGCCGTTCGCGTCGGGCGCCTCAACGTCGCATCCGTCGACGCCCCCGGAAGACGGGGCTTGGCACCTGTACTTGAATACCGGCAAACGCAGCATCGTCCTCGACCTTAAAACCGACGGCGGGAGGTTGATGCTGCTGCAATTGGCGGCCAAGGCCGACATTCTGGTCGAGAATTTCAGTCCCGGCACTATGGACCGGATGGGGCTGGGTTACCAAATGTTGCGCGAGGCCAACCCGGCGCTGATAACGACCTCCATCTCGAATTTCGGCCAGGCGGGACCGTACCGCGATTGGAGAGCGGCCGAGCTTAACCTCTACGCCATGGGCGGGCTGATGAACATCACCGGCGAACCCGATCAGGAGCCGCTGAAGGAGGGCATGCCCTTGGCCCAGCTTGGCGCCGGGCAGAACGCCTTCGTTGCCGCCATGGCGGCCTTGATGTACGCGGAAGAGACCGGCGAGGGACAGCAGATCGACGTTTCTATCGCCGAGTACGCTACGAATATCCTGGAAAACGCCCTGATGCAGTACAGCTATTCGGGCCAGGAGTACACCCGCGTTGGTAACCGGGGCTACGGCCGCGCCGCTTGGGGGATATACCCCTGCCGGGACGGACACGTCGGGATTATCGCCGGACCCGACCACCGTTGGCCGGAGGTCGCCCGAATCATGGAGCGGGAGGAGTTGGCCGACCCGCGCTTCGCCTCCCGGCGGGGACGTCAGGACAACGCCGATGAGATCGACGCCCTGATGCTGCCCTGGCTCATTGACCACGACAAGGTCGAGATCTTTAAGGCCGGGCAGGAAAGCGGACTGGGGTTCGGCTTCGTCGCAACTATGCAGGATATCCTGGAGATGGAGCAGCTTCTGGACCGGGACTATTTCGTGCGGCTGGACCATCCAGCAGCAGGTGAATTTGCCTACCCCGGCGCGCCTATCTCCTGCGAGCCCGCCGCCGAGGCCTGGCTGTTCCGGCGAGCCCCGCTCTTGGGCGAACACACGGCAGAGGTGCTGGCTGAATGGCCAAACAGCCGTTGAGGGACTACCGGGTGCTCGACCTTTCCCGCATCTGGGCCGGTCCATACTGCACCAAGCTGATGGCCGATTTGGGCGCTGAAGTCATAAAGATGGAGTCTCTCAGCGTCTACGACTCCCACCGGGGGCCCGTCAACCCAGCCCGTGGAATCGCCGCCTACCCCGACGGCGAACCCGGCGACGAACCTTGGAACCGCAACGGGTGGTTCAACTGCCTCCACATGTCCAAGTACGGGATCACGCTGGAATTGACCAGTGAAGAGGGACGGCGGATCTTCGAACGGCTTGTGTCCGTCAGCGACGTTTTGATCGAGAATTTCCGGCAGGGCAGCCTGGAACGTCTGGGCTATGACTACCGGGCGTTGCGCCGGCACCGCCCCGATCTGATTTACGTGTCGATGCCGGCTTTCGGCAACACCGGCCCATGGAAAGGATACCTGGGTTACGGAATCGGGCAGGAGCAGCTATCGGGGATGGCCCACCTGACCGGCTACCCCGGCGACGGGCCGATGAAGTCGGGCATCAACCACGGCGACCCGATCACCGGCTCCCACGCGGCGGGAGTGCTGCTGGCCGCCCTGCGCCGCCGCCGCCGTACCGGCAAAGGGATGTACATCGACGTGTCCCAGCAGGAGTCGTCGGTGGCACTGATGGGGCCCGAGCTGCTGTCCTACCAGATGAATGGCCGGGAAACCGAACGCCGGGGGAACCGTTCCCCTTGGTTCGCGCCCTGCAACACCTACCGTTGCGCCGGGGAAGACCGGTGGATAACGATTGCCGCCACTAGCGAGCTAGAATGGGCCGCCTTGGCCAAAGAGATCGGCGCACCGGGCTTGCCGGACGATTCCCGCTTCACCAGCGCCGCCAACCGTATGGCCAATCAAGATGCTCTGGACACCATCATCGGCGAGTGGACGAGCGGCCAGGACGCTTTTCAGCTTGCCGAGGTTCTTCAGGCCGCGGGAGTGCCCGCCGGGCCGGTATTGCGAGGGCCGGACCTGCTGAAGACCCACACTACCAGGAGAGAGGCACCTTCGTGACAGTGGACCACCCACAGGTGGGGCAGCGGCAGTACCCCGGCCTACCTTGGAAGATGAGTGCCACGCCCGGCGAGGTGCGCTGGCCATCCCCCACCTTGGGCCAGCACAACCGCGAGGTCTTCGGCGGGCTGTTGGGTCTCACCTCTGACGACGTGAAAGCATTGGAAGAAACCGGCGTGATCGGCACCAAGCCCACCGGGTCCAGGATTATCTGATTGGAGGACCGAACTTGACTGACAGGGAAGTCATATACGAGATCAAAGAGGGCATCGCCTTCATCACTCTCAATCGCCCGGAAAAGCTGAACGCCATCAACCCCGAGATGCGTCAAATGCTCTGGGACGCTTTTCAGGACGTGAAAGACAACCCCGTCGTGCGCTGCGCCATAGTAACCGGCAGCGGACGAGCCTTCTCGACGGGGCATGACCTCGTGGCCATGGCCAACGCCCGGGCCAACGAGGGCCCCAGCACCGGCGACCTGTACGTGGTGCAGTCCAACATCTGGAAGCCGATCATTGCCGCCATCAACGGCGTCTGCTTGGCCCAGGGCTGCGGCATCGCTCTGGGCAGCGACATTCGCATTGCCTCTGTCGAGGCCCAGTTCGGCTGGCCCCAGGCCAAGCGGGGGATCTCGTCGGTCAGCGGCCCGGCCCTGCTCTCCCAGGTAGTCCCGAGGAACGTGGCCTTTGAGTTCCTGTTCACCGGCGATTTCGTTGACGCCCACAAGGCGCTGGAACTGATGCTGGTAAACTACGTGGTGGCCCCCGAGGAAGTGATGCCCCGGGCTGAAGAGATGGCTCGCAAAATAACCGCCAACGCCCCACTCGCCCTCGCCGCCATCAAGGAGGCGTCCATCAAGGGCTCGGAAATGGGGCTGGAAGAACGGGTCTCCTTCGCCCAAGCCAAGCGCGACGAGGTACTGGCCACCGAAGACGCCAAGGAGGGCGTCGCTGCCTTTGCCGAAAAGCGGGCCCCGGTCTGGAAGGGGCGCTAGCGCAGGGTTGCAATTGTCCACCACCTAACCTTGCAATTGGAAAGCACCAAACATTTCAATTATCCACCTGCCAACATTTCAATTAGCTACCAAATAACCTTGCAATTGGCCAGATTCAAAGTTACAATTAGCCCATGGTTGAGCAGGTATTTTATCCCCGGTTTGCCGAGTGGAGGCTCATCGAAGCCCTCGAAGATTCTCCGGCTGTCCTGGTCCAGGGTCCGCGCCAGTGCGGGAAGACTACCTTGGCGCAGATGGCCTGTGCGCCGGCCTACCTGCCGGGCCGCAGCCAGGCGGGCGCACAGGCCGCGAGCCTCGACTACGGCTACTTCAGCTTTGACGACGGCGTCATTCGCGCCGCCGCCGAAACCGACCCCATGGGGTTTGTAGCGGACCTTCCGGAACGGGCCGTCCTGGACGAAGTGCAGCGGGTGCCGTCGCTCTTCACCGCGCTGAAACTGGATATCGACCGCCGGCGCATGCCAGGCCGGTTCGTCCTGACCGGATCGACCAACGTGCTTGCGGTGCCCACGGTGCAGGACTCCTTGGCCGGGCGCCTGGAGACGGTCCGGCTCCACCCGCTGGCGCAGTGCGAAATGCACCTGAGCCGCCCGGCCAAAGAGGGTTTTATCGACGCGCTGTTCGGCGGCAGCTTCATATTCCGGCGGACCGAGAGGCTGGGAGCCGGGCTGGCCGAGCGAATCGTATCGGGCGGGTATCCTGCCGCCTTGGCCCGACCCACTGGCCGGCGCAGGGCGAATTGGTACGCCAGCTATATCGAAGCACAGGTGCAGCGCGACGTCGGCGACCTGGCCCGCATCAGCGGGTTGGACGTCCTGCCGAGGCTCATGGCGCTGGCGGCGACGCAGACGGCCCACCTGCTCAACATGAGCAGCCTCGCCTCGCCGTTCCAGTTGAGCCGTCCGACCATCGGCGACTACGTCGGCCTGCTGGAACGGGTGTACCTGCTGGAGAGACTGCCGCCTTGGTACAGAAACCGGGGAAAGCGCTTCGTCAAGAGGCCGAAGCTGCACATCGGCGACACCGGCCTGGCCTGTGCGCTGATGGGCGTGGACACACGGACGCTGGCGGCAGATCGCCCATTGCTTGGGCAGCTTCTCGAGACCTTCGTGTTCCAGGAGTTGCGCCGGCAGGCGTCATGGCATGACGGCCCGGTGAATTTCTTTCACTATCGCGACAAGGACCAGGTCGAAGTCGACATCGTCGTCGAACATGGCCGGCAGGTGGCCGGGGTCGAAGTCAAGGCGGGCGCAACTGTCACTGCTTCGGACTTTCGCGGCCTGCGGCGGCTCAAGGATGCATCCGGAGACAGCTTCGCCGCCGGGGTGGTGCTGTACGACGGGGAGTCCCTCGTGGGCTTCGGCGAAAGCCTGTACGCCGTGCCCGTCCGTCTGTTGTGGGAAATGCCATGCTAGAATACCCTTGCTTTGACCGGCTATTTACTACGCGCAAGTCGGGCTGACGAAAACTAGTCTGGAGGACTGAAATGGCTACGCTGACCACACCCGCGTCGGTATCTATGGACTCGCAGAAGCTGGAACAAGTAACTGAGCTTTTCCATCGCCAGATTGGCGCGGGGCTGCATCCGGGCGCCGGACTCGCGGTGTACCGTTACGGGAACCCGGTGTTGGAGATCTACGGCGGAGTGGCCGACGCCAAGACCGGCAGGCCGGTGGACGACAACACCATGTTCGTCCTGTTCTCTTCCACCAAGCCCCTGGCGGCCTCCTGCATCTATATGCTGAAAGAGCGCGGCCGCTTGGAGTGGGATGACCCGGTCGCCAAGTTCTGGCCCGAGTTTGCCGCCCACGGGAAAGACAAGGTCACGGTGCGTCATCTTCTGAGCCACCAGGGCGGCTTCCCGGAAACTCCGGCGTCCCTTCCTTGGACGGACTGGGCCGACTGGAGCAAGGTCTGCTCGGCCATGGAGCAGGCCATCCCCAAATACGCCGCGGGCGAGGTGATGTCCTACCACCCCATCAACTACGGCTGGGTGATCGCCGAGTTGGTGCGACGGATCGACGGCCGGAGCTTTGACCGGTTCCTTGCGGAAGACCTAGCCGCGCCGCTCCAGATGCAAAATACTTATGTCAACCTGCCGCCGGAGCATGACGGCCGGGTTTCCAGGATCCACCTTTTGGAGGACGACGCCGACCCCAATGGTTACGCAGCCGTCTTCGACAAGCCGGAAGTGCACCACACTATCACGCCGGGCGCCAATGGCATTGCCTCGGCCGGGAACCTAGCCCGTTTCTACGCCATGATGGAACGAAGGGGTACGCTCGACCGCGCCCAGGTGCTGCGTCCCGAAACCATCGCGGAAGGGGTCACGCTGCAAGTGGAAGGCACCGACCTTTCCCTTGACCTGTTCGCCCAGCGCTCTCTGGGTCTGGCCCTAGCGGACGTGCGGACGGGCACGCCTTCGGGTGACCCGCTACACACCTTCGGTCACGGCGGCGCCGGCACCTCCATCGGCTGGGCTGACTTCGACTCCGGGTTGGCTGTTGGGTACATCACCAACGGTTTCCGCGGCCCAGACACAAACAACCCGCGCTTGGCCGAAATATCCCAAGCTGTCAGGGATGCCTGCGTGTAGCAACACTGGCGTTTCTGCCAGAGGATCGGACGGGCTGCTGCTGACAGCAGCCCGTTGTTTTGCTCCCATCGTCTCGTTAGGATTTGGCCGTGCTTGAACTGCTGAAGACTCACTTCGGCTACGACAGCTTCCTGCCTCACCAGGAGGAGATAGTTTCCTCCGTAATGGCGGGCAACGATTGCTTCGTACTATTGCCCACCGGCGGGGGCAAGTCGCTCTGCTACCAGTTGCCCGCGCTGGCTCTTGACGGCCTCACGCTGGTGGTCTCGCCACTGATCGCGCTGATGAAAGACCAGGTGGACGGCCTCCGTGCCAACGGTATCTCCGCTGGCTTCATCAACAGCACCCTCACTCAATCGCAGATTTCCGCGGCGCAGGATCGGGTGCGGCAGGGCGGCATCAAGATACTGTATGTGGCCCCGGAACGAGCAACTCTGCCTGATTTCAAGCGCTTCCTAGCCAGCCTGAAGGTCGGCCTCATCGCCATCGACGAGGCCCACTGTGTCTCCGAGTGGGGCCACGAGTTCCGGCCGGCCTACCGCGAATTGCGAGACCTGCGCCGGGCCTGCCCCGACGTGCCGATAATCGCCCTGACCGCCACGGCCACCGGCCGGGTGCGGGACGACATCCTGTCGCAGCTGGCGCTGCGGCAACCCAGGTCTTTCGTGTCGAGCTTCAACCGGCCCAACCTCACCTACGCTATTGAGCCCAAAAAGAATTCGCTGCCTGTCTTGCTGTCATTGCTGGAACGCCACCATGGAGAATCGGCAATCATCTATTGCCTCTCCCGCAGGGGGACGGAAGAATTGGCTCACACCCTTTCCGAGCGAGGAGTGAAAGCGGCCGCGTACCACGCCGGGATGGGACCGGAACTCCGCCGGGACACCCAGGACCGGTTTGTCCGGGACGAAATCCAAGTGGTGGCGGCCACCATCGCCTTCGGAATGGGCATCGACAAACCGGACATTCGTCTGGTGGTCCACTACGACTTGCCCAAGAGCATCGAAGGTTACTACCAGGAGACCGGGCGGGCGGGCCGCGACGGCCTTCCCAGCGAGTGCGTCCTGTTCTACTCCTACAGTGACAAGGTCAAGCACAACTATTTCATTAAAGATACCGAGGACCCTGAGGAAAGGGAACGCGCCCGGTGGCGGCTGGAGCAGGTCGTCGAACTATGCGCCCAGCACGCTTGCAGGCGTAAATTTGTCTTGGAATACTTGGGCGAGGAACGACCTGACGAAAACTGTGGCGGTTGTGACGTGTGCTTGGCGCCCCGGGAAAATTTCGACGCCACAGAGATCGCCCAGAAGATTCTTTCGGCCGTGGCCCGTACCGGTGAGCGGTTTGGCGTTGGGCACGTTACAAATGTTCTTCTGGGCGCCGCGGCCAAGCAGGTGGTGGACCGAGGCCATGACAAGCTTACGGTGTTCGGCATCGCCAGCGACCAATCGAAGGACGGGCTACGGGGACTCATAGAGGACATGGTTGGGGAGGGTCTTCTCGCGTCGTCCGGCGGCCAGTACCCGACGCTAAACATCACACCCAAAGGATGGTCCTTCCTGAAGGACCGGGACACGCTGGTGTTGGCGCGGACCGTCAATCAGGCCGCAGACGTGGTGGTCCCGGCCAACCGCTCAAGCGATGACGCGAGGCTGTTCAACGAGCTCTCCGCCCTCCGCAAACGCTTGGCCGACGAACGTGGCGTCCCCGCCTTCGTCATATTCGGCAACAAGTCACTGGAGGACATGGCGCGTCGAGTACCCCGAACTCCTGTGGAATTCAGCCGGGTTTCAGGAGTTGGTGAAGCGAAGCTCCGGGATTTCAGCCAGCCGTTCCTGGAGTTCATCGTTAACTACGTCGAACAACACGGCCTGCCGTTCGCTACCGAAGTCCCTACCCCGGATAGCGGAAAACCTCCGCCGGAAATCATCGGCGACTCCATCCGCGAGTCCGGCCGTTTGGTATCATCAGGGATGTCTTTGGCTGAGGTCGCGAAGCGCAAGGGTCTGAAGGAGACGACGGTCTTGGGCCACCTCGAACGCTTGGCCCGCGGCAGTGTCCCCTTGACTCTGCACTCCGTGATGCCTCCTCAGGACCGGGTGCGGCGTATTGAGGAAGCCTTCGCCAACCTGGGCCAGGAGTTGCTTCGACCGGTCCGAGACGAACTCGGCGAGGAATTCTCGTACGAAGAGCTCCGGCTGGTGCGCATCATAATACAGGCCAGAGAACAGCCGGAGTAGAGCAGTAACCTTTATCGAAACGTGGTGTAGAAGGGCTGCCCCGACTTGCCTTCACCGCCGATTTCATCGGCAAGCCCGAGTTTCACCAACACCATGATCAAGAATATGCAGTTGCAAGAGTGGCCGGCTGGCCGAGCCGAAGAATCGAAGACTCTCGCCGCATACCGTTTAAGTTCACGGGATGACACCTTCAGGCCCCTAAATTTGGTGTAAGCGGCGAATAAGTCCGTTATGCATACCCTGATTGTAGAGTTCCCGTGGATATACGAGACTCTCCCATGTGAGTGGTTTTTGATTCTGGTGGTCCCTTTCCCGGGATTATCTAGAACTATGCCGGGCGGAAGCAAATTTGTCATCTGCGAGCGAAATTGGTCTATGGTGAGCATGGATTGGCGTTCCTTCAAATTATGTTGAGTGTACAGCGATATGAGAATCGACTGGAAAATTGCTTCCCTTTGCATCGCAATCGGATTGTTTTCCGTAATTGTGGTAGGTGCGTGCTCAATTGATCAGGCTAACGAAGGCGAAATCTATGGTCCGGCTGTTGGGCTCGCTATAATGATTTATCCTGAAACGGGAACCTACGAAGAACGCGGAGAACGTGTCCAGCGTTTATCGAGGCTTTTGGACCGTGTGGTTATTCGTGAATTGCGCCACTGTCCAGTCGAGTCCTTGGAAACCATCTTCGCCAATGCGAGCGACGAGAAGCCACAGACTTGGAACAGCATCCTAAAGCCGATCGCGGAACGCTCGGAAGAACAGAGAAAAGACGAATCAGTGCCATGGTGCGTCCTCCACGAAGCATCAGGCCAGACCTGAGTTCGACTCTCAACACCGAGTATTCAGACAACTTGGATTGTCTGCCCGAACTTCGAGTTATCTGAATACTCGATATTGAGAGACGTCCTACAACCCCAGCGCCTCGGCCAGTTGGCGGCGGTGAAACCTGGGGTCGCCTAGGTAGTGGTAGAGTGTGCGGGAGGCGGTCGTGTGCAGGGTCAGGCCGTACTCGGTCATGCTTCCCACACCGGCGTGGACTTCGTGGGCGTAGTTGCAGGCCTGGTAGTAGCCTTCGCTGCCGACGGCTTTGGCCAGATGGATGCTATCGGCGGCTTCGCGGCCGGTGTCCAGCTTCCACAGCGCCTCGTATGCCGTCCAGCGCGCCGCGTCCAGATGGTTCACCAGATTGATCACTTGGTCCTGCACCCGTTGGAACCGGCCGATCGGGGTGCCGAACTGTATTCGGGTGCGGCTGTAATCGACCGATAGCTCGTACACGGCCTGGCAGCCGCCAACCTGAAAGGCGCAAACGACCGGTATAGCCTGTTCCACGGCCCGCAACCATGCGGCCCAACCCCCCGCCATGCTGCCTCCCAGAACGCTTCCGGCGTCTGCGGCGACATCATCGAGGCGCACCTCCGCGAGATTCCAGGCGAAACCGGCCAGACCCCGGGTCCGCACGCCCGTCGCATCGGAGGGTACCACCGCCAAGCCCACCTCGCTGTTTTCCGCCGAGCGGACGGCGCAGAGGAAATGGCTGGCCGACTGGCCGTCGAACACGTAGGCCTTGACGCCGTTGAGCCGCAGGCCGTCGCCAGAGGCGGCCGTCCGCACGTCGCGTTCGTCCCAGCCATAGTCGGCCTCGGTTATTGCGGGCGCCAAGCGCATCTCGCCGCTGGCGATCCGGGGCAGCCAATCCTGCTTCTGCCGCTCCGTGCCGCCTTCCAGGACTGTGAGGGCCGCCAAGACGCTGGAACTCAGGTGAGGCCCGGGTACCGGACCGCGGCCGAATTCCTCGAACAAGACCCCGGCATCCGTGAAGGAACCGCCCTCCCCGCCGTATCGCTCGGGTATCAGGATGCCCATCCAGCCCGTGGCGGCCAACCGGCCCCACGGCTCCAAGGCCGTTGTGTCGTTGGGCGAGGCTATTTGTAGCAGCGTTTCTTTGGGGTATTCTTGCTGGACGAAACGGCGTGCCGCCGTCTTCAGCATTTCCTGTTCCGGAGTGAGGGACAGGTTCATGTTGCTCCCGTAGTGTGGTGGAGTTATGGGGCGGGGCCGGGAATCAGGACAGAGCGCCGGCCTTCTCCCTGACCTCGCGGCCGATGCCGATGCGCCGCGCCATGATGACTTTCTGAATGTCGGTGGTGCCGCCGGGGTGGATGGCGACGATTCCGGCCCTGGCGTGGGCTTCCATATGGCCGTCGGCGGCGCCCAACTCCGGGTCGTGGGTGAGCGCGGCGGGACCAAGTATGTCGAGCATGGCCCCGGCCATTCGCAGACCGGAGGTCTTGCGCATGTACGACGCCTGCGGCCCCTCGTAGGTTATATCGGAACCGCTGTGGCGCATCCAGTAGTTCCTCAGGTTTAGCAGCCGGACAATCTCGGCTTCGATGTAGACGTCGACCAGCCGGTCACGGACGTCCGGGTCCTTGGTCATGGGCTCGCCGCGGCGGGTGCTGTTCCGGCAATGCTCGAAGAGACGGTCCACCAGCCAGTTGCGGCCGATGCGGCCGCCGGTGCCGTGCTCCAGTTCCAAATGGGTGGTGGCTACCTTCCAGCCTTGGTTCTCGCCGCCGATCAGGTTGAATGCGGGCAAGCGAACATTGTCGAAGAAAACGGTGTTCTTGACTCCGGAGCCCGCTCCTGATTCTCCGCCGGAAATGAGCAGGTCCATCGGTTGCACCGTGATTCCGGGCAGGCCGGAGGGAATCATAAACCACCCCAGGTTCTCGTGACGCTTGGCCTCCGGGTCGGTGACCGTGATGGTCCACATGTAGTCGCAGCCCAAGGAGCTGCCGACGAAGATTTTCTGGCCGTTGATGACGTATTCGTCGCCGTCCCGGATGGCCGTGGTCTTGACGTTGGCCAAGTCGGACCCGGCTTCGGGCTCGGAAAGGAGCTGCCAGGTGCGGACCGCGCCAGTAAAGATTGGGGGCAGGAAGGACTCTTTCTGTTCTTGGGAACCCCAGACCAGGATGGACGCGCCGCCCAGGCGGCCGCCGGAATCGTAGTAGGGCGGGTTGGTGAGACCGTAGGCGTCGATCTCTTCCTCGATGACCACGGCGTGATCGACGTCCAGCCCGCCGCCGCCGAATTCGGCGGGCGCGGTGGGCCAGAGCCAGCCCTTGGCCCCCAGCTTGCGGCCCAGGTCGCGCCGCAGTTGGTATTGCTCCCAAGTGAGGTCGATGGGGTCCGCCGGGTGTACGATGCCCTCGGGAACGTTGTCCCTCAGCCAGGCCTTGACCTGCTGCCGGAACTGTTCCTGCTCCTCGGTGTACCGGGGTTCAAAGTCCATGGGGGCCTCCGGGTCAGTCGGTGTAGAAATAGGGCCTTAATTCCCCTTCGGGGATGAATCTGCATGCTTGCTTATAAATATCGAAGAGAGTCTTGGTGACCAACTGGCGGTGTCTGGGAACAGAGAGCGTTTGCCTGGCCCCTTTCGGCGTAAGCTTTCTGAGCTTCATATGGCTGCCCTCTTGGTTGTGGATGTGAAATCCGAACCTGCGGAGTATCGAAACCACTTCTAGTCCGGACAGTCGCCTTAGTCTAGGCACTTGCGGGTTCGAGCTCGTAAATCATTACGATCGAAGGGTTCTTGGTCGCCAATCCGAAATCTGCTGGATCCTCGTCTTCCAAATGAAGGTGCACGACCTCTCGTAGGTTATGGACTAATTCGTCGAAAGTGCGAGCCTGAGTAACTGCCGCTATCTCGACAAAGGAAGCCACGTAGCAGCCTTCGCTCCGGCTGATGCCAACAGTCACGGTGGACTTTAATTGTGTATCTGTCATACGTTGTCCTCCTACCTTTCCTGGCTACTGCGACCGCAGCGCGTGGCCGGTTGGACGCAATTATCCACCCTGGGCGCGTTATCGGCTACCACGCCACCCATGGCGGGAAGCTCCGGGACGGCTCGAAAACGGCGCTGGCCGCCCGGTTACTCCCTTGCCAGGGGCGATACGCGGACTGTTACGACTTCGGTGTCGTGGTATTGCTGGTGGCTCACGGACGATGCGTAGTGCCTCAGCAGCCGCAGAGAAACGTCGCGCTCGACCATTGATTCGAATTCCGGAATTCCCGGGACGGGCTTCTTTAGCAGCGCGATACGGTCTTCCAGGTTGGCCGCATGACTTGGGGCGCTGATGAACTCCAACTCCGCGGCGGGACCGTCGCCGCCCGCAAGCACCAGCAGTCTCCGCCGGCCAGCGCCATTCCCGTTCGTGCTCCCGTTACCCTCCTCGGGCGCCAGAATCACGAGGGTCTCTTCGGCGACGGCGTGCAGCCGGTCCCTCATGTCGGTGCTCCAGCCGCGTTTGGCGGAGAAATTCTCGAGGAAGTCATTAATCCTCGGCAACGATTCCATGTGCAGCTCCGCCTGAAGTCGACTGCGGCCGCGGCTGGTCAGGTCCGTAAACAAGGTCAAGCCTATCATGGTAATTCCCCCTGCGGTCAGACCCTGCTGGAACATCGATTCCCACAGGCCGCCGAAGGGCAGCGTGACCAACTCGAACTGGAAACCCAACCCTACCATGGTGGCGACTCCCACCATCAGGCCCTTGCGATAGTCGAATTCATCCTGGACGATGGTCCTCATGCCCTCGATGAAGAGCGGCGCCATTAGGAGGATCAAGTAGACTGCCACGACGGGACCGGGGATGGTAGTGACTAGGCCCCACAACTTCGGGAAAAAAGCCAACACGATGTAGGCGCCGCCGATGAAGAGGCCGATGTAGCGAGAAGCGCATCCCGCTTGAAGCACTATCATCGAGCCCTGCGGTCCTGTGGTAATTGGCATCCCGCCGATAAGGCCGGCAAGCAGGGTGCCAAGGCCGTTGCTCATGGCTCCCCCCTGGATTCGCCGGAAGTCGATGGCCCGCGTTTCGCGCCAGGAGACCCGCAACGCGGAGAGGGACATGGTATTCGTCTGGACGATGGCTACGACGGAGACGAACGCGAATGCTGGAAGGAGCGTCCAGAAGGTGGCGCCGAAGTCGAAGCCAAAGCCGCTCCAGCCGTTGACCGGGAGCCCGACCCAGGGAGCCTCCTTCAGGGTTCCCAAGTCGTAGATGCCAAACGCCGCGGCCGCCGCG
Source organism: Dehalococcoidia bacterium (assembly GCA_965222595.1). Classification (GTDB taxonomy): domain Bacteria; phylum Chloroflexota; class Dehalococcoidia; order Lucifugimonadales; family UBA3495; genus VXOI01. The sequence goes on along the minus strand of CBDCUJ010000005.1, from coordinate 105,050 downwards.
CCGCCGGCGACTACTCCGATAGCCGGGGCCCACATGGCCAATGCGCCCGAACCGCGCAACATGATTCCGGCCATAACCGCGAAGGTCACCACAACGCACACCGGCACCGCCGCCGTCGGTGCTCCCTCCGGCACATCGTACATCAGTTGGAAGAAGAGGGGGCGTAACGGTAATGATAAGCAGTATCATGATTGTGCCGTTCACGGTCGGCGTAATGATTCGCCTCAGGAGCGACAATCGCACGGAGATTACGATCTGAAACAACCCGGCGACGACAATCAAAGCCGCCATAGTACCCGGCCCGCCTTCCAACAACGCCAGGATGCAAAACGGGATGGCTATGGCGGAGGGAACCGGCACGACGTTACATCCGACACCCACCGGCCCGAAGCGGAAGGTCAACAGCGCGGCTGTCACTCCAACGCTTACCATGACCGCGAAAACTGTCCACAACCCGTGGGCTTCACTTCCTCCCGCCGCAGTTATCACGATAAGCGGCAACAACACCACAGGCACAAGACTGAGAAGAGTGCTTTGCAGCCCAAGACCCACGGTGATGGGCAATGGGGGTCTTTCGTCCGGTTCGTAGCGTGGAGAGAGAGATGTAGTATTAGCCGACATCTGTACCGTCCCACAGGGACTTTGTAAAAGGGCGGATCCGACAGATTCCGCCTTGAGGCAGGCCCTTTGGTTCTGGGCTAGAAAAAGCGCTATTGAGATCTCAAGGCGCGACCAGGCAACGCACCCGTGTGTGCGCCGTCATCTATGACTATCTGTCCATTGACCAGCACGTATTCGATGCCGTCGGGGTACTGCTTGGGCTCTTCGAAGGTGGCGTTGGCCCTGACCCGCTCCGGATCGAAGACCACCACATCGGCTTTCATGCCGTCGCGGAGTATACCACGGTCGGGCAGGCCCAACCGCTGGGCCGGCATCGAGGTCATCTTGCGCACCGCGTCCTCCAGCCGGAGAAGCCCCTCTTCCCGGACGAACTGGCCCAGAACGTAGGGGAAGGTGCCGTAGGTGCGCGGATTGGGCATGTCGCCGGTCATCAGGCCGTCGGAGCCGACCATCTGGGCCGGATGCCGCGCGATGGCGCGAATGTTGTCAGGGTTGCCGGTGCGTGCCACGAATGCAACCTCGAGGTCCTCCTCAATTAATAAGTCGCAGATAGCGTCAACCATGCGCTTGCCCTGATGTCGGGCCAGGTCGGTGAGGGAACGGCCCTCCCATTCCTTGTTTTTGGCCGAGCCGATGTTGCTGAAGATGTAGCTGTCAAGGGTCAGGCCCCACATTGGCTCCACGGAATCGCCAATCTCATCGCGAATGACGCGGTCCTTGATGCGGGTCAGCAGGGCATCCGGGCCGCCGGCATGCGCCCAATAGGGCAGCAGTGAATGCAGAACGGTGGAAGCGGCGGCATAGGGGTACTGGTCGAACGTTACGTCGACTCCACTGTTCCGCCCTTCGTCCACCAGGTCGATCATCTGCTGGCCCATTCCGTCGACCGGATTGTGGAAGTGGGATATATGTGCCGGCACCCCGGCCCGGCGGCCGATGGTCACCGCCTCGCGGAACGGGTCCAAGAGCCGGTCTCCCAAGGAATAGCGCGCATGGGTCATGTAAAACCCTCCCAGGTCGGCGATGGCTTCGGCAACCGCCACCAACTCGGCGGTGTCGCTGAAGGCCCCCGGCGGGTACGTAAGGCCGGTGGCGAAACCGAACGCGCCGTCCCGCATCCCCCGCCGGGCGAGTTCCCTCATTCGCGCCAGTTCCGGTTCCGTGGGCAGGCGGTCGTCCCAGCCCATCGCCTCTACGCGGATGGCGGCATGGGGCACCATGAAGGCGACGTTGCAAGAGGTGCGGCCGTCGAACAGGTCCAGGAACTCCCGCACCGAGCCCCACCTCACGCCGGTGGGCGGCGTGCCGTTCACCGCGGCGAGGTAGTACAGCAAGTGCTCCAGGGTCCGGGGGGACGCGGGAGCGTAGGAGAGGCCGTCCATTCCCAGCAACTCCGTGGTCACGCCCTGGCGCAGCTTGACCTCGTGCTGGGGCTCCGACAGCAGGACCAGGTCGGAATGGGTGTGCATGTCGATGAATCCGGGGCAGATGACCGACTCGGCCACGTCGATTATTCTACCGGCGTCCACTTGGGAAGTGTCCCCTCGCACGATGGTAACGGTATCGCCCTCGATGCCCACGGCGGCGCGAAACCAGGTCTGTCCGGTCCCGTCAATCACCCGCCCGTTGCGAAGCAATAAGTCGAACATATCTCCTCCAGGTCTGGATTGGACGGACGGCTGACGCGGGTGTCATGTCTGCCGGCCGTCATCTCGATAAGCGATGCCCCAGTATACTGTAACCATCCCGTTGGTCTCCCTTGCAGCGTTCGCCGGGGGCTGTCGTTCGGGCCTTGCCAGGCGTGAGGGGTGTGCTAAGATTGTGGCAATTCCTGTCCGGGCCGCGCGAAACGCTCGGGCTTCTCCGCTGTCGCCGCCGATTGGGAATCACACTGGTTATGCACTCTGGTCGTGGAGGATGAATCGTGGGTACTGTCGGCATTGACCATTTGGCCATGCCCACCGCCAACGCGGAGCGGCTGATCGACTTCTACAAGCGGCTGGGGTTCGCGATCAACGACGAAGAGGAATGGCGGGCCGGGAAGGCCAACATCTTCTCCATCCAGGTTGGCGAGTCCAAAATCAACGTACATCCTGAAGGTTACACAGCCCATCTGAGAGGGCCCACAGCCACGCCGGGCTGCGGCGACATCTGTTTCGTGTGGGATGGCAGCGTTCAGGAGTGCCAGGACTGGCTGGTTGCCGCCGGCGTGGAAGTGATTCACGGGCCGGGGCCGCGCAAGGGGGCCCGGGCCTTCGGCAAGTTGCCGGCGGAGAGCCTCTACGCCCGCGACCCCGACGACAACTTGCTGGAATGGATGGTCTATCTCTAGTCCTCTATCTCTAGTCCTCTATCTCTAGGAAAGTGAGGACGGGGCAGGTGTTGGTATGGCGAATATGACCGGTAAAGAAGCCTTGGTGCGGATGTTGATCGCCGAGGGCGTCGAGTACATCTTCGGCAATCCGGGAACCAGCGAAACCCCACTGATGGACGCCCTGCAGGACTACCCGCAGGTGAAGTACGTACAGGCCTTGCAGGAAGGCACCGCTGTCGGCATGGCCGACGGCTACGCTCGCGCCTCCGGCCGGCCGGCCTTCGCCAATATCCACATTGCGGGCGGCCTGGCCAACGGTATCAGCGCACTCTATAACGCGTACCGGGGCGGCGCTCCCGTCGTGCTGACCGCCGGAAATTCCGACACCAGAATGCTCCTGGCCGAGCCTACGCTGTCGGGCGATCTGGTACAGATGACCCGCCAGTACACCAAGTGGAGCCATGAAATCCACCATCCGGGGGACGTTTCCGGTGCGGTGCGGCGGGCATTCAAGGAAGCCAAAACGCCTCCCACGGGACCGGTCTTCCTCTCCTTCCCTTGGAACACGATGGACGAACGGGCCGACGTGGATGTCATTGCCTCCGGGCCGGGCTACTACAAGCTCCGCCCGGACCGGGACGCGCTGGCCCAGGCGTCGGCTTTGTTGTCACAGGCGGAGAACCCGGTAATTGTCATCGGCGACCGCATCGCCCAATCGGGCGGTGTGGAACAGATGGTGCAGGTGGCCGAGCGCTTGGGCGCCCAGGTTTTCGCCTCGTCTTTCTCAGAGGTGAATTTCCCCACCAGTCATCCTTTGTGGTCCGGCCTGCTGAACACCAGCAGTCCCGTGACCCGCCGGTTGCTGTCCGGCGCCGACGTGGTGCTGGCCGTCGGGGCTAACGTCTTCTCCTCATTCCTGCACGTAGACGTTCCTCTGCTGGACCCCGCCAGCAAGCTGGTCCATTTGGACAGCAGCGCCCAGGAGGTGGAGAAGGTCTACCCTACCGCAGTGGGTGTGTTGGCCGACCCCGCCACCGGGCTTGCCGAACTGGCCGACGCTTTGGACCAAGACATGTCGGCCTCGGCCAAGGAGACCGCGGCCACCCGAATGGCCGAGCTGAACGGCCGCAGGCAACGGGCCAACGAGGAGTACCAGGAACGGCTGCGGCAACGTTGGGACAACCGGCCGATGGCCGCCGAGCGGATGATGCACGAATTGGCCGCCGCCGCGCCACCGAATACCATCGTTGCCGACGAGGCGGTGACTTCGAGGCCCGCCATGATGCAGGCGTTCAACTTCGACGACCCCGGCAGCTTCTATGGCATTCAGGGCGGGGCGCTGGGATGGGCGATGCCCGGCGCTTTGGGACTGAAGCTGGCCCAACCCGACCGGCCTGTCTTGGCGGTGGTGGGCGACGGGGCGTCCATGTACACGGTCCAGGCCCTGTGGACCGCTGCCCGGTTCAACATTCCCGTGGTTTACGCCATTTGCAACAACCGGGCCTACCGCATCCTCAAGGTCAACATGGATATCTACCTGAAGCGAATGCTTAACGATGAGGAACGCCGCAGCGATTACTTGGGGATGGATTTCGCCAACCCCTTGGATTTGGCCGCAGTGGCCCAAGGCATGGGGGTGGCCAGCGAGAAAGTGGAAGACCCGTCGCTGTTGGCCCCGGCGGTGCGGCGGGCGTTCGAGAGCGGCAGACCGGCGCTGATCGACGTGAGCATCGATGGGTCGCTCTAGGCTACCGGGTTACCCGAAGTCTGCCGGCGGCAATCGGTAACCGGTAACATTGGCCGTTGTGCCTAGACCGTCAAATGTTACGTCAACTACGGCGGTCAGGTTATGTTATCACGATATCAGTAAGCCGATATATCGGGAACGACGGCGTTGCGTAGGCGTGTTTGCGGCAATTGACAAACAGCCCATTCCCGTGAAAAATAGCTGTACCGTATCCGTTTAACGGTGCGGTCCGGTCACAATACGAACAAGGGGGGGTTATGGTCAGCGCACATTACAGGAATGCGACCCTGCCTAGGATCGGCTCCGATAACACGGCGCAGAGAGTGGCATCTCCGGCGGTGGTCATTGGGTTGGGGTCGACGAGTTGCCAGATTGTGAAGAGACTGGAGGACGTCGCTGACGGTTGGAGTTACACCGACCGGAAGAACTTGGGATTCCTCTACATGGATACCCGAGAGGCGACCCGGGGAGAGATCTCCAGGTCTTCCCGTTTCATCGCACTCACTCTGCCGCACTTTTCGAATCTGCGAGATTCCCGCCCTTGGATTACGGAGTGCGTGCCGGAGCTCAAACACCTCAGTCTCTCTCGAGAAGGAGCGTTGGGTACCCTGGCCAACGCCGGAGTGGCGGCCCGGTTCAACTACTCGACGATTCAGGGACACATCGATTCGCTATTGGAGCAGGTATGCCCCTACTACGAGGGGACTACATACCTTCGTGTCCACGTGGTCAGCTTCCTTGGCGGCGGGACCTCCGGGGCGCTGCCGGTACTTCTTGCGGCCTTGGCGGAGGCCCGGGGAACATCCTATAATTTCAGCGTTGTGCTGCATTTGCTCCTGCCGCAGAGAGGAATGTCCCGTGACCCGGAGAGCACCTACCCGCTGCAACTCCGCAACACCTATTCCACTTTGCAGTTTCTACGGTCGACCACCGGAAAGGTCGCCGGCAAGGGCCAGTTCACCGGAAAAGATTCCTTCACAGTGACGGTGTACCCGGATAAGAAAGTGGAGGCCATGGGGCCCCACTTCGATGTTTCAATTCTCCACCGGTCACCCAAAGACTCGCTGCCGGTCCAGCGCACCCACGTGGCCCGGATTCTCGAGGACCTGGTCGCGGACGCCTACGGGACCGGCCAAGACTGGTGGGCGCGGTTCCACGAGACGATGCGGGAAGCCAACAACAAAGAGGACGCCCGTTTCGGCTCCATAAGTTCCCGGGAAGTCGGTCTCCTGGACAGCTTCTTCGTTCAAACGGCGAAGCAATATCTTCAACAACAATGGCGCAGCGGCCAGTAGGATTTGTGAAGATGGCTATTTTTAAACTCAATCGAAGGGCTTTGTCGTTCCAAGCGATGACCAACCGGTTGCCCGCGATGACAGACCCATTGGAATTCCTCAACTCAGCGGGGAGCACCATCCCTATACGCGACGCGTATCAGCAGATACACGGCGCTATTCACGCCTCCCTCAGCGACGTGGAGCGGGCGGTTCAAGCTGTCTTCGAACGGCTGGGCCCCGAGTCAAGTATCACCGAGCGGATGGTGCAGGACGCCAACGACGATATTCGTACCGATCTCGCCCTCGCCAGCACCTTCGCCGGCGCGAAGCGAGACGAGCTGATCCTGGAGACAGTTGCCCGGGTGGAGCGGCTCTACATACAACGGCTGATCGTATCTTCCGACCAGGAACCGCCGGTGCGGCGCTGGAACGACTTGGCCGACAGGGCTATTCGCCGTGACCTGCCCCCGGTGTCGGAACCGGGCCAGACCCACCTTGACGTTCCATCGAGCGAACGGCGCAAAAGACTGGCCCGGTGGCGGGCTGAAACCGACGAATGGCTGGAAACCCTGTGCCTGAACCACGTGGGAGAAGTCATTCGGACTCTTCTGGCGGAGGTCACCGAATATACCGCAACCTGGAACGAGTCGGTCTACGAGTTAAGACGCCACTCCAATGTGGGAGGGCAGCTATTCCAGCAGGTAACGGACGCCGAATATTGGACCTTCCAGAGCGACGACCCAACGGTCAAGAACCTTCTCGTCGGGGAACAGGCCCAAGACATCTCGGCCCGTATCTTGAACCGGTTCCAAATGGGTAACAAGGACCTGGCCGAAATCAGCCGGTCCGTGCGGGACGGCCTGGAAGGCAAACGGGTTTACGGGCCCAGCCGGGTCGACACCCAGGAATTGGCAGAGTTAATCGCGGTGGCCATCGCGCAGAAGATCCGGGAGACGGTTTCGGTCGACACCGGCTTCCTGTCACTGGTCTCCTCCGGCGCCAGATTCGGGGAGGAATTGGGAGAGTTGCTCGCCGACATGCACATGGGGACCGTCGCCATGGAAGAGAAGATGTGGCGCATCGGCGAGGTCCGGGTAGGCCACGTAGACTCTGCGGCGGGAGTGGGCATCACCTCCTCCAACCTTCACGACTCGGTGATCCGGGGTCTCGGCGGCGGCCGCAAATTCGCCGCCGTTGAAGGGCATCCGGGAGACAACCACCGGTTCGAAGTCCAGATGTCCACCGTCGGCGCCCCCATTTCGGACCTGAGCATCTACAGGGAAATGGTGAACGCTTGGTACGCTTGGCATTTCGACGATTCCCGTGGGGCCAACGGCCAAAACTCCGACTGGATGGACACGTTGAAGAAAGAGTCGTGGAAGCTCTATCCGGATATCGGGCAGGACACCGGCGTGCGCAACGCCATCGTCGAATTGATCGACGATGACCTCAAAGGCATCTGGAACGGACGGGAGGACATCGCAACGCGCTTGGCAAACGCCCAGCTAAGTGACGAGGACCAAGATATCATCAAGGGTTTGAGGAACGGCGCCCGGCGGGCCGCCGCCATCAACTCGAACCCAAATTACGACGAGAACGAATAGCCGGCCCGGACAATTCACCGGTTCCGACAAACGAAAAGCGCGGATAACGAAAAGCGCCGCATGATCGCGGCGCTTTTCTGTTAGCTAGAAAACCTCTGAACAAGTCCCTTCCCCCTCGACGGGGGAAGGTTAGGATGGGGGTGCCGGCGTTCATTGCATAGCTGACCTCCCTAATCTACCCTCCGGGATTCCGGCTTTCGCCGCCATGTCGCTGACTTATTCAGAGGTTCCCTAGGCCTCGGGATGGGTCGTGATGAACCGGGCCGCCTTGGCGGCGTCGACCCCGGACGCCCGTACTTCCACGCCGGACCGCTCTTCCTGCAGCTTGAAAGTGACCGAGCTGTCCATTTCTCCCCAGCCCCGGTTCATTGCCTCAATGGCGATCTGTTCGGCCAGATTGGCCACCGGCATGGGAACGTCAAATTCCCGCCCCAGGTCCGTGGCCAACCCGATGTCCTTTCGCGCAAGGCTCAAAGCGAAGTTGGCGGGTTCGAATTCGCCCCGGAACACCGTTCCGGCAACGCCTTCGTGCAGAACGCTCATGCGGCCCAGAGCGCCGCGCCGCACGCATTCCCACAACGCCTCGGCGTCCACTCCCGCCTTGACGCCCAGGGTCAGACCCTCGGCGATGGCCTGACGGACCCCGTGTCCGATCATATTGTGCACCAGCTTGGCCACCGAGCCCGCGCCGATGCTCCCGGCGTAGTACACTTTGTCGCCGAACGCGTCCAGCAGGGGTTTGACCCGGTCGAAGACCTCCCGCTCTCCGCCTACCATGACGGCCAGGTTTCGGCTCTGCGCCCCTGATTTCCCGCCGCTGACCGGCGCGTCCAGCACATGGACGCCCTTGGCTCTGAACTGGGGCTCTATTTCCCGGATCAGTGTGGGCCTGCTGGTCGACAGGTCGATGTAAACGGACCCGGCGGTCATCCCCTGCAATATGCCCTCCGGGCCCGTCGCCACCATCTCCACTTCCCGGGGACCCGGCAACGAAGTGAGGGTGATTTCGCTGCGGGCCGCCACGTCGGCCGGGGAGTTGCCCAGCCGCGCGCCGCCTTCCAGGAAGGGACGGGTCGCCGCTTCCCGCAGGTCGTAGACGACCATTGGATATCCGGCCTTCTGTATGTTGCCGGCCATACCGCCGCCCATGTTGCCCAACCCGATGAACCCTATCGTTTCCATTTCAAATACTCCCGAAGAGAATCATATCTGGGATAATATACCTTGGCCTGCCGCCATGTCCCGTCCGGCCAATTAAATTGCCGAGGTGCGAGATGCTATTCCCCACTGAGTCCACCGACCGCCTGTTGGCCAACCTCAAGAGCGGTCAGCCTTCGCTGTGCGCCTACGTTTTCAGCCACCCCAACATGGTGGAGGTGGCCGGAATCGCGGGAATCGATTGTTTTATGGCCGACATGATGTTCACGGCGCACGACTGGGACAACATCGCCCACCTCGTACGGGCGGCGCGGGGCACCGGCATATCGCCCATGATCCGGGTCCAGGCGTTCCCTTGGGCCACCGGGTCCGACCGCCGCACCGTCTCCGATGCCGCCCGCGCCCTTGCCTTGGGAGCCACCGCCGTAACGGTGTCGGTGGGCTCCAAGGAGGAGGTGCGGGAGCTGATGGGCCTCAGGGACGACTGGCACCGGCTGATTCACCTGCGCCGTTTCTCCACCGCCGAGGATTTCCCCGAATACAACGACCGGACACGTGAGGGCACCCTGGTGGTGCCGACGGTGGAGAGCGAAGGAGGCCTGAGAGATCTGGACGAGATTCTGGCGATAGACGGCGTCCGCTTGGTATGGCTGGCCGCCGGCGACGTAACCAAGATCCTGGGCGTCCCTTTCAAGTACGAAGACCCCAAAGTCATGCGGCTGTTGGAGGGCGCGGTCAAGACCGGGGAGCGGTACGGCGCGTCCATCATGTACAACATGGGTCTGGACTCGCCGGACTTCGACGCAATGGCGGCGTCGGCCCGACGCTACTTTGACGTGGGCGTGAAGGTCGTGGGGCTGGGGGCCATGGAATGGCACATGCAGATGGCACTGCAGCACATCAGGAAGCTGGCCATCGGGTGAATCAGAAATTGAGAATCTAAAATAAACCGGAGCCGAATTTCGCGTTCGAAATTCTTGATTTCAAATTCACTTGATTCAAATTCAATCGTACAACCAGTCGGGGACCGGCCTTCGGCCTCCTCCCGCTCCCCGGGCCAAGGAGTCCTTGAGCATTCCGACCCGCGAACGGAAGGGGGTAACCCGGTTTGGACTGGCCGTGTTACCCAGGCCTACCAGGAACATCAGACTCTTGCCCGCCGCGTGGGGCGAAAAGAAGGCGGTTACCGCGTCGTCGAAGAATGTCATCCCGGTGGCGCCCAACCCCATCCCGTGGCTGGCCAAGTACATCCTTCCGCCGATGACCCCGGCTTCAAGTTGGGCCAGCCGGTACCCCCGGTTACCCAACCGGCCCAGCACGGCTTCCAGGTCGGTCATGAAGAAGGCGACGGCGCTGGCGTCGGCTCCCAACGCTTGTTCGAAGCACAGGTGCCCGGCCTCCTCCCGGAACCCTCCGGACTTCAGTAATTCCAGGCCCGATTCGCCGTAGAAGTATGCGCCCGGCTCCAGGTCCTGTACCGCGTTCACGATCAAGTAGGTGTCGATGAGGCCTGGGGGCCCGGATGGACTCTGGTAGTCGGTGGAATACGGCCGGGTCGAGGCGGCAAGAATAGCCGATAGCTGTTGTGGAGCGATTGGATCCCGGGCGAACCGGCGCGTGGACCCCCGCTGGGCGATGACGCTGCCCAAAGGCTCCGATTCCGGCAGGCCGGCGTCCAACGGGTACTTCGCAGAGGGGCCCAGGGAACTACGCCACGCCAGGACACCCGGGCTATCGGCCAGGCAGGAAGCCTGCTGCAGTCGGTGGGACTCCGGGTAAGTCACCAAATGCTCGTCGCCCAGATCGCCGGGAACCAAGGCGGTGAGTTCCGGGAAGCCGGTGGGCGCCTCCGGGCCGCGGCCCACCGGGATGAGGCAAGTCGACGCCTCCCGTTCCGAGTCAACTCCCAGCAGGCCGTCCACCTGGCTGTCGGCGAACCCGGCGACCACGCCGGAGGGAAGGCCGAGGCTGTGGGAGATCGCCATTATGTTGGCGAGTATCGTCCCGTTGTCCCAGAAACAGTAACGGTAACCTCGGGTACGGTACTTCCAGGCACTGCGCCAGAACACCGCCGTGCATACAATGGTGGCTGGCGCCCTGGCGACCGTCTCTTCGTTGGCGGCGGCTCCAGCCAGATTGCGGCGATAGTCGCCGGTCCGCAGCCGCACCAGCGAGGCCTGGTCCGGCGCGAAATGGTAGACGCCGGCCGGCAAGCCCGGCAAATCTCCGCACACAACGTAGAGCTCTATCGGGTAAAGCGCGCCGGCGGAAGCAGCGGCCCGGTAATGGACCTCCCCCGCCAAGGGCAGATTGCTTCTGCGGATCAGTCCCGCCGAGTAGTGAAGCAATTGTCCCAGGGAATGGTAGTCCAGCTCACCGTCGTGGAGGATGCCGACTGCCGCTACGGCCTCCAGCGCCGGCATCCCGGGTGCCGCGATCTCGGCCGGCAGTGGGACCTGTGGGAGGCCGGAATAAGATTTGTAGAGGCCCGGTTTGGTTTTGAGATTGATGTACCCAAGCTTGGTCGCTTGGTGAAACGTCCAGGCCTCGCCGGCCTCGCCGATCCGATCGTTGGGCACCGCTAACCGCCCAGTTCCACGATTTCTTCGAACTCGTTCGGTGTCACCGGCTGGATGGAGAGGCGCATTCCCTTCCGGATGAGCGGCATCTCCTGCAGCCGCGGGTTGCCCTTGATCTCGGCTAAGGTCACCGGGCGAGGAAGTTCCTTGTCGGCTTTTATGTCAACGACAACCCAGACGGTCTCTCCCGGTGCGCTCTTGGGGTCGTAGTAATGGGCGTTGGGGTCCCAGGCGGTGGCGTCGGGATAACCTTCTTTGACCACGGTGGCCGTCCCCACGACCGCCAACGGTTTGGAGCTGCTGTGGTAGAACAGCACACGGTCGCCCACTTTCATGTCGTCCCGCATGAAATTCCGAGCCTGGAAATTGCGTACGCCGTCCCATTCCGCAGTCTGGTCCGGTTCGTTCTGCAGGTCCGTAAAAGAATAGGCGGAAGGTTCCGACTTGAACAACCAGTATCGCCTCTCTGGCATCTCTCGCTCCTGGCGGTCCGGCCCGCCGAAACATCGGGGCTCCGGAATGTTTGCGGCCGCGTCCCGGCTACCTCCCCCGGCTACCTCAGGGAGATACCGGCTGCCTCCCGGTCGAAACAACCGGCGATAAGGTCTTCCCGTTCGCGGCGCAGCACGTCCTTCCGCACCCGGAGGCTGGGTGTACGGGGCAACTCTTCCCGAATTTCGAGGTAACGCGGCACCTTGAAGTAGGCGAGATGCTCGTCGCACCAGTAGATCACAGCTTCAGGGTCGACCTTCGCTCCGGGACGCGGCGTCACGTAGGCTTTCAGCTCGTCCTCACCCAGCTCGGAGGGCACCGCCAAGACCGCGCAATCCAGAACGTCCGGGTTGCGCTTGATCACGTTCTCCACTTCTTGGGACGAAATGTTCTCTCCCCGGCGGCGGATGATGTCCTTCTTCCGGTCCACGAAATACAGGAAGCCGTCTTGGTCCACCCAGCCCAGATCGCCGGTATAGAGCCAGCCGTCGCGCAGCGTCTCCTTGGTCTGCTCCTCGTTGCGCCAATAACCGGGCATGATAGCCGGGTTCTTGATGGTGATTTCGCCAACTGTGTCCACGCCCACATGCTGGCCCGTCTCCGGGTCGGCGATGCGCACCTGGTTGTCGAAGCCGGGGTCGGGGTGCTGACGGGGCAGGCCGGAAGAACCGGCCCGGCGCTCGCCACCGATGCCTTCGATAGTCCCGTAGCAGGTCTCGGTCATGCCGAAGCCGACGATAATGTCGGTCCCGAACCGTTCCTGGAACTCTGACAGGAACTCCGGCGAGAACGACGGCGACCCGTAGAAAAGGCGGACGGTGTTGTCGCGGTCATCGGGGGCTTGGGGGTTCTTGGCCAATACGGGCATCATCATGCCGATAAAATTCACCACCGTTGCCCCCGCCTCCCGCACCTGGCCCCAGAAGCGGGAGGCGCTGAACCGGTCGACCACCACCAGCGTGGCCCCTGCCGCCAAGGCCCCCATGGTGGAGTAGTACTGGATGTTGGCGTGGTAGAACGGCAGGCAGGTGAAAAACCGGTCCTCGGGAGTCGACTGCGTCCAGTGGGCGAAGCCCTGTCCGGCGGCCACGTACATCTGGTGTGTCACCTGCACTCCCTTGGGATTGCCGGTGGTGCCGGAGGTGTAGACCAGCATGGACAGGTCTTGCGGGGACACTTCCGGCAGCGACTGCAACGGCGCGGCGGCAGCGAACGACCCGGAGAAGCCGGTCCAACCCGAAGGCGCGGCGTCCGGCCCGCACAAAAGCCGGTGACGGATACTCGGGGCCAAGTCGGCGGCGGGTCCAGCCACGCCGGCCAGCGTCGGGTCGGTAACCAAGCCGACGGCCTCGGCGTCGTTGAGGATATAAGCCGTTTCGTCCCGTTTGTAGGCTGTGTTTATCGGGACTGAAATCGCGCCGGTCAAGGACAGTCCGAACCAGCAATAGAGGTATTCGATGCAGTTGGGCATGAAGAGGCAGACGCGGTCGCCGTGGCCTACGCCCATACGCTGGAACATGGAGGCAGTCTTCGAGACACCGGAAAAGAATTCGGAATATGTCGGCCGGTGTCCCGAGATTTCCACAAACACTTTGTCCGGATTGCGGTCAACTGCCGCTCGGACAAACTCTCCCAAGGACATCTCCCAAGGCATGGCGTCCGGTGTGCCGTTAGTTGCTGCTGAACTCATGCAAACTCGCCAACGAGGTAGGCTTGACGCAAAACCTACCACGCCGCCTGTGACTGGTCAATGGGGACCCGGTTACTTCGGTTGACGCATGCCTTTTACCGCAGAGGACGCAGAGTATTGGTGGTCTCTGTGCTCTCGGTGGCAAGGTATCCATCCGACGTATGGGGATTGATTGACACCTCAAATAACCGATATTAAGCTGATTCCTATATGGCAGAGTCAGTCGACCCCACACGCTTGAGAATCAACGGCGAGTCCGGCGCCGACGCCACGCTTGTCGGCTTCCGGTGCCGTGAGTGCGGCGTCAGCGTCTTCGGACCGGCGACCTTCTGCCAGGCCTGCGCCTCCATGGACCTGGAAGAGGTGGACCTGGGTCAACGGGGGACCCTGTACAGCTATACTGTCGTTCGGATCCCGCCTGCCGGGTGGCCCGGGGAAGTGCCCTACGTTTTGGGGCAGGTTGAACTTCCGGCTGGCCCCCAGGTGCTGGCCGAGGTGGTGGACTGCGGACACGATGAATTGGAAATCGGGATGGCCGTGGAGCTGTCGGTCCACGCGGTTTCCAGCCACAACGGCGGCCCCGATAAGCTGGTATACAAGTGGAGGCCCGCGGCGGGGTGACGTGGCCTCGTCGTTTGATCGGAGGGTGAGATGACCCAATTTCGGCCCGGTAGGGACGTTGTGGTTGCGGGCGTTGGTCTGCACCCCTTCGGCCGCTTTCCGGACAAGGACCTGGGCTCCTTGGCCTTGGATGCGGTCGTCGAGGCCCTGAGAGATGCCGGAGTACGATGGAAGGACATCCCAATCGCCTACTTCGGCCATGTCTACTACCACGGAATGTCGGTGGGGGAGACGACCCTCTCCAAGCTGGGCCTCACCGGAGTCCCCATCATCAACGTGGAAAACGCCTGCTCCAGCGGCTCCACCGCCTTCTGGCAGGCCTACTGGGGAATCGCCGCCGGGACCTACGACATGGCCTTGGCCTTCGGCGCGGAGAAGGTGCCGAGGGGCCCGGTGACCGTTACCGCCGAAGACGCTCCCGAACGGTACATCGGCGGCGACCACATGATGGCCGGCTACGCGCTGCGGGCCCGGCGGTACATGGAGGAGACGGGCGCTCCGGCCTCCGCGTTGGCCCAGGTGTCGGTCAAAGCCCGGCAGAACGCCGCGATGAACCCCTACGCGCACCGGAAGGACACCTACACCGTCGAAGAGGTGCTGGGGTCGCGGTTGGTCGCCGACCCCCTCACTCTGTTCCAGTGCTGCCCAACCAGCGAGGGAGGCGCGGCGGCGGTGCTGTGCGCCCGGGACGCTTTGGACCGGTACAAGATCGACTCCGGCAGGGTGATCAACGTCGCGGCCGCCGTGCTAACCTCTGGCGATTTCAACGGCAGGGGGTCAGACCATTCGGCGTTCAGCCCGTACCGCACCGAGCCCGCCGCCCTCCAGGCCTATGAGATGAGCGGGTTGGGGCCGGAGGACGTGGACTTGGCCCAAGTGCACGACGCCGCGACCATCGGCGAGTTGCAACAGGTCGAGGCGTTGCACTTGGCGCCCTTCGGCGAGGCTTGGCGGGCTACGGTGGAAGGGCGCACCGCCCTTTCCGGCGACATTCCGGTAAACACCGACGGCGGGCTGCTGGCCATGGGCCACCCGTTCGGGGCGTCGGGCATCCGCATGGTGCACGAGACGGTCACCCAGCTACGAGGCGAGGCCGGGCCCCGCCAGGTGTCCAACCCAAGGGTCGGTGTGGCCCAGTGCTCCGGGGCCGGGGACGTCACGACGGTACACATTCTGACTAAATAGGGGGGCTGAGTGATGAATTAGGAATGTGGACTACGGAAGGCGGCAGGCACAAGGCTACAGGCTATTCCGCATTCCAAACTCCGTTCCTCATTCAGGCTTGTTCCGATGCCGATCTACGTAATTCTGGCCGCGATGAAGGGCAGGTTCGTTTCCGACTACGGAAACACCTACGATAATTTCCAGATGATGGGCTACGTAGACGTGCCCTTAGACGCCACGCCCCAGGACGCGGTAGGCGCTTTCTTTGACCAGCCTGCTTACCCAATCCAGTGGCAGGACGTGGAGTACCTATGGGCCGAACTCTTGGTCAATAACTCGGACAACGCCCACTACGGCGATTACGACCGGGTGTACGTGGAAACCCTGCGGGAACGCTGGGAGGGTGGGCGGCCTCATTAATCATCCGCGAGAGACACGCGCCAAGTACCGTTAGTTACCCGTCGGCGGCAGGCTTTCCAACCGTTGGTCGTACGCTCTCGAGGCGGGAGAGCATTCCTGGGGGGCTAGAGGTCGTTGGCGAAGTCCCGCAGCCGGCTGAACTCGCTTCTGAAGCCTTCGGTCATAGCCCGCCGGTCGGTGCCGTGGAGCACAAAGCGGGCCCCCTGGGTCATCCAGAAAGTGGAGAGGTCAGGGGACTGATGGTGGACCAACACCGGGACCCCCTTGGCCTCGGAGGTGTCGATCACTCTTTTGACCGCCTCCTGATATTCCCTCCGGTCATACCCATCTGGTACACCAAGGGAGATGCTGATGTCGTTGGGGCCAACGAATATTCCGTCGATGCCGGGGACGTCCAGGATGTTTTCCAGGTTCTCCACGGCGGCGACGCTCTCGATCCCGATGATGGCGACGCTGTTCCTGTTTCTCTCTTCGAGGTAGGCCTTGGTGGAGTCGCTGACGTGTTCGCCGGACTCTACCACTCGTGCCACGGCCTCACCTTTCAGAGGACGCCACTTGGCTGCGGCTACGACCTCTTTCACCTCATCGACCGTCTCGCAGTAGGGCGCCAACACGCCTTGAGCGCCGGCGTCCAAGGCCATGGTCACGTAATGGGAGTCGGGTATCGGAATGCGGACTATGGGCACCACGCCGGTGGTGTTGAACATTGTCAGGTAATCGCCCAACTCTGCCCGGCTGCGGGGATTGTGTTCCGTGTCGATCACCACGTAGTCCAACCCCACGTCGCTCAACACGGGCACCCAACGGGGACTGCGGCCGATGGTGATCATCGTGCCGAATACGCGCCCGCCATCCTTCAGGGTCTGCTTTAATTCTGCACCGTTCATACTGGCCGTCCTTCCCGCACATCAGAGTGATTGTAGCCTGCGGGACGGCCAAGTATAGCATCGGCGCTGCGCTTTGGGAAAACCGAGCGGTCCAACCCAAATCCACCACCTAAAGAGCGTCGGGGGCGTTGGATGGCGGCAGAGGGTACACTCGGACTGGTCAGGTGAGAGTTGGAGGGGTTGAAAAGCCCGTGGGTTGGTCGTGGCGCTGGGTATTGCAGCGTTGACACCCCAGTTCGGGCCGCTCTCCGGCTGAGGACGGCATAGGGACATTCTGGACGACTGGGGTGAGTCGCCTTCACGGGTGATGGGGGAACGGGTGATGGGGGAAACCGGCGCTAGCGTCCGGGCGGTCCGTGAGCCATCGCCAGGATTCTCCGGCGTGCGGTGACCAGCAACTCATATGAAGGATGGCCTTGCGCCAAACGGATGACCAGAGTCCTGGCGTGGCGCACCACTCGTCCCGCAATGTTGATGACCCCGAACCGGACTGCCTTCAGCCGCTTGCTCACCCACTCTTGGCCCAGGGCCAACCGCTTCATCGCCGAGTTCAGGTTGAAGGCCAACGCCGTTATGGCCCACCAAGCGGCGTTGGCCCCGAACAATCCCGAAGGCAGCCGCCCGCCCGCCAAGTCTTCCTTCAGCACGCTATGCACCTCCTCACCCTTGCCGCACCGCTGCCTAGACCACCAGATCAACTCCTCCGGGTCAAGGTCCCGGTTGGTTACTATTCCGAAGACCTTGTACCAGCCCCTCGCCCCCATCGCCATGCTGGGGGGCAGATCCAACCGGCTCTCCATACCCGGCAGAGGCGGATTCCTGAGGGGCTCCCTGATAGCGATGAAGCGGTACTCCGGGCTGTTCCAGGAGTGGCCTATCCAGTTGGGCACGTAGTTCACCTCAGCCCACTGTTGGCCGGTGTCCACCCGGCGCTCACCAGCCTCCCGATGCAGTACCTGCCACTCATCCTCTGCAACCTCTGACACCCCTCGCCGGAACTCCGCCGTCACATCCACCCCCACGGCGAACTCAATCACCCCGAAGCGTTCGTTTTGGCCCTCGGCGCAGTAGCGCAGGAACTCCTTCTGATAGCCCGCCGTGTCCGAGCGCACCAGCGCCCCCTCCACTCCGGAAGGCAGATCCTCCAACGACTCCTGGAGCATCCTAAGTTGCTGGTAGCCCGCCGGAACGTTGCCGTCCCGGAACTCGGTGCGCACTACCAGGTCAGCTTCCGCCCAATAGGTGGTGAACGGCTGATACGCCTTGTACTTCTGGTAGCAATACAAGGCCTGCTCCTTGCCGGTCTCGATCAAGGTCGCATCCATGTCCAGGGTCGCCTGCTTATGGTGGGTATGGCTTTGGACGAAGCCAACCAGGTCGGCGTTGACCCGGCGCAGGGCTTGGAGTCCGGCGGTGGGCGCCGGTATGAAGGCGGTGCGGGCCTCTCTTCTGCCCTCTTCGGCCTCAGCGTGGAACTCCGCCAGGCGCCGGAACACCGCCGAGGCCGACGGCACACTCCGCCGACGCTCCTTGCGCCACCTCTCCAGCAACCCTTTACGCTCCCTCCGGCCCATCCCGTGAGTCTCCGAAAGACGCAACAGCCGCCCCAAACCCTGGTCCTTCTCCAGCAGCCGCAGGTCTTCCACACATTGCCCGGCCGCCAGGTTCAGCAGCACCAGCGATGTCACCACCTGGGCCCCGGTCCAACCCTGCCGTCTTTCGTTACCTCCCAGATGACGCCGCACCGACTGGCTCATACCGGCAACCTCCCACAGGTCCAGGTACGCCGCCAGACCGGAGACGCCGGTCATCCCCGCTTCTTGCTGCTCTTCGGCATATTGGAAAGGCAATGCTCCCTGGGCCATAATAGTCACACCTCGTTGGTGATGGTTTTGTTTGATCACTTACCATCATAACCAGCTTCACTGTTGGCTCCAACGAGGTCTTTTTCTCCCTTTAGGTGGTGGATGTGGGCCCAACAAGGTCGTCCGACGTACGCGGCTCTGCCTGCTATACTTTCACCTGATTTCATTCATACAGCCGGGCATACGAGCTGGCATAGGAGCGGGTTGAGAGCAAGTGAATGCCGCGAGGTGATTTGAGCACGACCCATTTCATCAACGACCAAGTCAGTTGGGACCGGACCGCGGCGGAGCTGCGGAGGCTGCCGGTGCTGGCGGTGGACACGGAAACCAACAATCGGCACTCGTATCACTCCCGGATATGCCTGATACAGATAGGCACACCTGCCGGGGAATTTATCGTGGACCCCTTGGCGGTCAAGGACTTATCGTTGCTGGGCCACATTTTGCAGGATTCTTCGATTCTGAAAGTGATTCATTCTGCGTCGAACGACCTGAGTTGGCTTGACCGGGATTTCGGCTTCACCTGCGAGTCGCTGTTCGATACCGAAATGGCCGCGAGGCTGTTGGGATTTCGCCGGCCCAACCTTGGCGCACTCGTGAAGCACTGCTTGAACATAGATATTCCCAAGAGCCGGTCAATGCAGCTTTCCAACTGGGCCGCGCGGCCGTTGAAGCCGTCGCAACTGGAATACGCCGCCAACGACGTGCGTTATCTGACCAGCCTCTCGGCGTCACTGAAGAGAAGGTTGGAGGGCGCCGGGAGGCTGGACTGGGCGCTGGAGGAGTCCCGGCGAGTACAACAGGTGCGGTACGTTGCCGCCGGGCCAAAAGAGGACAGGTTCTTGCGGGTCAAGGGCGCCCATAAGCTGGCCCCGCGCCAACTGGCCGTTCTTCGCGAGCTGCATGAACTGCGGGAGGTGGAAGCCGAACGCCGGGACCGTCCGCCGTTTCAGGTGATGAGCAACGAGACGCTGGTGACGCTGGCGCAGTATCCACCCCGGTCCGGGGCCGCCCTAGGCTTGTCACAGCCGGTGGCTGACACCGGCCTGCCGCACGACGCTCCGAGTTGGCTGGTAGCGGAGATTGGAGAGGCGATCGAGCGCGGATGGAGCGGGCCGGAGTTTCACCGCCCGAAGGTGAGCCGAGGCGACTGGGCCCGTAACGAAGAGCAGGATCACCGGTTGCGAGCGCTGAAAACCGTGCTTGCCGACTTCGGTGAGAATCTCGACTTGGACCCGTCGCTGCTCTGGCCCACCGTGAGCCTGGAGCGGATAGCGGCTGCGCCTGAAGCCTGGCGTACCGAGCTATTCGATGAGGCCACGCCGGAGGTGCGGCAATGGCAGCGGCGGCGGTTCGGGGGCGCGCTGGCGGCAGTCTGCGCCAGCCTGGCCGCTATGCAAGCTGCCTAGGCCCTGGCCGGTTGGTTCGGAGTCATCAGGGTCTGGCAGAACCGGGCGGTGGCCATTAGATCGGGAATCACCACGTACTCGTTGACCGTGTGCATCTCGTTGGTTGACATGCCCACAACCACACAGTCGATGCCGTTGAGGCGCATGGCGTTCGCATCGGTGCCGCCGCCGGAGGGCCGGATGTCCGGCTCCAACCTCAGATTCCGCAACAACCCGGTGACCAGCCGGACCACTGGCTCGTTGGGGTCCAGATTGTACATCTGGAACATCATTTCCAACTCATCGTTGATGGTCGCCTCGTGGTATTTTTCCCGGGCCCGTTGCAGGGTGGCCGCTACCTGCATGCGCAGCAGGTCCACGGTCTCGGTGTTGTGGCTGCGGAACTCACCGCCGAAGGTGGCCTCCACTGGGACGGCGTTCCGAACTGTGCCCCCGGTGATGAGGCCGACGTTGAAAGTGGTCTCGTCGTCAAGACGGCCATTGGGGAGCTCGTTGATTATTTCGGAAGCGATGCGGATGGCCGACAGGCCCTTCTCCGGCTCGACGCCGGCATGGGCGCCGCGGCCGGTCACCGTAACGTCGAACTTCATGTAGGTGGGGCTGGCGCCGGTGATGGTATTGACCGGGCCGTTGCCGTCGAATACCACTGCCTCCTTGCATTTGATCATCGAGTAGTCCAGGTTGGCGGCTCCCACCAGCCCGATCTCCTCCCCCCTGGTGAACACGACCTGCACCGGACGCCGGGGCGAACCGTCTTCCGCAGCCGACTCCAACGCCTCCATGATGGAGGCGACGCCGGCTTTGCAGTCGCCGCCGAGAATCGTGGCGCCGTCCGACGTTACCCGGTCGCCCACCACTTGGGGATTGATGCTCCGGCCCGGCTCTACGGTGTCCATGTGGGCCGACAACAGCAACGGGTCCGCGCCCTCCTCCGAGGCTATCAGGTTGCCGTGGCCGTCCCGCTCCACGGTAAAGCCCAGCCGGGTCAGTTGGGCGGTCAGATGCTGGGCAACGTCCTCCTCCTCGTCCGACGGGCTATCGATCTTGACCAACTCGCAAAACGCGTTGACCAATCGTTCTTGGTCTATCATTGCATTCCTCCGAAGTCACCCCGGATAACCCAACGCGGCGGGCCGCCGCCTCTCCGGAGGCGCTTGGTCAGGTTTTCGGTATTATACATTATGGAATCTCAATGGATTTTGGCGCCGGACGGCGATTAGGCAGTTGAGCCAATGGATAAAGGAAACGAACAGGCGGCTGAAGGCACAGGAGAACAACTCGATAACGCCCCTCTAGCGGACCTGATGCGGGAGATCGTATCGTGCCGGAGTTGTCCCCGTTTGGTGGAGCACCGGGAATACATGGGGCGGAAAAAGCGGGCGTCCTACGCCCAATGGGATTACTGGGCCAAGCCGGTGCCCAGCTTCGGGGACCCTCTCGCGCCGCTGATGCTGGTGGGCCTTGCTCCCGCTTCCCACGGCGGCAACCGCACCGGCCGCGTGTTTACCGGCGACCCCTCGGCCAGCTTCCTGACCGCGGCAATGTTCCGAGCCGGGTTGGCCAACCAACCGACCTCGGAGCATCGGGACGACGGGCTGCGGCTGACGGGCGCTTACGTCTGCGCCGCTGTACGATGCGTCCCGCCGGGCGACCGGCCGACGCCGGAGGAGCGCCGCACCTGTCTGCCGTACCTGGCACGTGAAATGCAACTTCTTCCTAACCTCCGGGTCGTGATGCCGCTCGGACAAATCGCCTTTCAGTCGGTCTTACAGGCCCTGGGAGACCTGGCGTCCCAACGCCCGCGTGCCAAATTCAGCCACGGGGAAACCTACAGCTTCGACCCATCGCTGCCGGGAGTCGTAGCCTCCTATCATCCCAGCCCCCGAAACACCAACACCGGCCGCCTCTCCATGGAGCAGTTGGTCGAAGTGCTGTCCCACGCGAAGGCGCTAAGCGAGCGCTGCTAGGCGTTTTGTTCCGTGTTCGTTCCGAACATAGTAGCGCCCGATACGCTCAGAGTGCCGGGGCGCGCGATAGTTAATTGCCGTTATATTGGACGTAAAGTTAGACTCGTAGATGTCAATATCGAGAGAGATGAGCCGGAACGGTTTATTATGACAAAAGAGATGACTTTCGAAGAACATGCCCGTACTGCTTTGGAGTTCTTAGACCATTCAAACCGGGAGTTTGCTGCCGGGGATGCTCTACAAGGCTCAGAGAAGCTATGGGGTGCGGCATCGCACGCTGTTTTGGCCATAGCTAAACAACGAAATTGGCGGTTTGGCAAATACAATGCCCGGCTAGCCGCAGTGGACAGGCTGGCTCAAGAATACAATGACCCCTTGCTGGTTGCGAGTTTCTCCGTAGCCCAGAAGTTCCATACCAACTTCTATCGCGATTCTATGGAAGACGATGAGATCGTGCGTGACCGCCCGATTGTGGAACACTTTGTTCGCCGGATCATGACCATAATGGAACTCGACTAACTGCACAGTTAGGTGGATTTGTGGTTCGGGGCGAATAGGGCCGCTTGGGGAGAGGAGCAGCCTCATCGGGCTTACGCCCTTGAGGTTGGTGGAGTAGAGGAATAACGCGATGGCCCACTTGGACAGTGGGATATGGGAGCGGTACAGCAGGCTCTTGACGGTAACGAAGAAGTGGTTGCGGCGATGTCAGCAACGGTAGGGGGCATGGGCTTACAGTCGGCTGTTTCGCTGACCCTGGTGCCGTCGCGGTGAGGGCAGATGGGCTCGGCGAGGTCACGAACCCACGCCTCGGCCTTTTCCTCGGTGTCAAATAGCTTGACGGCCTCAGCACGGATGATACCCTTGCGGTCAGGCCTGCCGGGGCGGAGAGTTTGCGGGCAAGTTGAGGACGCTACAAGTTGACTGTGAGTTATGTATTTCTACTAGCCGGTAGAGCGTCGAAAGCCAGGGGTTTTGGCTGGTAAAGTATATAATTCCCGAAAATCGCGCAGGTTCTTGTTTGCGGTTGTCCTGCTGTCGGTCGGGACGCTTGCTGTGGGGTTAGTTTGGGCAGGGTTCGTGGCGTCAGGTCAGCGATGGGACGGAGCCCAACGTGATGCGGCGCCCTTGGCTCCCAATGCTCCTGCGGAGCGCCAGTGGGCGGCTGAAACACCCACCCCGGTCTCTCGGTGGCGTCCTTCCGTTCCGCCAAGTCTCGTTGGTTCGGGTTTTCAGGAACCGGTCCAGACCGTAGAGAGCGCCGGCCCACCGGTCCGGAACGAGGTCCGCCCGAGTTCGCCAGCGCCTGCCCCGGAGTTGGCAGCCAACCGGCCCCCGACGCCGGAACAAGCACGGCCTGCGGGATTACACACGGAACCGACACGTCCACACACTCCGGACACTCCGGCCCCCGCTGAGGTTTCGAGTTCGTCTGGTGTCCCCACCGCCACGGTCTTCCCTCTTCCCGCCCCAACACCCGACCCGGAACCGGCAAAGGCCCTCGTCAACACGGTACCCGCCGCACCCATTCTGACCCCCGTACCTGTTACTGCTGAAGTACTGGGACCATATCGGACACCAGCCCCGTCTCCTGTTCCGCCACCCGACGCCCGCCCGACCCCTTTGGCCCCATCTCCTCCTCAGCCGTCCCCGGAACCCGCAATAACGCCCACATTCACGCCCACGCCGACCTCCACTCCCCGTCCCACGCCCACGCCGACCTCCACTCCCCGTCCCACGCCCACTCCAATCCCCGGTTACCGTCTTTTCATCAACAACGAGCAGGTGATGCCGCGCCAGATCACAATAACGATGACCAACGGGGAGATCACTCTATTCCAACTACCCAATGCCGACGGGACCTACTACCGCAACTCGGTTGTGAGTTTCGAGGTTAAGGCGGCGGCAGGCTACCAAGCCATCGTGGCGGCGGTGAACAGTTGGGACGGCGACAGAGCGCAGGTAGCGATGGTATCTAACCGCTACGTGGTGGTCGTATATGATCCCATCGTCACCCCAACGCCGGTACCCACCCCGACGCCCATGCCAACGCCGACGCCCACCCCGACGCCAGTGCCCACACCCACACCGACCCCAACGTCGGTGCCCACACCGACGCCCGCCCCGACGCCGGTGCCTACTCCGGTGCCTACTCCGACGCCCACGCCCACGCCCGCTCCAACGCCCGCTCCAACGCCGGTGCCTACCCCAGTGCCCGCCCCAACGCCGGTGCCTACCCCAGTGCCCGCCCCAACGCCGGTGCCTACCCCAGTGCCCGCCCCAACGCCGGTGCCTACCCCAGTCCCCGCCCCAACGCCGGTGCCTACTCCAGTGCCCGCCCCAACGCCGGTGCCTACTCCAGTGCCCGCCCCAACGCCGGTGCCTACTCCAGTGCCCGCCCCAACGCCGGAACCCGCCCCAACGCCGGAACCCGCCCCAACGCCGGAACCCGCCCCAACACTGGAACCCGCCCCAACACTGGAACCCGCCCCAACGCCGGACCCAGCCCCTGAGCCGGACCCAGCCCCTGAGCCGGAACCCACACCGGAGCCGGAACCCACACCGGAGCCGGAGCCGGAGCCCACGCCGGAGCCGGAGCCCACGCCGGAGCCGGAACCCACGCCGGAGCCGGAACCCACACCGGAGCCGGAGCCCACGCCGGAGCCGGAGCCCACGCCGGAGCCGGAGCCCACGCCGGAGCCGGAACCCACGCCGGAGCCGGAGCCTGCCCCGGAGCCGGACCCTCTGGCGGAGGAACTGATCATATTCTCCTCGAACCGTGACGGTGGGATTGATACCTACACCATGGGAATCCAGGGCTCCGGGGTGGTGAAACTTATCGACTCGGCGGCCGACCCCTCTTGGTCCTCAGGCGGGACCCACTTCGCCTTCGTCAGCAACCGTGACGGTGACGACGAAATATATTGGGCTGCCAATACCGGGGACCAGCTAAAGCGTCTGACCAATTCCCCAGGGGTGGATACATCCCCGGCGGTCTCCCCTGACGGCACTAAAATCGCTTTTGTGTCCTACCGGGACGGCAACCCTGAAATCTATCTCGTGGACCCGGACGATGGCGCTCAAACCCGTTTGACGGACAACCCGGCCAACGACCTCTACCCAGATTGGTCGCCCTCCGGAGACCGGATAATCTTTGCCAGCGACCGTGACGGAAATTTTGAGATATACACAATGAACGTCGACGGCACCGCTCTCACCAATCTTTCATCCGACTCGTCTAACGACATTCATCCCAGTTGGTCCCGCGACGGCGTTTGGATTGCCTTCGCCTCCGACCGACAAGTAGAAAGCGAGGGAGGAGACTGGGAAGTCTACCGTATGAAGGCTGATGGCTCGGGCATTATCCGTTTGACTGATACCTCCGCCGTGGACGACTCTCCAGTTTGGTCTCCATTGGGGTACGAAATCGCTTTCCGAACGGACCGTGACGGCAATTCCGAAATCTACCAGATGTTCAACGACGGCTCCGGACAATTCAATATGAGCAGGAACCCCGCCGACGACTACTTCCCCGACTGGGGGCCGTGACCTGCCCTCCGCCCTCGTCGGCCCTCCTTCTTGTTGACATCGTTTGGGGTATCGGGCACAATCCGGCTCAATCCCAACCTTCCTTGAAGGAGTGACCGTAATGCTGAAGGTCGGCCACGTGGTAGTACGGCCAGGCAGGAAACTCGGCGACGAACCGGTGGAAATACCGGTCCCCGAAGAGCTGGAAACCGTTCCTGGAATCCCCATGGTCAGCAAAGATATCGACTTTTACAGCCGGGAGTACCCGTTGCAACGCCAGCAGGTGGAGCATGCGGCGGACACCGAGTGGGCCCCGACAGTCGGTACCCCGGCGATGCAGAAATACCACCATGAGCACCAAGAAGTAATGGAGCAGTTCTACCCGTTGATGAACCGCTCCGGCGACCTGCCGCCCACCGGCACGCCTACCGGCGGTGACGTTACCGACCTGATTCGCAACAAGGCCCGCGAGATGGGCTATCTGGAAGTGGGTTTCACCGCCCATGACCTGCGCTATATCTACCAAGACCGCAAAGACCACGTTAAGTTCGGCAACGCCATCTGTCTGGCCTTGGAGCAGGACTTCGCCGAGACACAGACGGCCCCCAGCATGGCCGCCGAACACGGCCACTACGGCACCTACGAAATTCAGGCTCCCATGGGCCTGGAGATGGTCGATTTCATCCGGTCGCTGGGCTACGGCGCCCAGGTGCACGGTCCCAGCAACCATAGCGCGGCCACTATCCCCATGTTCGTAGCTGCCGGGCTGGGCCAGCTGGGCGCCAACGGCCAGTTACTGACTCCCCACGCCGGCGCGCGATGCCGTCTGCAGATCATCACGACCGATGCCCTCGTTACATTCGACGCCCCGGTGGACTATGGCTTCCACGCGTTCTGCCAGGTCTGCCAGGTGTGCGTGAACCGGTGTCCCGGCCGCGCCCTGATGCGGGAGAAGATATGGTGGAGGGGTGTCGAGAAGAACAAGCTGGTCTACAAGCGATGCCGTCCCGTGATGTCCCGGTACGAGGGCTGCGCCATATGCATGAAGGTCTGCCCCATTAACAAGTACGGGGCCAAAGCGGTTATGGAGCACTACGTCGAGACGGGTCTCGTGCTAGGCAAGGGCACGCACGATCTGGAGGGTTACACCCTCCACGAAGAGAACACCGGCCGGTACGCCACCGGGTATTTCGGGCCTGGGGAGCTGCCGACCTTCGACGGTAATTTCTTCAAGATCCCGGCAGGCACCCGGGAACACGCCGCGCTGGACGAGTTTATAGACTACCTCAAGGACAACAGAGGGGAGTTGGAGCGGCCGGAGTCCGACAAGGCGCTGTTCGACTTCCGCGACCGGATGCGCCAGATCGTTGGCGGCGAGAGCGTCAGCGACAGCACGATGTTCTAGGGAACCTCTGAACAAGTCCCTTCCCCCGCTGGGGGAAGGTTAGGATGGGGGGTGCCGGCGCTCATTTGATAGCTAATACCGTTAAGCTCTCCTCCGAGATTTCGGTTTTCGCCTCAATGACCATAACTTGTTCAGAGGTTCCCTAGGTTTCAGATACGTCCAGACCGCATCATCGAAGGGAGGAGACCACGGTTTTCCTCCCTTCTTCTACGCCCGGCAACTACACTGGCGGCCGGGGGCCTGAAACCCATGGCGGGCTAACCCGCGCTGCCCCCGCCAGATACGTGATCGTGGTAAATCCTGCCTTCCTTCATGACCAGTTGGACCCGTTCGTTGTTTTGAAGGATGGTGATGTCGGCCAGCGGGTCGCCGTCCACCACCACGATGTCCGCCAGCTTCCCCGCTTCCACCGTTCCCAGGGAGTCCTCCAGCCCCAGGCATCCAGCCGCCCAACTGGTGCCGGCCATCAGAGCCTGCATGGGCGTCATCCCGGCGGCGACCAACAGCTCCAACTCCTTGGAGTTATTGCCATGTTCCCAGCCCCCGGCGTCCGTGCCAGCCACTACTTTCACGCCCGCGGCGAGGGCCTTTTGAACAGTCTCCAAGTGGTGGTGCTTGAACGCTTGGGCCTCGGCTTGGGCGACGGGGTTGCCGCGGACTGCGTGGAATGTAAACACAGTCAATGTCGGCGCCAGATAGGTGTTCTGGTCGGCCATCATCTTGAGAAGGTCGGGTTCCAAGTCGAGATAGCAACCGTGCTCGATGGAGTCGACTCCGGCCTCAACCGACGTGCGCAGCCCCGGCCCGCCGATGGCGTGGCACGCCACCAGCCGGCCCTGAGCGTGGGACTCGTCCACCAGCGCCTTCAACTCCTCGAGGCTGTAGGCGTTGTCCGAGTCGCCGTGGGTGGGGTTGCCGAAACCGGTCTGAAACACCTTTATCAGGTCGGCGCCCACTCGAACGTTCTCCCTGACGGCGGCGCGGACCCCGTCCACGCCGTCGGCGATGCCGTAGGGAATATTGGGGTCGGGCATGGTGGTGCGCCGGTAGCCGGACGGAGCCGGACGGTCTTGGGTCCCGTGGGTTGGCGATAAGGGTCCTGCCGCAACCAAGAGCCGGGGGCCATCCACGATCCCCCCGTTGACCGCCGCCTTGAATCCGGCGTCCAGCCACCCACAGTCACGAACGGTGGTGTACCCGGTGCGCAGAGTCTCTTCCATGACCCGGCCGATTCGCACAGCCCGGGTACTCGCCGGCTCGGCATACCCCCAACGGCTCGCCAAGTCGTAGGTGAAAGACGCCAAGTGATCATGACAGTCGATTAGCCCGGGCAGCACCGTCTTGCCGGTCACGTCAACCTGCCGCGCCCCTTCCGGCACCGCCACCGCGGCGCCAGGCCCGGCATTCGCAATACGGCCGTCGTCATCCACCAACACCGTGGCTCCGGCCAAGGGTTCACCGCCTTTACCGTTGATAAGAGTGCCGCCTGTCAATGCCAACATCATCGTCCTCCGATCTGTTAAACCACAGGGATCATGGGGCCACCGAGCTTATTCCAGCCGCACTTGTACGCCGGCGCGTTCTTCCTGAAGGGTAAGGACTATCGAGCTGTCGTTATCTTCCCAGCCCCTGGACATGGCCTCGCTATAGAGTTCCCGGCAGACCTCGGCTAGGGCCATGGGCACGTCGTAAGCTTCGGCCAGCTCTTCGCCCAAGCGCAGGTCTTTGTTGGCGGTCCTCAGGGCGAACCGGGCTTTGAAGTCCCCTTGGAATAGGGTGTCAGGCAGCCGCCCCCACAGGTTGCTCATCCGCCCGATGGCCCCGTTGCGAAAAACGTCGACAATGGTCTCGGCGGGCACTCCCGACTTGATGGCCAGGGTCCAGCATTCCGTCATGGCGAGGTCGGTGCAAAAGACGGCGGTGTTGTGCATTATCTTGCAGATGCAGCCGGTGCCGCTGCCGCCGGTGTGCTTGACCCGTTCTCCAATGGCCTCCAAGACGGGCAGGCAGCGCCGGAAGACCGCTTCGTCTCCGCCCACCATCACCAGAAGGTCCCTGACCATCGCGCCCTCGACTCCGCCACTGACCGGCGCGTCCAGCATGGCGACGCCCTTTTCGGCGAAAGCCTCGTGCACTCGCCGGGCGAGAAGCGGCGAGTTGGTGGTGTGGTCGATGTAGACAGAGCCGGCCCGCGCCCCTTCAAGGATGCCGCCCGGCCCGAGTGTAACCGGCTCCATCTCAGCCGGACCCGGTAGGCAAGTGCAGGTTATGTCGCACTGGGCTGCCACGTCCCGGGGCGACCCGGCCCAAAGGGCTCCCGCTTGGACCAAGGAGCCGGCTTTGTCCTCCACGATATCGTGGACCACCAGTTCGAAACCGGCCTTCAGGATGTTGGCGGCCATGGGAGTGCCGATATTCCCGGTGCCGATAAAGCCTACACGCATGATTCCCCCGTTTTTCACCACAGAGAACACAGAGGACACGGAGAATTAAATTAAGAAGCTCTGCGTTCTCTGTGTTCTCTGTGGTTAATCGAGTTTGTAGAGGCGGGCCGGGTTGTCCCAGAGGATGCGGCGCTTGCTCTCGTCGGACAACGGCAGCTTCAGGAATGTATCGATGGTATTGGGATACTTGGCGTCGCCGTGGGGGTAGTCGCTGGTGGTGAGCAGCCGCTCGTCGCCTGCGGCCTCTATCACGTGGGAGACGAACGCTTCTTCGCACTCGACGGCGGCGTAACCCTGCCGGTTGAAGTACTCCGAGGGCAACATCTTGAGTTGCTGCATCTCGCCGTAGGGGCTTCGCCACTCGTAGTGTTCGTCCATACGGCCCAGCCAGAAGGGCAGCCAGCCGCACTGGCCTTCCAGGAAGGCGAACTGCAACCGGGGGAAACGCTCCATCACCCCGCCCCATGATGATGTCCATGCAGCACATCATCTGCTCCACCGAGTGGGTGGCTATGTGAGCTATGCCCAAGTCGTCGGGGAAGCGGTCGGCCCCGGCCGCCGGCATCCGCGACCCGGTGGTCTCGTGGAAGCCCACGGGAACGTCAAGGTCCTGGATGGTGGCCCACAACTGGTCGTAGTGCGGGTCGTGCCAAGACCGGTCGTTATACATGTTGGGACGCAGGAAGACTGCCTTGAATCCCAGTTCCTTCACGCAACGCCGGGCTTCCAGCACCGCGGTCTCCACGTCGTGGGGCGAGACCGCCGCCGCGCCGAACATGCGGGCAGGGTCGCCGGCCTGAATGTAGTCGTACAGCCAGTTGTTATAGGCCCGGCAAGCGGCTTCGGCGAACCGTGGGTCCATTCCGTTGCGGGCGGTGATGAACATACCCGCCGTCGGATAGAGCACCGCGAGGTCCAGGCCCTCGTTGTCCATTGCTTTTACCTGAGAGGCGGGGTCGAAATTGGCGGCTATCTCCTCGGCGTACCGCGCGGCCAAGGACTCCTCTTCTTCGGTGCTGCGGGCGGGCCAGTTGTAATCGGTCATGCTGGCCATCACGTCGCCTTCGACAATCGTGCGAATGTCCCAGCGGCGTTCACTGAGCCGGCGGGGAGCCCGGTCCTTGAACTCCGGGTCGATGTATTTCTCCCACAGGTCCACGGGCTCCATAACATGTAGCTCGGCATCGATTATCTTGAATCCATTTTTTGCCATTACGGCTCAACCTCCTGCGACTCTTGGTTCGAACATTGACGTTCGAACATTAACGATGGAACGGGGCTAAAACGCCTGCCAGTAGCGGCGGCCCTCGGTGCGGACGATTTTCCCGAACCCAGGGGCCGCCATGTGGACTGCGGCCACCGGCATACCCTCCCGCTCCAAACGGTCCATCAGGTCGCGGCGGGTGACGCGGGTCTGCTCCGGGTCGATGTCAGCCCGGGAAACCCAATCGGTGTTTTCGACCTGGGCGGTACTGTGCAGCACGTCGCCCAGCACCAGCCCCTGCTCGCCTTGAGACGAGATCAGCAGGCTCATGTGGCCGGGGGTGTGGCCCGGGGTCGGCAGGCTGGTAATCTCGCTGGTGAGCTGGTGTTCGCCGTCCAGTAGCTCCAGGACGCCCAGTCCTTCCAGAGGCCAAACGCAGTCGGGAGCCTTGGCGAAGCGGGCCTCGATCAACTCGGGGTCGTGACAGGCCTCCCAGTCTTTGGCGCTGATGTAGTACTTGGCGTTGGGGAACGTCGGGACGTAATTGCCGTCTTGGGAGACCAGGTTCCAGCCGACGTGGTCCAGGTGGGCGTGGGTCATAAACACCATGTCCACCTCTTCCGGGCTGACGCCGTGGGCGGAGAAATCGTTCAGCAGCTCGCCCCAAGGCGTTTCCGGGGAGGGCTTCGGGCCCATGCCCGTGTCCACGGCGATCGTGCGGCCGTCGGACCGGATGAGGAAGCACGCCACGTTGAGGCTGAGGTTGCCCTCAGGCGTCAGGTGGTGCTCAAGGCCGCTCCAGTCCTCTTTGGGGATAGCCGGGAAGAAGTCACATAGATCGAACTCCAGCAGCCCGTCGGAAAGAGAAGTGATTTCGACGCTGCCTATGGTCAACTTGTTGCCTGGCAATTCCAGCCTCCTCGAATTGCGATTCCGGGCCGCGCGGATGGGCCAATCGATGGCGCCAGTATAGAACGGCGATTCGAGGAGTGGCAAACGCAGGGGTGGCAAATGGGTCTCTGGCCCATGACCTTATGGCGTGGTTTCAAACGCCTGGTCGGCCACCCGGTCATACACACTGCTGTTGAAGTTTATTTTCACCGTCCCATTCTCGGCCCCGTCCTGTACCGCCTTGGCTTTCCAGGCCTCGGTCAATGCCGTCGCCAGCTTGAGGTTCATCCTGGCGTCGAGTTCCCGCGACTCCGGGGCCGACAGCACCTCAATAATAAAGGTGCCGTCCTGGACGTAGTAGGGGTGGCTCACCTCGCCGGGAAGGAGGGCGGTGGCGCCGTAGAGCAGCCGGTCCAGGTCGGGGAAAGCGCCCTGGGGCACCCAGCCGACATAGCCGGAGGGGTCGGCGTATCCATGCGAACGGCCCACTTCCTGGGCAACGTCCTCGAAGTCCTCCACCTCCAGCCGGTGCGCCACCTGGTCCGGCCGCAAGCTGCTGGAACCCGCTTCGTTAGGGTCGACGGGGAGCCGAATCCACCGGACCTCCACCTGTTTCTGCGGGCTTTCAATCTCTTGGCTCAGCATCAGCAACAAGCCATATTCGGTCAGTTCTTCCTCGACGATCACCCGATATTCCGAATCTGTGAGGCCGGTGGAGGTGAGAAAGGCCTGGTAGGTGTTTTGAAACTCCCGCTCCAACTGGCCGGGCTCGGTCTCCTGCCCTGCCGCCGCCGTGGGCTGGAACTGGCGGCGCAGCTCGGCATCGATGGCTTCTTCGGTCGGCTGGATGCCCAGTTTCGGGGCAGCCTGGCGCAGAATCTCGGCGTTTATCATGTTTATCAGGGATTCGAAGGGAACGGCGCTGAGGTCGACGTGGACACCATGGAAGCGGTTGACACTCTGGAGCACCCGGATCCGCTGCACCAGGTCGCTGGCTGTGAACTCGACGCCGTTGACGTTGCCGACCCATTCCAACGACAAATCATCCCCGCCACCACCGGCGCTGGAGTCGTCGTCACCCGGGGATTGCAGCCCGCACGCAATCGTTGCCCCGATGTAGTCAGTGGGAGGCCCTCCGTCGTCCGGTCGCAGCGCTGCGGCTATTCCTTCCGACCCGCCCAGCTCGTTAATTAGGCATTGCAGGCTTTCCCGTTCGTCAGGGCCCATATCCAAGGAGGGGCCGACAGCCTGCCACTCCTCTTCGTTCAGACAGGAAAGCGTCAGGAGAAAGGCGGCCATACTCCCCCTCATGGCCGCCTGTTCATCGGACTTGACGACACCGGCAAGCATCACGGCGCGAATGTCAAAGTCCGCGAATCCGCTGCGGACGCACGTTGAGGTCTCCTCGGTCAGCGGCCCGGTTTGGCCGATAAGTCCGATCAGGAAGAGCCTCAGCAGTGTCTCGTCCCCCAGGCATTGAATCAATTCTGCGGCCTCTTCGGATGGGGCGAGTTCCGGAGTGCTCAACAGGCCCATGAGCTGCTGGGAGTCGAAATTTTCCGGAAGGCAGGCCCGCTCGGCGCCCGACAACTCGGACATGAACGCGTCCGGGTCCTTCATGTAAAGGGGAGCGAGCGCTCCTGACACCGTACCGGACTTCGGAGCTTCCTCTGTCGGAGCCGGCGTTGCTGTTGGGCTGGAGCAACCCAACAGCACCACCATTGCCAAGAAGATACCGCAATACAATGGTTTCAACATGAGGCAGTACTACCTTGAGCCTGGAAGCCAACTTACAGATATTGATGGCGCAAGTATAGGACCGCGATTCGAGGAGTCGCAAACGCAGGGGTGGCCGTCGGAGTCTCTACCCCATGGCTATGTCAATCTGGAGGAGCGGGGCGACGAAAGAATCCGGCTCCGAGCGCGGCTGGTTGTTTCGGAGGCAGGACCCTTCACTCCGTTCAGGGTGACGGTGGGCCTTGGGGGTGAAAGTGAGGGTTGGGGGTAACAATGGATCGTGAGGGGTGACCACGTTATGGCGTGGGTGATTGGCTGCGAGAATCAGTGGGGTCTGGGCTAGCGGCGGTGGTCGGCTGCCACCCGCCCGTCTTTGAGCACTAGCAGCAGGCTGCGGAGGTGCTGGATGTCCTCCAACGGGTTTGCGGAGACGGCGATCAGGTCGGCCCGTTTGCCGGGTTCCACGGTGCCCGACTCCGACCTCACTCCGCAGAGTTCGGCGGCGTTCTTGGTGGCGGCGGTGAGGGCCTGCCACGGCGTCGCGCCGTCCTTTACCCAGAGGCCCAGCTCGAGCAACGCCGAATCGCTCAAGGGCATCAAGTCGGAGCCCAAAGCCATTTTGACGCCGGCGTCCAGAGCGGTCCGGAACCAGCGGCGGTGTTCATCGACGGCGGCTTCGGCGCGGCGCACCAGGTCGGGGGCCAGGTTCTTTCGCTCCACGTAGTCCCGTTCCCATTCGGACTCCGCCTGCGCCGGGGTCAGGTGGGTGGTGCCCAGAGTGGGCACGTACCAGGCACCGCTCTCCAAGAAACCGGTGATGCAGTCTTCGTCCATCACGTAGCCGTGTTCGACGCTGTGAGCGCCGAGGCGGAGGAGGCTTTCACCGCCCCGGGGTTGGTGGCGTGGGCCATAACCGGCGTGGAGCGCTGGCGGCACAAATCGAATGCCGCCTCCAACTCTTGGGGCAGCAGGAACGAGTCCAGGTGCCGGTCCCAATGGGGCCCATTATGCCGCCGGACAGGTTCAGCTTGATGTGGTCGACGTCGTTTTTGATCTGCTCCCGGATGGCTTCCACGAACCCGTAGGGGCCGTCGCACTCCCGCGCGTGGCCGGAGTTCAGGAAATTGCCGCCGGTGGTGGTGAGGAAATTGCCGCAGGCGAATACCCTGGGCCCCGCCGGCCCCGTTGGCTGCTCGAAGGCGCGTTCCAGGCCACATCCATGAAGTGACCAGCGCCGGCGCAGCGCGCCGACGTTACCCCGGCCTCGATGAGTCCGCGCGCCAGGTTCTGGCCGAACGAGGCGGTCAGTTGGGAAATGGTGGCGCCTGGAGGATTGGGGTATTCGGGGTGGATGTGGACGTCCCACAAGCCGGGCAGAAGGTACGCCCCCCGGAGGTCTATAACCTCGTGCCGGCCGCGTTCCGGCCGCGACGCAGGGTCATCGTCTGGCGTCACCGAAACGATCCGCCCGTCGTCCACGGTTACGGTCATACCGGCCCGGACGGCCGGACTAACACAATCAATCAGGTTGCAGTTGGTGAGAACGAGGGGCGCCGGACCCCGCTTACGAGGACTGAACGCCCGCAACGCTGCTCAGGTCTTTGACGTGAATGTTGGAGACCAGCATGATCAACTCGTCGAGGCGGCGCACCTCGAACTCGGCGAACTCGTCCTCGACGACCATGTAACGGGAGACCACTTCCCAGATCTCCTTCTTCATGGCCGCCAGTTTGTCCGGCGCCAGGTCGATGCGGTCCTGTATCAACACCATGCGCAGGCGGTTGTGGGCGGCGTCCTTGGAGTTGTCGCTGTTGGCAATGCCAACGAGCCAGCGAATCAGCTCACGCATGGGAATATGCCCTCCCGCTCATGCCCATCATTTCCTTCAGCCGCCCGAACAAGCCGGACTTGGGCTCGATGGCAACCAAGGGTAGGTCGTCGCCGTCCACCCGGGCGGCAATCCTCTGGAAGGCGGCGCCGGCGGGGGACCTGTTGTCATGCACCACGGGAATGCCCCGGTTGGCGGCGACCACGGTCCGATCGTCGGCGGGCACCAGCCCCACCACTTCGACAGCCAGCAGGCTCTCCACGTCGTTTTGGTCCATCATGTCGCCCCGGCGCACCATGTCGGCGGCGATGCGGTTGATGATCAGCTTGGGCCGGTGGAGGCCGGCCGACTCCAAGAGTCCGATCACCCGGTCCGCGTCCCGGATGGCCGAGACCTCCGGAGTAGTTACTATCACCGCTTCCTGGGCGGCGGCGATGGCGTTCTTGAATCCCTGCTCGATGCCGGCCGGGCAGTCTATCAGGACGTAGTCGAACTCTTTCTCCAACTCTTCGCACAGGTCCCGGAGCTGTTCGGGTCCGATGCTGTCCTTGTCCCTGGTCTGGGCCGCGGGTATCAGGTAAAGCTCCAGTTCTCGCTTGTCCTTGATCATGGCCTGGCGAAGCTTGCACTTGCCTTCAATGACGTTGACCAAGTCGTATACGATCCGGTTTTCCAGGCCCATGATCACGTCCAGGTTGCGGAGGCCGATGTCGGTGTCCACCACCACCACCTTGTGGCCGCGCATGGCCAGGGCGGTGCCGATGTTGGCGGTCGCGGTGGTCTTGCCGACGCCTCCTTTACCCGAGGTCAGAACGATGGTCCTACCCTTCATAAGGTACCCCTTTGGTGTATCTCGCGAACCGGCCCGCGAAAGGCGCCACCAGGATGGTCCGGCGTCGCACGTAAGCGATCACGGGGCGGGTTGCGGCAGACTTGGGCTTTTTCTTGGACGGTGGAGACGCCACGGCCTCGTGAGGCCCGATTTGAATCCTGGGTGAAGCTAGCTCGGTGGCGATGACCACCGCACGGGCGTCGCCCGACGCTCCGGCGTGCACCAACCCTTTCAGCGTCCCCAGCACTACGATGTCGCCGTCGGCGCGTATTTCCGCTCCCGGATTCACATCGGCCAGCACCACGACATCGCCCGGATGGTCTACGAACTCGCCCGAGCGAAATGGGGCCTTGATCAAAAGGGTTTCTTCGGACCGGTTACGGCTGAGGCCCTTGACGTTGGCGTGGGGGGTTTTCTCGACCGGGGACGGCGGCGGACTCGGGACCGCTCCCACCGGGTTTTCCACGACGGCGAGCGGGGCGTTGTACACGATTGGGGGTTGAACGGCGGACGGACCGGGTTCCCAGCGACAGGACCCACTTTCCAACGCGTCGGCGGCGCACCAAAACCGGGAAACCGTGAGCCCCGAGTGGGTCTCGATGATGCGCCGGATCCCGGCGATTTCCTCTTGGAACAGCAGGCGTGAACCCACGTCGACAGTGATATTGCCGCTGGAAAACATCCCGCCGTTGGCGAAGAGGTAGGCCCGCAGGTCGTCGGTTACGTCTTCGAAGCTTGCATCGCTGTCGATGACGAAGGCTACATCGGTGCCCCGGCCGGTCACTTGGAACGCCGGGGGCCTGATTGTGCGATTTACCAATTCGGAAACTACCATGTCCGACCGTTACGTCAGTTATGTCAGCTAGCTTTATATCAAGCAGTCCCGCCGCGAACAATGATATTTGAGACGGATTTGAAAGAATTTTAGATTATGTATAGCGTCGGCGGCAGGTGGAAGGAAGCGAGAGGTGGGCAACTCGTTCTTTCTCGTTCATCATCCCTGCAAGGACCTTCAGGATGACTCATGTTTCCGACGCCCTTGGGCGTCTGTAGCCGCTAGTCGCGGGTGCCGAACAATGCCACGGAGCAGGTGAACGAACCGGGCCGTCCGCCCAGGTTGTGGGTGAGGCCCAAGTCGGCTTTCTGGAGTTGGCGCGCCCCGGCCTTGCCCTGTAGCTGCTTGTAGACTTCGTAGATCATCCGGATGCCGCTGGCGCCGATGGGGTGCCCGAAGCACTTGAGGCCGCCGTCGGTGTTTACCGGCAGGTCTCCCTCGAGTGTGAAGGTCCCAGCTTCCACGTCGGCGCTGGCCCGCCCCCGGGGACTGAACCCCAGGTCTTCGTAGATGATGAGCTCGGTAATGGTGAAGCAGTCGTGCACCATCGCCAGATCGATTTCTTGGCGGGGGTCGCTGACGCCCGCTTCCTGGTAGGCCGACTGGCTGGCCCGCACCGATTCCGGGAAGTGGGTGAAGTCCCAGTCGTTGCGTAGGATGCCGAAAGCGCCTACCGAAAGCCCTATCCCCTTGACCAGGATGTAGTCGTTCCGGAAGGTCTTGGCGATCTCTGGCGTGGTGATGATGGCGGCGGCCGCGCCGTCGCTCACGCCGCAGCAGTCGAACAGCCCCAGCGGCCAAGCGACCATGGGGGCGTTCACCACCTGGTCGGCGCTTACCTCCCGTTGGAAGTGGGCCTTCGGGCTCATGGTGCCGTTGTGGTGGTTCTTGGAAGCGATTTGGGCCAGGGTGCGCTTGCCCTCCTCGAAGGGAATGTCGTACTCGTGGAAGTAGCGGGTGGCCGCCAGAGCGAATTGCGAGGGCGGAGGCACCGGGGGGTTGACGTCGGAGCCCGGCGCCTCGGGCACTGCCAGGCCGGAAAAGCCGGAGTCTTTCAGCTTCTCCACGCCCAAGGCCAGCACGATGTCGTAGATACCGGCGGCGACGGCGTAGCAAGCGTTGCGGAAGGCGTCGGTTGCGGTGGCGCAGGCGTTTTCGACACGAGAAATCGGAATGTAGTCCAGCTTCAGGGCATCGGCCAGCGGCTGGCCGGTACGGAAGGACGAGACAGTGCCCAGCCAAGCGGCCTGGATGTCCTTGCCCTCGACTCCGGCGTCGGCGTACGCTTCGTAGGCGGCCTCCACCATCAAGTCGGCCGAACTGGCGTCCCACCGCTCCCCGAACTTGGTACAGCCCATGCCGATAATGGCGACCCGGTCTTTGATTCCGCTCATTCTGCTCTCCTCTCTGTCCCCTTGCCCTGACCCTCTCCGCGAAGGAGTGGGAACTTACGCGGCGATGCGGCGGGGCACTGCTTTCCAGTAGTAGTTGTGGATGCCGTTGACTACCCGCAGCTTGCGGAAGCTCATTTCGACGGGCATTCCGATGCAAATTTCATCCAGCTCCCGGTCGGTCACCATGCACAGGGTCCGGCCGCCTTGGTCGAAGTCAACGACGGCTATGACTAAAGGCGAATCGGTCGTCCCGGCGATGTGATCCATCGAATAGGTGAACACCTTCCCCGGCTGGTCGCTAAGACGGACCGGCGTAGCGTCGTCCAGGGTCCGGCACTGGACGCAGACCCGTTGGGGCGGGTATTGGACGAAGCCGCACTGGTTGCAGGACGCGCCGTAGAAGCGAATGTTCCGGTCGCCGTCCCGCCACAGGGCCGACACTGAAGGAGACTGGGCCTGGGGGCGGCGCGATGAGGCGTCTGTCGGCCAAACGTCCCGCCACCTGGCGTAGGTCTCGTAGCTGCCGAGCACCTGTTTGGAGTCCAAGAACCCACTGACCCCGGCGCTGGCCCGCCCGTTGCCCGATTGGGCCGCGGCGCGGAACCCGAGCACGTCGCTGCCGTCGCCATAGGAGACGGTGACGATGAGCTGGTCCGGCCCGGCGTCTTCCAGGGCTGCGGCAAGCAGCATCAACGGGAAGGCGGCGCCGGTGTTTCCCAGCCTGCCGAACATGGGGTCTTGCACCTGCTCGGCGCTGAAACCCAACTGCCGGGCCAGTTGGGTGTGACGCCGCCCGTCGGGGGCGTACATCGCCAGCTTCCCCACGTCTTTGGCCGCGATGCCCTGGCGTTCCATAAAGCCGCTTATGGCGTCGCCGAGAATGCGCTCGAGCCCCTCTTCTATGGCGAACCGGTCCTCCCAAGAGCGGACGAATGGGTCGCCGGCGCTGCGCCAGGTGTCCATCATGTTCTCGGTGATGGTGTATGCGCCCTCGTGCTCGGCGATGACGTCATCCTGGGAGACGATGAAAGCAGCCGCTCCGTCGCCGGAGTTGCGCTCGGCGTCGCCTTTGGGCCCTCCTTGGCGGTTGTCACTGGCTATCACCAGCACCTGTCGAGCGGAGCCGGCGGTCACGGAGTCCAGAGCGGACTTGAGCGCCGTGGTCCCGGCCCGCAGGACATCTGTAATGTCGGCGGTGAAAATGTCGCGGCGCAGGTCAAGGGCGTTGGCGATTATTGACGCGCATTGCTTCTCCGCGTAAGGAGGTGTCGTCGTGGCAAACAGCAGGCCGTCGATCGACTGCCGGTCACGGGCCTTGAGACAGTCTGCGCCGGCGGCCACCGCCATGCTGACACTGTCTTCGTCGAAGTTGGCGATGGACCGTTCTACGGAAGAGTTCCAGCCATCGGTAGCCGCGCCCAAGCGGTAACGTGGAACGTAACCCCCAAAGGCCGAAATCCCTGCCAACTGAGACCCTCCTGCCAGCCGGTCCAGGCCGCGCCGGCCCGCCATTTGGCGTCATGCTAGCAGCCGCGCAAATCGAGTGTCAACGCGTGGGAGTAGGGTCGTCCGCGCCTCCGGTCGCGGGAGAAACGGGCCCCTGTGTTACAATTGGACTTTAAGGCCCAGGCGCCGCGATACCTGCACCCAGGGCCCTTCGTTTGTCCAACCAGGCAGGAGATCGTCGTGAGCGGGCCAGTCCTTCGCCGCATTGCGTTCCTCTTTTTAATCGTGGTCTGCGCCGCCGGTATCGCCGCGGCCTGCGTCACGGTATCCGACAGCGAAGGGCCCGAGACTGTCAAAAGACTTCCTCCCGAGTTTGACCGTTTGGCCGAGGTCTGGGAGCTGCTTCAACGGGAGCATATTGCAGGTCAAAACCTGGACCCGGCGGCCGTCAGCGACGGGGCCATCCGCGGAATGCTGGCGGCCATCGATGACCCCTACGCCGCGTTCGTCGACCGGCAACAGTTCCCGCTATCGCAGCAGGATATTCAGGGGTTCTTCGAGGGCATCGGCGCCGAGGTCGGAATCCGCGATGGAGCCATCACAATCTTGGCGCCCATTGAGGACTCCCCGGCCGACAAGGCGGGCTTGAAGCCCGGGGACGTAATCCTGGAGGTGGATGGCGAGAGCATCCGGGGGTTGGGTCTCCTTGAGGTAGTGGGGCGTATCCGGGGCGAGAAGGGGACCACGGTTCGGTTGCTGGTACGCCGCATGAGCAGCGGGGCGTCGGAGGAGCTGGCTATCGAAAGGGGCGTCATCCCCATTGAGAGTGTCCGGCTGCTGATGCAGGTAGGCCGGATCGGCCACCTGCGCATCACCGGGTTCACCGGGACCACCAACGACGATTTGGCAACGGCCATCGAACGGTTCGAGCGTTCCAAGGGCCTCGGCATGGTCGTGGACCTGCGCTACAACCCCGGAGGGCTGGTATCCTCGGTGGTGGACGTTACGAGCCAGTTCATCGACGAAGGCCTGGTGTTGTACCAGATAGACGCCCAAGGCGACCGGCGGGACTGGAATTTGACGCCGGGCGGCCTGGCCTTGGAGATTCCGGTGGTGGTGCTGGTGAATGAGTTCAGCGCCAGTGCCAGCGAGGTTTTCGCGGGGGCTATAATGGACCATGGGCGCGCCCAGGTGATAGGCGTCACCACTTTCGGAAA
Source organism: Dehalococcoidia bacterium (assembly GCA_965222595.1). GTDB lineage: Bacteria > Chloroflexota > Dehalococcoidia > Lucifugimonadales > UBA3495 > VXOI01. Next base: position 64,477 of record CBDCUJ010000005.1, on the reverse strand, counting down.
GGGCAGCGTCAACAAGCTCTGGCCTTTGTCCGACGGTTCAGGCGTAAACTTCACCACCGCCCGTTGGTTCACGCCCAACGGCACCCTGATCGAGGGAGAGGGGATCATTCCGGACGTTTTACAGGATGCTTCAGAGGACGAGTCGGAAGACCTCCAGCTGGACCGGGCCATTGAGGCCCTTCACGAATTAATCGCCGAGGGCGGCTAAGCCGTGGCCAAGAAACGGACCTCCAACACTGCCAAGTCCTCCAACCGAAAGGGAGGAGACGCTTTTCGCACGGCGGCAACCAACCGCCGGGCCTTTTTCGACTACGAAATTATGGAGCGGGTCGAGGCCGGGCTGGTGCTCACCGGCACCGAGATTAAGTCGATCCGGGCGGGCAAGGTGGACCTGAGCGACGGCTACGCCAGGGTCCGGGACGGCGAGATGTGGCTGCTCAACACCTACATCGCTCCCTACGATCCGGCCAGCCAGTTCAACCACGATCCACGCCGTCCCCGCAAGCTGTTGCTGCACCGGGCGGAAATCGCCGAACTGGAAAGCGCCATCGCCGAGAAAGGGCTGACGCTGGTGGCGCTTCGAGTCTACATTAAAAGGCACGTGGCCAAGGTCCAGCTGGGCTTGGCCCGGGGCAAGAGACAATACGACAAGCGGCGGACTATCATCGACCGGGAAATGGACCGGGAGGCCCGCCGGGCCGTCGGCGCAAGAAATTAGGTATGCGGAGTGCGCAGTGCGGTATTGAGTTCGTTGGCGCCTCCAACCCCGCACTCCTGATCCATATCCCAAATTCTAATGGAGTACTAACTTGATTCGGACCCTTAATGGAATAACGCCCAAGGTGGCCGGTACGGCCTGGGTCAGCGAGTTCGCCTACGTGGTGGGCAACGTGGAGATCGGAGAATACGCCAGCATCTGGCCCGGTGTTACGGTGCGGGGCGACGGCGACAACGCGATAGTTATTGGCGATTACGTGAACATTCAGGAAGGGTCCGTGATTCACGGGAACGGGCTGGTCATTGAAGAGCGGTCGTCGGTCGGGCACAGCGTGGTGGTCCACTGCGACCGGGTGGGCCGGGGATCGCTCTTGGGCAACAACTGCACCGTGCTCAACCAAGTGACGTTGGGTGAAGAATGCCTGGTCGCCGCCAACTCGGCGGTGCTGGCCGGGGCCCAGATCCCTGCCGGGTCTTTCGTGACCGGCGCTCCGGCCCAAGTGAAACGGGAGGTGACCGAGGCCCAGCGGGCGGCTATGCGCCACACCTGCGAGGAGCTGGTCAAGCGGGCCAAGGTGTTCAAGGATAGCGGGTTGTAGGAAATGAGGAGCGGACTGCCCGGGCGAGGCGCCCCAAAAACTGCTACTGAGTAGCGGGTGACCGGGTCAGCATGTCCCGGACGGTTTCCATTACGCCCTCCACATAGGCCATGCGTTGCTCCAATGCCGAGAAACGCCCTTCAAGCGCTGAGATACGGTTTTCAAGTGCTAAGAAACGCCCTTCAAGCGCTGAGATACGCTCTTCAAGTGCTAAGATACGCCCTTCGAGCGATCCGATGCGCTGGTCCATCGAGTCGAAGCGTTGTTCCAGTAGATCGATTCGTCTGTTCGTCATCTGGAACAAGACCAGCATAAGACCGGCTAGCCCCACCGCTACGGTGCCTAATCCTGCCCCCCACAGCTACAATGCCGATAAGTTCCGGCGTCATGGCCGCACTCTACACGCTGCGGAATCGGCGATGCAAGTCCCGACTGTCGGTAGCTCCAAGCATTTACCGCCGCTTTACCATCACCTGATGGATTTCCCAGCTTCCACAATCCTACCCCAACCGCCGCGCCACCGGCAGGACGGTCTCGGCCAAGCGCTCCATCACGCGGACGCAGTCGTCGATTTCGGTCACGCGGAAGTCGTAGGTGAGCTGGTCGATCCCGATTTCGTGGCAGGCCTGTAGGTCGTCGACCACGTCCTGGGTAGTGGTCACCAACGCCCCGCCGCTGCGGACTCCCCCCGATTCGGGGAGGCCGATGTCGGTGAAGTGCAGGCTCCTTTTCAATGAGACGGTCACGCTGGCGGGGTCCCTCCCCTCCCGTTCCACGCGGCGCTTGAGGTATGGGATGTTTTCCGCCACGAACTCCGGCGTCTGCCGGGTGGTGTGCCAGCAGTCGCCGTACTTGGCTGTCCGCCGCAGCGCCGCCCGCGTGTGCCCGCCCACCCAGATGGGCAACGGGTCTTGGACCGGCTTGGGATAAAACTGGATGCCCGAAAAGTCGAAGTATCTGCCGTGGTGGTCGGGGTCGGGTTCTGTCCACAACACCCGGAATATCTCCAGGAACTCGTCGGTGACCGGCCCCCGTTCAGCATAACTCTGTCCAAGGACCTCTAACTCCTTCTCCAGCCAACCCACGCCGACGCCGCAGATCATGCGCCCGCTCGTGAGTACGTCCAAGGAGGCGAACATCTTGGCCTGCACCACCGGGTTGCGATAGGGCAGGATCAACACCGTGCTGCCCAGCTTGATTCGCTCGGTACAGGCCGCCAGGTAGCCGAGAAGGGTCATGGTCTCCAGAAACGGGTCGTCCGCGGGTCGCGAGAAGGCGCCTGTCGCAGTGTAGGGGTACTGGTCGGTGCCCCCGGTGGGCAGCACGATGTGGTCCCCGGCCAACACGGACCCGAACCCCAGGTCTTCGGCAGTCCTGACGAACTTCTTCAACCCCGGGCCGTCGGGCAACCGGGGTATGGACACTCCTATTTCCAAGGTCTGGAGCCCTCCCGTTTGAGTTATAAAAGCGCGACAAAAGCGTCGGTTGCGGTCTCGTCGTTCAGACCGCGATGACGTTCCGCCCCAGCGCCTCGCCGTTCCGCAGCGCGTCGAACGCTTCTTCTACGTTCTCCAAGGAAAAGCTGCGGTCGATGATTGGTTTGATCCGACCTTGGGCGACCAGGTCCATTGTGTCTTGCAGCTCCTGCTTGGTGGTGGCCCGAGAGCCCAGCACCTCCAGCTCGCCCCGGACCAGTTCGTGGGGCATCACCGGCAGCGGCAGGCCGGGCGTGTAGCCGACGAACACCAGGCGTCCTGCCTTTCGCAGGCTGCGGTAGCTGGAGGGCAGAGTGTCTTGATTGGAGACGAACTCCATCACCACATCGGCGCCCTCTCCGCCGGTCAGTTCCTTCACCGCCTCGTCGAAGGGTCCCTGCCGGGCGTCGACCAGTTCGTCCGCGCCCAACTGCCGGGCCAAGTCCAGCCGAGCGTCGTTTATGTCAACCGCGATGGTGCGGGCTCCGGCCAGCCGGGCCATCTGCAGTGCGTGGAGTCCGACACCGCCTACTCCCACCAAGGCCACCGTCATGCCCGGCCGCACTTGGGCCCGCTTGGTTACGGCGTGGTAGGAGGTCGCTACGGCGTCGGCCAGAATGCAGGCCTGCTCCAGCGGGACGTTATCGGGCACCTTGCAAAGATTGACCGCCGGGGTTTTCATGTAGTCGGCCATACCGCCGTTGATGTTGAACCCGTGCTGGCGTACGTCGTCGCATAGGGTGTCCCGGCCTTCGCGGCAGTAACGGCACCGGCCGCAAGTCACGTAAAAGGCAACGGTAACCCGGTCGCCGACACTGAACCCCTCGACGCCGGGCCCCAACTCGGCGACCTCGCCGGCCACCTCGTGGCCCATGATCAGTGGGAGCACGTCCAGGCCCATGCGGCCGGCCCTGATCTTCAGGTCGGTGCCGCACACCCCGACGTTTCTCACCCGGACCGCGACTTCATGGGGCGCGAGGTCTCCCAGCGGTACGTCTTTCATGAGCAGCGGTCCGCCGAACTCTTCCAGTACCAGAGCACGCATAATGGCGCCTTCCGTGTAAGTTTCCGGCTAACGTTAAGAACCTATCTCAAAACTGATGGCGCCTTTCATAATCATCTGTTTTGGCGTCAATTACCCGGCGGGGTCCACCCCCATCCTAACCTTCCCCCTGAGGGGGAAGGGACTTTTGAGATAGTTTCTAAGGGCGTGGAGGGATTAGGAAACGCTAAGGGAGTATACGCTGAAACCGCCCCGCCGGGCAAAGAAGACACGTGCCATCCCATGCGGTGGGTCAGGGGGCCGAGATATGAACTAAGAATCGCCGGTCAAGGGCAACCCGGCGGATAGCTGGCAGTCGAAACCAGGTTGCCCCCGGAGTCGAACAGCCCGGCCGTGTCCGGGTCGGTGTTGCTCCAAATCGAGTTGCCGTACCCGAAGCTAAAGCCGCCCCACTTCTGGTGGACTTGGTTGGTGTACACCCTTACAGTCTGGCCCGGGCTCAGGCCGAAAGCAGGAAACTCGTAGGTTGGCCTACCGTCGGCGATGTCCTCCAGCCGCCAGCCCTCCAAGTCCACCGTTTGGCCGGCAGAGTTTACGATTTGCACGTACTCATCAGCCTCGGCCCTGCGGACCACGCCATCGAACCAAATGCACTGGATGGCTACTCCTTCGACCGGTCCGGGCAACCGTGTGGCCGGCGGTGAGGGAGTGTTCGTGGGGACGGGTGCGGCGGTGGGCGGTGGCCGGGTTGGAGTCGGGACGGGCGAGGGCGTGGCGGTTGGTACGGTTGGAACAGGACTGGCCGTAGGTGCGGCGGTGGGCGGTGGCCGGGTTGGAGTCGGGACGGGCGAGGGCGTGGCGGCTGGTACAGTTGGAACAGGACTGGCCGTAGGTACGACGGTGGGCGGTGGCCGGGTTGGAGTCGGGACGGGTGACGGTGGGGCGGCCCGTGCCGTTGGGGTAGGACTGGGCGTAGGTACAGCGGTGGGCTGGGACACGGTTGGAGCCGGGACGGGCGAGGGGGCGGCGGATGTTACGTTTGGAGCGGGGCTGGGCGTAGGTACGACGGTGGGAGCAGGCAGGGTCGGAGCCAGGACCGGGACCGGCGAGGGCGTGGCGGCGGGCACGGTTGGAACAGGACCGGGCGTAGGGCCGGGCAGGGTCGGAGTTGAGGCGGCCGGCGCGGTTGGAACAGGACTGGACGCGGAGGTCGCTGTGGGCTGGGGCAGGGTGGTGAACGGCTTGAGTGATGGCGGGATAGAGGGTTCCGTTGGCGGTAGGGTGGATGGGGCAGCGGCCAGAGTATCGGCGGCTGCCGCGATTGTGGTTGGCGAGATGACCGTTGCCGTCGGAGCCGGATTAGTGGACCGGGTTGGCAATGGGACCGGCCGGAAGTCATTGCCACCGCACCCCGCCAATAACGCGGTTGCGATGATAAGCGCCGGGATTAGCGCACGCGTGGCATGTCGTCCCGACCAGGAAACCTGGTTGGCCGCGCTCCGTCTCGCCACTCCCTTCCGGGCAACGGGCCGGTTTTCACGGCCAACCTCCGGTTGGGCATCCTGGCCCGGTTTTGCCTTCAATCTTCCGCCGCCACGGATAGTACAGGCAAGTATGGGAAAATTGCAAACCATGAAGAAAGCGGCGGCGAAGCCTAGCGACCCGCACCCGCACCCGCACGTAGCGGCCCTTGTAGCCGCCCTGTGCGGACAATCGAAAATCATGGGCTGGCGCGTAACTGTTCAGACTTCGTGAGATCCGTCTCGCCCAGCGGTCTCACCGATAGCACGGTTTACCTCTGACCAGGGTCGTTATCCACGCTCTCCGCAGGCATTCGCCTCATCAACTCTGAACAGTTACGCTGGCGCATCCAAGATTGGCTCGCCCCTTCTGGCGTGTTATAATCAGCACCATTAACGGAAAGAGGCGAAATGCCCGCAAACCGATATTTAAACTGAATCAGGAGGGTTACCGTGGAAAAGGGCAACGTAACCATCGACGCGGGTCCCGTGGAGTTCGCAATGAGCTACCGGGACGAAATCATGGACGACCAGGGCCTGTGCGTACAGGTCTATTCTGAGATCGACGGCAAGGACACTGAGGTCCTGCGCTTCGACTGCTTCGACCAGGCCCCCCATTACCATTACGGGCCCGAGAACCACAACATCCGGCTGCACTTGGACAAGACCACCGCCGGCAACCCCTTCGGCTGGACGATGGGCAACCTTCGCGACAACCTTTCGGACATGGTCCGCAGGTCCGGGTACGAAGACCTGGCCTCCGACCTGGAGGCCTCACCCCTGTCCACCGAGTTACTCGACGAAGTAGAAGCCACCGGCCGCCGCATGTCCCTTGAGGGCCGCCGCACGGTGCATCACATGATGCCCGAGATGCAGGAAGGCGACAAGGTCACCATCGGAAACGTCAAGTTCGGCTTGGAGTACCGCCACCTGCCCCAGATCAACGACCAAGGAATGGCCATCCATGTGCTGAGCGACATCGCCGGCCAGGAAGTGGAGTTGCTGGCGTTCGACTGCTTCCAGAACGGCCCGCATTACCACTACGGCCCCCGCAACCAGGACGTCCGGGTTTACTGGGACGTCACCACCTCCGGCGAGACCCTGCGCTGGACCCTCGACCAGTTCAAAGCCGGCAAGCTCCGCTCCATGATCACCCGAGCTGGTTACCCGACCATTGCCAACGACGTGGACGAAGAGCTGGTGCAAGCCAAGTTGCCGTCCATCGAGGACCGTTGCTGGGAACTGGTCGCGATGAACACGGAGAACAAGCCCGCCAGCGACCAGCGCAAGACCAAGGCCGAGCTAATTGCGGAACTGGAAGACCTACGCGCGAAGGTAGGCGCCCGCTAACCATCCCATCGGCAGATATCCACGGCAACAACGGCCCGGAGTAATCCGGGCCGTTTAAGGTTTTGGACACTGTATGAAAATTGCCGCGCTGGCGCTGGCGCTGGCGTGTCTGCTGGCGGCGATGTTGGCCCTTGCGGGCTGTGGAGGAGGGCACGAACCGATGGCTGCCAATGCTGTGGAATGGGGATACGACGGGCCGGGCTCTCCGGAGCAATGGGCTTCGCTGTCTGATGAATACGCACCCTGCGCCAGCGGAAAGCAGCAGTCGCCGGTCGATATCACCGGGTGCCAAACAGGAGACGCCGGGCAGATCTCGTTTTCGTACAGCGGCGACGCGAAAGTAGTGCGCAACGACGGCAAGTTCGTGGACGTTGACTACGGTCCGGGCAACACGTTGGGCGTCGGGCACCGGAGCTACGAGTTGCAGTCGGCGCACCTCCATTCGCCCTCGGAACACCGGATAGACGGCATGAGTTTTGCGGCCGAACTGCACCTGGTTCACGCGGACGCCGACGGCGCCTTGGCGGCGGTGGCGTTGTTGTTTGAGCAGGGCGCGCCCAGCCCGGTGGTGCAGGCGATTCTCCGAAGCCGCTCCGGCGGCCGGTGACACCGTCAGCGAAGGCGTCGGGCTCAACGCCGGTGGTTACGCGCCGAGTGCACCTGGCTATTACCGGTACGACGGCTCGAAGACTACGCCACCGTGCCATGAGCCCGTCACCTGGTACGTAATGCGCGAACCGAAAACCATCTCGCCGGAGCAAGTCGACACGCTGCTGGCCCTGAGCGGCGGTCCCAACAACCGGCCCATCCAACCAACCGGCAGCCGAACGATAACGACCGGCGGGACGCCTTAAGAACTGTCTACGCCATCGTGTAGCCGCCGCTTACGCTCAGGGTCTGGCCGGTGATGAAGCTGGCGGCGTCGGAGGCCGTTGTTTGCAGCCGCCCTTTCGTTGCCCGCAAACTGACCCCAGAACAGAAACCCGCCGTGGACGAACTAAGGTCCGGAGCAATTACGGGCCGTTCTTTTCGTATCGTGTGCTGTTGAACGGCCGTTGAACGCCGTTCGCCCATGCGTTAGCATTTCGGCATGGCGAGCAAGCAGGAAGATTTCCAGAACCGAGCATTGGCTCGTCTCCTTGCCGAGCAAGGAGTGCCGGCGGACTTCGAGCAACGCGGCGGGCGCAGGCGGATGGACGTGGTCGCCGAGGTGGAGGGTCTGCGCGTCGTCTTGGAGGCGGAAACAGGGTTCCATCGTAAGGGCCAGGCCATTAAGGACGCCGACGCCCGCTTGCGTCAGAAACTCGCCACGGTCGTCTTCGCCGTTTGCTATCCCGACGGCGTAACCGAAGAGAATCTCGCTAATGCTACGCTGACCTGGACCCTTCGCATCAAGGCGGGGGAGCCGGGCGGCGACTGGTCTACCGGCAACGTGGCGCAGTTGGCCCGAGCGGTCCAACGGGCGCCGCGTTCCCTGAGCGGCGCCGACGTGGCGGCGAGAAAACTTTCCGACCGCCTCGACGAAGTAACCCAGCGTCTCAAAACGCCCATTCGCCGAGAACTGGCCCGCGTCCTTGACCTTCCTGTTACCAAGCCTGGCGGAAAGAAGTACACCGACGGTTATTTTGTAGCGGCCAAGCGGGGGATGTTGGTCGTGGCTACCGCTATGCTGTTCCACCATAGAGTCCAAGCCCAACTGCCTGCGGAGCCGCCCGAAGAGTTCGACGGGGTCTGGCCTCCCCTTAGCGCCGCCGCCTGCGCCGAGGCTAGCTCCACAATCGCGGCATTCCGGGAAGCTTGGCGCGGAATTCTCGCCGTGGACTACCGCCCGGTCTTCGAGACGGCGCGAGCGGCCTTGGCTACGCTGACGATGGACCTAGACACCGGACAGGCGGTGCAGAGCCTGGCGAGGATAATAGAGGAAATATCGGAGGATGTCGCCGGTCTGCGCCACGACCTGCTGGGCCGCATCTTTCACCAGGTGTTGGACACCGCCAAGTATGACGGCTCCTTCTATACTTCCACGGCTGCGGCCGTGCTGCTGTCTACCTTGGCCATCCGCGAGCAGGACGGCGACTGGTCGGACCCCAACGCGGTCGGAGGGATGCGAATCTGTGATCCCGCCTGCGGGACCGGTACGCTGCTGATGGCCGCCGCCGAGCGCATCCGCGACTTGCGCAACGCCGCCGGGCAGAGTGACCCTGGCGACGAAGAAACTCTCAGCCTGTTGCTAGTAGAGGACGTTCTTTGGGGTTACGACGTAAACTTGACGGCAACCCACATGGCCGCCAGCACGCTGGGAATGCTTTCGCCAACAACCAGGTTCAACCGCATGAACATTCACCGGGCGAAGCTCGGCGTGTTCGACGGCGAGCCCCGCTTGGGTTCCCTTGACTTGCTGGGCGGTCAACTGTGGCTTGCTTCTTGGCCGGCCATGACGCAGGGAGTGGACAACGAACAGGAAGAAAACTCCGAGCTGCCCCCGCCGATGGATCTCGTGATAATGAATCCGCCGTTCACCCGTGACAGTCTGCGCCATGACCAGTTCAGCCGCGCCGACGAACTAGCGATCAAACGGCGCGAGAAGAAGATGCTGGAAGGGCAGCCCCATCGCGCCGCTGCCCGCCTGCATTCCTCCGGTGGGGCTTTCACGGTGCTAGCGGAGAAAATGGTCAACACCGAGACCGGCACACTGGCTTTAGTTCTGCCTTCGGTGGTTCCGACCGCGCCGGGCAATCTGGAGTTGCGCAAATACTTGGCCCAGCGGTTCCACATCGATACTATCGTGAGCTCCCACGACCCGGAACGCATCTTCTTTTCGGAAAATACAAGCATCGGCGAGGTACCCAAATCCGCCATCAAAAAAGACAGAAGAACCTCGTTGGAGCCAACAGTGAAGCTGGCTATGATGGTAAGTGATCAAACCAAGCCATCACCAACGAGGTGCAACCATTATGAGTCAGGGAGCATTGCCTTTCCAGTACGCGGAAGATAGGAGTTCCAGGGGCATAACCGGTTTGGCCGGTCTGGGGGCGTACCTGGACCTGTGGCAGGTTGCCGGATTAGGCGAATCGGTCAGCCGTCACTTGGGCGTGAATCAAGGGCGGCAGGGTTGGACTGACGCCCAGGTGGTGACGTCTCTGGTACTGCTGAACCTGGCGGGCGGCGAATGTGTGGAGGACTTGCGGCTGTTGGAGAAGGACGAGGGGTTGGGGCGGGTGCTGCGCTTGGCGGAGACTCATGGTCTGCGCCGCCGGGAGCGCCGGGCGATGGAGGGGAGGTGGCGCAAGGGGCGGCGGCGCAAGGGGCGGCGGCGCAGTGTGCCGTCGGCCACGGCGGTGTTCCGGTTCTTGAACAGATTCCACGACGAGGAGGAGGAGAGCAAAAGGCAGCCTCATGCCGCGTTCATACCGGCGCCCACCGCCGGACTTCTGGGTCTGCGCCGGGTCAACGCAGACCTGACCGGCTTCCTCCAGGGTCACGCCCAGCATAAGCAGGCGACGCTGGACATGGACGCGACCCTGATAGAGACCCACAAGGAGCAGGCGCTGTACTGCTACAAGAAATACAAGGCTTACCAGCCCTTCACCACCTATTGGGCGGAAGCCGGGCTCATCGTGCACACCGAGTTCCGGGACGGCAACGTTCCGGCGGGCCACCAGCAACTGAGGTTGCTTGAGGAGTCGTTGGAACAGTTGCCAGCGGGGGTGGAGCAGGTTCTGGTGCGCTCGGACACTGCAGGCTACCAACAGGAGTTCTTGCGCTACTGTGCCGAGGGCCGGAACCAACGCTTCGGGGTGACCGGCTTCGCCGTAGGGGTGGATATGAGCCGGGAGTTCAGGGAAGTGGTAGCCCAAGTGGACGAGGATGAGTGGCGGGACCTGCGCCGCAAGGAAGATGAGAGACTGGTGGGCACCGGGCAGCAATATGCGGAAACGCCCTTCGTGCCCAACTGGATAGGACACTCCAAGAACAGCCCGGAGTACCGGTTCATCGCCATCAGGGAACCGTTCAGGAACCCGCCGCTGCCGGGGATGGAGAGCCAAGCGGGGCTCTCGCCGCACGTCATGGAAACGGCGGATGGAGGCTGGTACAAGGTCTTTGGCATAGTGACCAACCGGGATCTTGGCCCGGAGGAGTTGATCTGGTGGTACCGGCAGCGGTGCGGGAAAGGAGAGGAAGTGCACGCGGTGCTGAAGGAAGACCTGGCCGGAGGGCGGCTGCCGTCGGGACTGTTTGGAGGCAACGCCGCTTGGTGGGCCATCACGGCGTTGGCCTTCAATCTGAACTCGGCGATGAAGCAGTTGGCTCTGGGCAAGGAGTGGGTGAGCCGAAGGCTGAAGGCCGTGCGCTTCGGGGTCATCAATCTTCCGGGTCGGGTGGCGCGCCATGCCAGGACGCTGTTCATCAACCTGAGCCGGGGCCACCCCTCGTACGGGCTGCTGTGTCAAGCGCGGCGGAGCATCCTGGCCTTGGCCCACGGGCCGCCGGAGGGCTGACCCGGCCCTTGCGGGCCCAAAAGGCGACCAAAATCGGGCCCGGCCGGGCGCCGGGCGATAGTCCTGTGGCCTGAGCCGGCCGGAAATGGCCGCTCATGCTCCCCTGGCTCCTTCGAATTGCCCTAAACCCCCTGTTACCAACCCCAGGCCTGTCTGCAAACCCCTCCAGTCAGTCAAATCTCACCCTCGCACACCCCGCCCCCAGCTTAGGTGGTGGATTTGGGAGGTACTGCTGATTTGCCGCCGGTGGAACGGAAACGGGCCGAAGCCACCGACCCGCACGGTGAATCTGGCCCGAAACCCGGCGACGCCGCTGGAATCGCTGGACACCGCCGCAAGGATCGAGCGGGCAGGGGAAACAGGCGGTAATGTTTCCCACGACTTCACCGTCCAGCACGTTGATTCCGAGCGCATCGCCCGGGGGGACTGGTCCGCCGTCAACTTCCTGTCGCCGTTCTTGGTGGAAGCATACCGGACGGTCACCGAAGCCTTTCCGGCGGCTGTTTCAACTATCCCGTTAAGTCGGCTGGCCGAGATTGGCCCGGCGGGCCAGCGAATTCGTGACACTTTCACTAACTCGGAAATGCCAACTCTTTCTGGCCGTCGCGCTCTTTGGTATCACAAATCCGATGTGACACAGTCAATACGGGCGGAGACTGACGTTTACATCGAGCCGAAAGCGTCCCACCGTCACCTTGCTGACCGTTACTGGGAACAGCGTAGTGAGATGCTGTTGCCAAATCGGCTCCGCTTGAACGTGGCCCGGATTGCTGCGGTAATGCTGCGAGAGCGGGCAGTCGGCTCGTTGTGGACACCCTGCCGTCCCCATGACTCAAATATAGCCAAAGCCCTGTGTCTTTATTTGAACTCTACACTCGGCTTACTTTCGCTTTTGGGCGGCCGCGACAACCGTGTGCCATCGTATCCGTCGTTTTCCCTCGACACCCAGCGATCGCTGCCAGTTCCCAACTTTGGGACCCTCGGTCATGCCGAGCGGGAGATGCTAAGTAACTGGTTCGACTGGCTGCAGAACGAAACGCTCCAACCCTTCCCCCGAATGCACGAAGACCCCGTGCGGCGGCAGATCGACGACGCTGTAGTTACGGCGTTGGGGTTGGATGCCGAGTGGGTGGCAACGATACGACGGGAGCTGGCCCGTGAGCCGTCGGTCACGGACGGGGGTTAGTAGATTCGCTTTTCAGCCTCGTAGGCCTGGTCCCATTTCTTGCCAAGTAGGTCCACTGTGTGCTCTAACAAGTCTAGGAACTTGACCCGCTCCTCTTCGGTAAAATATCCTGCGGGCAAAGGTGAAGCGACGAGCCGGCCCTCGAGCATAGTGTCTACTAGGGTTCCTCCTCTACGGATTTCGGCATTCTTGAAAGGAAGTTCAATGGCATCAACCCGGTTCCGGTGGGCTATGTAGTTGTTCCTTTTGCCGCGGAAATAATCGACTTCCGTGCGACGTTCTGATCCGAAGTCATCATTCCTCAACGGTGATTGGAACAAGTCATTCAGGAATAATGACCCGAACATAATAAGGCTCATGCAAGCCATTGCATCGGAGATTTCGCGATTCATGTAGGCGGAGTATTTGTTCACCACCTCTCTATATTCCTCGGTTATGGCGGTTCGCGGCTGCAAAGGAGACTTGTTGAACATCTCCGCCATAAGAATGTAGTCTCGCGACCGCATCAATACGGTTAAAGCGTCTCCTAACACGACACTTCGATTCATTTGGTGATAGTTTCCCTCTTCTTCTCAGATCATCGTGTAGCCGCCGCTTACGCTCAGGGTCTGGCCGGTGATGAAGCTGGCGGCGTCGGAGGCCAGGAATACTGTTGCGTTGGCCACTTCTCTGGCGGTGCCCAAGCGGCGTAGCGGGTAGTTGCGTTGGACGCGCTCTCTTACGTCGTCGGTGAAAATGTCCCGCATCTGGAGCCACATGCTTTCGTCGCTGATGGTCTGTTCCGGAGGCGGCACTGTCACGCCGGGGCAGACCACGTTCAGCCGTAGGCCGTAACGCCCTGTTTCCCGAGCGATGGACTTGCTGAGGGCGATGATTCCGGCCTTGCACGCCGAATAGACCGCCTCCCTGAATTCCCCGATGCGGCCGGCGTCGGAACTGATGCAGACGATGGCGCCCGACTGTCGCTCCACCATCCCCGGGACCACCGCGTGGATGCAGTTGATGGTCCCCCAGAGGTTCCCTGGACCTCTTTCTCCCACTCCTCGCGGGGCTTCTCCAAGAAAAGGCGGTCAATGGTCCAGCCTACGTTGTTGACCAGCACGTCGACCGGTCCGAAGCCGTCTACGGCCTGCTCCACCATAGCGGAGACGCTGGCCGGGTCCGTAACGTCGGTGGGTACGACCATCACCCGGCTGCCTGTGCCCATCCCGGCGACTTCCGCCGCCACGATCTCCCCTTGGCTGGGGGCGAGTTCGGCGATCACGATGTTGGATCCTTCGACGGCGAAGGCGTGGACGATGGCGCGGCCGATGTTCGAACCGCCGCCGGTGACTATCACGTTTTTCCCTTTCAGCCCAAGCTCCACGTCAGGGCCGCCCCTCCTATCGCGTTGGCCGGCGTTCCGGCGGCGGAGGCACTTTGGGCACTCCGCCGAAACGGAGCCGCAGCAGTCCTTTGATGTCCTCGATTGCTGTCTTGGCCACGTTTACGGTGCTGGTGGGGTCGTCGTCCCACTTCACCGGCACCACTTTGATCCGGTAACCCCGTTTGGCCGCGATAATCAATAACTCCGTGTCGAAGAACCAGTTGTTGTTCCGGATGGTGGGGAGGATGGCGTCGGCCGTCGGCCGCGTCATGGCCTTAAAACCACATTGCGCGTCGGGGAAGCCGGTAAAGAACAGGGACCGGACCATCAGGTTGTAAGTGCGGGAGGTGAATTCCCGTCCGAAGGAGCGGGTCACCTGCGAGCCCTTGCTGAGCCTGCTGCCGATTGCTACGTCGTACCCCGAGACCAAGGATTCCACCAGTTCCGGGAAGTGGGTGATGTCGGTTGAAAGGTCGACGTCCATGTAGCTGACGATGTCGGCGGCGCTTTCCAGCCAGGCCGTCCGCAAGGCACGGCCCCGGCCCTTCTGGGGCAGATAGAGATAGTCAACGCCATCGTACTGCCGGGACAACGACTCCGATACCGAACGGGTGTTGTCGATGGAGGCGTTGTCGGCAATGACAATCCGCCACTGGTGGGGAAGGTTCTCCCGGAGGAACCCGTCCAAAGTGGCGATGCTCCCGGGCAGGGCTTCTTCCTCGTTGTAGACCGGGATGATTATGTCTACGGTGGTGGGCATATGAATTCGGAATGCTGAATTTGGAATGTGGAATTAGTGTCGGAAGTGGCGGACTCCAGTGAACACCATTGCCAGTCCGTTCCTGTCGGCGGCGGCGATCACCTCTTCGTCGCGGATGGAGCCCCCCGGCTGGGCGATGGCCGTGATGCCGGCCTCGGCCGCAAGGTCGATGTTGTCTGCAAAGGGAAAGAAGGCGTCCGAGGCCAACACAGATCCCTTGGCCTTGTCGCCGGCAATGCGCTGGGACAGATGCACGCTCACCACCCGGTTGGGCTGGCCGGCGCCCATCCCGGTGAGGGTCTGGTCTTTGGCGAAAACGATGGCGTTGGACTTGATGTGCTTGGCCGCTTTCCAAGCGAAGACCAAGTCCTCCATCTCCGCCGCGGACGGCGTGCGCTCGGTCACCGTTTTCCAGGTCGATGGGTTCTCTTCCATCACGTCCGGTTGCTGGACCAGCATACCTCCGCTGATCGGGCGGAGGTCGTACATCCGGGCGGTTGGGCTCCCGGCGGCCTTCAACACCCTGAGGTTCCTTTTCTGTTGCAGGACTTCCAATGCGCGGGGCTCGTAGCCGGGGGCCACGATCACCTCGTAGAAGACGGGGCCCATGGCCTCGGCGGCCTCGGCGGTAACCTCCCGGTTGAAAGCCACGATGCCGCCGAAGGCGCTCACGGTGTCGCCCTCGTACGCTTGGCGGTAGGCCTCGGCGATGTCGGGCCGGCTGGCCAGTCCGCAGGGGTTATTGTGCTTGACCACGGCCACGGTCGGCGGAGCAAAATCTAAAACGGTCCGCCAAGCGGCGTCGGCGTCCATCAGGTTGTTGTAGGAGAGTTCCCGCCCGTGGAGTTGCCGGGCTCCGGCGACTCCCGCCGCAGGGGCGCCCGCAGCGGTGTAGAGGGCGCCGGGCTGGTGAGGGTTTTCGCCGTAGCGAAGGCTGGCGACTCTCTCCAGGGTTATGTCGATAGCGCGTGGCAACTCGTCCTCGGAGATCTCCGTCCTCCCGAGATATCCGGTGACGGCGGCGTCGTATTTCGATACATGGTGGAAGGCTTTGGCCGCCAGCCCTTTCCGGTCCTCAAGGGTCAGTCCTCCCGAGGTCAGCTTGTCGGCCACCCAACCGTAATCGTCGGGGTCAACGACCACGGCGACCGATGGGAAGTTCTTGGCGGCGGCCCGCAGCATGGTGGGGCCGCCTATGTCGATGTTTTCCAGGGCGTCGGCCAGGGTGACGCCGGGGCGGCTGATGGTGGCGACGAATGGGTATAGATTGACCGCCACCAAGTCGATGGCCTCGATGCCGTGGCTGGCCAACTCCTCCATTTGCTCCGGGGAGTCGCGTCGCGCCAGCAGACCGGCGTGGATTATAGGGTGCAGGGTCTTTACCCTACCCTCCAGAATCTCCGGGGACCCGGTGAAGTCCGCCACTTGGGTCACGGGCAGCCCGCCCTCTTGGGTCAGCGTCCGGTGAGTGCCCCCGGTGCTGATGATTTCGTAGCCCGCGCCGGTCAATTGGCGGGCGAACTCAATGACGCCGGACTTGTCGTAGACGCTCAACAACGCTTTCAAATTACGTTCTCTCTTGCCGGGTCGAAAATCAACTGGAGGCGAAGATGACCTGTGGGTCGCCGGTACGGCGGACGACCCGGCCCACTAACATCGTCTCGCCCAGTTGCTCTTTGACCGCCGGCACGTTGGCCTCGCCGCAGATGGCGACCATGCCCAGGCCCATGTTGAAGACCTGATACATCTCTTCGTCGCTCAAACGGCCCTCCCGCTGCACCAGCTGGAAGATGGGCGGTACTGGCCATGAGCCGGGGTCCATCCGGGCGGCCAAGTCGTCGGGCAGAACGGCGGGCAGCTTTCCGGGGAGCCCTCCGCCGGTGATATGGGCCAGCCCGTGCAGCATCCCCATGACTGGCTCCAGCAAAGGATAGTAGCACCGGTGCCGCACCAGCAACTCTTCGCCCAACCGGTGCCGCAGCCCCGGAAACTGTTGGTAGAGGACCGACGGGTCCCGGTCGGTCTCGAATACCGTGCGCACCAGCGAGAATCCATTGGTATGCAGGCCGCTGGAGCGAACGCCCAACAGGTAGTCCCCTTCCTGTACTGCCGAAGGCTCCAGGAGGCTGCCGCGTTCCACCGCGCCCACGACAAACCCCGCCAGGTCCAGATCGCCTTGGCGGTAGACGCCCGGCATCTGGGCTGTTTCGCCGCCGATCAGGGCGCATCCCACTTCCAGGCAGCCCCAGGCGACTCCGCGCATCAGGGAGTCCAGCGACTGGCCGTCGATGTCGGTGAAGGCGAGGTAGTCCAAGAAGAAGAGGGGTCTGGCGCCCTTGGTCAGGATGTCGTTGACGTTGAGGGTCACCAGGTCTTGGCCGATGGACTCGAAATGGCCCAGTTGGGCGGCGATCCTGATCTTGGTGCCGACGCCGTCGGTGCTTGCCACAAGCACCGGCTGGTGAAACCCTTGAAGTTGGTACAGCCCCGCAAAACCGCCGCCGCTGTCCAACACCTCGGGTCCGTGGGTGGTCGCCGCGAAGCCTTTGATCCGGTCCTTGAGCCCGTCCATCCAGCCCAGGTCAACGCCGGAATTCCGGTACGCTTCACTGAATATTTCAGGGGGCAATCTCGCGGACCTCCCAGTCCCCGCCACTGGCGCCAGACCTCATACTCAGTCCGTCTCCCGCTTTTCAACGTTGCGAGGGCGGTTGCTGAGGCCCAGCTTGGACAATTCCAACTGCACCGGGACCGGGTAGTTGCCGGTGAAGCAAGCGTCGCAAAAGCCTCTTTCCGATCCGTCAACCACTTTCATCAGGCCCTTTACGCTCAAGTAGCCCAGCGTATCGGCGTCGATCATTGTCTGGATTTGGGAGATGGAGTGGTTGGCGGCCAGCAACTCTTCGCGGGACGCCATGTCCACCCCCATGAAGCAGGGGTGTTGAATCGGCGGCGCACAGACGCGCATGTGCACCTCTTTCGCCCCGCTGCGGCGCAACAGCCCAACCACATGGGGGGTGGTGGTGCCTCGGACGATGCTGTCGTCTACGACCACCAACCGCTTGCCTTGAATGACGTCGGAGAGGGCGTTGAACTTCTGGCGCACTCCCATGCTTCGGACTGCCTGATCGGGCTCGATGAAGGTGCGGCCTACGTAGCGGTTCTTGATCAAGCCTTCGGTGAAAGGAATCCCCGACTCATGGGCGTAGCCCACCGCCGCGGCCGTCGACGAGTCCGGAATGCCGATGACCAGGTCGGCGTCCACCGGATGTTCCCGGGCCAGTTGTGCGCCCATTTCCTGTCGCATCGAATGGACCAAGTTGCCGCCTATCACGCTGTCGGGGCGGGCGAAATAAATCAACTCAAACACGCAGAGGGCGCGACGGCCGTTCTGGCCTTGACTGCCCGACCAGACTGCGGTTCGCAGCCCCTTGTGGTCGATGACCACCACCTCGCCGGGTTCGACCTCCCGGGTGAATTCGGCCCCCAGGTGGTCCAGAGCGCAAGATTCGGACGCCACAACCCAGCCGTCGTTCAGTCGGCCCAGGCACAGGGGGCGGATCCCCAGCGGGTCCCTGGCCGCGATTATGGTGTCTTTGGTGAGGGCGACGATGGAATAGGCCCCTTCCAGTTGGCGCATGCATTGAAACATCCGGTCTTCCCAACTGGACCCGGATGCGTTGGCCAACATCAGGGCGATAATCTCAGTGTCGGTGGTGGAATTGAACGAACAGTCCCACTGCTCCAGTAGCTGGTCTTTCAATTGGGGGGAGTTGATTATGTTGCCGTTGTTGGCCAGGGCCAACTGGCCGGAGCGGCCCTCTACCATCATCGGTTGAGCGTTGCACAACTCGCTGCCGCCGGTGGTGGAATACCGGGTGTGTCCGATGGCCAGCTCTCCGGTCAGGGGGCGGAAATCGCTCTCTCGGAAGACCTGGGCCACCAACCCCATATCGGAATGGACCGCTACCGCCTCACCGTTGGTCGCGGCTATCCCCGCGCTTTCTTGTCCCCGGTGCTGCAGGGCGAAGAGACCCAGGAAGGCCAAACGGCTGGCTTCCTCTCCCGGCGCAAACACGCCGACAACCCCGCACTCCTCTCTCGGGTGATCAAAGGGCAGACTATGGAAAAGGTCGGGTACGGGCGGAGTACCCACTTCCCCACTCACGGCTCTCTTCCGACCCTTCATAGAACGGGACCCCCTCAAAGAACGGTCCATGCCAACAATGGTCTATTGCAGTCCGTGTATCTTTGCGCCGGGGCAACGGGGCCGCCTGATGCGACGCATCCTCCGTCGCCTACCGCGATACTGGTTGGCAGCCCATTTTATCGCTATCGCGCCGGATTTCGCCCGGCGCGATGCCGTTTAAGATTTCCGCCCGGTATCAGCGATGGAACAGGTTCAGCGCCGAACCGAGCCGGAACCAGTCCAACTGGGACTCGCTGTATGAGTGATCCAGGTGGAGAGTCTCCGTCGAGCCGTCCGAGTGGGTCACCCGGCATTCCACCGGCTTACCCGGCGCCAGGTCCTGCAGGCCCACCAGGCTGATACGGTCGTCCTCCCTGATGCGGTCGTAGTCGGCGGGGTCCGATAGGGTCAGGGCCAGCAGCCCCTGCTTCTTCAGGTTACTCTCGTGAATCCTGGCGAAGCTGCGGGCGATGACGGCTGCGCCGCCAAGCAGCCGGGGCGAAAGAGCGGCGTGCTCACGGCTGCTGCCCTCGCCGTAGTTGCTATCGCCCACCACCACCCACTTCACCGACTGGGCCTTGTAGTCGCGGGCGATCCGGGAGATCCCCACGCCGGCCTCGCCGCTGATTACGTTCTTTCCCTTGCCGGCTTCGCCAGTGTAGGCGTTGATTGCGCCCATGAACATGTTGTCGCTGAACTTGTCCAGATGGCCCCGGAACCGCAGCCAGACCCCGGCCGGAGATATGGAGTCGGTGGTCGTCTTCCCTTGGGCCTTGATCAGGACAGGCATGTCCTCGAAATCGCTCCCGTCCCACGCCGGCCACGGTTCCAGGAGTTGCAGCCGTTCGCTATCCGGCGATACCGTCAACTCGATGTTGCTGCCGTCCTCGGGGGGCGCTTCGTATGAGGACTGGCCTGGGTCGAAATCGCGTTCGGGAACGTCGGGTGCGGGTTTGGGCGCATCGAGAACGAAGGCCGCGCCGTCGGCCCCAGTGAGGGAGTCGGTCATCGGATTGAAAGAGAGCCTGCCGGCGAGGGCCATGGCCGTAACGATTTCGGGGCTGCCGATGAGGTTCATGGTGGCTGCTTGGCCGTCATTCCTGGCGGGAAAGTTCCGGTTATACGAGGTGACGATTGTGTTGGGTTTGCCCACCTCTTCTCCGGCCCTGCGCCACTGCCCGATGCACGGCCCGCAGGCGTTGGCCAAGACGGTGGCGTCGATGTCTTGAAGCGACTGCATCTGCCCGTCCCGTTCGATGGTGGCGCGCACCTGCTCCGAGCCGGGAGTGACCATGAAGGGGACGGCGGCCTTGAGGCCGTGGGCCTTCGCCTGCTCGGCCACGTCGGCGGAGCGGCTCATGTCTTCATAAGAGGAGTTGGTGCAGCTGCCGATGAGGGCGGAGGAGATCTCATCGACGAGATTTTCGTCCTCCCTCAACTCCCTGGCCATTTGAGAGATCGGCCGGGCTCGGTCCGGAGAGTGGGGGCCCACCAAGTGGGGCTCCAACCTGGAAAGGTCGATTTCCACAACCCGGTCGTAGAACTGTCCGGGGTCGGCTTCGCACTCCGAGTCGGCGGCCAGAAGATGCCGGTACCGGTCGGCCAACTCGGCGATGTCCCCGCGCCGGGTGGCTCTCAGGTAGCGCGCCATGAGCTCATCGTAGGGGAACACCGAGGTCGTCGCGCCCAACTCGGCGCCCATGTTGGTGATGGTGGCCTTGCCGGTGGCGCTGATGGACCGGGTTCCCGGACCGAAATATTCAATGATGGCGTTGGTGCCGCCCGACACCGTCAACTCCCCGGCCAAGTAAAGGATGACGTCCTTGGGTGCGGTCCAACCGCTCAACTCCCCGGTCAGGCGCACCCCGATGAACCGGGGGTAGAGCACCTCCCACGGGAGACCGGCCATAACCTCCACGGCATCGGCCCCGCCCACGCCAACGGAGATGGACCCCAGACCGCCGCCCATAGGGGTATGGGAGTCGGTGCCGATCATAAGCTCTCCGGGATAGGCGTAATTCTCAAAGGCGACCTGGTGGATTATGCCCGCGCCGGGACCCCAGAAGCCTACGCCGTATTTGGCGGATGCCGTACGAAGGAAGTTGTAGACTTCGTCGTTCTCGGCCAACGACTCCCGCAGGTCGGCAGAGCCTTCCACGCGGGCCTGGATCAGGTGATCGCAGTGGACCGACGTAGGCACCGCCGTGGTGTCTCGCCGGGTCTGCATAAACTGCAGCATCGCGGTCTGGCCCAACACGTCCTGCAATATCACCCGGTCGGGGCGTAATTGAACGTAGGTCTGTCCTCGCACCAAGCCGGTGGCGGTCGGGTCGTCCAAGTGGGACAGGAGTATCTTATCGGCCAAGCCGATGGGCCGGCCCAGTTTTTCCCGGACGGTCTTCAGGTTCCGGTCAAGGGTCTCGTATACTTTGGCAACCACTTCGCGAGTCGGTTCTATCGCGATCAAAGTATGGCCCTCCACATTCTGATTTCGATTCTCTCGTGGTTAAGATAGCGGAGTTGAGGCAGTAATGAAACAACCCGCAGGGCAATCCCGGCGGTCCCTCAGCTAGTTGCCGCGCTTGGGCATGACCATCACCTTCCGGTTCTCTCCCTCGCCGGTGCTTTCGGTGGTAACCCCGGGATGGTCGGCCAGGGAGGTGTGGACGATTCGCCGGTCGGCCGGGGGCATCGGTTCCAGCGTGATGCCGCGGCTGGTCTGTACGACCCGGCTGGCGACTTTTGAGGCCATGTCCCGCAACGAGCTTTCCCGGCGTTGCCGGTAATTCTCTACGTCCAGCATGACCCGGACGTCCTCGCCGTATTCCTTGCGGACGATGAGGTTGACCAAGTACTGGAGCGCCTGCAGGGTCTGCCCGCGCCGGCCGATGAGCAAGCCGGAATCTTCGCCGGACAGGTCAATGATCGGCCCGCCGACTTCCGGGTCGTGGGCGGACCGCAGCGTCCGGCTCACGTTGACCCCCGCCGCCTGGAGGATGCGGCTCACGGTGGCCGTCGCGATCACGGCGGCGTTTCGGTCTTGGTCGAGGCGGGTCACCCGCACCCTGGCCATTTCGGCGCCTATGCCCAGGAAGCCGGCCTTGCCCCTACTTAGTACTTCGACCTCGGCCTCGTCTCGGTCGACGTCGAGCTCTTTCAGCGCCAGCTCGATTGCTTCTTCTACGGTTCTGGCGGTCATTACGAGAGGTCCCGTCATAGTCAACCTCCTGGGGTTCGGTAGTAACTCCGGGTGAAGATGGAGCCGTTGCGGGCTCCGGTTCAGCGCGGGGGAAAAGCGGGAATATGGGCTGCCAGCCGGTAACAAAGTATTGGATGCCTATCCCGATGACGTTGGATGCGATCCAGTATAGGGCCAGACCACTGGGCAGGGTGAAGGAGAAGAAGGCGATCATCAGGGGCATCAGCCAGAGCATCATCATTTGGTTGCTGCTCTGCCGAGGATCGGTGGACGGCGTCATCGTCATCTTCTGCTGGAGCCAGGTAGACACGAAGACCAGGACCGGTAAGACCAGTTTCGACGGGTCTGGCTCGGCCAAGTCCAGCCAGAGGAAGTCGGACTCCAATGGGGCAGCCGCGTAAATGGGAACGACCGGGATCCAGGTGTAGAGCTTTTCCGACAGGCCGACCAGGTTGTCGGGCCGGGAGAAGAGCGTCTGGATCAGCACCCGGAACAACCCGAACAGTATCGGCATCTGTATGATGAACGGTCCCAAGCAGCCGACAGGGTTGACCCCGCCCTCCCGGTATAACCGCATGGTCTCTTGGGAGATTCGGGCCCTGTCCTTGGCGTAGCGGGTCTGGATCTCCTTCAACCGGGGCTGCAGGGCGTTCATGGCCCGCATCTGCCTCAGTTGCTTGATGGTGAGCGGCAGCGTGACCAGGCGGACGATGACGGTAAACAGAATGATGGCGATTCCCATTTGATGAAAGCAAACGGTGTACAACACCACCAGGCTGTTCAGCAACGGCCTGATTATTATTTCGCGCCAGAGATCGCTGAACTCCAACGGTCCTTACCTCGCCGCCCCGTGGGAGCGGTCCTGACCTAGCCGGGGCGCAGCCATCATGATAAGCCGCTGCCTCAGCCGCATTGCCGGTCTTCCGTGTGGAAACACCACATCTCCCTCTGTCCGCCGCTCGTCACCTCGACGCGGCGAACCGTACTGTCCTGGGAGCCGACGTACACCGAATCGCCGGCCGCAATCAGAGGCGCCTTGATCTCGGCGTCGCCCAAGGCAATCTGGAAGAGCTCCCGGGACGCACCGGCGCCGGGTTTAACGTCCAAGAGAATCAGCCTGCCCGTTTTGGCAGCCACCACCAGTCCGGCGGGGACCAGTACGGGAGGCGAAACGATGGAGGAGTCGACGTTGTGGCTCCATTGGAGGACACCGGAGCGGTCTAACGCGTAGATGTTGCCGTCCATTGACGGAGCAAAAATGGTTTGGCCGTTGCTGACGGCACCAGCCCAGAACCAGTTCTCCGCTTCGAAGTCCCACACTGGGTTGCCGTTCAATGCGTCCAAGGCGTAGAGCTTTTTATCGAAGGACCCCACGATTACCATACCGTCGAGAAGCAACGGCCGTCCGGCCACCACGCCGCCGGTGGTATAGCTCCATAACTCGCTGCCGTCGGCCAAGGAAACGGCGTAGACTTTGTGGTCGTGGGAGCCGAAATAGGCCACGCCATCTCTTACTGCGGGAGTCGACCAGATTTTATCCCCGGTGAGGAAAGGTCTATCCCAAAACAACGCTCCGGTATCGGAATCAAAGCCGTACAGGTTGCCGTCTTCCGAACCGAAAACCACCAACTCATTAATCGGATCATAGACCGGGCTGCCGACGAGGGGCGCCGCGTCCGATTGTTCTCCCGGGGGCCAGCGCCAGCCCCGGTCGGATATGGACCCCGCCTCAGTTTCCAGAGCGTACAGAAAACCATCTTGGGCGGCCACGTAGAGCAGGTTGTCAACCACCAACGGAGTGCCGTAAACCCCTTGCAGGTTGATGGGACTGCCCTCGGTCGGGAAGGACCATTTCTCCTGCACCCCCTCCAGCCCGCCATCGGTCAGGGCTTTGACCGCGCCCTGCTTGGTGCCAACGTATACCACACCCTCGTGGGCAACCAGCCCGTTCCAGCCGGAGTCAACGCCTCCGATGTTCCGGCCGGTGCAGCCAGCCAATACGGGCAGCAGGACCAAAATAAACAATACCGGCACCCACCAGCCAGCCGGGACCCGGGTGGGACTTCCGGCCCGGCTTGCGGGCGACCGCCTGTCGATAGTGTCAGGGCCGGTGAGGTCGTGGCGCAACTTATAAAGTTCGAAAGACAATTACGGGTGTTCAGGGAACCGGATCGAAGCCGCGGCCGCCCAGCGGATTGCAGCGGGCCAGCCTTTTGGCGCCGAGCCACCCCCCCTTGAGGACCCCGTACTTGGTTAAAGCTTCGTGGGAATAATGGGAGCAGGTTGGGAGATAACGGCAGGAAGATGGAAGCAACGGAGACAGGGCCATCTGATAGACCCTTATGCCTACGAGGAGCATGTCTTTCATTCGGACGGTCCCGTCAGACGAGACCGTTGCTGACCCTGGACCGGACGGCGAGGGTTGCCTACTACCAATTGGGACCGCCGCAACAGGTTTTCTGCTGCCTGTGTAATCTGCTGAAAGCTTGCCTTGTCGATGCCACGCCGGGCGATGAAAACCGCATCCCACCCGGGTCTGATACAGTGCTGCCGTACCGCCTCCCTGAGACGGCGTTTGATCCTGTTCCTGGCTACCGCATTCCCGTTTCGTTTGCTCACGACGAAACCGAACCGGGTGCGGTCCAAGTCGTTGGCCAGAAAGCGGACCACTAAGAGACGATTAGCGGCACTGGCGCCTTCCCGATGGATCTCGGAAAAGCGTTTGCTGCCATTTAGCCGGAGCCCGCGTTGCATCGCTAGGCGCCGGCTATTATACGGTCAGGTCTCGTCGGCCTTTGAACCGTCTCCGGCGCAAGACGGCGCGCCCGTCCGAAGTACTAGAGCGGGCGCGGAAGCCGTGAACGCGAGCGCGACGGCGTTTCTTTGGTTGATACGTTCTTTTAGGCATAGGTAACAGACCTTCTTCACCGGGATTATAGGGTTTCCCAAATTCACTCGTCAAGGCCGGGCGCCCGTTCAGTACGAGTATACCCGTCCAGTACAACGGCAGACCCCTTCGATTACGCCGTCGCCACCAATTGGCGGGAGACCTCCGTCACGCGATCTTCGACCACCAAGGAACGTCCGACAACTCGAAGCGCCTTCTCTATCTGGCTGAAGTGGGACCGGTAATTTGGGTCAACCACCCGACGAACGGCGTCTTCGCTGATCTTCAGGCGAGCGGCCAAGGCGCCGTTGGTGATGTCTTGTTCACGCATGACTGAATAGAGGACCAACTTCGCCGCGACGATGCGGGGCACCGGGACCAGGACGTGGCTTTCGCGGAGGGGGCCGGGAACGGGAATTTCCTCGTTGGCCTTTACGTACATACCCAAGGCGACTCCCAGACAATCCTCGGCCATCTCCAAAGCCTCTTGCCAAGACCAACCGGCGGTGTTTGCCCCGTATACATCCGGGAAGGTCGCCACGTAAGCTTCCCTCCCTGTAGTCCCTTGCCCTTCTTCATCGCGGACGATGTTACAAGGGAACGCGTATCTCATGATTTAGAACTCTCTTCCGGGGATATTCAAGTCGTTAAACATGGCGGCCAAGGTGCTTGAGGGAATTTCTCCATGTTGGACGGTGGTCCGGAAGCCTCCAACCCAAACTTCTCCATGACTGCTTATATTACACATGGCGAAGCTGGGGTTTGGACTCGCCGGAGTCGGCGATCAGTCAGCGATATCTACCCGGGGTGTGAAAAGACGCTATAATAAACTTGCCCGGCAAATATAGTGCGGCAATTGGCGACGGTTCCAAACGGGTTTGACAATGCCGGGGACCCTCTAATTCAATTTCATGCCGAAGTGGCGGAATGGTAGACGCACCGGTCTCAAAAACCGGCGGGGGTGACCCCATGTCAGTTCGACTCTGACCTTCGGCACCAAGAGGACAGAATATGGCTTCAGCAGAATTGGACCAAGCGATCAACATGTTCCGGGCCGGCAAGGCGGAGACCCAGGCGTTTACCACCGTCGAGGAGTTCAGGGTGTGGTACGAGCGGTTTACAGAACAGTTTGAACTGCCCGATGACGCGGTCTTCGAGCAAGTGGGCGCCGGCGGCGTTTCAGCGGAATGGATTTCCACTTCCGGCGTGTCCGACGACCGCGTGATCATTTACCTCCACGGCGGCGGTTACATGATCGGTTCGATGCGGACCCACCGGTCGCCGTTGTCTTACCTGTCCCGGGTGTCCGATGCCCGGGTGCTGGGGCTGAACTACCGGCTAGCGCCGGAACACCCGTTCCCCGCCGCTGTCGAAGACTCGTTGGCCGCCTACCGCTGGCTGCTGGCGGAAGGCGTCTCGCCGCGCCGTATCGTCATCGGGGGAGACTCCTGCGGCGGCGGCCTGGCTATTGCGACTCTGGTTGCCTTGAAGTACTTTGGCGATCCGCTTCCGGCCGGGGCGATATCCCATTCCGGTTGGACCGATTTGGCCAACACCGGGGACACGTTCGTAACCAAGGCCGAATCCGACCCGCTCATCGACAAGGAAATGGTCGAGAACATGGCGGCAACCTACCTGGGTGACCGGAGCCGCACCACACCGTTGGCCTCACCCTACTATGCCGACCTGCGGGGGCTGCCGCCAATGCTGGTCCAAGTTGGCGGCGCGGAAGTCCTGCTGGACGACTCGCTCCGGTTTGCCGAAAAGGCCAAGGAGTCCGGGGTAGATGTAACGTTGGAAGTGTGGGACGACATGCCTCACGTCTGGCAGGCTTTCGCGTCGTTCCTTCCCGAAGCCCGGCAGGCCCTCGAACACTGCGGGCAGTTCGTCCAGAAACATACGAATTAGGGGCCGTACACCAGGTTGATGCTGGTCTGGCTGGTCTCTATTCGGGTCTTGGTGAAACCCTCAAACAAAGTTTGTCCGTCCCGTCAGAGCGAATTGTTCCAGGGCCCATTGGCCCTACGAGGCCTGAGGCCCCCGGGCAGCGAAGTCCTCGCGGGCGGCGGCCACGGCCTCTGCGTCTTCCAGGAAGTCGCAGGCCGTGAGGCTCAGGGCTTTGGCGACCGAGATCGCTTTGGAGCAGGCGAAGTCGGTGGTGGCTATCTCGGCCATCTCCCGGGTGTGGGACGGCACCGGCTGCTCGCTCACGGCGTAGCGCAACTCGAAGGCCGGAAGCGCCTGGCTGACGTTGCCGAAGTCGGTGGACGCGGCGCTGCCCTGACGGCCGGGGAGCTGCTGGTCCAGGTATAGTCCGACCCGCTCGGCATTGGCCCGCAGCGCCCGGGCGACCACCGAGTTAGGCCGGACGTTTTCGTAAAAGGGATAGAACTCGCTGATTTCCAACCGGGCGCCGGTCATCGCGGCGGCCCCTTCGGCCACAAACCGGACACGGTCCACCACCACGTCGCTCAGGTAGTCGCGATCGGGGCACCGCAGCATGAAGTTGGCGGCGGCGTATTCGGGGACGACGTTGGGCGCTTTCCCACCGTCGGTGATGATTCCGTGTATCCGCACGTCCTCCCGCAGGTGTTGGCGCATGGCGTCGATTCCGGTGAAGAAGTGGATTACGGCGTTCAGCGCATTGACCCCGGCATCCGGAGCGGCAGCGGCATGGGCCGCCTTGCCGTGAAATTCGTACCGGTACCCCACCATGGCCAGGCTCCAGCTCTCGCCTTGGGGTGTGTCTAAGGGGATAACCGTGCGGTTGGACGACGGGTGTGACGATAGGACCACGTCGATGCCATCGAACACCCCGGCATCGAGCAAACGAATTTTGCCGCCGCCGCCTTCTTCGGCCGGCGTCCCCAGCACCACTACCCGCCCCGGCAGCGCCTGGATGTTGGCTTGGAGGCCCAGTACCGCGCCGACGGCGGCCATGGCGATGAGATTGTGCCCGCAACCGTGTCCGATTTCCGGCAGGGCGTCGTATTCGGCCAGGATAGCCACGGTTGGGCCGTCGCCCGCTCCTCCGGAAAGGGAAGCGCGAAAGGCAGTCTCCACACCGCCGACGCCGCGCTCCACGGCGAAACCGTGCTGTTCCAGAGTGCCGGTCAGCAGGGCGGACGAATAGAATTCCTGATAGTTCAGCTCCGGGTGGGCGTGGATGTCCAAGGCGAGTTCGGCCAATTCGTTTCGCGCCGAGTCGATGGCGTCGGCGGATGCCGACTCTCTGGCTGTTTTGTTCGAGCTCATGGCGCCCCCTCTCAAGATACTTGCGCGATTCGGACCGGCCCGACGGTCCAAGCGTTATTGAGGATTCTCAGGCCCGCCATCCAGCGAGTTTGAGGAGACGGGACTCCAGCATTGCGGGTTTCGGCCGCCGGGCGAACTCTGGCTGCGGCCTGCCGGTTACGGCCTGCCTGTGCGGTCCGAAGAGGCGGTTCCTAAGTTCCGTGGCAGCGTTTGTACTTCTTGCCGCTGCCGCACGGGCACTTCTCATTCCGGCCGATCTTCCGGCCCTCGGCCTTGATCCCCCTCTTCTCGGAGCACCACGTGCAGGTGCAGGCCGTGGGATGCTCACTGTACCAGTTTGTGCGAGTCGACATGCCAAGGCCCTTTCAAGTAATGGTTTCCCAAGCTGTCCTCATCGTACAGGGGCGTAGTCTCGTTAACAAGTTGGCGCGCTTCACTCCCGGCGCAGCCGCCGTTACTAACCCCGCTCCAATCCTGCGGTTCTTGGACGCGCAATACGGGTACGGACGACTGGTGGCCGGCGGTGCGGAAGGTGCATGGTTGAGCGGCGTCTAGTCTGACGAGGCGGCCGGAACCGGAACGGGGTCGCGGCCGAAACCCAGCGTGGACCCCGCCAGGAGTAACGTGACCGGCGCGAAGCTTATGATGAACATCGACAACTTCAAGCTTCCAGTCAATTCCTGGAGGTACCCGGTAATCAAGGGGCCAAGGGCGATACCCATGGAGACCCACATCATGGTGATGGAGAATGCGACGGCCAGTTCCCTGGTCTGTATGCCGCGAAGACTGAACGGGACCGTGATGAGGATGGGGAAGAATGCCCAAGCGAGGCCGTTGATGGCGCCGAAAAGGAACATGGCCGGTACCCAACCGGTACTAATCATACCCACGAAGGAGCCGATCATCAGTATTCCCAGCACTTGGAGGAACCGGCCCTCCGTTTGCGTAGCGGCGGCGACATAGCCGACCACGATGCCGACGATTCCTCCCAGAATCACGTCCAAGGCCAAGACCCCGCCACTCAGTTTCTCCGAGACGCCGTAGTCATCGAGCATCAGTGTGGGATAGAACGTGAGGAATGTTCCGAAGGACATTGTGGCGCCGCAGAATCCTATCCCGCCGATCCATAGGTCTTTGTATCGGATGGCCCCCCGCAACATATCCAGGGCCTTTTGATTCGCCGTGGTAATCGTTTCACCGGTTACCCGGTCCCGGCCCAGCAACAGCCAGGCCAAGCCGACGGCGCCGTAATAGACACCGAAAACCTGGATGGTCGTTCGCCAATCGTCGCCGGTCAGAGCCAGAATCATTGGCGCAACGGCCAGCCCGCCACCAACGACGATTCCGAAAAACACGTTGGACAGGCCGTTGACGACAATTATTTCCCGGAGCGGGAACCACTGGCGGGTGAGCACGGCCCGCGCGGGTTGCTGGGCGACGGTGGTGATGCCGAACAGCAGCCGTCCCGCCAGCAATACGGCGAATACCGGAGCCCAACTCTGCACGAAAAGGCAGAGGGTCCCTCCGGCGAGCGTCGCGAACGTCAACCACTTGGGTGACATTCGGGAGCCCGCCCATCCAATCGGAACGGCCAAGATGATAGGCGCCCAGTAAGAGATGGAACCCAGCAGCCCTTGTTGCGCCGGCGACAGCGATAGGTCGGCGGAGATCGACGGCAACAAAATACCCAGGGTGATCATCACCATCTGGGAAGAGACGATGGCGAGCATGTAAAGGGAGACAACCACCCACCGATAGGTGGGGTATCCGGTCACCGGGGTCGAGGGAGTTTGTTGCAAACGGTGAGTCCCAACTTTTTGGCCGGCGTTGTCTAGGCGGGCCGCCAGCTATGGAATATCATAGACTCTGGGAACCGGTATCCGCCAATGCGGCGAGCGTCTCACTTTAGCGTCTGGGTTTACGGAGGTTGACCTATGGAACGAATCGGTGTCGGGTTTGCCGGCGGCATGCCGCCCACGGATATCGTGGAGTGCGTTCAATTGGCCGAGGAGTTGGGGTATGAATCGGCTTGGGTGGCCGAGGGCCACGGAGGAGACCAGTTCTCCATCCTGACCGCCTGCGCGTTGAACACCAGCAGGATCAAGCTTGGGACCTGCATCACCAGCGTGTTCGTTCGGACAGCCCCCACCATTGCGATGGCGGCGGCATCCGTGGACCACTTTTCGGGGGGACGGTTTATCCTTGGACTGGGGACCAGTCACAAGGTGCAGGTGGAGCCCGAGCACGGCCTGACCTTTTCGCGGCCGGTGACCAGGATGCGGGAGTGCATCGACATTGTACGCGCCATATTACGCGATTCCGACGTGTCGTACCACGGCGAGGTCTACGACATCGACAGCTTCGAGCTCTGGTTCGAACCGCTGCGCCGGGAGATGCCGATTTACGTCGCCGCCGTTTTCCCCAGGATGCTGGAGATTTGCGGTGAGGTCGCCGACGGCGCCATGTTGACTTGGTGCACCCTTGATCACGCCGCGACGGCGGCCCGGCATGTGGCCCTGGGGGCGGAGCAAGCCGGGCGGAACGCCTCCGATGTGGACGTCTCCACCCTCATACCCTGCGCTGTGGACGAGGACCGTGACCAGGCCCGCGACTTGATGCGCCAGCCCATCGCCTCCTATGCCGCTTACTTTCCCCGCTACCGCCGGCTTATGGCCGAAGCCGGGTTCGCCGAGGAGGTGGAAGACGTCAGGGCGGCCTGGCGACAGGGCCGTACCCAAGAGGCGCTGGACCTCGTTCCCACCGGATTGATCGACGAGATCGCCCTGGTGGGCACGGCCGACGAGTGCCGTGAAAGATTGGCGGAGTACCGGCGCGCCGGCATCAACCTTCCCATAATTTCGCCGCGGTTCTCCATCGAGGCAGACAAGGGAGGAGCCAAGGAAAAGGCTCTGGCGACCATCCGGGCGTGCGCTCCCCAACAGTCCGGCGGATAACTCACCGGCGGGAGCGCCTCTTCTCGGTCATGGGACGGGACGCATGACTTCCGCCGCTATCCGTCTCCTCACCGGATCATCACACTCTTCATCGGATCATCACAATTGAGTCGCACAATGGGTACACTCCCACCCAAAGCGTTCCATGCGAGGTGCGGGTATGGCTGTCACTGAGATCACTGCGGAAACCCTGGAAGTCCTCCGGAATATACCGACCCAGACGCTCATAGACGGTCTTTGGGTTATGGGCTGGCCCATGAGCTTCGTCCACGGAGCCAAGCCGCTTCAGCCGGGCCAACGAATGGCCGGAAGGGCGGTGACGCTGCGGTTCGTCCCTCACCGTCCCGACTTGGCCGCGGACAAACCCAAGGAGGACCAGTCTGCCGAATACGTTGCCATCGAGCTTTGCGGGCCGGAAGAGGTGCTGGTCATCGATGCCATGGGGTGGGAATACAGCTCCATCGGCGGCGACATCAAGTTCATGCGCCTCATGCAAAGGCAGGCGGGCGGACTGGTTACCGACGGAGCGGTCCGGGATAGCAACGCCCTGAAGGACTATGGATTTCCGGTCTATTCGGCCAACACCACCGCGAAGCAGGGGCCGGCTGAGTTCTGGCCTTGGCAAGTCAACGACGCCATTCAATGCGGCGGCGTACTGGTGCGTCCGGGGGATGCGGTGGTTGGGGACGACGACGGCTCGGTGGTGGTGCCCAGTGCCGCAGTGGAAGAGGTGATTCGAATCGCCCACGAGCGGGAAGAGGTCGAAGAGGTGATCAAAGCCCAGTTGGAAGTCGAACGGTGCTCCCCCGGCAAATACTATCCGTTTAACGACCGCACCTGGGACCTGTTTGAAGCCAAGACCGGCAAGAAACGCCGGGCCTAGGGCTCGGCTGCTGCTCCACCGGCATCCGCCGCCGGTCTCAACTGAATCCAACGGCTAACCCGCATCGTAGTACCACGACGTAGTGATCAAAAAGAGGGATCGTTCATTCCCTCGGAGGTCGTCACGCGCGTGATGCAAATACGGCGCACTCGGCTCCCGGCAGCCCGGTCAAGGCTCTTGCCAGGAATCGGTGGAATATTGGTCGTTCTTCTGGCGGTCGTGATGTCGGGTTGCGGTGATTCCGGAACTGCCGCTCCCACGGCCGCCGCTGAAACCACCTCTGAAACCACTGGGGAAAGGACGATGTCCCGGGAAGCCACCGACGTTCCTGAAACGGCCGCAACCGACGCGGTGCACCTGACCGAGCCGGAAACCGCCCAAGAGGACTCGGGCCAGCAGGGCGTGGTCCAGCAGACAAAGGTACCCGCTACGGCCGCTCCCGCTGCCGCCCCGGCCAGTGACGGGGATACGGAGCTGTCTCCAGAGGAAGTGGTGTCCGCCCTCGAATCGGTCATGATCGGCATCTACGAGAAGGCGCTTCCTTCCGTAGTTCACATCAATGTCGTTCAAGGGTTGAGTGACGGCGGCAACCTAAACCCTCTGCTGCCCCAAGACTTTATGAGGCAAGGGGAAGGCTCCGGGTTCGTGTGGGACGACGGCGGTCACGTGGTAACCAACCATCACGTAGTCGAAGGCGTCGACTCGGTGACGGTCAACTTCGCCGACGGGACCCGGGTGAGCGCGACTGTATTGGGCGGTGACCCCGACTCGGACCTGGCGGTGCTCAGGCTGGACGAGGAGGTGGAACACGCGGTGCCCATCAGTTTGGGAGACAGCGATGAGGTGCGGGTGGGGCAGACGGCCATCGCCATCGGCGCTCCCTTCAGCCAAGAGTTCACCATGACCAGCGGTATCGTCAGCGCGGTGGGCCGCACTATCCGCAGCGGGGCGAGCCTGTTCAGCATGCCGGGCGTGATCCAGACTGACGCCGCCATCAACCCGGGCAATTCCGGAGGTCCCCTTCTCGACCGCCACGGGCGTGTCATCGCCATCAACACTCAGATTATCAGTCGCAGCGGCAGCAACGCCGGCGTAGCGCTGGCGGTACCGATCAACACCGCCCGGCGCGTGGTGCCCGCCCTTATCGAAGACGGGAAATACGAGCACTCCTGGTTGGGTATTTCCGGGCAGGACGTCCACTCGGCTTTGTTGGATTCGATGGACCTTCCCACAGACTCCCGAGGAGCCCATGTGATCGCAGTGCAAGAAGGCAGCCCCGCCGACAAGGCCGGCCTGCGGGGAAGCGACGGCGCCGGGACATCGGACGGTGTAGAATATCCCAGCGGCGGGGACATCATAGTGGGAGTCGACGGCGAGCCCATGACCGGCATGACTGATTTGATCTTCTACCTGTCGGGTTCCACGAGGCCCGGTGATTCCGTTACCCTCGAAGTGCTCCGTGACGGCGAAGTCATCGAGCTCGAGGTAACATTGGCGGCTCGACCCTAGAAAGTCGTCCCACCGGAACTCGTTCCGACCAGGCAAGTGAGTGTGAACCCTGGGCCGCCATAACCAACGGCCGGAGCTCTCGACCATGGTTATCCTTTAGCAGCCGCCCGGAACATAGCGTACCGTCGAGTGGAGGGAAAATGAGGACCGTTGCGGCGATCTATACCTCACCGGTCAAGTCATTCGCTTTGGAGTCGCGGGACTCGGTACAGGTCGGATTTTCCGGAATCGCCGAAGACCGGCGGTTCCACCTCATCAATGACGAGGGACGTCTGCTAACCCAGAGACAGCTGGGGACGATGGCCACTATATCGGCCAGTTACGATGTCGAGACGGGCGTTCTCAGACTTGCCTTTCCTGATTCCACCGGGCTGGAAGGCCCGGTGGAGCCCGCCAAACGGTTGCGGACCGATGTGTTTGGCCGCTGGGTGACCGGCTCAGTGGCGGCCGGCGACTGGAACGGCGTCTTATCGGAGTTTTTCGGTACCGGCGTGCGGCTGGTTCGAAGCGAGGGGACCTGCGAGGTATTCGACGAGTACCCGATTTCGTTGCTTTCTCAAGCGTCCGTCGATTTCCTGGAAAGCAAGGCAGGCGGCGCGGTGCGCTTCGAAGGCCGGAGGTTTCGTCCCAATTTCCTCATAGACGGTTGTTCCCCCCACGAAGAGGACTTCTGGCTGGGCGGCGTCATTCGAATAGGACCGGAACTCCTGTTGCGGATGGTTGCCCCGGACCCCCGATGCGCCATCACGACGTTCGACCCGGATACCGGCCAAAGGGACTTCGATACTCCCCGATTGCTGCTCTCCTACCGGCCGGGCGCCCGGGCTCCGTACTTCGGAGTCTACGCCGCCGTGGAATCGGCCGGAGCCGTATCGGTTGGAGACCAAGTGGAAGTTACCGTGCCGTCGCCGCACCGGTGACCGCTAACCTGGCCCCGTGACGTTTGAAAGCCGTCCGAGCCATCAATAGACTCGTGCGAAAGACCCGGCATGACTCGGTAGGACAAGCCGTTGGCATTTCCGGGAGCGGGCCATTAAGATGTATTGACACTTCGCCGGAGACTGCATGAGTCCACCGGCGGCTGAGTCCGGCGCTGGCCGGACAGCGGATATGGAGATAACACCATAGCTACTGAAACATTGAGCCCTCGGTCCGTCAGGCTCGCTCCAAACAGCGAACTGCTCAATGCGGCAACCGCGGCTTCGGCCCAACGGGAGGAAGACAAAGAATACCTTCAGCTTCGGCAAATGGTGACTGAAAGGGGGTTGCTGGACCGCCAGTACGTTTACTACGGCGTAAGGGTGTATTTGCATCTGGCCATGCTGGGCGCCAGCATGGCTGTGTTGGTGCTGGTCAACGTCTGGTGGGCCCAACTATTGAACGCGGTGTTCTTGGCCTTGGTGTTCACCCAATATGGGTTCCTGGGTCACGACGCCGGTCACCGGCAGATATTTCGGTCGGCCAAGCGCAATGACGCCGTCCTGATGTTGTGCGGCTTTGTGACCGGATTGACCCCAAGTTGGTGGCAGGACAAGCACAACGCTCATCATATCAGCCCGAACCAAGTGGGCCGGGATGGGGACATCGAAGTTTCGACCTTTGTGTATACCGAGGAGCAGGCCCTTGCAGCCAGGGGCTTCCTGCGGTTCATGGTGAAATACCAGGCGTTTCTCTTCTACCCGGTACTGTTGCTCACCTCGCTGAGCCTGTTCTTCGGCGGAATCGCATACCTGATGCGCCGGGAGCACGTCAAGTACCCGCTGATCGAACCGGTCTTGGTTCTCGGTGGCGTCGCGTTGTACCTGGGGCTGATATTCGCGTTTCTCCCACCCTGGCAGGCCGGGTTGTTCATAGTGGTGCACCGCGCCCTGGCGGGCTTTCACATGGGGGCGGTGTTTGCTCCCAACCACAAGGGCATGCCCATATTGGAAAAAGACGACGAGCTCGACTACATGCAGCGGCAAATACTTACGGCGAGGGACGTCCGGCCCAGCCCGTTAGTCGACTACATGTACGGTGGATTGAATTACCAGATCGAACACCACCTGTTCCCCAACATGCCCAACAACTGTCTCAAGGAGGCCAAAGAGGTGGTGAAAGAATTCTGCCGTGACCGGGGACTTCCCTACCACGAGACCGGGGTCTGGCAGTCCAATAAAGAAATCCTCGGTTACATGCACGAGGTGAGCGCGGCCCTGCGGCGCAAACCGGCGTAACCGTCTCCTGCGCAACCGGCTAATGGCGACGACCGGCCCTGCCAATCATTGAAGCTCGCCAGGACCGGAGTCGACGCGGATGTGGCCAAAGAGCGCTAGTCCGGCACCAGGTTGGCGAACCGGGGCATGACGTCGTTAGCCCACAGGTGCATGGACTTTTCCCAGGCCTGCTGGTTGTCGATGTTGTCGTAGACGAGGGACAGCAGTGTCCCGAAGCCGCCGCACATTTCGTAGAGGCTGAGCAGCCGTTTTTCCACGGTGTCGGGCGAGCCGACCAGCCAGACGTGTTCGGCCATATATTCCGGTGTGACCGCCGAGTCCGGCACGCTGGAGTCGTGCTTGATTACGTGGGTCAGGCCGAAGGCGCTGAAAAGAGGGAGGAGGTAGTCACCCCAGACGCGGCCGAGCATCCCGTTGATTGCGCCGTCCATGGCTTCGTCGTCAGAGTCCGCCACCCACACGTCTCGGGTGATGCGCCAGTCGGAGCGTTTGGGCGTACGACCGCCGCGGGCCGCGCCCTCCGCGATGGCGTCCCAATGGCTGATAACGTAGTCTTGGTTGAAGGCCAGGCTCATGGGGATGAAGCCGCGTTCGCCGGCGATTTTCAGCGTTTCGGAGGCGATGCTCACGGAGGCGACGCCAATGGGCGGGTGGGGTTTCTGGTAGGGCTTGATGAAGAAGCGCAGGCTGTCGAGCATGGGTTCCGGGTAGTTCACGTCCCAGAAGTCGCCCTTGTACTCGAATGGCTCTTCGCTTTCCCAAAGTTTGAGGATGATGTCGATGGCCTCTCGGGTCATGCGGCGGTGCTGGCCGTTCATTCCGTCCACATCGAACAGCCGGAAGTCGGTGGGCAGACCGCTGGAGCCGATGCCGAACATGAACCTTCCTTGGGCCATGTGGTCGAGGTAGGCCACGCGGCAGGCCAGCTCGGCAGGATGGTGGTAGGGCAGCAGATGCACCCCGGTGCAGAGCTTGATATTCTTGGTCCGCATCAACGCTTGGGCGATCATCAGGTCAGGGGCGGGCACGGGCTCCCAGGGCGACGTGTAGTGTTCGCCGATCCAGGCCTCGGAGAACCCCAGCTCGTCGGCCAAGGCCAAACAGTCCAAGTCCCACTGGTGGGCCGTGAATACCTCGCGTTCCGGCGGATGGGAGGGCATCATGAATATACCGTATTGCATTGTTCCTCCGTGGGCGGGCTCCCCGCAGCGGCGGGGGCGTGACTATATACCAGCGGCGATATCGCCATCTGGTTATGCTTCGCAGCGTCCATAATCTATCATGTAATCGGCCTGTTGCGAAACCCGGCGTTCCGGTCAACGTGGCGATCAAACATGGGTGTCAAAGCAGGGCGGCCGTGGCGGGGCCGCCGTGACGCCACACTTGTCAGTCAGCTTATTATGTACTACGATACATTCCGGTTCACAGTATGGTCATTTGGGCTGTTGACTGGCGTTTGCGCGGCCGGCAGCCTGGTTGGCCGCATTGTTGCAATAGAGTACGTTCGGCCTGTTCCGTCTTACGGCAGACCGACTTGGCAGACACCTTATCTGACACTCCGGGGCATCTATCCCGGACCTGCGGCGTCTACTTCGGCTTGATCGTGGTGGGGCCCCGAAAATAATTCCGTGAGGGCGGCTTGCCTCTTTTCCGTTTCGCTAGTTTGCTATGGCGATAGCTCGACGTCTCTTCTACGGCTGGGTGTTGGTCGGGATATCCGCCTTCATCATGGCCATCGGCACCGTGCCGTTGTTCCAGGGCATGTCGGTCTGGTTCATAGTACTGGAGGGCCAGTTCGGTTGGACCCGCACCCAACTATCCCTCGCCTTTTCCCTCACGAGAGTCGAGGGGTCCATCATGGGCCCAATCAGCGGCTACCTCATCGACCGGCTGGGACCGCGCCGGTTGGTAATGGTGGGGCTGCTCATAGCCGGCGGCGGATTCCTGTTGATGGGCCGGATGCAGGAACTTTGGCACTTCTACACCTCCTTTATCGTGATCAGCATCGGTGTAGGCCTGGGTACTTGGATGCCGATGATGACCGTGCTGAACAACTGGTTCAACCGCAACCGGTCGATAGCCATGGCCTTGGCCATGGAGGGGTTTCTGATTGGCGGGGTGTTGTTGGTGCCGCTGTTGGCCTGGGCTATAGACCCAGACATCCCAGGGCGGGTGGGCTGGCGAAATACAGCCTCGGCCATCGGAATCTTCATACTGGTCGTCGCTTGGCCGGTGTCCAGAGTGGTGCGCAACACGCCCGAGGAGTACGGCCAGCACCGCGACGGCCTCCCGCCCCGGGCTGAGACCGGGCTCGTCGCGGCCGGCGCGGAGGACTTCAGCTACACTTGGCAGGAAGCGGTCCGCACCAAGACCTTCTGGCTGATGACCATCGGCCACGCCTGCTCGTCCATCGTAATCGTCACGATGATGGTCCACCTGGGTCCCATGCTCCATGACCGGGGCATTTCGTTGCAAATGGTCAGTTGGGTGTTGTCGACCTATATCGGGGTGGGGGCGGCGTTCACTCTGATCGGTGGTTACATCGGAGACAGGGTGCCGATCCGATGGCCGATATTCGTTTTTTCGTCGATCCAATCGGGCGCAATCGCGTTGCTGCTGTTGAGCGATGACTTCGTGATGGTCTTCGTATTCGCGGTACTGTTGGGGATCGGCTTCGGAGGACGCACCTCTCTGACCACGGCGATCCGGGGTGTCTACTTCGGACGGAAGGCCTTTGCCAGTATCACCGGAGTTTCGATGATACCGATGAATATCCTGTTGCTGGCGGCGCCGCCGTTTGCCGGCTACATGTTCGACAAAACGGACAGCTATATGATTCCGATGGCAACGATTGCTGCCGTGAACCTCTTCGGGTCCAGCCTGTTCGTATTCCTGGGCCCCCCGGGCAAGGGCGGTTACACCAGCCCGGCGGCAGACGCGGAGCGACCGGCGCCGGCTGTCGTGGGGGCTCCGGGGCAACCGGCAACGACCGGCGACGCCGTTAGGCTGGAAGGCCGGCCAGTGAGTATCGAAGCGACGGAAGCCGGGGAGACCCGGAACCCGGCCTAACTCACGCTGTTGGTGAGCAGCTCCTTGATCTCCCGGACCGTTTCCTCGATCCAATAATCGGCGCGGGCCGCCGTCCGGGCCCGTCGCTCTCGACCAAAAGTCTGGTCGTCGATGCCTGGGTTCTCGGCGCGGATGTCCACTTCGATCTGGTGCATTTCATTTTCGGCCGCGACAGGCCGCTCGATCCAGTGGCAGATGTAGCGGTGGTCCCCGGTGTAAAACACGGCCACCGGGATCGACATGTACTCCCCGTTCTTCAGGAACTCGTTCATGATGTCGTGGTGCTGGTCCCGGGGGAAGACGCTCATCTCCATACCGGCCGCCTCACAGATGCGGGCCAGAACGGGCAGCCCCCGCACCACGTCGCCGCACCAGTCCTCGCCAAGCACCAGCATCTTCTTCGGCCCGTCGTCACGGGCGGTCAACTCCTTGAGGGCCCGCGCGTCCTCTTCTGAAATACGGCAGCCGTCGTAGAACCCCTCGATGCGGGCCTTATTCACATTGATCTGGTCCAGGTATGAACTGTAGCCGAAGCCTTCCGAGAACCGCTGCGGCGTGACTACGCTGGTCTCTCTTGCCATGTCGTCCCCCAAATGTTGACTTGATATTCCGGTCTCCGTTCAGAGAGATGGTCCGGACTCTGTCGGGGTCCCGATGCGCTGGGGTCAGGGTGAGGGTGTTCCTTGACGCGGGCCCACGGCCCGTCAGCCGATTTCTCAACCGGTCATCCCTTGGAAGCCCACCGCCACCTTGCCGTCGGGATAGACGATGATGGGCACGGTGTCGGCCAGGTCCAGGGCCTCGTCCAAGGTGTCCTGGCTTTGGTCCACCCGGCGCTCCTCGTACTCGATGCCCTCGCGTTTCCAGGCGGCGCGCAGGGCGTCGCAGGCGGGGCAGACGGTGAGGGTGTAAACGACAGGAATGTCGGCCATAAAACGGCCCCCTTGCCGGAATATCTGCTGGCTTGAGCCATTTTACAATGCCGCGTAGAGAGTGTCATCTAATGCCGACCGTTGGGGTGATATAGTGCAATCATATTTTCACCCGGTATGGGGGACCCGTTGCTGGTCGAAGAACACGCTCAAACCGCCAGAACCTTTCTGGATGAATCGGACGCTCTTTTCGGTGAAGGCGATGTGCTCCCGGGGTCCGAGAAAGTATGGGGCGCTGCCGCCCACGCCATGATGGCGGTCGCGCAGCAACGCGGTTGGCCCTACGATAGTCACGGAAGCCTAAAGCACGCCGCGAGGCTCCTCTCCGAAGAGTCCGGTGAACTCTCCATAGGCGACAGGTTTGCGGTTGCGGAAACATTTCACATCAACTTTTATCACCACGGAATGGAAGAGTTCCAAATCGAGGGCGATCGCCCTCGGGTGCGGGCCCTAGTCGAGCGTTTACTGACCTTGTATATTAGCTACGGTCAATAAATTGACCATCAATCAGAATTGGAGGAGTTATGTTTACGTTATTCGTGACCGTCAAAATCAAGCCCGGCCACCGGGACGAGTTCATCGAGGCCACCAAGGGCGATGCCGCGGGTTCCAACACCGCTGAGCCGGGATGCCTGCGCTTCGATGTTCTGGCCGACAACAACGATCCCAACACCGTCTATTTGTATGAAGTATATGAAGACCGCGACGCGTGGGAAACCGCCCACAGGGGAATGCCCCACTACACCCAGTGGCGCGAGACCGTAGCCGACTGGTTCGACGGCGACCCGGTGCGCATCGAAACCACGCCTCTGTTCCGCAAAGAGGACTTTTAGAGGACTATCTCAAACCGGGAGCGGCCGCTGTTTCCCCTTTTCTAAGGGGGCTTCTCTCAACTGCGACGCTCCAGCACCCGGCGGAAGGCACCGATGAAGGCGTCGGCCTCGGGCTCACCGATGGCGGTGGAAATGGCGCCCACCAGGTTGGGCGCCATTAGTATTCCTTCATTCATCAGTCCCAGGAACACTTGATGGCGAAAGCCTGCGTCCTCCGCGGCGATGTCGCGGTAACCGACGATATCGTCGTTGGTGAAATGGATGCCGAACAGCGAACCCAATCCGGTCGTTTGCACTGGTATTTCCAGCTCTTCCCCGACGCCGCGGAGCCCCCGGCACAGGTAATCGGTTACTTCGGCCAGCCGGCGATAGACCTCCGGGGTAAGCTGTTCCATGGTCACCGCTCCCGCCAGCATCGTAACCGGATTGGCGTTGAAGGTGCCGGCGTGGGAGACCGTCGGCCCTGCCGTCGGGTCGTAAAGGTCCATGATGTTTTTCCGCCCGCCGAACGCCCCGATTGGGAAGCCGCCGCCGATAATCTTGCCCAGCGAAGTCATGTCGGGCGTGATCCCGTAGAGCTCCTGGGCCCCCCCGGGTGAAACCCGAAAGCTGATCACCTCGTCGAAGATCAGGATGATGCCGTTGGCCCGAGTGAATTCCCGGAGCACGGTAAGGAATTCCAGGGTACCTGGGAGCATTCCCACCGAACCCAACATCGGCTCGATGATCACCGCGGCGAGTTCATCTCTGTGCGCTTCCAGAATTTCCCGGGCCGGTCCGGGCTCATTGAAGGGCAAGACAACTACCGACTCCAGTACCCCGTCGGCCAGCCCGCCTGTGGCTGCCAGGGCGTCGGGATGGGTCCTCTCCCCCGCAGCGGATGGGTCGACGCGAACGCTCACGCTTACGGTGTCGTGGCTGCCGTGGTAACCGCCTTCCACCTTGGCAATGAGGCTCTTGCCCGTCACCGCCCGGGCGGCGCGGATGGTGTTCAGAGTGGCCTCGGTCCCGGAATTGGTGAAGCGGACCAACTCGAAGCTGGGTATCCGCTCGCAGAGGATTTTTGCCAGACGCACCTGCTGCCGGTTGGGAGCGTTGTAGACGACTCCCCGCTCCAGTTGCTCCCGCACGGCTTCCACCACCGGCTGGGCGGAATGGCCCAGTATCAAGGTGGTCATGGTGCCGATAAAGTCCAGCCGGTCGCCGCCGTCAACGTCGATGACGTGGGCTCCGGAAGCCCTCTCCACGAAGACGGGGTACGGGTCCCAGAAGATGGAGTTTCTGCTGTCGCCTCCCGGAAGGTAGGTCTTGGCGTCTTCCCATACCTCTCTGGACTTGGGAGTCAGTTGGATGTAACGGTCAAGCTCGGTGTGGTTGGTCGCCATATCGGGCACTCCGCTCAGAAGATTGCGTGGTCGGCGCTTGGGCAGGCCACGCCGGGGGGCCACGCCGGGCCTTTGTGGGAATTATAGGTTACTTCAAGCCGCAGCGGGGCTGACGGCAGGCCTGGGGAAGTAGATGCCGCGCAGGGGGCCACTGCCGATGCTGAATACAATCACCGCAATGAAAATCAGCCCGCCGGCCACCATAACGACCGGCGCGTTGAAAACGTCGGCCA
Organism: Dehalococcoidia bacterium; assembly: GCA_965222595.1. Taxonomy (GTDB): domain Bacteria; phylum Chloroflexota; class Dehalococcoidia; order Lucifugimonadales; family UBA3495; genus VXOI01. Next base: position 22,458 of record CBDCUJ010000005.1, on the reverse strand, counting down.
ACTCGGCATTGATCCAGTTGGCTATCGCCATACTGCCGCCTATGTGAACGGAGTACACGCCGGCCACCCGGCCCCTTACTTCATCTTCGGTCAGCGTCTGGATAATCGTGTGGCTGATGGTCATGAACCCGGCCTGGGTCGCCCCCATGATGAACGCGGCGGCGATGGAGAGTTCGCGGGTATCCGAGACCGCGAGTAGTATCGGCCCCACCCCGCTCAACAAGCCGTAAAAGAGAAAGAGCTTCCCCCTGGCGCCCGGGTCGCGGACTCCGGCCAGGAAAATGGACGCGACCACGGCCCCGGCGCCTACCCCTCCCAGCAGATAGCTCATCCCCACCGACCCGGCTCCCAGCTTGTCGTCCGAGATCGAGGGAAGCATGGACTCGTACGACATAGTTAGGGCGCAGTGGCCCAGCACCAGCAGGATCATCGCCAGAATGATGGGCCGCCGGTACACGTACTCGAAGCCGGCGGCCAGATTGCGCCAGAACCCTTGGGTCTCGTCCATTTTCCCGGTCGATCTGGTGATCACGCGGGTCACCGACAACAGGCCGATGGCATAGAAGGCGCTGCACAGCCAGAAGGCCATTTCTATGTTGATGAACTGCAAAAGCGGGAGGATGGCCAAGGCTCCCACCATGCGTGACCCCTGTTGCGTGGCTTGGTTCAGCGCCAAGGCGTTCAGCAGGTGTTGCCTGGGGACGAGGTTGGGTATCAGGGCCGAGGCCACGGTCATCTGGCCGGCCCGAAGCGTACCGTTCATCAAGGCCAGCGCCGTAAGGGTCCACGCGCCGGCCATGTCGTTCATCACCAGGAAGGCCAGGATGATGTTGTGGGCCAGGTTGAGGGCGAAGACCCACTGCATGATGGTCTGGCGGTCGAACCGGTCGGCCAGGTAGCCGACGAACGGGGTGGTGAAGACGCGGGGGGCCATTGCGGCGAAGGTGACGACCCCAACCCACGCCAATCCGCCCGTAAGTTCGTAGGCCAGCCAGCCCCGGGCGATGATTAGCGCCCAAGCCGCAGCCCCGGAACAGGTGGTGGCTATCCACAGAGTCCGGTAGTCCTTGTATTGAAGGGCCAGCAGGAACCGGTCTGCGGTGGCTCTGAGCATGTCCGTCCGGCCGGAGAGTTCCTTAGTCAGGAGGTACTGGGGAACGAGAGGGCCCTTGGAAAGCCCGCCTGATTATAACAGCCGCCTCGCGGGAAACAACTCGCCCGCGGCGCCTATCTCGGGCTCGGCGGGTCCGTCGGCCAAGGACGCCTGGTCAGCCGGTTGGCCACGCCGATTACGCTAACTGTTCAGCGGTCGAGGGACCGGTGTGCCGGTGGCGCCGTCCGCCCGGCAGGTCGTTCCTTTGCGTTATCGGCCCCGGAGAGACAGCACATTCTCCACGAAGCGGCCGACAAGGGGCCGGTCGCTTTCGATTTGGAAGGACTCCATGAAATCGTGATAGAAGTTGGCGTGGAATTTTTCGGCCACGGCGAAGCCGGGCCGTAAAGACAGTTCGGGGTGGTCATTGTCCAGTCGCCCGACCGCAGCGTTCATAGCGCCGTGCTTGCTGAAGGCCCATCCCCGTTCTTGGGCCACGGCCATCACGGCGTGCGCCGCCGCCCCCCATAACTTTTCCGAGGCCTGAACGTCGTCGCCGTCGGTAAACATACGGCCGGAGGCTTCCAGGAATTCCCAAGCAGTCTTTACGTGGTCTTCCACTACCATGATTGGCCTTCGATCGAAAGCTGGGCGGCGCTGAGCAATTCGGATGTCGTCATATCTATGCCTCCACCCGCTAGCGCATTATAGAGCGCCGAGACGGCATGCGGCATGACGCAGTTCCTCGGGCGATTCACCGCAGGGAACGGAGGGAACATCGGAGGACAAGCAGCCTTGACGCCCCCGAAGGGCTTATCTACAATTCCGGCGAAATGGCCGGGCGGACCGGACGTGGCCTTGCGTCGAACAGACCGGCCCGAGGAGTCCTATGCCACCAGAGCGCCCACGGGAAGGCGTCCTTCTGCCACCGTACCGGGTTTTAGACCTGAGCGGCCCTGAGGGGGTATTTTGCGGCAAGCTGCTGGCCGACTACGGGGCCGATGTCGTCAGGGTGGAGCCTCCTTCGGGAGACCCGGGCCGCGCCAGAGGACCTTTCGCCCGCGATGAGGCCGGACCCGAGCGCAGCCTCTACTTCCTCTTCTACAACACCAACAAGCGCTCCATCACCCTGGACTTGGAACACGAACGGGGACGGTCGCTGTTCAAGGAGTTGGCCGCACGGGCCGACGTGGTGGTGGAAAGCTACCCGGTTGGGCGCCTCCAGTCGTTGGGCCTCGGCTACGATGAACTCAGCGCCGGAAACCCGGGGCTGGTGATGGCGTCCATCACGCCGTTCGGCCAGTCGGGCCCGTGGAAGGACTACCGCTCGTCGGACCTGATCGCGCTGGCTTCCAGCGGCTTCATGCAGATCACCGGCGACCCCGACGGCCCGCCGATGCGGCAGGGTAACGATCAGTCCCACTTTCCTGGCGCCCAGTTCGCCGCTGCCTCGATTCTCGGCGCTCTTTACTACCGGGACATGAACGGCGGCGAGGGCCAGTACATCGACGTGTCTCTGCAGGAAGCGCTTATCACCTATTACACCGACGCCCACCCCGCGCTCGCTTGGATGCAAATGGAGCAGAACGTGACCAGGGTTGGGGCCACTTCAACGCTGGTAATCCCTTTGGGCGCTTACCCCAGCCAGGACGGTTGGATATCCGCAGGCATCATCACCCCCAGGGAGTGGGACAGCCTGGCCGAGTGGATCTACGAAGTAACCGGGGACGAGGAGATTCTCAACGAGGCCTACAAAGGCGGAAATCAAGACCGCGCCCCCTATAATGACATCATCACCGCCCTCGTAATCGACTTCACCACGCGGTTCACCAGCGAGTACCTATTCCACGAAGGACAGCGGCGCAACCTGGTGGTCATCCCGGTCAACACGGTATCTGACCTGTTGGCTGACCCGCAATTGGCCGCCAGCAACTTCTGGTTTGGCTTGGACCACCCGGAGACAGGCGTGCTCCAGTATCCCATCGGGGTGTTCGACAGCAACGAAGTCTCCCCGGCGGTCAACGCAGCGCCGTTGTTGGGAGAGGCGAACGAGGCCATCTACAAAGGGGAATTGGGTTTGAATTCCCAGGAACTGGCATCCCTCAAATCGGAAGGCGTGATCTGATGACGACCACAGGACCGGGAACGGCGGGCAAGAAAGCGTTGGCTGGAGTCAGGGTGTTGGAGCTGGGGCCCTACGTGGCGTTGCCCCTCACCGGACGCATCCTGGCCTCCCTGGGGGCCGAGGTCATCAAGGTCGAGACCAATAAGGCCTTGGACGAGATGGCCTTCATTCCGGCGTGGTCCCGAGGGGCGGGCCAGCCCGATTTCCAACGAATCAAGAAGCGCGTGTCCCTCGACGTGCGAACGCCGGAGGGCCTGGAAGTCTTCCGGGAGCTGGTCAAAGTCAGCGACGTGTTCATGACCAACTTCCGGCGCAACATCCTGGACCGTTGGGGAATCGACTTCCCGGAGGTGCGGCGGCTGCGACCGGACATCATCCTTATGTGGCAGACCGGGCTGGGGGGCATCGGCCCGTATTACACCTACAAGTCCTACGGGATATTGGTGCAGCACATGGGCGGGGTGTCCCTCATGACCGGTGAGGAAGACTCGCCTCCCTCAGCCATAAACACGTCGTATTCCGACTACCACACAGGGGTCTTCCAGCCATCGGCGATCATTGGGGCGCTGATGCGCCGACGCATGACCGGCCAGCCGGCCACGATGGAATCGTCAATTTTCAAGTCGGGAGCGGTCACTGCCGGCCCGGCGATACTGGACTTTCAAGTGAACGGGCGGTTGCCGCCCCGGATTGCCAACCGCCATCCGGTAAACGCCCCCCACGGCGTTTACCGCTGTCAGGGCGACGACCGCTGGTGCGCAATAGACGTGCAGTCGGAAGAGCAGTGGGCCGGGTTCCGCCAGGTCGTCGGCGACCCCGATTGGTCCGCTCGCCCGGAATTCGCGTCCAACACCGGGCGCCTGGCCCACCAGGACGAGTTGGACGACTGGATTGGCCAGTGGACCGCCACCCTGACCGCCGAGGATGTGATGGAACGGATGCAGGCGGAAGGCGTGCCAGCTAGCATAGTTTCCCAAGGCCAGGACCTGTTCTACAGCGAGCACCTCAAGGACCGCGGATTCTACGAGCCTTCGACCTACTACGTCGCCGAAAGAGGCACCCCGGCATGGGAGTGGAAGAAGGGCGACAGCGTTGCCTGGACTACGCCGGCGAAGCTGTCAGAGACTCCAATGGAATTCGGCCCCTACAGCAACATCGGCGAAGACAATGACTACGTCTTCCAAGAGATTCTGGGCATGCCGGAGGCCGAAGTCAGGCGTCTGGAGGGAAACGGCGCACTATATTAATAGCTGGGGCCAGTGGCTAGAGGGCCGGATGACTATTCGCTATCCACCGACCACTGGCCCCCGGCCACTGGAGACTGAAATGGATTATAGCGGGTACCAGGATCTGGTTGTCGACATACGAGACGGCGTGGCGTTGTTGACCATGAACCGCCCCGAGGTCTTCAACGCGACCGGCTTCACCCTGCACAACGAGTTGGGCCGCATCTGGCCCGACTTGGGCCGTGACCCGGAGGTACGGGTGGCCGTCATCACCGGGGCGGGCAACGCCTTCTCCGCTGGCGGGGACTTCGACATGATCGAGAAGTCCATCGGCAACGCCGACGTGATCGCCGCCGCGATGCAGGAAGCCCGGGACATCGTCCACAACATGATCAACCTGGACAAACCGGTTATTTCGGCTATCAACGGGGTCGCGGTAGGAGCCGGTCTGGCAGTTGCCCTGCTGGCCGATATTTCCATCGCCTCGGAACGGGCCCGTTTCACCGACGGGCACGTCCGGCTGGGGGTCGCCGCCGGGGACCACGCCGCCGTGATCTGGCCGTTGCTCATCGGCATGGCCAAGGCCAAGTACTATCTGATGACCTGCGAGTTCATGGACGGGGCGGAAGCGGAGCGCCTGGGACTGGTGAGCTTGGTGGTGCCCCACGACGAACTGATGGAGCGGTCGATGGCCGTGGCCCGGAAGCTTGCCGCCGGTTCCCAGCCAGCGCTGAGGTACACCAAGCGCTCGCTCAACCAATGGTTGCGCATGGCGGAACACACCGCCTTCGACTACTCCTTAGCTCTTGAGATGCTGGGCTTCTTCGGCCCGGACGTGAGCGAAGGGCTTCAATCGGTGCGGGAAAAACGCGACCCGGACTTTCCGTCGGCCCGCTGAAGGGGGCATCCTAGCCGCGGGTCATTATCACCGCCAGCACCACGATGGCGAGGACCAGCAACAGGTTGACTCTGGCCGCCATCAGCACGAACGCACGCGCCGGCCCCCGGGGCAAGGGTTGACCGGCCTGCCGGGCGGCATCCAACCGGTCCGCCATCAACGGGCCCAACCAGAAGTCGTGGGCCAGGCTGATCAAGACTACCACCAGGAACAGGGCGGTCTTGATCTGTAACATATCGATGAAGTGAATCCCGCCGGAGAAGAACTGGCCGACCCCGATGCCCCAGTGATCGAAGGCGAGATAAGCTCCGGTCAAGACCAAGACGATCTTGGCGGCCCAAGCCACCGGCACGAACCGTCCCGCCACTTGACGGAGCACCACGAATCCTTGGCCGCCGAAGCCGTCCCGTCGCGCCAGGGGCAGCATCACCATGACCAGAAACAGCATTCCGCCCAGCCACGTCACCGCGGCGATCAGATGTATGGCAACCATCGACTGGTACACCGCGTTACCTCCGCCTCCAATCCGTTAGGTTAGCCACGGTATCTCACCGGGCATGTAATGGGTGGCCCGAAATACCCGGTTGCCAAGCAGCCCTTCCACGTCGACGTGGAAGTGGGGGTTTATGTACTCCCATACGACGTCGCCGTCAGGGGTTACCTGGAACATGCGCCCGAACATCCCTTCGGTGATCAGTGTGTTGCCGTTGCCCAAGCGGCGGGCCCCCGAAATGAACGCACTGAAGAAATTGTAGGCCGGGCTGTCGCGGTACTCCCAGACGACCTCGTTGGTGGCCGGATCGACCTCGATGGCCCTGGAGAAAGGCAGGTTGGCGTCGCTCCGGTGAGCCCCGTTGTCGAAGACCAGCACGTTGCCGTTGGACAGCAAGGTGGGGTCGTGCTGCTGGGCGATGGTATCGTAGCCCAGTTGCCAGACGATTTCATTGGTGGCCTTTTCAATGATGCCTATGGTGGAAATGTTGCGGAAGCTGAACATTACCCGGCCGTCCGGTAGGGGGGCCACCGTGTTGCCGTGACTCCATTCGTCCCGAAGGTCGTTGAACGTGATTATGTGAACATCCGGGTCTAGATGCTCGTAGGCGTGCCACTCCCAGACCCGGTTTCCTTGGGCGTCGACTTCGACGATGACGTCGGACCACATTCCTTCGGGGGCCGATCCGAGGATGCCTCCCTTGACCTTGGCGGCCAATTCCGCAGGCATCAATTCCACGGTCAAATAAAGCGCTCCGCCCGATTCCGTGCGCCGCGCGTCGTGGTGGTGGTCCGGGTCGCGGTGCTCCCAGACCACCCGGCCGTCGGGGTCGGCCTCCAGCATCACCCCGCTTTTGAACCGCTTCCACGACGGAAACCGGTCCCAGGTATCGGGGTCCCGCAGCTTCCCGCCGTAAAACATATTGCCGTTGGGCAGGAGGTAGCCGTAGAGCCCCGGCGGATAGGGCATGGACCAATGATGCACTTCAGTGCCGTTCACGTCCAGAAGATAGACATCGCCCGGACCGGCCATCGGCGCGTAGAGGACGTAACCGGGACAGGCGCGAGACTCATCCAGGACGGTCAGTCCGGCTCCAGAGTTGCGGCGGCGTGTTTGCGGGTCGACTGGCATGGTTCGCCTGTCTGGCGGTAGCATCGTTAGCAGTTACTACGTGGCATAATGTTCGAATGCACAACATCGTCGGTTTTCAGATCCTTGTCGACGCGAGGTAGCTCAATGGCAAAGCCAATGACAATCACACTCACGCCCGACGTCGAGGCTTGTCTGATAGAGCACGCCCGAAAGTCGGGAATCGCTCCGGAACAACTTGCCATCGCCAGTCTGCGCGAGCATTTCGTGTCATCGCATACTCTGGCCGTCGCGGCGAAACGATCGGTTTCAAAGGAGGCTCGGCCGAACCCCGGAGAGACGCTGTATGACCTGATCCAGGACCATATCGGAGTCCTGCACAGCAGTGAATATGGCGGCGGCAGTGCCGAAATGTCTGTCGACGCCCACCGCAAGTTCGCTGAGGGCCTCCTCGAAGAACACCAGCGCAGCCAGAGGCAAGAATGACTCTGACCGATACCGGGCCAATTGTGGCCCTCCTTGACAGCGATGACCCATACCATTCGCAATGCCTGGCCGCTTCTCAGAGATTGCCGGGTGAACCGTTTCTGACCACCTGGCCTTGTTTCACCGAGGCGATGTACCTGCTAGGCCTTGCGGGTGGCCATCGCTATCGGGTCGCGCTATGGGATTTGTACCGTGCAGGGAATCTGGTCTTGCATAACCCAACGCCGGGAGAAACCGAGCGAATGGCCCAACTGATGGCGCAGTATCACGACAGGCCGATGGGCTTGGCTGATGCGTCGCTAGTTGCAGCAGCCGAGAGTCTGGCGTGGCGCCAAGTATTTACCTTGGACGGGGATTTCTACATCTACCGGCTTAACGACGGAACCACCCTGGAAGTCCTGTCGTAACCGCCTTCGGTCGCAGGGTTACTATTGGGCCACGTAGCCGCCGTCGACCGCCATGCTGTGACCGGTGACGAATGAGGCTGCCTCTGATGAGAGCCAAATCACCGCCTCGGCGATTTCCTCTGGTTGGCCCAGCCGGCCCACCGGATGGCGCGACACAATTCGCTCCTCGAAACCTTCGTGGGCGGTGAGAACCGGCCGCAACAAAGGGGTGTCGATGTAACCGGGGCACACCGCGTTTACCCGGATGTTGTCGCGGGCGTATTCCAACGCGGCCGCTTTGGTCAGCCCTACCACCCCGTGTTTGGCCGCCATGTAGGCGACGGCCCCCGGGGCCGCAATGAGGCCCATTATTGATGCGGTGTTCACGATGGCGCCGCCGCCTTGGGCCAGCATCCGGGGGATTTCGGCTTTCATGGAAAGCCAGACTCCTTTCAGGTTGATGCCGATGACCCGGTCCCAGTCCTCTTCGGTGTAGTCGGCAGTGAGGTTCCGGTCCCGCCCCCCGCCCACGCCGGCGTTGTTGAAGGCGCAGTCCAGCCGGCCGAAGCGCCCCACAGTCTGGGCCACCATGTCCAGCGTACCGGTGCTTTCGGAGACATCGGCGTGTAGCAGGATTGCGTCGCCTCCGGCCTCTTTGATAAGTTGGACCGTCTCCTCGCCTCCCTCCACGTTGACATCCACCACGGCCACCCGGGCGCCTTCCCGGGAGTAGGCCAGAGACGCGGCCCGGCCGATCCCCGAGCCTCCGCCGGTCACCAACGCAACCTTGCCGTCCAGAGTTCCTGGCATACGCGCATCTCCATGAGTGAATTAGCAGATTGGATTATAATATGCAACTGTATGAATCGGGATTTGCCGGATTTTCAGAATGTTGATAATCTTGCGAATCCTGTAATCTCCAAAAATTCTGATTCAGACGAATTATCGGCAGACCCCGGATGCTCATCTGTAATGCGGGCAAGGTTCAAGGAGGACGCATGACGGAGATTGCCCCCAACATGACCGACTACGAGGGGTCCTACCGGGATGACCGTTTGGAAGTGCCGGAGTTTTTCAACTTCGGGTCCGACATCGTTGACCGGTGGGCCGAAGACCGGACCAAATTGGCCCTGCTATCGGCCGATCCCTCGGGCCTGCAGGCACAGCACCATACGTTCTGGGACCTCAAGGTCCTCTCCGACCGGGCCGCCAACGGGTTCCGCCAGCTAGGAATCCAGAAGGGCGACCGGGTGTTCATCATGCTGCCCCGCATACCGGACTGGTACGTGGCGATGCTGGGACTGTTCAAGCTGGGAGCCCTCCCCATGCCCGGCACCACCCTCCTTACGCCCAAGGATATCGAGTACCGTATCAACCGCTCCGAGGCCGTCATGGCCGTCACCGACCCCGAGAACGCCGCGAAAGTGGAGGCGGCGGCCGCTGGCTGCCCCACCCTCAAGCATCTGGTCTTGGCCGGCGGAGAACAACGGGGATGGGTCTCCTTCGGTTCTATGAGAGACGATGCCTCTACTGTGTTGGAGGGAGTCGAGCCGACGAGGAGCGATGACCCACTGCTGATCTACTTTACGTCCGGCACCGTCGGGTATCCCAAAATGGTGCTTCACACCCAAGCGTCGTACGGCATCGGCCATACCCTGACCGCCAAGTACTGGCAAGACCTGAAGAGCACCGATTTGCATTGGACGCTGTCGGAAACGGGTTGGGCCAAGGCGGCTTACGGCAAACTGTTCGGCCAGTGGACTATCGGGGCGACGGTGATGCAGCACGACGCCCGGGGCCGGTTTGACGCCGCCTTGACCCTGCGCATGCTGGAGAGGTACGGGGTCACATCTTTCTGCGCTCCTCCCACCGCCTACCGCATGATGGTATTGGAGGACCTGACCAAGTACGACCTGAGCAACCTGCGCCACTGCACGGGCGCCGGTGAGCCGTTGAATCCGGAGGTTATGAAACAGTGGGAGGACGGCGCCGGGCTCGCCATCTACGACGGCTACGGCCAGACCGAGACCGTGCTGCTGGTGGGCAACTTCCGTTGCCTGCCGGTCCGCCCAGGCTCGATGGGGAAGCCGATGCCCGGATTCACCATCGGCGTCGTCGACGAGGAGGGGAGTGAGGTCGCTCCGGGGGAGGAAGGGCAGATCGCGGTCAAGATAAAGCCGGAACGGCCCGTGGGCCTGTTCCGGGAGTACTGGCGCGACGACGAAGCCATGGAGCGTTCTTTCTACGGCGATTGGTACCTGACCGGCGACAAGGCCTACAAGGACGAAGACGGGTATTTCTGGTTCGTAGGGCGGGCCGACGACGTGATCATTTCGGCCGGATACAGAATAGGTCCATTCGAAGTGGAAAGCGCTCTCATCGAGCACCCCGCAGTGGCGGAGTCGGCGGTGGTAGCCACCCCCGACCCGGTGCGGGGCGACATCGTAAAGGCGTTCGTCATCCTGGCGCCGGGCTACGTGCCCTCGGATGAATTGGCGCTAAGCCTCCAGGAGCACGTTCGCTCCTCGACCGCTCCCTACAAATACCCCCGTGCGGTGGAATTCGTCACCGAGCTGCCCAAAACGGTCAGCGGGAAGATACGCCGGGTGGAGTTGCGGGAAATGGAAGTGGAGCGGGCCGGCTCGCCGGGCGGCGGGGCCTAACAGTACCGATAGAACACAGACCCGCGGGCTCGGAGGAGGGATGGAAAGTTTCAGCGATCGGTTGCGTGCCGAGGCCGCGCCCATTTGGGGGAAGATTTTTGCTCACCCTTTTCTTAAGGAGATCAAGCAAGGAACGCTCCCCTTGGAGACGTTCCGGTATTACCTGGCCCAGGACTATCTGTATTTGGAGGGTTTCGCCAGGACGGTGGCCGTTGCTCTCTCCAAAGCGCCCAACTCGAATCTTCTGGAAGAGTTGGGCCAACGGGTCCTGACGCCCATCGAGCGTCCGCTGCACCACAAGCTCGTGGAGGCCGCTGGCATGACCATGGAGGATGTGCAGGGGGCGTCGCCATCGCCCACGAACACCGGTTATGTCAACCACATGCTGGCCACCGCCGCCCGGCATGGGCTGGGCCCAACTGCAGCCGTGTTGCTTCCTTGCCCATGGACCTACCACCTGCTGCGGGAGGAAGTGGGACAATCGGAACACCCGCTCTACGGGCAATGGACGAGCTTCTACGTGTCAGGGCTATTGGAAGGGAGTGTCGAGGCCTGGCGGAGCTTCGTCGACCGGATGGCCCGTGACGCCAGTCCGGCTGAGTTGGATGCGATGCGATACGCCTTTATGACCAGCAGCCGTTACGAGTACATGTTCTGGGATGCCGCTTACCGGCGCGAAGGCTGGCCGGTGTAGTCCCGCCGGAATTGGCGGCGGCGGGGCCAATCGACGGACTATTGGAATCGAAAAGGGGGGAAGTTTATGCCCAAAGCGCAGATCAATGGAATCGAGTTGTACTACGAGTCGCACGGCTCCGGCCCGGCCATCGTATTCGCCCATGGCCGCGGCGGCAACCACATCAGCTGGTGGCAGCAAGTGGCCAGGTTCTCGTCCGGCTACCGCTGTATCACCTTTGACCACCGGGGCTGGGGACAGTCCATCGCCGAGTTCGGCTCCCCTCTGCGGGAAAACTTCACCGCCGACCTGGCCGCGCTGCTGGACCATTTGGGGATACAACAAACGTTCTTGGTGGCCCAGTCAATGGGCGGTTTTTGCTGCCTGGAATTTGCGTTGGCCAACCCGGACCGCACGCTGGGCCTCGTATTGGGCGACACCACGGGAGGGGTGATCAGCCCCGGCGTGTTGGAGGCCCTTGGCAGGGCAACACCGCCGCCGGACGGAGTCGCCAGGTCGCTGGCCGGAAGCTTCATCGAAGAACAACCCGCCCTCACCTTCCTCTACCAGCAGATCGGCGGCCTCAATCCGGAACGCGGGGAAGACGGTGTCATCTCCGGGTTCCGCAGAGAGGGGGGCCCGGGAGAGGCGGCCTTCCTCGACTGGCAGACCCCGACACTGCTCATCGTGGGAGAAGAAGACCGCATATTCCCACCGGACGTGATCGAAGAGGTGCATAAGGTCATCCCCGGGTCGCGCATGGAAGTGGTCCCGGGCTCCGCACATTCCGCCCACTTCGAGCAGGCAGAGGTCTTCAACGGGCTGCTGGCCGAATTCTGTGCCAACGCCCTCTCGGCCCAGACGGTCCCTGCGGCGGCGGACTAGATTTTCCGGTCAACACCGGCATCGCGCCCCGTTTTATATGGCGGCTCTTCACTTTTTGTAGAATGCCATTATAATTCGCTACGTGAGAGTCGGAGCCGCAGTGCAGCACTGTCGGTTTCAGCCAGGCGGGTGGAGGAACCGGTTAGGCCGGGGACGCTTTAGAGTTAAATAGACTGTGCAAGGAGGAGCCATGCCCATAATCAATAAAAAGGACAACCGCACCAGGGAAGGGTCCAACCCAGGACTGGAAGTCCGCGAGATAGTGGATATTTGGCAAGGGAGTGAGTCCCTCAAAATAGGCGAAGTGACCATCGCAACCAACACTCGGATACCCCGGCACATCCACACCAACACCGAAGAAGCCATGGTGGTTCTGGAGGGGCAATTGGATGTCGTTGTGGGCGGGCAACGAATGACCGTCGAGGCCGGCGACACTATTCTGGCGCCGGCCGGTACGACCCACGGGTTCGTTAACCGCTACGGCGGACCGGCCCGGATATTGTTCGTCTTCCCCACCCACGAGCCGGACCGAGTACTGGCGAGCGTTGACGGCGCCACCTCAGGGTTCCTCTCGGAATCGGGACTGACAGGCTATACTTCGCCCAATGACCGGCCCTTGGAGAACCGGACCGACCGAAGGGAATTGTATGGGCGCGAGGAGCAGGAATCAGGCAGTTGACGTTTGGATTTATGGTGGTAAAATTGGTTCCGAACAAATACACGAGGAGGCGTAGACTATATGCCTGAATTCGACAAAATTATCAGAAACGGGACGATTGTCGACGGGAGCGGCGGCCTGCCGGCTTACCGTGGTGATGTTGCCATCAAAGACGGCAAGATCGCCATGATCAGCGGTAGGATCCAAGCTTCCGCCACGGAGGAGTTGGACGCGACCGGTTGCATAGTGGCCCCAGGGGCCATCGACCTGCACACCCACTACGACCTGCAACTCAACTGGGAACCCTACGCCACGATGTCCGGCTGGCATGGCGTCACCTCGGTGACCATTGGGCAGTGCGGCTTCGGCTTTGCTCCCTGTAAGCCCGAAGACCGGGACGCGGCGATGCGGCTGATGACTCGGATTGAGGCGATCCCGTTGCGGACTATGGAGCTGGGCCTCAGGTGGGACTGGGAATCTTTCCCCGAGTGGCTCGACAGCCTGGACAGCCATCCCCTCGGCGTCAACGTGGGCGCTTTGGTGCCCTTCAACACCCTGCGCATGTATGTCATGGGCCTCGAAGAGGCCAGGACCAGGGTGCGGGCGACCGACGAAGAGATCGCGACGATGGAAAAGCTCCAACGTGAGGCCATGGAGGCCGGCGCTTTCGGTTGGTCGGCTATGAAGACCTTGGCCAACCGCCCGGACGATGGCCGCTTCATCCCCAGCCAGGTTGCCTCAAACGAAGAGTTCTTGGCCTTGGCCAAGGTCTTGAACGAGTACGGTGTGGGCCACATCGGCTGGACCAGGGGTCCCGCCGAGCGCCCGCTGCCCCCTGGTGAGCCCGATCTCATCGGCGGCGGTGACCCGGGTCCCTCGGTGGCCGCAGTCACCGGCCAGTCGGCGTTGCTGATGGACGCCGTGGAAGGAGACGCCCCCGGCCGAGGCAGGGAAGACTTCCTGATTGAGATGTGTATCGCCTCCGGACGGCCCTTCCAGTGGGGAGCGATTACCTACAACGAGCACGCTCCGGACCGGTACAAGCAACAGTTGGAGTTCTTGGAACGCGCCAGGTCGGAAGGCGCAGCCATGTTCGCCCAGACCACGGCTATGTCGTCGTCCCCGGTGTTCGAGCTTGCGGAGTATAACGGCTTCGACGCCATGCCCGCGTGGATAGACCCGTTCGTTGGCACGCCCGAAGAGCGCATCGCCAAGCTGAGCAACCCAGAAAACCGCGACAAGATGCGCGCGCAGGTCGGCGCTTACGTCGGCGAGGGTGGAGGCGCGGACGCTGCCTCCGACTGGTCGAAGATGCGGATCGTCGAAATACGGGAAGATCGCAACCTCCAGTACGAGGGCATGAATATCGCCGAGTTGGCGACAGCGATGGGCAAGCACCCCATGGACGCCATGCTGGACCTGGCCATTGACGAAGGGCTGCGGACTGAGTTCACCTTCGAGCCGACGACCGGGACCGACCGGAACGCCGTTAAGGAGATCCTGAACCACCCGTTCACCCACCCGTGCGTGTCCGACGGCGGCGCCCACACCCGGTACCAGACCTTGGGCTCCTGGCCGGTCAATATGATCGCGGACCGGGTCAGGGACCAGGGCATGATGACGTTGGAGGAGGCCCACTACAAGATGAGCAGCCTGCCTGCTGCCATCGCCGGGTTCACCGACCGCGGCATCATCAAGGAAGGATTGGCTGCCGACATCATCGTCTACAACTTCGACGAGATCGGTCTCCAATACGACAGCCCGGTGTACGACACCGACTTCCCCGGTGGCGAGCGCCGCATCATCCAGAAGGCCAAGGGCATTCGCTACACCTTAGTCAACGGTGAAGTAACCTTCACCGAGGGCACGGTGTGCACCGGGGCCACCCCTGGCAAGCTGCTGCGCAGCTACGACATGATCAGTCGGTAGGTAATCCGGCTACCCCCAGCAACCGGGATGGCCCGGTTGCTGGGATAACCCAGTAGCAACGCAGAAGGCCCCTCTGGAAGCAGAGGGGCCTTTCTTTCTGCCCGCTGCTATCGCCGGGTTCACCGACCGCGGTATCATCAAGGAAGGAGTGGCTGCCGACATCATCGTCTACAACTTCGACGAGATCGGTCTCCAATACGACAGCCCGGTATACGATGTCGACTACCCCGGTGGCGAGCGCCGCATCATCCAGAAGGCCAAGGGCAATCGCTACACCTTGGTTAACGGTGAAGTAACCTTCACCGAGGGCACGGTGTGCACCGGCGCCACGCCTGGCAAGCTGCTGCGCAGCTACGACATGGTAGGCCGGTAGGCAATCCGGCTCCCGCCGGCAACCGGGCCATCGCGGTTGCTGGGGGGAGCCAGTAGCAACGCAGAAGACCCCTTTGTTTCCAGAGGGGTCTTTCTTTTCCGCAGCTCAGGGCCGTGTCGGGCGCCGAAGGTCGAATGCTGGCCGTTTTAGATGGTCGTCAGGTCACTGGCCTTGGGGTATGACACCGGCAGCACGATGTGGGACGGGCGCAGGCTGTCATGATAGATAGTCTGGTCTACCGCCATCAGCTCCGCGTCCATCCCTTGTTCATTCCCGGTGTTCGGGTTCCGGTCGAACATGGGGAAGCTGCTGCTGGTCAGGTGGACGCAAATCCGATGCCCTCGGAGAAACACGTTGCTGGTGGGTAACAACTCCAGCGAATACTCGTACACGTCGCCCGGCGTCAACAGCGAGGGCTCCTCCCAGATGGATTGCCGAAAACGCGCGCGAATGATGCCCTCGGTGAGGTTATACGCGGTACCGTCTTCCGAAACGTCAATCAGCCTGGCGATGAAGTCGGTGTCTCTGCCGGTGGTTGACGCCCACAATTTGACGACAACCGGACCGGTTACCTCCAGGTCTTCGTCCAACGGAGGACTGGTGAATACCAAGACATCGGCCCGGTCCGCCAATGGGCGTTGGTCCACGGGGCCGACTCGGATGATTTCCGGGTCATCTTCAGGAGAGGAATGGTTCCCGCCCAAGGTGGGCGCTGGGTCCTCCGGGTCGTAGCGGTATTGGCTGGGCGGCTCGTCTCCGGGCGGCTCGGTCGACAGTTTGCCGACGCGGCTCCCGTCGCTTTGAAAATAGTATTCGGTGGACAATGCCCCGGCCGGCGGCCACTCATATTCCCCTCGCCACTCGTTGGTCCCCATCACGAATATGCTGACCGGAGGCTCGTGTTCCACGCCGTTGCTTTCGCCCTTCACAACGTGGTCCAACCAACGGACGGCAAGGTGAAGCTCGTCTTTGTGAGGGCCATCGCCAAAATCCCGGTCACCTACGATCAGGTTGTAGTGATTGGCTGGGTTGACCACGATGCGGACATCGGATTCAATGTCCAGTCCCCGCAGTTTCTGGAAGGCGGAGAAGGCCGCTCCGGTATAGTAGTCGTACCACCCGGCCATCATGAAGACGGGGATCGTGACCCGGTCGAACTTCTCCCGGGCCGAAATTGCTTTCCAGTAATCGTCATAGGTCGAATGGGACACGTACTCCCGCCACAGCCGGTTCTGCCGCCCCGTCAGAGCCATGTCGAGGTCGATAAGAGGCAGGTGCCGGTAGAAGCGGTCCCAAACCCCCAAACTCGTTAATCAGGGCGGTGTTGTCGAACTCAGTGGCTTGGTGAGTGTTGTCCGTGGCCACCGTCCGGTAGATCCGCCTTGCGGTATGGGCGAACGCCAGGGCGCCATGGTCCCGGTACGCTCGTTCCCAAGGGTCGGGGTTGCAATTCTGGGGGATGATGGCCTTGAGGTTCGGATGCTGCTCCGGGGCCACCAGCCATTGGGTAGCGGCGTGGAACGACCGCCCGTACATCGCGATATTGCCGTCGCACCAAGGCTGCCGGCTGACCCAATCGAGACAATCGTAGCCATCGTCGGCGTCGGGAAAGAACATGTTGCCGGTGAGGTCGCCCCGGGCCTTCTGACCGACATAGGCGTATCCGGCGGCCAAGAATGCCAAGGCGTTTTCTTCGATACCCGTAACGTATCCCCGTTCCAGCACCACCGGGAAGGTCCCGGTGGCGTCCGGCAGGTACACGTCGGTGGTGAGACGCCTGCCGTCCCGCATTAGTACCGGGACGGCCCGTTGGATGACATGGCGTTCCGGAGGAAAGCCTCCGGTGGTCCGACGCGAGGCCAATCGAGGCTCGATGCGCCTTAGAGTTGACGCAGGCGTGGGTCCAAGCGGTCCCGGAGCCAGTCGCCAAGCAGGTTGAACCCGAACACCGTCAGCATGATGGCCAAGCCCGGCCAGAGGGCTACCCACCAAGCCCGGATGATGATTTCACGGCCGTCAGCCACCATCAGGCCCCAAGCGGGCGTGGGCCGGCTCAGACCAACTCCCAGGAAGCTCAGACCGGCCTCAAGCAGGATGATGAATCCAACCTGCAAAGTCGCCAGCACGATGACGGTATTGGTGATGTTGGGCAGGATGTGCTTCACCATAATCCGGATGTGAGACGCCCCGGAAACCCTGGCCCGGGCGATGTAGTCCCGCTGTCGCACAGCGAGGGTGTCCCCGCGGACTTGTCGGCAATAGATCGACCATAACAGGGAGATAACCACCAAAATGACTGTGCGGAAGCTCGGTTCCAAGGCGGTTGCGAGGGACAAGGCTAAGAGGACGGGCGGAATGGATAGAGAGACGTCCACCAGGCGCATGATCGCCGAGTCCACCCGGCCGCCGAAGTACCCTGAAATCACTCCAAGAGTAATCCCTATCGACCCGGCGATGCCGATTCCAATCACGGAGATGGTTATGGAGACCCGGGAGCCGTAGATGATCCGGCTCAACATGTCCCTGCCGGTCTTGTCGGTCCCCAGGACATGGTCCCAGGTTCCGCCGGCAAAGACCGGAGGCTGTAGTCTTGCCCGAATTCCGCCGGGGGCTTCAAGAGGGTCGTAGGGGGCGACCACCTCGGCGAAAATGGCCGGGATGACCAATACGATCAGCAAAAGGAAAAGTGGGAATTTGGGAAGGTCTCCGGCGCGCCGGGCTAGCCGCACCGCCCTGCCGGCGGCCGGTAACGCCCGTGCCCACGGAGACGTTGTTTCAGTGGATATAGGAGATTCGGTGGCCATACTGACGCTCGATCGGTCCTTCTTCAGGTGCCTGCAGGTCTATGCGTACCGGATCCGCGGGTCCAGGTACGCGTAAAGGATATCTACGGCGAAGCTCGAAAGGATAAACAGGCCGGAGAATACCAGCACCAGTGCCTGAATCAATTCAAAATCCCGGGACAAGACCGATTGGAAGGCCAACAGGCCGGTGCCGGGCCAGTTGAAAACGGTCTCAGTGGTAACGGAACCGGTCAAGGTAATCGCCGCTATCACCCCGAAATAGGTAAGGGGCGTCAAAGCTGCGTTGCGGAGGCAATGCTTCCAGAGCACCTTCCACTCCGGTATCCCTTTGATGCGGGCCAGCTTTACGTATTCGCTGTCCAGGGTCTCAAGCATGGCCGACCGCACCAAGCGCGTAATCGCCGCGATTTGGAAGGAACCCAGTGTTATCGCGGGCATAATGAAGTGTTTGACACCCCCGGTCCCGCTGGTGGGAAGCCAACCCAAGTTCACCGCGAACAGCCACATCATCATGAGACCCAGCCAGAAATTGGGCACGGACTGCCCCAGCAGCGCGAACACTTTGGCGGAGGTATCGACCGCCGTGTCCCGTTTGACTGCGCTCACGACACCGAGGGGAATTCCGATCACGGTGGCCAGGATCAATGAGACGCCCGCCAGGTAGATGGTCGCCGGGAGTCGTTTGAGGACGGCGCCGCCGGCGCGAAGTTCAGGGTATTTGAGAGATTCACCGAGGTCGCCCTGCAGGACGTTCCCAATGTAGATGCCGTACTGGACGACGAGGGGCTTGTCCAGCCCCAATCGTATCCGCAGGTTCTCGTAGTCTTGGGCCGTGGCGTCCATGCCGAGGATGATGGTCGCGGGATCTCCCGTGACCCGGCTGATGCCGAACACGATTATCGTGACAACCCACAAGGCGAACAGGCCCTGCGTGAAGCGTATCAGAATGAAACGTTGCATTATCTGTGCCCGAAACCAACCGTCATAGTGTCGGCGGGAACCGGACTGCTCCGATCCCCGCCATTCGGATTAGAGTCGCTAAAACTTCGGGTCCATGGTCCAGTGCGGAACTATTCGCACCGGTCGGTGCCCACGGGACACGCCTTGATGTTATGCACGTGGGTGGGGTGAGCCGAGCCGACCCCGGGGTATATCCATTCCGAGATAAACTCGGGGTTGATGGTCATGTCGAAGGTGGTCTGGAACAACGGCAAGGTCAGGAAATCGTCGAACATGTAGTCGCCGGCGTCTCCCGCGCACTGCTCCCGCTCCTGGACGTTCAATGAACGCTCGAGGCAGTCGTAATTCTCGTTGATGATGTCGTCTTCCCAACCGAAGAGGAAGCCGTCGGGCGCCGATACCCAGAACACGCGCAGACCTTCCTGCGTGGTCCGGATCGGGGTATTCCTGAGAATGGTGAACGACTCGTGGATGTCATGGGCTTGGTGTTTTGCCAGCCACGAGCCCAATTCCATGTCGATGATGTTGGTATCGACCCCGATCGCCTCCCACATGGTGGAGAGGGTCTCGATGAGTTGCGGGATTTCCGGGTTCCCGGGAATTACCGTAGACAACATGTCGATGGAGATATCGCCGTCGCCATATCCTTGACTCGCCAGCAATTCTCTGGCCTTTTCGGGGTTGTAGCCGTACTTTTCGTCGAATTCATCGACCCAGCGGTCACTCCAACCCTCAGTGAAGGGAGCGTACACCGGGACGTACACCGGGCTGGCGTTCCCGAAGTAGACTTCGTCGATGATGGCCTGCCGGTCGACGGCCAGGTTGAACGCTTCCCTGACCACGGGGTTGTGCCACGGCTCTTCGCCCGTGTAGTACGGGTGCTTACCGTTGGGCCAAGGGTTCAGGTCGCTGTCGATGGTGCTCAGGTAGGTGCCGCCGAAGAAGCCGTAGGACTGGTTGTTCTCGTTGTTGGAGGAAACGACTCTCATCCCAGCGTTTTT
The DNA here is from genome assembly GCA_965222595.1 of Dehalococcoidia bacterium. Classification (GTDB taxonomy): domain Bacteria; phylum Chloroflexota; class Dehalococcoidia; order Lucifugimonadales; family UBA3495; genus VXOI01. Next base: position 2,716 of record CBDCUJ010000005.1, on the reverse strand, counting down.
GGCGTCTACCTGCACCTCGCGGGACAGGTCGGCTCCTTGGACTTCGCCGGCCAGCAGCTGGGACAGACGGGTGAACTGCTCCGCCGCCCAGACCCATTCCAACTCTTGGAAGTCGGGGTCTTCGCCGGCCCAGTGTTCGCCGTCGATCTTTTCATACCAAACGCTCTCGCCCAAGCGGCGTCCGGCGAACTGGTAGGAACCGGTGCCGGCCGCCATATCGTCGTAGGCCGATTCGTCGCCGCCGGCGGCGTCCCATTGGGCTTTGCTCTGGATCAGCAAATCACCCTGTAGGCGGGAAAAGAGCCGTCCGCCGGTGAGCTGGGGCTTTTCGAAATGGAACGAGATGCTGTAGTCGCTGTGGATTTCCGGCTGGGCTTCCAGCCAGATGGATTTGAAGTTGCTGTTGCTGTTCTCTCGAACCAGCAGTTCCCAAGTGTGGGCTACGTCGGCCGCCGTGAATTCTCCGAAGCCGAAATGCCACGGTACACCCTCCTGCAGGGTGAAGGTCCAGGTACCAAACCCGTCGGCCACCGTCCAATCCGTGGCAAGGGCGGGGATGGGCTCGGACGACAATTTCTCGTTCTCGATCAAGGTTTCGCCATACGGGTCGTTCTGGACCAGGTTGGACCAAGGTCCGACCCAGATGCGGTTGCTTTCATTGAGGGGCGACGTGTTGGCCATCCTCACCCGCTGGATCTTGGCTACTACAGCGGCAACAGGAGCCGGCTCGGTAGTTGCGGTAGGCACCGGCAAAGGAGTCGGGGTGGCCAATTGGGGCCTGGTGTCAGGAGCCCGCGTAGTGGCCGCGGGTGTAGGCGTAGGCGCCGGTGTAGCCGCTGGTCCTTCGTCCGTGTCCTCCATAACTGCCGTGGGTTCCGGGGCGGGCGCGGCGGTCGTCGGTGCTGGTTCTGCGTCGTCTGCTCCGCCGCAGGCAACGATCACGGCCGCCAAGGCGATGATCAGGCAAAGTGCTACGATGTTGAGGTTGCTGAGGCACCGGGGAATCTTCATCTTTCTCCATTCCTTAAAATTGGGGGTTTCAACTGAACGGGCCGGGCAATTTTATCTATCGAATCTGCCGGTGTCAACTAATGGTCCACGTCCCAAATCCGCCATCAAAAAAGACAGAAGAACCTCGTTGGAGCCAACAGTGAAGCTGGCTATGATGGTAAGTGATCAAACCAAGCCATCACCAACGAGGTGCAACCATTATGAGTCAGGGAGCATTGCCTTTCCAGTACGCGGAAGATAGGAGTTCCAGGGGCATAACCGGTTTGGCCGGTCTGGGGGCGTACCTGGACCTGTGGCAGGTTGCCGGATTAGGCGAATCGGTCAGCAGTCACTTGGGCGTGAATCAAGGGCGGCAGGGTTGGACTGACGCCCAGGTGGTGACGTCTCTGGTACTGCTGAACCTGGCGGGCGGCGAATGTGTGGAGGACTTGCGGCTGTTGGAGAAGGACGAGGGGTTGGGGCGGGTGCTGCGCTTGGCGGAGACTCATGGTCTGCGCCGCCGGGAGCGCCGGGCGATGGAGGGGAGGTGGCGCAAGGGGCGGCGGCGCAGTGTGCCGTCGGCCACGGCGGTGTTCCGGTTCTTGAACAGATTCCACGACGAGGAGGAGGAGAGCAAAAGGCAGCCTCATGCCGCGTTCATACCGGCGCCCACCGCCGGACTTCTGGGTCTGCGCCGGGTCAACGCAGACCTGACCGGCTTCCTCCAGGGTCACGCCCAGCATAAGCAGGCGACGCTGGACATGGACGCGACCCTGATAGAGACCCACAAGGAGCAGGCGCTGTACTGCTACAAGAAATACAAGGCTTACCAGCCCTTCACCACCTATTGGGCGGAAGCCGGGCTCATCGTGCACACCGAGTTCCGGGACGGCAACGTTCCGGCGGGCCACCAGCAACTGAGGTTGCTTGAGGAGTCGTTGGAACAGTTGCCAGCGGGGGTGGAGCAGGTTCTGGTGCGCTCGGACACTGCAGGCTACCAACAGGAGTTCTTGCGCTACTGTGCCGAGGGCCGGAACCAACGCTTCGGGGTGACCGGCTTCGCCGTAGGGGTGGATATGAGCCGGGAGTTCAGGGAAGTGGTAGCCCAAGTGGACGAGGATGAGTGGCGGGACCTGCGCCGCAAGGAAGATGAGAGACTGGTGCGCACCGGGCAGCAATATGCGGAAACGCCCTTCGTGCCCAACTGGATAGGACACTCCAAGAACAGCCCGGAGTACCGGTTCATCGCCATCAGGGAACCGTTCAGGAACCCGCCGCTGCCGGGGATGGAGAGCCAAGCGGGGCTCTCGCCGCACGTCATGGAAACGGCGGATGGAGGCTGGTACAAGGTCTTTGGCATAGTGACCAACCGGGATCTTGGCCCGGAGGAGTTGATCTGGTGGTACCGGCAGCGGTGCGGGAAAGGAGAGGAAGTGCACGCGGTGCTGAAGGAAGACCTGGCCGGAGGGCGGCTGCCGTCGGGACTGTTTGGAGGCAACGCCGCTTGGTGGGCCATCACGGCGTTGGCCTTCAACCTGAACTCGGCGATGAAGCAGTTGGCTCTGGGCAAGGAGTGGGTGAGCCGAAGGCTGAAGGCCGTGCGCTTCGGGGTCATCAATCTTCCGGGTCGGGTGGCGCGCCATGCCAGGACGCTGTTCATCAACCTGAGCCGGGGCCACCCCTCGTACGGGCTGCTGTGTCAAGCGCGGCGGAGCATCCTGGCCTT
>CBDCUJ010000004.1:0-142966 GCA_965222595.1 Dehalococcoidia bacterium | reverse complement strand
AATTCGATGCGCTGAGGGACACTGACACCATCAACCAAGGCGAGGTCGACCGAATCCAGCCAGCCTACGCCGATGAGTGGCCTGCTCTGCTTAACGCTTCGGTGCGTGAGGCTATGGTCAACTCGGGGGTCGCCCGGCCCTATCAACACCAGGTAGATGCGATAGTCAAGGCCCTTAGCGGGGCCGATGTGGTGATGGAATCGCCGACCGCGAGCGGCAAAACGTTGGCTTTCGCCGCCCCGATGCTTCATGTCCTAAAGGAGAACCCAGGCTCTCACGCGATGATGATCTACCCCATGAAGGCGCTGGCCTTCGATCAGCGGGCACAAATCCGCCAAATCTGCGAACCACTCGGTTTTGAGTCCTGGCCTTACGACGGAGATACGGACGGCTCGGACCTTAACGACGGCAATAATGCTTGGTTTGATGAACAACACGGAAGCATAAAGGCGCTGATTCGACAGCAACCACCACATATCCTACTTACCAATCCCGAATACCTGAATATGTCCTTCCTAGGCAGCCGGGACTCTTGGGAAAAGCACGAAAAGGGAGCAGGCTTTCTGCGAAATCTACGGTTCGTCGTCATCGACGAGATGCACGAGTACCGCGGCTTTTTCGGCAGTAACATGGCCCTTCTGTTGAGGAGATTCTTTTTACATCTGAATCGCATTGGCGCGCATCCCCAGGTGTTTCTGTCGACCGCTACTTGCGCCAATCCGCAGGAACACGCTGAGTCCCTTACGGGCCGGCAAGTGGACGTGATATCTGCAAGGTCGGTGCTGCGCCCTGAACGGCATTTCGTCTTCGTCAAGCCTGAGATTCCAGACTACCAATACCGTGACATTCTAAGGCTTCGCGTTGAGCAAGCCGCCCTCACCGCCCTCGCCGAGGGTCTGCAGATTTTAGTATTCTGCCCAACCAAACGTTTCCTCGAACTTGCCTTCAGCAACTCCAATCGCAAAGCTTCCGAGTTGGGGTTAGATCCTGACTGTATTTCGGCATTCCACGCCGACCTGAAACCCGACACTCGTCAACGGATACAAGAGAGAATCAAGTCCGGCGAGATTCGAGTAGTCTTTACTACTAACGCTTTGGAGATCGGGTTAGACGTGGGTGGGCTGGACGGAGTTATCCTAGCAGGCTTTCCATCCAACATCATGTCGGCTTGGCAGCAGATTGGCCGAGCTGGTCGGGCTTGGGACCAAGACTCCTTTGTGCTGTTTTACGCCATGAATGACCCCATCGACCGATTCTTTGTGGGTAACTTGGAAGCCTTCTTGAACAAGCCCTTCGACGAACTTGTCGTTGACCCGGCCAACGAGGAGCTCATCAACAAACATCTACCTTCCCTGGTCGAAGAAACGGGAGGAAGCCTGTTGCCACCGGAAGAAGCAATTCTTGGCTCGGCATTTTCCAATGCCATCAAAGGCAATATCGCTACATTGCCTAAAGGCTACAAGCCACAGCAGTACCTCAACTTACGCGGTGGAATCGGACAGTCCTACAACCTGAAAAGGCATAACGAGGAAATAGGCCAGATTTCGGCGATGAGACGATTCCGGGAGGCCTACATCGGGGCGATCTTTCCGTTCTTCGGTCAACGATATGTCATAAAGTCTCATGAGGAGCAAGCGGTCGTTCTTGAAGAATCAGACGCTCATTTGAGAACCGAGCCGGGGTTCTTCACGGTTATTACCAAGTCAGATTTCTATGACGGCCTTGGTTACGGAGACGTCAGCGTATACTACGGTTCGATTAGTATCGTAGTGAATTTCACCGGATACAAGCTGGTGAATGAGCGCTCCGGTGACACACTTAGAACCGGAGGCGACAACGACGTCCTTTTCCTGAACAATCTACAGTCGCTCTGGATCGATCTGCCCAACAACTTCACTGCCGCAGACGGTATAGGAGCCGTGGAGCACATGATACGAGTGGGTGCTCTGTTCGTAATTCCGGCGGACCGATTCGACACCAGCACTTACTCCAAGACGGGCAACGAAGTGGGAATGTTCTGCTATGAGAACTACCCCGGCGGAATCGGGGTCGCCAAAAAGTTGTTCAACGTTTGGCAAGTCGCCCTGGAGAAGGGACTTGAGGTTGCTCGGAGCTGCAAGTGTCCGTCAGGTTGTCAGAACTGTATTGAGCCGGCCAAGTCCTGGGACATCAGCAACGAGAAAATAGATAAGGTTAAGGGCATACAACTAGCTGAAGAGCTTCTGACAGCGGGGAGAAAAGGAGCCGACAAGCGATTCCAAGGTGGGCTGATGCGGCCTATATAGGCATGATATTTCGGCCCGGTTGACCCTCCCTAGCAAGCTAGTCGTCAGGGTAGTGTACCTGCAGGGCGTCCGGATTTCTGGGTTCGAGTTTTTCGACTCTGCCGGACGGCCGGTGCAAAAATATGTCTACACCCCTCAATCCGCTCAGTCGCCGCAGCTTGTCAATGGCGAGGGAGTTGGTGGCCTTGAAGGACACGTCCTCCGCATGGCCGCTTTCCATCAACCTTAACATCAGACCATCAAGGAATGAAACCGGCATCAGTTTAATCCCATCTAAATCCAGCACTACCGGACCGTCTTGTAGTAACGGCAACAGCTTGAAATAAGTCTCCGCACCCCTTTTCCTTGTGGAAAATGCAGGCGAGAGATCCAACAGGGAAACCATCCGATCTTCGATCATCTCGATCCTTCCACGGGTACCTTTATCTCAATCTGCACTCCGGGCAAGTCGTACGTCATGCGGCCAGCTTCAACACCTTGTCGGCCGCCTCCAATGATAACCCATCCGTCCCCTGTGCAGAGGCACATTTGCCCGCCGAGTCGCAGGACGTCCTCCCGCACCGTTCCGAATCCGGTGCCGCCCTCAGTGCTGCCCGTCACCCCGTCCTCGAAGGCCTTGAGCGCGGCTTCATGGTGCGGGGCTGTCGCCAAGTGTTGATAGTGAGGATTACTGCCCAAGCTACTTCGTATGCCGACACCGCAATCGCCGACAGCGAAGTGCAGCTCACTTCGCTGCGGATACAACTGTACCGCACACGCGGCTAGCTGCTGGCCGGAGTGCCGGCTGAAATTGTCCACCAACTCGACGGCCACCTCGGTCACTAGGCCGGCGTCAACCCTAACAGAGTTTTTCCTAAGGATATCTCCGACCATGTCGCCGACGTTTTCGGCGATGTATTGATTGTTCTCAATTTCTACGATGTCGTTCAAGGATGTAAATCCAGCATGTCCCTGGAGAGGCTGGGAGTCTGTCGAAGTCGCTGCAATGTTGTAACGGCACCAAAACCTCTGTGATTCCAAGTATTGCGTAACCTGCCTGGATCCTGGGGTAATGATGTTGAAAAACTTTCCCAAGCCGTTGAAGTGCCGAAGGAACATCCCCAGGTATACGAGCCCAAAAGGTTCCACAAACGAAATGTTAGACAAGTCAACAGTTGGTTTCTGGTCATCGAGATGAACCAGGGAACACAGATCACCAACCGTGCTGAGGTTCAAGGTCGTCCGTGGATTTCTGATACTAACCGTTCGCCGTATGGGTCAATTGAACCTTTGGTAACATCCACAATGGTTTCTGGCTCCCATGTCACAGCCCGAAGGCATGGCGGCAAGGTAATCCCGGCGCGTCCATGGATGCCGATTATAACGTTCAGGGGTTTCGCCGTGCAACTGAAAAGAGCCGCTCGGCGACGAGGTTAGTCGCACTGTGGTGCCTTTGCAAACGGGAAAGCTGCTGGGGGCATGATTGGCTGCAGCCGTGCAAGCGGCACCATAGCCGCTGAACGAGTCCGGCCTCGGTTGCGCTGTCCGGTTAGCGGACTTATAATTCCGGTCGTATGGAAGGAAGCTGAATAACGGCGTAGCCGCTCCGTCGGGTCAACCACCCGAGGAGCGGTTTTTTCGGCGGAATCACCCCGTACTGACCGACTCCCCAAGGCCAGAACGGCACTTAGGGAGTTGACCTCGGATTGGCTGCTGATAGTGTTAGGGCTGCTCCGGTGCTAGAATCCCGTCGTCGGCAGTCCCGTCTTAAGAGGCTGCTCCCCGAGCGCCTCGTCACCGTTTTGCTGGTCCTCTGTACCGGCCTCTCCATCCTTACCACTGTCGGAATCGTCTTCGTCCTGTTCTTTGAGGCGCTTCAATTCTTCTTTGAAGTCTCCTTCATCGAATTCATCACCGGCACTCGTTGGACGCCACTCTTTCAGTCCAAGCACTTCGGCGTTCTTGCCCTCGTTTCCGCCACCTTTTTGACCTCCATCCTCGCGATGTTCGTGGCGCTGCCCTTGGGACTGCTCAGCGCGATCTACCTCAGCGAGTACGCTCCCGACCGGGCCCGGCGGACCATCAAGCCGGTCCTCGAGGTTTTGGCCGGGATCCCGACCGTAGTCTACGGCTACTTCGCGTTGCTTTTCGTTACCCCGATTTTGCAATGGATATCCGAGGACATCTTCGTTTTCAACGCCCTCAGCGCCGCGATCGTTATGGGTATTATGATCCTGCCGATGGTGTCCAGTCTCAGCGAGGATGCCATGCAGGCTGTCCCCCGGTCGCTGCGTGAAGGCGCCTACGCACTGGGAAGCAACCGCCTGGAGGTGTCCACGAGGGTGGTGGTGCCGGCGGCCCTATCGGGAATCGTGTCCGCCTTCATCCTGGCCATTTCCCGGGCCATCGGCGAAACCATGATCGTAACAATCGCCGCGGGACAGAACCCCAACTTCACCTTCAACCCGTTCGTGCCCATCGAAACGATGACCGCCTACATCGTCCAGGTCAGCATGGGCGACACGCCCACCGGCACCCTGGAATACAGGACTATATTCGCGGTTGCGTTGCTGCTGTTCGTCATCACCCTGGGGATGAACCTGCTAAGCCAATACGTGGTCCGGCGGTGGCGGGAGGAATACGAGTAATGGCGGTGATACCCCGCATAGATTTTGAAAAACGGAAGGCACGCCGCATTTGGATGGGACGCGGTTTCCACGGCCTGTGCTTCTTGGCCGTGGCCATCTCCTTGGGAATGCTCGCGGTTCTGCTGATCTACCTGGGCTATCAGGGATGGCAACGGGTGAGTTGGAGCTTCCTGACGAGCTTTCCATCCCGCCTCCCGGAGGAAGCGGGAATCAGGGCCGCGTTGTTTGGCAGCATCTACGTTGTCGGCATTGCCGGCGTGGTCGCTTTCGTCCTTGGCGTGGCCTCGGCCATCTATCTTGAAGAATACTCTGGACGAAGCCGCTTCGCCCGCCTTGCCAGGATCAACATCGCCAACCTGGCCGGTGTGCCATCCATCGTCTACGGCCTGCTGGGCCTGGAAATCTTCGTCAGGGTCATGATGTTGGGCAAGAGCGTTCTGGCCGGAGGATTCACTCTGGCGTTGCTGGTGCTCCCCATCGTGATAGTGGCCTCCAGCGAGGCGATCCGCGCCGTGCCGGCCTCCCTCAGGGAAGGCGGGTTCGGCCTCGGGGCGACGCGGTGGCAGGTGGTCAGGCACCTGGTGTTGCCCCAAGCCATGCCGGGAATACTCACCGGGGTCATCCTGGCGGTGAGCAGGGCCATCGGTGAAACGGCGCCCCTCATTGCCATGGGCGCCCTGACGTTCGTCCCCTTCTCCCCCGACGGGCCGTTGAGCCGGTTCACCGTACTGCCGATTCAGATATTCAACTGGGTGTCGCGGCCCCAGACCGGATTCCATGAAGCCGCGGCGGCCGGTATAATCGTCCTGTTGGTGGTCCTGTTGGTGATGAACACCGGAGCGGTTATCCTCCGAAACAAGTTCCAAAAACGAATGGACGGCTAGAGGCGTGAACCAGTCGGAAACAATTATCCAAGCCAGGGGGCTCAACGTTCATTACGACGGCTCTCCGGCGGTGTCCGACGTCAGCCTGGATTTTGCCCGCAACCGCATCACGGCGATCATCGGGCCGTCGGGCTGCGGTAAGAGCACTCTGCTCCGTTGCTTCAACCGGATGAACGAGCTCATTCCCTCCGCGCGGATAACCGGCGAGGTGCTGCTCGAAGGGCAGAACATATACGCCCCCGGCGTCGACCCGACGGACATCCGGTACCAGGTCGGCATGGTCTTCCAGAAACCCAACCCGTTCCCCAAGTCCATCTACGACAACGTGGCCTTCGGACCCCGGATCAACGGCTTCCGGGGCAACATGAACGAGTTGGTGGAACGATCGTTGCACCGGGCCGCGCTATGGGATGAGGTGAAAGACCGCCTGAACGTTTCCGCGCTATCCCTCTCGGGCGGCCAACAGCAGAGGCTCTGTATCGCCCGGGCGCTGGCGGTGGAGCCCAGCGTAATCCTGATGGACGAGCCCTGCTCGGCCTTGGACCCCATCGCCACCCTCGCCATCGAGGACTTGATGCGGGAGTTGTCCGAGCATTACTCAATCATTATTGTCACCCACAACATGCAGCAAGCGGCGCGGGTCTCAAACTACACCGCATTCCTCTTGAGCGACGAACGGAACGTTGGCGGGTCCCTTGTCGAGTTCGGCGAAAGCCGCCTTATCTTCACCAACCCCGAGGACGAACGCACCGAAGCCTACATTACGGGACGTTTCGGGTAAGAGGTCATGGTACGCGCCGGTTTCAACCGCAATCTGGACGACTTGCAGGAGGAGTTGCTGCATTTGGCCGAGTTGGTCGAATGGGCCATCGTGAAGTCGATGGAAGCTTTGACCACCGGCAACACGGAGTTGGCCAATCAAGTTATCCTCCACGACGACATCGTGGACGAGAAGAGGTTCGTCCTTGAAGAGCGTTGCACCGATCTCATCGCCACTCAACAGCCACTGGCGATCGACCTCAGGACCCTGGTGACGGTGTTGCAGGTCGCCGTAGAACTCGAACGCGTCGGGGACTACGCGGAAGGCATCGGCAAAATCTGCCTCATTATGGACCAGGGCGCCCCGGCCAGGATTCCGGACAACATCCACCGCATGGCCGACCTGGGGATAGGGATGTTGCGGGGCAGCCTGAGGGCGGTGGCCAATCGCGACGAAGAACTGGCCCGCCGCGTCTGGCAGGAGGACGACGAGGTGGACGCACTTTATCAGGAAGTATACCGGCAGATCTTCGAGAACATGGCCCACGACCCCCGGAGCATCCGGGACTCCACCCACCTATTGTGGGTAGCCCACGACCTCGAACGGATCGCGGACCGGGCCACCAACATTGCCGAGCGCGCCATCTTCCTGGTGACCGGCAAGTCCTTCTAGTCCTCGGACCGCCTCCTCTACCCAGGGTCATTCCTCCCCTCGTCGTCCCGGTCGCAACCGGTACCCAGGGACCAATGCCGATTCCCCCCCCCCCCCCCCCCGAATGCCGTTAACCCAAGATTCGGGTCTGGATTCCGGCTGCGGCCGGAAGGACGGGGGGATTTTCCGGCAATTGAATGACCCTGCTCCTCTACCGCTCCCGTGATTCCTTTTCCGGTCCCAATTGGATAAGATTTATATGCTGGGTGATTCCAGCGGTAACAAAGTCTTCACAGCAACCGGACCGATCATGCCTGACAAGTATCAACAAGAAATCGAAGACATACTGGAGGCCGCAGGGGAATCTGCTCCGGAACACGGGTCATCGGAGCAACCCCCGGAAGACCGCCCCAGACTGCCCCGGGTGCGGGAAGTCCGGCATCGACCCGACGGCGGCGCCTCAGGCCGGGTCTTGCCCTCATTATCGTCGGGAAAAATCCTTCTGGCCGGCATCGTCATCTTCGTCATCGCAGCCCTGTTGAACTTCGGTGTGGTGATGTGGATAGGGCTGGCGATGCTTGTGGCCGGCTACGTGCTGTCCTTTACCTACAAGCCTCGCCCGGTCATGGAGAAACGATGGCGGGGACAGCCGCTGGAAACGGGCGGCGGAGGCTCGGCGTGGGACCGCATCCGGCGCTGGATGGGGCGTTAGGGACTATTCGCGAGTAGCTCCTAACGGATTTCCGGCAGCGGGGCGGTCCTGCAAGTACTCGGCGATGGCGATGACAAGGTTGCCCATGTGAGGGTGATCGGGCTCGACGTCGATGCTGAACCCCAGTTCCCGCAGGCGGCGGCTGCATACCGGCCCGACCGAGGCGACGGCCACCGAATCCGAGTCCAGGCTGGCACGCAGCGACGCCTCTTTCCCGGCCGCCGCCGCGATTTCCACCAGGTTGCCGACTTGCGGCTGGCTGGTGAACGCCACTGCCGCGATCTCCCCCGCCTCCAGCCGGTCGACCATTCCCAGCACCGGAGCTACGTCGTCGGGCACCCCCCAGGTGTAGAGGGAAGTCTCCCGCACGTTCGCGCCCCATTCCCGAAGCGTCCGGAGCAGCAGGTTGTTGGGGCCGCCGTAAGCCTGTACCGCCACCTCCCGCCCGGTGAAGCCGATGCCCTTGAACGACTCGACCATATCTTCGGAAGTGAAGGGCTCGGGCGGCATCAGGTCGATGCGTACTTTGTGGCGCCGCAGCACCGCCGCCGGCTTGGGGCTGCGGGCGAGGACGGTCATGCGGTCGAGGGCGGACAAAACTTCGGGCAGCCGGCCCCGGACGTCCGCCGCCTCGAACAACGCGCGGGTACCGGCGCCGGTCTGGAGTATCGCGATTTCGATACGGCCGGCGCAGAGGTCGTCGATTAGCTCGACGACCTCTGGCGTGTCGGTGGCGTAGATCTCTTGGAGCACCGGGGCCGCGCAGGGCACACCGCCGTGGCGCGCGATCAGCGACCCCATCTCGGAGAGAAAGCGCGCCTCGACGTAGGCGACGGTCTGTCCGCTTAAAGAAGCTGCCAAGTAACTAGACGGCGCACTCGCCTTCGCCCCGCTCCAGCTTGTAGATGTTGGTCCGTTCCCAGTCAACGTACATGTCTGAGTCCGGAGCGGCTTCCTGGGCCGACTGCTCGGCGGCTACAGCCACTTCGGTCATGTGCTCCAGTCCCACCCGGTCCAAGAACTGGTTGAAGCCCTCGCCGCCGTCACGGTTGTCTTTATAGTAGGAGACGATCTGCTTCAGTACGCTGGGTACCGCCTTGGCCGGCACCTTGACCCGGGGGATTCGGGTGCCCACCCGGGACTCTTCCACCCGGTTGTCGCCGTAGTTGCCGCCCAAGAACAACTCGTAGGCCGGCGCTTGCTGGCCGTCTTGACCCTTCAGCGCCGCGCCGTGGAAGCCGATGTTGGCGATGTGATGGAGGCCGCAGCCGTTGGGGCAGCCGCTCATCTTGATGCGGATGTCTTTCACACCCTGGTCGTCCAGCAACCCGTTCCAGGTGGTCATCTCCTCCCGCAACGCTTGGGCCAGTCCCATGGAGGAAGTGATGCCAAGCTTGCAACTGTCGGTGCCGGGACAGGAGACCACGTTCGTGATGGAGTTAGCATCGGGCTCGGCCAACTCGATACGGTCCAGCTCCCGCCATACTTCGTACAGGTATGCCTCGGGCACGAAGCGAAGGGTCAGGTTCTGCTCCTGGGTGGCCCGGGCACGGCCGCCCGTGTACTTGCGCATCAGATTGGCCAGTGCCCGAAACTGGCTGCCATCCAGGTTGCCGCGCTCCGGCTTGACGGCTATCGCGTAGTAGCCGTCCTGCTTCTGTGCTTCGACGTTGCTATTCCGCCACCGGCTGTAGACCTCGCTACCGTTCGCTCCGTTCGTAGTCGTCGAGGGCACCGCCGGAGGGGTCTCCCGCATCAGCTCGTCGACGTCCATATAAGGCGTCGGGTCGATGGGGCCGATATTCATCAACTCGGCCTCGACCATCTCCTTGAACTCGTCCAGCCCTATGCGGTCGATCAACACCTTGAGGCGGGCCATCATCCGGTTCTTGCGCAGCATGTCAGCGTTGTTGAAAACGGTCCAGATCGCAAGGGCCAAGCGCAGGTAGTCCTGTTCCGGCAGGAACTCGTAGAGCGGCTTGGCGAGCCGGGGCATGATGGAGGTGCCGCCGCCGACGAACACCTTGAATCCCCGCTGCTCTTGACCATCCACTATCCGGACCTGGGAAACGTAGGTCAGGTCCTGGATCGCGGCCGAAACGTGGTCATGAGAGTCGCACCCGGTGAAGGCCGTCTTGAACTTGCGCGGGAAACCCTGGGTGATGGGATGGCGCACACCGAAACGGACGTAAGCCGCCAGGTGCGGCGTCGGGTCGAAGACCTCCTCTCGGCACACGCCAGCCGTGGGGGCGCCGACAACATTCCTGACGGTGTTGCCGCAGGCCTCCCGGGTGGAGAGCCCGGCTGTGCCGAGCAGGCGCAGCACCTCGGGGCACTCATCCAGCGGAATGTGATGGAACTGGACATTCTCCCGGGTGGTGATGTGGCCCTTGCCCAACGGGGCGTACTTCTCGGCCACCACGCCCAGCCCTTCCATACTTTCCGGAGTGAGAATTCCGCCGGGAATCTTCACTCGAATCATTTGCACGTCCGCCTGGCGCTGTCCGTAGACGCCCTGCCGCAACCGGAAGGGAGTGAACACCGTGTTGTCCCGCTCGCCGGCCACAAACGCCGCCGACTCATCCTCCAACCGGCCAACCTCTTCATCCATGAACGGAATAATCGCTTGTGACGACGACCTGGCAAGCTCCAGGCTGTCGTGGTGAATTTCCTCTTGGGTCCGGGTCCGCTGGTCCGAGGTCTGGCTACTCAAGGTCCCTCCCAAATTCGGCCAAAATAAAGACCCGCCAATCTCTTTCGGGTTGGCGGGCTCAGGTCTGTCTAGCGTGTGATGCTAACGCGGCAGGTTACCTGTCCCTATGTGGGAGGACAAGTACAGCGGCAAACCAGGCACCTGAATGCGTTTGACATTAAGGAAAAGTTTACTCCCAAGGTCAACAACTGTCAACCGGCGGTTGGATGCCTGAAACTGACCCGGAGACCATCGCCCAAGTGGTGCCAAAGGCCAAGCCGAAAAAGGTGTGGCGATACGAGGAGGAAGCGGGCCGGAACAGAGAGCGGAAAGATTAGCAGAGGAATGTAGACTGCTTCCCACCCTCCCATAGCCCGTTTCGCAATTAGGGAAAGGCCCCACAGGACACCGGGCCTTTATTGTTGCCCAGGGATTTGAGTCACTCGGTAATTGAGCCGGGTCAGCAGGAGCCAGCTTGTGTCCGCATTGAGGGCGGGCCATGTCCACACATCATCATAGCCGAACTCGCCGCTATGCCGCTAACGCAACGTCAAGCGTGTTTCCGGAATATGTGAAAAGAGTGAGGGTCATCGGAGAGTGAAGGGCTGACGCGCCTTCTTGTCCGGGGCGTGGCGAGGCCGTAGTCCGCGCTTTTTACACCTAACTCACGAAGTCGCTTAGCTATCTCTTTTGCGCGCTCGAAACGCGCTCGATCATCCAGGGAGTGCCTCCTTAACAGTTCCTCTTCAGAAATGGTGTCCATATTGCCGCCTCCTCTCTAGTGCACGTGATACGGTGCAAACTGGCCGACGCTATGAACTACGCCGATAATTCTACCCTTGCCCATGTAATCCATGAGAAGATCATGGTAATGGCTAACCACCTCCTTCTTGTCGCCGAAGTCGTCGATTTTTAGCCGAAGTTCGCTCCACAGCACCTTCGGCGAGATACCGTGGCCATGAGCATGCCAGCGGTCCGTGTCGCTTAGCCGCCTAGCTATATCCTCGGCTCGCTCCTTCCGCATATCGTCTGTTACTTCGATGCCCCTGGTCTCTGTTTTGATCCAATCCCTGAATTTGTACTTACACAACCAGTCTGTCAGAAGTGTGACCGATAGTTCGCGCGCCTGTTCGTATTTGTACAGCTGTGCTTGATTGAAGCCGCTGATAAGGAGCTGTATCTCGGCGAGTGATAGCCCCTCCTCTGATTTCGCGCCTTCGATCAGCTTCTCATACCTCTTGAGATAACCGAGTGCCGGTACCATCTCGCTGTTGTCGCTTTCAACTTGCGGGTCGATAGGGCCGAGACGCGAGTAGTAATCCATGTGGATCGAGTCGCCGGACATCGCGAGCACAGTGCCAGCAGAATATGCACTATTGGGGATGATGAAGGCCACAACATCATAGTGGTACCGGAGTGTGTCTACGATCCGACTCACAACCTCGATGTATTCCGCCTACAGTGTCCAGAAGGACAACGAGATCGCGCTTAGCAGGTTCACTCGACTTTCGAGCCTCTACCACCTTCCGCACCACGTCATCTGTCCCGAATTCTAGCGGTCCATAGAGAGCAAGTGCATGTGCCTCGAACGAGCTTTCGATGCCACACAACCGATCATCTAGCAGGCTGCGGAAAAAGGCAAGGCGCACAGACGCGGGTGGATGGAGCGTCAAGTAACCCACCGGTATAGGTCATCTCTTAAGTTCGTGTGGAGCTATTGGTGCAGAACATGCAACGGTGGTGTCGCTTATCGTCGAGCCGCTTTGAGTCCTGAGTAAACCTCAGAGTTTTTCAGCAGCCTGCTAGGAGATCGCGAACGACCGCATCTGCTCCGAGGGCCGGGTTGGTGCTCATTCTTCCCTTTTGCCTCCCAAGCCCTAGGGGCACGGCATACGCTTTCGCTTGTTCATATCGAGTGTATTCATTGTTCGTAAACGTTCTTGCATCTCCATAACAGTCTACACCATCATAGACGTGCATTGTCCACAACCCATAGGCCCCCAAGGTCAGATCTGGGTTTGAGCTTTAACCGCCGAGGACGCAGAGAGCGCCGAGCTTCGATTATTTCTCTGGGCCCTCGGCGTTCTCTGTGGTTAATTGCCCCGGCCGCCGGGGAATCGGCATAATGGGTGGCGGCATTATGCGGTGCTTTCCCGGCAGGAGGATGTGAATGAAGACGACGGCGGATGTGGTGATCATCGGGGGAGGGGTGATCGGGACCAGCATCCTCTATAACCTGGGCCAGTTGGGGATCACCGACACCCTGCTCATCGAGCGCGACGTGCTGGGCTCCGGTTCCACCGGACGGTCCCAGGCCATCTGCCGTATGCACTATTCCAACGAGGTGACCGCGTCGATGGCTTGGGAGAGCCTCAAGGTGTTCGCCAACTTCAACGAGGTGGTGGGCGGCCGGTCCGGCTTCGTCGAGACCGGCTACCTGGTGGTGGTGGAGGATATCGACCGCCCCGGCCTCGAAAGAAACGTGGCCATGCAGTTCCGCTTGGGCATCGATACCATGGTGGTCACCGCCGTCGACCTTCAGGAAATCGCCCCCATGGTCTCCGTGTCGGAAAACGAAGCTATGGGCTGGGAGCCTCAGTCCGGCTATGCCGACCCCTACCTGGTTACGTCCTCCTACGCCAACCGGGCCCAGGATATGGGGGCCGAGGTCGAGATGCGCAACCCGGCCCACGGCATAGAAGTCTCCGGCGGCAGGGTCCGCGCGGTCAACACCGCGCTGGGGCGCGTCGAAACCCCTGTGGCCGTGGTTGCCGCCGGTCCTTGGAGCAAGGAGGAGTTGGCCCGGGCCGGGGTCGATGTGCCGTTGCTGCCGGTGCGCCACCAGGTGGCGTCGTTGACCCGTCCGGTGGACCGGTTGCCGACTCACCCCACCGTGGGCGACATCGCGCAGTCGTTCTCCTTTCGGCCCGACGGCCACGGCATGACCCTGATGGGCTTTGGAGACGACGAGGAGGCCGACCTGGAGACTTACACCCAAACGGTGACAATGGACGACATGTCGGAGGCCCTGGAGAAGCTGAGGCGGCGCATCCCGGCGATGTCGGATGCCTACTTCCGCGGCGGCTGGTCCGGCCTGTTCACCACCACGCCGGACTGGCACCCCATCCTGGACCGGGTCCCGGGCATCGAGGGCCTCTATTGCGCCATCGGCTTCAGCGGCCACGGCTTCAAGCTCTCTCCCATGATCGGGCTCACCATGGCCGAGCTCATCGTTCAGGGGAACGCCTCGGCCATCGACATCTCGCCGCTGCGCTACTCCCGTTTCGAAGAGAACGATTTGATCGAGTCCAGCTACCGGTATCGGGTACTGGCCTGAGGCAGTGGCCTCTATTGGGAACCGGGGCCGGGACCAGGAGGGCCCGGCAGCCCGGTACGGGACCGTCCTTCGTCGCCTGCTCCGGACCGCCGTTGCCGCCGTCCTGGCTGCTTTCCTGCTGTGGGGCAGCGCCGGCGAGTACCGTACCGACCCCCTTGACCTGGAAGTGGACCGGTACCGTTACAGTGTGATCCGGTGGGAAGCCTCCAACTTCATGGACAAGTGGGTTCACGAGCTGTGGGGAATTCTCCCATGGACCTCCGAGCCGTCCCGCCCAGAGCGCATCGCCTTGGTCCGCGAGTACTTCGCCTTGGGGGAAGAGGTGCGGGCGATGGAGAACCGCGCCGTCTCCCCGGACGTTCCCGCCGAGGAAGCGTCGCGCCTGCGGGCCGGCATTGCCGCGCTCAGTCAGCGACGCGAGGGTATGCGCGCCGATGTCGAGGAGACCGTGGAGTCGGAAATCGGCGCCGTTCTTGCGGCCGAAGGGTTCGCCTCCCGGATCGGGGTCATATTCCCGCCGGTGGACACAGTGTTCGCCCGTTCGCCGGCCGTGCTGGTTACGTCCCCCAGGGACCGCATCGCCCGGTTGTACTCCATCCTGTTGCAGCCCGGCATCGACGGTGAGGAGCGGGAGGCGCTGGAGGAACTGGTGCTGGAGCAGCGCAATCTGTCCGCCGTGGTGGTAAACACCGGCGGGGTGGCCTTCTACCCCAGCGTCGTCTCATCTTTCGGCAGCCTCCATGACGCGCTGGTCACCACGGCCCACGAATGGCTGCACCACTGGTTCTTCTTCCAACCGCTGGGACAGAACTTCTGGGACGACCCCACCATGGTCACCCTGAACGAGACGGCCGCCACCCTGGGGGGCCGGGCCATCGGGGACCGGGCGCTGACCGCCATGACCGGCGAGGTCATCGACCGCAGCCCGCCGTCGCCCCCGGCCGAGGCCGGTCCCGAGGCTTTCGATTTCGCCAAGGAGATGCGGCAGACCCGGCTGGCCACGGAGGGATTGCTGTCCGAGGGTAAGATCGAGGAGGCCGAAGCTTATATGGAGGAACGCCGCAGGCTATTGGTGGGAAACGGCTACTTCATCCGGAAGATCAACCAGGCGTACTTCGCCTTCCACGGCTCCTACGCCACCAGCGCCGCGTCGGTCAGCCCCATTGAAGGGCTGCTACGTGAGCTGTGGGAGCGCACCGGCACAGTGGGCGCGTTCATCAAGACGGCCGGCAGCTTCGGCTCTTACCAAGAGTTCGTCGACCACCTGGCCGCCCTCCCCCGGTCCTGACCACGGTCATATGAGTCATTAAATGGAGTTTGAAGGCAGGTTGCCGTTATTTTTTCAGAGATATCGTCCTTCCGGCGAAAGCCGGAATCCACGTACCCACAATCCTCAGGGACAGCAGGTCAACTCCAGACTTAGGGCAACTTCTGCGGCAGCTGAAGCCCATTCACGCCAATCAAACGTATCTCGCCATACAGTGTGCCTTTGCGCCAACCCGCGGGCGTTCAGACCCGGGGAGGCGACGTGGATTCCGGCTTTCGCCGGAAAGACGGAAGGGATGCCCTTATCCCGGCCAGAACTCCGGGATGGCTCATGTTTCGTAACCCCTACTCAGCGCCCAGTTCGCGGCCCACTTGGGTGAACACCCGGTCCATGGTCCCGACAATCTCGTCGATCTCGCCGGAGGTGACGCACAACGGCGGCGCAACGTTCATGGCGTCCGAGCCGCGGAGGAGCAAGCCGTTGTCGGCGAAACCCTGGGTAAGCCGGTTGCCCACGTCGGCCTCGGCGGAGAAGGTCTCCCTCGTCTCCCGGTCGGCCACGACGTCGATTCCGCAGAACAGTCCCAAGCCGCGGACATCCCCGATCATCGGGTGTTTTTCTTTCAATTCCTTCAGCCCGTCCAGCAGGTAGCTGCCCATCCGGGCGGAATTCCCCGGCAGGTCTTCGTCCTCCATGATCTGGATGTTCCGCAGCGCGGCGGCCGCGGCCACCGGATGGCCCCCGAAGGTGATCACGTGCCGGAAAGACGATCGGGGACTGCCGACGAAGGCGTCCGCAACCGCTTTGGTGGTAATAGCGCCGCCCATGGGTATGTACCCGCTGGTGATCCCCTTCGCCACGGTCATTATGTCGGGGGTGACGCCCCAGTGCTCGCAGGCGAACATCTTGCCAGTCCGTCCGAACCCGGTGATAACTTCATCAGCGATAAGCAGCAGGCCGTAGCGGTCGCACAGGTCCCGCAGCATGGGCCAGTAGTTCTCGCCCGGCACTACCGCTCCCATGGGGCTGGAGACGGGCTCGGCGACCACGCCGGCCACGGTCTCCGGGCCTTGGAACTTGATCATCTCCTCGGTGGCTTTGATGCACCGTTCGGCCGACTCCTCTGGGGTCTGGCTGCCGAACTCGCACCGGTAGGCGTGGGGCTGGGGAACGTGGTACGCCCCAGGCATCAACGGCTCGTAATCACCCTTGGGGTACATGGCCGCGCCGCCCAAAGCCAGCGCCCCCATGGTGGCGCCGTGATACGAACCGCGCCGGCTAATGAACTTCAACCGAGTGGGTTCGCCTACGCGCTTGAAATAAGCGCGGGTGAGCTTCAATGCTGTCTCCACCGCCTCGGAGCCCCCGCTGGTGAAGAAGGAGCGAGACAGGTTGCCCGGCGTGATGTCGGCGATCTTTTGAGCCAGCCGGATGGTGGGCTCGGTGGTGGTGCCCATGGGCATGTAGGTGAGCTTGAGCATCTGCTCGTAGGCGGCGTCGGCAATCTCGGTCCGGCCGTAGCCGACGTTCTTAAGCCACAGCCCCGACATTCCGTCGATAAAGGTCTCGCCCATGGCGTTGGTGACGTGTACGCCCTCGCCGGAGACGAATACGTTAGGCTCCCCCTTTTCCGCCATGTCACTGGGTTCCCGGAGGTAGACCCAGAGGTGTTCCAAGGCGGACTCTTGAAGCTGTTTCAGCGTTTCTTCGGTATGGGTGGTCATGAGACCTCCAGCGACATCGTGTTTCCCCGAAGTTTACAACACCGGCGCGGGTTGTGGCGCACCGCCGCCGGAGCGGCGCTTTTTACGCTCCCTGATGGCCTGCGCAATTTACCCCTCCGACTGGCCGGGGACATTATATCCGCTAGCCGGCGAACACGGTAAAGGCCGCGCCCTGGGGGTCCATCAGGCCAGCGAAGCGCCCAACGTCCGGGATGTCCTGGGGCGGGACGGTCACAGTACCTCCCAAGGACTGGGCCTGGGCCACCGCAGCGTCCACGTCGGCTACAGCGAAGTAAACGCCCCAGCAGGGCGGAAACTCCCCCATTTCCGGAGTCTTCTGCATCACGCCCGCGACTTCGGTGCCGCCGGCCCGCAACAGGGTGTAGTCGAAGGGGCCCATAGTCTCCCCTCGCTCCATGCCCAACACGGTCTGGTAGAAGGCTACGGCGTCTTCCTTGTCAGTAGTCATGAGTTCATGCCAAGCCATTGCGCCCGGCTCGAGTTTCACGCGCGCGCCGATGTGCTGGTTCGGTTGCCACACGGCGAAGGCCGCGCCTTGGCGGTCTTGGAGCACCGCCATGCGCCCGGCTTCGAATACGTCCATAGGGTCCAACAGCACGTTGCCGCCGTTCTGCCCAACCTTCTCGACTAACTCGTCGACGTTCTCGACGGTGATGTAGACGTTCCAGTGGGGCGGGACCCCTTGTCCACGCTCCTCTTCACCCTGCTCATAGATGGCGGCGGCCTCCAGGCCGTTGAGCCGCTGCATGTGGTAGTACGTGTTGGGCCCCATTTCCTGCGGGTCGTCCGCCCAGCCGAACAGGGCGTTATAGAACGCGAGGGCCCCCGCCTCGTCGGTGGTGCTCAGCTCCGCCCAAGACGGTGTGCCCTGGGAATATGAGGTGACTTCCGGCATAGTATTTGGTTCTCCCGTCGACCATATTCATGGGGGCTGCTACAGTTTACATGCGCCGGAATGGCTTCACAATCGGTTAAAGGCCAGTAGATATCGGCGAGGCGTGCCGGCGAATCGGCGGCGTGGCAGATACCTACTGCCCGACGACTGGGTCGCGGACCGGCAACTCGGGAAACAATGAAAAGTCTCGGTCCCGGGTGAGTAGCGTCTCGACACCATGGGCAACGCAAATCGCGGCGATGCGGGCATCGTGAACGACCCCGCCGACGACGCGTGGACGCTGGGCGAATCGACTTAGAATTTCGAGAAAGCCCGGAGTCTCACCGATCAGGCGATTTGATGGGGATTCGGCCCACCCGATTAGTTGCCGCCATGCCTGCCCTGATTCGGATGCCGCATCTCTCCAAAGCCGGCGGTTGGTCACTACGCTGAGAAACTCGTAGCAGCACGGCCACGGAATGGCCCAGAGGGCATCTCCCTCGGCGAGTGTCTGGAGCGCTTCAGACGCGGCCTCATGGAAGTCGGACTTTTGTCTATGGGCATAGACCAGAATGTTCGTGTCGACGGCAATCACTGATTCGGGCGGTCCTCGTAGATCAAATCACGCAACTCCTCCCAGGAGTACGATGCCAGCGGGTCCGGGCCCTCGGGGCCTCCAACGCTCAAATCCGGAAGTTCGTACCGCTCCTTGGGTCCGTCGTCGGCTAACACCTGACGGAGACCATCCTCCACCAGTGAGCGCAGGGTGCGACCCGTGTTTTTGGCACGGCTCTTAGCGCGTGTGAGCAGTTCATCCTGGATTTCGATCGTCGTTTTCATGTTCCCATACTACCCATATTCATCGATGTGGGCAAATCATAGTAGGGGCCCCCGGATGGGACCGGCAAAATCTCGCTTCCCCACAGAGCGCCGTTCTCTGTTCTCCTTGTGGTTAACCCCGGCCCGTTCTTCATGTATCCTGTGTAGCCAGTAGATTGACGTTGCCACGTTGTAGGAGGCGGGTAATGGCCACCACTACCGCCGGCCGGGTTCGCGCCGCCGAACGCAGGGACTTGGAGGAGATGCTGCGGCAGCGCGTCGCCGGCGAGGTCCGCTTCGACCCATTTTCCCGAGTGCTCTACAGCACCGATGCCAGCATCTACCAGATGGAGCCGGTGGGTGTGGTGATTCCCCGGAACAAGGACGACGTTCTGGCTGTAATGGAGGTGGCCCGCGACAACCGCGTGCCCGTGCTGGCCCGGGCCGGCGGCACCAGCCTGGCGGGCCAGACGGTCAACCACGCCATAGTCACCGATTTCAGCAAGTACCTGAACCAGGTCGTCGAGGTCAACCGGGAGGAAAGCTGGGCCCGGGTCCAGCCCGGTATCGTGCTGGACCAGTTGAACCGTGAGCTCCTTCCCTACGGCCTGATGTATGCTCCGGACCCCACGACCTCCAGCCGGGCCTGTGTGGGCGGCGGCGTCGGCAACAACACCTGCGGCGCCCATTCGGTGATCTACGGCAAGACCCTCGACCACATCATGGAGCTGGACGTGGTGCTGGCCGACGGCGCCGAGGCCCATTTCCGGCCCCTTGACGCCGGCGAACTGGAGGTCAAGTTAAGCGGCGGCGGCCTGGAATCGGACATTTACCGGGGCGTGCGCCGCTTGGCGCACGACCACGCCGCCGAGATCGCCGCCCGGTACCCCAACATCATGCGGCGCGTCAGCGGCTACAACCTGGACGAGTTTGTGCCTCCCCTTAGTCCAACCGTAGGCAGGGGGGGCGAAGGGGGGTTCAATCTAGCCAAAATGGTGGTGGGCTCGGAGGGCACGCTGTGCGTGGCTACCGAGGTCAAGGTCAACCTGGTGCCCCGCCCCACAATGACCGGCCTTTCCGTGGTCCACTTCGCCGACATCTTCCAGGCCAGCGAGGCGGTGAAGGAGATACTGAACCACGGGCCATCGTCCATCGAGATCATGGACAAAAACGTGCTCGACCGCTCCCGCCAGTCGATGGGCCTGTCGACGGCGATGGCCTTCATCCAAGGCGACCCCGGCGCCATCCTCGCCGTGGAGTTTTATGGCGAATCGGAGGCGGAGCTCACCGCCAAAACGGAAGGTCTGAAGGCCGACATGGAACGGAGGCGCCTGGGTTATGCCTGCGTGAACCTGCTGGACCGGGCCTCCCAAGCCAACGTCTGGAGCGTGCGGAAGAACGGGCTCGGCCTGTTGATGAGCATGCACGGCGACGCCAAGCCCCTGCCCTTCGTGGAGGACACTGCGGTCGACCCGGAGAACATGGGCGCGTTCGTGCGCCAATTCGACGAGATCGTCCGGAACCACGGCACCGAGGCCGCCTATTACGGCCACGCCAGCGTCGGCTGCCTGCACATCCGTCCGGTGGTCAGCCTGAAAGACCAGGCCGGTGTCGACAAGATGTACTCCATCGCAAACGAGATCAGCGAGCTGGTCAAGGAATTCGGCGGCTCCCTCAGCGGCGAACACGGCGACGGCATTGTCCGGGGCGTGTGGAACGAAAAGATGTTTGGCCCGGAGATCTACCAGATGTTCCGGGAACTCAAGTCCACCTTCGACCCCGACGGCATTATGAATCCGGGCAAAATCATCGACTGTCCACCCATGACCGAGAACCTGCGCTACGGCCCCGGCTACCGGGCAGAGTCCCTGCCAACACTGCTCGATTTTTCCATCGACGCCAACTTCGCCGGGGCGGTGGAGATGTGCAACGGCATGGGCGCCTGCCGGAAGCTGGACGGAACGATGTGCCCGTCGTTCATCGCCACCCGGGAAGAGGAACACTCCACACGGGGACGGGCCAACCTGCTGCGGGCCGCCATGTCAGGCAAACTCCCCGAAGGGACCATTACCAGCCAGCGGCTCTACGACGCCCTGGACCTGTGCCTGGAATGCAAGGGCTGCAAGGCCGAGTGCGAGTCGGGCGTCGACATGGCCAAGCTCAAGTACGAGTTCTTGGGCAATTACTTCAAGGCCAACGGCCTCCCCCGGCGCAACCGGATTTTCGGAAACATCGCCAAATACAGCGCATGGGGCAGCCGCTTGGCCCCGTTCTCCAACTGGCTGGCCGCCAGTCCCATTGGCAAGCTGTTCTCCAATCACTTTTTGGGTGTGCACCCCAACCGCTCGGTGCCGGGTTTCACGAGGCAGACCTTCCCGCAGTGGTTCCGTTCGCGTCGGCACGGAGGCGATTCGCGAGTCGCCCCTACGCAGACGGTCGTCCTGTTGAACGACACCTACATGAACTACAACTACCCAGGCGTGGGAAAAGCCACCGTTGCCCTTTTGGAGGCCGCCGGCTTCAAGGTGGAACTGGCCGACGCCCCATGCTGCGGAAGGCCCATGATCTCCAAGGGAATGCTGGACGCCGCCGCCGCCAACGCCGCCCACAACGTCTCACTGCTCCACGCATACGCGGGTCAGGGCATCCCCATCATCGGCTGTGAGCCTAGCTGCCTGCTTACGCTCCGGGATGAGTACCCCCAGCTTGTACCCGGGCCCGAGGCCCATACCGTGGCCCAGCACTCGTACCTCATCGACGAATTCCTGGTGAAGTTGCGGGCGGAGGGCCGCTTGGAGCTGGAGTTCAACAACCTGGAGAAGAAGGTGCTTTTCCACGCCCATTGCCACCAACGGTCGCTGGCCGGGACCGCCCCATCGCTAGACGCACTGCGCCTTCCGCCCGGCTACCAAGTGGAGTTGGTGAACGCTGGCTGCTGCGGCATGGCCGGCTCTTTCGGCTACGAAAAGGAACACTACGAACTGTCCATGACCATTGGAGCGGAGGCACTCTTCCCGGCGGTGAACGCCAAGGGGCCCGACTGGGAAGTAGCCGTCATGGGAGTTTCATGCCGGCAACAGATCGAACACGGCACCGGCCGCAATGCCCGCCACCTGGCCGAAGTGCTGGCGGAGGCGCTGCCGTGAATAGTCACGCCTTTGTTGAAAACCGTTTGCAAACCGGGTATCTATATTTCAGGATATCCAATGTTTCAGGTAGTCCAAAGCGAAACGTTCAGGCAATGGATTCGCGGTCTTCGAGATAGAGAGGCTCTCGACAGAATTAACGCCCGCCTGAGAAGAATTTTGAACGGGAATCTCGGAGACGTCAGGGCGGTAGGAGATGGAGTATCCGAGATGCGAATCAACTATGGGCCGGGGTATAGAATCTACTTTATACGCGAAGGAATGACTGTCGTCGTTTTACTTAGCGGAGGCGACAAGGATACGCAGTCACGCGATATCGAACGGGCAAAACGGCTGGCGTCAGATTGGAGGTAAGCCAATGCCTGAAAAATTTACAAGGTGGGACGTTACTGAATACCTCAATTCAAAAGAAGACGCTTGCGGATACCTCAAAGCGTGTCTAGAAGAAGAACCTGGTGACGGCAGTTTGCTTCGTGCAGCACTGAGCGACATCGCGCGAGCAAAGAAAATGGGCCGTTTAGAACTGGACTTCGAGGCGAGCGACGAAGGACTGCTGCAAGCATTGGCCGAAAACGGAAACCTCAGCTATGCGACCGTGCTGGAGATTACCCGCGGTCTGGGGATGCAGTTGCGAATTATTGCCTAATAGCTCCTCAGATCAAGAACAAGGGACGATTTGCTAACCGCCCCTTGTGAAGTCGGCACTATCGACGCCGCTGTGATCAGTTGATTTGGCCCAGCCCCTACACCGCCGTGATGGTTATGTGGGACATGTAGGACTCGGACCGGGCCCCGTGCCAGTGGTTCTCTCCCTTGCGGACATGCACCACGTCGCCGACGGTCACCTCGTGCTCTTCGCCCTCGTTGGCGACCGTGCCGACCCCGGAGGTGATGACCAGGATCTGGTCGCTTTCGTGGGTATGCCAGCCAGTGGTCGCACCCCGCTCGAAATTCACCACGCTGCTGCTGAAATTCTCGCTGCTTCCCTCCGGGATCAGCGGCTGCCGGGTCCGCCTTACATCGCCGCCGGTCCAGCCGGGTACCGGGGTGGCCGTGTCGATGGGAACGATCTCTACCTCGGCGATCCTGATGACCCGCATGGCAATTCCCTCCAAGAAAATCCTGCGGCAATAATACACCGGTTCACGCCAAGGACGCGGAGAAATAGCAGCGAACGCCGAGAGACTTGAGAATCCCCGCGAACTCCGCGCCATCTCGGCGGCCTCTGCGTGAACCCTCGACCCCTCCCCTCGACAGCCGCGCCGTCCCAAGTTTAATATCCCATGGGAATTATGGGGAAATTATGGCTCGAAAGGGGCTTGTTATGGCTACCGCTCAGGCACGGACCACCAACGTAATCCCGGTCAAGGTAATCCCGGTCATAGTACTGGAACGCCAGGACGGCAGCCAATGATCGGCGATTACCTGGCCTACGTCAGCGCCGTGGTTCAGGACGTCGAGGGTGTGGCATCCATCCTGGAGTCCGAGTTTCAGTTGCCGCGCAGCGACCTTACGGTGGGGTCCAGCGGGCGGCGGGCCCCGGTGTTTTCCGTAGCCCAGACCGGGCTGGCGCTGTTCGAGATGGGCGACGAGTTCGTGGGCGGGGCCGAGCGGAGGGGCGTGCACCACCTGGCGGTCGCGGTAGACGGTATGGTGAGCGCCGCCATGGAGGCCGGCCGCTTGGGCGTGCCGTCCCGGTCGGCGGGCCCGGAATGGGGGCTGGGGGGCGCCCAGCGCATGTTGCTGGACCCTCAAGCCACCGGGGGCGTCATCGTCTATCTATCGGAGCGGCTGAATCTGCCGTCGGGCGACGCCGGCCAAGTGGAGCGAATCGATCACATCGGGGTCGCCAGCGAGGACAACAATCTGGCGGTAGAGGTGTTCGCCCGCAAGCTGGGTTGGGCCGTCGAGAGCACCCAGACCGACACCGAAATCAGCCAGCCTTTCGAAAGCTTCACCTCCGACAAATACGGGGTAACCTACCGCGCCGGGCAGCCTCGGGTTGTGGGCGGCGTCCGGGTGGCCTTCGTAACCATCGGCGACTGTGAGCTCGAGTTCCTGCAGAACATCGAACCCGACTCGTCGGCGCCGGTGGAGCACGGACGC
This sequence comes from Dehalococcoidia bacterium, assembly GCA_965222595.1. Lineage (GTDB taxonomy): Bacteria > Chloroflexota > Dehalococcoidia > Lucifugimonadales > UBA3495 > VXOI01. The sequence goes on along the minus strand of CBDCUJ010000004.1, from coordinate 119,061 downwards.
CCTGGTAGCACCAGCCAGGACCAAGGCGTAATCACCCGTTTCATCGAATCCCGCGGGCCCGGTCTGCACCACCTGGCCCTCAAGGTGATGGACATTAACGGACTGCTGACACGGTTGGAAAGCGCCGGCCTGACGTTGATCGACCATGCAGGCCGCCCGGGCAGCCGCCGCGCCCAAATCGGCTTCGTCCACCCTGCCAGCCTCGGCGGCCTGCTGGTGCACCTGGTCCAGCGAGAGGAGGTGTGAAAGCCGGGCTTGGTTGATTTTCTTCTTGATTGTGGGGCTGTTAGACTAGCGCCAAGACTTGGGAGGGATCGCATGGCCGGAACCAGAACAGCGATTGGCAGACAGGCGCCACGCCCGGCAAGGGCGATGGGAAATCGAGGACATCAACACCCAGTCCGCCACTCTCCGGGATACCGCTCCAAGCCGGAAGTCGAGCGCCTTAAAAAACAGGTGGCAATTTTGTCGGCCCGTGTCGCAGAGTTGGAACGGGAGGCAGAGGCCGCGAGAGATCTGGAATCAGACAACGTAATCGTGCTGAGGGACATCACCAAGGAGCAGGCGAGAAAGGAAATCCTCGAAGCCTTTAAGGTCAGAGAGCCCTTGGACTACGTTGACTTGGCCGATACGCTTACTTTGGACTTGTCTTTGATACTTGAGGTCTGCGACGATTTGATGGAGGAAGGAGTGATTGTCTTTAATGACGATGACAGGGGTTAACAGGGGCGATCGACTTCGGGCGGAACAAGTCGTTATATATGCGTTGAAAATTACCCAGAAAGGGGTATTTCGCCGAACTGGTGGTCACAACTCCCAACGCGCTGTGGCCGAGCGGAACGTAGAATGCATGATCATGAAACCAATGGTGCTAGCGAAAGGCAGGCAGTAAAAACTCAGCGCAGAGAAAAAAGAGCGAGACCTTAAAACCTCTGCGCGCTCTGTGGTTAAATTCGCCGCCCCGGCTAGTCCGGTATCTCCTTGGCCATCCCCTCCGCCAATTCCACGTCGAACGCCGTCAACACCTGGGCCACCAGCAGGTAATGGCCGCATAGCACGGTGAAGTGCAGGGTGTCGTTCTCGCCGAATCGGCTGGTCATTGCCTTGAAAGTCGCGTCGCTGACCTTGTGCTGGCGCAGCAACTCGTGGACGTAGTTGACCAGCAGGGCCTCGTCCCCTTCCAGTCCGGCAGGGGCTGTACCGTTGGCGATGGCCGCGATGGTCGCGTCCGATACGCCGGCCTCGCGGGCCAGCCGGGCATGGGCCGAGAACTCGTACTGCTGTTCCATCTCCTTCGCCGTGGCGATGATCAACGTCTCCTTCAAAGCTTCCGGTTGCCCGAACTCGAATCGGACGAACGCCCCGGTGTCGGCCACGCGGGCGGCCAGCTTGGGGCTGTTGAGCAGCACGCCGAAGGGACCCCGAACGCTGCCCCTTGTGCCGACGATGGCATCGTAGTATTGCTGGTCGTCTGCGGAAAGCTGTTCCCGCGATACCGAGTCTATCCTCGCCATAATCCCCGCCTCCATAGTTTTTTAACCCAGAGCGCACAGAGGCCACAGAGTTTTCTTTTATCCCTTGATCGCTGCGTTCTCTGCGCCCTCTGTGTTTAACTCGTTTCGTTTTTCTAGACCACTGGCGCCGGTACGCCGGCGATGTTCACCCGGACGGAACCCAGGTGGTTCCAGCTGGTGAAATAAAGGGTTTTCCAGTCGTCGCCGCCGAAGCACAGGTTGGTCGTGGCGTGCGCGCCGTGGACTACAACCCCCAGCTTCTTGCCGGACGGGTCAAGGACCCACAGGCCGCCGGAGCCGCCGCAGTAGATGTTCCCCTCCACGTCCACCTTCATTCCGTCGGGGACTCCGGGCTCGCTGCCGGCGAGATCGGCGATCACACGGTCTGACTGCCGGGCCAGGCCGCCATTGGGATTGACGTCGAAGGCCCGGATATGGGCCCGGCGGGAATCGTTTATGTACAGAATGCTTTCGTCGGGAGAGAACATCAGGCCGTTTGGGATCACGAAGTCATCGACCAAGAGCGTTATGGAGCCCAGGTCGGGTGTCACCCGGAACACGCCGGAATAGGGCAGGTCCCATTGCTCCGGAACATGGGGATGAGTCCACGGATCGGTGAAATAGATACAACCGTCGGACTTTACCACCACGTCGTTGGGCCGGTTCAGAGGCCGTCCCTGGAAGCTGGCCGCTACCACCGTGATGCTCCCGTCGGACTCGGTCCGGGTCACCCGGCGGCTGTCATGTTCGCACGCAATGAGACGGCCCTGTTGGTCGCGGGTCAGGCCGTTGGCGCGGTTGGTCGGCTCTTTGTCGACGCTGGCGCCCTGTCCGGGCGTGTACTTGATGCGCCGGTTGTTGTGAATGTCGCTGAACAGCAGATAGCCGCCGTCCGACCACCACAACGGGCCTTCGGCCGGTCCGTTAGCCCCACCGTAGTCGTCGGGCGTGTGCCTGGCGATCTCGGCGTCGGCGGATATGATGCGCGCAAATTCCGGGGCGTGTTGCTCGATAGGCATAATCCCCTCCTGTTGAATGCGGTTGGCGGGGGCATTATAGCCGCCTGCAGCGCAATGGGGAATTTGCAGCGCAGAAGTGAGGGACTATAAAAGGTGGCATCACGCGCGAAAACAGCAACCAGTAACTTCGTTAGACGCGACCGAACCCCTCAGCTCTGAACAAATCCAGTAAATTCATGTGTCTTACCTACAGTGGAACAAACTTCGGGAATCTTGACATCCCGCCCACCTGGACGCTCCTCACTAGCTACAACACCGCCCAAAGCAAGAGCGTATGCTATAACCCACGGGTCAGCATCGTTCCTAGAACGAACCGATCGCCAGCGTGGCCATCCGTTGACTATCCTCTGCAAGTGGTGCTGAACCAAATCAGCCCCACTGCTACCCAACAATGTCAGCGACAACTGCCAATCAACGGAAGACTCCCCAAGCCACTCCAGCAAATTCGGGGCATGGCGCTCAACTTCTAGACGCACTTCTTCGCAAATCTTCAGTCTGTCGCCCAAACTATCTATAAACTGCCACACCTCGCGGAAAAGCTCCTGCGGATAACGTTCTTCCCATACCGCAATTAAAGCCGAAGTATCGGGGGAGTATATCTCCCTATTCAAGGCAAAGAGCATACCTACAGCCGGTTGCGGATGCCATCAACATCTCCCACTCGCGCATCCAGAGCATCTGCGACGTCCAGCTGGCTCAATCGTTTATCGGCGTAGGCGTTGAAAACCAACCTTGCGTACTTGCCTCCCAAATCTTTCAGCACTCGCACGGGGGACGCCATTCGGCCGCCGCCCCCAGCGACCTTTGAGTCCCGATATTCGCGGTACTCATTTGCCAGGTATCCCAAGATGCTGCCGTATTGTTCCTCAGAAATAAGCCGCATCCCATTCAACCGTGCCCTCACCACCGTTGCTTGTTGGCTGACGCCAAACACGTCAGAAACTGTGCGGACCTTGTCCATGACGCTGCCAGTTGCTTTTTCCCATTCCTGCGTGAACATGATGGACGGCATCAACGACGCCCCGGCAACCTGATTGCAACGTTGTTCTAGAATCCTCGAATTTACAGGAATATGTCTTTCGTCAACGAGGTCATCTAGTCCACACTGACCGTAGTAGATATGGGCCAGTTCGTGCAACAGCGTGAAAATTCGTCCGGCAGGAGCGTCTCTGCTATTCAACACTATGTAGGGAGCCAGCGGATGGCACAGAGACAGTCCTCGTGCTTCAGATGGCTCTACAGACCAATGTTGATTGCCATCAGGTCGGTATCGGGACACGAAAGCGCCCAAATTTTCAACACGCTCAACCCACCAGTCGAGAACCCGCTCTCTGTCGGCTGTTGCGGGGGTTTCGTCGCTAACGGCTAGGGCTTCCCGAATCCGCCCGCCCAGCGATTCCGGGTCTTCGTCCAGCGAAGCAGAAGCGACCCATGGCAAAGGCGATTCCGCCACATCATCCAACAATTCTATGGCGAAAGCCTGCCGCTCCTGCGCCTGCCGTATCATCCAGCGTAGTTGTCTGGATTGAGGGCGAGTGCCCCCTATTTCCGGATCCAGTCGGCGAAACTCAGGGACGGACTCCCACCCCAGGTCCGGCGTCGGACGCTCCAAGTATAGGACGGCAAGAGGCACCCGGTAGGCGCGGGCAAGTTTCTGCGCCTGCCGGATGGTAGGAAGTTGGCCGGTGCTGCCCGATTCCCACTCTGCAACGGCGGTGGCGTTCGTGCCAGCGGATTTCGCCGCCTGATCCAGGTCGCAGCCGGCCTGCTCTCTGGCCCAGCGCAGCATTTGCCGTGTAACGTGCGCTTTAACGCTTGGTGGCATATCAGTGTTATCAGGAACCGCTTGGGGAGGGATTTTCCGTGATTTTGGGCGCATTGCCGACCATCGTCAACTCTGCTTGACGGACTTGGGCCGGTAAACTATTCTGCCAGATAGAATACTCCCTATTTGCGTACGGATTCCACGTCTAACATTTCAACTTAAGGAGGCCCCTTATGGCCATTTCACTTAACCACGTCCATCTGAAATCGCCGGACCCGCAGGCGACCGCCAAGTTCTACATCGATACCATGGGCGCCACCAAGATTGCCGACGTCGGAGAGACCGGTGTGCGCCTTGACCTGCACGGCCTGACGCTCAACGTCACCGCGCACATCGCCTCCCAGACCCGGGAGCAGAAGTACGGTATGGAACACATCGCCGTGGACACCGATGACATCGCCGGGATGATCGAAATGCTCCGGGCCAACGGGGCCAAGATTCTGGAGGAAGCCGTGATCGCCGGCGACCGCCGCGTCGTCTTCTTCGAAGGCCCCGACGGCGTTCAGCTGGAGTTCATCGAGCAAAAGTAGTCACTCCAGCCTTCTCCCGGTGAGAGGGACCTCGAATGTGGGCAATCCAGAGCAGGAGAGCGACCATGATTTACGAGTCTCGGGTATATGTAGCCGTTCCGGGCAAGCTGCCGAATATAAACGCCCGGTTTGCCAATCACACAATGGGCTTCTTCAAGCAGTACGACATCGGCATGATGGGCTTTTGGACCGACGAGATCGGCCACAGCAACCAATTGACCTATATCCTCAGCTTCGACAGCATGGCCGACCGCGAAGACAAGTGGGCCGCTTTCCAGGCCGACAAGGCTTGGCACGAAGTGAGGGCCGAGACCGAGGCCGGCGGGCCGTTGGTCGCCAAGGTGCTGAACTCGTTGATGCGCCTCACACCGTATTCCCCCGAACCCAAGTTCAACACCGCAGTACAGGAACTCCGGGTCTACGACGCCATGCCCGGCAAGCTTCCCGACCTGAACAACCGGTTCTCCAATCACACCATGGGCCTGTTCGAGAAGCACGGAATCGAGAACGTGGCCTATTGGACCGAGGACGTGGGCACCAGCAACCGCTTGGTCTACATGCTGGGCTACCCCGACCTGGGCGCCAGGGAGAAGAGTTGGGCCGCGTTCCAGGCCGATCCGGACTGGCAGAAGGCTCGGGAGGCGTCCGAAGAAAACGGCTCGCTGGTCCGCGTTTCCCACCATTCGATCCTCCGGCCGACCCCCTACTCGCCCCGATAGGCGAATCAACAGACCGGGTCCGCATTGGCAGCCAGACTTCAGGGGCAACCACACCGGTTGCCCCTTCTCGCAGGTGGTCTATTTCATGGACGTACAGAAACTCCGCGACGAAATCCCCGTTCTCGCCAACCTGACCTACATGAATACGGGTTGGTCGGGCCCGCCGCCCCGCCGGGCCGCCGAGGCCATGAAGGCCCGCACGGACCTGGAGATGGAGCGCGGCCCCACCACGGCCGACGTTTACGAGTCCGGTGGACAAATCCAGGCCGCGGCACGGAGTGCCGCCGCTCGTTTGCTGAACGCGCCGTTAGATTCGGTGCTGGTCACCCGGAACACGACTGAAGGCCTCAACATTGTTATGAGCGGACTCGACTGGAGGGAAGGCGACGAGATCATTACCTGCAACCTGGAGCACGGTTCCGTCCTCTCGCCCAGCTTCCACGCCGGACTGCGCTACGGTGTCAAGGTGAATGTGGTGTCCCTGGACCCACACGATTCTTGGGACACCATAGTCGAGAAGTTCGAAGCGGCCTTCACGGCCAACACCAGGATGGTTTTCGTCAGCCACATCCAGTATTCCACTGGCCTGCGCATGCCGGCGGAGCGGCTGGCCTCCCTCGCCAGAGAGCGCGGCGCTCTCATTATGCTGGACGGCGCACAGACCGGCGGCCACATACATCTGAACATGACCGAAAGCGATTTCGACTTCTACTCGATACCCGGCCAGAAGTGGGTATTGGGCTACGAGGGCGTTGGGGCCCTCTACATTCGACCCGGGCTGGTCGAGCAGGTACATCCGGCCCACACCGGCGGCCGGGCGATGCTGCACACCGACGACCCCACCGAATTCCAGCCCGACACCGGATCGATCGAGAAGTTTCTGGGCGGCTCAGGGAGCGTGCCATTGCAGGCGGCCTTCGTCGAGGCCGCCAATTTCATAGACGAAGCCGGCATCAAGAATATCGAAGAACGCAACCTGGACCTTGCCGACCGGTTTAAGGCCCAACTGGCGGAGATGTCCGGAGTGCGCGTAATCGCCCCCATGGAGCGCCGCCAGTCATCGGGCTTGGTATCTTTCGCCGTGGCCGGCCACAGCCCCGACGCCGTGGTCGCCCGCCTCTGGAACAACCACCGGATAGTCGTTCGCCAGGTCGGCTACCCTCAAGGCATCCGCGCCTCCCTCCACTTTTTCAATACAGAGGAAGAGGTTGACCGGCTGGCGCAGGCGGTCGCGGAATTAAGCTAAACGCGGAAATCACAAAGAAATTCGGGCGCGCTCTGCGTTGAATTAGGCAGCCGCCTATCTGGTCCTCTTCGACTCCGAACGATTCGAGTTTGAGATTCCCGTAATGTAATATCACAATATGATATCATCGCCTCGTGACGAGAAGACATCGCAGGACTCTGGAAGCCATCTACCGGCACCCTACGCCATCCGGAATCCGGTGGGATGACTTTGAATCGTTGCTTCTGGCCTGCGGCGCCTACATCGAGGAACGTGCGGGCTCCAGGGTCTACATCGAGTTAAATGAAGTGGCTCTTCATCTGCATGTCCCGCACCCGCAGAAGGAAATCCGGAAAGGCGCGGTGAAATCGATCAGGCGATTTCTAACCGAAGCCGGGATAAAGCCATGATGGATTACAAAGGCTATCGTGCCGCGATTACATTCGATGATGACGCGGGGGTCTTTCTCGGCGAGGTTGTAGACACCCGCGACGTTATCGTCTTTGAGGGTACGTCGGTCGAACAGCTAAATCGCGAGTTTCGGTCCTCGATAGACGATTATCTGGCCGTGTGCCTTGAGCGGGGACGTTCCCCGGACAAGCCGTTCTCTGGCAGGATCCCGCTACGGGTCAGTCCAGCGGTTCACCGCGCAGCTGCAACCGCAGCCAAATCCGAAGGCAAAAGTTTGAACGCTTGGCTGGTCGAAACGGTGGAACGGGCGGTCGAGCAGACCGCATAGGGTAAATTCATCGGCCTCCGCGGAGCCCGGCGTTTAACTAACCTCAGCCGGGTAGCGCTCCAGCCACCAGCGGGCTATTTCGTCGCGGCGCGCGAACCAGACGCCGGGCATCTGACGGGCGTATTGCAGGAACCGCTCGACTGCCCGGGAGCGGGCCGGACGGCCGGCGATGCGGCAGTGGAGGCCGACCGACATCATCTTCGGGTGGGTGCGGCCCTCTTCATAGAGGACGTCGAAGGTGTCTTTCAGGTAATCGTAGAAGTCGTTGACGCTGACCAGTCCGCCCCGCCAGAACCGGGCGTCGTTGGTCTCCATGCTGTAGGGGACGACCAGCCAGGGTAGCTCTTTGACCGTCACATAATAGGGCAGGTCGTCGTTCAAGCCGATGCTGTCGTAGACGAACCCGCCGTGCTCAACCACCAGATCCCTGGTGTTCACGCTGGGGCCATAACGGGTGAACCAGCCCACGGTGCGCTGCCCGGTGGTCCTCTGCAGTGACTCCACGGTCTTGGCGATGGCATAGCGCTCCGCGTCCCGGTCCATCAGGTGGTACTCTTCCCAGCGGTAGCCGTGGCCGCATACCTCGTGGCCTTGACCGGGAATCTCCCGCGCCACCCCGGGATTCCGCTCCAAGGCCAGCGCGCAGCAAAAGAAGGTGCTCGCCACCCCGTACCGGCGGAACATGTCCAGCAGCCGCCATACTCCCACGCGGCTACCGTATTCGAAGAACGACTCGTTGTTCAGGTCCCGGTCGCCCGCGGGCACCGGAGACGGCACCTCGCCGTTGGTCTCGTGGTGGGAGTCGCCGTCCATCGTGGAGTACTCCGCGCCTTCCTCGTAATTCACCACCAAGGAAACGGCAATGCGGGCCCCGCCGGGCCACTCGATACTGGGAGCGTCTTTGCCGTAACCGATCAAGTCCCGTTCCATGTTATTAAATCCGCCTGGCAGATTTCGCCGAAGAAAATCAGGCCTGAGACCAGGTCCGAAATCAAGTCTATTGTAACTGGGGCCCGCTTGTCCGAGAGCCGACTACAGGGATTCCTATGCTAAACTCGGCAACAGCACAATCCCCCGCTGGCAGGAACGTGATATGAGCAGCCCCATGACCCCCGACATGGTCTATGAACTTTCAGGGGTGGCCGACCCCGTGCTATGCCCCGACGGCCGGAGAATGGCCTACGCAAGCTCCTGGGTGGAACGAACCGAAAACGGCGACGCCCGGACCCTCTCCCGGTTGATGTTGATGGACCTCGAAACGGGCCAAGCTCGAGAGTTTACCCAGGGTATTGCCGATACAGGTCCTCGTTTTTCTCCCGGTGGGAAGTCGCTCGCTTTCCTGCGGTCCCCCGGGGAAGGACCACGACAGGTGTGGGTTATGGACGCATCTGGGGGTGAGGCCCGCCCCGTGACGACCAGCCCCAAGGGAGTGGCGGACTTCGCGTGGTCGCCGGACGGCGAACGTTTGGTCTATTGCGCCGATGTGGAGCCTCCGGCTGGCGGCGGCGAGTCCGGCGGCGGGCCTAAGGTCACGGTCGTAAACCGGGTGCGCTACCGCTACGATTCCATGGGTTGGCGGGGCAATGCCCACCACCATCTGTTTGTCGTCAACGTCGGCGGCGGCGACCCGGTCCAAATCACCGACGGAGACTGGGACGACTTCTCGCCGGTCTGGTCGCCAGACGGCTCGAAGATCGCCTTCATTTCCGGCCGGAGGGACGACCGCGACCTCAGGGCCCTCACCGAGGTCTACGTAGTACCGGCGGAGGGAGGCGAAGCTGAGGAATGGTCCCAAGGACTTTACAGCGTGGGCGCCGCAGTGTGGGCGCCCGGCGGCGACCGGTTGGCGGCAATGGCCTCCGACGCCCCGGAAGGGATGGCGCTCTGGCAGGGCTGGTTGTACGTTCTTGAAAAAGGCCGGGAACCCCGGCGCATCACCGACGACAGTATGCGGCCCGTCCTGGGATTCCCAGGGGTCAACCGCAATCCGGATATCAGGTGGACTCGGGACGGCAACGGCGACGGCCAGGTGCTTTTCTTGGGGGAACGGCACGGCGGGAGCCGTGTCTACCAGGCCCAAGCCGATGGCTCGGGCGTGAAAGCCCTGTGGCGTGGGTCCGGCCAAGCCGCGTCGTTGAGCTTGGACCGTGACTCCGAACGAGCTGTAACCGTGGTGTCAACGCCGGATTCCCCGGGGGATATTCACCTCGTCGATTTCGTTTCCGGGGAGTCCCGTCAGCTCACAGCGGCCAACGCCGACTTCATCCAGGAACACCCGCCGGCCCGGTTGGAGAAGTTCTGGATCGAGCGGGCCGGGTATGACATAGAATGCCGCCTCCTGCTGCCCCACGACTTGGACGAGTCCGGCGCCTATCCGCTGGTGCTGGACATTCACGGCGGGCCCAACGGCGCATTCTACGACTCGTTCATCCCAGTGCAGCAGGCGCTGGCCGCCGCCGGGTACCCAGTGCTGGCGGTGAACCCCAGGGGTTCCTCCACCTACGGCAACGAGTTCATGATGGCGGTGCTGCGGGACTGGGGCGGCGAGGACTATCGGGACTTGATGGCGGCGGTGGAGCGGGTATGTGAGCGTCCCTACATCGACCCATCGCGCCTGGGTATCCACGGTTACAGCTACGGCGGCTACATGACCAGTTGGGCGGTGGGTCACGACGACCGCTTTCGGGCGGCGGTTGTGGGAGCGCCGCCCACGGACCTCTACAGCATGTACGGGACCTCCGATATAGGAATCAGCTTCGGAGAACCGCAGTGGGGAGGCTCATTGGCGGAGGCGGCCCACGAACTGCTGGCCCATTCGCCCATAACCTACGCTTCGAACGTCAACACACCGGTACTGCTGCTCCACGGAGAGTTGGACGCCCGCTGCCCCATCGCTCAGAGTGAAGAATACTTCACCGTGCTGAAGCGCTTGGGCAAGACCGTGGAGTTCGTCAGGTTTCCCGGCTGTACCCACGCCTTCCCCCGCACCGGCCATCCCCACATGCGCCGGGAATACATGGCCCGGACGCTGGAATGGTTCGACCGGTACCTGGGCCCTTGCCGGTAGCGTTCCCTGTCACCCCTGCTTCTTTGGCATGGCCTTGGCCCATTCGTCGCCCCAGGGGACGTCGGGAAGGTTGCGGCTGCGGCGCACTTCGTTGATCGTCAGTACGCCCCGGTCCAGCATTTGGGACTCGCGGTTCACCCGGGCCGTCTCGCCGTCGCCGAGAGCCTCGATGGCAGTCAGGTCGAACTCCAGTTCGAGGCCTGGATAGCCCAGCAACGGGAAGAGCTTGCGGCTGACTTGCTCCGCCAAGAACTGCATCTCAGGGACCATGGTGTTGCGCCAGAAGAAGCGTTCGGCGGCGTTGACGTTGGAGAAGGTGGCCCGTTCCAAGTCGCCCAGTAACGGTTTCGGCACTCCGTAGGCCCGGCTGACCTCCTCGAGGCTCCAGCGGAGTCCTTGGATGAAGTCCATGTCGCGGTGGCTCATTCCCAGGGTCTTGATGTCCCTGACGAAGCTGGCCACCGCCGGCCGGTGAGCGTGGTTGGGGCCTCGGAACCTGGCTTCCCACCGCCGGTAGAAGTCCTCAATCTCGTTGTCATTCATGGTCTCGTTGGTCAGCAGCACGAAGTCCGGCTGAGCCGAGTTGCGGGAGAAAGCTCCGGTTGAAGCGCAGCCCGTCCCGTCCCATGTCCACCGCCATCCGGGCTGGCGCAATGGGCGACAGGCCCGCGAACTCCTCCATCGGGTTGAAGTAACGCATCCATACCACTTCGTCGGGAGTGTAGGCCACCGGTCCGGTCCTGCCTTGATAGACAAAGCCCCGCACATGGCTGTCCCGGTCCGGTACGACGCTGGTCCGGTCGGGCCGAAGGGGCCAGATTTCCGGGCGGCCGTCTTGGTCCCGTTCCACCGCCCAAAAGGCCGCGCCCCACAGGTTCAGGTAGATTTCGGTTGCCTGCCACAGCTCGGACCGGGAGTACCAACGGTTGACCCGGTCCAGCAGTTGCCGGACCGGGTGGTCCGGCGCCAACCAAGGCCCGTTGTCCCGCGCTGTTTCTGCGGTAGACCGCCGCCGGGGTGCGAGCCAGGGCGTCCGCCCTCATCTTGATTGCGGCGTAAACGGGAACGGAAGTAGCGTAATATTCCCCGTACTCCGTACGCGACCACCCTCCGGCAGATGAGGTGACGGGGAACGGACCCTCGTGGTCGGCATAATCAGCGCGGTTGGCACGCTCCACCCGGTCCAACCTTGAGGGACGGGCCCAGATTCGGGAAAAGAGGCGCCTTGCCTGCTTACCCAAGCCGGGCGCTCCGAGCGGCAAAATACGGTCCCATATTCGGGACGCCGGACGTCGGAGAGAGGCGTTGTGTTTGTCGGTCGAAGAACCTGGATGATGCTTCATGTCCATAACCTCATTCTGTTGGCCGGGCCGAGAAAGGCCAGCATCAGCGCATCGGCCTTGTCGGGAGATGGAAGACCCCGTTGGCGGATTGAGTCCTTGCTTTCCATCTGAACCCGGCCCTGGCTGTCAAAGCTGTACCGCAGAGCCGCCAACTCTCCCATCAACTGATTGTCGTCGGGGATGACGATGTTCCCCGAGGCGAACCGTTCCCGAAGCTGCCAGTATCCCTCGGCCCGCAGGTTGGAGAAGACGTGTTCCTGTCGAGCCTTACGAGCTACGTTGATGCCCCGCACCTGGAAACCCTGCTCCTTGAGACGGTCGACGACACCGGCGCCGACGCCGATCTCATCGATCGCAACCAAGGAGGGGTTGTGCTCCCGAATTGCACCGGCGACCCAACCGGCCAGCTGCATGGTGTCGAGGTGGCGAAAGGTCTGCACCCGCTCCACGTGTGGGCCGCGCCGTGTGAGGACCACGCTGCGGTCGGAGCCGAACCGGGCCACGTCCACCGCCATAACCACCTCATCGTCGACGGCGCCGCTCAACCCGGATTCGCTCCCGGGGTCCTTCCCGGATCCAGTCCCGGACCCTGTCCCGGACCCTGTCAATGAACGGCTTCGTCCGGCGGCTTCGATGTCGGTGAGGCTTATGAGGGTGTCCTCGGCCTGTTTCGGAAACTCTCCCAGCACCCGGGCGCGATAGATGGGGTTGTCCTCGCCCCAAACCTCCCGGCGTTCCTCCACCCAACGGGCCGTGGTGAGGCCCGGGACTATCACTTGTCCCGTCTGTACGTTGGGGCTGTCCAAGGCCGAGATGGTGACCGTTTGGTACAGGTGTCGTTCTTCATGGAACGCCCGCCGGAATGCGCCCGACACCGTGGTGGGATTGCCGATGAGGAGCAGCAGGGGGCTGGCCGACGTCATTACGGCCTCAATGGCCTCGAAGATTTCGTCGCTCACGCCCTCGGCTTCGTCCACCACGATGAACATGTTGGGACTGTGAAAGCCCTGAAACTGGTCGGCGCTCTCGGCGGACAGCCCCATTGCGTACCGTTCGGCGGAGATCTCCCACCGGGTGTCCAGCATCTTGCCGCCCAGTATCTCGGAGGCCGGGCGGTACAGGCGGTGTACCTGCCGCCACAGGATGTGCCGCACTTGGCGGAAGGTCGGCGCGGTGCTGAGCACAATCGCGGCGTCTTGGTGGGCATGGAGGAACCACAACAGCGCCACGGCGGCGGAAAATCCCTTTCCCAGCCCGTTGCCCGACTTCACCGCGACCCTGCGGTGTTCCAGGAGGGCGGACAGCACCTCCTCCTGTTTGCTCCACAACTGCACGCCGAGAACATTCCGGGCGAAGTCCAACGGAGAGAGAACCGTATCGGAAACTGCCGACATGGGGATCAATGCCCCCGCCGTATCCGGATTCCAGGGCGGTGGTCCGGGGCAGGCCGGACGAACGCCCGCCCAGCGCCGGTGCGGGCGGGCTGAATATGAAACGCATTCCTGGCAACGAAATACGTCGTTGTCATCGCGCCGTTTCTTGAGCAGGGGGATGAGGCGAGTCGACTGGCAGCGTCGGCAAATCAAGATTACGCACCTCCTTGGGGCGGTCCGCCGAAGCGGACAAAAATATAAGAGAGACAGGCCCTGTCGTCAGGGTCTGTCCCTCTTATAAAAGCTAGAGATGCGCTATCCCGGCTGTCAACCGGCCAGCCGTCAACGGACAGCGATGGGGCCGCGAGTCCCGCGGCCGGGCGGCGGATTTAGCCGGGGTTGTGCTTTAGAACGATCCCGGCGACCCGTGGGTCGATATCGCCAATTTCCACGCCGCCATCCAAGCGCGCCACACCCAAGTGGGCAGCCCGCTGGAAGTCCTCCCATTCCGGTTCCAACTCGTAGTTGTCACGAAGCTCTTCAAACAGCGCGTCGAGAGAGGTTTTGTCGAACATAACGGCCTGAAATCACCCTCCGTAAAGATACACCCGATTCTCAAGGCGGACGCTAGTCTAACGCGTTTCGCCCCTGCTGGCAAGCTCTTTTCCGGCGCGGAGCAGGGTCATTTAGTCGTCCCCTCCCCCAAATGGGGGAGGGTTAGGGTGGGGGCGTTCCCTAGCGTGAGCGGCCATCGTTATTGCCAGCATTTCACCCTCACCCCAGCCCTCTCCCTCAAGGGAGAGGAGAATTAAAAGACCCTGCGGCGCGGAGCGGCTGGAGCAGATGGAATTTCGTTGATCACTCCGAGCCGCCGGGATGTGTCTGGTCGGGGTCGGAGCGGCGACGTTGCTGCAAATAATATGCAAGCATCACGGCGGCGGGGACCAGCAGTATGAATACGGCGATGATGGCCACCACCACCCAGGGTTGCAGGCCCAATGTTTCGTCGAGCCGGTCTTTGATCCAGTGCAGAAGCTCCGGGTCTGCGGAGTCGCCCTGATGGGCCAAGACCGCTCGGACTAACCGGATGGGTTGGGGCATTAGTCACCCGCGCCGGCGGCCGCCGGTCCCCGGTATTCAGCCGAACTTCCCATGCGCTTCAATTTATCACAGGGAACACGGAAACCACAGAGAATGTTTCTACTCTGTGCTCTCTGTGGTTTACACTAACGCCAATTCCGGACGCCAATTCCGGACGCCAATTCCGGACGCCAATTCCGGACGCCAATTCCGGACGCCAATTCCGGACGCCAATTCCGGACGCCAATTCCGGACATCTAATTTAACGTTCAGGGGTGAGACCATGGGATTCAAGCTGTTGATCTGCCCGCCCAACTACCAGGAGCATTGGCCGGACCTGCTCAGGAAGGAAATCCCGGACATCGACGTGCAACTGTGCCCCACAGTGGGCGAGGCTATGGAGGTTATTGGAGACGCCGACGCCGCCTTCGGCAATATAGTACCGGAGCTGTTCGAACGGGCCCAAAACCTGAAATGGGTCGCTTGCCCCCAGGCCGGGCCCGAAGCCGGGTACTATCACGAGGCCCTCATCGGCAGCGATGTCGTGGTCACCAACACCAGGGAGATTTACAACGACCACATCAGCGCCCACATCATGGCTTTCCTGCTGGCCTTCGCCCGGGGCCTGCAGGTATACATCCCCCAGCAGATCGAGGGCGTTTGGCGGCAGGGCTACGAAACGGTCTATCTGCCCGAAGCGACCGCAGTGGTCGTGGGCGTGGGCGGCATCGGGGGGGAGACCGCCAGGCTTTGCGCGGAGTTCGGCATGACAGTGCTGGGCGTGGACCCCCGGCTGGCGGAGCCGTCGGAGGGCGTGGCGGAGTTGCACCGCCCCGAAAATCTCTTGGATGTGCTGCCCCGGGGAGATTTCGTGATCGTAACGGTCCCGGAGACGCCGGAAACCCAGGGCATGTTCGCCGCCCCCCAGTTCCAGGCGATGAAGAAGTCCGGCGTGTTCATCAACATCGGCCGCGGCGCGACCACGGTGCTGGCCGATCTGACCGATGCGCTGCGGGAGGGCGAAATCGCGGGCGCCGGGCTGGACGTTTTCCAAGTGGAGCCGCTGCCGGCGGGCCATCCCCTGTGGAGCATGCCGGGGGTGCTGATTACGCCCCACGTTGCGGGAGACGGCCCCTATCTTGACCAACGGCGCACCGAGTTGTTCATCGACAACTGCAAGAGGTTCAACGACGGCACGCCCCTGCGAAACGTCGTCGACAAGGCCAACTGGTTCTAAGAGACGTGGCTCTAAACCAGACCCAATCGGCGCAGGTCGTTCCAGGTCCAGCGGGCTTGGCTTACTATGATGCGTTGCAACGTTCCTATGGGAAAGGTCCGGCCAGAGCGATGGTAAGGCACAGTAACTCTCCGCCCGTCCCGGTGATTATACTGCCGGTGGCCTCCCGGACGCCGCGCCAATTGAAATCCATCGCGTTCTAGGGCCGACGCAATTTGCCCGGCAGTTAATGAGCGCAACCGCGAAAAATCAATCCGGCTCATACGGTTACGGCAAGAGTTTCACCGGACAGCGTCAGCGCCTCCGCCGGGACCGTTTCTCCGTGGGCTATCATGGTTTCGAGAGTCATTCGGAGGACTTGATGAATATTTATGTAAGCCTCCTCTCTCGTGTAGCCGCAGGTCGCCGCCCCCCGCTCAACTAAGGCAGGGCAATAAGCAGCCCATTGGTCTTCGTCGGGTTCAATTATCACCTGAAACTGGTAGGTCTTTGGTGAGTGGTCTTTTCGTTGGACTGGCTTGTTCTCTGGCAACACGGTTACACAGGTCTGCCCCTCTCTAGAGGAGTTGGCCGCTTCCGTATCTTCGGGAACGGGCATTCCCAGTTCGAGCATGGTTTCAATATTCGCTCTTAAAATCTCTTCGATAAGGTTCCAGGCTTCCTCTTTGGTATCACCGCCTGCGAAGCCCCCGTAACGCTCCATGGCAGGGCACCGGACAAACCAGCCGTCTTCGTCGCCTTCAATTTCTGCGCGAAACCTGTATGTTTTCATTGCTCTAACCTCCGGCGCCCAACACTGAGATTGGGTAAATCCGGCCGTATCGGGCTCCCAACGCAGCCGGATAAATGCTACCGCCTAACCAGAGAACCGCCTAGTCCCGCAGGGCGGCGGCGTCCTGGGCGGCGCTGCTGCCGGCCAGTCTCCCGAAGACCATGCCGGCGGAGAGGCCCGACCCGCCGGGGTAGTTGTGGTAGAACAAGCCGCCCACCATTTCCCCGGCGGCGTAGAGCCCCGGAATCGGCTCCAGGCTGGTGTTGACCACCCGGCCGCGGGTATCGATGCGCACTCCGCCGAAAGTGAAGCTGATGCCGCAGGTGACCGCGTATCCCAAGTAGGGCGGCGTGTCGATCGTCTGGGCCCAGTTGGTCTTGGGCGGCGTGATCCCGACGGTGCCCCGTCCGTCCTTGATCGTGGGATTGTAGGGTACGCCGGTCTGCACGGCCGCGTTGTACTCTCGGATGGTGCCCGCCAGTCCCTGAGGGTCGATGTCCAACCGCTGGGCCAACTCCTCGATGTTATCCGCTTGGGCCATGGTGACCTGCGGGATATGATACTCGTCCCGCAGCAGGTGCTTCACCTTGTCATCGAATATCTGGAATGCCACCCCTTGGGGTTGGGTCAGCAGCGCCCGGCCGTAGGTGACGTAGGTATAGTTGCGGAAATCAGCGCCTTCATCCAAGAAACGCTCCCCGTTCACGTTGACGATGAGCCCGAAGGGGTAGGAGTGCTTTTGGAACAACTCCGTGATGGTGCGGTCGCCGAAGGCCGGAGCATTCAGGTCCCAAGCCACGGCGTGGCAACTGCTCCAGTGGCCGTGGGGCATCGCGCCGGCCTCCAGGGCAATGCGTATGCCGTCGCCCGTGTTGTAGGGAATGCCGCGGACCTTTACCAATTCCCAGCCCGGCCCCAGGTAGCGGCAGCGCATCTCGGCGTTGGCCTCGAACCCTCCCGCGGCCAGCACCACCGAACGCCCGTGGATATCCGAATAGCCGGCCGGGCCCAGAACTCTGACGCCGTCAACCCGTCCGGTTTCATCTTGCAACAGGCCGACGGCCTGGGTGGCGTACCGGACCTCGATGCCTTCGGCCTGGCAGACGTCGAACTGCTGGTCGGAGAGGCCCTTTCCGGCCCCCACCGCCTCCACCAAGAGACCGCCCCAAAAACGGAACTTGTCGCCGTCTTTGAACGCCTGTCGCCCGTAGGACAGCACAAAGCGGACCCCTTTGGAACGCATCCACTGCATGGTGGGCAGGGAGTGGCTCACCAGGATCTGGGCCAGCTCCGGATCGGTCAGGCCTTGGGTAACGCGCATCATGTCGTCGTAGAACTGGTTCTCGGTGTAGCTGCCCACCTCCACCGACTCTTCCTCGGTGGCGGACATATCCGGTATGACAGACTTGATATCCTCCAAGCCCTCGAAAGCGAAGCGGATGATGCCGCCGGTGAAGTAGGTGTTGCCGCCCCGGAAATATTCCGGGGCCTTCTCCACCACTACTATGGACTGGCAGCGCTCTTTGGCGGCTATCGCGGCGGACAGCGCGGCGTTGCCCGCGCCCACTACGATGACGTCATACTCGTTGGCCAAGGTTCACCTCCATTGGGTCACGTTATTATAGTATTAAACGCAGAGATCGCCGAGAACGCAAAGATACCATTGGTCCTGGACCTCTGCGCTCCCGGCGCACTCCGCGTTCAATCAAACAAGGACGTGAGCAAACAAGGACGTGAGATGTTGGAAAGATGCGGTTGGGCCGACAGCAAGCTCGGGATGCCCTATCACGACGAGGAATGGGGAGTGCCGGTGCACGACGACCGGCTGTGGTTCGAGTTCCTTACCCTGGAGGGCGCCCAGGCGGGACTGAGTTGGGAGACCATCCTGCGCAAGAGGGACTCCTACCGCGCCGCCTTTGACGACTTCGAGCCGGCCGTGGTCGCCGCATATGACGACCCCAAGGTACAGGCCCTGCTTGCCGACCCCGGAATAATCCGAAACCGTCTGAAAGTCGCATCCGCCGTCACCAACGCCAAGGCCTTCCTGGAGGTACAGCGGGAATTCGGAAGCTTTGATACTTTCATCTGGGGCTTCGTCGGAGGAAGTCCCCAAGTCAACGTGCGGCAATCAATGGACCAAGTCCCGGCCACAACGGCCGAGTCGGACGCCCTCAGCAAAGAGCTGCGCCGTCGCGGCTTCAAGTTCGTGGGCAGCACCATCTGCTATGCCCTGATGCAAGCCACCGGCCTGGTAAACGACCACACCACCAACTGCTTCCGCTACGATCAGGTTGGTTGACCGCGACGCACATCGAAAATAGAACAACGGACCCTCCCCGTCCCCAGCGCCATTTACGTTAAGATATGTTTTGTGAAAATTCTTAGCGCCCTTAGCGCATTGATCCTGGTTCTTACACTCCTGCTGGCAGGCTGCGCGGGAGAAACCGAAACCCCAATACCCGTCGCCACTCCGAACCTGCAGGCGACCATTCAGGTCGCCGTGGCCAACGCGTTGCCCACGGCGACGCCTACGCCAGCGCCCGACATCGACGCCACGGTGACAGCAGGGATCTCGGCTACACAGGCCGCCGCCCCAACGCAAACACCAACACCACCCCCGACACCGGACATCAACGCTACGGTGGAAGCCCGTATGGCAGCCACCATCGCCGCCATGCCCACGCCCACGAATACCCCAATCCCAACCGCAATACCCACGCCCACAACGGTCCCGACCGCTACGCCTCGGCCAACCGCGACTCCCATACCCACACCGATCCCGACCGCTACGCCTCGGCCAACCGCGACTCCCACACCCACGCCGGTCCCGACCGCTACGCCTCGGCCGACCTCCACGCCAACCCCCACCATATCCCCGGCGGGGCTGTTGAGCGACATGGTCAAGCAGGTAAGGCCCGCAGTGGTAAGAATCGAAACTGGTTCAGTAACCGGGTCCGGGGCCATATTTGAAACCCAGGGCCGGACCGGATACGTCATTACCAATCATCACGTCGTGGAAGGCTATGGGCAAGTTAGTGTCACCGTGAACGACACAACGACCTATCAAGGCACGGTGTTGAGCGTCGACAGCGTCCGCGATCTCGCGGTGGTCAGCATCTGTTGCGGCAGTTTCCACAGTCTGACCTTCGGCAGGGCCTCCAGCCTAGACCCCGGCGACGAAGTAGTGGCCATCGGCTACGCCTTGGGTATGCAGGGGCCGGCGACGATTACCAAGGGCATCGTGTCGGCGGTGCGTTACGACTCCCGGCATGAGGCCTGGGTGATCCAGACCGACGCTTCGATAAACCCCGGAAACAGCGGCGGCCCCATGCTCTCGCCCAACGGCGAAGTAATAGGCATAAACACTTTCAAAATCTCGGAAACCAGCGTCGAGGGGGTCGGCTTCGCCATATCGGAAACCACGGTCCAAGAGCGGATACCCGTGTTGAAGGCCGGGGCTCCCAGCCCTACGCCCACCCCGACCCGACGCCCGACGCCGACACCGGCGCCAAGTTATGAAGGCGGCTTCGGCCCCACCAGCGGCGAACTATGGCATGACCCGACGGACGATTTTATCACGTTCGAAGACGCGGATATATTCCTCACTGACGCTATGATATTAGCCACCTTTGTTAATCCGTACTCCGCAGCGACGCATTCTTGGGATTACGGGTTCATGTTCCGTGGCGAGCGGCGTGGCTCAGCTGTATTCATTGTAGTTTCCAGCGACGGAGCATGGGACCTTTACTGGAGGGAGGAAAACAACCACGAGGCGCAGGATATATCCAGTGGGAGACTCGAGACTTTCGAGACCCACGACGGGGGCAGCAACCACTTGTGGGTAGTAGCCGTAGGCAAGCGGGGATACCTCTTCGTTAACGGAGAGTTTATCGCGGCGCTGGATTTGGCCGCCGTTACCGGCGCCGGCGGCGTTTCGATTATTACTGGGGCCTACACAGGCAATGAACGCGCCGGAGCCGTCACCGGCTACGAGGATTTTGCGGTTACGGCGTTGAACAAGCGCTACGGCCCGGCCAGTGGGACGTTGGAGAACGAACCAGGGTTTATCGCCGGTCACGACAGCGGGGTATGGACCCGGGATGTGATAGTGGAGGCCGAGTACGTCAGCCCCCCTGGCACGGACTGGGACTACGGGTTCATCATTCGCAGTCCTGAATACAACCGCCTGGAAGTCATAGGGATTTCCGGAGATGGCCGGTGGTTTCATGACGCTCGCGATATTGGAGACAGCGAGTACACGCATATGGCGTCCGGGTTCCTGGGGGATTCTGGGGCGAGGGTCTTGAATAGAAATCATCTGCTGACCATAGCTCTTGAAGATGTTGGCCTGCTTTTCGTCAACGGCGTATTAGTGGCCGGACTCGATTTGAGCCACAACCAGGATTATGGCTATGTCAGTGCGATGGGCGATTTCTATTTGTCCCATCGGGGTTCGCCGGAGTTTGAGAATTTCAACGTTTGGGTACCGTAGGGTAGAGTTAGCGGCTGGCAGCGGCCGCACAGAACGGCGGGTAGCTTGCCGCCGTTGCTTGCCGCCATTTAAGATACCGGGAGTTACTCGGGCCGCCCGTGGCGGCGCCGACATTTTTGCCAGAAGGATTTTATCAGCATGAAAGCGGCGAGACTTTCCAGTCCTAAATACTTCGAGCTATTGGAAACGGAGACCCCCACGGCCGGGGAAGGCCAGTGCTTGGTCAAGCTGGAACGGGTGTCCGTTTGCGGGAGCGACATCCGCCACGGCTTCCAGATAAACCCGGAAGAGATGTACCCCATGCCCATCGGCGCGCCCTGCCACGAATTGGCCGGGACCATCGTCGACAGCCGGACCGACGCCTACCACGAGGGGCAGCGGGTTATCGTGATTCCGCCCCGCGGCTCCGCCGGACTGGTGGAATACATTGTCTCCGACCCCGCCCGCATGATCCTGTTGCCCGACCACGGGACGCTGGACGAATGGGTCATGTGCCAGCCTTCAGGGACGGTCCTTTACTCCTGCCAGCAAATGCCCAACCTGTTGGGCAAGAACGTGGTTGTCATGGGCCAAGGGAGCATCGGCCTCAGCTTCACCATGATCACCTCCCGCATCGGTGCCCGGAGCGTCATCGCCGTCGACCTGTTGGACTACCGGCTGGAAAAGTCGGTGGAGATGGGGGCTACCCACACGGTGAACCCGGACAAGGAGAACATCGAAGAGGTTGTTAACGAACTCACCGATGGGCAGGGCGCGGACGTGGTGGTGGAGGCTGCCGGGTATCCCGACACCTTCAACATGTGCTTCCGGCTGGTGCGTCAATTCGGCGCCGTGATCGTGTTCGGTATCCAGACGGAGGACCTCGTTCCCTTGGAGCACAATTACCTGATGGAAAGGCAGCCGCGCATCATTCCAACCACCGGGGCCCGCAGCGGCAATCCCATCTCCCATATCCAGGAAATAGTGGCGTTACGGGAGCGGGGATGGTGCGATCCGTCGAAATTGATCACTCACCGCGTAGGGTTCTCCGACGTCCAAAAGGCGTATGATATGTATGATCAACGCCAGGACAACGTCATCAAAGTGGTGATGAATATCAACGAGTAACGCCATACCTCTGCGTTATGGCGGCTAAAACGGGCGGGCGGCTACCGGGAGGTTGGGAAGTTGAAGCCGGCGCAAGAGATACACCTCGTCAGAGAGAACCTGACCTTGGCGCTGTCGCTGTGGCGGGCGGCCAGGAACAGGCTCATCAACCCGGACCTGCTGCTGGGAGATGCACCCGACGCGGTCCACAACGACACCGGCCGCAGTGAGGCGAGCCTGAACCGGGAGAGAGCCGATCTGCTGACCCGGTTCGGGGCCAACCAGGTCCGGGCGTCCTTCGCCCTTTCGGTCCTCCAGACCCAACGAAGCCTGAAATCCATGTTCTCCGGCGACCCGCTGGACGAGGAATCCCCGGACCTCCAGGCCGCCCGTTGTTGTGTCTTCCTGATGGACGCCGCCGTAGGCCGCGACATGTTCTCGCCGGTCTGGGACTGCCCGCCGCGCTACCGCAGGCTATTTGACGTGCGGCCCGTTCGCTTCGTGTTGGATGCCGGCGACATCCACGCCACGCCGATGAACTGGGACCACTTTGGAGGTCTGGACAAGTACCTCAATTTGCTGGACTACTGCGCCGATTGGGCCGCCCGGACGCAGTTCGGAGTACAGGGACCGCTCACTCTGACAGGTGATGCATCGACCGACGAGCCGTATCGGGAGCCACCGGCAAGCTCGGCCGTGGAGACGGCGCCCGAGACCGGCATCATGGCGGAGTTGCCTCAGGAAAGAGTGGCGGGAGAGGCAGCCGACGGCGTGCGGCTATTTCTGGACACCCGCTGCGAGGTGGGCGATGAGTACAGGTCGCCCGCCAAGGACCTGTACGCAGGCTACCTCGAATGGTGCAATGAGACCGGACGGGCGGCAGCCCCGCAACGCAGCTTCGGGATGTGCTTGTCCGGCATGGGGCTCCAGCGGCGGCGGCGGGGCCGCGGCAAACACTGGTGGGAAGGCGTCAGGTTGGCCGCCGCTCAGTTGTCCATGGCGGGAAGCCGCGGCGAAGCGCACTGAAAAGGGTCTTCAGTGTCGTTGAGTTTCCTTCCTGCCCGCACCGGGACGGTTCGTCCGCGCCAGTCAACATCCCGGCTCGTCGTAATTGCCGCAGCAACTCCGCAGAGTCTTCAACTTTTTGAAGTTATTCGATACCAGTAGGCGCAGCTTCCTTCTCCAAGGCATCGATTGCCTCAGGTTGCCGAACAGGTGAAATGACGTTTCCGGCTGGCCGCACATGGTTGCCTGCATTATGCTGTTGATCAACGCGGGCTGACAACCATCAATCCCTGAAACGGCGGCCCCTGAACCGGCGGCCCCGAAATCGGTACTGAACGGAGGTCATCATGGCCGAGTACATGGAGCACCTTTCTCGCTTCGTCAGCGACACCCGGCTGCAGGACTTGGACCCGGCGGACATAGCGGCCGCCAAGGCCGTGGTATTGGACACCATCGGGGCCATTCTGGCGGGAAGCCTCCTCACGGAAAACCGCAACCTGGCGCAGATGGCTTCGAAGACCGGAGGGAGCGGCCCTTCGACGATACTTGGGAACCAAGTCGAGGTGCAGGCGGTGTTCGCCACCCTGGTCAACGCCACTGCGGGGGTAGCCTTGGAGATGGACGAGGGGAGCCGCATGGGCGGAGGTCACCCCGCCTCCACGTCCTGCCGGCCGCTCTGGCCGTTGCCGAGGAGGTGGGCGCCAGGGGTCGGAAGTTCCTGGAGGCACTGATAGTGGGTTACGAGGCGACCTCGCGCATCGGGTCCGGCGTCAAAGTACGCCCGGAAGTACACTCCCACGGAACCTGGGGCACCGTAGGGGCCGCGGCGGCCACGGCCAAGCTGCTGGACTTCGGACCGGACATGACCTACGAGGCGATGAACATAGCCTGTTCGATGAGCCCCGCCAACACCTGGACCCCCTGCCTGGAAGGAGCGACGGTGCGTAACCTCTACCCAGGCCGCTCCGGGCTGCAGGGCATTATGGCAGCCCAGGTGGCTGTCTGTGGCTTCACCGGACTGCAAGACGGCCCGGCGGACATCTACGGTTCGCTGCTGGGCCAGTCCTTTGATGCGGCGGCGGTGGTGGACGGCCTGGACCCGTCGGGACCGCTGCGGGTCCGCCAGAACTACTTCAAGCTTCACGCTTGCTGTTTGTACAACCACCCGGTATTGGATGGCGTCCAACACCTGATGGACCGGGAGGAATTCGCCGCCGGGGAGGTGGCGTCCATCCGGGTGGAAGCGCCGCCGGTAGCTTCGATCATGACCAATCCGGAACCGGACAACATGCTGGCGGCGAAATTTTCCCTGCCCTACGCCGTCGCCACGGCGGTGGTGCACGGAGCCACTGACGTTACGGCCTTCTACCCCGACCGGGTGAAAGACCCGGAGACCAGGGCATTGGCGCGCCGGGTGAACGTCGTCGCCGACCCTGAAATGGACCTGCGGCGTTATGATTACCCCGCAGCTCGGGTGAGCGTGTCGCTACACGACGGCAGGACCCTCACGGAGAGCGTCACCGTCCATCACGGCGACCACCGCGACCCGGCGTCGCGCAAGGAGCTAATCGACAAGTTCACCTTTTTGACGCGAGACATCCTGGGAGCGGACGGGGCCCGCAAGGTCGTCGAGGCCGTGGAAGAATTGGACACCCTGGAGGACATCCGGGAACTGACGGCGCTGCTTCGTCCACGCTAACTTCGCGTGATTATCTATTTCGACGAATCGTATGACCGAAGACACCGGTATCTTTTGCTAGGCGCGTTGTTCCTTCCCGAAACCAGGCTGGCAAACCGGGGAATAAGATCGATAAAGAAGAGGTATCGTGATTTGTCATCGGGCCACAAGTTTAGTGACCTCAAATACTCCAAGAGCAACTATAGATTCATGGCCCAAGTCTGTCGGGATGTTATCGACTTGTTCGTCCTGGACCAGTCCTCATATTTCCGTTGCGTCGTGATTGATACTGGACTCGATGGGTTTTCATGGCGTTATTTCGGCGGAGGCCCAACGCCGACGCCTTTAGTTAAGGCCCGAGCATACAATAGTTTCGCCAGTCTGCTTCTCGGTCGAAATCTGGAAGGAGTACAGGACGCGGTACTGTTGGCCGATCGGCTGACGCGGACTCCGGGCGACAATTTCGCCGATTCCATTATCGCCGACTTGCGTCCGAGGATCCGGGAAGTAAGGTCCATTGATTCCGGCCTGGAACAGTACCAGCTGGGGCAAATGTGCGACATTTTGTTGGGGGTAGTATTAGGAGACTTGGTACCGCCCAAGAACGCCAACAAGCTGGGTTTGATTGAATATGCTAAACATGCACTGAAGGCGCCAAGCTTCGAGGCAGAGTATTGGCAGAGTCACTCAAGACCCCAACTGGACCGCCGTCATGGCAAATTTCAAGTATGGCACTGGAAACCAAAATAAAAACCCGGGGGAACGTCCGTCAACGGTTGTGTGCCAAAGCAGACACCTCGGGACGCGCCCAGGTTCTGTAGTTATGATAACCGAACCGTCCAAGATGTCAACACGACGCCTAGTCCCCACATCCACCACCTAAAGGGAGAAAAAGACCTCGTTGGAGCCAACAGTGAAGCTGGTTATGATGGTAAGTGATCAAACAAAACCATCACCAACGAGGTGTGACTATTATGGCCCAGGGAGCATTGCCTTTCCAATATGCCGAAGAGCAGCAAGAAGCGGGGATGACCGGCGTCTCCGGTCTGGCGGCGTACCTGGACCTGTGGGAGGTTGCCGGTATGAGCCAGTCGGTGCGGCGTCATCTGGGAGGTAACGAAAGACGGCAGGGTTGGACCGGGGCCCAGGTGGTGACATCGCTGGTGCTGCTGAACCTGGCGGCCGGGCAATGTGTGGAAGACCTGCGGCTGCTGGAGAAGGACCAGGGTTTGGGGCGGCTGTTGCGTCTTTCGGAGACTCACGGGATGGGCCGGAGGGAGCGTAAAGGGTTGCTGGAGAGGTGGCGCAAGGAGCGTCGGCGGAGTGTGCCGTCGGCCTCGGCGGTGTTCCGGCGCCTGGCGGAGTTCCACGCTGAGGCCGAAGAGGGCAGAAGAGAGGCCCGCACCGCCTTCATACCGGCGCCCACCGCCGGACTCCAAGCCCTGCGCCGGGTCAACGCCGACCTGGTTGGCTTCGTCCAAAGCCATACCCACCATAAGCAGGCGACCCTGGACATGGATGCGACCTTGATCGAGACCGGCAAGGAGCAGGCCTTGTATTGCTACCAGAAGTACAAGGCGTATCAGCCGTTCACCACCTATTGGGCGGAAGCTGACCTGGTAGTGCGCACCGAGTTCCGGGACGGCAACGTTCCGGCGGGCTACCAGCAACTTAGGATGCTCCAGGAGTCGTTGGAGGATCTGCCTTCCGGAGTGGAGGGGGCGCTGGTGCGCTCGGACACGGCGGGCTATCAGAAGGAGTTCCTGCGCTACTGCGCCGAGGGCCAAAACGAACGCTTCGGGGTGATTGAGTTCGCCGTGGGGGTGGATGTGACGGCGGAGTTCCGGCGAGGGGTGTCAGAGGTTGCAGAGGATGAGTGGCAGGTACTGCATCGGGAGGCTGGTGAGCGCCGGGTGGACACCGGCCAACAGTGGGCTGAGGTGAACTACGTGCCCAACTGGATAGGCCACTCCTGGAACAGCCCGGAGTACCGCTTCATCGCTATCAGGGAGCCCCTCAGGAATCCGCCTCTGCCGGGTATGGAGAGCCGGTTGGATCTGCCCCCCAGCATGGCGATGGGGGCGAGGGGCTGGTACAAGGTCTTCGGAATAGTAACCAACCGGGACCTTGACCCGGAGGAGTTGATCTGGTGGTCTAGGCAGCGGTGCGGCAAGGGTGAGGAGGTGCATAGCGTGCTGAAGGAAGACTTGGCGGGCGGGCGGCTGCCTTCGGGATTGTTCGGGGCCAACGCCGCTTGGTGGGCCATAACGGCGTTGGCCTTCAACCTGAACTCGGCGATGAAGCGGTTGGCCCTGGGCCAAGAGTGGGTGAGCAAGCGGCTGAAGGCAGTCCGGTTCGGGGTCATCAACATTGCGGGACGAGTGGTGCGCCACGCCAGGACTCTGGTCATCCGTTTGGCGCAAGGCCATCCTTCATATGAGTTGCTGGTCACCGCACGCCGGAGAATCCTGGCGATGGCTCACGGACCGCCCGGACGCTAGCGCCGGTTTCCCCCATCACCCGTTCCCCCATCACCCGTGAAGGCGACTCACCCCAGTCGTCCAGAATGTCCCTATGCCGTCCTCAGCCGGAGAGCGGCCCGAACTGGGGTGTCAACGCTGCAATACCCAGCGCCACGACCAACCCACGGGCTTTTCAACCCCTCCAACTCTCACCTGACCAGTCCGAGTGTACCCTCTGCCGCCATCCAACGCCCCCGACGCTCTTTAGGTGGTGGATTTGGGTAGTCCCCCAAATCCACCACCTAAGCTGGGGGCGGGGTGTGCGAGGGTGAGATTTGACTGACTGGAGGGGTTTGCAGACAGGCCTGGGGTTGGTAACAGGGGGTTTAGGGCAATTCGAAGGAGCCAGGGGAGCATGAGCGGCCATTTCCGGCCGGCTCAGGCCACAGGACTATCGCCCGGCGCCCGGCCGGGCCCGATTTTGGTCGCCTTTTGGGCCCGCAAGGGCCGGGTCAGCCCTCCGGCGGCCCGTGGGCCAAGGCCAGGATGCTCCGCCGCGCTTGACACAGCAGCCCGTACGAGGGGTGGCCCCGGCTCAGGTTGATGAACAGCGTCCTGGCATGGCGCGCCACCCGACCCGGAAGATTGATGACCCCGAAGCGCACGGCCTTCAGCCTTCGGCTCACCCACTCCTTGCCCAGAGCCAACTGCTTCATCGCCGAGTTCAGGTTGAAGGCCAACGCCGTGATGGCCCACCAAGCGGCGTTGCCTCCAAACAGTCCCGACGGCAGCCGCCCTCCGGCCAGGTCTTCCTTCAGCACCGCGTGCACTTCCTCTCCTTTCCCGCACCGCTGCCGGTACCACCAGATCAACTCCTCCGGGCCAAGATCCCGGTTGGTCACTATGCCAAAGACCTTGTACCAGCCTCCATCCGCCGTTTCCATGACGTGCGGCGAGAGCCCCGCTTGGCTCTCCATCCCCGGCAGCGGCGGGTTCCTGAACGGTTCCCTGATGGCGATGAACCGGTACTCCGGGCTGTTCTTGGAGTGTCCTATCCAGTTGGGCACGAAGGGCGTTTCCGCATATTGCTGCCCGGTGCGCACCAGTCTCTCATCTTCCTTGCGGCGCAGGTCCCGCCACTCATCCTCGTCCACTTGGGCTACCACTTCCCTGAACTCCCGGCTCATATCCACCCCTACGGCGAAGCCGGTCACCCCGAAGCGTTGGTTCCGGCCCTCGGCACAGTAGCGCAAGAACTCCTGTTGGTAGCCTGCAGTGTCCGAGCGCACCAGAACCTGCTCCACCCCCGCTGGCAACTGTTCCAACGACTCCTCAAGCAACCTCAGTTGCTGGTGGCCCGCCGGAACGTTGCCGTCCCGGAACTCGGTGTGCACGATGAGCCCGGCTTCCGCCCAATAGGTGGTGAAGGGCTGGTAAGCCTTGTATTTCTTGTAGCAGTACAGCGCCTGCTCCTTGTGGGTCTCTATCAGGGTCGCGTCCATGTCCAGCGTCGCCTGCTTATGCTGGGCGTGACCCTGGAGGAAGCCGGTCAGGTCTGCGTTGACCCGGCGCAGACCCAGAAGTCCGGCGGTGGGCGCCGGTATGAACGCGGCATGAGGCTGCCTTTTGCTCTCCTCCTCCTCGTCGTGGAATCTGTTCAAGAACCGGAACACCGCCGTGGCCGACGGCACACTGCGCCGCCGCCCCTTGCGCCACCTCCCCTCCATCGCCCGGCGCTCCCGGCGGCGCAGACCGTGAGTCTCCGCCAAGCGCAGCACCCGCCCCAACCCCTCGTCCTTCTCCAACAGCCGCAAGTCCTCCACACATTCGCCGCCCGCCAGGTTCAGCAGTACCAGAGACGTCACCACCTGGGCGTCAGTCCAACCCTGCCGCCCTTGATTCACGCCCAAGTGACTGCTGACCGATTCGCCTAATCCGGCAACCTGCCACAGGTCCAGGTACGCCCCCAGACCGGCCAAACCGGTTATGCCCCTGGAACTCCTATCTTCCGCGTACTGGAAAGGCAATGCTCCCTGACTCATAATGGTTGCACCTCGTTGGTGATGGCTTGGTTTGATCACTTACCATCATAGCCAGCTTCACTGTTGGCTCCAACGAGGTTCTTCTGTCTTTTTTGATGGCGGATTTGGGTCCACCACATTTTCTTGACCCGGTAGGGGTTGGTTGTTACACTGCGTTGGTGCGGGCGGTTAGCTCAGTTGGTTAGAGTACTTGCTCGACACGCAAGAGGTCAGTGGTTCGAGTCCACTACCGCCCACCACCTGCCATTTGTTTGGCATGGTGACTGCGCCGATTTCCAACCCATCACACCATCAGGCTAAACGTTCGGCGTCAGGCTGACCATTCGGCCCACCACTTTGTCGCCCTGCCGGTTATATGAGAGAGAAAAAATGGACGCCGCCCAACTGACCGAAACCTACCGCCAATCCCAGAATTCCAAGGTTCGGGCCGGGAGACACCGTAAAGGTGAATTTTCGCATTCGCGAGGGTGAGAGGGAACGGATCCAAGTCTTTCAGGGCGTGGTCATCCGCCTGCAGAACGGCACGGGTCCCGCCGCCAACTTCACCGTGCGCCGGATCTCCAGCGGCATCGGCATCGAGCGTATCTTCCCCATCTACTCCCCGTTGGTGGAGTCGCTGGAGGTAACCCGGTACGGCTCGGTGCGCAGGGCCAAGCTTTACTACTTGCGTGGTCTCCAGGGCAGGGCAGCCCGCATCAAGGAAAAAAGTCCGCTGCAGCGGCGCAAGGCCTCTCGGCCAACGCAGGCGGCCGTTGATGCCGAAGCTGCGGCGTTGGCCGCGCTGGCTGCGGAAGCCGAGGAAGAACCGCCGGTCGCCGAACTGGAAACACCTGCAGAGGAAGGACCGGAACAGGGACCTCCCGAGGACCCTGAAGCGAAAGAATAAGACCATGAACCGGCCCGCCAGGAGCGGGCCGGTTGGTTTCACGGTCGGGCCGCGACCTCCCAGCTCACCTCAACGCGCCGGGATTCTACTCCGGCCATGGTCTGCATGAGATACGCGGATGTGGCGGTGGACGCCGCGGTAACCCACCCAACCACCTTCTCCTACAAGATACCCGTTCACTTATCAGTGGAGTCCGGACACCTCGTATGGGTGCCCTTCGGCAGCCAGGTCCTCAAAGGGTTGGTGGTCGGGCTCTCCCCATCGTCACCGGTTGCGGCCACTCGTGACATCCTCCAAGTCGTGGAACCTTCCCCTCTGTTGGGCCCGGTCCAGCTGGAGTTGGGACGGTGGTTGAGCCGGTACTACCGTTGCGTCTTGTTTACCGCTTTATCTCTGTTCCTGCCTCCAGGGTTCGAAGCTCAAGTCCGTTCTCGCCTCAAGGTCTCCCCGGAAATCGACGTGGACTCCCTTGGTTTGAAACCCGGGGTCGCAGCGGCTCTTGAGGCACTGGCCACGCGGACTTCCCAGCCCGAGCGGGAGTTCTTGAAGGCTCTGGGCCGGTCGGGCCAGCGGGAGGTGAACCGCCTCGTTCAACGAGGCGTGGTGCTGCGAACCGTTTCCCTCCCCACCCCAATGGCTCCGCGGTACGAGTCTTTCCTGCTTCTCCGTGACGCCTCGTCCGCTGACGCCGATCTGGGCGGCCGACAGGGAGCGCTTTTCTCGGCCCTGCAGTCCCACGGCGAGCCGTATCCGGCCCGGCTGGCCAACAAGGAATTTGGCGCCGGTACCGCGCAGGCACTGTTCGACAAGGGGCTGGTGGGGATGGAATGGCGGCGCACCGGGCCCAACTCCCTGCGTGAACAAAAAGCGGGGCGTGAACAAAAAGCGGGGCCATCTTTCGGAACGCCACGCTCCGGGCCGACAGGCCTCACGCTGACGCCGGAGCAGGGAATGGCGCTGGCCGACATCGAGCTCGCGCTGGACAACCCGGCCCATGAGCCCCGGAGCTTCTTGCTGCACGGCGTAACCGGCAGCGGCAAGACCGAAGTCTACCTGAGGGCCATCGATCGTGTGGTGCGCCACGGAAAACGGGCCCTGTTCCTGGTGCCGGAAATCTCCCTTACACCCCAGACGCTGGAGCGTGTCAATGCGTGGTTCCCCGGAAGGGCCGCCCTGTTGCACAGTCGAATGACCCCGAGGCAACAGTTCGACCAGTGGTGGAACGTGAGAGAAGGCCGTTACGACGTGGTGGTCGGGCCGCGGAGCGCGTTGTTTGCGCCGTTGGAGGACTTGGGGCTCATCGTCATCGACGAAGAACACGAGTGGACCTACAAGCAGATAGAGTCCCATCCCTTCTACCATGCCCGCACCGTCGCTATGGAGCTGTCGAGATTGACCGGCGCCGGAGTGGTCCTGGGCAGCGCCACCCCGGACGTGGAGTCTTATTACTACGCTTCCCGCGGCCGGCACCGCTTGTTGACGTTACCCAACCGCGTAGGTCCGGCCCCAATGGGTCCGGTGGCCGGGGCGCCGGAGCTTCCCGGCCCCGGGAACGAGTCCGCGGCGGCACACATGGCCGAGGTGCGGGTCGTCGATATGCGCCAAGAGTTGCGGGAAGGAAACCGGGAGATATTCAGCCGGGAGTTGGCCACAGGGCTGACAAAATGTATCGGTGAAGGGCGGCAAGCGATCCTCTTCTTGAACCGCCGGGGCGCCGCGCCCATCGTGCAATGCCGGGACTGCGGTTTCGTGGAGACCTGCCGCCGCTGTTCCGTCTCGCTGACCTATCACTCCGTTTTGGGACGGCTGGTCTGCCACCAATGCTACGGCCGGACTCCCATGCCCCGGCATTGCCGCCGCTGCTCCGGCAGTCATATCCGCCATCTCGGCGTGGGCACCCAAAGGGTGGTGGACGAGGCGACGAAGCTCCTGCCCGGAGCCCGCATTGACCGGTTGGATGGAGACTCCACACGCTCCGGGCACGGCTTGGAGCTGGCGATGGACCGGCTGACCAGAGGAGAGACCCAGGTGCTGGTTGGGACCCAGATGGTAGCCAAAGGACTCGACGTGCCGAACGTTTCCCTGGTTGGTGTAGTGCTGGCCGACATAGGCCTCTTTCTGCCCGATTTTCGCGCTGGCGAGCGCACCTTCAGCCTTCTGTGCCAAGTGGCCGGCCGGGCAGGCCGAGGCGGCGCGCCGGGGCGGGCCATCATACAGACCTACAACCCGGAACATTACGCCGTCAGGGCCGCAGGCGCTCAAGACTATTCGGCCGTCTACCCGGTAGAGATCGAGTCCAGGCGGCAACTTGGCAATCCGCCGTTCAACCGGATGGTCCACCTGGTATTTCACAACTCAAATCGCGCTTCGGCCCAACGTCAGGCGGCGCAGGTCCGGCGCGAATTGGACCGCCGGGCCTTCTCGAAGGGACTGACTGATGTGGACGTTTCCGGCCCCGCGCCGGGCGTTCCGGAGCGGGTGCGCGGCCGTTACCGGTGGCGACTCTTGTTGCGGGGCCAAGACCTCCACGAGGTGTTGGAGGGTATGGACCTTCCCACCGGCTGCACGGTAGACGTTGACCCGGTGCATCTGCTCTAAAGCGGTTTTGCACTCACCGGAAGGGTTCAATATAATGGTCGTCAGCCCCACAAGGCGTCAGGTGTAGGCTGGGGGGTCATAGGTAATTGAGAATCAAGATGCCGCGTATTCGTCCGCGGCGCAAAGGCGGTATCCCGTGGCGGTACTAACGATCCGGATGGTGCCGGACCCGGTGCTTTTCAAGAAAGCCAGAAAGATAGCGAAGATCGCCCCCCGGCACAAGAAACTGACCGACGACATGGTGGAGACCATGGACCATCACAACGGGGTGGGCTTGGCTGCCAACCAGGTGGGTGTGCTGGAACGCGTCGCGGTGGTCCGCACTCCCGAAATGGAAGAGGCCATGGTGCTGGTCAATCCGGAGATCGTTCGGCAGGAAGGCGAACGGGAGGTGGAGGAAGGGTGTCTCAGCGTTCCCGGTTACCGGGGTATAGTACGGCGTTCTCTGAAGGTCCGGGCTCGGGCCCAATCGTTGGACGGCAAGCAGTTTAAGGTCGATGCGGAAGAGTTGCTGGCCCAGGCGTTGGAACACGAGATCGATCACTTGAACGGCATTCTCTACATGGACCACCTGATCAGCCACGAAACCCTGCGAAAGGTCGACGAGTCCCCTGACGAAGAGTCGGAAGACGACGACTCGTACGAACCGGATTCCGGGTCGGGGCACAGTCACGGCGATGGCGCCGATTCTAGTTTCGAAGAGTTGCATCGCCGGTTACACGGCATTGGCGATGAATCCGGGGCCCGGGCCAAAGCTCCGGAATCTCCCACCGCCGCTCCGACGGCCTAGCCGAGGAGAAGCTGCGCTCCGCGAATCCGCGAATCTGGGAATCTCGCTTCGCTTTTTCACCCGCACGCAGCGCCTTGGGCCCAGCCGGTTGGCCTGGATGTCCTCCTTTGGGCCTTGGGATTCGCATAGCAACGAACCGGCAAGATTTTTCGTGAGATGCCAACCGCAACATGATTGATAAACTATTGGAGTTCTTCGGCTCTCGCGAGACGCCGGTATATCTGGTTGGCGGGTATGTGCGGGACCGTCTGTTGTCCCGCCCCTCCGACCGGGACATCGACCTTGCCGTCGGGGGGGATGCCCTGGCGATTGCCGCCTTCCTGGCCCCTCACTTGGGCGGCTCTCTAGTGCCGCTGAGCGCCTCCAGAGGATCGGTCCGCATCGTGATCAAAACGGCGTCGCACAAGGCCGCGGGACTCGATTCGGAAGTCGACCCGGAACAACCGGATTCGGACGATGATGGTCCCCAATGGACGGTTGACCTCACCGGCTATTCCGGCAGCATCGAGGAAGAGCTGGGGCGTCGGGACTTCACGATCAACTCCATGGCCTTGCCCCTCGCAAGATGGGATGACCGGGAGGCCCTGTTGGACCCGCTGGGCGGACAGGCGGACTTGGCCCGGAAGCAGATACGTGCGCTCGGGTCCGGAATTTTCGAGTCGGACCCCGGCCGGTTGTTGCGGGCCATGCGGCTTTCTTCTCGATTGCGGTTCCGCCTTGAGCCCGAAACAGTCCGGCTGGTGGCCTCCAACGCTCACCGGCTGTCGGATGTGTCCGCTGACCGGGTCAGGGACGAATTCCTGCGTATCATGTCGCTGAATGGCGCCAAAGGACAACTGGAAGCCATGGACCGCCTTGGGCTTCTGAGGTTGATCATCCCGGAGTTGGAGGCCACCAAGGGAGTGGACCAACCCCGGATGCACTATTGGGACGTTTGGGGACACACCCTCCACGCCGTGGAAACCGCCGAATTGGTGACCCAGGGCCATCAGAATTCGTCCATTTATTTCTGTGTGCCTTGGTGCCCGGAAAGCGCGGCTTATTTCAACCAGACCGTGACCAACGGTCACAACAGGCGCACGGTGCTCAAGCTGGCGGCCCTTTTCCACGACATCGCCAAACCGCAGACCAAGACCGTGGACGCCACGGGCCGCACCCGTTTCTTCGGCCATCCGGAGCAGGGGGCCGAGACCGCTGCCAGACGCCTGAGACGGCTTCGCGTAAGCTCCCGGGGGACCGCCATGGTGTCACGGATGGTGGAGGAGCACCTCCGGCCCACCAACATGATGCGGGGACAGGAATGGCCCTCCAATCGGGCAATTTACCGGTTTTTCCGGGATGTAGGGGAAGTCGCCACCGACACCATTTATTTGTGTCTCGCCGATTATTTGGCCGCGAAGGGGCCCGAGTTATCGCATCCGGAATGGCTTGACCATGCTAGAATGATGACACACATCCTCCATGTGGGCGCCAGTGAGCCGGTCTCCCCAGCAACCGTTCGTTTGGTTACCGGCCGGGACTTAATGGAACGCCTCGGGTTGGATCCCGGTCCCAGGATCGGGTCGTTACTGGAAGCAATTGAAGAAGCCCGGGCCGCCGGTGAGATTGAATCGGCCGAGCAGGCCCTGGAATTGGCCGCCCAGACACTGCAAAACTTGGAAGACTGACACTCATCAATGCGCTCACGTAGTATCCGCTTGTCCATCGGGATCCTTTTGGTTCTCGGCCTCGCAATCGTCGCTCTCGGCTTCACGTCCATCAATATAGACCTTCCGGGTTTCCCCGCGCTGGCGCGGGGCGGCTCCGGGCCGCTCGGTCTGAAGTTGGGCCTCGATCTCCGTGGGGGCGGCCACTTGGTCTATCAAGCCGACACCGGCACGCGCTTCGACGTCGCCTATACGCAACCCATCGATTTCAACGAGTTAGCCGCGACCCTGGAACAGCTTCGCTTCGGTGAAGACGAATTGGCCCTGGAAGACTACCAAATCGTCCCCAGGGACCTGACGCTGACCCAGGTGCGGCAACCGGTCGAGGAAGCGCCGGAAAGCGAAGGAGAGGCTGTTCCCGATGAACCGGCCCCGGACGGACAAGCTGAGGACCAACCGGCGCCGGACGAGCAGGCTGAAGATGTAGCGCCTCCCGAGCCCACGTTAGTCCACGTTGTAAGCCGGTTCCAAATTCGGGCAACGCTCCTGGACGCAGCCGACCCGCGCCGGAACGGTCTGAGGGAGGCGCTCTCCACCGCGCTGGGGGAGATCAGCCTGTTCCAGATCACGGATATCCCCAGTCCAACTCAGGACCAGATGGAAGGGGTCCTGGACAACATTACCCGCCGGGTCAACCGCTTTGGCACCGAAGAGCCCATTATCCAGATATTCGGCGAAGACCGGATCATCGTCCAACTGCCCGGCGCCAGCGGTTCCACGTCGGAAATCCAGTTCATTGAACCGGCGGCCGGGCCCGCACAGTTGGGACTAGTGCGCGGTATTCTGGGAGACGCCGGATTCGAGGACGCTACCGTCACCCGGCTCGACGACAATACCTTCCATGTCATCTCGAGCACCATCGGAGCGGACATTCGTGCCGACGCCCAAGCCGCTCTGACCGACCAGATCGGCGATATTCAGTCGTTCGAAGTAAACAGCGCCATCGACGCCGCCAAGAACCTCATCGGCCAGACCGCCCGGTTGGAATTCAAGGAGCGGACCTGTGCCGACGAGGGCTGCGTCCGTTTTGCCGACGCGGACCTTGGGCTGAGCGGCGACGATTTGGACCGTGCCGAGGCCGGAGCCGACCCTTCCGGAATCGGTTGGGTTGTAAACCTGCAGTTCAAAGACCGGGGCACGGAAATATTCTCGGAACTCACCCGGCGAATTGTGGATGTTCCTACCAAGCGGATCGCGGTCATTATGGACGATGACCAGCTCATCGCTCCCGTGGCCCTTGCCTGGATCAGGAACGGCCGCACTGTAATCAGCGGGGATTTTACCCGTGACGAAGCTCGTAACCTGGCCATCCAGCTTGAATCGGGGCGCCTGCCCGTGCCGTTGCAGCTGGTCCAAGAAAGGGATGTCGACGCCCTGCTCAGCTCCGAGTCCCTCAGGAACAGCCTGCTGGCGGGGATGGTCGGCTTGGGGCTGGTGCTGGTGTTCATGATCGCCTATTACCGCATGGCCGGGGTGGTGGCGGCCGGGGCGCTGATCTTCTATGCCGTCATAGTGCTGGCCGTGTTCAAACTGATTCCCATCACGTTGGAACTGGCCCACGTTGGAGGGTTCATCCTCTCCATCGGTATGGCGGTGGACGCCAACATACTGATCTTCGAGCGAATGAAGGAAGAGGTCCGCATTGGGCGCACCCTCTCTTCGTCCATGGAGGTCGGATTCAGCCGTGCTTGGCCGGCCATCCGGGATAGCAACATTTCCACGATGATCACCTGCTTGGTGCTGATGTGGTTCGGCGACCGGTTGGGCGGCGGGTTGGTCACCGGGGTGGCCATCAGCCTGTTCATCGGGGTGGCGGTAAGCATGTTCACAGCACTGGTCGTGAGCAGGAACCTGCTCCAGTTGATGGCCTGGATTGGTCTGGGACAGCGGATCAGCCTGTTCACCCCGGAGTCGGCGTCGAGCCCCGCCCAGACCACTGGAGGAAACCGCTAGTGCCGGACGGCAAATGTTAGACGTAGTGGGCAAGCGGAAGTGGTACTTCCTCTTCTCGGCGCTGATTATCATACCGGGGCTGGTGTCGATGCTGGCGCCGCCGGGCTGGGTGAGCGGCAACTCGGGATTCCTGCCCGGGATCGACTTCACCAGCGGCTCGGTCTTGAACGTGACCTTCGACGCTCCGGTCAACGAGGCGGATGTACAGGAACGGATGGCCCAATTGGGCCACCCGGAAGCCTTGGTGCAGAGAATAGGCCGGGACAACTTCTTCATCCGCACCAAGGTGCTTAAGGAACCAGTCGCTGGCGGCCTATCGGAGCGGGAGACCATCGAGCAGGGCTTGGAGGAACACCTCGGCCTGCAGCGACAACGCGTGGAGTTCGACACCGTCTCACCCATCGTGGCCCAGGAAACGGTGCAGACCGCCTTCTACGCCCTGATCGCGGCCTCGGTATTCATCCTGCTGTACGTTTGGTACGCCTTCCGCCGGGTACCCAAGGCCCATCGCTACGGGGTCAGCGCCATTCTGGCCCTGGTTCACGACATCCTAGTGATCCTGGGTGTGTTCTCGATCCTGGGGCGGGTGATCGACCTCGAAGTTAACTCCATGTTCATCGTGGGTCTGCTCATCGTCACCGGGTACAGCGTCAACGACACCATCGTGGTCTTCGACCGCATACGGGAGAATGTGCTGCGCCACCCCGACCGGGAGCTGGGACCGTTGGTGAACCTGAGCATCATGGAAAGCCTGGGCCGGTCGTTGAATACCAGCATGACAACCCTCTTCGTCTTGGTTGCCATGCTGCTCATCGGAGGGACGAGCATCCGGGAGCTCCTGCTGGTGTTGGCCATCGGAGCCGTTATCGGCACCTACAGCTCGATCTTCATCGCCAGCCAGTTCCTGGTCTCCTGGGACCGCGGCGAATTGGGCCGGATACTGCGCCGCCGTTCACCCGCCCCCGCTTAACGACCAAGAAGACCCCCCCTTTTGGGGTTAGGGGCCCGGGGTGATCCCTCGGCCCTCCCAAAAGACTGTAGTCCGGCGTAGTAGGAATCTTCCTTAGTTGCCCTTTTGCGAAGGAGGGAGGAGTGGCTCCGGCCGTTCATGCGGTGGCTCATATGGTGGTAATCGACGCTCATTGTCACATCGTTCCTCCCTCGTTCCGTTCCCGGCGTCACGAACTGGTGGATGCCGACGCCACCTTCGGCGCCCTGTTCGCCCGGCCGGAGTCCAAACTGGCCACCGCAGAGGAACTGCTGGAGGCCATGGACCGAGACGGGATCGACCGGGCGGTGGTGATGGGACTGGGATGGGCCGACCGGCGGACCGCTGCGGAGGCCAACGACTACATCATCCAATCGGCCACGGTTTACCCCGGCCGGCTCACCGGCTTCTGCTCCGTGAACCCGGCATGGGGCCAGGAGGCGCTGCGGGCGGTGGAGCGTTGCGCGGCCGCTGGCGCGCGGGGCATCGGTGAGCTTCATCCGGATACGCAAGGCATCGACATCACCGACCGGCCGCTCCTGGCCCCGCTCATGGACCTCGCCCGCTCGCTGGACCTGCCGGTGGTGGTGCATTCGTCGGAGCCGGTGGGTCACCAGTACCCCGGTAAGGGAAGCACTACACCCGGAAAGCTGTATAGCTTCATCACCAATTTCCCGGACAACACCATTATCTGCGCCCATTGGGGGGGCGGCCTGCCCTTCTACGCTCTGATGCCGGAAGTGCCCGGTCAGTTGGAACGGGTGTACTTCGACTCGGCGGCTTCGCCGTTTCTGTACTCCCCGGAAATATTCAGAACGGTGGCGGCGCTGGCCGGGGCGGACAAGGTGCTCTTCGCCAGCGATTACCCCCTGATGAGCCCGTCCCGTCCACTGCGTCAACTCCGGTCCCTTGACCTGCCCCCGGAACACCAGCGGCTGATACTTGGTGAAAACGCCGCGCGCCTCCTGGACCTCCCGGTCCTGTGACGCAAGGCGCTGTGACAATGGAACCCGAGTTCACCACATTGCCGGACTACTTGAAGGCCGGGTTGGACCTCGTGTTAGTCGGCCTCAACCCGTCGCAGTACTCGGTGGAGGCCGGACATTACTTCGCCAACCCTCGTAATCGCTTTTGGACCGCGTTAAACCGTTCGGGATTGGTCCCGCACGAGCTGTCCACTGAGGATGACGGCAGCCTGTTGGACTTCGGCATCGGGTTGACCGACGTGGTGAAACGGCCAACACCCCAAGGATCGGGACTGAAAGCCGCAGACTACCGCCGCTGGGCCCCGGTGCTCAAAGAGAAGCTGCTTCGCTGCCAGCCGGGCATGGTCTGCTTCCACGGCCTGATGGCCTACAAGGCCTACCTCCGTTACGCTGACGGTCTCCAAGAGAGTCCGGGCTTGGGGCTGCAATTACGGACCATCGGCGCATCCCGGGTGTTCGTCGTTCCCAACCCCAGCCCGGCCAACGCCAAATACTCGGTCAATGACCTGGCCTGCTGGTACCGGGAGTTGAAGGCGGTGCTGGAATCATGACCGCCCAAGACCAAACCCTCAGGGTATTCATCGCCACCGCCATATCCGGCGAAGCGCACCGGGCCTTGGAGCAGGTCATCGACGGACTGCGCCTCGAGCTTCCGTCGGGAGTGACCTGGGTCAGGCCGGAGGGAATCCATCTGACGCTGAAGTTCTTGGGCAACGTGAAGCGAGAACCACTGTCACGGCTGCAAGAGGCAGTGGCCTCCGGGGTAATCGCCCATTCGCCCTTCCGGCTGTGCCTGTCCGGCGCCGGCGTGTTTCCCAACCGGAGGCGGCCCCGGGTGCTGTGGGCCGGCGTACAGGGGGAACTGGAAGCTCTGGGCGACCTGCGGCAGATGGTGGAGGACGCCGCCGTAAGGGTTGGATTCCCCCCGGAGGGACGCCCCTTCTCGCCGCATCTCACCTTGGGGCGGGTGCGGCGGGACGCCAGCGAAGCTCTGTTGGAACGTATTTCCGCAGCCGTCGCCGCCGTCGACCTTCCCTACTCCGGCCCATGGCAGGTCCGCTCCGTCCAGACCATGCGGAGCATCCTCCATCCCACGGGCGCCGAGTATACGGTGCTGGAATCTGCGCCCTTGGCGGGTTCAGGGTCTAACCAGGCCACAAGTCCGGCGGGCCCCTAATGGACCGGGCGGCTGCGACAATAAGTCCCGTCCCACCCTACGATTTCGAGCTTACGGCCGCGTTCCAGAGCCGTTATGGCCTCGACAGCATGGACGGCGGCGCCTACCGCAGGTTGTTGGACCTCGGCGACAAGTTGGTGCTCGCTACGGCCCGGTCGGTGGGGTCGATAAACACTCCCCAACTGGAACTTCGGCTGCAAGGGGAGGGCCTTCGGGACGACGACGTCGAGCGGTCGACCCGACAGGTGGAATGGCTGTTGGGCGCCACCCAAGACCTGCTGCCCTTTTACTCGTTGGCCGCGTCGGACCCGGTGATGGCCGGTTTGGTGGAGCGGTTTTATGGCCTGCACTCAACCCACACCGCCACCCTGTTCGAGGCCCTGGTACTTGGGGTGCTGGGACAGCAGATAGCCGCCAACGTGGCCCGTATCATCCGCACCCTGATAATCGAGCAGTTCGGACTCAGCGCCGCCATTGACGGAGAAACTTACTACGCTTTCCCTCGTCCCGATGCCATTTGGGCCTCCTGCCCCGACGTACTGCGGACGATGAAGCTGACCCAGCGAAAGTCCGAATACATACACGGCTTGGCCGGGGCCGCGCTGGACCCCGCAACAGGCCTGAACGCCTTGGGGCATCTGTCCGACGAGGAGGTGGTCCAACGGCTGGTTTCCTTGCGGGGAATCGGCAAATGGACAGCTCAATGGGCGCTGATCCGGGGTCTGTCCCGTCCCAACGCGCTTCCTTTGGGCGATCTGGCGCTGCGACGGGTAGTATCCCGCCTCTATTTCGACGGACAAGAAACAACCGACGCTCAAGTGGAAGCGCTGGCCCGCCAATGGGAACCCCACCGCACTTACGCCACCGTCTACCTCTTCACCGCCCTCCGCTACGGGGTGGAATAGCGGAAGCCAATCGGGGACCGGTCAGCTCCGGCGGCGACCACAGGATAATCCAACGACGCCACTTGGCCTTTTACCACTTGGCCTTTTAGCGGAACATCTTGAGGAGGGAAGCAGGGTTGCGTGACCGAGAGACTTGCTTTACCAGTTTCTGGGTCTGTTTGAATTGGTTCAAGAGCTGGTTGATGTCCTGGGGTGTGGTGCCGCTGCCCCGGGAGATGCGCCGCTTGCGGCTGCCGTTGAGGATCTCGGGGCGTTGCCGCTCGTCGGGGGTCATGGAGCGGATAATCGCTTCGATGCGCTCAATCCGGCTTTCGTCCAAGTCGCCTGCGGGCAGCTGCTTGCTCATCTGGCCCATACCGGGAATCATTTCCATTATTTGACTCAGGG
Organism: Dehalococcoidia bacterium; assembly: GCA_965222595.1. Lineage (GTDB taxonomy): Bacteria > Chloroflexota > Dehalococcoidia > Lucifugimonadales > UBA3495 > VXOI01. The sequence continues at coordinate 77,477 of CBDCUJ010000004.1, read as the reverse complement.
AGCCCATCTTCCGGACGCTCTGAATCTGCTCCAGAAAGTCCTCCAGGTCGAAGCTGGCCTGCCGGAACTTTCGTTCCATCTCCTTGGCCCGGTCTTCGTCCACGGCGCTCTGGGCCTTTTCGATCAGAGTGAGGACGTCGCCCATGGCCAGGATACGGGAGGCGAGGCGGTCGGGGTGGAAGGCTTCCAGCCCGTCGGGGCGCTCCCCAACGCCCATGTACTTGATCGGAACGCCGGTGACCCGGGTGATGGACAGGGCTGCGCCGCCTCGGGCGTCGCCGTCCATCTTGCTCATAATCAGGCCGGTCAACCCCACCCGGCCGTGGAATCCTTCGGCGGTGTTGACGGCGTCCTGCCCGGTCATGGCGTCGACGACCAGCAGGATTTCGTTGGGGGAGACGGCCTTTTTGACCTCCTCCAACTCTTTCATCAACCCGTCGTCGATCTGCAGGCGGCCGCCAGTGTCGATAATAGCCCAGTTGACGCCAAGTTGTTGCGCCCGCTCCAAGCCGGCCCGGGCCACTTTGACAACGGACGACGACTTCGGGTCTTCGGAATAGACGGGGATGTCCAGTTGCCGTCCCAGGGTTTCCAGTTGCTGGATGGCGGCGGGACGCCTCAGGTCGGCGGCGATGAGGAGCGAGCGACGGCCCTGCTTACGCTGCTCTAAGGCCAGTTTGGCGGCGGTGGTGGTTTTTCCAGAGCCTTGCAGTCCCACGAGCATGATGGGGGTGACCGGTTGGCTGGACAGCGTCAGGGTGTGGCTGCCCCCGCCAAGCAGAGAGGTCAACTCATCATGGACGATTTTTACGACCTGCTGTCCCGGTGTGAGGCTTTCCAGCACCTCGGAGCCTTGGGCCCGGGCTTTGACGCTGGCGACGAAGTCACGGGCCACGCGGAAATTGACGTCGGCCTCCAGCAACGAGCGTCTGACCTCACTCAGGGCCTCGTCGATGTCCTTGTCGGTCAGCCGACCTTTGCTGGACAACCGGTTAAATATCCCGGTCAACCGGTCCGTCAGGTTGTCAAACATTGCATTTCTCCATCGGCGCTATGACAGTTATGGTAGTTTGATTCTAGTTATGGTGAATAAGTGGGTCAAGGAAGTAGCGGTCTCCCTCAGGAGGAATCGTGGCCACCAGCCCGGTTGGGCGGCGGGGTGTGCTAGAATTGTGGCGTTTCCGGGCCGCAGGGACGGCCAGACGGTGCAGCGGAGGTGTGGAACGGCCCGGTGGTTCGGGACCGTTCGTCCCCATGATCCCCATTAGACTCTCTCTCACCAACTTTCTTTGCTACCGGGACAACGTCCCAACCCTGGATTTCACCGGCATCCACGTCGCCTGCCTGTGCGGCCCCAACGGCCACGGCAAGTCGGCTTTGTTGGACGCAATCACCTGGGCACTGTGGGGCCGGGCCAGAAGCCGGACCAACGACGAGTTGATTTCCTACGGCGCCGACGAGTGCCGGGTCGACCTGGATTTCTCATCTCGGGGACAGGAATACCGGGTCACTCGCAGCCACAGCCGGGCCGGGAGACGGCGAAGCGGCTCCAGCGGGCTGCAATTGGCATTGGTCAGCGGAGGAGTGGCGGCGCCCCTGACCGGTAACCTAATGCGGGAGACCCAAGCCCGCATCGACAAGACGGTCGGCATGGACTACGACACTTTCGTCAACTCCGCCCTCCTGGTACAGGGCCGGGCCGACGAGTTCACCCGGCGGACCCCCGCTGAACGCAAGACCGTCCTTGGCAAGATACTGGGCCTGGAGACCTACGACCGGTTGCAGGTCCGGGCCAAGGAGCGGAGGGACCGGCTCGAATCGACGGCCGATGGCTTGGAGGCCAGCATCGACCGAATTCACTTGGAGCTGGAGCAGTCGACTGGCTCGGAGGACGAACTTGCACTGGTTTCCACCCGGTTGGCAGCACTGGAACAGCAACTAGCCCTTCAGAACGACAGGACTTCCGCCTTGGACATCCGGATAGCCGATCTGCGGAGACGGCAACTTCAGCTCAGGGACTCGGTCGAGCGCTTGGAGTCGCTGCCGGCGGAGTTGGAAGGCCTGAAATCGGCGGAGGCGGCTACTAGGGAACAGGTCCAACAGTTCGAAACGCTGATCGGGCAATCGGCCTCTATCCGGGACGGCGCGGCCCGGTTGGCCGCCGCCCGCCGCCGGTTCGAGGACCTGGAGCAGGCCCGCGCCGAGTTCGACAGTTTGGAGCGGGAGAAGACTGCTCTTCGAGGGACCATCCAAGTCCGGAAGACCCGCTTGGAGTCGGACATAGAGGAGTTGCGGCGCAACATCGACCGCCTGACCCCCAAAGCCCAAGCCTGCCCCGGACTGGAGGAGGATCTCCGGGTGGCACAAGAATACGAGCCGGTCTTGGCCGTAAGGGAAAAGGAGATAAACGAAGCGCGGGCAAAGATCACCAAGCTATCCGTCAAGATGGGCCAAATCCAGGGCTCCGTCGAGCGTTTCACGAGCGAGGGCAAGGAACTGGCTAGCAAATTGGAGTTGCTGCGCAAGGCCTCCGATGACGGAGACGCGGTGTGCCCCCTCTGTCAGACCCCGTTACGGGAAGACGGTTGCGTACGCCTAGAGGAATCGTACACCCGGGACATCGAGTTCAAGCGCAAGGAATTCCAGGATGCCAAAACCCAGCTAACACAGCTGGAAACCCATAACCAGGAACTGGAAAAGGGCCTGCCTTTGCAGGAACGGGAATTGGCGGAGGCCAAGACCCACCGAGAGGTGAGGCTGAAACAACTGGCCGCCGGGATCGAAGAATCTCGGCTGGCCGCCCAAGAATTGGAGCAATCGTCGAAAGGACTGGCCGAATACACGGTGTTCCTGAATCAAGGCGGGTACGCCGAAGAAGAAGCCGCCAGGCTCCGCTCTTCCAGCGAGCGGAGCCTGGAAATGGCCTACGACGATAACGCCCGCCAGTCCAGCTATCGGGAGACCCAGGAACTGGAGGGGTTTGCCTTGCAGGTTCGGCTGCTGGACCGGGCGGAAACCGAGGTGCCCGGTCTGCGTGAGGGGCTGAGCCGGACTGTCGATATGATCGTCCGCCGCGGAGAGGAGTTGGACAACCTGCGGCGCTCCTTGGCCGACGATGAAGCCGCGTTGGCCGGTCTGCCGGCCTTGGAGGCGGAGATCGAGATTGAGAAGACCCAGGAATCGGCCATCCAACAAGAGATACAAACAGCAACCACCCGCCGTGGTTATCTCCAGGGTCAAGTGGACCTCAGGAAACGTCTCAGCCGCGATCTGGAAGAGGAAACCCGCCGGTTGGTTAGCACTCGCGAAGAGTTTTCCCTCTATCATGAACTAACGGCAGCCTACGGTAAGCAGGGTATCCAGGCTATGCTCATCGAGACGGTCGTGCCCAGAATCGAGGACGAAGCCAACGAACTGCTGGGAAGAATGACCGACCACCGGATGAACGTTAAATTGGAAACCCTCAAAGAGCCGTCATCGGGCAAGGGCGCTCCCAAGGAGACGCTGGAAATACTGGTCAGCGACGAGCTGGGCCCGCGCAGCTACGAAATGTACAGCGGCGGCGAAGCGTTCCGAGTCAATCTCGCCCTGCGCATCGCCCTGTCCAAGGTACTGGCCCAGCGGATGGGCGCCCCGCTGCCCACCCTGTTCATCGACGAGGGTTTCGGCACTCAGGACACCGTGGGGAGGGAACGGGTGCTGGACGTGATCAGCGCCATCGGCGACGAGTTCGAGAAGGTAATCGTCATAACCCACCTTGACGACCTCAAGGAAGCCTTCCCGGTGCGCATCGAGGTCTTAAAAGAAGACAACAGCTCCACCTTCTGCCTGACCTGAGCCTTTGAGCCCCTCGAATACTCATCGGCGGCAAACGGGACAATCATGAACAACGCTACGGACAGCTCGGTTTACGTCAGGACGGCCGGCCCCGAGGACGCCGGGGTCCTGGCCTGGTTTAACCGGGCTATGGCCTTGGAAACTGAAGGCCGCGAATTGGATGGCGCCTTGGTACGTTCGGGCGTCGAGGCGGTCTTCGCCGGCGGTGACAAAGGGTTCTACGTCGTTGCAGAGCGCTCGGACCGGATCGTCGGAGGGTTGCTCGTCACCTCCGAGTGGAGCGATTGGCGGAACGCATTGTTCTGGTGGATACAGAGTGTGTACGTGAGGCCGGACAGCCGCCGTATCGGGGTCTACGGGGCGATGCACGACTACGTCGCAGCCAAAGCGGCGGACCGCGACGGCGTATGCGGCCTCAGGCTCTACGTCGACAAGGACAATCACCTCGCCCAACAGGTATACGCCGGTCTTGGCATGCGGCGGACCCGATACGAAATGTTCGAAGTCGAGTTCGAAGAGCGGTCCGGGAATCAATAGGCTTAAAAAAAGATGTGGGGAGGCAAATTCAGATGTTGCCCGATAACGTCAGAGAATTCATCACCGTTAACCACGAGGGCGTATTGACCTGTTTCAGGCGCAACGGCGCCGCCCAGATGAGCATCGTCACCTGCGGGGCGTACCAAGACGGCGTGGCGTTCACCACCACGGAAGACCGGTCCAAACTTCACAACCTGCGCCGGAATCCGAGGTGTTCCCTGTTGTTGTCTCACCGGGACTGGCGTCCGTTCGTCGTGTTGGAAGGAACGGCGCGAGTCCTGTCGCCCGGCCGCACGGACCCCGAGGAATTGAAACAGGCATTGCGGGACGTGTTTACGGCAGCCTCGGGACAAGTCCATCCCAATTGGGACGAGTACGATCAAGTGATGGTGCAAGACCGCCGGTCGGCGATTGTCGTGGTGCCCGACCACATTTACGGCACCGCTCTTTAAGGGTGCGTAGGGGGCTTTCTTACCTCGATTCATGCGTCGGCGGGCCGCCACACTTGTGCGGAGACTCCACCCGACGGGTCAGTCCGAAAGGAACAGGTCCGATACGTCGACATCCGGCGCCACGGCTTCGGCTATCACCGCCCTCCCCACCTGCCGTATTTCGCCGGAGGGCCTGGCGGTTTCGCTCAGATAGATGTAGAACAGGTCGCCCAGGTCTTCCCGGACGCTCATAAAATCGGCGGCCTGTTCCGCCTGTTCCTCCTCTTCGAACCCGAAGTAAACGTATACGGTGCTGGTGTCGGGGGTCCTCCGAGCCCATCACTTCGGCGGGACACTCGATGCCGCCCTGGGACATTAGCTCGTCGAAGTCCACCTCTTTGGGGCCCAACGGGGGCTTCTCATCTTCCCGGCGCCAGACCACGATGTGTTCCAGGAAGTCCAGCCCCGGCGTCGCCTCGTCGCTGATGCCCTTCAGGTCCACCGGGTTGCCTCGCCGGTATCCGACGTCGCCGGTAATGAGGGCCTTGGCCTGGGCGTCGATGATGCGGTCCCGCAGGGAGCCGACGCTGAACCCGGCGTGGACCGCGCCAATGCGGGCGCAGGCCAGCATGGCGATGGCCCCCTCCGGGGTCAGAGGCATGTAGATGATCACCCGGTCGCCCTTGCCGATGCCCAGGGACTTGAGGCCGTTGGCGAACTTGTTCACCAGTTGGGCCAGCCTGCCGTAGGTGAAGGCCCGCTCGGAGCCGTCCTCGCCGAGCCAGATGAAGGCGGCCTTATTCTTGGTCGGGGTGTTGAGGTGGCGGTCCAGGCAGTTGTAGGTGATGTTGCACTTGCCGCCCAGGAACCACTGGAAGGTGGGGTAGTCCCACTGGAACACCTTGTCCCAGGGCTGGAACCAGTCCAACTCCGAGGCCACCTCGGCCCAGAAGCCTTCCGGGTCTTCTATGGAGCGGGCGTAAGCCGCGTCGTAGTCCTGAAGGGTAGCCTGTTGGGCCACGTGGGGGGGCGGGGGAATCTCGCCGGTTTCCTGGAGCAAGTGGTCAATCTGTCCTTGCTGTACCATGCTGAAACTCCTTGCGGTGAAGAGTTGGGAATCATTAGTTTGTTGCTGGACGGCGGTTTAAACTTTTCCGACGGGATATTATTGATTTCTGTGGTATTTTATAGATTGGGGAAGGACCAGGCGATTATCGGGCGTCGCGAGCCCGTTCTTCCTGCAGGCGGTGGACTTCCCTGATGCGGTCCACCGTCATAACGTTCCAGGCTCTTTCGGATTCCGTCAGCAAGTTCTGGTCCACCAAATTCCCGCCTAGGTTGATTTGGCCGCTATATTGTTGGACTGCTCCGCCACTGCTGGAACTGTCACGGGATAAAGTTTGTACCGCAACGGAGGCCAGGTGCTCGGTTACAAAAGCGGCCGCCAGGCTGCCAGCCGCACCACCCAGATTGCCTGTCGAAGCTGCCGCCGTAGCCTGAACCAACTGGTCCCGCGTGATGTCCGAGGCCAAATGAGCAATCTCAAGCCCGAATTGCGTCTGATGCTCTTGAACATAGTCGGTGAAGGAATCGCCACCCACCAACGCGAGAGCGTTAGCGGCCAATATCGGGTCCGACCGGAGCCAGGCTGCCGCATCTTCCGAGCCTCTTCTCCTGGTGATTCCACCTAATTCCGATATTACGCGAAGTTGCTGGATGGAGAGGGCGTCGTTCCGCTCGAAGACAAGGCGCTGAGATGGATTTCCGGTCGGATATTCCTGCGGAAATTTCTGCTGGACAATATGAAGACGACCCGAGTGGTTGTCGGATCCAATTCGTCTCCCTTGAAGCTCCTCCGAGGAGTCGGAGGAATGAATTGTGATTTCTATTTCATTGTCCGTATCCAGTTGAGCCAGGCCCGCCTCTGCATAGGTGTCAAGCGCCATAGCGCCAAAAATAATGGCCCGGCCATCCGATGAGGTAATCGCCAGGAAGTGGGTAGTTATTGGTGGTCCATCAAAAGATGAATAGGATGTGAAAACGATTAACCAGAAGGGGTCCCCATCATTTTCCAATGCAACATCGGCCGACTGAATATGCCAAGTCAGGTTACCGCAATAAATGCTTGGGTCAGCTTTGTCAACCAAAGTGTATCTGGGACTTCTGGGGTCTTCCCATCCTTCCGTCCGCACATATCCCTGGGAACTTTCCCGATAGACCTCTATTCGGTACTCAAGTTGACAGTCATCCCATGGCCAGCCCCCGTAACCCGCCCTCCATTCAGGATTCAGAGCTCTTTTCAGAATCAACACTATGTCTTCGGCGCCCGTACCGGATAAGTCGGTTACGATGCCCTGGTACTCCGTAAAATAGTCATCATTACTCAGCCCGGCTCGTCCTGCCCGCAGAAAACCTCTCGTCTCTTCATCGAAGAACTGTTCAATGGAGTACTCCGATGATAAGGTCGATTGGTCAACAATCTGGGTGGACGGAGGCGCTCTCCGAATGGGCACCTTAAACTCGTAGCGCTCATAGACCGTTGGTGTGGGTGTGGGTACCAGTGTGGGAGGAACCGGGGTCGCCCTGATTTCGTTAATCCAAGCGCATCCTACCGGAGTCAACATACTTAAACAGAGGGCCAACTCCACGGTTGCTTGCCAGGGGCGATGCAAGGCCCAAATACCAGTGAATCGCTTCCACAGAGAAGGTGTATCCAACATGGTGCGGCTTACTCACTTTGCGTCCGAAATCAGACTCATTCTAATGTCGCAGCCGGGGAGCGGCAAGGTGGGAGTGTTGGGCCCGGAAGCGTCGTTTTCTGTGCGGCCGCGCTAGAGCGGGGAGACGGGGGCCATGTATAATGTCCGTCACCGAGGAATGGGACAATCCAGCGATGGGGCGTGGGGTACCAGACGCAGACGGGGGTAGCCGAGGGCATGTTTCAGCAACAGCTATTCCAGGAATCCGGCGAAGACCGCCAATCCCAAGGGGCGCTGGCGTTGGACGACGGCAGCGGCCTCCGGGTGGTGCGGGCCAGCTTCATCGACGAGCAGAAGGACGACTGGGAGCTGTTCCAGGGCTACGACCAACTGCGGGTGTTGACCTACTCCGCCAGCGTCAAAGCCATCGTCAGGATGCTGGACCAGTTTTCCTTCAATAACTTTGACTGCGTGTTCGGCTGCGAAGCCACCCTGCGCGAAATCAAGGGCCTGCTGGCCTTCCAGCAGGTGGTGGTGGGCGATACCCGCGCCGCCATCATGGGCCTGCAGGATGCGCGCCACCTGCGTATCCTGGAGAAAGTGCACGCCGGACAGGCCCGCTTCCGGGTGCTCCGCAAGTCCATCGCCCACGCCAAGCTGTACCTACTGTCCGGCCCCGACGACCGCCGACGGGTCATCATCGGCTCGGCCAACCTGTCCGAGCAGGCCTTTTCCGGCAAGCAGCCGGAAACCCTGGTGATTTTCGACGACGACGATGCGGCGTGGCAGCACTACAACCGCATGTTCGACGACATCCGCGACTCGGCCTCAGACGAGATTCCCCTGCCCCGGGAGTTGATAACCACCGCCGAGATCGAGGTCTCGGAAACTCCCGTCATGTCCGACGCGGCGGGCGCCCTGGTAATCGAAGCACCCACCCCGGCGGAAGCGGAGGTTTCGGCGCCGGTCCAAATCGAGCGTATCGATAAGCTGGCCGCCGTGCTTGGCCCCCGGCTGTCTGGGGTAGTCCCCTCGGTTCGCAACGGACGCCAGACCATCACCCCGGAAATCAAGCGGGAAATCAGCCGGATACGCCTGGTCAAGTCGGCGGAGGAAGCCGACAGCCGCCACCTCTCCATAGATAGGACCAACCGCTCGGCCATCCTTTCCGGGGAGCGGTTCCCCCCTGGAGTGGGACGATGACCTGGTGCAGACCGACGCGGGGCTGCTGCTGGACTATTTCCAGAACTACGAGGGGGCCTTCGAGGGGAATGTCGCCAGTCTACAGCGCGACTACTTTATCCTGATGTCCTGGCTTTACTTCTCTCCCTTCCTGTGCGAGATGCGCTCCCTGGCCCTGCTGCGGGACAGCGACGTGATTCGCTACCCCTCCTTCGCCATCGTTTTCGGCAAGTCCAACTGCGGCAAGACCAGCCTGGTGGACACCCTGATGACCTCCATGTTCGGCTTCGCCCACACGGTGGAAAAGGGCAGCTTCACCAAGGCCCAGTTGCGCGGGTTGCAGCACGGCTACAAGCGTTTCCCGGTAGTGTTCGACGACATTGGCCGCCGGGCCTTCAACACCCACGGCCGGGACATGATTAAGGACGAGTTGCAGCCCGACGTTGCGGAATACCCGGGATTCATCCTTTCCAAGAACGCCGAGCCCCAGTCTTTCCCCGACGAGGTGGTCAAGCGCAGCCTGATGATATACACCACCACCGCCCTTCCCGCCCACGACGAGGAACTGCGCCAGCGGTTGCAGGGCCGGATACAGGAGATGCGCCGGGGGCTGGTTCCTCGCCGTGGTCCAATATAGGTCGATGAGGTTCTTTACGTGGTCCAGCCGAGGCGCTATGACGACCTTGTCCGGAAGCAGGACCGCCACGTACGCCTGCTCCGGGTAACCAAGGTCGGAGGTGACCCGTAGTATCAGGGTGTCGCGGTAAATCTCGACCGCTTCCACGCCAATGAGCTCCGCCGCTCCGGCACTGGCCGCCTTGTGGAGGGCGGCCGGAAAGCGCTGGAAGTTGCCTGACAAGACAGCCGCCGCCCCGCCAAAGGCCGCGCTCTGTACGTCACGGACAAAAAGAGTTCCTCGCTGATCACGCCGTTCGTCTCATTGGTCAGCGGGTCCATCTCATCCTCCAGCTCCCCTCGCAGACCGGGCCGCTGCAACACGGTCTCGACTTCGACATAAGCGAAGAACGCGCCGTCGGCGGGCAATACGCTGAGCAGCGCCACCGGGCCAGCTATCGGGGTTTGGGCGATGGGGCCGTCCTCCGGTGCCTCTGTGGGTTTCTGCCCGGTTGCGGGGGTGGGCCGGTCCGGGACTATCGTGGCGGGTCTATTGGGGATTTGGGCGGTGGGCGCCCTTGGCGTTTCAGTCAAGCGCGGCGTTTCGGTTGGCGGCCCATCGTGAGACGGCGAGGCCGGTGGCCGCAGAGTTGCGGTTGCGGGCGGGGTTTCCACCACGGGCGCTGCCGGCGTATCGACGTCCGGACTGTCCCCGCAGGACACGAAGACGGCCAGCGACAGCAATGCAATTACACCAATGGCTGGAAATTTCAATAACCAACTCCTCAAGCTTGCCTCGAGAGGACGAGCGGGAGTAAGCAGACCGGAGACTACTGCAAGTCAGCCCCAGCCAGGAGTTGGCGTACGGCGTCGAGCGCGTCGGCGACGGGCACTGTACGGGCTTCGTCGTCCTGCCGGCCCTTGACCTCGACGACGCCGTTACGCAGGTTGCGGGGGCTCACCACCAAGCGCACCGGCAGTCCCAGCAGGTCGGCGTCGTTGAATTTGACACCGGCTGCTTGGTCCGCCCGATCGTCGTAGAGTACGTCGATGCCGTGTGATGTCAATTCCGCGTAGAGGTCCTCGGCCGCTTTGGATACGGACTCGTCGGAGAGGTTCAGGCCTACCAGGTAGGCGTCAAAGGGGGCGATGGGGACCGGGAACACGATTCCCTGCTCGTCGTTGTTCTGCTCTATGGCGGCGGCCAGCAGGCGGCCCACGCCGATGCCGTAGCAGCCCATGATGATGGGGTGCTGCTGACCGGAGGCGTCCAGGAAGTTGGCGCCCAGGGACTCGCTGAAGAAGGTCCCAAGCTTGAAGATGTGGCCCACCTCGATGCCCCGGACCGACTCCAGCGGACTGCCGCAGCGGGGGCAAGACTGCCCGGGTTGGGCCAAGGCGATGTCGGTGAGGAGGTCCACCTGGAAGTCCCGCGGATAGTTGGCGCCGAGCAGGTGGGTGTCCGGTTTGTTGGCGCCGACCACGAAGTTGTTGCCTTCGTTTATCGAAGGATCGGCGACTTTCGTGATATGGGCGATGCCCACCGCCGAGGCCGATCCCGCCACCAGTCCGGCGGACTGGACCTCGGCGTCGTCTGCGAACCGCAGGTCGGCGCAATGCAGGGCATTTTTCAGCTTGACTTCGTTTACCTCCAGGTCTCCCCTGATGGTGACGAATACCGGCTCCCCGTCCGCCATGTAGAAGACGGCCTTCAGAGTCTTGGCTTCCGGGACGGCCAGAAATTCCGCCAGGCCGGCAATGGTCTTGATTCCGGGCGTCGCGGCCTCCCGCAGCGGCTCTTCCGGCTCCAGCGCCACATCGGGGCGCACCGACTCAGCCTTCTCGGCGTTGGCGGTGTACTGGCAGTCGGGGCAGTTAATGACGGTGTCTTCCCCGGTTGGGGTGGAGAGCAGGAACTCGTGGGAGTCCTTCCCGCCGATGGCCCCACTGTCGGCCTCGGCCATCAGGACCGGCAGTCCGCAACGCCTGAAGATGTTGCGATAAGCCTGGGCCATGTCCTGGTAGGTCGCGTCCAGGCTTTCGTCGTCGGCGTTGAAGCTGTAGGCGTCTTTCATGTCGAACTCCCGCACCCGTACCAGCCCGGCCCGCGGACGTGGTTCGTCCCGGAACTTCGTTTGTATCTGGTACAGGAGAAGCGGCAGGTCCCGGTAACTCTGCACGTTGGCCTTGACGATGTTGGTAACGACCTCCTCGTGGGTGGGCGCCAGCACCATGGGGCGGCCCCGGCGGTCTTCAAACGAGAACAGGTTGTCGCCGAAAGCGGCGCTACGGCCCGTCTGCTCCCAAAGCTCCAACGGCTGCAGGGCGGGCATCATCAGCTCCTGACCACCGGCGGCGTCGATCTCTTCGCGAATGATGGCCTCTATCTTGCGCAGGGAGCGCAGGGCCAACGGCAAGTACGAGTAGACCCCGGCCGCCACTTGGTGGATGAGCCCGGCCTTGAGCATCAGGCGGTGGCTCGCGGTTTCGGCTTCGGGCGGGTCGGTGCGCAGGGTCCTGGTGACCAGCTGAGAGACTTTCATGACAACGGCTCGATCATTGGCAGGCTTGGGACGCGGTGAAAGCCGACCCGGCTTTCCAAACCATTATAACCAGTGAAAGGGCTCGGGCGCGGCCCGAAAAAAGAGGGCCTCCCGGGGGAGGCCCTCGGCACTGGCACTGGATGGTCTTCGGTTTTCGACGTTAATCGCCAGCAGGGGCGGGCGTGCTCTCCACTTCTTCCATGAGGGCGGTCAGCATCTCATGTTCGGGGACCACCCTGACCTTTTGGCCCTTGCGGAAAATCACAGCCCGGCCGGCGCCTGCGGCAATGCCGACGTCGGCGTCCTTGGCTTCGCCGGGGCCGTTGACCTCGCATCCCATCACCGCGACCTTGATGTCCTTGGACTTGGCCCGCAGCAAGGCGTCCACGTCATTGGCCAGCTTCACCACATCCACGTCGGCCCGGCCGCAACTGGGGCAAGCCACCAACACCGCGCCCTTGCGCCGCAGGTTCAGGGACTTGAGGATTTCATAGCCGGCGGTCACCTCTTCGGTGGAATCGCCGCTGAGGGAGACGCGGATGGTGTCGCCGATTCCTTCGTAGAGCAGCACTCCCAGTCCCACCGCCGTGCGGATGGAGCCGGACATGGGGGTACCGGCCTCCGTGACGCCCAAATGGAGGGGGTAGGGGACCATATCGGCCAGACGCCGATAGGCTTCCACAGTGGTGGGGACGTCAAAGGCCTTCATGGAGATCTTGATCTGGTCGAAGTCTTGGTCTTCCAGCAGGCTGATCTCCCACAGGGCGGTGGCCACCATGTGGTCGACCACGCTGTAGTCGCCCTCCTGTGCCTCTCCGGCCTTGGGGAGTTTATTCACCAAGTCCATATGCCGCGAGAAGCCCCGGGTGCGGCCGATACCGCCCACCGGGGGCAGGCTGCCAAAGTTGACCCCAATGCGTATGGGGACGTTCATCGCCTTGGAGGCCAGGACGACCTCCCGGACCTGGTCCTCGTTTCTCAGGTTGCCGGGGTTCAGGCGCAGGCAATCCACGCCGCCCTCCAGGCATTTCAACGCCAACTGGTAGTGGAAGTGTATGTCGGCGATCAACGGTATGTTGATCTGCTTCTTGATCTCTCCCATGGCCTCGGCGGCGGCCATGTCGGGCACGGCGGAGCGGATGATTTCGCAGCCGGCCTCTTCCAACTCGTGGATTTGCCGGACCGTTGCCGCCACGTCCCGCGTGTCCGTCTTGGTCATCGACTGTACGGTGATGTCGGCGTCGCCGCCGACTTTGACGCCGCCCACATATACCGGCTTGGTTGGCCGTCGGTTACTCATTTGTCAGTCCCCTCCGATGTTGCGGTATGGCGGCCAGGCTACCTCGGCTGCCGATGGTGAGTTACGGACATGTTACACGATAGAGGTGACCGGTTCCATAAGACGCCTTGACTCTCTAATGAGGACTCATCCGTTTGTTTTTCTGCCATTAGTCACTTGCCAACCCTTCCGCGCCCCGGATGTAGTCCGCCGTCTCCCGGATATCCGCGATAACGGCTTCTTCGGGTTCGCAGTCCCCGTCGTAAAAACATGCGCCATGGAGGTTGTGGGCTGTTGAGCCGTATCGGACTGCTAAATCAATGAAAGCCTGACCCTCGTTATGCAAGCTTCGGATTCCACGCCGCGTTTGCCCAGTCGTGCGGGGTTCCTGCCCCGTCCGGGCCAGGACCAGAGCGTCTGTGGCCCGCTTTGTCGCTCCCCAGGCCTTCTCGGCTGCGTTGCGCAGCTTACCCCGTTCCAACTCTTCCAGGGCGTCCTCGTAAAGCACCCAGGCATCAACGAATATGGCGGTTACTTGTTCTGTTTCTAACATGTGCCCTCGGCGCTTCCGGTCACGCAGATTCCACCATCCTCCCCTTTTGTTCCCTCCCGTTATCCTACCCCAGGAAGCTGCGGCCCTCCAGAAGGCGGTTGATGTCGTTAGCGGTGATGATTACGATCCCCGCCAGCAGGACGGCCAGCCCTATCAGGTGCACTAGGCCCTCTTTTTCGGGCGGGACTCGTTTGCCCCGGCGCACCCATTCCAGGGCGACAAAGACTATCCGGCCGCCGTCCAGCATGGGTATGGGAAGGATGTTCAGGATGGCCAGGTTGATGCTCAGCAGTATACCGATCCCCAACCAGCCGGTGAGCCCGGCCTGCCGCGTGATTTCCCCGGTCACCTGAGCGATACCGACGGGGCCGGATAGCTCCGGGGCCGAGCCTTGGGAAATTGCCCCGCCCAACGATTGTTTCAGCAGGACCAGCATCTCCCACATGTCGACGAAGCTCCGGGGGACCGCTTTCCAGATGGGCTCGGAGCCGGTCTCCACCCGTGACTCCATCAATTCGGGCACCACCCCCACCAGCCATCTTCCGGCGTCGGCGTCAAAGCGGGGATTGACCAGCAGCAACCGCTCCTCGTCCCCTCGCTGCACCAGCAACTCCATTCGCGAGCCGCCGTTTAGGTTTACTTCGCGGGCGAAGTCGCGGCGGCTTTCTATCTGCCGCCCGTTAGCCGAAAGTATGATGTCGCCTTCCTGTATCTGGGAATCGGCGGCGGCCGTGCCGGGGCCGACCTCGGAAACCGTGAGGCGGCCGACGACGACTTCTTGGGGAATCATGAGCAGTATGGTGAATATGGCGATGGGGAGGATGGCGTTCATGAAGGGCCCGGCGGCCAGCACCAGCAAGCGGGCGCCCACCCCCTTGCTGGCCAAGCTGCGGGGCACGTTGGGGTTGGACTCTCCAGCCAGCCGGACAAATCCCCCCAAGGGCATCAAGTTCACTGAATAGAGCATGTCGGCCAAGACGAAGGAACCGGGTGCAACGGCCCGGACCTTCCCCTCGTGCTTCAGCAGGTCTTCGTCGTCGAAGCGGGGCCCATCGTTCGCTTCATGTTCCCGTGGGCCGCCAGCCGCCTCGACGCGTTTGGCGAGCAGGTTGCCGTCGGCGTCCTCGGCGGAGCTCACCTTGAGCCGCATCCCCGGCTGGATAGCCTGCGGTCCGGGCAACCCGGCGAATAGGGTGGCGCTGTCAGTGAGCACCGGGGTGCGGCCGGTGTAGATGCCGAAGGCCCGGGGCGGAAACCCAATGCCGAATTCCAGGACCTTGACCCCCATGGCCCTGGCGGTGGCAAAATGACCGAACTCGTGCACCACTACAAGGACCACCAGAAGGGGCAAAAGGGATCCGATAGCGATCAGGAAGGAGTCCATAGGCGTCGAAGAAAAACAAAATCCGGAGTCGAATGGGCCGGCGGTCCCGGATAAGGCTCAGCCGTAGGCTATCTCTTTGCTCCGTGCCGAGGCCCACTCATCGGCGCTCAACACCTCTTCGGCGGTCCCGGCGGGCAGGGACTCGTGCTCGGAGAGCACCTGCTCCACCAACCGGTGGATTCCAGTGTAGCCGATTCTTCCGTCGAGGAAGGCCTGCACCGCCACTTCGTCGGCGGCGCTCAACACCGCCGGGTAGGTGCCGCCCTTTTGGCCGGCCGATACGGCTAAGGAGAAGCAGGGATAGCGTTCCGGTTCCAAGGGGTCGAACGTCAGGGAGTGGGAAACCCGGGTGTCCAGACGGGGAATCATCTCGTTGGGCAACCGGTTGGGATAGAACAGGGCGTACTGGATAGGCAACCGCATGTCCGGGGGGCCCATCTGGGCCTTTACCGAGCCATCCGCGAACTCCACCATCGAGTGGATCGTGCTCTGTGGATGCACCACCACCTCTATGCGGTCCCAAGGAACGTCGAACAGCCAATGGGTCTCGATCACCTCGAACGCCTTGTTCATCAGCGTGGCGGAATCGATTGTGATCTTCCTGCCCATCTTCCAAGTGGGATGCTGCAACGCCCGTTCCGGCGTCACGCTTTCCATCTCTTCCAGAGGAGTCGTGCGGAAGGGGCCGCCGGACGCGGTAATCAGCAGCCGCAGTATCTCGTTGTCCTCTCCCCGGAGGCACTGCCAGATGGCGCTGGGTTCGCTGTCGACCGGCAGGACGTTCCCGTGGTAGCGGGACTCGTATTCCTTGATCAGGCGGCCGGCCATCACTATGGGTTCCTTGTTGGAGAGGGCCACCGTCTTGCCGTGCTTCAAGGCATTGAGAGTGGGCGCCAAGCCGACGCTGCCCATCAGGGCCACCATCACCTGATTGACCTCCTCCAGGCACACCATATCCTCCATGGGAGTAATGGAGGCGCCGGAGAGGGACATATCGGGCCGGGAGGAACACCAGGTGTGAAGGGGCTTGAACTCGGCCGCCTGTTGGGTCAATAACTCGACGTTGTTGCCGCCGGCCAGCCCAACGACTTCGAACTGATCCGGGAACGCCCGGACGATGTCCAGGGTCTGGCGGCCTATGGAACCAGTGGACCCGAGGACCACAATCCGTTTCATGGCTCAAACACCGTTCCCAGCAAATAATATACGGCGGGCAGGGCGAGGAGGATGCTGTCCATCCGGTCCAGTATTCCACCGTGTCCCGGGATTATACTACCCGCGTCCTTGGCATTTGACAGTCGTTTCAGCCAAGATTCCAGCAGGTCCCCCGCTTGGGAGACAGCCCCCACTGTAGCACCAATGACCGCCTGCTGCCACCCGGCCAGTCCCAGGTCCAAGAACAGGCCCACCAATAGCGCCGCCGCCACGGCCGCAGTGAACCCGCCGATGCTGCCCTCCCAGGTCTTGTTGGGGCTGATGGATGGGGCCAAGAGCACCCGTCCCACCGCCCGTCCCACGGCGTAGGCCCCGGTGTCGGTGGCAAAGGTCACCAGCAGGCAAAACAGCAGCCAGTTCCGTCCCAGCTCGCCGCCTCCGGGGATTTCCCGGAGCACTAGACTGTGGGACAGCAGGAAGCCAGCGTAAAGGGGACCCGCCAGCAGGTAGAGGTAGCCCAGCACATGGCGTTGACCGGCGTAGAAGGCGATGTACCAGAGGGTGACTGCAAAGGCGCCGGCGGCTAGCACCACGCCCATAACCGTCAGGTAGCTCTCCAGACCGGACGACGCCTGCGCCGCCAGCAGTATGGCGGCAACCCAGGTTATGCCGAGGGCGGTGGGGAGAGGTCCGACGCCGGACGGCAGGAGGCGGTAGAATTCCCAGAGAGCGATCGCTCCCGCCGCGACGACCAGTATGGTGAGCCAGGGAGCGCCCAACCAGACGGCGCCCAAAAGAATGGGCAGGCCCACCGCCGCCGTGAGCAGTCTCAGTCGCAGATGCTCAGCCCTGGGAATCCACCCTGCCGTAACGCCGCCGGCGGTTGGCGAATGCCTCAAGGACGGTATCCAACTCCTCGGTCCCGAGGTCGGGCCACAGGGTGGGGGTGTGGTAGTACTCGCTATAAGCCGATTGCCACAGCAGGAAGTTGCTGATGCGCTGCTCTCCGGCGGTCCGGACTATCAGGTCCGGATCGGGGCAATGGGCAGTGAACAGGTACCGGCTGAAGGTTTCTTCATCGACTTCGTCGGGAGTCAGGCCGTCGCGGATAATGCGGCGGACCGCTTCGGTGATCTCGGCGCGGCCACCGTAGTCGAAGGCCACGTTCAGGGTGACCGCCGTGTTGTTCCGGGTGAGTTCTTCCGCATCGGCGATGGACCTCCGGAGCTCCGGGGCCATGTTGTCCTTCTGGCCCACGTGGACGATGCGCACGTTCTTCTCATGCAACTCAACGGTCTGGGCGCCGACGGCCTCGGAGATGATATCCATGAGGCCTTCGACTTCGCCTTGAGGGCGCCGCCAGTTCTCTGTCGAGAAGGCGTAGATGGTGACGACCTTGACACCCTTGTCTCTAAGGGTTTCCAGGACGGCCTGGATCCGGTTGACTCCGGCCTGATGCCCCTCCAGCCGCGACAATCCCCGCCGCTGGGCCCAGCGGCCGTTACCGTCCATGATGAAGGCGACATGAACGGGTACATTATGGACCGGCGCATTGTGAACGGGTACATTGGGGCCGCCTTGAGTCGATCCAACGGGCGAACTGCCAGCCGACCGGTCCGGCGACCGGCCCGCCAAGGGTTGCGGCAATTGATCCCGTGCCTGGTCCAACCCGGTCTTCACCTGTGCTCGATTACACCTGGCGTATCTCCGCCTCTTTCGCGGACCCCGTTTCGTCGATCTGTTTGCTGTGGCCGTCGGTCACCTTTTGCAACTGCTCTTGGGCCCGGCGGTTCTCATCCTGGGAGATTGCTTTATCCTTTTCCAGCTTTCGCAGCGTGTCCAACCCGTCCCGGCGCACGTTCCGGAGCGACACCTTGCCGTCTTCCACCTTCTTCTTGAGCAGCTTGACCATTTCCTGGCGCCGGTCGTTGGTCAGGGGCGGGATCGGCACGGTGATGATTGCGCCGTCATTGGAAGGGTTGAGGCCGAGGTCCGATTTCATCAAGCCCTTTTCGATTTCACGCAGAGAACCCTTGTCCCAAGGAGTCACCTGGATTGCCCGGGGGTCGGGGGCCGCTATGGAGGCGATTTGCTTCAGAGGAGTCGGCGCACCGTAGTAGTCCACCGGCACGTTTTCGATCAGCGCCGGGGTGGCCCGCCCGGTCCGCAACTGGTTCAAGTCCCGTTTGAAGGCCTCGAGCGTCCGGTCCATCATGGTGTCCACTTCGCTCAATACCTGTTCCGGGGTTAAGTCAGGCTCGCTGTCCTTTTCTTTTGGAGGCATGATCAACTCCTCCCAGAAATCATAGTCCCTACGGTGTCACCGGAGAGTATACATCCGATGTTGCCGGCTTTGAACATGTTGAACACCACTATGGGCAGCTTGTTATCCATGCAAAGAGACACGGCAGTGGAATCCATCACCGTCAGGCGCAAGTTGAGGGCATCCATGTAGTCCAGGGTGCTGAACCGGACGGCGTCCGGGTTCTGGTTGGGGTCGGAGTCGTAGACTCCGTCGACATTGTTCTTCGCCATCAGCAGAATGTCGGCGTCGATCTCCAGGGCCCGAAGGGCTGAGGCGGTGTCGGTGGTCATATAGGGGTTGCCGGTGCCGGCGGCGAAGAGGACGACCCGTCCCTTGTCCAGGTGACGTATGGCCCGGCGGCGGATGTACGGTTCGGCCACGGCCTGCATGGCCAGCGCACTCTGAGTCCGGGTGTCGACACCCCGCTGCTCCAAGGCGTCCTGCAGGGCCAAGGCGTTGATGACGGTAGCCAGCATGCCGGCGTAGTCGGCGGTAGCGCGATCCATCCCCCGCTGCTCGGCAGCCCCTCCGCGCCAGATGTTGCCGCCGCCGATTACCACGCCGATCTGCACGCCCAACTCGTGGGCTTGGCCGATTTGATCGGCCAGATAAGAGACGGCGTCGGGGTCGATGCCCAAAGCGGTCGCACCCCTCAGGGACTCACCGCTTATCTTCAGCATTACCCGGCTATAGGGACTCTGGCTCAAGGGGTCATTCCCGTGGGCTCGGCAGCCGCGAACCAAGGGTGCGACGGGGGGACTATTCCCCGACCGCCAGACGGTTGAAACGAATTACCCGGACGTTCTCCCCCACTTTCGCCGCCAACTCCCGGACAGTCTCTCCAACAGAGGAGGAGTTGTTTTTGATGAACGATTGGTTGAGCAGGGCGACCTGGGCGGGCGGCCTCTCGTCCCCCTCCTCCATGTCGGCCCTGTCCAAGTAGACCGGAGCCATTGCCGCCACCTGCATGGCGATGTCGTGGGCCAATTGGTGGAACTCCTCGGTGCGGGCCACGAAGTCGGTCTCGCAACCCAACTCGACGATAGCTCCGACCCGGCCGCCGGTGTGGATGTATGACCCGATTACGCCCTCGTTGGTGGCGCGTCCCACCCGCTTGGCCGTGTCGGCCAAGCCCTTGGCCCTGAGGGAATCGGCAGCCTTCGCCAAGTCCCCTGAGGCCTCCTCTAGGGCCTGCTTACATTCCATGATACCGGCGCCCGTCTGGTCGCGAAGGGCCCGGACCAACTCGACGGTGGACAACGAAATACTCCTTGGCAGTGCTGGGCTAGCGCCGGCGCAGGTGAGCGCCGACCTGTCGATCACCTCAGTTGAGGCTATTCCTCGCCTTCGAAATCAGTGACCGGCTTGAGGGTCGTCATCAGGTTGTCCAGCGCCTCCGAGGGGCTGGTGGTTACCGGTTCGGGAGGCGGCTCGGCCTCCGGCTCCCGGGCCGCGGCAGCTTCCAACTGCATGGCGGCCGCAACCTCGGCGATCGTTGTTTCGTCGAGCTCTTCGAGCTCGGACAAAGCCGCGTCTTCCCGTTCGGACAACGAGTAGGCTTCGGCGGCGAGCTCCTGCATTTCCTCCATCTCGGCCTGCAGGGCGGCCTCCCGTTGGGCCAAGCCCTCCAGCACTGCGGAGGCCATGCGGTTGGTCACCAAGCGTATGGACCGGACGGCGTCATCGTTGCCGGGGATGATGTGCTGCACCAGATTGGGGTCGCAGTCGGAGTCGACGATCGCGAAAATATCTATGCCCAAGCGGCGGGCTTCCGCCACGCAAATGTCTTCCCGGCCTATGTCTATGACAAACAGGGCTTTGGGAAGTTGGGTCATATCCCTCATGCCCGTGAAGTACTTCTCCAAGCGGTTCAGGGTGTCCCGCATCTTGACCCCTTCCTTCTTGGGAAGGAGGCGGAAGTAGCCTTGGTCACGCTTCTGCTGGAGCTCCAGCATATAGTTGATGCGGGTACGAATGGTCTGGAAGTTGGTGAGAGTGCCGCCCAGCCACCGCTGGTTAACGTACCACATGCCGCAACGGTCGGCCTCGGCCTGGATAACGTCCTGGGCCTGACGCTTGGTGCCCACGAACATCACCTTCCCGCCTGAGGCGACCAACTCGACCATGTCCCTGTAGGCCTGGTGGATCATTCCCAGCGTTTGCTGGAGGTCGATGATGTGGATGCCGTTGCGCTGGGTAAAGATGTAGCGCTTCATGGTGGGATTCCACCTTCGAGTCTGATGACCGAAGTGGACGCCCGCTTCGAGAAGCGCCTTCATCGTAATCGGTTCCCGTTGTGTTACCGGACGCGGATCAGGCGGCGGCCGTTCCTCCGCGATCCTGGGTTCAGTCAATACTGCAGTTGACTCTGCTGGTCGCTCTAGCGACTCTACCATTAATACCTGCCTTTTTCGGTCTAAAATCGGCCATCAGAGGGCCGTATGAGGTTGCTGGAGTATAACATAGCTCCCGATAGCAGGCAACGACGGGGGCCTGTCCCAGCAGGGTCATTCAATTGTTGAATTCGCTCCCCCTCGTCGTCCCGGTCGTTAACCGGGACCCAGGACCCGGCGCCGATTTTGGTTCCCCAAGACGTCTCTAACCCAAAGTTGGGGTCTGGATTCCGGCGGCGGCCGGAAGGACGAGGGGATTTTCCGACTATTACATGACCCTGCAGTGAAATCCTGCGGATCAGCAACTTCGCATCCAATGACGGAGCGCCCTCACCCTAACCCTCTCCCAGAGGGAGAGGGGACTAATAAAAGATCCTGGGCCTGTCCTGAGTGCGCCGAAGGGCTCGCCACGAGCGGACTCTTACGTAATTTCCGAGGATGAAAGGCCCTGATACCCATCAGCGGCCTGGCTCATCCAGGATGGCCGGCCACCGGTCTTTCCAGGGATGGGCCGCTTCGAACGCAGCCGACGCCCGCAGCACCATGGGGTCGTCCAGGTGCCGCCCCACAATCTGCAAGCCAACCGGCAGGCCGGTCTCAGTCCAACCGGCTGGAACGGAGGCGGCTGGTTGACCCGTCATATTCATCGGGAAAGTGAAAGCGAGCCATTGGAATGGGTCGACGATGCGGCCCTCGATCTTCTCGGGACCCTGGGTGTGGACCGGAAACGGAGGGCATGCCAGCGTCGGAGTCAGCAGCAGGTCATAGTTACGCATGAATTTCCACATCTTGTTGACTACCGCCTTGCGAGTGACCACCGCGTTCGTCAAGTCTTCGGCAGTCCACGGGCGCCGGAGGAAGTCGACCAAGTGAGGGGTCATCTGCCCAGGGTATTTGTCGGCCATCTCACGCATGCCCTTCAGGTCCGTCTCCAAGGCCACCAGTCCCCAGAAGGCGTTCATCGGGTCTTCCCACCCGGGATGGGCCTCCTCTACGGTGCAGCCCAAATCGCGCTCGAATACCCGGACAGCATCGCCCACGACCCGGCGCACTTCCGGGTCGACCGCGGCGTACCCCCAATCGGCGCTGTACGCTACCTTGAGCCCCTTCAGGTCTCCTTCGAGACACGCCATCATGTCGAAGTCAGGGGCAGGCAACGTGTGCCGGTCCCGGTCGTCGGGGCCCACGATGACCGAGAGCATCAACGCGCTATCCGCCACCGTTCTGCTCAAAGGACCTATGTGTTCCAGCCCCTCCCAGCCGGACACTCCCGGATAACGCTCGTCGCGGGACCCTGGGTACAATGGCACCCGGCCCATCGATGCCTTGATTCCGTATACACCGCTGTGGGCGGCGGGGATGCGGACTGAGCCGCCACCGTCACTGCCGATCGCAAAGGGACCCATGCCAGCCGCGACGGCTGCCCCGGAGCCCGCGCTGGAACCTCCTGGGGTAAGGCCGGTGTTCCAAGGATTGCGAGTGGTCTCGAATATCGGGTTGTGGCCGGCCCCGCTGTAGCCGAACTCCGGTACGTTGGTCTTGCCAAGGATGACCGCGCCAGCGTTTTTCAAGCGTTCCACCACGACGTCGTCTTCCTCGGGGACGAAGTCCTTGTACGCGATGGAGCCCGACGTGGTGCGAATGCCGGCGGTGCAGACCAAGTCCTTGATGCCCACCGGTACGCCAGCCAGCGGCCCAACATCGTTTCCCGCCATGATGGATTGTTCGATACGCCTCGCGGTTTCTCTCGCCAGCTCCGGAGTTGGTGTACAGAATGCATGGAGAGTGGGTTCAAGCCTGTCCATGCGGGCAAGCACTGCCTCCACCACCTCAACGGGCGACAGTGTTTTGTCGCGGATGTTCCTCGCCAACGAGACCGCGTCCATACTGCATATTTCATTGCTGGACATCATGTGAAACCTCCCTATCTCAATCAGGCCGCATCTCAATCAGGCCGCCGTGCTGGCCACTACTATCGCGACCCCGCAAGTCTGGCCCTTATTATTGACCGTTTTCTTATATCCGTTCAACAATCAAATAACCCTGCTGCTAGGGACAGCAGGGGCTCCCCCACCCTAACCCTCCCCCGTGCGCGGGGGAGGGGATATTTCTTGCCCTGACGCTCCATCGTGCGCGGGGGGGGGGGGGGGGGGGGGCGGTATTTCTTGCCCTGACGCTCCATCGTGCGCGGGGGAGGGGATATTTCTTGCCCTAACCCTCCCTTGTGCGCGGGGGAGGGGATATTTCTTGCCCTAACCCTCCCTTGTGCGCGGGGGAGGGGATATTTCTTGCCCTAACCCTCCCTTGTGCGCGGGGGAGGGGATATTTCTTGCCCTAACCCTCCCTTGTGCGCGGGGGAGGGGATAATCTTGGATGATTTCTGTGACTATTATCGTGCCTATTGGAACTTGGGAGCGGGGTAGCGGTGGGACCAGGGGAGGAAGACCCGGAGAAGGTGTTCAGCGTCGGGGAGGGCGTTGTTGTTGCGGCGCCTCTCCAAGTAGCTATGGACCGCCATGAATGAGGGGAGCCGGAAGCCGGCGGAGACCACCCGGTGGAAAAAGGCGCGGGTATCGGGCTGGGGTTGATGGCTGCGGCGGGCGACCAACGCTTGGAGGCAAAATTCCCCGGCCAACCGGCGGAGCCGGACGACGGCGAGTTCGAGGACCAGTTTTCTTTGGAGGGCGCGGACGCGGGCTTTCAAGGCGCTCAGGGTATACATCTTGGGTCCACCTCGTTTTATCGGGCGTTTGATTCGCGGTGTTTTGTAAGTGTTCAGTCCAGGTGACAAGGCCCCCGCCCGGCCCCCTGTGGATACCGGCGAAAGCCGGTATGACGATGGACTGCGCTTTGGGACGACAGACTCCGCTTTTGGAGGGACCGTCACGAAGTCCGAACGGTTACGATGCGCCGCGTTGCGTTGGGCTGGATAGACATTATGGTAGGGTGGGGTTATACGGGTTGGGAACGGACAAGTGTCAGGGGCGGTTTGATACGAGATTTTTGTATGAATCAGGATTTACGGGATTTACGGATTCTCAAGATGGGCGCCTTTCATCCTGCTAATCCTTCAATCTTGAAAATCCTGATTCAGATACTTGGTGACCGCGGATGGGTCGTTCGTGGCGGGGTGTCGCGTTAGGGTCGTTGAATCGAGCCTTGCTCAGTCTCCATGTCCTCCATGGTTGCCTGCCGTCCTTGGGGGCGGCGGACTCGCTGGGCGGGTTGGTAGGCCGCCGGGCGGGGCGGCAGGTCGAAACCGTTGCCGGACAGCATCTCTTCGATGGTGCGGAGCTGTATTTTCGGGAAATCCCGCTGCCATACGTCCGATTGAAAGAATCCTCCGCTGGCCGCTTCGGACCGCATCGGCGCCGTTGGTTCGTCCAACGAAATGAACAAGCCCATTGCGGCCTGCTCCCGCTCCACGACGCCTTTCAGATCGCGGACCTGCGGCGACGACACGTGCCCGCCTTTCACTTGGACCACTATCTTGTGAGGCGTGCGCTTCTGGCCGTCGATGAAGTAGAGCAGGCCGTCGATGCCTTGGTCGGCGCCCCGCTTCTGCTCCGACTGGGGCTGGGCTTCCAGCAATGACACGGCCCAGAACTGGAACTGGTAGGGGTCCTGCTCCCACAGGGCGCGGGCGCTTCCGGCGTCCTGCGGCTCGCCCACCACCTCGTAGTCCGTGCCTGGGTCAAGGTCGAAGGCCGTCTTGAGCCGGTTTTTCATCAACGCCACGGCAAGATGGGTAATGTCGATGCCCAGCCACTGCCGCCCCAGCTTGTGGGCCGCCGCCACCGCCGTGCCGCAGCCGCAGAAGGGGTCGAGGACCACGTCGCCTTCGTTGGAGGAGGTGTTAATGATTCGTGCCAAAAGACCTTCTGGCTTTTGAGTAGGGTAGCCCAGCCTCTCACCGGATTGGAGCCACTTAACGTCTTCGTCAATAGCTTCACCAGTCTCCCAAAGCGACCCTTCCGTGTACGGTTGGTATGCCCAGATATCTTGTAGTCTCGTCCCATCTCTATCGGTCAAATATCGTTTGAATGCTGGTTGCCCTCCCTCATTTGCTGGCAAGTGGACAAGACCGTGTGAGAGGGCGAGATCTAGTTTTTGTTGCGTTGTCAAACTGTCTAAGTCTTCCCCGCGACGTTCGAGGTCTTCCCTAAGGTAGGCTGGAATTGCCCAATGTCTACCGGAGGAAGTCGGGTTGTAGCCATGCCACGGTTCTCCGGATTCTCCAGTCCGAACTTCAGGGGCCGTAGGGTCACCATGACGATAAGCGCCGCGCTCATCATGGTGTCGAAACATTCCATTGACGTATCCCGCAAGATATGGGCGAGTTTGGGGAATAAAACGATATTTGCTTGTCTTGGTGTAAAACAACAGTAGGTCATGTATGCGGCCATACACCTTGTCGTTGTTGTGCGCGTTTGTCCTTCTCCATACGATTTCGTTTCTAAAATTTCCTTGCCCAAACACCGCGTCCAACAACAATTTCAAGTAATGGCTGGCCGTCGGGTCGCAGTGCAGATACAGGCTGCCGGTGGGTTTCAAGACCCGGTGCAGTTCCACCAAGCGGGGCGCCATCATCACCAGGTAGGCCATCATGGCGTTGCGGCCGATGAACTGGCGGAAGGCGGAAATCATGTCCTTGACTCCCGACGGGACTGCCGGGTTCTGTATGATGTCCAGCTCGAAGGTGCGCTCGGTTTCCTGGGTCCACTCCCAAGTGTCGGTGAAGGCCCTGATCTGGGCCGGAGACTCCTCGCCGGTGCGCTCGCGGAACAACACGTTGTAGGAGGCGTTGGAGTTGAAGGGCGGGTCGAGGTAGACGAGGTCCACGGACTCGGCGGGGACGTGGTCGCGGAGGACTTGGAGGTTGTCGCCGTAGTAGAGGGTGTTAGGCATGGGGGTCCTTAGCCAGAGAGGAGTTAAATGAGGGTGTGGTTGTCAGATGACTACTGGCCCCTTTCTCACCATTTGTTCCTGAAGGTCTCGCAGAAGTTCAATATCGGGATGCCATTTAAAGCAGTCGAATAGTTTGAGTGCCGACGTTACGGCTAGTTCTCTTCTCTCTGCTACTAATTCAATTTTCGAAACATCTGTCTTGTGGTGCATGTATTTTTCGTGGGCTTCGGGAATCCAAGAGGCTTTCCCCGGGCCGTATCCAGGAAGAATAAGCAAGTGGTCTGCGATGTTGTCTACTTTTATATCCACGCGCAGACCTTCGTCTCCGGCATCGGTAAAGGTCAAGCGTGATGCTAGCTCGAATATCTCTGTAAACCGCAGCACGATGTCCTTAATCCCCAACGATGGCGACTCTAGGCCATGAAGGTCTTTCCAAACTTCCGGCATCCCGAAATAGTGGACGAATTGGCCGCTCTGGTAAAAACGCCACAATTCCAGGATGGGCTCCTTACTTATTTCTTGGCCTATCCAGCCGGGGCCATTATCGGGCGTTCGCCAGCCGTCTATGTGAGGGAAACCCCACCCTTTGTACTCCACTGAGGTTTTCTCCAGAATGTGAAGAAGCTCTGACCGGTCCGCAATCCGTTTCTCAACGAAGGAGTACGGCCGAATAACCACTCTCCAGTAGCCGCGGGAGCGAATTTTTTCCAGAAGCTCGTTCATCGCAAGTCATCCATCTCTTGATCGAGGTGATCCTCGCCTATTATAGGTGGCAATTCGAGCGGCCCGGCGACCAAGCCTATCCGTCTTGCCCGTTCGATGTACCGGGTCATACCTTTTTCGATAGCCAAGTCCAACAAGTCTCTCATGTCGGCCTGAGTTGGGAGTTCCACGATTTCCGGTTTCCGGCGAGTTCTGATATAGCAGGCTCCGTCCCGCAACACGTCATCGTAAGCCCTCTTGCACAACACGGGAATATCGGAAAACTCTTCTACTTGAAGCAGTATATAACTCTTCCCATCAAGCTCTACCACCTCAAGCTCGAAGGTCACTCCGGGATCGGCGTAACGGGCAAACTGGTCTGCCACTGCATCGAAATTCCAAGAACGCTGTTGATCGTCGGTGAGACCAACAGGTTCCAAGGTCTCCCCGTCGTTTCTCACTCCAATTATGACCCGGCCGCCATGCCTTCTGTTCGACATGCCCAATACTGCCTTTACCACCTGAGCGACAAGCCGGCGGTTGGATAGAGGACCGGGCCCCTTGAATTCCGTACCTGAGTGTTCATGGCCGATATTGATAATCCTGGCTAAGTCTTCGCCCGTCAATTGCTGAAAGCCACCCCTCTATCTCCGGTTTCTGACCCATACAACCGAGCGGTTGTCCGTCCTTACGAAGGACTTTACTCTCTAGGCCCCTCCTCCGCCAGCCGTTCCGCGTCGCGGATGTGCCCGGCGGTAGCGTGTATGCCGTGAATCAGGAGGCAGGCTAGCGCGTGGATTCCCGCTTTCGCTGGAAGTACGGGTGGGGCGGGCTGGCAGGTCTGAGTTTTTTAGAACCAGATGCGGTATATGACGTTCAGGGCCGCGGCTCCGGCTATGCCGGCGGCTAAGTCGTCGGCCATGATGCCCCAGCCTCTGGGCAGTCGTTCGAAGCGTCGTATGGGCCAGGGCTTGAGGACGTCGAGCACCCGAAAGCAGACGAACGCGGCGGCCAGCCACGGCAGTTCCTTGGGGAGTAACAGGCAGGTGACCCACATCCCGATGAATTCGTCCCAGACCGCCAGCTTCGGGTCGGGATCCTCCTTGGTCACCAGAGTGCCCACGGCCCACACTCCGGCGAGAAAACCCGCGCCGATGAGGATGAACAACCCGTAGGAGTCTTCGGGCAAGGGGGAAAAGCCGTAGATCAGCACCGCCGCCAGGCTGGCTGCGGTGGCGGGGGCCACCGGGAACAGACCGAGTCCCGCGCCCGCGCCAAGGACCCAACCCGTCGCCGAGGAGAGACTAGGCATCGCTACCGTTCAGACTCGGCGTGACATGGGTGGTCCTGCTCCGAGGGAGACCCCCTCTCAATCTCCCCCTGCCAGGGGGAGAGGCAGGGCTGATTCTCAATCTCCTTCTGGCAGTGGGAGAGGTAGGGTTGATTCTCGAGCTTGAATGGTTATCGGGCATCAGCCGTAGCCCAAGCGGTCCAGGTCGTCTTCGCTCATTCCCAGATAGTGTCCTATTTCGTGCCAGAGGGTGATACTGATCTCCCGCTCCGCTTGGGCACGGGTGTCGCAGTGGCGCAGGATCGGCTGGCGGTAGATGGTTATCCGGTCGGGGAGGGAGGGGCCTACGCCCTCCCTTTCGGTGAGGGGCCAGCCGGTATAGAGCCCGAACAGGCCCCCTTCTTCGTCCAGAAGAGCGGCTTCGTCCGGGCCGGGCCACTCCTCCACCACGATGTCCACGTTCTCCAGCGAACGGCGCATCTCAACGGGCACGCGGGAGTAAGCCCGGCGCACCACGCGGACGAATTCCCGGTGGGTCATCCGGATCAAGGGCCGGCGCCGACCTGCTGGCGGATTCTCTTGAGGATGTCGACGTTCTGCTGGTCGGGGCCCTTGCCCTCGAACCCCGGCACCTCCAGCAGGAAAGGAACGTCGCGGAAGGCCGGGTGGCCCATGAAAACGGCGAAACCGTCCTCGCCGATGAAGCCGTCGCCGATGTTGTCGTGCCGGTCAACGCCGGAGCCGCAGGGACGCTTGGAGTCGTTGGCGTGGATGGCGACCACGTTGGCGCTGCCGGGACCGTCGTCCAGCTTGGCCAGCATATCCTCGATTCCCTCGCCGGTGGTCAAGTCGTAGCCGGCGGCGAAGCTGTGCTGGGTGTCGAGGCAGACCTTGAGCCGGGGACTGTTTACCGCCTCTAAAATGCCGCCCAACTCCTCGAAACGCGCGCCGATGTGCTGTCCCATACCCGCCATGTTTTCGACCGCGAGGTAGGGCCCTTCAGGCGAGGCTTCCAGTACTGATTTTATGGCGTCGACGGTCTGGGGCAGCACCGACTCATAGCCCGCGCCGCCGTGGCTGCCTGGGTGGAAGATGACCGCCGTGGCCCCGATTCTCGAGGCCAGCGTCATGTAGTTGATGAGGGAGTCGATGCCCTTCTTCAGGTTGGCGGGATTCGAGGTGCCCAAGTTCACCAAGTAGATGGCGTGAAGGAACACCGCTTCGATTCCGGAGTCTGCCGCGCCCTGCTGGAAGGACTCGACCTCCGGGTCCGGGACCGCCTTGAACGCCCAGCCTTGGGGAGACGAGCCGAAAATCTGGATGGCCTCGCAGCCGATTTCCCGCCCCCGGGCCGGGGCCTTGCTGATGCCGCCTGAAGTTGACACGTGAGCGCCGATTTTCATGCCGGGCCTCCCGATGCGGCCGGTGGCCGCCGTTTCCCGCCGTTGCCAGCCAGGAACGATTATAGAATAAATCGCGGTGACAATCTAAAGTCGCCCGCAATATAACAGGGGTGATTTAATTGTTGAACCTGCCCTCCTCCCGTCGTCCCGGTCGCGACCGGGACCCAGGGCCCGACGCCGATTTTGGTTCCCCAGGACGCCTCTAAGTAAGTGTTCAAACGTTTGCTAGGTCCCCTCCTCCGCGCACGGGAGAGGGGACCTAATCTTCCCCCCAGCGCGTTGGGGGGAAGGGACACCCATCAACTCTGAACACTTGCGCCTCTAACCCAAGGTTGGGGCCTGGATTCCGGCTGCGGCCGGAAAGACGGGGGGATCTTTTCCAACAATTAGATAACCCTGGGCAATATAATCCGGCGGTATGCGCGCCCTGTCGGTCGAATCAACCGGCGACCCGCCCCGGTTGGCGGTGGTCGATGTCCCGGAGCCGTCGCCCGGCCCCGGAGAAGTATTGGTGCGGGTGGCCGCCTGCGGGTTCTGCCACCACGACCGGGCGGTGATGGCCGGAGTGCTGCGCCGGGGCGTGAGGCCGGGGGTAGTCTTGGGGCATGAAATCTCGGGCGTGGTGGAGGAAGCAGGGACCGGCGTGGTTGGCGTTAGTCCCGGCGACCGGGTGGCGTCGCTGCTCACCAACGCCTGCGGCGCCTGCGACCGTTGCCGCAACGGCCGGGAGCACCGCTGCCGGAACGGAGAAGGCATCGGCCACGGCAGGGACGGCGGGTTCGCCGAGTACATTGTCCTTTCTCAACACAGCCTGGTCCCCGTGCCGGAGGGTCTCGATCTCGTTTCCGCCTCGCTTCTGGCGTGCCCCATGGGAGTGGCGCTGGAGGCCGTGGAATCCATCGCGGCGGCTCAAGCAGGCGAAACGGCGGTGGTGACCGGCGCGGGCGGCGGGCTGGGGGTCCATGCCGTCCAAGCGGCGGCGGCGTTGGGCTGCCGGGTGTTGGCCGTTACTTCATCTCCCGGCAAGGCGGACCGGCTGCGGGGATATGGGGCGGCCGAGGTGCTGGAGACCGGAGGGTTGGACTTTGCCGAGCTCGTAATGGCGTTAACCGGGGACGAAGGCGCGGATGTCGTGATCGATACGGTGGGGTCCGTCCTGTTCCCGTCCACCCTGCGCAGCCTGGGCCAATTCGGGCGGCTGGTGTTGCTCGGCGAGCTGGCCGGAGGCCGGATGTCGATCAACCCGGCGGAAATAATCTTCCGGGACGCCAGGGTCCTGGGGGCTTCGGGGGTCTCTCGCCGCGCCGTAGTACGGGCGGGAGTCATGGCCGCCGCCGGCCGAATCACACCGGTGATTCATCAAGTCCTGCCGCTGGAAGGAGCAGCCAAGGCCTTCGAGCTGCTGTCGGACCGGACGCCGCTCGGGCGGATCGTACTGGTCCCTTGACCTGATCACTTGACGGAGGCCCGGTCTCTTGAAACTATCTCAAAACTGATGGCGCCTTTCATAATCATCTGTTTTGGCGTCAATTACCCGGCGGGGTCCACCCCCATCCTAACCTTCCCCCTGAGGGGGAAGGGACTTTTGAGATAATTTCTTAATGGTCGTGACCGTTCTCGCTGAAGTCGTTGTCGCTGAACACGCCGGTCTCACGTCCCTGCCAGACGTGCACCACAAAATTGCCCCGGTCG
This sequence comes from Dehalococcoidia bacterium, assembly GCA_965222595.1. Lineage (GTDB taxonomy): Bacteria > Chloroflexota > Dehalococcoidia > Lucifugimonadales > UBA3495 > VXOI01. Next base: position 46,568 of record CBDCUJ010000004.1, on the reverse strand, counting down.
ATCCCGACCACGTCGACGATGTCGCCGTCCACGGCGTCGATGATCTCCCGGATGACGTCTTGGGTCAGGCTCTCGTCGACAGCGAGAGCTACGTGCACCATCTCGGCCGTGAAATGGATGTCCACCCGGCCCACGGCCCGGTCGAGCTCCAATATGGTGTACGCTTCCGAATACGGGGTCCGCACTTCCCGCTCAAAGGAAAAATCGGCCAAATCCGCCTCCTGCCCTGCTGCCGTAGTGTCCCGTCCCGGTGAGGAGTCCGCTCGCCGCAACGCTGTGGATACCGGCTTTCGCCGGTATGACGAGGGGCTGTGCTGTATTGCCGTGGTGTCCAGTTGCGGCGAGGGGCTGTCACGTCGTCTGAACAGTTGCCTACGGCCTGATGTGGCCATCCCCCATGATCACCCACTTGTACGAGGTCATTTCCCGGAGCCCCATGGGTCCCCTGGCGTGGAATTTCTGGGTGCTGATTCCGACTTCAGCGCCCAAGCCGAATTCCCCGCCGTCGGTGAACTGGGTGCTGGCGTTCACATACACGGCGGCCGCGTCCACCTCGTCCAAGAAACGCATTGCGGCGGTGTAGTCCTCGGTGATTATGGCCTCGGAATGACCAGAGCCATAGGTCTCGATGTGTTCCAGGGCGTCGTCCAAGGAGTCCACGATCCTGACGGCCGCAGTGAGGGACAGGAACTCCTTGCCCCAGTCGTCCTCCCCGGCGGGGACCACCTTGCCCGGCGCGGCGGGACCCAGGATGCTCAGGGCCCTCAGGTCGCAGCGGAGCTCGACGCCGGAACCGGTCAACTCCCGCGCGATGAGGGGCAGCCCGTTCGCGGCGACGGCCGAGTGCACCAAGAGGGTGTCCAAGGCGTTACATATGGACGGGCGCCGGACCTTGGCGTTGTGTGCCACGCGGGCCGCCTTGTCCAGGCTGGCGGCGCGGTCGACATAAGTATGGCAGACGCCGACGCCGCCAGTGACCGCTGGCATGACGGCGTTTTCCCCCACGAATTTGACCAGTCCCGCTCCGCCCCGGGGCACCACAAGGTCGATGTATTCGTCCATCCGGAGCATGGCATCGACCAGTGCACGGTCGGGGTTGTCGACGAACTGCACCGCGTCCTGGGTGACGCCGGCGCCGTTCAGGGCCCGGCGTATCAACCCAATAAGGGCCGTGTTGGAGCGAATGGTCTCTTTGCCGCCGCGCAGGAAGGAAGCGTTGCCCGACTTGAGGCAGAGGCCAAAGATGTCTACGGTCACGTTGGGCCGGCTCTCGTAGATGCTGGCCACGACGCCCAATGGCACACGGCGGCGGCCCGCGACCATGCCGTTGGGCAGGGTCTTCATATCGATGGCCTCGCCCACCGGGTCGGGCAGGGAAGCGACCTTGCGCAACTCGGCGGCGATGCCTTGGAGACGGTCGGGGGTGAGGAGCAGGCGGTCCAGCAACGACTCGCTGAGCCCTTCGGCCTGGGCGGCGGCGTAGTCGGCGGCATTTGCCTCCAGCACTTCGGCGGTGTCGGACTGCAGAGAATCGGCCAGCCCCAACAGCACGTCGTTCTTGGCGTTGGTGGAGAGGCGCGCGACCTGCCGGGCGGCGGCCCGGGCGGCCTTGCCCTGAAGCAGCAAGTCTTCGACAGTTTTGGTGACCATCGGGCTATTTGTCATCGTGAGGATTCCAATTGCGAGGACCTAGATTTTGACTATTCAGTCCCAGTCGGGAGCCCCACCGTCCGGACACCGGCGTTCGCCGGTATGACGACGGGCTGCGCTTGATAGGGGGCTCATAGAAGGACCAGATTGTTACGGTGGACGATTTCCTGCCCGTAATGGTACCCCAGAGTCGTCTCGATTTGGCCAGAGCGCAGCCCGCGAATCCGTGCGACATCGTCGGCGCAGTAATTGGCGATGCCACAGGCTATGCGCTGTCCCGATGGGCCGACGACGAAGATGGTGTCGCCCCGCTGAAAGCCGCCGTCCACCGCGCGCACGCCGGCGGGAAGGAGGCTCCGGTGGTCTTTGAGCAGCGCGTCGGCCGCGCCGCCGTCCACCGTCACCTGGCCCTGTTGGGATATCCCGCCCAACATCCAGCGCTTGCGCGCCTCCAGCTTGCTCTCGGCGGCATGAAAGTACGTGCCGATCCGCTCTCCGGCTACCGCCCGCAACACGGCGTCCTCGGCGCGGCCGTGGCACATAATCATGGGGATGCCGGAGGTCGTGACCAGCCGGGCGGCCTCCAGTTTGGTGGGCATCCCGCCGCGGGCCCACGGCCGCAGCGCCCGTCCCGCAACCGCCTCGACGCGGTCGTCCACCCGGTCAACCTGCTCGAGCAGAGTCGCGGATGGGTCGGTGCGGGGATCGGCGGTGTAGAGCCCGTCGATGTCGGTGAGGACCAGCAGCAGGTCGGCGTCCACCAGGTTGGCCGTCAAGGCGGAAAGCCGGTCGTTGTCGCCGAACACCTCGCCGATCTCGTCCACCGCCACCACGTCGTTCTCGTTCAGCACCGGGACCACCCCAAGGTCCAGCAGGCCGTGCAGGGTGTTGCGGACGTTGAGGTAGGATTTCCGGTTCGAAAGATCGGCGATGGTGAGCAAGGCCTGCGCCACCTGAACACCGTGGGAAGCGAAGAGCTCCTGGTAGGTCTGCATCAGGCGGCTCTGGCCGATGGCCGCCAATACCTGGCGGGACTGGACGCCGTGCTCCTGATAGCCGTTGCCCAACGCGCCCCGGCCGGCGGCGATGGCGCCCGAGGTAACCAGCAGGACTTCGCACGAGGCCTTCCGCAGCCTGCATAGCTGACGGGCCAGATCGCGGAGCACGTCGATGTCGAGGTCTGCTCCCGAAGCTCCGGTGAGCACTCCCGTTCCGGCTTTGACCACGACGCGCTGGTATCGCACAAACAATATTCTAACACCTTGAAATGCGTCCCAAGCGGCTGTACGCAGCCGGGCGGGAGTATAATGGCCGGAAAATATCTGCTGACGAATAGTCAGCGGATTGAACGGGTGGGACGATTTCGAAAGGAGACAGAGGACTTCTAAATCGACGCAACTTGAGCCGGAGCGCAAGCTTATGGGAGCAGTCCATATAACGATCGAAATGGGCCATCTTGACGGCGGCGATCTTGAGGCACTGCCGGAGGTACTCGTCGATACCGGGGCGTGTCATTCCATGCTACCAGATTCGTTGCTCGAGTCTTTGCATGTGGAGCGCCGGCAGAATAACCGTTACGAGCTCATAGACGGGAGAATTGTTGAGTACGACATGGGAGCGGTCCGCATGGTGATCGAGGGCCAAGACTGGCCTTGCGTGGTGTTGTTCGGGCCCGAAGACCGGTACCTGCTCGGTCGGACAGCGTTGCAAATCTTCGGCTTGGTCGTAGACCCTGCCGGGGAGCGGCTCATACCTTTTCCGCGACCGCCGCTTATCTAGCCGGGAAACCATCATCTTGAAAACCCGGAGGCCGTCGAGTAGGCTTGAAAGGTACTACAACGCCCTGCATCCTTAAGAATGGGGAAGGAAAGGACAGCGTATTATGGCCGTCGCTAAAGGGTTCTTGTGCGCCAAATGCCAGCACACCCAGTTTGAGACCCAGGAAATCCGCACGACCGGGAAATATTCGAGGTTCTTCGACATCCAGAACAAGAAGTTCACCGCCGTTTCCTGCACCCAGTGCGGTTTCACCGAGATGTACCGTGGCGAGTCTTCCGCTCTCGGCAACATTCTCGACATGTTCGCCAGTTAGACCACCGCAGCATGTCCTTATACGGCCTCCTGACAATACTGGAGCGGCACCCAGAGTACCGCGATAATCTGGAATCAGCCAGCGGACCAGCGCCCTTCGCCAATGTTACCGTGCGGCAGGGGGCGAGGCCCGCTTTTATTGCATCCCTACGTCGCAGACGGCAGGGGGCCATGCTGGTGATCACGCCCCGGCCGGACGACGCCCGCCGCCTCCACGACCACCTCCTGACCTACCTTGGCGAAGACTGCCCGGTGCTGCTTCTGCCGGAGCCGGAAGTGCTGCCCTACGAACGGCTGGCAGTCGACGCCAACACCGGCAACCAGCGCCTGTACGCCTTGGCCAGCCTGGCGGCCGCCAACGGCCGTGGCGATACGCCTTGCGAAGACCCTCTCGTCGTGTGCTCCGTAGGCTCGGCGCTGCTGTATACGCTGCCCCCCAGCCTCGTTTCGGGCACGGCCTCTGAATCGGGAGAGCGCGGTCTCTTGAGGGTGGGCGACCACGTGCGGGTCAATGATCTTCTGGCCCAATGGCTGGATCTGGGGTACCGAAACGAACCGGTGGTGGAGTCACCTGGCTCGTTCAGCCACCGGGGCGGCATTCTGGACCTCTTCCCGGCCACTGCGGACCTGCCCCTGCGTATCGAGCTATTCGACAACGAAATCGACACCATCCGGGCCTTCGATCCTTTCACTCAACGCTCGATCCGGCCAGCCCAAGAGGTGCGGCTGGTCCCCGCCAGGGAGCAGCTTCCCGGCTTGGCCGACGCGGAGCGGGTCGCCGCCCGCATCACCGCTATGGACTACACCCGTTGCAGCTCCGAAATCAAAGACAGGATGCGGGACGAGCTCCTGAACCTGGCGTCGGCCCCCAACCTGGAGACCCTCTCGTTCTACAACGGGTTGGTGAACGAGGCCCACCTGCTGGACTACCTGGGGCCCACGAGCAGCGTGGTCCTGGAGCGTCCCGGACGGGTCGAGGCCGAGGCGTTGGAGCTGGAGGAAAGGTTCGACCGGATGCGCCTGGCCCGGGAGGAAAGGGGCGAACTGCCGGCCAACTTCCCATCGCCCTACATGACCTGGGCCCAATTCGCCCAGCGCCTGACCGCAGTGCCCAGGGTTGAATTGCAGACCTGGGTGGGCGACGAGGAAGACCAGGTCTTCCAACCGTCGACCGCCTATTACGGCCGGTTGGACCAGTTGGCCGCCGACATCCGGCGAAGGGAGGGCGAGAACCACGCCGTGGTGGCCGTTACCCAGCACGCCCGACGGTTGGCCGACGTTCTGGACCAAGAGGGTGTGGCCGCCGGTATAGCAACGTCGTTGGACGATGCCCCCGCCCGCGGACAGGTGTCCGTCGTGCAGGGCTCATTGAGGGACGGTTGGATAATGGAGCTGCCCCGTCCCCACGACGGCGCCGGGGTGACCCGGATCGAGTTGCTGACCGACGCCGAGCTGTTTGGCACGGTCAAAGAACGCCGCCGTTACCGGCCCCGCCGCGCGGAACACGGACCGGAAATCGCTCTTGCCGACCTGATCCCCGGGGCCTTCGTAGTCCACATCGACCATGGGGTGGCCCGGTTCGCCGGCACCACCCACATAGACGACAGCGGCGAAGACCGGGAATATCTGGTATTGGAGTACGCCGACAGCGACAAGCTCTACGTTCCCACCGACCACCTGAACCGGGTCACCGCCTACCTGGGGGCGCAGGACCACGCCCCCAACCTCACCCGCCTCAGCACCGCCGAGTGGGCCCGCATCAAGGAGCGGGTCAAGGGGGCCACCCGGGAGATGGCCCAAGAGCTGATCCGGGTAAATGCCGCCCGGCAGGTGGCGAAGGGACACGATTTCGGCGCCGACACGATATGGCAGCAGGAGCTGGAAGACTCTTTCCCTTTCGTCGAGACTCCAGACCAAGCCCAAGCGATCAACGAAGTCAAGACCGACATGGAGCAGACCAGGCCCATGGACCGCCTGATCTGCGGTGACGTGGGTTACGGCAAGACGGAGGTTGCGCTGCGCGCCGCCTTCAAGACGGTAAACGAAGGCATGCAGGTCGGCCTGCTGGTGCCCACCACCGTGCTGGCCCAACAGCATTACGCGACCTTCAGCGAACGGCTCAGCCCCTTCCCGGTGCGGGTGGAGGTGCTCAGCCGCTTCCGGACTCCCAAAGAGCAGCAAGAAGTTATCGAAGGCCTGAAGGGCGGCAGCGTCGACATCGTGATCGGGACCCACCGGTTGTTGCAAAAAGACGTACAGTTCAAGAACCTGGGCCTGGCGGTGGTGGACGAAGAGCAACGGTTCGGAGTAAGTCACAAGGAACGCCTGAAGCAACTCCGCCGCCAAGTGGACGTGCTCACCTTGAGCGCCACTCCCATTCCCCGTACGTTGAACATGGCCCTCTCCGGCATCCGCGACCTCAGCACGATGACCTCGGCTCCGGAGTCCAGGCTGCCCGTGAAGACCTTCGTCTCCGAGTACTCCGAGGACGTCATCAAAGAGGCGATACTGCGGGAGATGGAACGGGGCGGCCAAGTGTTCTTCCTGCACAACAGGGTCAAGACCATCAACCAAGCCGCCGCCGAGATCAACAACCTGGTGCCCCAAGCCCGGGTCGTCATAGGCCACGGCCAGATGCCGGAATCGGACTTGGAAGAGGTGATGGTGGACTTCAGCAACGGCCAAGCTGATGTCCTGGTCTGCACCACGATCATCGAATCGGGGCTGGACATGCCCAATGTGAACACCCTGATCGTGGAGCGAGCCGACCGGTTCGGCCTGGCGCAGCTATACCAGCTACGGGGCCGGGTGGGCCGGGGCGAACACCGGGCTTACGCCTATCTCTTGGCCCCCAGGGGCCGCCGTATCACCGAAGCAGCAGAACAGCGGCTGCAGGCCATTCTGGAAGCCTCGGACCTGGGCGCGGGGTTCCGCATCGCCATGCGCGACCTGGAAATTCGCGGCGCGGGAAACATTTTAGGTGCCGACCAGAGCGGCCACATCCAAGACGTTGGGTTAGACCTCTACACCAGGTTGTTGCAGGAGGCGATCCGGGAGCTGGAACGGGAAGGGGGGGCCGCCGAGGACTCTGAATTGTCCCCCGGCGACCTGCCGCGAATGGAGCTGCCCTTGGACTGCGGCATCCCGGAGGACTACATAGAGCACCTGCCCACCCGGCTGGCCATTTACCAACGCTTGGCCAAGTTGACCGACCGCACCGAAATCCCGGAAATACAGGACGAACTGCGGGACAGGTTCGGGCCGCTGCCGGAGAAGCTGGAGAACCTGCTGGTGCTGGCCGAGGTCCGGGCATTGGCGGCCACCGCCGGGGTCGAGTCGGTCACCCGAGGAAGCGAAGCCATCGTGCTGTCGCTCAAGGTCCCGGTGGGCGGAGCCCGTACGCCGCTGCAACGGGCGTTGGGGCCGTCCGCACAGGTGGGGAACACACAAATCCAGTTGCCCCTTCGCCGGTTGGGAGACCAATGGCTATCCCGGTTGACCCGGGTCTTAGAGCGGTTCTACGTATTCCAAGAGAACCTCAAGAACCTGGCCGCCGCAGCTACGGCTGACTAGAGGCTGGCTAGGCTGGCCAGGCTGGCGCGGCGTGTTTCGCAGGGGCCGAGGGCCGCCTTACCGGCCCGGTTCCCGGCCGAACGACGAAGACCCGCTGGCCGTAGCAATTTCGTAATGCTTCGTGAGTTCAAATGCAGTCACGTTCCTTGAAAACATAATGAGTACCCAATCGAGAACACAGAAGATGCGGCGGCTACGCCGGTTAGAAGGAGCCCGGTTATCGGGTATGCGATTATTGAACCTTCGGGTCCCGGTGTCGTTATTGCTCGCGGGACTAATGGCCGCCATGCTTGCCGCTTGCGGCGGCCAGACCACCGAAACGTCCGCCCCCACCGGGACCAACGCTACGGCTGATATCGCGCCGGACACTCCCGCCGCCACTGAGGCGCCGAAAGCCGACGTAGACCTGGCGTACAGCTTCCCCGTCACGATGTTTCAGGGACAGGACGAAGTCGGCGGGGACATGGTGGAACTGGGAGGGCTGCTGGGCAAACAGCCCGTGGTGATCAACTTCTGGGCCGGCCTCTGCCCTCCTTGCCGGGCCGAGATGCCCGACTTCCAAGCGTTCTACGAGGATGTCAACGACCGGGTGCTGTTACTGGGGATCGACCTCGGACAGTTCACCGGCCTGGGCACCCAGCAAGACGCCAAGGACCTCTTGGCCGACCTGCAAGTGACCTACCCGGCGGGTTTCACGGAAGACGGGGCAGTCATCAAAGAGTACCGGGTACTGGGGATGCCCAGCACGATATTCATCGACGCCAACGGCGAGGTTTTCCATACTTGGACCGGCCCGCTAAACGAGGAGACCCTCAAGGAAAAGACCCTCGAAATGCTGGAACAGTAGGGCTATACCAGGGCCTTTCGACGTCACCCCGGCGGAGGCCGGGGTCCAGAACTCCTCGCAATGGGAACGGTCCTGGATACGGGCTTTCGCCGGGATGACGGGACCGGGGACTTAAAAAATCCGGCGGCAAAAACGAAGAACGGCCCACTGTTATTGAGTAATACGTTATAATGCACTCGGCGTCGTTCCCCAGGATCTTGGGCCGACGCCATTGTCGGGGTGTAGCGCAGTGGCTAGCGCGCTACGTTCGGGACGTAGAGGCCGGTGGTTCGAATCCACTCACCCCGACCATTCTTCCGCACCACCGCCGCACCGTATCGACCCGGTCGCACTGTTCCGTCTTCTACGATTTACGACACCTCCGCCGGCGTTGGCGATCCTGTGTGTTATCATTGTGCCGCCTTTGAGGCTGTATTATCCGCTGCCAACAACCCTCGTGCCCGAACCGACAAATGGAGGTGCGACATGCCATTCGGAGGCAATGACTGGCTCGCCCTGACTCCGGAACCGGCCTTGGAACCCGACCTCCCCATATGCGACCCTCACCACCACTTTTGGGACTTCAGGTCAGAGCGCGTTCCTTACCAACGGTACTTGCTGCACGAGTTGGCGGACGACGTGAACAGCGGCCACAACGTCCGCTCCACCGTGTTCGTCGAGGCCCGGTCCATGTACCGGCCCAGCGGTCCGGAAGAGATGCGTCCGGTGGGTGAAGTGGAGTTCGTTCAAGGTCTGGCGGCCGCCAGCGACACCGGGTTATACGGCCCCTGCAAGGCGGCGGCGGCCATTGTGGGCCATGCCAACCTGAACCTGGGCGAGGGCGTGCGCCCCGTCTTGGAAAGTTTACAGGCAGCCAGCCCCAACCGTTTCCGGGGCATACGCCACTCGGTGACCTGGGACCCGGACCCGGCGGTGGAAAATACGGCGGCCCACAGCATGGGGCATCAGTTGGCCGGCGACAACTTTCGGGCCGGCGCCCGGGTGCTGGCGGGGATGGGGATGACCCTGGAGGGTTGGCTGTTCTTTCCCCAAATGCCCGAGCTGGCTGACTTCGCCCGGGCGGTTCCGGACCTCACGATCATCCTGAACCACATCGGCGGCTTGTTGCGGGACGGCCCCTACGCCAACCGCGACGATGAGGTCCTGCAGACATGGCGCAACGGGATCGCGGCGGTGGCCGAGTGCCCCAACGTGGTCGTCAAGCTCGGCGGAATCGGCATGCCCCGAACCGGCTTCGACTGGCACACCCGCGCCACGCCGATCGGCTCGGAAGAGCTGGCCGACAGCATGGCGCCGTTTATGAACTACTGCATCGAACAGTTCGGTCCGAGCCGTTGTATGTTCGAGAGCAACTTCCCCGTGGACAAGGTCTCGTTTTCCTACAACGTGATGTACAACGCTTTCAAACGGCTGTCTAATGGGTATTCCGCCTCGGAGCGGGCCGCCATGTTTCACGATACCGCCGCCCGCGTTTACCGCATCGAGGTATAGGTCTCGCATGCACTCCCGGTAACGCAGTCCCTATACATGAGTCATCCCGGGGTTTCTTGCCGGGATGACGAACGAGTTGCCCACCTCTCCTGAGGTGGGCAACGTCATCTCTACCGGTCTTTGCCCTTGCCGTCATTCCGGCGAAAGCCGAAAAAATGACGGCATTTTGGGAGTTGCCTGCAGGCTGGAGCTGCCCTGCTGTCCTTGGGAGTTGGGGTCGCGTGGATTCCGGATTTCGCCGGAATGACGGGAGGGTTCGCGTTTCCTTACGGGGTAGGACTACGCCGGGAGGGGTGGCGGGTTTCTACGGGGCCGGGATGACTTTGCCCACCTCCCGGAGAGGTGGGCAACTCGTTCTTCCCAGTTCATCATCCCTACGAGAAACTCCGGGATGATTCATGATTGTGTTCGACCTTTTGGATGGAGGTCTTCAGTTGCTGGCCGAGTCGGCGACCTCGAAGTGCTTGACCCAGAATTCTCCCCGGTACAGGTCTGCCACGTCCCGGGCCAAATCGCGCCTCAAGTCGCTTCTCTCGTAGTCCATCAGGTCTTGCTCGCTGTTCCAGAGGCTGACGCTCACGCCTTCATCCGGGTCTTCCGTGCTGCGGAGCAACCGCCGGCCCAAGAGTCCCTTGGTCTCGGCGGAAGTGGGCTCCACCCGCTCCCGGTAGAAACTCTCGTATTGGTCCCAAGTACCCAGACGGAGCTTTCCCCACGCCATCATGACCAAGCCGGGGTCTCTCCCGCCGTTGGCTGACCCGCCGTGGTCGGAAAGGACCTCGAAATGCTTGATCCAGGTCTCTCCCTTGGGGTAGGCCAGCGGGTAGAAATACTGGTCGGCCTCTTGGGCCAAGTCACGCCGTGCGTCGCTGACCTCGTAATTTCGGAGTTCGCCAAGAGAGTCCCAAACGCTCCAAAACACCATCTCGTCCGGGTCGGAAGCACCCCGCCATAGCTGGCGCTCCCGGACCCCCGGCATGGCCATGGTCAAAGGGAGAACCTTGTCCACGTATAGCTTCCTCAAGCCATCCCAAGCTCCGGGCCGGGTCCTGCCCCATACCATTTGAACGTACATTTTGTTGCGCCTCGTAATTTCAGTCTTGCCGGGGCCGGACTACCCGGCCCCGTCGTCTGCCGGCCAGAGGTCCCAATCGTCCGGGGGGACGGGCTCAGGGGCAAAGGCGAAATACTTCACCCCGGGACACGGCATCCGGAAGAGCCAGACCATCCTGTCGGTGTACTTGGGCCTGCTCGTTGGTTTCGGCAGGGTCCTGGTGGCCTCGTGATCCTCTACCAGAGTTACCATGGTACACCTCCCATCATTTTATGAGAATCCGGCAGGAGAATAGCCCCCCAACTTCCAAGGTTCGGGATGTTGGGGTGTGTCTTACCGCCCGTCGGGTCCCATGTCGCGCAATTCCCTGGCGGCGCTGGCTGCTAGGTGGGTCAGCGTCGCGCTGTAGCGGTCGGCGAAGAGTTGTGCCGTGGCGGCGTAGATGGCCATGCCGGTGGCGGGTTCCTCGGCACAGAGCTCCAACAGCGGACCCCGGGGAATCTCCAATACGCGCATCTGGCTAATTGCCTCCCCGGCGGTGATCAACGTGCCTTCTCCCAAAAGCACCGCCAAGGGAAACGACTCCCCGGGGCCCGCTACCCGAACGGCGATCTCGCCGATCTCGGAATGGGCGGTCAGATGGGCTTCGCCATCCAGGATGATGAACAGCTTCTGCCCCGCCTCACCGCCCTCACCCAGCTTTTGGCCTTCAGATATCTGGACCGGGTGGGCCAAAGCGACGATTCCGGCGATCTGTTCCTGGGACAGCCGGGCGAAGAGGTCGACATCCCGGTAATCGGCGGCGCTTACGACGCCGTCCTCGTCCCGTTGGACCGCTACCGGCGCCGCAAGGTCGTCGGGGCGGAACACCCTGACCGGTGAGGATGCCTTTTTCTCGACGTCGCTGGCCACGCTCCCCTTCATCAGGCGGGCCAGTCCCTTGCGGTCATGGGTGTACATGGAAATGAGATCGACTTCCTGCTCCTTGCCGTAGGCAACGATAGCGTCGGCCACCGACTGATTGACCACCACGGCCGCCGAAGCCTTGACCGAAGCCTCCCGGAGCCGCTCGACAATGCGGTTCAGGTGGAACATGGCCCTGGCGCGGTCCTCTTCCTCCTGCTGGCTGCCCAACACCACCAATTCACCGAGGTTCCGGGTCCGGCCCGGTGGGATCACCGTCAGGAGGATGGCCTGCCCGTCGTCGGGATCGACCAGTTGCGGGATGACGTCCAAGACGCCCTCTGATTCCACCGAGCGATCTAAGGGCACCAGTACGTTTCGATACATCGCACACCTCCAATTAGCCGGACCCGGTTGAGCCAGGGGCCAGGTGAAGCTGCTAGGCGGCGGTCAACTCCCTGGGGGACACCACCCGAACAGCGGGGACCAACTCCTTTGGGAACACCACCCGAACATCCGCATTGGCCCGCCGCTCCACCTCTTCGGCAACGCTGCCCTTGATCAGTCAAGAGATTTCGTATTTGTGATTTATTTCCCGTAGTCTTTCCACCCTCAATTGTGATTATTTTCACCATACAGCTCACAAACCGGAATACTTAGATTGTATTCCGTAACAACTGCCGTCGACTTCAACGATCCAGGAACCGGAAAAGAGCGCAGCTTGTGACAATCGGACGCAGGCCGGGCCGACATCGGCAGCAAACGGAAAACGGCTTCTTTAGCCGAACGTGAAGCAAGAATCGAGTGGAGGAGGTCCGAGGCGGAGACCGGGTTATTTCCTGTCCTTAAATGCGTCCCACCAGGCTTTGCAGCAACGAACGGGTGCGGGCTACCGATGACGGTCCGTCTTCAACGGGAAAGATGGTGGCGAGGAGGTCCGTTGCGCCTCCGGCCGCGAGGGCCCGGAGCTGGTCCTCAACGGCTGCTTCGTTGCCCAGTATGGCGATTTCGCCAGGGCCCGAAACGCCCTCCCGCTCCAGCATCCGCCGGTAGCTGGGAAGGGAGCCGTATCCTTGGAAGAGCCGGGCCGCCCGGTCCCGCCCCCGGTCGGGGTTGTCGGTGACGGCGACGGGCACCCCCACGCACACCCGTGGCATGGGACGGCCGGCGGACGCCGCAGCCTCGTTCAGCCGGGGCACCACGTATTGGGCGAGGCTGCGGGGGCCCGTCATCCAGGTGACGGTCCCGTCCCCCAGCTCGCCGGCGACGGACAGCATCCTGGGGCCAAGGGCCGCCACGACTACGGGACAGGGTATAGCGTCGGGGATCTGCAGGGCTCCATTGACCTTGAACTTTTCACCGGCGAAATCCACCCCTTCCTCGTTCAGCAGGGGCCGCAGCACCGACAGGTATTCCTTCATATGCAGAGCTGGCCTGTCATAGGAGAGGCCGAGCCAATCTTCTATGGTCGACTGGTGGGAAACGCCTACGCCCAGCGTAAGCCTTCCGCCGGTGGCGACCTGGGCCGTCAGAGCCTGCTGGGCCAAGACCACCGGGTGGCGCGGAAAAGTGGGCACCACAGCCGTGCCGATCTCGATGCGGTTGGTGCGCTGCCCCGCGATTGCGATTATCGTCAGTACGTCGGCACCGAATTGCTGAGGGAACCAGAAGCTGTCGAAGCCGTCCTGTTCCGCGTCCTCCAAGCTTCTCAGTTGGTCGGCAATACTCCGGAAGGTATCAAGGGGGCCCAAAAACAGTCCAATTCTCATAGCGTTCCCGGCCTCCACATCAGAGCGTTTGGCGCCATCTGAATCCGGCGGATTTTCCGCGGCAGCCCGTGCGTGGTAGCGGGTAGTCTATGGCGGCGTGGAGGCCAAGTCAAACGCCCGGCAGCGGATAGGGCACGGGCCCGAACCGTCTTCTTTATTCCTGAGCGGGGAATCCCAGGTTGTCGCGAAGCGTACCCGGAGTGTAACCGGTGCGGAACAGCCCCCGCCGCTGCAACTCCGGCACGACCAAAGCGGCGAACTCATCGTAGGCTCCAGGCATGTGAGTGGCGGCCAGCACGAAACCGTCGCACGCTCCGGAAGAGAACCACGACTCCATCTGGTCGGCAACCTGGACGGGGTCGCCCACAAACAGAGGGAGTTCGCTCAGCGTGCCGCGCCCCGACCACCGTATGAAGTCGTTGACCGTGGGATTCTGCGTGCCGCTGAGCTGGATAACCCGGTCCAGGAAGCCCCGCAGGCCGGTCATGGACGCCAGAGTCGCGTCGTCCAGGGGGTCATTCAACGGGTGCCGGCCGAAATCATAATTGAACACTTCGGAGAGCAGGGCCAGCGAGTCCACCGGCCGGGCCAAACCCTCGAGGTACTCCAGCTTCTCCCGGGCGGAATCCTCCGAATCCCCCACGACCACGTAGACCGCCGGTGCGACTTTGACCGCGCCGGGACCGCGCCCGGCCGCCGCTGCCCGCTCCCGCATCTCGTCGCGGTAGGCCCGGCAGGCGTCGGCCGTCGGGAAGATGACGAACAGCAACTCCCCCCAGCGGGCGGCAAACCGCCGGCCCCGTTCGCTCTGGCCTGCCTGGATTATGACCGGGCGGCCTTGGGGGGAGCGGGGCACGGTCAGAGGGCCCCGGGTCTGGAAATGACTGCCCGCATAGTCGGCCCGGTGGACCATGCCCGGATCGGCGAACAACTCCCTATCCTTGTCGCCTATGACCGCCCCGGGCTCCCAGGAGTCCCAAAGGGAGCAGGCCGCCTCCATGAATTCGTCGGCCACGTCGTATCTTTCGTCATGCTCCAAGTGCTGAGCGACGCCAAAATTCTGGGCCTCCGCGTCGTTCAAGGAGGTGACCACGTTCCAAGCGGCCCTGCCGCCAGTGAAATGGTCGATGGAAGCGAAGAGACGGGCAACGTGGAAGGGGGAATAGTAGGTTGTGGAGTAGGTCGCCCCCAAGCCCAGGCGGGTGGTGGCCAAGCCCATGGCGGTGATCACCGGGACCAAGTCCAGCTTGACCACCCGGACGCCGTTGGCCACAGCCTCCTCGAAGGAGTCGCCGTATACGCTGGGCATGGCGAGACGGTCGTCGATGAAGGCCATGTGGAACTTGGCGGCCTCCAAGCTGACCGCGATGTCCTGGAAATAGCGCAGGTCCAGGAAATTGGCCGCAGTCTCCCGGTGCCGCCAGGACCCGGTGTAGTTGGAGCAGTTGGACGCCTGCATGAAAGCAATGAGCAGCATTTCTCTCATCATAGCCGTCACTTTACGGGGCGGTGGGCTGAATGCCGGTCTCCTGCCGGCAGAACCGGGCAAGGGGATTTCGACAACGATGTGGGCAGAAGACCAAGCCGCAGTCTTCCGCCCCCTCGGTCACCGCTTATTCGCGTGAAGTCCAACCCTGGTTGCTCCCCAGTGTCAGGGATTGACGGACTTAACGGAGGTGTTTGCCGTAGAAGTCAAGCACCTTCTCCCAGCCGTCTACGGCGGCCTCCTGGCGGTAGCTGGGACGGTCGACTGCAAAGAAGCCGTGGCCCGCGTTGGGATACATATGGAACTCGTAGTCCTTGCCGTGCTGCTTCAGGGCCGCTTCTGTTTCGGCTACGTCGGCGGGTGAGGGCCTCGGGTCTTCATCCCCGAAGAGACCAAGCAGCGGACAGTTCAGTCCCTCTGTGAAGTCAACCGGCCAAGCGGGCATGGCCGGGGTGAGCTGGTCTTGGCCTTGGGTCACGCCGCCGCCCCAGCAGTCCACCGCCGCGTCCACGCCGGAGAGAGTGCAAGCGGCCAGATAGGTCTGGCGGCCGCCGGAGCAAAAGCCGATGACGCCCACCTTACCGTTGGCGTAGGGGAGGGCCCGAAGATAGTTCATCGCGGCTTGCACGTCTCCCATGGTGCGTTCGTCGGGCATGCCGCCCTTCTCCCGGATGCTGGCGCTGTTCTCCTGAGGGGTGGCCTGACCCTCCCGGAAATGGAGGTTGGGAGAGATGGTCACGTAGCCATGATAGGCCAACTTCCGGGCCATCTCTTTCGAAGCCTCGTCCCAGCCGGGCATGTGGTGAATCAAGACTACGCTGCCATGGGGGCCGGCGCCCAGCGGGCGGGCCAGGTAGGCGTCGATCTGGTCGCCTTCATGTCCTTTGATCAACACGGTTTCCGCAAGCATTCCCTCGTATTTCATGCGTTAATCCCTCCTGTATTATGGGCCTGACGGCGGCCTCAGCCTACTACCGGCGGCAAGTGGCGTCAATCCGAGCGCGGCATGAGTAACTGTTCAGAATTGCTGATGTTCCTTCCCCCCCTGCGGGGGAAGGTTAGGAAGGGGGGAACCCACCGAGGCGCGGCGCAGTTGGAGGAAGGAAAACGCGAGGAGGGGACGACCCCCTCCCTAACCCTCCCCCTGCCAGGGGGAGGGGATACTAAACAGTTACTGGCATGGCTTACTCTCAGGTTGACCAACCGCCAAGCTAGTCATATGCTTAGTCAAGTTGGTGTTCGAGGGGCTGGCAATGGAAACGGTGAACGTGCATGAAGCGAAGACCCATCTGTCGCGCCTGCTGGCGCAAGTCGAGGCTGGCGAGGAAATCGTCATCGCACGCAACGGCAAGCCGGTAGCCCGGCTGGTGGCAGTCCAAAAGCGTGGCAAACCGGAATTCGGCTCGATGAAAGGCCAGATATCCATAGACGAACGCTTTTTCGAACCCCTGCCGGAGGAGGAGCTGGCCGCGTGGGAGGGTGACTGCAGGTGCGATTACTGCTCGACTCACATGCGTTAATTTGGTGGTTCGTCGGAGACCCCCAGTTGTCGGCTCCGGCTCGGCGGGCGATAGAAGACGAAGAGAACAACGTACTGGTGAGCGCGGCATCGGGTTGGGAGATTGCCACCAAGCATCGCATCGGCAAACTGCCGGAGGCGGAGGCTCTAGCCCTGGACTTAACGGGAAGAATTGCCCGCCAGGGCTTTGAGGGATTGCCCATAACCGTAGAAGACGGCAGTCGCGCGGGGGCACTGCCGGGTCCGCATCGCGACCCCTTCGATCGTCTACTCGTCGCGCAGGCGCTGGCGCACAACCTCGTTCTCATATCCAATGAATCACTCTTTGACCGGTACGGCGTCCGGCGCTTGTGGTAGGCTGCTGCTCCAGAACTTCCAGACTCCCTCGATAGCGGCACAGCCGATAGCGGCACAGCTCACCTCCGCCGGGCGCCAGACATCGGGGTTTCTCGTTTGGCAATCCAACGGCAACCGGGCTATAATTGGGTTTAATTCCCGTGAGGCGAGCCGGTTTCCAGGTTTGCTTTCGGAATCCGAGGAATCCGATAGGAGTGTAGATCAAAATGGGTTTGCCAGAGCGAATGAAGTTCGGGATTTTCATGGGCCCCTTCCACCGAGTGGGCGAGAATCCCACCCTGGCGCTTGACCGCGACCTTGAACTGGTGCAGTGGCTCGATTCCTTGGGCTACGACGAGGCTTGGATCGGCGAGCATCACAGCGCCGGTTGGGAAACGATCTCTTCCCCGGAGATTTTCATCGGCGTGGCCGCCGACCGCACCAAGCACATCAGGCTGGGCACCGGCGTAATCAGCATTCCCTACCACCATCCCTTCATGGTGGCAAACCGCATGGTGCAACTCGACCATATGACCCACGGCCGGGTGATGCTGGGGGTAGGTCCCGGCGCCCTGCCCGGCGACGCCTACATGATGGGGATCGACGCCGCGGTCCAGCGCCGGCGCATGGACGAGGGTTTCGGGATGGTGCTGCGCCTGATGACCGAAACCGAACCCATCACCTACAAGAGCGACTGGTTCGAGCTCCAAGAGGCGATGCTGCAGCTTCGTCCCTATACCAAGCCCCACATGCCCATAGCGGTGGCGTCGGTCCAGTCCCCCTCCGGGGTGGCCTTGGCCGGAAAGTACGGGGCGTCGGTATTGACCATTACCGTCCCCAGAGACCCGGGGGCCCCGGAGTCCGACCTGGGGGCCCTGTGGGCCATCGCCGAGGAATCGGCGGCGGAACACGGCCAGCCCATGGACCGGAACGAATGGCGCTTGGTGCTGCCGGTGCATCTCGCTGAGACCAGAGAAGAGGCCATCGAGCAGGCCCGGATCGGCGGCGGGTTTTATCAAAGGGAGTACTTCGAGCACACAATGGGCCGCGCGGCCATCGTCGACGGCCCGCCCGAGAATATCATCGATACCATGGTCGAGCGGGGCTCCTGGATAGTCGGCACACCGGACGACTGCGTGGAGAGCATCAAACGGCTGCAGGAGCGGAGCGGCGGCTTCGGCGGGTTCCTGGTGCAGGCCATCGACTGGGCGCCACGGG
This sequence comes from Dehalococcoidia bacterium, assembly GCA_965222595.1. Taxonomy (GTDB): domain Bacteria; phylum Chloroflexota; class Dehalococcoidia; order Lucifugimonadales; family UBA3495; genus VXOI01. The sequence continues at coordinate 28,631 of CBDCUJ010000004.1, read as the reverse complement.
AGAAGATACTGCACAGCTTCGAGCTGCTGGCCCGCTACGTAATGCCCCATTTCCAAGGATCGACCCTGAGCACCGCCGCATCCAACTACTGGGCCTACGAGCGCCGGGACGTTCTCGCCGCAGGCCGAGTCGCCGCTATCGAACGGGCCAGAGCCGATTACGCCGGCCGTACCGGTTAAGCTTCCACCCGCACTTGCGCTGAGTTTTGATGAAAGCGGTTTGGTACGAGCGGAACGGTCCGGCGGAAGTCCTTCAACTGGGTGAGATGTCGGAGCCTGAACCGGGACCAGGCGAGGTCCGGATCCGTATTGTCGTGTCCGGCGTCAATCCATCCGATTGGAAACGTCGGCAGGGCGTGACCCAGCCGCTTTCCTTCCCCAAGGTTATACCGCACCAGGACGGCGCAGGGGTTATCGACATGGCCGGACCTGGAGTATCGGAGTCCCGGATCGGAGAGAGGGTGTGGTTGTTCGAGTCCCAGTTCGGCCGCCCCTTCGGCACCGCCGCGGGATTCACGGTGCAACCCGCCAACCACGCAGTAGCGCTGCCTGCCTCTGTTTCATTCGAACAAGGGGCGTGCCTGGGAGTACCGGCGATGACCGCCCACCGGTGTCTCTTCGCCGACGGCCCGATATCCGGCAAAACGGTACTGGTGCCGGGGGGCGCGGGCGCGGTGGGCCACTACGCGGTACAGGAAGCCAAGCTGGCCGGGGCCACTGTGATTAGCACCGTGAGCTCCGACCATAAGGCCCGGATCGCCATCGACGCGGGGGCAGACCATGTGGTCAACTACCGCACAGAGAACACCGCCCAGCGAGTGATGGACATCACCGGCGGGGTTGGCGTCGACCACATAGTCGAGGTGGACTTCGCCGGGAACTTCCCGGTCACCCAGGAAGTGCTCAAGTCCTCCGGCGTTGTTGCGGTCTATGCTGCCGGCGAGGCCCCACAACCTCCTGTACCGTTACAGTTCCGGTCGTCCAACGTTACGGTGCGGATGGTGCTGGTCTACGACATGCCCGAACCGGCCAAGACCGCCGCGGTGAACGACATCATCCGCTGGCTGGAGTCCGGGGCGCTCTCTCACCTTATCGGGCCCCGCTTCCCCTTGGATGACGTGGTCCAAGCCCACCAAGCGGTGGAGGGCGGCGCCATCGGCAACGTCATCGTGGACGTGGCCCCGGCCTAAGCCGAGTCCAGCGTGACGCGGTCGTTGCGGTAATCGACCCTTGTCCCGCGAAGCTGGCCCATCAACCGGTGGGCATTCCTAGAGCAGCCCATCGGGAGAGAGACATGGCAAGAAAGCTCAGTGTTGCCGTGGACCACGGCCTTTGTGTCGGTGATGCGATGTGCATCACCATTGCCACCAAGACTTTCACGCTCAACGACGATCGTCAGGCCATCCCGGCGGACGTGGACGCCGATTCCGCAGAGCTGATTAGGGACGCGGCGGAAAACTGCCCGTCGGCCGCCATCCTGGTAGCCGACGCTAACAGCGGCGAGCGGCTTTTCCCGTAAGACGGCACCCTCAACACTCCGGGTTGAACAGCCGTTCCCGGTGAGGGAAGGAAGCAAGAATACCGGCGGCGGTCGCAACGTGGAGTCACAAAGGCCGGTCAGGATTATCGGGGCTATAGTACATCGAGGCTACGCGAAGGGTGTTGGCGTTTTCAATCTGGTACCTAAAGTACCAGCCGCCGATAACGCACTCGATGGTTCCTGGGCGATTGGGGAAATAGTTGGCCGGTCTGCGACTGGGATTGTCTTCCGGTAGGGGAAGATAGCATAGGTCATTGAGTATCGTTTCGTAGCACTGTGATCGCTGCCCAGGCAACAAATTTTCCAGGAATCGCCTGGCTGGCACCGACAACACCACATCCCACAACAACTTTCGGTCTCGTCAGTGCGCGATTTTAGTGCCCAAGCCAAGGTCTAATGAGAGGAAACCCAACTCGGTGTATGCCAAGTCCGCGTAGTAGAAACTCCAACCCGCTAAAGTGACCGCGTTCAGCGTGTTGCCATCCCCGGTGGACAGATGATAGGCCGTCGCCGTCAAACAGAGATCGCGGGCCATTACCAAGGTAGCCAGGTTTCCTTGGAGCGGCGACGCAGAAAGTTCGGCCGCAGCTTGGAACGTCTCCAGCAGTGACTCCCGCACCAATGTCTGTAGCTCCAACGCGTCGTTCAACGACTTCGAGGCAGGTCGCCCTAGTGCCGCCTCGGCTCGTTCTTCGAACAACTTCCGAAGCATGTTTTCCTCTTGCTTAATTAAACGGAGTACGCTTTCAAGCCCTCCAATCCCGAACATAGCGTTGACAACGGCACTGGTCCAACTAACGTAGATATCCCATCTTTCTTGAAGGAGCGTTGCCGGATCGTTCACCTGGAGCAACGGCGACAAGAGCTCTTCCTCTATTTTCTTTCCTGCGAAGTCCAGAAACGCGAGCAACTCGGGAGGGATAGTTTTTCTATCGATCCCGAGCGGACCCACGTTGGGAAGGCTACGTGTGGGAGGTTCCCTCAGAATCGGTGGCGTCGAAACCATAATGCCCCACTAACAAATTTGCGATCTCCTATACAACCGGTACACGGGGTTATAACACGGGCGTATCCACGCTGTCATCATTCGACTGCGGGAGTGCGGGCGACTCCAAGGGACCAACCCCAAGGAGACCACATGATAGAATCGGAGCGAAAGCCTCGGTACCGGGGAAGGACAGTCGTCATAATCCACGTTTAGGCCTTTCCTGCTTTCCTCCGAATGTAGCTCCCTGGAATTGGCTCTCAAAGACGCTCTGCTAGAATTCAAGCAGGAACTCAGGCTGGTTTCGAAGAGCATGTCAGCTGTTGATGAAATCGGGCCGCCGGCCGTAGCAAAATCGGCTGCCACTCCGGCCCTGATCGACTTTGCCACCGGCCCTAGGCGGTACAAGCATTGGACGCTGTCCATCGACGGGCGGGTGGCTTGGCTGGCGCTGGCGGTCCGGGAGGACGCGCCGCTGCTGCCAGGCTATGAGTTGAAGCAGAATTCCTACGACTTGGGCGTGGACATCGAGCTATACGACGCGGTGCAGCGGCTGCGGTTTGAGCATCCCGGCGTGGGCGCGGTGGTGATTACATCGGGGAACGACCGGGTGTTTTGCGCCGGGGCCAACATCAGGATGCTGGCGCAGTCCAGCCACGCCCTGAAGGTGAACTTCTGCAAGTTCACCAACGAGACCCGGAACGCCATAGAAGACGCCTCCGCCAGCTCCGGACAGACCTACATCTGCGCGATCAACGGCCCGGCGGCAGGGGGAGGGTACGAGCTGGCCCTTGCCTGCGAGCACATCGTGTTGATTGACGACGGATCGAGCGCGGTGTCGCTGCCCGAGTTGCCTCTGCTTGCCGTGCTGCCCGGCACCGGAGGACTGACCCGGCTGGTGGACAAGCGGCGGGTGCGCCGCGACCACGCCGACTTTCTCTGCACAACACCCGAAGGGGTTAGAGGGAACCGGGCGCTGGAGTGGGGACTTGTCGACGAATTAGCGTCGCGGTCCAACTTCGGCGCGGCAATCGCTCACCGCGCCGGGGAACTGGCCGCGCAATCGGACCGCCCGGCGGACAGGCAAGGCATCTCCCTAGAACCGTTGCGCCGGACGCGGGCAGAGGACCGGGTAGTTTACGACCACCTGGCTATCGACATCGACCGGGAATCGGGCATCGCCGAGTTTTTGGTGCGGGGGCCGTCGGAGCCGCCGCCCGGCAGTTCCGAGGCTATGTCGGAGTTGGGAGCACACTTCTGGCCCTTGGCCTTGGCCCGCGAACTGGACGACGCCTTCCTGCACCTGCGGCTCAACGAGGGGGACGCGGGCGTCTGGGTGTTCCGCACGCGGGGAGACCCGGAGTTGGCAGCGGCCTATGACCGCTTTCTGCTGGACAACGCCGATGATTGGCTGGTGCGCGAGACCACGCTGTTCCTGAAGCGCACGTTCAAGCGGCTCGACGTTAGCTCGCGGTCGGTGATTGCCTTGATTGAGCCGGGTAGCTGCTTTGCTGGCACGTTGCTTGAATTGGCCTTGGCCGCCGACCGCAGCTACATGCTCGACGGCGTTTTCGATGGCGGCTGCCAGACTCCCGCCACGGTCCGATTGACCGGCATGAACTTCGGTCCACTCCCCATGGTCACCGGGATTTCCCGGCTGGAAGGCAGGTCCTTGGGACACGACCTGCGGGAGTTGCGAGAGTGCGCGGGCGGCGACCTCGACGCCGCCGAGGCCCATCGTCTCGGCCTAGTCACCTTCGTCCCCGACGACATTGACTGGGAGGACGAAATACGCCTCGCCTTGGAAGAGCGGGCCAGCTTCTCACCCGACGCCCTCACCGGTATGGAAGCCAACCTCCGGTTCGCCGGGCCGGAGACCATGGAGAGCAAGATTTTCGGCCGGCTCAGCGCCTGGCAGAACTGGGTCTTTCAGCGGCCCAACGCCTCCGGCCCCGAGGGGGCCCTGCGGCAGTACGGCACCGGGGCCAAGAGCCAGTACGACCGGGGTCGAGTCTGACCGTGAGCATAGACTACACCGAGCGCATCCCCAACAATGTCGGCCTCTCCGAAAACCGCCGCCTGCAACGGGCGTTGGAGTCATGGCAGCCCAACTACATGAAATGGTGGGAGGAGATGGGGCCCGACGGCTCATCATACTTCGACGTTTACCTGCGGACCGCCATCAGCGTCGAATCCGACGGTTGGGCCAACTTCGGTTTCGTGAAGATGCCGGACTACCGCTGGGGCATCTTCTTGGCCAAACCGGAAGCCGGGCGGGCCATCTCCTTCGGCGAGCACCGGGGCGAGCCTGTTTGGCAAGAAGTGCCCGGAGAGTATCGCGCGCCGCTCCGCCGCCTGATCGTCACCCAAGGCGACACCGAGCCCGCGTCCGTGGAACAGCAACGCCGGCTGGGACTCACCTGCCCCTCGCTATACGACCTGCGCAACCTGTTCCAGATCAACGTGGAAGAAGGGCGGCACCTTTGGGCGATGGTCTACCTGCTTCACGCCTACTTCGGCCGCGACGGGCGAGAGGAGGCCGACGCGCTGCTGGAGCGGCATTCGGGCGACATCGACCGCCCGCGCATCCTGGGGGCGTTCAATGAGCAGACATCGAACTGGCTTTCCTACCTGATGTTCACCTATTTCACCGACCGCGACGGAAAGTACCAACTGGCGGCCTTGGCTGAGTCGGGTTTCGATCCGCTGGCCCGCACCTGCAGGTTCATGCTCACGGAAGAAGCCCACCACATGTTCGTCGGCGAGACCGGGGTGATGCGAGTGACGCAACGCACCGCAGAGGTGATGAACGAGCTGGGCACCGACGACCCGCGGCGGCTGCGGGAGGCAGGGGTCATAGACCTGCCCACCATCCAGAAGTACGTCAATTTCCACTACAGCGTTTCGGTGGACCTTTTCGGGCAGGAAGTGTCAACCAACGCCTCCAACTACTTCACCGCCGGCCTCAAGGGGCGCTACCTGGAATCTCGGTTGAACGACGACCACCGGCTGAAAGATGGCCTGTGGCCGGTCCACGCCGTTAAGGACGGCAAGATCACCTTGGAGCAGCTATCGGCCTTGAACGCGGTCAATGAGCGCCTCCGCGACGACTACATCAAGGACTGCCAGCGCGGCCTCGACCGCTGGAACGACTCGCTGGAGTCCGCGGGCATCGACTTCCGGCTGGCCCTGCCCCACCGCTGCTTCAACCGGCGCATCGGCAACGCCGCCGGGATGCGGGTTTCGCCCGACGGCCGGGTCATCGGCGAGGCGGAATGGCAGGCCAGCGCCAGCGAGTGGCTGCCGGCCACGGGCGACCAGGATTTCGTCGAGTCACTGATGCGCCGGGTGACCGAGCCGGGCAAAATCGCTGGCTGGATCGCGCCCCCGGTCCGGGGCATCGACGGCAAGCCATGGGGTTTTGAGTATGTTCGTTTCAATTGATAACTCCACTACTCCGGCGACCATAACTTATCCGCCGGTCTTCAACGTCGCCGTCCCATTCATCGACCGCCATCCGGACGAGGGCCGGGGCGGCAAGGCGGCCATCATAGCCGACGATACGGACACGACCGTCAGCTACGAGCAACTCGCCGAGCGGGTGAACCGGTGCGGCAACCTGCTGCGTTCGCTGGCCGGGGAGCTCGGCGGCAGGGTGTTGATGGTGGTCAAAGACTGCCCGGAGTTCTTTTATCTTTTCTGGGGGGCAATCAAGGCCGGACTGGTTCCGGCGCCCCTGAACACGCTGCTGCGGGCCGTGGATTACCGCTTCATGATTGAAGACTCGCAGTGCGCCGGGCTGGTCTACTCCCCCGAGTACCTGGGAGAGGTCAGCCGGGCGTTGGCTGCCGCCGACCATTCGCCCCAATTCGTCCTGTGCACCGAAGGGCCGAGTTCGGTCGCCGACATGATGGAGGAATCGTCGCCGGTGCTGGCCCCGGCCCCAACCACCGCCGATTCCGAGGGTTTCTGGCTCTATTCGTCAGGTTCCACCGGCCGGCCCAAGGGCGCGGTACACTGTCACCGCGACATTGTAACCACCTGCGTACATTACGCCGCCAACACTTTGGGTGTGACCGAAGACGACGTCTGCTTCTCAGCCGCAAAGCTCTTCTTCGCCTACGGCCTGGGCAACGCGATGACCTTCCCACTGTGGACCGGCGGTACGGCTGTATTAAGCGGGCAACGCCCGACTCCTGAAATGACGTTCGGCATCATCGAACGGAGGCGGCCCACCTTGTTCTTCGGCGTGCCCACCCTCTACGCGGCCCAACTTCGGGCCCTCGATGGACTATCGGAGGACCGGGTCCCCGACCTCTCCTCGCTGCGCTGCTGCGTCTCTGCGGGAGAAGTGCTTCCCGCCGACATATTCCGCCGCTGGCGGGAGCGCACCGGCGTCCTGGTCCTGGACGGAATCGGCTCCACCGAGGCCCTGCACATCTTTATTTCCAACACCAGCGTGGACTTCCGTCCCGGCTCCAGCGGGCGGCCCGTCCCTGGTTACGAGGCGAAAATACTGGACGAGTCCGGCACTCCGGTAGCTTCCGGAGAAGCGGGCCGCTTGTTCATCCGCGGCGACTCGACCGCCCACGTCTACTGGAACGATCCCGGGAAAACTGCCGAGACCATGGTCGACGGCTGGCTCAACACCGGCGACACCTACTACCAGGACGAGGAAGGCTACTTCGTCTACTGTGGACGCAGCGACGACATGCTGAAGGTCGGCGGAATCTGGTGCTCCCCGGTGGAGATCGAAGGGCGTCTGATCGAACACCCCAAAGTCCTAGAAGCCGCCATCGTAGGCCGCGCCGACGACGACCAGTTAATCAAGCCGGAAGCCTTCGTGGTCTTGAACGACCCTTCCGACGCGGGCGAAGGACTTGCCGAAGAGCTGCTGGAACACTGCAAGGAAGGACTGGCCCGCTACAAATACCCGCGCTGGTTCCAATTCGTCGAAGACCTGCCCAAGACCGCCACCGGCAAAGTACAGCGCTACAAGTTGCGGGCGTGACGCGGGCTTTAGGTTTTCGCCGGACGATGGCCAAACCCACAAGTGCAACCACGAGGGTTGCCCCCACCATACGCCCCGCTCCCGATCCTAGAAACAGCCATGGTGGCTGTCTTGGATGGCCGATGATAAACCCTGGGAGTTTGGGGGCTAGGCTTGGCGTCACGGATTAACGGCCGAGAGACGTTCAACGCCCTTCAGTTTGGCTGTAGGGCATCCTCATTAACCGGACGGCTTATTAGCCTGATTTTGGGCCGAATATGCGCCGCTTGGAGAGCCATCAGGCCGCAGGATTCGGCTATTGCCCCCGCAAGCGACGGAGTTCTTCCCGGAGCCGCTCTACCTCGGACTGGGACGCTTGCAGGGCGGAGTTAGCTTCCGGCAGGTTGGGCAGGTAGCGGCCGGTTTTGGGGTCGTGGAATACCAGCCGCCAGCCTCGCGGGCAGAGGTTCAGGTCGAGGGACGGGCTATACCCCCAAGACTCGCCGGCCTCGGTCATTATCGGAATGGGCTGATAGGTCCCATCCACCAAGGTGTCCCCAGCCAGATGATATCCGTAAAATTCGCCGCCGGTGGGGTCGAACCGCCAGTACTCGCCAACGCCGATGCCAGCGTAAAGGTCGGGCTTCCTGCGGGTGTCAACCGTATGAGTGGTTTCCGAAGCGACTTCCAGCACGAAGTCCGGGGGCTTCCCGGCTTCCCACATTACGTAGCCGTTGCGCGCGAAAACGGCGTCGGCGTCCACGCCGAAAGCAACGTAAAGATCCGGGGACACTCGTATGTTCAGACTGCTCTGGTCATAGAACACAAAGCCACCGGAACCGACATGTACGTCTGGACGGCTGGAGAAATGGTCCCAGAGCACTCCAGTGCATTCATAAATGGCGGGGCTCTGGTGCATCGAGTCCGGCCTGTGTGGAGCGTCCGGACAGAGGAATCCCTCCGGCAAGACTTTCCGATAGGGGATGTAGGTGAAATTCTGACGGGCGACTTTGGAGGTCATCTGGGGCCTCAATCAGCGCGGACGGGTAGGGATGAAGCATCCTCGCCGAATATTAGCACAAGGCCGGGAAGCCGCATACTCCGCCATGCTCCAGCCCGCCCTTGCGCCGCAGACAAAAAAACTTGTATGCTGGGCTCATCCTGCTTTGGAGGAATTGACATGGCGAAGATTGGCAAAGTCGGACACGTCGTCCTCAACGTCAAGGACACCAAGGAAGCTATCGACTGGTACACCGACGCGCTGGGCATGGAGTTGATGGTCCACGACGAGGGCATGGACATGGCGTTCCTGTCATTCGGCACTCTGGACCACGACATCGCGCTGATCAAGGCCCCAGAGGGAGTGGAGACGGGCAGTCCCGGTCTTTCCCACACCGCCTTGGCGCTGGAAGGCGGCGAGCCCGAACTGCAAGAGATATACGCCAAGGTGAAGGACGCCGGCTATCCTATCGACTTCACCGCCGACCACGGCTTGACCAAGAGCTTCTACTGCTTCGACCCCAGCGGCAACCGCATCGAAATCTTCTTCCAGAACCTGCACGGTGAAGAAGCCCGGACCTTCATGCGGGAAACCGGCGCGGTCCTCGACCCCTACGAGCTCGAACCCGCGTCCGCCGACTAGGAGACTGGTACACATGGAACGCAGCGGCATCCCGTTCCTCAGCGCCGCCGAGTTGGGGCGGTTGATACAGTCCCGCGAGGTCTCGCCCGTCGAGGCGACCGAGGCTTACCTGGAGCGCATCGGGCTGCTGGATGGGCGGTTCAACTCCTACATCACCGTGTGCCATGACGAGGCCCGGCAGGCGGCGCGGGAGGCAGAGCAGGCCATAGCCTCGGGAGGGTACCTGGGGCCGCTTCACGGCGTGCCGGTGGCGGTGAAGGACCAGTTTGACACCGCCAGCATCCGCACCACCTACGGCTCCGCCCTCACCTGGGACAACGTGCCCGGCGAGGACGCCGTGGTCGTGGCGCGGCTGAAACAGGCGGGAGCCGTGCTGCTCGGCAAGCTGAACCTCTCGGAGTTCGCGTTGGGCGAGAGCTTCCACCATCCGGGCGGAACGCCGCGCAACCCGTGGGACTTGTCGCGGAACCCCGGCATTTCGAGCAGCGGCTCGGCGGTGGCTACTGCGGCGTTCCTGTGCGCCACGTCGCTGGCCGAAGACACCGGCGGGTCGACGCGCATCCCCGCTGCCTGGAGCGGACTGACCGGGCTGAGGCCCACTTGGGGGCGGGTGAGCCGGCGCGGAGTGGCCGGGGTGTCATGGTCGATGGATACCGTGGGGCCCATCTCGCGCTCTGCCGAAGACTGCGCCATCACCTTCCAGGCCATCGCCGGCCACGACCCGCAAGACCCATACTCTTGGAACACGCCGGTCCCCGACTACCGCCAGGAAATCGAAGGCGGCGTCCGGGGCCTGCGGGTGGGAGTACTGCGGGAGAAGGTGTCGGGGAGCGAGTTGCACCCGGACGTGCGGAGCGCCGTCGAGGCCGCCATCGGACAGTTGGGAGAGATCGGAGCCTCGGTGGAGGAAATTTCCATTCCGCTGGTGGAGAGCGCCGGTGCGTTCTCCAAGGCCATCACCGACATGGAAGGGGCCGCCGTTCATTACCAAGGACTGAGGGAGCGGGCGGACGAATACGACTACAACACCCGGGTCCGGCTGCTCACCGCCATCCTGACGCCGGCCCAAGTCTACTACAAGGCCCAGAAACTGCGGACCATGATACGCCGTGAGGTGTTAGAGAAGCTGGAGCAGGTTGACGTGATCGTACTGCCTACGTCTCCCGCGCCCGCGCCATTGATTCCCGACGTTCCGGGCATCAAGAGTCTGGAAGACGCCCAAAGCCGCATCTTCGGAGTCCGCAACTTCACCGGCCCGTTCAATCTTGCCGGGGTCCCGGCGTTATCGGTCCCCTGCGGCTTCACCGCCGACAACCTGCCCATCGGCCTGCAAATCGTCGGACGACCGATGGCCGAGGGGACCATCATGCGCGTCGGCCACGGCTACCAGCAAGCCACCGACTGGCATACTCGGCGGCCGCCGAGTATGGATTAGGGCAATTGCTCGAACAGACGCTCGATGTCGCAACTACCGTGGACTACCCGCGTTATCTCGACGTGACCCTCATAAGGAGTGTACAGAATAATATACGGGGGATTGCGGACGGGGAAGCCGCGAACTCCAGGGCGGTACTCTGGCTTAGGAGTTCCAATTCGTGGGCTGTCGGCGATAAGCTGGAAGCAGTGCCGTAAACGGGCAAACTGCCGCTCAACAACCAACTCGTCCTCAGAATTCTTGTAGAAGTCCCAGATATCGTCTAGGTCGTTTTGCGCGGCCTCCGCGAGGCTATAAGGAAAAATCAACTACTAGTCGTCCCATTTCTTGCGGCGCGGCGCTCCCGGCGTTCCTCCCTGTCCCTAGCCCGCCGTTTCACGTCCTCGATGATGTCTTCCGCGTTCGCGTACTCTGTGTATCTACCCTCTTCGAGGTCTTTAACCCCCTCCATCACCTTGGCTCGGAAATTGGCAAGCTCTTTGGCAATGGCCGGATCGCTGTCCGCTAGGTCACGTTCCTCCAACAGCCCCAAGGCACGGGCCATCACCGCGTCTGCCGAGGGGTAGAGGCCGGAATCGACCTTCTGCTTGATGCGGGCCCAAAGTTGTTCGTCAATCGAAACGTCCATGACGCAAGAATACCCCCGGCACTTAACTCAAGCAAGACAAGTCGGCTCCTTGCGTCGGCATATACAATATCCCAAAGTCGGGGCACTCCTGTGCCAAACCGGGGGGGAAATGGACAATCTGATTGCCCGCGCTCTGGATACCGCTACCGTCCGGGGTGCGGGGTATGCCGACGCCCGGCTGGTGCAGACCAGCCAAGAGCGCTTCACCGTGCGAAACGGGGTTGTCGATACCCTGAGCAGCGACGAGTCGCTGGGCATCGGAGTACGGGCACTGGTTGAGGGAGCGTGGGGGTTCGCCTCTACCAACCTGCTCTCTGCGGAGGAAGTGGACCGGGCTGCCGCCTTGGCCGTGGAAATCGCCCGCGCTTCCGCCCACACCGGTGGCGCCCCCGTTGACCTCGGGACTCCCGTAACCAGCCGGGGCCGGTACGCTACGCCGGTCGAGATCGACCCCTTCACCGTATCCAAGGAGGACAAGCTGGCTCTGCTCCTGGAGGCCGACGCGCGCATGGCCGCCGTCCCAGGGCTTTCGGCACGGCAGGGGAACCTCATTTTTATCCGGGAACACAAGACCTTCGCCAGCACCGAAGGCGCTCACGTCGAGCAGACCATCTTCGAGGCGGGGGGCGGCATCCAAGCCACCGCCGTCGGCAACGGCGAGATACAACGCCGCTCCTACCCCCAGTCCATGGGCCGCCAGCAGGGTTGCAGCGGTTGGGAATACGTGCGCGATATGGACTTGGCCGGGAACGCCGAGCGTACCGCCAACGAGGCCATCGCCCTGCTGACCGCCGACCGGTGCCCGGCCGACCTCACCACCACGTTGATCATCGGCGGCTCGCAGTTGGGCTTGCAGATTCACGAGTCCTGCGGGCACGCCATCGAGCTTGACCGGGTGATGGGCTCGGAAGCCGCCTACGCCGGCACTTCCTTCCTCACCACCGAAAAGCTTCACAATTTCAATTATGGCTCGGAGCAGATCAACATCACCGCCGATAGCATCCGGGTACCCGGTCTGGGCTCCTTCGGTTGGGACGACGAGGGCGTCCCGGCCCAGTCCACTCCCATCGTGCGGGAGGGGCGCTTCATCGGCTACCTGATGTCGCGGGAGACCGCCTCGACCCTGGGGCTGGCCTCCAACGGGACAATGCGCGCGGCGTCCTGGAACCGGATCCCGCTAATCCGGATGACCAACGTCAGCCTTGAGCCCGGCGAGTGGGATCTGGACGACCTGATCGCGGACACCGACCACGGCATCCTGATGGAAATGAACCGCTCTTGGTCCATCGACGACCGGCGCTACAACTTCCAGTTCGGCACCGAGGTCGGCTACGAAATCAAGAAGGGCAAGCTGGGCCGTCTGCTGCGCAACTGCACCTATACTGGCATCACGCCGGAGTTCTGGAATTCCTGCGACGCCGTGTGCAATGCCAACCACTGGACCATGTGGGGCACGCCCAACTGCGGCAAAGGGCAGCCGGGGCAGTTGGGCCACACCGGCCACGGCGCCGCTCCCGCCCGGTTCCGCAAGGTACGGGTGGGGGTGATGCGGTGATGGGGAGTGTGGAGTGCGGAATGGGGAGTGTGGAATTTGGAGTGCGGAGTGATGCTTAGGTGGTTTGGGGTGATCCGATGATTGGCGAGGCGGCGGCGCTTGAGTTGCTGGAGAAGGCGCTGGCCCTGTCCGGGGCGCAGGAGACTGACGTTTACCTGAACAGTCAGGACCTGGGGCTCACCCGGTTCGCCAACAACGCAATCCACCAGAACGTTTCCCACAGCAACCTGACGCTGAGCATCCGGGCCGTGGAGGGCAAGCGGCTGGGGCGGGCCACCACCAACGACCTTACGGACGAAGGACTCCGTCGCGCCGTCGAAGCGGCACGGCAGAACGCGCTGCTGATGCCGGAAGACCCTGACCTCTTCGGGCTTCCCGAGCCGTCGGCCCCGTTCCGGGTGGAAAGCTGGGACGAGACGACCGCGTCATGCGGCCCCGACAGCCGTGCCCGCATGGTCGGCGGGGTGTGCCGTCAAGGGGCCGTAGCGCAGTTGACCACTTCGGGGGCGTGCCGCACCGGCGTACAGGAGGTGGCCGTCCTCAGCAGCAAGGGCGTCCGGGCCTACCACGCCGGCACCTTTGCGGGGCTGATCATCACCACCATGAGCGACACTTCCGCCGGTTGGGCCAAGGGCGGCTCGTGGCGCCTCTCCGACATGGACATCGATTCCTTGGCCCAAGAGGCGGTCGCGAAGGCCGTCGACGGCCGCAACCCGGTCCCGGTGGAACCGGGCGAATACACGGTGGTGCTGGACCCCTATGCGGTCGACGATATCCTGGAGGCCCTGAGCCTGTACGGTATGGGCGGCCAAGCCGTGCAGGAAGGGCGGAGTTGGATGAACGAAGTGCTGGGCACGCAGGCGATGAGCCAGTCGGTCTCCATCTGGGACGACGGTTCGTCCATCGAAGGCTGGCCGTTGCCCTTCGATGTCGAGGGGATGCCCCGGCAACGGGTCGAGCTGGTCACCAACGGCGTGGTCAACACCCCGGTGCATAACTCCTACACCGCCGGTAAAGAGGGAATCACGTCCACCGGGCACCAAGCCTACTTCGTAGGCCCGCCTGTGGCCTCCAACCTGTTCATGCTGGAAGGCGACCGTTCCGTGGAGGAAATGATCGCGTCCACAGAGCGCGGCCTCTTCATCACCCGCTTCTTCTACACCCGGCTGGCCCACAACCGCCGCTGCGTAATGACCGGCATGACCCGCGACGGCACGTTTCTAATCGAGAACGGAGAAATCGCCGGTCCGGTGAAAGACCTGCGCTTCACCCAGTCCTACGTCGATGCCTTGGCCCAAGTGGAGGCCGTCGGTCGTGAAGCGAAGCTGGTGCTTAACGAAGTTGGCTTCGCCACCCGGGTCCCCGCGCTGAAGCTGGCCAGCTTCAACTTCACCGGCGTGACGGTGTAGGGGGCCAAAAATTTCGGAGTATGGCCGGGTCCGCCGGCAATACGCGTGATACTATTGCGATTACCGGAAACGACTTTCAAACAATTCAGATTATGCTCCAGTGCAGTGAGGGGCGTGGAGGCCTCGACATGGTTTTACATCGACTGGGGAGCAAGCCCACTTTGGGCAAAATCCGGCATAAGCTACAGGCGGAGATGCCTCGCATCCGATCGGAGTACGACGTTCGAACCCTGTGGGTATTCGGACCTTACGCCAAGGGAGAGGCCAAGCGGGACAGCCTCCTCGACATCATGGTCGATTACGAGCGCGTACCCAGCCTGTTCAAGTTCGTTCGCTTGGAAAGAAGCCTCGGCGAGTTGTTGGGTGTAAAGGTCCACCTCGTGGATAAGGACGGCATGGAAGAGGCGTCCAGGGAACCTGCTTTGGTCGATGCGGTGCGGGTGTGAGCCAACCGCGCGGCGATTTTGAATATCTGACCGATATCAAAAATGCCGCCACGGAGGCCCTTGAGTTCGTGGAAGGAATGAACTCCAAGGACTTTTCCGAGGACAGAAAAACCCTCGCTGGCGTAGTACAAAAAATCGCCGTTATTGGAGAAGCAGCCAACCGAATTCCTGACCATATCAGGCAGTTGGCCCCAGTATTACCCTGGCAGGACCTAGTTGATATGCGCAATAAGCTGATCCACGATTATTACGAAATCAGGACAGAGACCGTTTGGCTTACCGTTGAACAGGACTTGCCGCATCTTATCTCTTCAATCAGCCGGGTTTTGGCCGACTTCGACTTGGAAGGCAGGTAGCTCCCCCGCCATGAAGCTGGCCAGCTTCAACTTCACCGGCGTAACGGTGTAGGGGGCTATTACTGGCGGGGGCTAGCGGCCGTTGGCCTCTGCTTCAGAGAGGAACCGGATTACCCGGTTGGCGTATTTTTCCGGCTCTTCCGAATGCGGGCGGACTTCGCCCCACTGGCTGTTGGGCACCAAGCGGTGGGCCATCTCGGCCACGGCCCTGGGGTGAACGTCGTTTTCGCCGGGCATGATAATGGTCGGCGTGCTGATGCCCTTCAGCATCTTCTCGGTGCTCCCCAGAGTCGGGAACGGGACGCCGAAGAAGGCATAGATCGTGTCCCGCATCACCTGAATGAACTCCTCGGTTTCCATGGCCTCCAAGTCAGCTCGATATCCGGCGTCGGTCTGGGCGATCTCCGGGCTGAAGGGGGCAAAGCGATCGTCGGCGTCGAAGGCGTCCACTACTGCTGAAATGCCGTCGGCCGCCGCCACTTCCATGCTCTTGAACAGCTTCGAGGTAAGATACCCGTCGCAGATGACTCCGCCCGCTATGTTGGAAGGGAAGATGGCCCGCACCCGCTCGGGACGGCGTGAGGCGCAGCCGAAGGAAATCGCCGCGCCGAAGGAACCTCCGCCCAAGTAGCTCTGCTCGATCCCCAAGGCGTCCATCAGCCCGAACACGTCGTCGCACACCATGTCCCAGGTCTGCACCACCAAGGGGCTCCGGGACTGGCCGCCGAAGCGCCGGTCGTATACGATGACACGGTGTTCTTGGGAAAGGGCCTCGACCACCGGTCCGTAGCTGCTGGCCACCCCTTGCAGTCCGCCCGGCGAGAGGATGATAGGCGGTCCACTCCCGGCCTCTTCGTAATAAAGCTCCGCGCCGTTTACTTTTGCCGTTGCCATAGTTCGGCCTCCTGACCTGTAAGTACGCTGAAATTACAATTGCGAGCGTCTACGCGGGGTCACCAGCGGTTTCCCGTCCGTCCGGGATGTGGGGAATGATGCCTGCTGCGACCAGAACTTCCTGTACATTCCGGTTGAGGTAGCGGGAATCGACGACAATGTCATCAATCATAACCATCCAGACCATCGGGTTCCTGTCCAACTGGCTCGGTAAACACCAATCAGGGTCCATCCACTTCATACCCAGCAGATCACGGACGGCCTTGGACTTGCCCGCTGCGGTGCTTTGGCCGACACCAAATTCTTTGCACAGATCGGCAGAGCTTAGGTAGGGTTCTTCGCTTCGGTCAAACAGGAAATTGACCGAACCCACGGCGTGAACGATTCCGCAGGCCCAGACATCGGGGCGGCCTCTTGTCAACGGAGAGGGACGCTTCCGCGACAAGGCCGCTGCGGTTTGCCGCGCCAGTTGAGCGTATTCCTCGTTCAGGTGGGCATTGCAGAATCCATCGGTATGGGCCACTATGACGTCAAAGGCCTGTTGCATCTGCCTGGGCACCTTTTCCGATTTACTGACTTTGGCCACGTCCTCCCCTCCTCACCTTATCCTGATAGCAGTAGACCCCATTCTAAATCCAACATAGACTTTAACGCAAAGACGCTATGACGCCCTAACTGTTCAGACTTTGTGCCAATTCCTCGATAAGCGCAGTCCGTCGTCATACCGGCGAAAGCCGGTATCCACAGGGTGCGGCGGGGACTTCCTCGCCTGGACTGAACAGAGGCTGACGTTCTGAAACTGATGGTATGGTCGCCGGAGGTTATCCTATGGTTGCCCGACAGGTCGAACCTATCACCCCAATTGACTTTGGCGAGGTGGGACCCGTTGGTGAATACCCTGCGCATAGACCAGCACACCCCACCCGCCTGATTGGGATGGCATGAACTCACTCATATGTTTCTGCTTCAAATTTAACCTGAAAAGGCGGTTTTGTACGCAAACCAGAGTGAAGGTCGCGGTCGCGCCAGTGGGCCATCTCCATCAACACTTGCAAAACGAATTTCGCCTGGGTTCCTGACGCGTAACTGTTCAGTGTCCCCCCTTGGCAGGGGGAGGGTTAGGGAGGGGGTCGTCCCCTCCTCGCGTTTTCCTTCCTCCTGCGGTGGGAGGGGACACCAGCAATTCTGAACAGTTACCCTGACACCCCGCCCTTCCCATCTGCAGTCGCCGCCCTTTACCATAGTCGTTGTAAATATTCCGTCCAGCCCCAATTCTCAGCCGGCCACCGAGGCCCAATGGCCCACTATGGCAAAGAACGACCAGAAAAACAAAAACCCCGGCCTTACTACCCGCCAAAGGATGGCCCTGCCCATCCTTGCATCGGCCCCCTCCGTCGCCGCGGCCGCCCGCCTCTCAAACATGGGCCGCAGGACCTTGGACCGCTGGCTCCGGGACGATGATTTCCGCGAAGAACTCGTCCAACTCCATCAACAGTCCGCTGAGCTTGCGCGCGCACAACTTCAGGGCCTCACACTTCAAGCCATCCTCGCTCTGGGCGATGCCCTCGAAGACCCCAACCCCGACATCCGTATGCGCGCCATCCGCACCGCCCTCAGCTTCTCCGTCAAACTCAACGACATCCAAAAACTGAGAGAGGAGGTCCAAGTCCTCGAAGACGCCCTCCCCTCTGGAGTCCTCACCAATGAACCTTAGCTCCTTGCAGTCCCGCGTCCGTGCCCTTCGCCGTAAACTGGCCCTTCCTCGGGCCCAACTCGTCCTCCAACACCTGGCCGACGAACTCTGCCTGCAATGGGCCTCCGCTCATGCCGGCCGCCAACCTTTGCCCGACCCCCACGCCTTCATCCTCCGGACCGCCAACGCCGGGTTCCGGTTGCCTTCCTTCACCGCCGTCTTCCGCTACCTCGAACGCCGCCGTGCCGAAAACCAGCCGCCCAACCCCCAATGTCTCCTACGGACCCTGCTGCCCCGGACCTGGTAAAAAAGGCCGAGCCCCCAACCGGCCAAAGCCCATCATCCCATCAGCCAACAGGAGGAGTAACCCCATGGCAAACGAGCAATACACTCAGACAGTTTCCGCAGCCGAAACCGGGCTCCTCCGGTTCCTGGAAACGCTGGATGACATCCAAGAGAACATGCGCGTCGAGAGGCTGGGCGAATTTCAAGACCGTCTGCGGGAGACCGCCTCGGACATGTTTTCCATCATTCCCGCCGAGCTGGCGGAACACGTCCCGCCGGAGTCCCTCGCCCGGTTCCACCAGAGTTTCGTCGCCGCCGTTCGCCACTGTGCGAACGCCTGCGAATCGTTTTTGAACGCCGACGAGGAGAGTTTCTCCCTGAGGTCCATAGACACTCGCCGGTCGTTGTACCGTGCGTTGGACTTGCTGTACAACCTCCGGGAGCACACTCCGATTCTACGCAGCTACTGGCTGCTGCCCGAAGCGGTGCCCCGGCAAGACGAGTTGGAGGCCCGCCAACCCGATGCCGGCGCGCCCGTGGGCATCATCCACAACAAGCGGATCAAGCCGCTCGCCGACTATTCGTTGTACGTCCCTGAGGGATACACTCCCAAACGCGAGTGGCCGCTCATCGTCTGCCTGCACGGCGCTTACGGACGCGGCGACCACCACATATGGTCGTGGTTGCGGGCGGCCAAGAGCCGAAACCACATGCTCCTTGCTCCCAAGTCCATCGACGTTACCTGGTCGATCCTGCAGCCAGCCCGCGACGTGAACTCGGTCGCCGGAATGTTCGAAGATGTGTGCAAGTCCTATTCGGTGGACCGGAGCCGGGTGTTCCTGTCGGGGCTGTCCGACGGCGGCACGTTCACCTACCTGATGGGCCTGAGCCGACCGGAGATGTTCGCCGGAATCGCTCCTGTTGCCGGCGATTTCCACGGAATGCTGGACGACATGGTACGCAAGAAGCGGGGCGCCAACCTGCCCATCTATATCGTCCACGGCGCCCACGACCACATATTCCCGGTGGACTCGGTCCGTAGGGGCAAGGCCCTGTTGGACCGTCTCGGCTACAACGCGACCTACAAAGAACTGCCCGATTGGGGCCACTCCTATTGCGCAGGCATCAATTCCAGACTGGTGATGCCGTGGTTCGAGGGCTTGTCTGTACTGTGATATTTTTGATTGAAGTGATTTTCGTGATTTCTTTCGCCTCTAAGAAATTATCTCAAAAGTCCTTCCCCCTCAGGGGGAAGGTTAGGATGGGGGTGTACCCCGCCGGGTAATTGACGCCAAAACAGATGATTATGAAAGGCGCCATCAGTTTTGAGATAGTTTCTAAGCGGGAAGTGCCAATCATGGGAATCATATCAATCCAACGAATCACAGCTCAGACCGCTTTTGACACGGTGTCGGCCACGCGGTTTAATGTGGGCGTTATTGAGATTGGTACGGTAGGTGAGTGATGAAAGCGGCAGTATTGAGGGAAGTCAACCGGCCACTGGAAATCGAAGACGTGCAAGTGGCCGACCCAGGCCCCCGGGAAGTGCTGTTGCGCACCGGGGCCACCGGTGTCTGCCACAGCGACCTGCACTTCGTGGAGGGGCTCTACGCCACGCCAATGCCGGTGGTGCTGGGCCACGAGGCGGCAGGCGTCATTGAGGCCGTGGGCGAGTTGGTGGACTACGTCAAGCCCGGCGACCGAGTCATCTGTTGCCTTTCCGTCTTCTGCGGGCACTGCGAGCGTTGCACCGAAGGGCGCACGGTGCTCTGCTCCCGGGCCGGACTGACCCGCGGGCCCGGCGAGACGCCCCGGCTCAGCGCCGGCAGCGAGGAAGTGACCCAGTTCGCCAACCTGGGGTCATTCGCCGAGCAGATGCTGGTACACGAGAACTCGGTGGTGAAAATCGACCGCGACATCCCCTTCGAGCAGATGGCCCTCATCGGCTGCGGCGCGACCACCGGCCTCGGCGCCGCAATGAACACCGCGGCGGTGCGGCCTGGCAGCACCGTGGCCGTCATCGGTTGCGGCGGGGTAGGCCTGAACGCCGTCCAGGGAGCGGTCTTGGCCGGGGCGCTCCGCGTTATCGCCATCGACGCGGTCGAGACCAAGCTCACGCTGGCCCGCGAGTTCGGCGCCACCGACGTGATCGACGCCTCCAGCGGCAACGTGGCCGCCCGGGTGCGGGACCTGACCTCGGGCGGGGTCGATTATTCCTTCGAGGCCATCGGCAAGAAAGAAACGGCCGAGCAGTCCTTCGACATGCTGCGGGCCGGGGGCACCGCCACCATTATCGGCATGATCCCCCAAGGGACCAAGATCGAGCTTGACGGCCCGTCGTTCCTGCGAGAGCGGCGTATTCAGGGCAGCAGCATGGGCTCCAACCACTTCCGCACAGACATGCCCCGCTACGTCGACTTCTACCTGCAAGGCCGCCTGAAATTGGACGAACTGGTCAGCCGCCGCCTGAACCTGGAAGACGTCAACGACGCTTTCGAGTACATGAAGGAAGGCAGCGTGGCGCGGAGCGTGATTACGTTCTGACAGATTGCGTCATGACTGAGGAGACTATGGGAAGCAGAACATGAGTCATCCCGGAGTTTCTTGCTGGGATGATGAACGAGGAAGAGATGACGGTATCCTTTCCGTCATTCCGGCTTTCGCCGGAATCCACGTCGCCCCCCTCACCCGGTCTGTATGCCTGGGAGTTGGCGTAAAGGCACACCCTACGCGGGATATGCTTGATGGATTGGCGTGAACGGGCTTCCGCTGCCTCAGGATTTGCCCGTCGGCTGGAGTTAAATCTGCTGTCCCCGAGGGTTGAGGTTACGTGGTTTCCGGCGAAAGCCGGAAAGACGACATGTCTGCGAAAGTAACAATAGCCCTACCGCCAAACTCCGGGATGACTCCTTCTTTCTACCACGGATGCCGTCAATTTAATACCGGAAGGGCTCCGGGCCGGGGGTCTAACCGCCGTCCATTTGGAGGCCGCAGCTTATCGCGGCTCCGAAGAGGGCCATCGGAGGCCCCGCCTCGGGAGCTAACAATGCGGCCAGTCCTTCCGGCCCGCCCAACTCGGCCAGCAAGCATTGCAGGCTTTCCCGGTCGCCGGGGCCCATTTCCAAGGCCGGGGCGACAGCCTCCCATTCCTCATCGTTCAGGCAAGACAGGGTCAAGAACATCCCCGCCATCCCCCCGATCATAGCGGCAGCTTCGTCTTCAGCCCCCGTCAACGCAGACAGCATCATGGCACGAATGTCGATGTTCTGGAACCCGGCGCTAATGCACAACGAGGTCTCGTCGCTCAGCGACCCGGCCTGTCCGATAAGTCCGGCCAGGAAGAAGTTCAGCAGCGTAGCGTCCTCAAGGCACTGAAATAATTCCGTTGCCTCCTCGGGCGTGGCGAGGTCTGGACTTTGCAGCAGCGACTCGAGCCGGTCAGGAGCAGTATTGTCCCTGAGACATGACTGTTCGGAGTCGGACAACTCTGAAATGGCTATGGGGAAGATTGCTCCAGGCCCCCGACCCGCCATCTCATCCCCTCCCGGTACGGGGGGCGCTGAGGGAACTGGCGTTGAGGCAGGGGGCATAGTGGGGACAGGAGTCGGCGTTGGCTCCGGTGTTGGGGTGGGCTCCGGTGTTGGCGTTGGTACCGGTGTGGCGGTGGGAACGGGCACGGGCGTCGGCTCCGGTGTCGGCGTCGCGCCGGAGCAGGCCAGCAATGCCACCACCAAGAGGACAGCCGCCAAGGAACATACTTTAGAGATGGACAAGAGAGGCTCCTGAGACCGGTAACGATGGACCGGTATATATTGACCGCGCCGATTGTATCTCAGGGGGTCGAAGGCAATCCCTCGAAATCCACGCGGACTACTAGTAGTTCCAGCGGGGCTCCCGTTTTTCCAGGAACGCGGAGATGCCTTCTCTGGCGTCTTCCTTCAGCAGATTGTCCACCATGACCTTCTGGGCCATTTCGTAAGCGGCGGGGCGGTCCAGCTCTATCTGCCGGTAGAAGGCGGGTTTGCCAAGCGCGAGGGTCTGGGAGCTGGCGGCGCTGATGCGGGCGGCCAGGTCCATGACCTGTTCTTCCAATTCATCATCGGCCACGACGCGGTTGACCAGCCCGATTTCCAGGGCCTCGGCGGCCGACACCGGCGTGCCGGTGAGCAGCATCTCCATAGCTCGTTTGGTGGACGGCACCGACCGGGCGAGGGCCACGCCGGGCGTGGTGCAGAAGAGTCCTATCTGGACGCCCGGTGTGGCGAAAGACGCGGACTCGGCGGCCACGGCAAGGTCGCAGGTGGCGACCAGTTGGCAGCCAGCGGCGGTGGCCAGACCCTGCACTTGGGCGATGACCGGCTTGGGCAGCAAGCGTATCGCCTCCATGACCTCGGTGCAGAGGGCAAACACGCCGGTGTAGGCTTCTTCGTCGCGGTCGACCATTTCGTTCAGATCGTGGCCGGAACTGAACACCGGGCCCTCGGAACGCAGGACGACAACGCGGACGCCGGGGTCGTCCTCGAACTCCCGGAAGCGGTCGCGCAACTCCCCCAAAAGCTCTGTGGAGAGGGCGTTCCGGCGGCCGGGGTTGTTCAGCGTCAAAACCGCCACGCCTTCCCTGAGCTCGTAACGCACTTGCTGCCCGGTCATGGTCTACTCCCGCAGTAATCTCGTGAAAAATTTCCCGCCGCTAATATTCGGTACAATTATAGCTCACCCGCCGCGTCTTTGAACCGGCGCATGGCCTCGATGTGTTCGGCGGCGGTCTTGAGACCACCGCGGCGGTTCTCGATAGACAGGTGGGTGGCGCCCATCTCGCGCCAAGCGGCCACCTCTTCCACCCAGTCCTCTGGAGATGCCCCGACGGTTTTCAGCCGCCCGTCGAGGCCCAGCCCGGCGGGTTCGCGTCCGTATTCGGCCATGTAGCCGTGGACTTTCTCCTGAATGGCCCGGCCCTCAGCGTCAGGGCCGAAGTTGGGGCACCAGCCGTCGGCGATGCGGGCAACGCGGCGCAGGGAAACGTCGGGCGGAACCGGCGCGACGGGGCTGCCGGCGCCCAGCCACACCGGGATTGGCCGCTGGACGGGCAGGGGGTTGATGCCGGCGTGGGTGATGTCGTGCCATTTGCCGTGGAAGTCCACCGACTCCTTGGTCCAAAGCTCCCGCATCACCTGGATTTGCTCGGCGCTGCGGGCGCCGCGGTCGTGGAAGTTCCGGCCGAGGGCCTCGTACTCCACGTGGTTCCAGCCAACTCCAATGCCGAGGCGCAACCGTCCGCCGCAGAGGATGTCGATTTCGGCGGCCTGCTTGGCCACCAGCGCCGTCTGCCGTTGCGGCAGGATGAGGATACCGGAGGTCAGACCCATCCCGGGGACAACGGCCGCCAGGTAGCCCATGAGCGTCATAGACTCATGCACCACCGTCTCGTGGTTGTACATCCCGAAGAGGGGATGGTCGTAGTGGTGGGCGTCGGCCCCCAAGACGTGGTCGGCAATGAACAGGTATTTGTAGCCCATGTCTTGGGCCGCCTGCGCGAAATCGCGTATGGCCAGACGGTCGGGCTCAATTTCAGTTTGTGGGAAAATGACGCCTATTTCCATATTTTCACCGCATATGACGCAGACTGCGCAAAGATTTCTTTATGGTTTGAGGGCCAGTTCACCCGGCATGGCGCAGGAGGTGCTCGGCAGTCCTTTCAATCGCCGCCCAGTCCTGGTGCGTTGGTTCAAATACCTTGTCGACTTGCAGCGTCCATCCTTGGAACTCTTCGGTGTACCGGCGTACTTCCAAGTTTCCCGTCCTCGTGGCGAACGCCGTCACCGCCGGGTCTATGGAGAGGGTCCCGATCAGACCGGCGTCGTGCTCTTCGCCCTTCCATTCCACGCTCATCACTCTTCCCAGCAGCGGGAACGACCTTCTTCTCACCGTTCTGACCTTGACTGCCTGGCTGGTCCAAACCGGTCTTTCGTCCGGTATGCCGAGAACGGTCCACCACTTGGGAGGCGAATACCGGGACCCGTCCTGCTTGACTACGTTTATCCACCGGACGGCCCCCTCCGGTATGTCGATGATCCCGAGGGAACGTTTGCCCCACGGCTTCTGGATATCCTCTTCGGCCCGGCCTCTCTCGGCCATCTCGGCGTCGACTCCCAACAAGTTGAGGGCGTCCGTCAGGGTATCCCGCGATTTATCACGCAGTCTTTCTCTCATCGTGTATTTTTTTCATCTGCAATCGTATGGAACGCACCCAGCCGCCAGAAAGGGCCAGCCGGAGGACGATGGCCTGCGAACCGCGCCGACCGCAGGCAAGAGGCCGGACCGGGATGGGACTGGCCGCTTACCCCACCAACCGGGCCAGAGTGTACTGTACTGCGAACTTTTCGCTGGGAGGTCTCCTTGTAGCGCCACAATCGCTAGTGGGGCGACTCTTGCCAGCTTTACTAACCATCGCCTGTAGTTCCAGGTCGCTGCTGATGGCTCGCAGGTGCCGGGACAGTGCCGTCATGAACGGCTGGGTCCATTCTCATCTCGAAAACCCGATTATCCCCAGCAGGCCGCTGAGCCATTTTCCCTCAGCATACAGAGGCCGGTATACCAGCTGCTGCGTGCACTGACATCGATAAACTTCTCTCCAGCCTCCAACGTAGCGACCAAAGTAGGTCTCTCTTCAGTGATAGACCCCCAGCATACCGCCGTCCCGTCTTTTCTCAGTCCACACGCCCAGCCATCACCCGCGACGATCTTGGTGAAATTCTCATCCGACGGCACGGTCCCCTCAAAATCATGATATCCCCAGCATCGGGGTGTTCCGTCTCGCTCCAGCGCGCAGGCTTCGTGTCTGGATACGCTGACGGAAACGTACTTCGTTCCTGTTGGAGGGGCAAAGCGTCCGGAGCATAGAATTTCACCGCCCGCCAATACTCCGCAGGCATACGACCTCTCACCTGAATCAATGTCGGTGAATACCGACGAGAGAAACTCCCTGGAGAGCCTATGGTCGCCCCAGCATGCAGGCGTCCCAACCTGATCAAGGGCGCAGGTGTATCCGAGTCCGACACTTATGTCTGTGAACTTTTTGCCATCAGGGGGTGAGGACTGGCCGTAAAGATCTCTCCCCCAGCACACAGGCGTGCCGTCTTCTCTCAGCGCACAAGTATGGTCATACCCAGCGCTTATCTGCTTGAAGCGCTCATCTTCTGGAGGCGATGACCTGCCGGTTACTAACGACCCCCAGCAGACAGCCGTCCCATCCTCCTTCAGCGCGCAGACGTGTTCCTCCCCCAGGCTGATCGACTTGAAAGGGCCTGGCGGAGGGTCTTCCAATGGCCTTGCATACAGAGCGCAGCTATAGCGCGCCCGATAGCTACCGTCCGGATACCGTATCGGCTTTTCGTCGATCCTGCAGTGCTCAGGGATCTTGTTCTCCTCGACCCGGGCCGCGGCTGGCCGTCCAACGCGCCCAAAGCCTATGTTGCGACGCAGGTACAAATCGAAAGCTGGCAACAGCACCCCCCATCGACCGCCGACAACAATCCAATTTTGGGCGTTGCTGTCGAGTTCCACGTGGAAGACGTCCTTCGCCGCAGGCAGGTTCAGCGCTCGGAATTGCGCCGTCAGTCGATCCCCTTTGTCCATCCCGCCGGACTCATAGGCCAAAAACGTGGCCCACGCCGCGGGGATAAACGGGTTCTGAGGGAAGATGCGCTCCATTATCGACGTCATGGAGTCTTCCCAAGACCCAAGGAAGTGAGCATATCGCTCCATGTCCCACTCCACGATCCCATCGACGGCCCGACGGCACTCCTCCTTACTTCTCGAATCCGGAGGACCGCCATTGGCCGCGATAGCGTGTGTGAATAGGCTGAGTACCTCTCCGGGCTTCACGAGCACGTCGACGGTGTGCTCAAGAACTATGGGACGACTTCCAAGCTCCCTCTCCGCTCGCACTGAGACCTCCAGCAGATCCTCGGTGAGCTTTACCGACTGCGTCAAACTCGGCATAGGACCACCATATGAGATACGGCTGGCTGAGTCCAAGAATGAGGTCATCGACCCCAGCGCGAGCAACTCCGCCTCGGTGAAGTCATTCAAGTCGCAGGGACTTAGCTCGTCCGCCTGTACCGTCGCATGATGCGCCAGGTTCAGGAGCCTCGTCCGTTCTAATGCCGCAGGGTCCACGGCCCGAAAGTAGTCCGCCTTGCTGTCCGTTGCGTACATCTGGCCCTTGCAGTAAACGCAGCTGCCGGGAAACACGCCGAAATCATCCAGCGCCCTGGTCAGCCGAGCCCCCTTTGCATCAGGATCTGCAGGGTCGGCGGTAACATCATGGACCACCGTGTACGGGTCATAAAAGGTCAGTATGTGCAGTAGAGCCTGCACCTGGTTCACCGGCAGCGTGTCTAGGCTGAACGAGCGGTGAAACGGAGGCATCCCGAACACGGACTGAGCCCTCCGGAGCGCATTTATCTCGTCACCGGACAATGCGCCGTCGGAGAGGAAGCCCGCTTCACCTGCGGATCCTGGGGGAGGCATTAGTACGGCAAACATCAATTGCGGATGATACTGGGAAAGCGTCCGAACGATCTCGGCGTCCGCCCGCAACAGGCCGACATCTGTCCACGAAACGTGAGGCATGGCATATTCCGGGTGCTGATCGAACCACCTCTCTACGCGTTGCAGGTCTGTTTGATAACGCACCGAACTGTCGAACACTATCCCGGGCTCCAATAGGTCAAGCAGAGGCGATATGTCTTGGCCTGAGACATGGTGCGCAGCCTTCTTGATTTCTGCAATTCCAATACGCCGGTCCCCCTCAGCAAGGGTAACGAGGGCTCCCAAGAACTCCGAAAAGTTGTCTCCATCGTTGCCGTAGTATTCAGCCCCCAAGAAGAATAGTCCACCTATCGTGTGGACATCTAGCGAGTGTATGCCGCACCGTTCCACCTGCAGAGGGTATTCGATGAACACGTTCTCCCCCCTTAACAGCCTTGCCAAGGTGGGCGCGATATAGCGTTCTCTACAAGTTCTGTGAATATCTGGCATATAACGATCTGCGTAAATTTTTTCGACCTGACCGCTTATACCTTCGTTGAACCACCACTCGTCGGTAGGTAGCAGTCTATTTGTGAAAACATGGCCAACTTCATGCACCTGTAAGAGGTCGTCTTGGAACTGAAAAGGTACTGTGATGGGAGGTCTGAATCTAGTCCACGATCTGGATTCATCAATTCTGCTAGTCATCTCGTAAACTATAGGCGCTGGTGGGAGGGTTCCAAATAGTTCTGCTAGAAAGTCTACCGCACGTTGGGCATACTCCAGATCACGCTCTTTTTCTCCAATCCCAGGAGTGTAGAAATACTCTATCCGAATGCTTCTATCCGCGTTTTCGATTACATCGTCGAATGTGGGTGTAGGGGTCCGGAAGGACGTGGACGTGATCCATGACACATCATCAGTATCGTACTGGGGATTGTCGCTGAAGAATTGGCTTACTCGTTCTTCATCCCAGTACCAATTGTATTTTATCCCCGGCTCAAGCAGGTCTAGCAGTGGCTGGATGTCTCTGCCGAATAAGTAATCCGCCGCCTCGAGGAGGTGCCCTATTTCCAATTCTGGATGACTCCTGCAAGACGGGGCTGATTCACCTTGATATCCGAACAAATCATCAAAGCAGGTGGAATCATTATCTTCCACCGCGTTTTCAAGAAATCTGAGATATGCTCCAACTTTGCCTCCATCTATACCATAATCCTCAGCCAACGCGAAAAGGAATAGTTGTCCCACATTATTTGCATTCAGCCACCCATCATCCACCTTGAATATATTGACACCCGATTTCAGCTGCCCATAGGTAGTCGGAACGCTGTCTCGATAACCAGCCATTACTTCATCGATTTTGAGGTCGTCCACATGAATCGCATTTTCAGCGAGCAGGACGAAGACTATGCTGATACCCTCGTCGAGCCAACGTTCATGAGTGGGATACAATCTATGGGTAAACCAACGGGCAGTCTCATGTGTAATGGTGCCAATATCACTAGAAAGCCCGGACGGTACTGTCGAAGCATCGGGCCTAATGAACCCCATCTGGTGTGCTACTAGAAGGATATATTGTGCTTGAGGAGCCTTCTCGTACACTCTTTCTAGGGTACTGTAGGCTTCGGTCACGTTGTCTATAAAGGTCTCCAGCGTGGCGTCGTCCACATCGCCGATGACGTCTATCAGGATCTTTCCGTCGGAGGTCTCAATGGTTCTACCCTCCGGCTGGTAAATCCAAGGAGTGGGTGAAGCAGTCGAAAAAGGGGCAAGATCAGCGGTTGGCTCAGGCGAAGGTGGGGTTGTAGTGGTGGGAGCTGGTTCTATGGCAGTAGGAAATGGAGTTGGACCAAGAGCAGATGTCGCAGTTGGCATTGGAGCAGAATTGGATGAAGTGGGCGTCGTCGCCCTCGAAGGTTCGACGGCTACGGGAACGCCAGTAGGTGTGTGTGCGGGGCTTGGCGCAGTTGCAGGAGTCGGCGCAGGGCTTGGCGCAAGGTCAGTCCCTGGGTCGTCGCAAGCGACAGCTAACGCTGCAACAGCCACGGCTGTTCCTAGCATCAGGCAACGGAAAATACGCCAACGTGTCATGGATATGTCAGTTCAGTCCAGCCCAAGGGCTATGTCCCGTACCGCACCCAGTCCTCCAACCAGGTCTTCGACCCCGGAGCCGTCCAGGTTTGCGCGCCAGATCTTGTCCGTGCCGGTGATGCCGGAGTTGGTCCAGTACATCTTGCCT
>CBDCUJ010000003.1:0-124620 GCA_965222595.1 Dehalococcoidia bacterium | reverse complement strand
AGGGACATTCACCGCTTTCCAGGCAGGCGGCCGCCGCAGGCCGTTTCTCGGCATAATCGGGGTCTGTTCCCATTCCTACGTAGTGTTGGGGATGGAGGCCTATGTGCGCGGTGGAGCCGTTGGGAATCGACATATATTTAATACCCGACACCGCGTCCAGGGCGGGTTTGGAGTCGAAGCCCATGAGGAAGCTGTCCAGCTGGCCAGTCTGGAAGTTGGCGACCCGGGTGGCTTCCTCAGGTACGTCCCAGAGAATCAGCTCGGCGAACTCCGGCGTCTTGCGGTAATGGTTTTCCCCTGGCTGAAAATTTCCAGAACTCACGGGTGCTTTGGTCGACGAACTCCCAGGGTCCGGTGCCGACACCCTCGAATTGGGCCCCTTCGTGTCCATCGGTCTCATAGTTCTTTTTGCTGATAATCGCATTAACCTCTGGCACAATCAAGAAATACAGGAAGTCAAACTTGGGAGTCACGGTGTCGACGGTAAAGGTATAGTCATCTACCTTGGCCGGACCGCCGCCTTCCGCACCATATATTCTTACCAATGTTCCGGTCAAGGACCCAATACCATCGGTCCTTGTGTATTGTTCCATGGTATAGACGGCATCGTCGGCGGTGAACGGGCCCCAGCCCTTGCTGAACTCTACATCTTTCCGGAGCTTGAGCGTCCATACCGTGCCGCTATCGTCGAGAGTCCACTCCGTGATCAGCTGCGGAACTATTTCCCTGTCGATGTTCATCTTCAGAAAGGTTTCGAGTGAGGTGCCGCCGATAAACACCATGGGGGCGGTTTCCCCAAGCAGGGGACTGCTGTTGAAGGTGAACAACTCCTTGAACCCGATATTGAGTGTGCCGGTGGGACCGACCATGGCCGGCGCTTGGGTGGGAGCCGGGACCGCCGTCGCTTGCGGCGCCGCAGTGGCTTGCGGTGCGGCCGTCGCTTGCGGGACCGCCGTTGCTTGCGGTGCGGCGGTGGGTGCGGCCGGGGCCGGCGTTGACGTGGCAGAGCCGCCGCAGGCTACTAATAGTACCAAGGCCAGTGTCCATAACGCCGGGATGAGCGCTTTGTGTGCCGAATACCAATGCCGCATGATTACTATTTCGAATCCTTTACTTAAATGTAGTGATTGGTCCAATGTTTTTTGTCCAACGGGTGATGGCCGGGGCGTTCCGGTTTACTGCTCCCGGTGCGGGGCGAACTCGTAGGAGCCCAGCGACCTGGTGTCTCCCTGTTGCAGGTGTTCACGCCACGAGTCAACCCTGGGACCCAGCGGCCACAAAACGTTCACGCTGTAGAACCCGCTGTCCAGCGCGTTTTCGTACAGGAACCGGGCCATTTCGTTCATGACCTCCCAATGGGCCTCCAGACCGGTGGTGCTAAACATCTTCTCCAGCAGTTCGTCCATTATGGGATGGTCGCTACCTCCCGACCAGCCTGATTCACTGTTGTAAGGAACGTCGTAGATCGTCGCCGGGATATCCCGGCCGCCAGTGCCGTGGCAGCTCAGGCCAACATACTCACGGGCTTGAATTCTTGGACCGATGCTGAGGTAGGGCACCCGGTTGATGTTGGACCGGACGCCAATGTCTTTCCAATAATCGGCGACGGCCTCGCACGACTCGGCTTCGGCGGCGACCCCGCGAATGCTGGCGGTAACCTCTATCTCAAAGCCGTCCTCGTAGCCGGCCTCCGCCAAAAGCTGGCGGGCCCGCTCCGGGTTGAACTCCCATTCCCGCAGGTCGGGATCCAGCTCCATTTGCCGGTTTTCCCAAAGCCACAGAGACTGGGGCGACCCCTCGCCGCTCAGCAGGGTGTCCACTATCTCCTGCCGGTCAATCGAGATGAACAGTGCTTCGCGGACTTTCCGGGCGCGCTCCCACTCTGCTGAGTTGACGTCGGGGTTGGGGGAGACCCAGGGACATGTGTCATTGGCCAAGCAGTCAAACGCGCCCGGCCGCCTTTCAGCAAAGTCGGGTTCCCCCATTCCCACGTAGTGATTGGGATGGAGGCCCAGGTGCGCGGTGGCGGCGTTCGGGACTGCCATATACCGTATGCCGGGTATATCGTCCAGGCGGGGTTTGGAGTCGAAAGCCATGAGGAAGCTGTCGAGCTTGCCGGTCTCAAAGTTGGCCACCCTGGTAGCCTCCTCCGGTATGTCCCACAGGACCAGTTCGGCGAACTCCGGAGTCTTGCGGTAATGGTCTTCCACCGCTTCGAATTTCCAGAACTCACGGATGCTTTGCTCCAAAAAATTCCAAGGCCCTGTACCGACACCCTGGAACTGGGCGACTTCCTCTCCCTCGGTCTCATAGCTTTCCTTGCTGATCATGCTGAGGGTCGGCAGATACAGGTAAAAAATGAAGTCGAACTGTGGAGTGACCGTATCGACCGTAACGGTGTAGTCATCTATTGCGGCCGGGCCTCCACCTTCCTGCCCAAATAATCTTTGATACGTTCCAAGCAAGGAGCTGATACCGCCTTCCGCGGCGTGTTCCTCCAAGGAGAAGACCACATCCTCAGCGGTGAAATTACCCCAGCCTTTGTGGAGCTCTACGTCTTCGCGGATCTTGAGCGTCCATATCGTGTTGCTGTCATCGACACTCCACTCCGTGACCAGTTGCGGGACGATGTTTCTGTCAATGTCGAGCTTCAACAGCGGTTCGCCGGAGGAACTGCCGGTAAACACCCGCACGGCGCTTTCCGTGAGCCTGGGAGAATTGCCGAAAGTGAAGAGCTCCTTGAACCCGATGTTCAGGGTGCCCTCCGGCGCCATCATCGCCGGAGCTGATGTGGGCGGCGCCGCCGTAGGCGCGGCCGTCGCTTGCGGCGCGGCAGCGGTCGGCGCTGGGGTGGCTTGGACCTGGGGAGCACTCGTCGGCTCCGCTTCCGGTTCAGCCGCGCCACCGCAGGCCATCAACAGTCCGGCACCCAGCATCGTGCAGGCAAGCAGAAGACCAACCGGTGTGAGAAACCAGCGTTTCATTCTTGACCTTTCCTCCTGGACGCCGCCATCTGATCGGTGGGTGCGTTCCGGAACGCTTCGAATAGGGGTACGATATGCCGCCCGGGCCTCAATTACGATAGTCGCAATAAAACGTCCACAACAATTCCCGCCAGCGATTGAGGCCGGGACGCATAATAGCCAAGTCAACACGGAATTGTCAACGAGCCTACGAAACAGGTTCGTCGCCTCCGAGCGTTGCGCCAACGGCAACGCCGCCGTTTGACAGCCAATTGGCGGCTCTCTATCATCGGGCCGGTACCAGACTCGTTACAGGAATCGTTATAAGGAGGCAGCTTTGAAATACGACTACATTGTTCTCGGCGCCGGTTCCGCCGGGGCGATCATGGCATCGCGGCTCTCCGAAGACCCCGCCAACTCAGTGCTGCTCATCGAGGCCGGACCGGACTACCCCGATTTCGAGAGGTTGCCCGACGAGGTGAAGTTCGGGTTCGCCACCGCCACCGACATCATCACCAAGGACCACAACTGGGAGTTCGTCGGCAAGGCCACCGACACGGCCCCTCCCATGCGGGTGCCCAGGGGCCGTGTCACCGGCGGCTCCAGCGCCATCAACGGCCAGATGTTCCTCCGGGGCGTCCCCGAGGACTACGACGCCTGGGCCGCCATGGGCAACGACCAGTGGGACTTCCAGAAGGTCCTGCCCTACCTGCGCATGATCGAGACCGATACCGAATACGGCGGAGATGACTTTCACAACTCCAATGGCCCGATCATCGCCCGGCGCTTCACCCGCGAGGGGCTGATGCCGGAGCAGCGGGCGTTCTACGACGCGGCCTTGGCCGCGGGGTTCCCGGACAGTCCTGACCAGAACCACCCGGAAGCCAGCGGCGTGGGCCCCTCGCCCCTCAACAACCCCAACGGCATCCGGTGGAGCACGGCCCTTGGGTACCTGGACCCCGCCCGGCACCGCCTGAACCTTACGATCAGGCCGAACACGCTGGTACGGCGCATCCTCTTCGAAGGCAAGCGGGCCACCGGGGTCGAGGTGGAAAGCGGCGGTGAGCGGTTCGTGGTTGAAGGCGAGGAAATCATCCTGAGCGCCAGCGCCATAAACTCGCCGCACCTGCTGATGCTGTCCGGGGTGGGTCCGGCCGACCAGCTTCAGGCCCACGGAATCCCGGTGGTCCACGAATTGCCGGGCATGGGCCAGAACCTGCGCGACCATCCCTTCGTGCCGGTGACGTTCCGCACCAAGCCGGGGCATGTGTTCAACGAGCACGACCCCAGGTTGCAGATGATGATGAGCTGGACCGCCGAGGGCTCCCACCTGCGCAACGACATGATCTTCGTGGTCCTGTCCCACGCCACTGAAACCTGGTCGCGGGACCCCAACGCCGAAGACCCCGAGCCCATAGGCTTCCGGATCTCATCGGGTCTTTACTTGGCGGTGAGCTCCGGTGAGGTGCGGCTCACCTCTTCCGATCCCGACCAGCAACCGTCCCTCGACTACAACTATTTCGCCGAGGAGTTCGACCTCAGCCGGATGCGGGAGGGAGTCCGGCTGATACTGCGGTTGGCCGAAAATCCCGTGCTGGCCGATTTGATCGAAGAACGGGTCAGCCCGGCCGACGCCGACCTGGCCACGGACGAAGCCTTGGACGCCTTCATCAAGGCGAACTGCAACACCGGCCACCACATTTCCGGCACCTGCAAGATGGGGCCGGACGCCGACCCCATGGCCGTTGTCGACCAGTACGCCAAGGTCCACGGCATTGAGGGACTGCGGGTGGTCGATTGCTCCATCATGCCCGACTGCATCCGGGCCAACACCAACGTCACCACCATGATGATCGGCGAACGGATAGCCGAATTCATCAAGCAGGGCCACTAGCCGCCAATCTTAGGACCGATTATCGGGCCGGCCCCCCATGCATCGGGCCGGTACCCCCAGACTCGTTACAGGAATCATTAAAGGAGGCAGCTTTGAAATACGATTACATTGTTCTTGGCGCCGGTTCCGCTGGGGCGATCATGGCATCGCGGCTCTCCGAAGACCCCGCCAACTCAGTGCTGCTCATCGAGGCCGGGCCGGACTACCCTGATTTCGAGAGGTTGCCCGACGAGGTGAAGTTCGGGTTCGCCACCGCCACCGACATCATCACCAAAGACCACAACTGGGAGTTCGTCGGCAAGGCCACCGACACCGCTCCTCCCATGCGGGTGCCCAGGGGCCGGGTCACCGGCGGCTCCAGCGCCATCAACGGCCAGATGTTCCTCCGGGGCGTCCCCGAGGACTATGACGCCTGGGCCGCCATGGGCAACGACCAGTGGGACTTTCAGAAGGTCCTGCCCTACCTGCGCATGATCGAGACCGATACCGAATACGGCGGAGACGACTTTCATAACTCCAATGGCCCGATCATCGCCCGGCGCTTCACCCGCGAGGGGCTGATGCCGGAGCAACGGGCGTTCTACGAAGCGGCCTTGGCCGCGGGGTTCCCGGACAGTCCCGACCAGAACCATCCGGAAGCCGGCGGAGTGGGTCCCTCGCCCCTCAACAACCCCAACGGCATCCGGTGGAGCACGGCCCTTGGGTACCTGGACCCCGCCCGCCACCGCCTGAACCTTACCATCAGGCCGAACACGCTGGCGCGGCGCATCCTCTTCGAAGGCAAGCGGGCCACCGGAATCGAGGTGGAAAGCGGCGGCGAACGATTCGTGGTTGAAGGCGAGGAAATCATCATCAGCGCCAGCGCCATAAACTCGCCGCACCTGCTGATGCTGTCCGGGGTGGGCCCGGCCGACCAGCTTCAGGCCCACGGAATCCCGGTGGTCCACGAATTACCGGGCGTGGGCCAGAACCTGCGCGACCATCCCTTGGTGCCAGTGACCTTCCGCGCCAAGCCGGGGCACGTGTTCAACGAGCACGACCCCAGGATTCAGATGATGATGAGCTGGACCGCCGAGGGCTCCCATCTGCGCAACGACATGATCTTCATTGTGCTGTCCTACGCCACGGAAGAATTGACGCGGGACGCCAGCTCCGAAAACAACGAGCCCATAGGATTCCGCATCGTATCGGCCCTTTACCTGGCGGTGGGCTCCGGTGAGGTGCGGCTCACCTCATCCGATCCCGATCAGCAACCGTCCCTCGACTACAACTATTTCGCCGAGGAGTTCGACCTCAGCCGGATGCGGGAAGGACTCCGGCTGATAGTCCAGTTGGCCGAAAATCCCGCGCTGGCCGATTTGATCGAAGAGCGGGTCCACCCGACCGATACCGAACTGGCCGCGAATGACGCCCTGGACGCCTTCATCAAGGCGAATTGCAGCACCGGGCACCATATATCCGGCACCTGCAAGATGGGGCCGGCCGCCGACCCCATGGCCGTGGTCGACCAGTACGCCAAGGTCCACGGCGTGGAGGGACTGCGGGTGGTCGATTGCTCCATCATGCCCGACTGCATCCGGGCCAACACCAACGTCACCACCATGATGATCGGCGAACGGATAGCCGAATTCATCAAGCAGGGCCATTAAAGGCGGGGCCAACAGCCGCCAATCTCAGGATGGTAGTATCTTGAGGGAACAAAGAGAGGGCCTCCGTTATACGGAGGCCCTCGTCCTTTGGTCGTTAGACCGTGGCGCCTGCGGCGATTCGCCTACTGTTCCCGGTGTGTGGCGAACTCGTAGGAGCCCAGCGACCTGGTGTCCCCCATCTGCAGGTGTTCCCGCCACGAGTCGACTCTGGGACCCAGAGGCCATAACACGTTGACGCTGTAGAACCCGCTGTCCAGGGCGTTTTCGTACATGAACCGGGCCATTTCGTTCATGACCTTCCAGTGGCCTTCCTGATCGGGGGTGGCAATCATCTCTGCCAGTAGTTCCTCCATGATGGGATGGTCAAACCCCGCTGTAAAGCCTGATCCACTGCCGTAAACAACGTCGTAGATTGTCGCTGGGATATCCCGGCCACCAGTGCCGTGGCAACTTAGGCCAACATACTCCCGGGCTACGATCCTGGGACCGATGCTGAGGTAGGGCACCCGGTTTATGTTGGACCGAACGCCGATGTCTTTCCAATAATCGGCAACGGCTTCGCAGGACTCGGCTTCAGCGGCGACGCCGCGAATGCTAGCAGTGACCTCTATCTCAAAACCGTCTTCGTAGCCGGCCTCCTTCAGAAGCTGCCGGGCCCGCTCCGGGTTGAACTCCCACTCCCGCAGGTCAGGATCCAGCTCCCTTTGCCGGTTTTCCCAAAGCCACAAAGACTGGGGCGACCCCTCCCCGCTCAGCAGGGTGCCGACTATTTCCTGCCGGTCTATGGAGATCATCAGGGCTTCCCGGACTTTCCGGGCCCGCTCCCACTCTGGGGAGTTGATGTCCGGGTTGGGGGAGACCCAGGGACATTCGCCGTTGGCCAAGCAGTGAAACGTGCCCGGCCGCCTTTCAGCAAAGTCGGGTTCCCCCATTCCCACGTAGAAGTTGGGATGGAGGCCTATGTGGGCGGTGGCGGCGTTGGGGACCGCCATATACCTGATGTCGGGTGTGGCGTCGAGGCGGGGTTTGGAGTCGAAGGACATGAGGAAGCTGTCCAGCCTGCCCGTCTCGAAATTGGCGACCCGGGTCGCCTCCTCGGGTATGTCCCAGAGGACTAGCTCGGCGAACTCCGAAGTCTTGCGGTAGTGGTCTTCCACCGCTTCAAATTTCCAGAACTCACGGGTGCTTTGCTCCACGAAATTGAAAGGCCCGGTGCCGACTCCCTTGAACATGGCCGCTTCCTGTCCTTCGGCCTCAAAATTTTTCTTGCTGACAACCACACCGAGGGGTGGCAGATACAAGTAATAGATGAAGTCAAACTGTGGAGCGACTGTATCCACGGTGACGGTGTAGTCATCTACTGCGACCGGACCGCCACCTTCCTGGCCCCATAATCTTTGAAGCGTCCCAAGTGCCGACCCAACACCGTCCTCCACTGTATATTCTTGCAATGTGTAGACGACATCAGCGGCGGTGAACTTACCCCAGCCCTTGTGGAAGTCTACGTCCTCACGGAGCTTGAGCGTCCAGATGGTGCCATTGTCGTCGAGGGTCCACTCCGTGACCAGTTGTGGGACGATTTCCCGGTCGATATTGAGCTTCAGCAACGATTCGCCGGAGGAACTGCCAACAAAAATCATCACGGCGGTTTCAGTCAGCCTGGGAGAGTTTCCGAAAGTGAACAGCTCCTTGAACCCGACATTCAGTGTACCGGTGGGCCCGACCAGCCTGGGAGGTGCGGTGGGTGGCGCCGCCGTGGATGCGACAGTCGCTTGCGGGACCGCTGTGGGCGCGACAGT
Organism: Dehalococcoidia bacterium; assembly: GCA_965222595.1. Lineage (GTDB taxonomy): Bacteria > Chloroflexota > Dehalococcoidia > Lucifugimonadales > UBA3495 > VXOI01. The sequence goes on along the minus strand of CBDCUJ010000003.1, from coordinate 116,315 downwards.
CGCTTGCGGGACCGCCGTGGGCTGTGGGGCCGCAGCGGCCGCGGTTGATGCCGGGGCAGCCGGCGTTGCGGTGGCCGACGACCCGCATGCCACTAGAGCAACCAGTGCGATTATGGTGGCCAAAAGGAAAGCAGTCTTTATGCGATTTGGGGAGTCGCACATTTTCTCTGGCCTCCCTTAGATCAATATTATTTGGACACGCGATTCTAGCTATTGAGAATGAGCCTTGTCAAGCTTCTTCCAACATAGACATTAATGTTGTTAGCAGAACAGCGATTAACACTATCTAATCTATCGTTTCCGTAAGAAATGAAGCCAGGTATCGCCAAAATGTCCTCCCGCTTGTAGCTGGCGATTGAGCCTACCTTGAGAGACTGCAAATAAAGGACAGGAGTCGGCTGACACAAAAAGCAGCGGCGGGACTAGTCCCGCCGCTGCTCGCTCGGCACCCAGTAGTTGTGGCTACAGGGAAGTGTTTATTCCCTCCGGTGTTGCACGAACTCATAGGAGCCTAGAGACCGGGTGTCACCTTGCTGGAGGTGCTCCCGCCACGATTCCACCCTATTGCTTAGGGGCCACAGCACGTTGACGCTGTAAAATCCGCTGTCCAACGCGTTTTCGTAGATGAACCCGGCAATTTCGTTCATGATTGCCCAGTGCCCGGCGTCATCAGCGATAGTAAACATTCTCGCCATGAGATCGTCCATTATGGGATGGTCGAAACCTGCCGACCAGCCCGATTCACTGTTGTAAATTACATCGTAGATCGTTGCGGGGTCCACCCGGCCGCCGGTGCCGTGGCAACTCAAACCAACGTACTCACGGGCCTGGATCCTGGGACCGATGCTAAGGTAAGGCACCCGGTTTATGTTGGTGCGGATGCCAATCTCGTTCCAGTAGTCCGCGACCGCCTCGCAGGACTCGGCTTCGGCGGCCACGCCGCGAATGCTGGCAGTGACCTCGATATCGAATCCGTCATCAAGGCCCACCTCGGCCAGAAGCTGTTTAGCGCGCTCCGGGTTGAACTCCCACTCCCTATATTCGGGAAGGAGCTCTCGTTGCCGGTTTTCCCAAGTCCACAGGGACTGTGGCGAACCTTCACCGCCTAGCAGGGTGTCTACGATCTCTTTACGGTCGATGGAGATCAACAGGGCCTCGCGGACCTTCCTAGCCCGGTCCCATTCAGCCGAGTTGGGGTCCGGGTCGGAGGAGACCCAAGGACATTTACCCTCGGCCAGGCAGTTGAACGCGCCTGGCCGCCGCTCAGCAAAGTCGGACTCCCCCATCCCCACGTAATGGTTGGGGTGCAGACCGATGTGGGCGGTGGAACCGTTGGGCACCGACATATACCGGATACCGGGAATGGCGTCGAGGCGGGGCTTGGAGTCAAATGCCATCAGGAAGCTATCCAATTTGCCCGTCTCGAAGTTGGCTACCCGGGTCGCTTCCTCCGGTATGTCCCAGAGTAGCAGCTCGGCGAACTCCGGGGACTTGCGGTAGTGGTCTTCCACTGCGGAGAACTTCCAGAACTCGCGGGTGCTTTGCTCCACGAACTCCCAAGGCCCGGTGCCGACGCCCTGGAAGGTGGCCGCGTCCTGCCCTTCGGACTCGAAGTTGGCTTTGCTTATGGTTTGGATATTTTCGGGCAGGATCAGAGCATACAGGAAGTCGAACTGGGGCTCAACTGTATCTACAGTCAGAGTATAGTCATCGATCTTGGTTGCTCCGCCGCCGTCAGCATCAAAGAGGCGCTTCGATACCGCCTGCCACCCCTGGATGCCGCCGGGCGCTGCATACTCTTTCATCGTGAAGATGACATCGTCGGCCGTGAACTTGCCCCAACCTTTGTGGAACTCCACATCCTCCCGGAGTTTGAGGGTCCAGACTGTACCGGACTCGTCGAGAGTCCAGTCCGTGACCAATTGCGGAACGATGTCCTTGTCGATATTGAGCTTGAGCATCGACTCTCCGGAAGTGCCGCCGACAAACACCAGTACGGCGCTTTCGGTCAGACGAGGGGCATTGCCGAATGTGAACAGCTCCTTAAAGCCAATGTTTAGTGTCCCAGTGGGGCCGGCCGGCGCCGGCGCGGCCGCCTCTTCGGTCGCTTCAGGCATTGCTGTGGGTACTGCGGTGGCTTGGGCGGGCGCCGCCTCGGTGGCTTCGGGCATTACGGTGAGAGCGGTGGTCGGCGCCGGAGTCATGCCGCCTTCGTCTTCCGCGGCGCCACCGCAGGCCACGATGGCGATCAGTGCCGCCATCATTACGATAAGCAACAGGCCTTGAATCGGGGAAAGAATGGTACCCAACGCGCCTCCAATTGTAATCATGATTGCGGAAGCAGGGCATCGTCTACCGCGCGGTGTACTCTAGTTACCCGATATCCAGCTTGTCAAGCGGACAATACAGCCAGCCCGGAGAGCCAGGCTTCTTCAATTGTTTCGTCAACCGGGTCCACTTTCAGGCCCAGAGTCTCGACTCCGACGACTTTAACGAGACCCAATACGGCGGCCCCTTTCGACGGACCCTGTCGGACAAAATCGGAGATTCGTTCGGCGATCATCAAGCAGGGCCGCTAGCCGCAAGGCCGCCAGCCGCCAATCTCAGGATGGGAGTATCTTGAGGGAACAAAGAGAGGGCCTCCGTTATACGGAGGCCCTCGTCCTTTGCGTCGTGTTACCGTGGTCTTCCCGTGCGGTTGTCCCTATTGTTCGCGGTGTTGCACGAACTCGTAGGAGCCGAGGGACCGGGTGTCGCCTTGCTGGAGGTGTTCCCGCCACGATTCCACCTGGGAACTCAAGGGCCATAGCACGTTGACACTGTAGAATCCGCTGTCCAAGGCGTTTTCGTACATGAAGCGCGCCATTTCGTTCATGATCTTCCAGTGGCCTTCCTCGTCGCCGATGCCGAACATCTGGGCCAAGAGATCTTCCATGATGGGATGGTCGAAGCCTCCCGAAAAACCTGATTCGCTGGAATAAATGACGCTATAGATGGTCGCCGGGTCGATGCGCCCGCCCGTGCCGTGACAGCTCAGGCCAACGTACTCCCGTGCTGAAATCCTGGGGCCGATGCTCAGGTAAGGCACGCGGTTGATGTTGGTCCGGATGCCGATGTCCTCCCAGTAGTCGGCCACGGCCTCGCAGGACTCGGCCTCGGCGGCCACGCCGCGGATGCTGGCAGTGACCTCGATGTCAAAGCCGTCCGGGTAGCCCGCGTCGGTCAATAGTTGCTTGGCCCGTTCCGGGTTGAACTCCCATTGCCGCAGGTCGGGGTCCAGTTCGTTCTGCCGGTTTTCCCAAGCCCACAGGGACTGGGGAGATCCCTCCCCGCCAAGGAGGGTATCAACGATCTCCTTCCGGTCTACGGAAATCAACAGGGCCTCGCGGATCTTCCTGGCGTTTTCCCACTCGGGCGAATTCACGTCGGGGTTGGGAGAGACCCACGGGCAGGTCCCGTCGGCCAGACAGCCGGCTGCCCCGGGGCGCCGCTCAGCGTAGTCGGGTTCGCCCATGCCGACGTAATGGTTGGGATGCAGGCCGATGTGAGCGGTGGAGCCGTTGGGCACCGACATATACCGGATGCCGGGAATGGCGTCGAGGCGGGGCTTCGAGTCAAAAGCCATCAGGAAGCTGTCAAGCTGGCCGGTCTCGAAATTGGCCACCCGGGTGGCCTCCTCCGGAATGTCCCAGAGCACCAATTCGGCGAATTCCGGGGTCTGGCGGTAGTGGTCGCTTACCGCGCTGAATTTCCAGAATTCCCGGGTGCTGGCCTCCACGAACTCCCATGGACCCGTGCCGATGCCTTGGTGCGTGGCCACTTCCTGTCCCTCGGCATCGTAGTTGGCCTTGCTCACCGTCTGGATTACCTCGGGCAATACCAGGGCGTACAGGAAGTCGAACTGCGGAGTTACGGTATCGATGCTAACGGTATGTTCGTCGACCACGGTTGGGCCGCCGCCCTCGGCGCCGAACAGGCGCTGCAGGGTGCCCAGCCAGGAGGTAATACCCTCGGGCGCCGTGTATTCATTCATGGTGTAGACCACATCGGCAGCCGTAAAGTTACCCCAGTCCTTGTGGAACTCGACGTTTTCCTGGAGCTTGATGGTCCACACTGAGCCGCTGTCGTCTACGCTCCATTCGGCGGCCAGTTGCGGGACCATCTCACGGTCGATGTTGAGTTTGATCATCGATTCGCCGGAGGCGCTTCCCACAAACACCAACACCGCGCTCTCCGTCAGCCTGGGAGAGTTGCCAAAGGCGAACAATTCTTTGAAGGCGATGTTGAGGGTGCCTTCGGGTCCCGCTGCAGCCGGCGCTGCAGCCGCTTCGGTGGCTTCAGGCATTGCCGTGGGCACCGCCGTGGCTTGGGCGGGCGCCTCGGTGGCTTCGGGCATTGCCGTGGGAGCGGTGGTCGGCGCCGGAGTCATGCCGCCCTCGTCTTCCGCTTCGCCGCCGCAGGCCACGATGGCGATCAGTGCTGCCATGACTACGATAAGCAATAGGAACCTGGTTTGAATCGGGGAACGAATGGTGCTCAAATGCGCCTCCATTAGTAATTTTGATTGCGGAAACAGGCACCGTCAACCGCGCAGTGTACTCTAGCTACCCGATATCTAGGTTGTCAAGCGGACAAAGCGGCCGGACCGAAGGGCCAGGCTTCTTCAACGGTTTCGTCAACCGGGTTCACTTTCAAGCCGAGGGTCTCAAGGGCACTGACTCCCAAGAGGGGTGTGGGAACGTCCATTGAGCCGACGATGATGCCGCCCTCCCGGCCGTGCAGGCGCAGGAAGGCAACGCCGACCGGGCATTCGACCTGAGTGTTGTTGGCCAACACTGCTGTTGTGATTACCGGGAATTCAATGCCCAACCAGGCACCGAGGTCGGGGCCGACGAACGAGTAAAATGCTCCGGTGTCGACCAAGAATTCGACCTTGGTGAGCCCGTTTTGATCCAAGCCGATTCCCCCGACGACTTTAACGAGACCCAAAACGGCGCCGCCTTTCTAAGGGCCCTGGCGGATGAAATCGGAGATTCGTTCCCCGATCATCATGGTGGTGCAGTTGGTGTTGGCCCGGACGCAGTTGGGCATTATCGACGCGTCGGCCACCCACAGCCCTTCGATGCCGTGAACCCTGCCGAACTGGTCCACCACCGCCATCGGGTCCGACGCAGGGCCCATCTTGCAGGTGCTGGTGATGTGCTGGCCGCTGACTACGTTGGCGCGAATGAAGCCGTCGAGCGCCTCGTCCGACTCCAACTCGGCGTCGGAAGGTCGCAATCGTTCCTCGATGATGTCGGCGAAGGCCTCGTGAGATCCCAACCGGGCGCAGGTACGCACGACCTCCCGGGTACGGATCAAGTCGAATTCGTCGGTAAAGTATTTGAAGTCCAACGACGGCTTGCCGTAGGGGTCGGCCGAAGTCAGGCGCAACTCTCCGGCGCTGGCCTCCAAGTTGACCCACGAGTACATCCCGATGCCCGGAGGCTGATCGTCGCCGCTGGGCTCTGCCACCACTGGCTCGAATAGTGTCGTGTTGGTCAACGAGCTCATCAGAATCTGGAGGTCGTTGTGCAGATTCGAGCCTTGGGCGGTCCAACGCATGCACAACTGCATCCTGGCCGCGTGGGCGTCCAGAGGGTAATCCTCCTTGGTCTTGAAGGGAACGAATATTATGGGATGGTCCCGCATGCTCTGTCCCACTCCGGGCAGGTCTTGGACCACCGGTATGCCGAAGTGCCCGAGATGGCCGGCCGGACCCACGCCGGAGAGCATGAGAATGTGAGGCGAGCCGATGGAGCCGCTGCTGAGGATGATCTCATTGCCCTCCACCACGAAGGTCTCGCCGCCGCTTTCCAGTTGGACGCCGGTGGCCCGGTTGCCGTCAAAGATCAACCGGAGCACGGTGCAGTTGGGCCTTATGGTGAGGTTGAGCCGGTGCCTCGCCAAGTTCAGGTAGCCGAGGGCCGTGCTCAAGCGGATACCGTTGGGGTTATTCAGCGGCACCGGGCCGACGCCGGTCGCGTCGGGATGGTTCAGGTCGGGAGCATAGGGAAAGCCCGCCCCCGTGGCGGCAGTATAGAAAGCCTGCTGATCGGCCCGCCACTCCGATTGAGGGAACCGGCGGCACACTATCGGCCCGTCGGAATTATGGAAATCGCTGCCGCCGAATTCGGTGTCGGTCTCCACCTTCCGGAAGTAGTTGAGCAGGTTCTGGTAACTCCATTGGTCGTTTCCCATTTCGGCCCACGAGTCGTAGTCCTGCGGGTCGCCCCGGAGGAACACCTGGCCGTTGATGGCGCTGGTGCCCCCGGTCACCTTGCCCCGGGGTACCTGCAGGGGGCCGCTGCTGTCGGTCCCCCTCGCGGTAAACTCCCAGTTGTGGTGGGTGGTAACGATGTCCACGCCCGACGCGAACCCGAATTTGATCTCGTCCGGCAGATTTTCAAAGTCCGGGTAGTCCGGCCCGGCCTCCAAGAGCAACACAGACCGTTCCGGGTCCTCGCTGAGCCGGGTGGCCACCACTCCCCCTCCGGAACCTGCGCCGATTACGATATGGTCGTACTTCATTAGATCCCCTCCGTTTATTCCCCATTTATTCAGTGCGGTTTTTTCGCGAGTTTTTCAAGGTGTGGCAAGTCGCGCGGAAATTCCCCGGCGGGGGCTGGGTTAAGTCTAGTCTACGGGGCCTCCCAGAGGGGCGGTGGGTCCCTCACAGGGAAGAATCGCGCCGTAGCCGGGCTGCTGCTCCAATCGGCCCTGGTTTAGCAATACCTGTCCCCGGAGCAGGGTCATCCACGGGCGCCCGGTAACCTGCCAGCCTTCAAACAGGGTGTACCCGCTGTTGCTGTGGTGGTCCTCGGCCGAAATCACCCGGTCTGTACCGGGGTCCAATATCAACAGGTCGGCGTCGGAGCCCACCTGGATGACTCCTTTGCGGGGGTAGAGGCCGAATATTCGGGCCGGGTTTTCCGACATTGCACGGGCCAGCCACCAGATGGGGAGTCCCCGTTTGACCACGCCTTCGCTGTACATCAACGGCGCTATCGTCTCCACGCCGGGAGAGCCGAAGGGCACCGAAGCCCCATCGGGGGTGACGAATATGTTGTCCCAGCCGGGTCTCTTCAGCTCTTGGGGGTGCGGGGCGTGATCGCTGGCTACCAAGGAGATATGCCCCTGCCGCAGGCCGTTCCACAGGGCGTCGCGGTCGGGGCCGTCTTCGGGGCGCAGCGGCGGACCGATCTTGGCCAACGGCCCGTAGCGGGCCATTTCCGCATCGGAAAGCAACAGGTACTGGGGACAGGTCTCGGTCCAGATTCGCTGTCCTTGGGCTTGGGCCTGCTTGATCCGCTCCAGCCCCAACTGGGTGCTCAGGTGGACCACGTAGGTGGGGCAGTTGGTGGCCGCTCCCATTTTGATGGCCCGATTGATTGCTTCCTCCTCTGCCCAATCGGGGCAGGCTGTGGGGAAGTCCATCGGGTGGGTATGGCCCTCGGCGATTAGCTTGTTCTCCAGGAATTCGATGATGTTGCCGCTCTCGCAGTGAAGCTGCAACACGCCACCGCCCCGGGACACCAGGTCCATGGCGTCGCAGATGTAATCGTCGTCGCACATGCGGCCGGGCCGTTTCTTGTAGGTCATGAACATCTTGAACGACTTGAATCCCATGTCCATGACGGGAGGCAGCGACCTCAGTATGCCGGGGCGGTTCTGCAGGATAAAGTGGAACCCGAAGTCCACCAAGGCCGTGGCCTCGACTTCTTCACGTATGCGCCGGGCGGCCTCCACCAGAGTCTCGTCCCGGTCCAGTTCGTAGTTGGCGAATGGAATGAGAGTGGTGAGTCCGGCGTGAGCCGCGGCCAGCGACCCCAGAGCGTAATCGTCATGGCCGTCCATGTGAACGTGGGAGTCGATCAGCCCGGGGAGAACGAACTTGCCATCGGCGTCGATGTACCGGTCGGCTTGGGGCAGAAGCTCCTCCGGGCCCAACGCCACGATCTTCTCTCCCTTGATGGCTACCGACGCGTCCACCGCTTGGGAAGACGTGACGACCCTGCCGCCGCGGACGATGGTATCGACCCTTACTTCAGCCATATACTGCCTCCGGTTGTTGGCCCCGAAATCGAGTGCCGGGGAGAGTGTCCAAATCGCAGCGAGTTTAAACTTGGGTGGTGTGGGTGTCAACGAAATCACCGGCGGCGCCAGGACCCGGAGACCCGCGTTGACAGCCCCAGGAGCCTAATCTACACTCGGCCTAGCTTCGAAATCGGGCGGCAGCCCAACGCTTGGGGGAACTATGGACCTGGAAGACAAGATCGCCGTAGTTACCGGGGCCGGCCGCGGCATGGGCCGGGCCATCTCCCTGCAACTGGCCGGGGCCGGCGCCCACATCGCCGTGTCCGACATCAACGCCGACTCCGTTGAGGAGACCGCGGTGGCAGTGAAGGCCCTCGGCAGGGAAAGCTTGGCCGTGCCCGCCGACATGGGCAGCACCGGCGACATCGACCGGATGATCGCCCAAGCGAAAGACGCCTTCGGACGCATCGACATCATGGTCAACAATGCAGGCGTCACTCGTTACATCTACCTGATGGATGTGTCGGAGGAAGACTGGGACCGGATTCACCGGGTCAATGCCAAGGGTGTGTTCTTCGGCATGCAACGGGCGGCCCGGGAGATGATCGAGCAGGGCGACGGCGGCCGCATCATAAACATGGCTTCAATCGCCGGCAAGGGCTACTCCGGGTCCTCCAACGCGGCCTACGCCGCCAGCAAGGGGGCGGTGCTGGCCATGACCATGCTCGCCGCCCACCAATTAGGCCGGCACAACATCAACGTGAACGCTATCTGCCCCGGCTCCACCCTGACAGCCATGGGGGCGGAAAACATGGCTCAAAGGGCGGAGAGCACCGGCGCGACGCTCGAGGAGCTGGCCCAAGCGCGGGACGCCCGTATCCCTATCGGCCGCTCCAACGAACCCGAGGACATCGCCGCCATGGCCCATTTCCTGGCCGGCCCCGGCGCCCGCAACATCACCGGCCAAGCCTTCAACGTTGACGGCGGCCTGGTAATGCACTGATTCGGGATTCGTAGACCCTTGGCGTAACCGTTCAGACTTCGTGACAATTCCTAGGGAACCTCTGAATAAGTCAGCGACATGGCGGCGAAAGCCGGGATCCCGGAGGGTAGATTAGGGAGGTCAGCTATGCAATGAACGCCGGCACCCCCATCCTAACCTTCCCCCGTCGAGGGGGAAGGGACTTGTTCAGAGGTTTCCTAGATAAGCGCCGTCCGTCGTCATACCGGGTTTCGCCGGTATCAACTGGGTGCGCCGGTGACTTCTCACCGGGACTGACTAATTAGAAACTATCTCAAAAGTCCCTTCCCCCTCAGGGGGAGGGTTAGGATGGGGGTGGGACCACGCCGAGTAATTGACGCCAAAACAGATGATTATGAAAGATGCTATCAGTTTTGAGATAGGTTCTTACACCTTGGCGCCCTTTTTGACATTCAATTTGGCCGCTGGTATGTTTTATCCCGGTCCGGCCCCAGTGCTAGGCTGTTATTGCCGGACCTAATTCCGAACCGGGGTTTGCGTATATGAACTGGGCCGAAACTATCGTTCAGGCGCTCAAGGATTGGGACACTTCCCTCATCGCCTACGTTCCTGACATCTCCATTGATCGGGTCACCAGCATCATCGACGAAGACCCCTACTTCCGGCTGGTTTCGGCCACCCGGGAGGAAGAGGCCATCGGCATCGCCGTCGGCTCCTACGCCGCGGGACGCAACTCGGCGGTGTTCATGCAGTCCAGCGGCTTCGGCAACAGCGTGAACGCCCTTGCCAGCCTCTGTCTTCCCGCGCGCGCCCCCATCCCAATATTTATCAATCTTCGGGGCGGCCCCGGCGAGTTCAACATTTCCCAAGTTCCAATGGGCCGGGCCACCCGCCCGATCCTGGACCATTTCGGCGTGGTCCATTTCACCCTCGACGACGACTACAGGATGGACAAAATCGTCGACGGCGCCATGAAACTCTGCCACGCCAACCGCCAGCCGGTGGCGGTGTGCCTGACCCAGTTGCTGCACGGAGGAAAACTTGCGTAGGTTCGAAGCCACTCAACTGGTGCTTCAGTTGGCGGGTAACTCGCCAATCGTCGGCAACCTCGGCCCAACGTCCGACGAATTGTGGCACGCGGGACACCGCGACCGGAATTTCTACACCTACGGCAACATGGGGCTCTGTTCCTCTATTGCCTTGGGCATGGCCTTGGCCACCGACGAGCAGGTGGTCTCGCTGGACGGCGATGGATCGTTATTGATGAACCTCGGAACCGTGGCATCCATTGGCAGGGAGCAACCGAAGAACCTGACCGTGGTGGTGTGGGACAACGAGCAGTGGGGCCAGACCGGCCACCAGACAAGCCACACCGGGATGGGCACGGACTTGGAGCGGGTGGCCGACAGTTGCGGCATTCCGCACACCATTACGGTGAGGGACCTGGAAGAGTTGCAAGGGGCTCTGTCCAACGCTCTCGCGGAAGACGGCCCCCATTTCATCGTGGCCAAGATCGAGGAAGCCGAATACATGCCGGTGGCCCCTGTCGAGCCCGAGTTCACCCTCTACCGCTTCCGCAACACCTTCGTAGAGCCCCAAAGACCCGTCGGCTCCTGACCGGGATTAAAAACCTATCCCTCGAGCCCCTTACCGGCGGTATTCGTCACCGCAGTCGCCGATCAATTCGTAGAGGTTACGGGACTGCTCTAGGACGCACTCGATGGATTCCAGGTCGCCGGCGTCGAGTTGAACGCGGAAGACCCGGGCATTCTCATTGATGTGTTCCGTTACCCCCAACCTGGCGCCGACGATGACACCGGCGACAGCCGGCCGGTACAGGACATATCGTGTAGCGACATTGGCGATGCTGGCGTTGTGCTTGTCGGCGACAATCCTGAGCGCCGCCAGTAACCGCTGAAACAGGCTCCAGCCGCCCCAGGCGTCAATCATCTGCTTGTACTTGCGCAGGCTGGCGGTGTTCAACGAGGCCGGAGCTGGTTCCGGCTGGCCCAGGTACCGGTCGGACAGCAGGCCGCCGCAGAGCGTCCCGTAGGCCAGCAGCGAGACCTCATGCGCTTGGCAGAACCCGGCCATCGCGACTTCGGGACGACGGTCGATCAGTGAATACTGGACTTGATTGGACGCCACTCGAATCCCGTGAACGTCGATGTCCTGCATCCGTTTCGTGTCGAAGTTGGTCAGGGCCAACTCCCGAATCTTGCCTTCGTCCCGCAGTTCGGACAGGCGGGTGAGCGCTTCCAGATAACGGTTGTCCTCGTAGTCCCACCAATGGAACTGCAACAGGTCCAGCCGGTCCATCTCCATGCGGCGGCGGGAAATGTCTATGTTGTTCTCTACGACCTGTCGGGTCATCGGCCCAGGCCGGGGCACCCACTTGGTGAAGGCCTGGATCCGGGACACGCTGTCCGCGCCGCGGGCCGACGCCAACTGACGCCGGAATTCGCCGACGAAATCTTCGGCAGGACCGTAGTGGTCGGCCAGGTCCCAGGTGGTAAACCCGGCGTCCACGTAATCGAACATACTGCGGATAGCCGCGTTGGGGTCGATGGCGCCATGAGCGCCGGAAACCTGCCACATCCCGTTCAAGACGCGGCAAACCGGCAGACCGCCGGTCAACTCGGACCGGCTGGCTTCAGGAAGAGTCATCATCGCCTCAAAGGAATTATACCCGGCCACCTTGCCCCCTCGAGTCATGGTGGGATGCGGCTAGCTGCCCCGTTACGTGCCCGTGACAACATCGCCACACAAAAGCGCGGCCAGCAGGCGTCGCTGGCCGCAGTTCGCAAGCGCATCGACCGGAGCGGATGCTCGGCGGGCTGGTTCTTCCACCAACCGCGCCGACGCCCGTTCCCGGAGCTACCCCCTCTTCTCCTCGCAGAGGAGATTGAGAGAGGGTTCACTGAGAATAGGGTCGGAAAAGGCTAGTTCTTCACGTGCTGGTCGAACCAGGCCAGGGTGCGCTGCAGGGCGTCAGCGGCGTCGGCCTCATTGTAGTCGGCCCGCTCGTTGCAGTTGAACCCGTGCCCCGAGTTGGGATACGTCTTGAAGTCGTACGTTACCCCGGCCGCTTTGAGCGCCTCTTCAATAACGCCCACGTCTGCCGGCGACGGGTTTTCGTCCTTTTCTCCGAAGTTCCCCATCACTGGAATGCTGATGTTGCCGGTCATGTCGACCGGGGCGGGCCCATCGCCGAATGGCGCCAGTATCCGTCCGCCGTAATACACCGAAGCCGCGCTCAGGCCCGGGCAACTGGCGGCTGCCAGGTATGTGATCCGCCCGCCCACGCAGTAGCCGACGATTCCGATCTTGCGGCCGCGGGTCCGCTGGTAGCGGTTCTGGAGGTAGTCGATCGTGACGTTGACGTCCTCGACGAGCTCGTCGTCCTGGAGTGCGCCCATGTACTGCATCACCGCAGGCAATTCATCGTAGCCCAACTTGGCATTGGGGTGTTGGCGGTGGTAGAGCGAAGGAGCGACGGCAACGTAACCGTGGCGGGCGAACTCGTCGCACACCTGCTCGATATGGCGGGTTACGCCGAAGGCCTCCATGATAACGATGATCGCCGGAAAATTGCTGCCTTCGGAAGGCAAGGGATGGCTGACGTAGGTAGCCATGTCCTGACCTTGAGCCCCGGACAGGTCGTCCATTTCCCGCTCGCCGGCGAATCTGATGTTTTCCCAGAATGCTGGCATAGAATCCCCTCCTTAGCCGCTGTATCAAGTATCCGCGGTGGTGAGCCAGCCTGCGCTGGCGGACCTGGCAGGATGCTAGGGTTGGTCCTGGCCGGCCGCCCAGTGACGGGTAATGGGCCAGGGCATCCACCAGAGAATTGCGCCAAGATTCTAGCAAAGCCCATAGCTGCGCACAAGCAGGCGATGCCTGCGTAACTGTTCAGATTTTGGGGGAGGGTTGGGCACAGACCAGGTCAAAGGCAGCAGCCAAGCTCGTCCTCCAACGCAAGGCTGTATTTCCATGTCCATGGCGAGCACTCCATAAGGGGTTTGGCGCAGGTTTGGCGGAATCGAAGCTGGAGTTTTTAATTCTTGGGCCATCCTGAGCCAAAGTGTGCCATTGATGCGCCATTAAGGGGTTTGGCGGGTGACTGGAGATTGGATTCTTCACGACAAATATGATACGGGGCGGCAACCGCAGACGGGAAGGGCAGGTTGTCGGTGAAGCGGGCCGCTGCTTGAGTACCTGGATATCGGCTTTGGCCGGTAAGACGGGCAGTAACGGGAACAACAGTCTGGCTCCGGCTTTATCACGCCGCGGGTGTAATTGTTCAGAGTTGAGGAGTGTCTCTTCCCCCCGGCGCACTAGGGGGAAGGTTAAGAAGGGGGATGGGACCTAGCAAACCTCTGAACAGTTACATGCCTGCGTCTCCGTGGAGCGCGTTGGCCGCGTCGAACTTTGGAATAGGGAGGGACAGCATCACCTTATCAAGATGTCGCGCTCCCCACTGGCCCATAGGGTTCAATTGATTGTCTGCGTAGCCCAACCCGATAGAGGCGTCTGACTGCAAATCAGCTAAGTGCGGGTTCGAGCCCCGCCGTGGACACCAACCCGTCCCTATGGGCTATTTTTCGTTTTATTGCCCGATTGCGCTGTGTAATTAGGTATGTAATTGCCTAAAATTACAGCCCAGCGTTTCTCAACTCCTCTTTCAGTGCGGGCAGTCGCCGATGCCGTTCTCGCAGCCCGGTGATAAAGTCGGTCCACGCCGGCTCCTCCGAGAGTTGCCGGTATAGCTCTCGCACTTTGATCAGGTGCGAACACGCCCGCTGGTAGTTGTCCCGGCCCCGGGCCTCAATTCGGCTCTCCACTTGTTGCAGATAGATGTCAACGGCAGCGTGGGGATGCGTCTCCGAAGCAGATTTGGCCACTCGGATCAACTGGTCTTCGCCATATAGAAAACCCGGCTTTCTGTACTTCACCGATTTCAAAGCCAGGTCTATGTCGCCTTCTTCCAGGTAGATGTCGGTTAACAGACCGTATTGCCTAGCGGCGGACCACTCGTCCAGCAGCTCCTGACGTAATTCCTGCCAGACACCAAGTTGCTGGGATAGCTCTCGTACCTCTTGATACCCGGCGAGATAGGGGCGTGCTTGGAGAAGCCGTTTGGCGAGGGCCAGGGCTTCAGTCAGTTCTCCCCGTTCTTTGTGGCGTTCCTTGAGCCACTCCACCAGGCGATGGTACTGGCTGGTTTCAATTCTCTTGGCCAACAACGGTTCCACGCTTTGGGCGTAGCCATGTTCGCGGAATATGTCCGCCAGGGCCAGCAACTCGTAGTCCCCAGCCAGCTCGGCTTCGGATATCGCTTCGTCTAACCGCCCCAGCGCCAGCAGGCGGCCCACCAAATCGGCCAAACGGCCGCTCTCACGACAAATGCTTAGGAAGGAGGCGTCGTCCAAGTCAGCCATCTGCAAGTCCAACAAGAAACGGCCGTACACTTGGCGGTGATAGTTGTCGCTCCAGCTATTACCCTCGGTCATGGCGGCCCGCACCCAACCGGCAACGGTACGCTTCTCTTCTCCTGTGGCGTGTTCCAGTATAAGGTGCGGCGCAGCTTCTCCCAAGCCCACCCCTCCATAGTCCAAATCAAAACGGTATATTTCAAAGAGGGTTTGCAGGGGTCTTTCCCTGGCCGCGGCGTCGTCACCCGCACCGGCCAAGCAGTATCCCAGCCCTTCCGCGCATCGGTCCACCACTTCGTCCAGGTCCCCATCCTCGTCATGTATCATTTCGTAGTGTTCCAGTATCCCCTGGGCCACTGCTTGGTACACGATACTCGCGCCGGCGTAGTCATCCAGGGCCAGAAAACCGTCGCCAGCGCTCACTGTAATGCCAATGTCCGTGGCAACTCTCCAGGACGCCATCCGATCATTCCCGCCACGTCGAAAAGCAGCCGATACCTGGCGACGGTAGGTTTCCGGGTTGACCGGAGTGCGCCGCCGGTCGCCTCCTGGCTAAGCAACTTCCAGCAGGGTCTCCAAGTCGGGTTGAAGCCGCAACATTTGCTTGATCAGGGCAATCAGCTCTTCTTTGCTGCGTTGCTCCAGGTCGGCGTCCGGTTCCGCCACCACTCGGAAGGCGTCGGGCTGGTCCAGCCAGGTAAGCAGGAGCGCCCCGACGTGCTTGCAATGTCCACCGTCACCCACCGGACAGGAACAATTAGCCTCTTCGATGCCTTCGGCGCCGAAGGCAACGCCCAAGCGATAAGGCTGGGGCATGGAGCCTTGGCAGCGGGCTTTGAGGGAACGGCCTTGGCGGCGAAGGTCGAAAATAGCCTCATTCTCGAAGTAACTGCGACCGAGTTGGAAACTCCGTGAGCTTACCCAGTCTGATATAGTCTCTTCACTTACTGCGGGGATGGTTTCTGACATGACCTTCCACCGGTCCGGGCATTAACATTGGATACTCCGAGGCTGCCCGATGAGCAGAATACGGATGAGAGCCTCCAGGGGCAGTTCGGCTTAGACGGCCCCGGTCGGTCCCACCGGGGAGAAAAGTCCCTGGCATCGGGATTCTGACGGGAGGAATTATAGACCAAATTACAGATTCGGAAGAACATCGTCACCAAAAGCCGAAAACCCAGGGCAATCGCGTTTTAATTCGTAATGATTTTCCTGCCCCACTTTCAGAAGTTGGGGCGAGTCGAAAGTACCCGAAATTGGGGCCGCCGCCGGAACAACACGCGTTTCCCAGGGCCAATTTTCCGAGTAAAATTCGTCCGCGCTGTCGATGATGGTCTCCATCAGCTTGCTGATTGTCGATGGTCATGGGTGATGTTGTTGTGAAGTGGTAGTGTGGTAAGAGAGAAATTCCCGGTTCGGCTGACGCCGGAAGATCGCGACCAACTGGAGCATACGGTACGGTCAGGGAGGAGTCCGGCTAGGGTTACGACCCGGGCGCCCATCTTGCTCAAGACCGATGAGGGCTGGCCCGCGTCCCGGGTGGTCCAAGCACGGGATGTGGCGGAATGCACGGTGTTCCGGGTCAAGCGGGGTTTCGCCGAGGACGGGTTGGCCAGGGTGATCCAGAACCGGCCCCAAGCCAAACGGTACCGCAAGCTGGATGACCGGGGCGAAGCCCACCTGATCGCTCTGGCCTGCAGCCCGGCGCCGGAAGGCCACGAACCGTTCTTGAATTTGTCCTCTGTGCCTTCCTGGCCTTTCAGCGCTTGGCTGGGATCGGACGGCCATTTTCTTATCCGGCCCTCAGCCAATCAGTTGGGCAACCGCCCGTTGCACCATGCCACGGGCCATGGGCACTTTGTAGCCGTTTTGGGCCAACGGCGCGGCTTCTGGCAGGGTCAGCGGCGCCAGCGCCTCTGTGTCGAGGCCGGCCACTGCCGTGGCGGTCAGGGCTTGTTCTACCTCCACCGCCCGGTAAGGCGCCGGGGCTACCCCGCCCAAGGCTATCTTGGCCTCACGGACCACCGGTCCGCTTGGTGAGTCGGCCAGCCATAGCGCCGCCGCCACACTGACCAAGGCAAAATCTCCCGCTTCCCGTTCCCGTACCTTGAGGTAGAGACTCCGGTCGGGCGGGCTCGCGGGCAACAGTACACTCGTGACGATTTCGCCAGGCTCCAGCACGTTCTCTCGCATCGGGTCCCGGCCGGGCCCGGAGAAAAAGTCGCCGATGGCCAGTGTGCGTGCTCCCGCCGGACCCGCGATCTCTACGCTGGCGTCCAACACCGAAAGGGCCACTCCGATATCGGAGGGATGCACGATATAGCAGCGGTCCCCGCCGGTGACGCAGAGGTGCTTGGTGGTCCCTGCCAGGGCGTAGCACCGGTCGCCGCCTTTCTTCAGGCACGGGATTGAGGGGCTGCGGAAGTACCAGCAGCGAGGCCGCTGGTTCAGATTCCCGCCGATGGTTCCCACGGTCCGGATTTGCGGCGTCGCCAGACCAATCGCCGCTTGGGCCAGGACTGGGTAGTCGCGCCCTATTGCCGGATGGGCAGCCACGTCCGCGATGGTGGCGGCCGCGCCGATCGTCAGCCCGTCGTCCGCTTGGATGATTGCGTCCATGCCGGGGATGGCGTCGATGGCAACCAACCGCTCGGCGGCGGTCACCCCGTCTTTCAACAGCGGCAAGAGATCGGTGCCACCGCCGATGGGCAGGGTGGCGACAGAGCTATCGGCGATCAGCTCCAGCCCCTCCTGAATGGAACGGGCAACGACGTAATCAAAGACCGCCACGTTTACCCGTTCTCCGACCGCTGTTCCGTCAGGGCCGCCAGCACCCGGTCCGGCGTGAACGGCAGCCGGTTGAGCCTGACGCCGACGGCGTCGTAGATGGCGTTGGCGATGGCTGGCGCCACGCCGACGCTGGGGACCTCCCCCAGTCCCTTCGCCCCGAGGGGGCCCACCGGGTCCACCACGTCTGCAAAGATTATTTTTAGATCGGGGTAGTCCTGAATCGTGGGGGACTTGTGTTCCAGATAGCCGGGGTTGAGAGTGACGCCGGTGGCCCGGTCAGTGACCAGCTCCTCGGTAAGGGCGAACCCCAGCATCTGGCTGACGGCCCCCTCCGCCTGGTTAAGGGCCAACCGGGGGTTTATGATCCTGCCCGAATCATGGGCCGCGATGTAGCGCACCACCCGGACGCGCCCGGTGCCAGTATCCACTTCCACCTCGGCGAAGTGGGCCCCGAAGGAGTTGACGATGGCGTCGGCGCTGCCGGGAATAATGCTTGCGGTCGCGGTCAGCGCCTCCACGTCCATGCGGCCCGCCACCTCGGCGAATGAGATGCGACGGGTGGGGTCGTTCTTGACGAATATTTCTCCCGCTGCGGCGTCCAGATCGTCAACCGGCGCCTCCAGTCCGGTGGAGGCCAGTTCCATCAGCTCCCGGCGCACCTGTTCCGCCGCCTGCACCACTGCGGTGCCGGTGGAAAACGTGGCCGTGGACCCGGCGGTGATCGGCGCGTCGGGAGTGCCGTAGGTGTCGGCGAACACCGCCTCCACCTGTCCTGAATCGGCTCCCAGCACCTCGGCGGCTATCTGCGGGAGCACAGTGGTGGCGCCCTCTCCTACGTCCATGAGCCCGGTGACGAGCTTGATGGCCCCGGACTTTTCCAATCGCACCTCGGCCGAAGAGGGCGAACCAGGCCCGCCCCGGTAAACCATCATCGCCATCCCCTTGCCTCGCTTCAACGCCGGGTCTGCCTCCGGCGAGTCGGGCAAAGGTTCGCGCCAGCCGAACGCTTCGGCCCCCAACTCAAGGCATTGCTCCAGGCCGTTGCTGGAGAACGGAATGCCTCCTTCCACCGGCTGGCTGTCAATGACTTGGCCGGGAGGCGAGGTCCGGCGGCCCGGCTGGCCTTCGGGCCGCACCCGGTTCTTCAACCGGAAGTCCAAGGGGTCCAACCCCAACCGCTCGGCCGCCCGGTCCATCAGGCTTTCGAGGGCGAAGTGGCCTTGAGGAGCCCCCAACGCCCGGTATGAGCCGGCCACCGGCCGGTTGGTGTAGGCCAGCCGGGCCTCGTATTTCACGTTGGGACAGTGGTAGAGGTAAAGGATTCCTTGGCCGGTGCGGCGGGCCACGCCCGGACCGGAAGCAAGATAGGCCCCGGTATCCAGTACGGCGCTTGCGTAGATGGCGGTGATTGAGCCGTCGGACGTCAGGCCCGCCTTGAGCCGGATTCGGGCCGCGTGCCGCACCCGGCCCGCGACAAATTCGTCTTCCCGGGAGTATTCGATGCGCACGGGGCGGCCGGCGCGGCTAGCCAACACGGCGGCGATGGCCGCGAGGCGAGACTCGTCTTTGTTGCCGTAGCCGCCGCCCAGGTACGGCCCAATAACCCGCACCCGTTCGGGAGACAGGCCCAACGCCGCCGACAGCGCCGCCCGGTCGACGTGAACGCCGCGGGTGGTCTTCCACACCGTGAGGTCGGAATCGGGCGACTCGTTCCAGGCAGCCAAGGCGGCCCGGGGCTCCAGCGGGGCCGCAGAGTGGGTGGGGATAACGAATTCGTCCTCCAGCATCAGGTCCGCCTCGGCAAACCCGGCTTCGACGCTCCCCCTCTCCAAAGACAGGACGTCCCTGGTGGCGAGGTTGCCTCCCGGGTGTATCGCAACGGCCCCCGGACGGAGGGACTGCTCCGGGTCCGGGACGTGAGGCAATCTTTGGTAATCGACCCGCATGAGTTGGAGCGCCTGCCGCACAGTGTCAGGGTCATCCGCGGCCAACGCCGCCACTTCGTCCCCCACGAACCTCACGCGGGTGTCCAATATGGCCAGGTCGGGGCCCAATTTGCCGGGAGGAACGTCGAAAGGAGTGACCACCGAGCGGACGCCCGGCAGCGCTTCGGCGGCGGTTGCATCCACGGCTTCGATGTCCGCGTGGGGATGAGGGCTGCGGAGAATCCCGCCGTAGAGCATACCAGGGAGCTTGAGATCGGCGGTATAGAGCGCCTCTCCCGTCAGCTTTTCTCTCAGGTCACGGCGGACCACGCTCCGCCCGGCCACGTTCAATGTCATGGACAAATCCGGAAGGCGGAGCCTTAAATGACGTGGAATAGCCGCAGGTGGTCCCGCAGGACATCGGCGGCGAAGTCGTTTTCAACGTCGCGCCACACGGAGTGGATATGATTCGCGCCGTCCTGCCGGTTGTCGAACTCGACCACGAAGTTGCCGCCGTGGATGCGGTAGTAGTGGGCGTCGCTCTTGGAAACGGGCCCGGCCCACGCCAGGTGGAAATGGTCCAACCCTTCATCCTTGATCGAGGCCAGCTTCTGCTCGGCAAGGTCGGTACGCACCTGTCCCACGTACTCCGTGATCAGACTGAGCAGGGCCTCCTTCTGGGTGCCGGTCATTTGGTCGGCTGGAAGGCCCTGGGGACGGAAGGGGAATGACACCTTGGTGCTGTTATAGGTCAGGATGTCGAGGGGAGCTTCGTCGTAAATCACTGCTTTGGCCATTTGGTCTTGGTCCAGGCTGCCCATCAACTGCAGGGCGATGTCTTCCCGGTCCCCAAGGATGCGCAGGCCGGTCTTCGGGCCCTTGCGTACTTCGGCCGGGTTGGACCCAAAGAAGAATGGAGTCACCGATGTGATGTTTTCGCCCCAGATGCTGAAGTGCAGGGAGACGTGGTGGCCCTCTATGCGCCAACCCCAAGACTCTTTGGGCCCCGGCTCGCCGAAAATAGTGAAATAATAGAGTTCGACGTCACGGACGAACGTGACCATGCCCATTTCCTTTTCCAACGGGCCCAACACGTCCTCGTGCTCCATTATTTGCTTTGCCTGCTCGAAGGACCGGGGCGTAAGCCCGCTTTCCAGCAGGGCCATAGCCAAGGCCCGCTGGTTTCCGCTCATGTCCCGCAGGGCGAGTCCGTGCCGGTTGATCGGCGGATAGTACCAGTACATCCGCTCCCCATCCATGTACTCGAAGGCAGCTTTGGCTTTTTGCGCCTCGGTCAGGCTGTCCAGGAACTTCCCGGCGGCGCGCTCCATCTGCGCGGCCGCTTGGGGCAGGTGCTGCATCGTCGCCATGCTGGAAACCTCCTGGGTAGGTGCGGATACGGATAGCGAGTTCGAGTTGGTGGACGGGCCGGTTACGGGGCTTGGCGTCGGCGCAGCTCTTCTTCCAAACGCTGGACGCGGGCCTCGGCTTCAGTGGCGCGGGCCTCGGCTTCAGCCGCCCGGGCTTCGGCTGCTCGGCGGGCGGCGCTCTCTTCCATAAACGTGGCCAGGTAACGCTGGCCCGCCGGGTCCCAAAAGCGCAGTTTCCCTTCTTCCCAGCACAGGTCCAGGTTCAGAGATTCGCTGCGGCCCCAGAAATGTTCGCCGTCAATCCGGTGGATGTCGACAGGCGCATATACGCCATCCACCAGCCGGTCAGCAGCCAGATGCGTCCGGTATCGTCGCCCGCCAGTAGCGTCGAAGCGCCAGTATTCGGGGACGCCCATGGCGGCGTATGCCTCCCACTTGATGGTTTCGTCCCGGCGGGCAGTGCTCTCCGAGGCTACCTCCATCACAAAGTCGGGCGGCTTCCCCTGTTCCGGGATCGAGTAACCGTTGCGGGGGAGTACCGCCGCGGGGTTTACGTCGAACGCGACGAGCAGGTCGGGATACAACACGCCCTCGTAGCTTCTAGTCGGAATCAGGGCGGCGGCGACTTCGCTGAGAATGATCGTGCTGTCCATGTTGCCGAAGTGTTCGGCCAAGGACGGCGGGTGGGCCGGGAAATTAATGGAGTGAAAGCCGGTCAATTCTTCAGGCGGGGCATCTGGAAACTGGATGATTTGCCCGGCGTCCGGCGGCGTGGTAACGGGCTTGGTGGTCATAACGGCCTCGCGGGGCGAGAAGTGGAATGGCGGCATTATACAGGCTTTGACCACAGAGAACACAGAGTAACTCTCTGTTTAACCGCTGTGTTCTCTGTGCCCTTTGTCGTGAATCATGGCCGCCGTCCGCACCGATTGCAGGATGCGTCCGTAGGCGTTGCAACGGCAGAGGTTGCCCGACAGGGCCTCTCGTATCTCGTGGTCGTTGGGCTGGGGGTTACTGTCCAGAAGGGCCTTGGCCGACATCAGAAAGCCCGGCGTGCAGAAGCCGCATTGGCCGCCGTCTTCCGCCAGGAACGCCTCCTGTACCGGGTCGAGCCTGCCGTCTTGGGCCAAGCCCTCCACGGTCGTCACGGCACGGCCCCGTACCTGCACCGCCAGCAGCAGGCAGGAATAGACGGGCTTGCCGTCAAGCAACACCGTGCAGGAACCGCACTCACCGCGGTCGCATCCGCGCTTGGAGCCGGTGAGGTCCAACTGATCGCGAAGTACGTCCAGCAGACTCCAGTGGTAGCGGACGTCCAGTTCGTGGACCCGGTCGTTGATTGTCAGCCTGACGCGGGTGGACATGAGGACATTTAACCACAGGGGACACAGAGAGCACAGGGGACCCCGCCGCCCGCCCAGGGTCATTCAATTGTTGAATCCGCCCCCCTCCCGTCGGCCCGGTCGCAACCGGGACCCAGGGACCGATGCCGATTTCGGTTCCCTCCGAATGCCGCTAACCCAAGATTCGGGTCTGGATTCCGGCTGCGGCCGGAAGGACGGGGGGATTTTCCGACAATTGAATGACCCTGGCCGCCTGCCCTGCGCGCTCTTCGGGTTGAAGCCTATGCGCCGGGGAGTACTTCGGTAAGGGCGTCCTCAAGCTCGGTGTAGGAGGCAAAGCCTTCAAAGCGGTCCCGGACGCGCCCCTCGTCGTCGAGAACGAAGGTCCACGACTCGTTGAACCAATGGGGAAGAGCCGAGAGGCCCCATTCGTCCACCGAAGGGGCTATTTGCCCCCGGCTCAGGTCTCCCTGGATCTCGTCGGGATTGTCATAGATTTCGACGTGAATGAAGTTGGCCTTGCCTAAGTGGGCGTTTTTTAGCTCCGAGACCGCGTCCACCTGGGGCCCGCAGGTGGCGGTGGTGCAGAATGCGGGCGAAGCGAACACGATAACAGTGGGCAGAGAATTCTCGATGGCCTCGGCAATGGACAATTGGTAGAGGTCCGGGTCTGGAGAGTAATCGGTGGTCAATTTCTCGATGTTGGCCACCGTCCCGAGGGTCTTGGTGTGGCTCATCGGGGCTACGGCGCCCAACCCTGGCACCGGGGACTGCTTTTCCACGTTGATTTCGATCTCGACCCGTCCCGACACATCGGGCGCCGCAACATCCACGTCCAGCCTCCACTCGCCCGGACGGTCAAAGAGAACGTCGGCGGAGTAGGACCCGCGGGAGCCGTAGGGCCACAGGTGGAATTCGGTCTCCACCGTTGGGCCGGCCGAATTGTCCCCGGTGTAGACCGGAGTGATGGTGACGGCGGCGTCTTGAATTATTCCCTTGGAATCCGCCAGAAGAAAGGCGACCCGCTGCTGACCAAGTTCCAGAACGGTGGTAGCCAGCCTGGCCCTGATCGGATTTTCGTCGGCCGATGCGATTGGCTGAGGCGCGTCCGTGGCCGGCGCCGAGGTTGGCGCGGCGGCAGGCGCCGCCGCTGCGGTAGGGGCCATGGTCGGTTCCGGGGCCGGAGTTGCGGTCGAGCCGCAAGCCAGGAGCGCCGCAACGGCGCATGCGCCTGCCAGCACGATCAACAAAGGGCGAATGGACGAGAAAGACCGCAGGTAGGCGGCCATGGCCATCAGGAAGCCTCCTTTTCATAGGACCCGAACGTGAAGGCAAACAGGCCGAAATCCGGGGAATCAGAGCTCATGCGAAGTTCCTGTCGCCGCATCCACTCCGGGTTCTCGATGATATTGTATATCTTGGGCTCGGTCACCACGATGTAGCTCTCCCCGTCGGGACCGATGGTGACGTCCGCGCCTTTATTCTCGTCGGTCAGGTATTCCCCGCCAACGGTCAGCCGGACCCTGTAGGGCTCGCCAGAATCGGAGGTCAACACCGCGTTCACCGACCGGGCGGAATACACCAGCGCCAAGTAATCCTCATACCCGGTGGACTCGGCGCCGTGGCGGGAACTCTCGGGGCCGATGTACCAAGGACCCTCAAAGTATATCTGGTGGGGTTCCAGTTCATCGGGGACTTGTAAATCGGCGACGGCATCCCGGGTATTGTAATATTCGTCCTGCCCAACGTAACCGCCGCCGCCAAAGGCAAGGTCGTTGCGGCCGCGTAGATAGCCGGCGTAGAGCTCCCTGGTAATCTCGGCGTCTCGGGCTGATTGGAACGCGGGGTCCAGCATCTGGTCCGATGGGAGAGGCCGGTTCTCGTCGTTCAGCTGTGTACCGGCGTCGAGCAGCAGCTCTCGTATCATCGTTTCGGTCTCCGCGTAGTCACCCTCGCCGAAATGGGTATAACGGACCACGCCGTCCTTGTCGACCAGATATTTAGCGGGCCAGTACCTGTTGGAGTAGCTGCGCCAAGTCTCGAATTCATTGTCTTGGGCCACGGGCCAGATGATGCCGTCGTTCTCCGAGGCCTCGACAACGTTGTCGTAGTCCGCTTCGAATTCGAATTCGGGGGAGTGTACCCCGATGATGACCAGACCGTCGTCGGAGTAGCGGGAGTGCCAGGTCTTGAGGTAGGGATATGTCCGGATGCAGTTGATGCAGGTGTAGGTCCAGAAATCGATGAGCACCACCCTGCCGCGCAGTTCCTGCATTGTCAACGGGTCACTGTTAATCCATGCGTTGATCCCGGAAAACTCAGGGGCGCAGTTGCCGATGGAGCCGCCCCGGTGGCCATCGCACGGCGGCAGGGCTTCGGATGCCGGTGCCGCCATCGGAGCAGCAGTCGCCGTCGCCGCGTCGACCGTTGTAGTTGCCGGGTCAGCCGCTGCCGTCGCCGGGTCAGCCGCTGCCGTCGGACCCGGCATCGTTGTCGGAGGGGGAGACGTGGCTGTCGGCTCGGCGCCGCAGGCTGCTGCCAGCGCCGCAAACGCCAGGACCAGGATAATAAGGGCGGCTGTTTTTGTTATTGACGCGGGAGCCGGAATTTTCATCAGTAACCATCCTCATAAACCCCGAAGGTGAAGGAGAACAAGCCGAAATCGTCGGACATGGACGCCATGCGCAACTCCTGCTCACTTTCCCAAGTTGGGTGTTCAACGACCTTATAGGCTTTGGGACCGGTGACCCACAGGTAGCTCTCCCCGTCTTCGCCGATCATGATGTCCTCGCCCCGGTTCTCCGCGGTCAAATACTCGCCGTTGACAGTTACTCGGACTTTGTAAGGCTCACCGGACTCGGAGGTGAGCACCACGTTGACCTACCGGGCGGTGTAGACCAAGGCCAGGTAGTCGTCGCAAGTCACCTCGTCGTCCTTGGTGGCCTGCACCACGTTTTCATACACTTTCTCGAAATGGAATTCCGGCGTGTGGACGCCGACTATGACCAGACCCTCGTCGGCATAGCGGTCGTACCACGTCCGCAGGTAGGGAAGTGTGCGGATGCAGTTGATGCAGAAATAAGTCCAGAAATCGATCAGCACGACCTTGCCGCGTAGCCCTTCCATAGAGAGTGGGCCGCTGTTGATCCACTCCTGAGTGCCGGCGAACTCCGGTGCACAGTTGCCAACCTTGCCGCCCCTGGTCCCCTCGCACGGCGGTGGGGGCTAAGTGGGGGCAGCCGTGGGCGGCGGCGGTTCCAGCGTATCGTCCGGCGCGGCGGTGGCCGGAGGTTCAGGTGTTTTGGCCGCCGCCGTCGGTTTCGCGGCCTTGGTGACTTGAGGTGCGGTGGTGGCTTCGGGTACGGTGGCCGCCGGCGGAACGGTTGTAGCCTCCGGGGACGATGGCGCCGCAGTGGCCTCGGGGGACGAGAAGGGACCGCTGGAGTCCTCCTAGCCGCCGCAGGAGACGGCTAGTAGTCCAACATCTTTGAATTGAGTACTGACCAAGTGTATTCTACCAAGCACAGGGCGAAGAGGATTGGGCGTGTGAGGAGGGGATGGCGATGAAGAGATACCGGGTCAAGCTGAGTGCGGAGGAGCGGCAGGAACTGAAGACATTGGTGTCCCGTGGCCGGGCGGCGGCTTACCGGCAGACCCACGGGCGCATCCTGCTGCTGAGTGATGAGGCCCATGCGGACGGGGTCATGAAGGATGAAGACATTGCCCGGGTTCTACAGATTGGCCGTGCGACGGTGGAACGGGTGCGCCGGCGGTGCGTGGAAGAGGGTCTGGAGCGGGCCTTGGGGCGCAAGGAGCAACTGAACCGGAGGGAGAAGCGGCTGGACGGTCAAGGGGAAGCCCACCTGATTGCCTTGGCCTGCGGAGAACCGCCGGAGGGCCGGGCCAGTTGGACGCTGAAACTGTTGGCCGACCGGCTGGTCGAATGCGAGATAGTGGAGAGCATCAGCCCTGAAACAGTGCGCCAGACGCTCAAAAAAACGAACTCAAGCCCTGGCTGAAAGAGTGCTGGTGCATCCCGCCGCAAGGCAGCGCCGAGTTCGTCTGTGCGATGGAAGACGTGCTGGAAGTCTATCAGCGCCAGTATGGGGACAACGAAGTTCTGGTCTGCCTGGACGAGACCAGCAAGCAACAGGTGAAAGAGACGCGCCGGCCGCGTCCGGCCCGGCCTGGGGCGGCGGGCTCTTACGATTACGAATACGAGCGCAACGGGGTGAGCAACCTTTTCATGTTGTTCGCTCCGCTGGAAGGGTGGCGCCGGGTGGAAGTGACGGACCGGCGCACGAAAGCCGATTGGGCCCGGGTGGTCAAGCAACTGGTGGACGAGGACTACCCGCACAAGGACCGTATTGTGCTGGTGATGGACAACTTGAACACCCACCACCCAGCCTCATTGTATGAAGCCTTTGAACCTGCCGAAGCGCGGCGCATCGCCGAACGGTTGGAGGTCCACTACACTCCCAAGCATGGCAGTTGGCTGGATATGGCCGAGATCGAAATCGGGGTGATGGCCCGGCAATGCTTGGACCGCCGTATTCCCGACCAAAGCGCTCTGCGGCGGGAGGTGGGAGCGTGGCAGCAACAGCGCAACCGGGACGCAATACGGGTGGACTGGCGCTTCACCACCTCGGATGCGCGCATCAAACTAAAATCCCTCTACCCATCAATGCTACACTGACGGACTACTAGGAGGACCAAGAATACGGCGATAGCTGAAAAAATAAAAGCCTCGGGACTGGTTTTCGGCCGCCGGCCGCATTGGTCAAAATCCGGTACAACTGCTACTCCCTCCGGGTTCCCGATAGTCTACACCTGCGGCCGGACCCGCAACGGTGAAAGGGGCGGGCCCGGACTTCTTCAAGGAACAGGCCCGGGACCCCGTCCCGGAACACGGCTCCTCAATCTGAATTACGAATGGCCGATGGTATCGGATGCTTATAGTTTCATTCTCCATCGCGCTCCGGCTTCGATGACGCTCTCCGGCAGAGGCGGTCTGCTGTGATACACTCAATCCCGCACCCCTAGGGCTGGTCCCTCAGGCTACCGACCGGAGGTTGATGTGGAACATACCGGTTCTCCGGCCGCGGCGGCCCGGGCCATCGTCGATAACGTCTCAAGGGTCATCGTAGGCAAGACGCCGGTGGTGGAGCAGGCGCTGGCCGCGCTGATCGCCCAAGGCCACCTGTTGGTGGAAGACGTACCCGGAGTGGGCAAGACGATGCTGGCCAAGAGCCTTGCGGCATCTATCGGATGCGTCTTCCGGCGCATCCAGTTCACTCCCGACCTACTGCCAAGCGACATCACCGGAATTTCCATCTACAACCAGAGCACCGGCCAGTTCGAGTTCCGGCCCGGACCGATTATGGCCCAAGTAGTGCTTGCCGACGAGATCAACCGGGCTACGCCCAAGACCCAGTCGGCCCTGTTGGAAGCCATGGAGGAGTCACAAGTGTCTGTCGATGGAGTGACTCGCCAGTTGGACCAACCCTTCTTGGTGATGGCAACCCAGAATCCCATCGAATACGAGGGCACCTTTCCGTTACCCGAGGCGCAACTGGACCGTTTCCTGTTGCGCGTCAGCCTCGGATACCCCGATTTCAACGAAGAGCTGGCCGTAATCGAGCGCCAGGAACAGGTCCATCCCATAGACGAGCTGCAACCGGTGGCCACCCCGGAGTCGGTCATCGCCATGCAGAACGCCGCCAAGAGCGTTTACGTAGACGGGTTGGTCCGTGAGTATATCGTTGGGCTCACCGAGGCCACCAGGCGCCACGCGGATGTGGCGCTTGGGGCCTCGCCCCGGGCTTCCTTGGGACTGTTCCGTTTGGCGCGGGCCTTCGCGTTGGTGCAGGACAGGGACTATGTATTGCCCGACGACGTTCAGCACCTGGCCTACGGAGTGATGGCCCACCGGATCATTCTCTCCCCGTCGGCCCGGATGCGCGGTCTCAGGACCGCCGACGTGATCGAGCAACTGTTGGAATCCGTGGCCGTTCCCGGAGCCGCGCGGTAGGCGCGATATGAGAAACAGGCTCGAGAAAATAACCCTCAAGGGGTTCAAAACTATCAAATCGTTGCAGAACTTCGAGCCGGGCCCTCTTACGACCCTCATTGGTCCCAACGGCGTCGGCAAGTCCAACTTCATCTCTTTCTTTCGCATGATGAGTTGGGCGTTGGCCGATCCGAATAATCTTCCGCTTTACGTGGGCCAGCAAGGGGGCGCTGGCACACTCTTACATGATGGCTCGACCCGGACCCGTGAGATAGAAACCGAACTAACCATTCGCACCGATGCCGGCGAAAACCAGTACGCTTTCCGGCTGGTTTTCGCGGCGGGAGACACGTTGATTTTTGCCGACGAACGATATCGATTCTCCGACAGCAGTTTTGCCAATCCTGCGCCGTGGACCGAGACGGACGCCGGGCATCGCACTCCACGACTCCTTGACAGGGCTGCCGTGGATACGACCGCCCGCGTAATTCGAAGTCTTCTGCAGAAAATCGTCGTATATCAATTCCACAACACCTCGGACACCGCCCGCATCCGTAGCAAGTGGTCTATTTACGACAATCGGTTCTTGAAGGAAGACGCCGCTAATATCGCACCGGTATTGCTTCGCTTACGGGACAGAGACATCCGATGCTACCAGCGGATTGTAGACACGATCCGTCTGGTCCTGCCTTTCTTTTCCGACTTCTCACTGGAGCCAGATTACAACAGTCTTCTCTTAGGGTGGCGTGAGCAGAACAGCGACCAGGTGTTTAATGCGGCGCAGGCGTCGGACGGGATGTTGCGGGTCTTAGCGCTCGTTACCCTGCTGCTTCAACCGGAACAGGACTTGCCCGACGTGTTGATTCTCGACGAACCGGAACTTGGCCTGCATCCCTACGCTATCAACGTTGTCGGCGGCCTGATAAGCGGGGCTGCGGCCCACATACAGGTGATTGTCGCCACGCAGTCTACGCTCTTGGTTGATTGTTTTGAACCGGAGGACGTAGTCGTTGTCGAGCGCGAAGGCCGCAGTTCCGCCTTCAAGCGATTGGACACCGATGCCTTGAAGGGCTGGCTCGAAGACTATTCTCTTTCCGAGTTGTGGCAAAAAAATGTAATCGGCGGTCGGCCGTAATGCCCGTCAGGTTGAATTTCATCGTAGAAGGACAGACCGAGGAGGCTTTCGTAAATCGAATTCTTAGTCCTTACTTAGCGGAGTCGTCTATATGGGCCTCGGCTCGAAGTGTCATGACGAGCATCAAGAGGGGCGTCAAATATCGTGGCGGAATACGGGAGTATGCGAAGGCGAGCAGCGATATCAATAGATGGCTAATGGAGGACCAGAACCCGGAAGTCCGGTTTACGACCATGTTCGACCTGTACGGACTGCCAGAGGATTTCCCCGGCTATGCTGACGCCGCGCGAACATCAGACCCTTACGAACGCGTCGGTATCCTTGAGGACGCCTTAGACAGGGATATTTCCGATCCGCGGTTTATTCCTTATATCCAGCTTCACGAATTCGAAGCATTGTTGTTGGCTGATCCCCAGAAGCTGGACTCGCATTATTACGATCGCGGTGCCGCTATCCAAACGCTCGTGGGAATGGCCGCCCAATTCGGCTCACCGGAACTTATTGACGACGGAGTGAGCACCGCGCCATCAAAGCGAATTACCTTGGCTATTCCAGAATATAGAAAGGCGGCAGCCGGCCCCATCGTGGCCGGCAAGATTGGATTGCCGTCCCTGCGACTGAGGTGTTCCCATTTCGGGGAATGGCTTGGCCGATTGGAGGCTCTTAGGTAATCACTTGAACAAGCGGACTATCGGCATATCGGTCCTCTTGGCCGTTATCCTGTTCTACGCCATTGGGACCGGGTTCGCCTTCTTCTATCAGCTCCTCTACGCCTTGGCCTTGCTGATGATTATCGGGGCGGTATGGGCTTGGTCGAACCTGCGCGGAATCGACGTGAGTGTGAGCCGCACGGGCGACCGGGGCCAAGTCGGCGGCTACCTGCAAAGCCGCGTGTCCATCGTTAACCGCACCCGGCTGCCCAAATCGTGGTTGGAGGTGGAGGAGTCCACCGGTCCATCTGCGGATGAAGGGGGCCGCGGGCTGGCCATTGGCAAGGAACAGGTCCGAAGCTGGCGCATCGAGTCCTTCCTGAGCCGGCGGGGGATTTTCCGAAACACCGAGGTGCGGGTGGTGGCCCAGGACCCATTTGGACTGTTCCGATTCGGCAGGACATTCACGGACGATCAGCCGTACATCGTATTCCCGCCAACGGAACCGCTGCCCAACTTGGACCCTCGTTTTGCCGGCCTGCCCAGCGACAGCCGGGTGACCCGCCACTGGGACCAAGTGACTACCGACGTCGCTTCAATCCGCGCCTACCGGCCGGGCGACGCGTTGCGCCGCATCCATTGGCCGTATTCAGCTCGAATGAACTCTCTGATGGTGAAGGATTTCGACATCGGCCTCGCCGCCGAGGCGTGGGTCATCTTGGACATGCACCGGGAGACGCATTTCGGGTCGGAAGCCGACGGAATCGACAATACCGAGGAAATTTCGGTTTCCACGGCTGCCTCAATCGTCACCCGGTTGGTCGAAATGTCTCTCCCGGTGGGACTGGCAGCCAACGGCGACCGCCACCATCTGCTGCGCCCCGACAGCGGCCCTGAACACCTGGGCCGGCTGATGGAAGTCTTCGCCGAGGTCCGTGCCTTGGGTGACCGGACGTTGCCGGGATTTCTCTACGACGTTCGGCCCAACCTCAACCAATTCAACACCGTTACTGTGGTAACCGCGGCAATCGACACCGGCTGGGTCTCCGCCCTTTCGGACCTGCGGCGGCAAGGAGTCAACGTGGCCGCGGTCTTGGTCGACCCCTCCGGTTTCGGCGCGGATGTCGACTCGGGCATTGTGCTGTCTGCGGCGTCGGCGGAGCTGATTCCTCTGTATGCGGTGCAGCGGGGCCAAGAGTTGGACACCGCCCTGGAGCGGCCGGTCAACGCTGAGGTGATTTCCGGGTCCTCGCGCTATTCGCCACAATTGGCTGGCCGTCCATGACTGCCAGCCCGCTGACCCGCCGCCTCCTGTTGACGGAGCAGCTAAACGCCGACACGCCGGGCAGGGTGTTCGGGTTCCTGCTACGGAGTCTGACGCCGGACCAAGGCTGGGTGGCGTTGGCACTGCTCTGCTTGAACCTGATGGCTGTGGTCCTCGCGGTCGAACAAGCGGACTGGGTGCCGGCCCCGAACTTGATCGGTATTCTGCTCATGGCGATCCTGGCTGCTTTCCTGCTTTACCGGTTGCCGGTGTGGCCCGCCCTGCCATTCCTTGCCGGATTGGCGCTGGGACTTGTAGTGGTTACCTGGCAAATGCTCGTTTACCCCGTGGACGGGGAACCCCTGGGGAGCTTGGGAGAACTCTGGGCCCGGCTCGAACTGTGGTTCGAAGCAGCCCGCTCGGGTTCAATCAACATCGACCAGGTGCCGTTCGCCTTCGGGCTGCTGGCGGCCACTTGGCTCACCGGGTTCCTGGGGGCCTGGCTGTTTCTGCGGATGCATAATTTCTGGGGAGTATTCGTTCTGGGTGGAATCGGGCTGTTTTCCAACCTTACCTTTTTGCCACCCAACATTGGTTTCCACCTCGGGGTCTACCTGTTCACTGCCCTATTGCTGGTGGCCCGCATCCAGGTGGTGCGGCGCCAGGACCAATGGCGAGAGCGAAACGTGACCTACGACACCCACTTGGGATCGCTGACCTTCTCCGACAGCTTCTTCGTCGGGGTGGCGGTCAT
Organism: Dehalococcoidia bacterium; assembly: GCA_965222595.1. GTDB lineage: Bacteria > Chloroflexota > Dehalococcoidia > Lucifugimonadales > UBA3495 > VXOI01. The sequence continues at coordinate 84,581 of CBDCUJ010000003.1, read as the reverse complement.
AGTCATCGCCTTTTTGCTCCCCGTGGCCGGCGGGTGGACTCCGGCCACCAATGCCTACGAATCGATGCGCAGTCCCCTGGCATCGTGGGAGGACGATTTCAATCGCTTGTTCGCCGGTCTGCCCGCCAGGCGGCCCTTGGGCTACAGAATATGGGATGACGTCATGGCGTTCCAAGGCGCCATCAACCCCGCTACAACTCAGGTGCTGGTGGTGGAATCAGAGGTGCCCATGTACTGGAAGGCCCGCACCTACGGCGCCTATACCGGGAAGGGCTGGATTTCCGAGGGTACCGAGTTCCAACCCTTGGGGTACTCTCCGGAATTCTCTGCCCCGGACGAAAAGCAGGAACGGTTCGAAGCGACCTACACCGTTACTCCCCTCTACGACTCCGGGCGCATGTTCTCCGGCGATCGGGTGGTGGGGTCGGACCAAGAAGTCGAGATCGAGACACTGGCCCCGCCGGTTTACGAGATTGACCTTTCCCGGGAGGACCTGCTTCCGGGGTTTCCGCCCGCTTTGGCCCGGACCAGCCGGGCGCTCCACGCCGCAGTGGTGGAAAACAACGGGGCCAACGCCGACATTTCGCTGGCGTCCCTGCTCCCGTCGAATCTGCGGCTGCAAGACGTCCGGCGGGAGGATGGCCGGGTCGTCGGAGCGGTTTTGATTGAGGCGCTGCCCTCTGCGGCGGACGTCCTGTCGGTCCGGAAACCCAGAGGGGAGTTCGAGTCCAGCCAGCCTTACGAGGTCTCCTCCTTGATTTCCTTGGCCCGGCCGGAGGACCTGCGGTCGGCCGACGGGGAATACCCGATATACGTTTTGGACCGGTACGCCACGCTTCCGGCGACCGTGCCTGACCGCGTCCATCGGTTGGCCAGGGATATGACTTCGGGTGAAGTGTCGTCCTACGACAAAGCCAAGGCCATCGAGCATTACCTTAGGACAATACCGTACAACCTGAGTATCGAGCCCCCGCCCTTCGACGCCGACGGAGTCGACCACTTCCTCTTTGACCAAAAGCAGGGTTACAGCGAGTATTTCGCCTCCGCTATGGCTGTGCTGCTGCGCTCGGTTGGAGTGCCGGCCCGGGTCGCCGCGGGTTACACTTTGGGGGACGAGGTTGAGCCGGGCATTTTCGCCGTCACCGACAGCCACAGCCACGCGTGGGTAGAAGTCTACTTCCCCGGCTATAGCTGGATTGCCTTCGAGCCGACGCCCGGGGCCGAACTGCCCTCGGTATACGAACCTGGCAGGGCGGATACCGGCGGAAGCGACTTTTTGGCCTCGGAAGGCGCTACCGGCCAATTTATGTGCCTGGCGGACTTCCTGGAAGGATGCGACGAGCTCGAGGCCCGCCCCCCGGGCGATTTGGATGTTGGACCGGGCGGCGGCATCGTCAACTGGTTCCGGGGTGTATGGCCCTGGGTTGTGGGCATCGCGGCCGGATGGACCGCCATTGTTCTGGCGGTATTATGGTTCTGGAAGCGTTACTTGGCGGCGTCGCCGGAACCGCAGGAGGCTTTCAGCCGGCTTTCGATGTTGGGGCGGCTGGCGGCTGTGGGCCCTCGTCCCCACCAGACCCCCTATCAGTTCGGGGCCCGGCTGGCTGCGGCCCTGCCTGGCTGCCAGCCGCAATTGCACATTGTCACCGACACCTACGTGCGCTTCCGTTACGGGGGGAGGACGTTGTCGGACCAGGAAGAAGACCGGTTGACCGGAGCATGGACCAGCCTGCGTTATCCGTTGCTGCGCCTGGTGATTTTCAGGAGGGGAATGTGAGCCAATACAAGTACCATCTTTTCGAGCTTTCCATAGGCTGGGTGGGACTGATTGCCGGCGACAAGGGACTGCTCCGGCTCAGTATGAAGCCAACACCCCAGGAGGTGCTCGAGGAATTGGACGATGACCTCAGCGGGGCGGAAAACGATCCAGCGCCGTTCACAGACATCGAGGGTCGCTTGCAACGGTACGCCGCCGGAGACGTCTCGGCCTTGGACAGCATCCAATTGGACCTTTCCGGCGCTCCCCCCTTTTTCCGGGCCGCTTGGAACGCCTGCCGCCGGATACCGCCGGGAGAGACGAGGAGCTACGCCTGGCTGGCCGCCGAGGCCGGCAGCCCCTTGGCCATGCGGGCCGCAGGGCAGGCAATGGCTCGAAACCGGTTCCCGCTGGTCATCCCATGCCACCGGGTCATCGCCAGCGACGGCGGCCTCGGCGGATACGGCGCCGGCGGCTTGGGGGTTAAGGCGCGTTTGCTGCAAATGGAGTTGGCGCAGGCGGACCCGTGCGGAACGGGAGCCGTTACCTACGGAGAGGGGACCATGGAGGATGAATTATGACCAGCCGGCATGGCGCGCCCACAGAAGCTTGGGCGGACGTACGGGACTTACGGATGCGGTATTTGGACTGGGGTGGGGACGGGCCCATGCTGCTGGCCTTGCACGGCCTCGCCTCGTCGGGCCATTGGTACGACCTGGTCGCCCCTTTGTTACGGGACCGCTTCCGGATCATAGCGCCAGACCAGAGAGGCCACGGGCAGACCACCAACGCCCCCACTGGCTACGATTGGCAGTCGCTGTCCGAAGACCTGGCTGCTCTGCTGGACCTGTTGGAAGCCCCCGAAGTTTTCGTGATTGGGCATTCCTGGGGCGGCCACGTTTCCAGCAACTTCGCCGCGCACTACCCTCAGAGGGTCAAACGCCAGGTAATGATTGACGGCGGATTTCTGGACGGCCGTTTGTTCCCAGAGCCTACCTGGGAGGGCTTCTCGACACGCTTGGGCCCACGGAACGTCTCGGGTGACCGGGAGGAATTCCTGGACCGGCTCCGCACCCAGATGGCGGCGTTCTGGAGCAGTGACATCGAGCGGATCGTGCAGACCATGGTTTACGAAGACGAAAACGGGTTGATCCAGGATATTCTCCGTCCCGAAAACCAGGCCCAGGTCATTCGCGCTATGTGGGACGACCCGTGCTCCAAGACCCTGTTGCTGGTTGAATGCCCCACCTTGATGGTGCCGGCCGGCCCCATGCCCGACCGGGCCAATTCCGAGTACTCTCAGATGCGGCAGCGCATGGTCGCGGCGGCCGCCGCCGCATTGCCGAACGGACGGGTCCGCTGGATTATGGAAACCGTGCACGACATCGGCTACCACAAGCCGGAAGAACTGGCGGGAGTGATCGCGGAGTTCTTTTTGGAGGAATAGCGGGATGGGGTCAGGCACCGGGTTTATGCCGAATATATACTCCCTATCGCAACAATCTTGTATACTCGCCCCCGCTACACCATAGGATCAGGTTCAGCAGAATACGCGGCTAACCCACCACTCCCTGCCAACATCACCAATAGCAGAATCCACGTTGGATATTAAGGCACTCGAAAGGTGCGGGTACAGTTTCGGCAAAGGCGGCTGTGGCGTCCATGCTGCCTAAAACGTCTTCGAATATTAAAGCTGCCACAACGAGGGCATCGAGACGAGCCCAGCCCCCTTGGGTAGGGGTGGAGGGCGGGGCCATCAAGACTGCGGCGCGCATAATTTCAAATCAAATCCCGATCAAGCGGGTACGCCGGCTGACGGCACACTGGCTAGCCGGCGAATGTCCTCAGCTCCGTCTCCCTTGAAGGCGTCGAGGTCCGGGTATTGTTTGTCCGCGTTCCTCGTAAGGTAAGCTTTTTCTCGCCTTCCCAGTTCTTCCATCTCTTCGTGAACCACGAAGCTGATAAACGATAGTTGCGCCTTCTTGAACTCCAGCAAATAGATGGCGACGCTCTTGGCCTTGTCGTTGCCGCCCACCCCGAACAGGTACAGGTTGCGGTTGTTGTGGGTCAGAGACCAGTCCACGCTAATGACGGGGTAGTCGGGGAGTGGCGCCTGGTTGGCGACAGGGCCGAACTGCGTCAAGCCGGTGGTTACATAGTCTTTCAGGTCGTCGTAAAATGCGTTGCGGACGGTTTCTCGGCTCCAATAGCGCATATTGCACACTTTTTGGACACAGCCCGCGAATTGAAGAATGCCCTCATAAAAACCGCCTATGGGAGTATCTAGATAAAGGTTACCCTCATAATTTTTGACCCGGTTGTTGGTCAGGATGCTCTCGAATATGTCTTCACGGGTGCGGGTGCTTATCTCAAAGGTATAAGAAAGGCGCATGAGGGCCATACCAAAGTCGCAGATGCGCACATGACCCTCTCCCAAGGGGCTGTCTTGCAAGAAAATGTCTACCATATCGCTGTCTTCATGGAGGATGGGGACCACAAGTTGAAAGTCCCCGGTTTCCCGCTCGTAGACATCAAAGCCCGTAGCCTGAACAGCATCTAATAACTCCCGAGCGCGGTTAATATCCACTGAGAAGCCTCCCCTGTATCAGGTCAGGGAAATAGTCCCCGTAATTCGATGTTGACGTCGCGTTGAAAAAAGCCCGGAGGGCTTCGTCAAGGGTATTGTATTGGTCTGTCAACTCCCTGTAACTCTCCTGTGGTTGAGTGTGTCCAGCCGCAATTTCCTCCTCGGTAATATAGTGAATGTGCGGCTGAAGGTAGTGTCCATCTGGTGCCCGGCTGGTTTCTCCATGAGGGCCGTTATACCGGACCAAAGTGATAGTAGTTAACTTGCCCTGATTCGCCGTATAGCGGAGTCCAACGGTGAAGTTTCCGGCAAATCTGAGGTTTTGACGAATAACACCGGAAATGCCCGATCATTGTCATTTGAGGACTTTATATCGAGGTCACAACGCCGGCTACCGTACTCTTCACGGTAGCCCCTAGCAGGCATCCTGGCGGTTATAACCTTGGGAAGCCGAATGAGGTCTTGAATGTCCTGGTTAGTCAGCATCGTCATACCGTCGGACGCCTGAGGTTACGAGCGGTTCCTCGTGCCGCTCATCTCCACAGCAGCTCTTTCGTCTCTCGTTCCAGCGCCATAATATCAGCCCGTATTTCCAAGGACGAGGCCCAGCCTTTGACCATTGAGGCTACATGGACTTCTATCGTACCAAGTCGTCACCGGGGTTGCCCCTATGACAATTCCGCATTTCGCCTTGTCCCTAACAATTTCCGCCAGCCTTATTGCTGCTCCCTCCACCTTGGCGGAGTTCAGCAATCTTCTAGTATGCATTGCGCGTGACATTAATAGCGCACCGCACTATGATAGCTTCGTGATCAAAAATTTTCGTGACAAGGATACGCGGGACACTACCACTGAACGGACCCACACAAGAGAAGAGAGCCATGACCAGCATTCAAGACATGAGCATTGTAGAAAGAAACCCGGAGAAGTTGCCGCCGATTCATCCAGGCGAGATTCTTAACGAAGAGTTTCTCGTCCCGATGAACGTTACACAATACCGGTTAGCCAAGTCCATCGGTGTGGACCCGCGGCGGATCCATGCCATCGTCCACAAGGAGCGGGGTATCTCAGCCGAGACGGCGCTGCTGTTCTCGCGGTTCTTCGGGAATTCTGCGGAGTTCTGGATCGGGCTGCAAAACCAATATGATCTGGAAAACGCCGCAGACCGCCTTTCCGACCGGTTGGACACGGTGACAGCGCACTCGCTTGAGTAGAAGTTCAGGTCGTAACCGGGATTGGCGATGGGACGACCCGCCCTACGAGGTGACCTCGTAGGCCCAGATGCGGTGGATGACGTCGGGTTCGCCTTTGGGTAGCGGGTAGTAGGGTTCGGAAAGCTCGGCCAGTTTCCATTTGCCGGCTTCTTCCAAGCCCGCTTGGTACTCTTTGAAACCGCCTTCCTCGTAGAGGTCGACGCGCAAGCTGAATACGATGAGTCCGCCCGGTTTGGTGATGCGCGCCAGTTCATCGAAGGCGTGGGCCGGGGCATGACCGGTGGTGAAGACGCCTACGCTGATGACCGAGTCGAACGAATCAGTGTCGAAGCCCAACACATCCCCCAGGGTCATCTGGTGGAATTCTTTGTAAAGGGCTTTCCGGCGGGCTTCCTCCAGCATCCCCACAGACAGGTCCATGGCGTAGAGGTCGTGGTAGCCTGACTCGGCCAGGCACTCGCCCACCAAGCCCGTGCCAGCGCCGGCGTCGAGAATCCTCGCTCCGGTGGGGACGTGCTTGGCGAACAGGTCAACCGCAGTCTTGGGCGCGTTCCAAGCGAATTCCTCGGCCAGGTCTTTGTCGTACTCGGTCGCCCACTGGTCGTAGCGCTCTTCCAACTCCTGGTTGGTGGTGGATGAGTACACCCACTGGACCCTGTCGTGGCTCTGTTGCATGTTACTTTCGGCAGACGTAAAGACCCCAGCCCAACTCGTCCTTGTCGACAGCAGCGGCAGTCTCAATGTAGGCGGTGGTCAGCCATTCGTAATGCTCGGCGGCGTCCGAAGTGTCGTTTTTCGGCGTGCGCTCCGACAGGCACAGGTAGCTCTGCTTCAGGTGCTGGGAAAGGTCGATTGCTTCCACTACTTCGAAGCCTTGGTCTTTTAAGGCCTGCTGGTAAGACTCGAAAGTGAACTCGGTGTCGAACAGCAACCGGTCGTAGACGTAGGTCTGGGCTGCGGGTGTTATATCCCGCTTGGGCCTGACGAGGTCGTCGAATACCATGATCCCCCCGTCGGCCAACACTCGGTGGGCTTCCTTCAGGACCGCTCGCTTGTCCGGAACGTGGTAGATGACAGCCTGGCTCCAAACGTGGGTGAAGGCGCCGGTCTCGAACGGAAGATCGGTGGCCGACGCCTTCTCGAAGGCCAACCGTTCCCGGAACGCGGGGCTCAGGCAGTCCAGCTTCTCCAGGGCGTTGGCTATGCGAACGCCGCTCAGGTCGATTCCGGTGACCCGGCCGCCGCTCTCGCCAGCCAGCCATATGGCGGCAGTCCCGTTCCCGCACCCCAGGTCCAAGACCGACGAGCCCAGGCCGATGCGGCCCTTCTCGACCATCATCCGGTTCAGGTTTTCGCAGGCCTTCAGGAAGTCGTTGCCGGCGCCGTTGTCGAAGAAACCCCAATGGACGCTGCCATCCTCGTCCCAAACGGTACGGTAGATGGCATCTTCCGCGTCGTAGTAGGTCTCGGTTTCTAGCTCAGTGAACCTGCTGGACATGTTTTGCCCCCTCCAGGTATTCGACGAAGCGGTTGTCTTCGTCCACGAGAATCATCTGGGGATCGACGGGCAAGTCGGTAACCTCGAAGGACATGATGATAAGACAATTGCCTCTGGCGCTAAGCCGGGCCGCGGCTCCCTGGACCGAGATAACGCCGGAACCGCGCTCGCCGGCGATGGCGTAGGTCTCGAACCGGTTGCCGTTGGTGACGTCGCACACCAGGACCTTCTCGAAATTCCAGAGGTCGATCTTGTCCATCAGGTCTTCGTCGATCAGGATGCTTCCGATGTAGTCTGGATTGGCGTCCGTAACCCAAGCCCGGTGAATTTTTGACCTTAATACTTCTCTCATTACTACCTCTCTTGTTGCCTGACCCCGCTGTTGGCCGTGGCGCACTCTTCCCGTTGGGCACAATTCCGTTGATAACCCCAGTCCGGAATTGGCAAAACGAGTTTATTGAAGTTGCTTTGAGACTCTAACGATCGGCCGCTGCGCGGCCCGCCAACTGTAGAAGGGGAGCCTGAACCGTCGTCAGAAAAAGGTTGATCCGGGGGAGGGGGCTATCGATTGGAAGGAGGAGCTAAGGTTCGCAGGGGACTGCGTACCGGTGGCGGCCACGCATGGGGGCTGGGCTGACGAAAGTTTGCCCAGACGGCCCATTGTAGTATCGACTACTCATAATCACGTCCGGTGCGGGGTGTATAGCGAAGCGGTCCTGTCCGCCACTTTAGCCGGTTTGAAGGATGGCCCCTTCGTAATTCCGGGCGAGTGTAACAGGGGGTGGGACCGTGGTCAAATGAAATCCGGGCATGACGTTTCGGTTATCGGAACTGTTTGGCCCGATGGGCCCTGTTTTCAAGCAACATATATGAGATGCCAAAACGAAAGAGGACTAAATAGCAATCAATTATGACGATACATAGTAAATTAAAGGCCTCACTGCCGGAAGCGATCTGTTGCCGGACGTGGTAATGGCCGGTGCTTCGCCCAAGATAAATAGCCCGGCCCTTGGTAGCACCGGGCCAGTAAGAACACCAAGCCGACCGCCACGCGGAACGAGGCCGAGAATCCCACGGATAGCCGCCAAGGCTACACCTATGGTCCGAACGATGACAGCGCGGACCGCCCAGGTCTCGTCTACTACGGCGTGGGGTCCACTCCCAGCGCCATCTCATGGTGGACGGCGACGCTGTTGGGGCCCAGCAGGTCTTCCAGCCGCTGGTGGAGGGTCTCGCAATAGCCGGTGCTGACCACCGGCAGGTCCAGAATCACCCGCTTGCCGGCGGTTTTGATGTTCAAGTTCACCCGGTCCCGCCCCGGGTATTCCAGGATCACGCCTATAACCTCTCTCAGGAGGAGAGCGTCCTGGGCCGGGTCTTCGGACTCGGTGACCCCGAGGGACACCATACGGTTGGCGCCCTGGTTGCCGTGGGACCCATTGCCGTTGGGTGGCGCGGCGGTCTCATCTCTCTCATTGCTCCGATGGTCGCGGCCGTAACTGTTGCCGTTCCCGTTGGCGTTGCTATTGGCGGCGCGGGCGGGAACAGCGTCGGGAGAGGCGGGCTTCGGCGGACCGTCGCTCCCGTACTCTTCCGCGTCGTCGCAGACCAGGGAGGTCTGGTCGCCCCTTTCTCTGATCTTGCCGGAAACAACCGTAAGGCGGCCTTCCCGCCATACTTCGGCGGTGCGTTGCAGGGTCTCGGGCCAGACCAGCACCTCCAATTGTCCTCCGAGCAGCTCGAGATTCACTATCAGGAATGTTTTGCCCTCGCGGGTGGACCGCTCCGATTTTCCGGACACATAACCCACTACCCGGAGCTGCCTTCCCTGCAGGTCACTGCCGATTTGATCGACGGAGTTGATGGCATCGCCGGTGTCCAGGCTGGCCAGAGCCATGACCGGATTGTGAGAGAGGTTAACCCCAAGAAGCTCCCGCTCCCAAGCGCCCTTCTGTTCCTGGGACACGTCTCCGGTCCCCAAGGCCACCCCCGGAAGCTGTCCGCCGCTGCTGGCGTCGCCGCCGGCGAACAGGCTGCTTTGGCCCGATGCCCGGGTCCGGGCCTCCCGCTGCGCCGTGGCTACTATTGCGTCCAAGGCGTCTAATAGCGCGCCCCGGGGGGCCAGGGCATCGAAGGCGCCGGCTTGAACCAGGCTCTCCATGGTCCGGCGGTTGAGGCCCTCGGCGCCGGCGCGCCGGCAGAAGTCGTCGATGGACTCGTAGGGCCCGTTTTCCTTCCGTTCCGCGACCAAGGGACGGACCGCGCCCTCACCCACCGACTTTACTGCGGCCAAGCCGATCCTGAGGCCAGCCGACGCCGGCTGGCCCGCAGCCGGGTCGGCATTATCTTGGTCGTCTGTGTGGCCTGTGTCGCCCGGGTGGCCCGGGTCGATCGTGAAGAATTCGCCCGAATGGTTGATGTCCGGCAGTAGCACCGGGATGCCGAGGCGGAAACACTCGTTGATGGAGCTGACCATCTTTTCCGTGTTGTCCATCCTGGAGTTGAGGACGGCCGCCATGTATTCCACCGGGTAATGTGTCTTGAAATACCCGGTCCAGTAGGAGATCAGGGCGTAGCTGACGCTATGGGCCTTGTTAAAGGCGTAGCCGGCGAAGGGTTCGATGAGATCGAATATCTCCACCGCCAACTCTCGCTCAAACCCTTTGGCTTGGGCCCCGGCGACGAAGTTGTCCCGCTCTTGCGCCATCAGCGCGGCGATCTTCTTGCCCATCGCCTTCCGGACGATATCGGCGGCGCCCAAGGAATAGCCGGCGAACTGTTGCAGAATCAACAGGACCTGGTCCTGGTAGACGATAATGCCGTAGGTCTCGTCCAGCAGTTCCTTCAGGCTGGGATGCGGGTAGGAGACGGCCGCCCGGCCGTGCTTGGCCTCAATGAAAGCCTCTATGTTCTCCATGGGGCCCGGCCGGTACAGGGCGATCATGGCCGCGATATCGCCCAGATTGGAAGGCTTCAATTCCTTGATGTAGCGCTGCATTCCGGCGCTTTCAAGCTGGAACAGGTCTGTGGTGTACCCCGACGACAGCAACTCGAAGGTGGGCCTGTCGTCCAAGGGCAAGCGTTGCAGGTCGATCTCGACTCCCCGGTTCTCCTTTACGAGCTTGACCGCCCGGTCCAGGATTGTGAGGTTGGTGAGTCCCAGGAAGTCCATTTTCAGCAGGCCGAGTTGCGCAACCGGGTCCATGGAGAACTGGGTCATCAACACCGGGCTGCTCTCGTCGCCGCGGGACGGGCGCTGCAGCGGGACGGTTTGCGTTAGCGGTTCGTCGGCTATGAGCACCCCGGCGGCGTGGGTGCTGACGTGATGAACGATTCCTTCCAGTCCCTGGGCCTGGTCCACCAGCTGGCGAACATTGCCCTCATCCTGGTACGTGCGCTGAAATTCGGGGTTCAGCCGCAGGGCGTCTTCCAGGGTGCGGGCCTTGAAGGGCACCATCCGGGCGATGCGGTCAACGTCGCCGTACCCCATTCCCAAGGCGCGCCCCACGTCTCGAAGGGCCGCCTTGGCGCCCAGAGTGCCGAATGTGATGATCTGGGCGACCCGGTCGTTGCCGTAACGGTCGATTACGTAGTGCAACACTTCGTCCCGGCGGTCGTCCTGAAAGTCCAGGTCGATGTCGGGCATCTCCTTGCGTTCCATGTTGAGGAAGCGTTCGAACACCAACTGGTACTGCAAAGGGTCTACGTCGGTGATTCCCAGGCAATATAGCGCGACGCTGGCGGCGGCGCTGCCCCTCACGCCGTAGAGGATATTGTTGCGTCGGACGAAGTCGATGATGTCCCACACGACGAGGAAGTAGTTGGCGAACCGGGTGTATTGGATGACCTCCAGCTCGTAACGCAGCCGCTGTTCGGCTGCCTGATCGGCGTTGGGGTACCGGCGGCGGAACCCCTCTTCGCACAATTGGGCCAGGTACTGGTCGGCGTCCATTCCGCCCGGCGTTGAATACCTGGGCAGGTGAGTCTGGCCGAAGTCCAACTCCACGTTGCACATATCGGCCACCATACGGGTGTTTTCCAACGCCCGTGGGAAATCCGGGAACAGCCGGGCCATATCCTGGGGACTCTTGATGAAATAGGAGTCGTCTTCCATCCGCAGCCGTTTCTCATCCTGAGTGGTAGTGCTGGTCTGGATGCAGATGTATATGTCCTGCAGGCCGGAATCGGCTTGGTTAACGTAGTGGGCGTCGTTGGTCACGACCATGGGGATATCGAGGTCGTGGCTTAAGGAAACCAGGCCCTCGTTGATCTCGGGCAACTGGGGAACGTGCTCGTGACGCTGGATTTCCAGGAAATAGCCGTCGCCGAACAGCTCCTTGTACCAGCCGGCGGCCCGGGCCGCCTCGGCCATGTTGCCGTCGGCGATCAGACGCGGCACCTCCGCCGACGGGCAGGCCGACAGGACCGCCAGGCCGCCGGCGTATTGCTCGAGCAACTCTTTGTCGATGCGCGGGCGGTAGTGGAAACCGTCGACGTGGGCCTTGGTTACCAGTTGCATCAGGTTGCGGTACCCGGCGTTGTCGCGGGCCAGCAACACCAGGTGGTTGGGGCTGCGCTCCGACGGAGAACGGTCGAACCGGCTCTTGTGGGCTACGTAAACTTCGCAGCCGATAATGGGTTTGATGCCCGATTCTTTGCAGGCCGAGTAGAAATCAACCACGCCATAGAATGTTCCGTGATCGGTGATCGCCAAAGAGTCCATTCCCAGCGCCTTGGTGCGTTCGACCAAGTTGGGAATACGGCTGATGCCGTCGAGCATGCTGTATTCGGTGTGGACGTGCAGGTGGGTGAACACCGGTCCCCTCCCCTCCCCTGATTATACCCCGGCGCTAGGCCTGCAACGGAGCGGTAGGCACGGAAAAAACCGTACTGGCTCCTCTACCCAGACGGGCGGCCCGCATGTGGCGTCGGCCGCGGCCGAGCCTCCGGTATTATAGCCTCTGCGAATGGGTCACTTGACCGGAAAGCCCCCGGATTTCGTTCGAATTACAAGATTGCTTTTTCCGACATCGCTTTTCGCCGGGCAAGTCAAAAGGCCGGTCCGACGGTTCGCCCGGAGGCGGAGAGGGACCGGCCTTCAATGGCCGACTAAGGCGGACCGCCGTTCGGCCGGCTGGCCGACGTCAGCGCCTAGAATTCGTCGTCTTCGTAGCCCTGATTGCCTGCCTGGGCGGCGTAGCCGGATGGCACAACGTCCCTCTGGTCCGTCCGGCTGTTCAGGCGGGAGTCGCCCCAGGTAGCGGACTCCACGTAGTTCTTGAAATCCTTGGTTTCGCCGCATATCCGGCAACTTCCGGTGCTGAACGGGCCATCGGCGGGCTGGATCACCCAGTAATGGGCGCAGGCGAGGACTGGCGCTTCAGATTCCGGGACCGGTGCTGTTAACGTTTCTTGTACCATAAGGTTCCACCCCCAATGTACTGTGACGTATTCTAGCACCGCGTAGCCGTTATCGTCAATAATTTACGGAAACAGCAATGCAAATATCGCTCACGGTAGTCGACATTGTTAACGAATTATGAAACCGTTAACGTATCCGTGAAAAGAGGAACTATCCAACGGCCCCAATCGGCAGGCGACGATTTCCGAATAGAACATACGACAGAACGGCACAAATAGACATTGGAGTCTAGCGCAATTGGCCGATAGTGCCACCGGGATGGAGGCCGGCCGGGTAGGAGCTGGGGTCCGATGGGGTCAGCGGGGGTCAGTCGAAATCAGTGATGGGGAGGCCGAACGATTTCCTCGGTGGCGACCCTCGTCACGCCCCAGCCGGCCAGCCACGAGGAGTGCCGTCCGTCACCCCCGGCCACTACAACGATTATGTCCTCGGACGCCTTCGCTATGGGGACGAGATTGTCGGGGTCCGATTCGTCGACCCAGGCCGGCCAGTTGCGGTTCCCGTAGTGGGCGATGCCCTTCAGGAGGCGGACCGGCATCCTGGCGTTTTGATAGACGTACTCCCGGACATCGGCCTTGGAAAAGCCGGCGGCGGCGATCTCCGCTGCGTGTTCCGGGCAGAGCACCAGCACAATCTGTGCGCCCGTGCCAAGCTGGTAGTAATTGGAGGTGCCTATCGCCCGCATGTTGCCGACGTAGGTCTTGAGTACGTCCAAGCCGTCGGAGACAGTGGTCTCCATAATCTGGTGGACTGCCCGTATGCCCGCCACCGTAACGACGCTGCTCGATGAGGGGTAGCCCAACTCCAGGTGGCGCGGCTCCCAAGGACTGCGTTCCTCGTTCTCAGAGAAGCAGAAGCTGTAACGGCCGGGGGTTGCCAGGGTGGCCTTGTCCATTTCCCCTGGCACCAAGCCTCCGATGTTTCTGATGACCAGCCGCAGGGCCCGTCCAATGGCCGCGTTGGCACGGAATCCGGGACCAAAACAGGCGGCGTCGCCGTTGATTCCCAGTTCCCCGGAGATTGGACCGTTGACGATTACGACTTGTGCGGCCCCGCCGGTGGTGGAAGCGTTCCCGCCGAGGTTGAATTCGTCATGAAGCGCCGCCTTGACGGCCGCCACCACCACCGGGAAATATTCGGGAACGCAGCCGGCCATTACCGAATTTATCGCCACCTTCTCCAGGGTTGTCCTGGCGTTTCGGGGCTGCATGGTCCCCAGAGATTGGGCGGGGTCTTCGCCGTAGGCCGACAGCATCTCCCGGACCAAGGCCTCGGTGGGCGGCACCACCGGCAGGCCGTCGGTCCAGCCCTGCTCCCAGCAGTAGTCCTGCACCGCCTGAAAAGAGTCCGGAACCCGCACCCGGCGGGCTTGAAGGGCAGTCTGGTTCGTGGATGTCGTAGTCATACCTAAGGTCCTGTTTCACAGATCGAAGACTTTGGTTCTCAGCCTTGTTGAAAGTGGAAAGTGCCGTGCCTTGTGGGGCCTCTTTACCGCCGTTTACTTATCCATAAGCAGCTTGCCGATTCCCCAATGTGGATTAGCTGCCCCATGAAGCCCCGAGTTCCCGTAACATCTGGTACGTGTTGACGCCGGCGACGTTAAAGTGTTGGGAGACGTTGGGGATTCTCACTTGTTGAGAGTTATTAGAAACTCTCGACTCTAACGTTACAACGGAGCCTCCCAGCACAAAAGCTTGGGCAATTACCCACGGATCGGCTCTATTCAGAAACCGACGTCTTGCTTGGTTGTCTGGGTAGGTGTCCATTACGTATGCGATTATGATCGTGAAAGCGTGTTGCACCGCCGGGGTGGGTTCTAAGAAAAGGCCGGATGGTCTTCGTGCTCTGGCCCAATCTGACAGGTCGTCCTGTCCCTCCAGCAATTCATCATAAACCCGGATGGGACATGATATCCGGCGGTCATCTATGAGTTCGTCAATGAGGGCCCAGAAACGGGGTGCAATATCGAAACTATAGGGCCCTTTCTTACCTTCTATGAATACATTACTGTCCAGCCAGTATTCAACCAAGGGTCAGAGGGCTCCCGAAAAGATGCTCGGCGATGGCGGGAAGGGTCTTGACCTTTACGCCGAGCATATCGGCGGCCCGCGTACTCAGCAGTGTCCCTTCAGCGGCGTTCGAAATGACGGCCTCGGTGAACGCAGTGCCATTCCTAGCAGTCAGCGTATCGTGAAAGTTTCCGCCGGGTTCACCTGTCGGTTCTACTCTACCGGCCTGTTCAACAAGTTGACTGTACCTGTCCCAATACGAAGAGATTGGCAAGAAATCAAGGTCATGTGCCTGACGCAAAATCACCATGGCGCTAACTTTGTAATGTTTGGTCAGGTTCTTGAGGTTGGTTTCCAACATGGGGCCGTCGCGTACCCACCGGGACCGGAAATCTTCGCCCGGTACCAACGTTTCCGCGGCAACGCGGTTGCAGAAACGTTCCACGGCGCTATCTCCCTGTTCGGAGCGGAGACTGTAGTCCGGCTTGGATATCCCAGCTTGGCCGGCCCAGATGTGCGCCATTTCATGAGCCAAGGTAAAGATTTGCGCTCCCTTAAAGTCCCGTCCGTTGATGAATACCAGGGGAGCGATTTCATCGCATATCGCGAATCCTCGAAACTCGTCCACGTCCAGACGGCGGCGTCCGTTGTTGCCTACAACACCGCTGCGCAGGACCATGATTCCCGCCCGTTCGGCATTGCGCGTGAGCTCCCTCATAAACGCCTCCCAGTTGGGAGCCCGCTCTCTGGCGCCGTCAACGTCAATCACATCCCGTATATCGTCTGCAACCGCTTCCTCCGAATCCGTAGGTTTGAAGCGGCCAACGAATGGAAGTTCCTCGATACCCTCAGACTCCCGATATTCCCGGAACCAATGTTGTTTGCCGATAACATCGTTTAGAAGATCCAAAAAGTCCGGGCTGGGTTCCCGGGGAGACTGGCCCGGAACGGTACGAAAGTCGGGGAGGGGCAGTTCCTGGATCGGAGGCTCAGGCAAGTAGAGATATCCGAAGGGAATATATAGCGCCTGTGCAAATCGCTGAGCTTGACGGAAAGTGGGCCGCCTTTCGCCCACTTCCCAAGCGTAGACGGCCTCCGGTTTCACGTTTAACTTAGTGGCGAGTTCCGCAACCTCCATTCCTCGGCGTTGGCGCGCCCAAGTCAGGACATTGGGGGTGACCAATGCCTCAGTCATCCTGCTCTCCCTTCAGACGACCCGTCAGTCTCAAAGGCCCTCCCCGCCACAGCCGCCACTCTAAGTCGGGGTACCGGGATGTAATACTCAATGGGTCCGATTCCGTGGCCCATCGTGTAATTGGTGTCCGAAGTTCTGGCTTGGCCGCCTTTTGACATAAGCCGTCAGAGTCTCTTATTGCTGGTTGGTGCTGCGGATGGGCAATACCCCACCAGCTTTCACGTTTTGCGTCTACGAGGCCCAGTCAGTGAGGGCTCCTGAATGATGACCGCTCAGCAGCCGAGCTCATTCCTTGGCCCGATACTCACAGCTAGAGAGTTCTCGAAGACCTTCCAACTGCCCGGTTCGTCTCCTTGCACGGTGACGATCCATACGCCGCTACCCAGATTCGCTGGCCCATTCCGCCGCACCGTCGGAAGAGTATAGCCGTAAACATGAAGTTCCGGTGCTGAGGGTTATTCTGGAGGGCCAAGTTTGGACTATGGCGGTGGCCTCATCTTGCGACGAGGAAGGAAAGTCAATAGCGGTTGGAGTAGGCGAGGCGGCAGTCTCGGGAGCGCAGTTCGTCTAGGCGATCAATCCGACCAATCCCGCCAATAGCATCGTGGTTGTTCTTGATTGTTCGGTCATACCCGCACACCGGAAAACCAAGGCCGTAGGAGCTCAGTTGCATTTGATATGTGATCTGCTTCTAATCTTCTCCTGTTATCTAACCCGTCAGCAGCCCCACGATTTCCGGGGCGTAGTCGTGGGCCATCTGCTGTACGTCGGGGACGCTGCGCGAGGCCAGCGGGCTGGGCAGCACCACGATTCTGACGCCGGGCATGCCCAAGGATGCAGCTCGGGCCCGGGCCGCCCTCGTGAAGGTGCTGGTGATTACGCTCACCGACGGTATCCCCTTGGACTCTGTAACTACTGTGTCGTGGAGACCCCACGCCGTGCAGGAGCCTCAATCGGCAATGGCGTGTATCACCACGTCGCATTCTTGGGCCAGCGACTCCAATGTTTCTGGGGCGCAGGCGGCGCTGTAGGTGAACTTGGTTGCGTACACCACTTTCTTTGCGCCGTAGTCGTTGAGCAGGACTTCCTTCAATTCGCCCAGAAAGGCGTCGGCGTGGTATTTGCGGTTTTCCAACAGCCCGACGACTTTGCCGCGAAGGTCGGGCAGCGTGTCGCTGAGACCCAGTTCCTCGGGCACGTCCTCGGCGATGGGGACAAGGATTTCGATCATGCTTGGAGCCTGTACCATAGTTTGAACACCTCCTTCAAAACACGTCGGGCAAAACGCTTCGGGCAGTCTTTACCCGAACGAACCTGGCTTTGGGCTATCCGCCCAGTTGGAAGTACTTGCCCTCCGTCTTGATGGCTGGGGCCACTATCATTTCCGCCTTGTGCATGTCGCGAATGGTGTAGGCGCCGCACATGCCCATGGCCACCCGCAGGGCGCCCACGAAATTCTGGGTGCCGTCGGTCCGGGACGTGGGACCGTAGAGTATCTGTTTCAGACTGCCCTTGGTGCCCACGGTGATCCTGGTTCCCCGGGGCAGCTCGGCGTGGGGAGTGGCCATCCCCCAGTTGTAGCCGCGGCCCGGCGCCTCTTCGGCTTGCGCGATGGGGGTGCCCAACATTACCGCGTCGGCGCCGCTCACCATAGACTTGCAGATGTCGCCGCCGGTCCTCATGCCGCCGTCGGTGATCACCGTGACGTAGCGGCCGGTCTTGCGGAAGAAGTCCTCCCGAGCGGCGGCGCATTCTAGGGTGGCAGTCACCTGGGGCACGCCAACTCCCACCACCTCCCGGGTGGTGCAGGCCGCGCCGGGACCGACCCCCACCAGAACGCCGTCGATCCCTGTTTCCATTAGCTCCAAGGCCACCTCATAAGTCGCGCAGTTCCCCACCACCACCGGTACCCGGAGTGAGCTGATTAGTTCGGAGAAGATGAGGCCCCGGTAGCTGTTGGACATGTGGCGGGCCGTGGTGACCGTTGACTGGACCACCACCATGTCGGCTCCCGCCTCGACGGCCACGGGGGACATTTTCTTGGTGTTCTGGGGAGTGAAGGAGACCGCGCAGGTGGAACCGGTCTTCTTGATCTCCTGCACCCTCTCGCCCAGAAGGTCTTCCCGAACGGGCTCAGAGTAGACTTGTTGGAGGTACTCAGTGACCTCCGCTTGAGGGGTGGAGATGATATTTTCCAGCACGGAATACGGGTCATCGTACCTGCAATAGAGTCCTTCGGCGTTCAGCACCCCCAACCCGCCCATCTCGTGCATGCGGCTGGCGAATCTGGGGGAGACCGCGCCGTCCATCGCCGACGCCATTATGGGCATCTCGAACTCCAATTCGCCGATGGTCATCTTGGTGGACGTGAGTTCGGGATTGATGGTGATCTGGCCGGGAACTATGGCGACTTCGTCAAAGCCGTATGACCGTTCAAGTTCTTTCAATTGCCTTCTTCCCATCCCGCAAACCCCCTAAACGTGTTGGATCCGTGTTGGATATTTGTGGCTGATTTAATCAGCTAGCACTCCAGAAATCAATGAAACCAGCCCATTGCGCTATCAGTTCTTATTGTACCCCGCCGGCGCTGCCGGGGGGAGTCTATTGAGCGAAGGCGAAGTCGTGCGGACACGAGTGAGATCAATCCTTGCCTCCGCGTTGGGGGTGCCCCAATAGTTCCCTCTCCCCGACGAGGAAGGACTCATGAGACGCCCTGGGATTTCCCGATTTCTTGGATGGCCTTGTCACTTTGTGAAAAATAGTTCATACTGGCCGAGTTACAAATACTTCCTGGTGGTTCTAGCGAGGCGGCCCCACCCGTTCCCATCCCGAACACGGAAGTGAAACGCCTCAGCGCCGACGATACTGCTCTGGCGACGGGGTGGGAAAATAGGTCACCGCCGGGAGGTATTGTTAACAATTGGTCGCAACGGCCGGTCCGGCCGCCTTTCACCTCGCGGTGTCCCTTAGGCGTCGACACGCCGCCTCGGTGGTTGGGCGGACTGGGAGTTTCGATTTAATGGCCCGTTACCGGAAGCCGTTTGCCTTTACACTCAAAAAGGCGTCCCATATAATTGGCAGACACGTTCCACCGGACTTAACCCCAACCGAATTACGCCTTGGACTCCGAACGGCCGGGGTTGTGGAAGGGGTTGGCGGCCGGCCAGCTTACCACTGGAGACCCAGACGGCACCCTTTGAGGTCCAAACTCCCTGAGCAGGAGCGACATTATGGGCAGCAGATTCGAGAAATTCTCCGAGCGAGCCCGGCGAGTCCTGTCTCTGGCCCAAGAAGAGGCCCAGAGATTCAACCACAATTACATCGGTACCGAGCACATCCTCCTTGGGTTGGTGCGCGAGACCGAGGGCGTGGCCGCCAGGGTACTGTCCAGCCTCTCCGTGGACCTCACCAAGGTCCGTTCCGCAGTGGAGTTCATTATTGGCCGAGGTGAGAAACCGGCTCAAGGCGATATTGGCCTCACTCCCCGAGCTAAGAAGGTAGTCGAGTTGGCCGTCGACGAAGCCCGCCGCATGAACCACACCTACATCGGCACTGAGCATCTCCTCATCGGACTGCTCCGTGAGGGCGAAGGCGTCGCAGCCGGTGTCTTGGAGAGTCTCGGGGTTACCCTCGACAAGGTTAGGGCCGAGACCCACCGGATTCTCAGCCACACCTCCGGGCAATCGGCTCAGGGCGCCCGGAGCAACACCCGCACCCCAACTCTCGACCAATTGGGGGTAGACCTTACCGTCGCCGCCAAGTCAGAAAAGTTGGACCCGGTGATCGGGAGAGACCAAGAGATTCAGCGGGTGATCCAGATTCTCAGCCGCCGCACCAAGAACAACCCGGTGCTGGTCGGTGAGCCCGGCGTGGGCAAGACCGCCATCGTGGAAGCCTTGGCCCAGCGCATCGGAAAGGGCGACGTCCCCGACACCCTGCAAGGCAAACGCTTGGTGACCTTGGACATGGGCGCCTTGGTGGCCGGGACCAAGTACCGGGGTGAATTCGAAGAGCGGCTGAAGAAGGTTATCGAAGAGATCAAGTCCTCCGGTAACTGCGTGTTATTCATCGACGAGATTCACACCATAGTTGGAGCTGGAGCCGCCGAAGGGGCGGTCGACGCCTCCAACATATTGAAGCCATCCTTGGCCCGCGGCGAAATGCAGTGTATCGGCGCCACCACCCTGAACGACTACCGAAAGTACGTCGAGCGCGACCCCGCGTTGGAGCGCCGCTTGCAACCGGTCAGGGTCGAAGAACCGAACCAGGACGACACCTTCTCCATCTTGATGGGTGTCAAGAGCCGCTATGAAGACCATCACAACGTAGACATCACCGACGAAGCGATCCGCAGCGCCGCCACACTGGCCGCCCGGTTCATTCCGGACCGGTTCCTGCCGGACAAGGCCATTGATCTCATCGACGAAGCGGGCTCACGGGTCCGCCTCCGGGGCAGCGTTACCCCGGCATCGGTCAAAGACGCCATGCAGGTGCTCGAGGCTGTCCGCAAGGAAAAGGAAGATGCCATCGCGTCCTCGGACTACGAGACGGCTGCCGACTTGCGCGACCGGGAACTCCAAGGGACAGCAGACTTGGACACCCTGGAACGAGAGTGGCAAGAGGGCCAGGGCAAACAGCGCCAGGTGGTAACCGAAGACGATATCGCCGAAGTAGTCAGCATGTGGACCGGAATTCCCGTAACCAGGCTGGCCAAAGAGGAAACCGAGCGGCTCCTCCAAATGGAAGGGGAACTGCACAAGCGGATCATTGGTCAAGACGAGGCTATCGTTAACATTTCGAAGTCGGTCCGGCGGGCCCGCGCCGGGCTCAAGGACCCGCGCCGCCCGATCGGCGTCTTCATGTTCCTTGGGCCCACCGGCGTCGGAAAGACCGAGTTGGTACGTGCGCTGGCCGAGTTTATGTTCGGTCATGAAGACAACATGATCCGGCTCGATATGTCGGAATTCCAGGAACATCATACCGTGGCACGGCTCATCGGGGCGCCTCCGGGATACGTTGGTTACGACGAGGGCGGCCAGTTGACTGAAGGCGTGCGCCGAAAGAACTACTGCGCGGTTTTGCTTGACGAGATCGAAAAGGCCCACCCCGAGGTCTTCAACATCCTGTTGCAGATCTTTGACGCCGGCCAGTTGACCGATGCCCGGGGCCGCAAGGTGGACTTCCGGAACTCTATTCTGGTAATGACCAGCAACCTCGGCTCCGACCTGATCAAGCGGGAGACCACCATCGGATTTGGGTCCAAGGCCGAGGGCGCGCAAACCGACGCCAGCGCCTACGAACGGATGAAGGACAAGGTGATGGAAGAGGTCAAACGGTTCTTCCGGCCGGAGTTCCTCAACCGCATCGATTCCACTGTGGTCTTCCACCAGTTGGCCCGGTCGGAAATCCTGGAGATCGTAGACCTGATGATGAACCAGGTTCGCGACGAGTTGTCCGAGAAGCAGGTAGGACTGGAGCTGACGGAAGCGGCCAAAGTTTATCTTGGCGAGAAGGGCTTCGATCCGGTGCTGGGAGCCCGGCCGTTGCGCCGGCTGATCCAGAACGAGGTTGAAGACAGTCTCTCCGACGAGATCCTGAGCGGCCGGTTAACCGCAGGGGACGTTGCGATCATCGACTACGAGGACGAGATCATTAAGATTAAGACCACGTATGAGACCGAGGTACGGGAAGAGGAGTTGGAACAGGAACCGGAACCGGAACCGGCTCCCGCCGACTAGCCCCGGCGACCCCATGCGATTACTGACAGGAGGCCCCGCGATTGCGGGGCCTCCTGTTGCTATAATTGGCGGAATGTCGGGAGGTGGTGGTGTGGCGAAAACAAAGGAACGGCGCAGGACCGTATTCGCTTGCGCAGCCTGCGGACACGAAAGCCCCAAGTGGATGGGGTTTTGCCCCAGTCCGGTCTGCGGCTCAACCGCGCCTCTGGTAGAGATGGCGCCCTCCATTGTTCCCCAATCTCGGCCCAGCCGGCAAGGATGGGCGGCCGGCGGAGGCGCGGGGACCGTCGAGCTGTCGGACCTTTCAGCAGACAGCCAACCCCGGAACCCGCTGCCCTCTCCCGAGCTCAACCGCGTGCTCGGAGGCGGCGTCGTGCCGGGTTCGGTGGTGCTGTTGGCCGGGGAGCCGGGAGTGGGCAAGTCCACCCTGTTGTTACAGCTGGCCCAATGGGTGGCCCGAGAAGAACGCCCCGTTCTCTACATTAGCGGCGAGGAATCTCCCCAGCAGATCAAGCTGCGGGCCGAGCGATTGGGGTTCTCCGGCCGGGGGATCATGTTGCTGCCGGAGACCGACTTGGGCGTAATCTTCGATAGTCTCGAAGAGAGCCGGCCCGACCTCGTGATCGTGGACTCGATACAGACGCTCTACTGCGACGATGAGCCATCGGGCCCAGGCAGCGTGGCCCAGGTGCGAGAGGCGGGACTGCGGTTGCTTCGGTGGGCCAAGGCCACCAGCATTCCGGTTTTCGTTTCCGGGCACATGACCAAGGACGGGGCACTGGCGGGACCGAGGGTGCTCGAACACATGGTAGACGTGGTCATGTACCTGGAATCACAGGAAATGGGCGCTTACCGCATCCTTAGAGCGGGAAAGAACCGGTTCGGCTCAACCACCGAGGTCGGGGTGTTCCAGATGACGGAGAAGGGGATGGAGGACGTTCTCGACCCTTCTCTGGCCTTGACGGCGCAACGCTCGGAGGCCGCGGTGGGAGCGGGACTGGTGCCTGTCGTCGAGGGGAGCCGGGCCCTGCTGCTGGAGGTACAGGCCCTCACGTCATATTCCCAACTGCCCGCGCCGAGAAGGGTGGCCAACGGCTTGGACCACAACCGTCTCCTGATGTTGGCCGCCGTCGCCTCACGGCGGGCCGGTCTGGACCTTTCGGGACAGGACATAATCGCCAGTGTGGCCGGCGGATTTCGAATATCCGAACCTGCCGCCGACCTGGCGGTGGCCTTGGCCATCGCCTCGAGCCTGAGGAACGCTCCTCCCATACCCGGCCTCGTTGCGTTCGGAGAGGTGGGATTGATCGGGGAACTGCGGCCGGTGCCCCAAGCGTCCCGGCGGCTGAACGAAGCTGCCAGACTTGGGCTGGTCCGGTGCATTCTGCCTGAGGCCTGCCTGGACGGGTTGGACATTCCCCAAGGAATGAAGGTCACTGGCGCCAAGACCCTGCGGGAGGCAGTCGGCGCCGCATTGGGAGCGCCTCAGAGAGCGACGGCTGAAATCACTTGAGTCCCGAAAAGCCGGTTAGTGGCGGTGACCCTCCACAGCCGCCGCTTCCCCTTGGGATAACTCTTGGGGGGAGAACTCGTGGTCTTCGCAGGCGACCCAGCGGGAGCCGTCCTCGTAGACCTCTTTCTTCCAGATGGGCACCACCTCTTTGATGCGGTCCACCGCCTTGTGGCAAGCGTAGAATCCGTCCTTGCGGTGGGGAGAACCCACGGCCACGACCAGGCTGATCTCACCGATGGCCACGAGGCCGGTGCGGTGGCCGATGGCGACGTCGTCGAGTCCAAACTCGGCCATCAATTCCCCCCGTACTTCCTCCAGTTTCTTGAGGGCCATCTCGTCGAAGGCCTCGTAATCCAGGGTCACCACTTTCTTGCCTTCGAAGTTGTCGCGCGTGGTCCCGAGGAACGTCACGACGGCCCCGTTGGTTCCCCGCCGCACCGCTGCGGTGAATTTCTCCGGGTCCAACGGTCGTTCGGTCAATTCGATCATTCGGTTTAACCCCCGCTTACCGGTGGAATCAGGCACACATCGTCGCCCGGTCTTAGCACGTGGTCTGGATCAGCGTAGTCGGCGTTGACCGCCACCACGATCTTTACGCTGGAGGGGGCCAGCATCGGGTACTTCACTCGCACAGTGTCGGTCAAATCGGCCACCGTGGAGCCCTCCGGCAGCTCGATCCGGAAGTTCCGTATCCCGGCCCGTTCCCGGTAAAGGGCAAAAAGCCTGACGGCAAGTTCCATACGTTGATTCTAGTATGGACTGTGTCTCCACTGCAATCGGCGGTGAGGTAATTGCTCAGACTCAAGGAGCAACCCTGCGTCTCCTCCTTGCGCGGGGAGATTGAGAGGGGGAATGGGCATTTGGTCCTTTATGGACCGGCGGCTATAATCCTACTTGGTCAATTTTCCTTTACGAGGAACTTCTTTGAAGATCGATCCCAAAACCTTTGAGAATTTCTACCGTGTGCTGACCGGCGTGGTGGTGCCGCGGCCCATCGCTTTTGTTTCCACCCGTTCCACCGGCGGCGTGGACAATCTGGCGCCCTACTCTTTCTTCAACGCCGTTGCCTACGACCCGCCCACGGTGGTGTTCTCATCCTCTCGCACGGTGGAACGCAAGAGCAAGGACACTCTCCGAAATATAGAAGAGACCGGTGAGTTCGTTGTGAACATTGTTGTTGACGGCATCGCCGAACCCATGAACAAGACGGCTGCGGAGTTCCCCGAAGACGTCGATGAGTTCGAGATCGCCGACTTGACTGCGGTTCCCTCGGAGTTGGTGGACGTCTCACGGGTAGCCGAATCTCCGGTCAACATGGAGTGCCGGCTGCAACAGGTGGTGAACATCGGGGACCCGAAAACCGGGAACGGACTAGTCATTGGGACCATCCTGCTGATGCACATTTGGGATGAGGTTATTGACGGCCACCGGATCAACCATGACCTTTTGAAACCCACCGGCCGGTTGGCGGGCAACATGTATTGCCACACCGCCGATACCTTCCAATTGGTGCGTCCGGTCTACGACCCGGAGAATAGCCTTTCCGCCTACCGGTAGACACGGACGTTCCGGGGGCACAACCGATCCTGGCAATAGCGGCTGGGGCAACTTCGGCGACACTACCGCCGTTGCCAGGCCGGTGAAACTGCCCCCAACTCGCAACAAAGACCAAGAGCGAAATCGGCTCCGGGTCTTTATGCGGTGTTCTGCCGGCCTGTTCCAGCGGTTTTCAGCTAATAGGGAGTAGGCGGCCTCTCTTCAGTTTCCCCCTGGGTTGTGGGGCCTCGGTAGAGTCCACCCTCGCTATCGAAGGGAGGATCGGCGGCGGACAGGTCGTCCAGGTTCAGCGTCGAGGAAGAAGAGGACGGAACTTCGTCCATTTGCGGCGGCAGCCCCTCGATCACGTCGGCGTCTCCCGGCTTCGGCGCCCCCGGATAGAACTCGCTAGGTTCCGGTTCCCCTTGGTCCACCACTGTTCCTTCCACGTATCCATAGCCCGGCTGGCTGTCGTTGTAACGGTTCAACGCCTCGTCCAACCTGTCCCTGAAGGTCTCCGGGTCTTTGGCCATCAGCATGATCCGACGACCCGACGCCAAGCGCACCCGCAGCCGCTCGCCCATCGGCAACGCCAGAGACTCCAGGTTGGAAATATCCGCGAACGGTATCGGCTTCACCCGGGGCATGCCGTAACGGATTACCAAGGCGTCTTGGTAGATCAGATATTCCCTCGGCGTGGTCAGCCAACTGTAGACCGCGAAACCAATGCCGAGAACCACCAACAGAATCCCCTGCGTTCCCTGTATTACGCCGAGTACAATTACGACCAACGCAAAAATCAGGGTAAGGTTAAAGGTGGTACGGTGCCGGTCCCAATGGATCGGTTGGCTTTGTGTTTCCATGCCGAACATTTTAGCACATGACGCGGCGATAGTCCGTCGTTGTCGATGCCGCCATGGCCGAAACGGCCTCAGGGCGGTCCCTTTGCCCAGTTTCGTTGTTTACCCTATAGTTTGTCGCAAGTTCGCCGGGTCCGGCGTTTGAGTTTGGCGTCACACCCGTGCCCCGCAACTGCTGCAGAACGCGGCACCTGATCGAAGCCCGAGTCCGCACTGCTGGCACAACCTCGGCGGCTCTGGGGATGGGTGCGCCGGGAAATCCCGCTGTACCGACTGGATAGAAGGACTCAACCCGTAGCGGTTCGGTCCCGGGTCACTCGGCAGAAGGGCGAATACCAGGAGTAGCAGGTTGCCAAAAGGCACGAACGCTATAAGGACCCACCAACCGGACTTGTCCGAATCGTGCAGGCGTCTTGCCAGGACGGCCAACGATGGAAGTAAGTTGGCAAGCAACACCAGGCCCGCGAACATTGACCCAACGATCGGCAATCGAATCGACAAGACGAATACGAAGAAGTAGATGATGAGCAGGAACATTTGGAACCACCAAAACTCGGAACGGCTGGCCCGGCCGTTGAAATTACCGAAATTCCGGTAGACAGACCCCACGGCCTCGAATAGATTCATCGGGCGGCTCCCATCCCGTAGGGTTGTAGCAGCGGCATGTTCATTTTATGATTCTATAATCAGCCTATACAACCAAGGCAGCTATACAACCAAGGCAGCTATACAACCAAGGCAGCTATACAACCAAGGTTCGGAGGGACCCATGGAGATCGGTGTTAGCGCGATTATCAGCAGCGAGTCAATGGACGTTGCCGCCATGGCACGGAAGGCGGAGGAGGTCGGCTTCCGTTCCTTCTGGTTGCCGGAGCACGCCATCATCCCCGTGCACACCACCTCGAGATACAGAGGCACCCCCGACGGGTCGATTCCCGCGTTCATGAGCGATTTGGGCGACCCATTCATCGGGCTTGCCATGGCGTCGGCCACTACCAGCACCATAATGCTGGGCACGGCGGTGTGCTTGGTCCCGGAACACAACCCGCTGGTACAGGCCAAGCAGATTGCGGCTTTGGACTACCATTCCGGTGGCCGTTTCATATTCGGCATCGGTACCGGCTGGCTCCGGGAAGAGATTGAGATCATGGGCGGCGACTTCGACCATCGCTGGTCTCAGGCAAGGGAGGCGGTGGAGGTAATGAAGGAGCTTTGGACCAAGGACGAAGCCGAATATCACGGCCGGTATTACGATTTCCCGCCGGTCAGGGTCTTCCCCAAACCGGCCCGGAAGCCACACCCGCCGGTACTCTTGGGAGGGTCGGCCCGGAATGTGTTCAAACGGGTCGTGGCCTATGCCGACGGCTGGATGCCGGTGGGGGCCACCACCGACGATATCAGGGCCGGCCGGGCTGCCCTTGACGAGCTGGCCCAAGCCGCCGGGCGAGACCCGGGAAGCATCGAGATACTAGTGTGGGGGGCTGCCGACCTCGAGGAAATCAAGCGGGCCGAAGACGCGGGCGCCACCATGGCCACAGTACGCATTCCCAGCAACGCCCCCAGCGAAGCCCTGCCCGCCCTGGAAAAGATGGCCGAGGAGCTGCTGGTTTAGAGAGCATACTGAACGTCAGAAAGAACGAAGCCGTAGTACCTGCGTCTATTCACTCATCGAATTCGAATCCTCCGACGGATCGTGCCCTTTCAACAACTTTCGGACATTAGTTCGCGGAAGCGGCGACCTGCAGGGATTACGGCTCATAGACAATTCCGTTAGCCGTTTGGAAAACCTCGGCCTCGGTCTGTTAAACACGGCGATGATGGATAATATCGAGGATGACATCTACGAGATGCGGGCGCGGCACTATCGGGTATGACATCTACGAGATGCGGGCGCGGTACTATCGGGTATTCTGCTACTACGATCGTGGCCGGGAAGTGTTCGTCCTGCTCAATGGGTTCCGCAAGCAGACTCGACGGACGCCTTTAAGGGAGATAGGTCGGGCGAGAAATCTCGTCGCGGAATACCGGGAACCTGGAGGCCATTGACCATGCCAAGAGATTTCATCGAACAACTGGCAGAGGAGCTTCAAGAAGACGAAGAGCGGATGGAATATGGGGAAGCTGCGGCAAGGTGGGCTTTGCGATTGCTTTGACCTTCGCCCGCCAAGAAAGAAACATGACTCAACAGCAGTTGGCTGACTTGCTGGGTGTGAGCAAGGCCTATGTGGTGCGGCTGGAGAGCGGAGCAGCCAACCCAACCGTAGGTCAGGCCGGGCGCATTTTCGCCGCTCTATGGCTTACTCCTATCGATCGGCCGTTCCCCTTGCTCAAGGGCTATGGTCCGTTGGAACCCGCCAGCCCCACCAGCTCAGAAACACTTCCGAGCCCAGGACCGGGTCCGGTCCCATCGGAGAAACCTGCCCGGACGGCCGTAAGATAGCCCCATGCGCATAGATGTTCACACTCACATATGGCCCGAGCGGATTGCCGCAGCCGTGCTGGAGAACATGACCGGCGCCTTCGGCTATCCGGCCGTCGGCGTCAACACCGTGGACGGAATCAAGAGCCACATGCGGGAGTCCGGGGTGGACAAGTCGGTGGTGTTGGGTGTGGTTGAGCGCCCCGAGCAGGTTGAGCGGGCCAACGACTGGCTGATCAGCATCCAGGACGACATGCTTGTTCCATTCGGAGCAATGCACCCCGACATGGATGACGCGGCGGGGGAGGTCCGTCGGCTCCGCGAGGCCGGCATCCGGGGCATCAAGGTGCATCCCATGGTCAACCAGTTCTACCCCGACGACCCGCGAATGTTCCCCGTTTACGAAGAGATGGGCGAGGACATGGTGGTTGAGGTCCATTCTGGCCGCTGGGCCCATACCCAGCCCGGCGACACTATCTGGGCCGAACCGTCTCGCATCATGAACGTCGTGCGCCAGTTCCCCAAGCTCAAGGTCATCGCCCTGCACTTGGGCGGGTTCTACATGCTGGACGAAGCGGAGCGGGAGCTCATCGGCCGCGACAACATCCTGATCGACACCACTTGGCCCCCGGCCCTAAAAGAAGTGGGGACCGCGACGCTGACGGCCATAATCAACAGGCACGGGCCGGGCAAAGTCTGCTTCGGCACCGACTTTCCTCTGGCCGACATGGCCCAAGACTCCCAGTTCATCGAAAGCCTGCCCGTCCCTGACGCCGACAAAGAACGCATCCTGGGCGAAAACTTCCGCGAACTGGTCGGACTGTAGACTCAGTAATCCTAACGAGAAGACTAATGCCTAAGGTCAACCCTGCAATACTCTCTTGGGCGCGGGAAACCGCTGGCCTCACGCTGGAAGAGGCAGTCGGTAAGCTCAAAATACGTGACGCCCACGGTGTAGCCGCCGAGGAACGATTAGCCGCGCTGGAATCCGGAGAGACCGAACCGACGCGACAGATGCTCGTGAAAATGGCGAAACAATACCGCCGACCTCTTGTTGCTTTCTACCTGTCGACACCACCGGCTAAAGGTGACCGCGGTGCCGACTTTCGCACTCTGCCTGCCCAAAATCATTACTCAACTGCGGAAGCGGTACTTGATGCCTTGGTACGAGATTTGCGGGCACGCCAGAGCATGGTTAGGGCTGTGTTGGAGGACGAAGATGAAGCCAAGGAGTTACCTATAGTCGGGTCTAATACTATTTCGGATGGGCGGGCGGCCGTCTTGGTTTCCCTTCGTGATTTTCTAGCCGTCGGATTGGATGAATACCGGAGACAACCTAATGCCGACGCGGCCTTCGGTTTGTTGCGTGGGGCCGCTGAACGTGCCGGTGTATTCGTGCTACTTAAGGGCGACTTGGGCAGTTACCACACGGCTATTGACGTCGAAATCTTCCGAGGATTGACTATCGCCGATGATATTGCCCCTTTCGTAGTCCTCAACGATCGAGACGCTCGTGCCGCTTGGTCGTTCACTCTACTGCATGAGTTGACGCATCTCATACTTGGCGACACGGGTATTGGCGGCGCCCGCTCGGAACAGGCGGTAGAGCGATTTTGCGACGATGTTGCTGGCGAGTTTCTGTTGCCACAGGACGAGTTGCAGGGTCTCATTGTTGACGACACACAGGACCAAGATGCATTTGCTGAGCGGATCAGCGAATTCGCTCGCGAACGAAACGTGAGTCGGGCCATGGTTGCTTACAAAGCATGGCGTACTGCTGCCATCAACGAAGATGCATATGAAATGCTGGCCAGCAAGTTCCGGCAGCAATGGATCGGGGAACGGGCTACTCTCAGGGAGAGAGCGCAAGGCCAAGATGGAGGCCCAAACTACTACGTAGTTCGACGACACCGAGTAGGGAGTGGATTAATGGACTTGGCCCGCAGAATGATGGGCGCTGGTGCATTAACAACCTCTCGCGCCGCTAAGGTATTAGGCGTCAAACCGCAACAAGTTCAAGCATTGCTAGACACCGGCGCACTGTCGTAAGAGATAGTATTTGCTCTATCTCCTCGACACCAACGTCCTTATAGACGCTCATCGTGACTACTATCCTGTCGACCGTGTACCCGAATTTTGGGATTGGCTTGCCAGCATGGGGGAACAAGCACGCGTCAAGGTCCCCCTGGAAGCTTACGAAGAAGTTATCGCCGGGAAAGAAGACACGCTGACGATTTGGCTCAAGGATAACAAGATTAACCTGATGCTTGACGAGCAAGTGGATATGGAAATAGTCCGGCGGATAGTAGAGGAAGGGTATGCAGCCGATCTAACCGATGACGAAATCGATAAGCTCGGCAACGATCCCTTCCTTGCAGCGTACGGCCTCGCCGATGGAGGACACCGTGTCGTAGTGACAACCGAAGTTTCAAAACCCAGTAGAACTCGGGCCAATCGGCATCTCCCTGACGTTTGCCGCTATTTTGAAATCTCCTGTGTTAACACGTTTCAAATGGTGCGCGTCTTGGATTTCCGCACCCATTGGAACGCCGAATAATCAACTTTCCGTTACCTGCCTTCGCGGATGAATTCCGCGATGCGTTCGCCGATGGTCATGGTGGTGACGTTGGTGTTGGCGCGAACGCAGTTGGGCATGATGGAAGCGTCGACAACCCGCAGGTTCTCCATCCCGTGGACTTTGCCGTATTGGTCCACGACTGCCATCGGGTCCGAGGCCGGGCCCATCTTGCAGGTACATGATATGTGCTGGCCCGTGGTGGCCTCCCGCATCATGTAAACGTCCAACGCCTCATCCGTGGCCAGTTCGTCGTCGGTGGGTTCGACGCGCTCTTGGACGATGTCTTGGAACGCATTGTGCTCGCCCAGCCGGGCGCACAGGCGGACCGCGTCCCGCAACCGCCGGCGGTCTTCCGGGTCATCCATGTAGTTGTAGTCCAAGGAGGGCTGCTCGTCGGGGTCGGTCGAGGTCAACCGCAACTGGCCGGCGCTTAGCTCCAAGTCCAGCACGCTGAGCATGCGGATGCCCAGCGCGTCCATCCGCTCTCCTCCCCGGTCGACCCGCTCCGTGGCGTAGGACTGCATGAAAATCATCATGTCGTTGCGCAGGTCCGACCCATCGGCGGTCCAGCGCAGGGTCATCTGGACCCGGGGAGCGAATCCGTCCAGCGGGTATTCCGGCTTGGTGCGGAAGGTGGTGTAGACCATTGGGTGGTCCCGCAGGTTCTGGCCCACGCCGGGCAGTTCGTGTACCACCGGTATGCCTATTTCGCTGAGGTGCGCGCCCGGCCCGACGCCGGAAAGCAGCAGGATGTGGGGAGAGCCGATGGCGCCGGAGCAGAGGATGATCTCCTCTCCATCTACTTGGAACCGCTCGCCGCCGCTCTCCACCTCTACGGCCACTGCTTTCTTCCCATCGAATATCACGCGGCGGGTCAGGCAGTTGGGCCGGATGGTGAGGTTGAGGCGGTGGCGGGCCGGGTTCAGGTAACCCAGCGCCGTGCTGAACCGGATGCCGTTGGGGTTGTTGAAGGGCACCGGGCCCACGCCGCTGGCCTCCGGGTGGTTGTGGTCCGGGGTGTCGGCGAAACCGGCGTCCCGGCAGGCGCGGTAGAACGCCGCTTGGTCCGGCAGCAGCTCCTCCCGCTTGAAACGGCGGGCGATGATCGGTCCTTCGGAGCTGTGAAAATCGTCGTCGGGAAAGTCGGTGTCGGTCTCGATGCGGCGCAGGAAGGGGATCAGCTTCGGGAAGCTCCACTCGTCGTTCCCCATGGCGGCCCATGAGTCGTAGTCCTGGGGGACTCCCCGCAGGAACACCTGACCGTTGATGGCGCTGGAGCCCCCGGTGACCTTGCCCCTCGGCACCATCATTGGTGGCGCCGTATCGGTGGGCTTGCCCCAGAACTGCCAGTTGTGGTCGCTGGTCATTATGTCCGTTGCGGTAGAGTAACCGAACTTCACCTCGTCGGGCAGGTGTTCGAACTCCGGGTAGTCCTGACCCGCTTCGAGCAATAACACCGACCTCTCCGGGTCTTCGCTGAGCCGGGAGGCTATGATGGAGCCGGCTGAGCCGGCGCCCACGACAATCACGTCGTATTTCACGTTCCTTCTCCTTTCTATGGCCGATTGATGGACCGTTTTCGTTCCGCCCCCTTTTTGGCCCGATAATAATCCGAGGCATATCGGGCGTCAATCCATCGGTCGATGCTCCCGGGCGGCCACCCTCCGCGCGAACATTCAATTGACAACCGGGACGCCGTCATTACAATTGTTGACACTCGCCTACATCTCAGACACGAAAGGAATGGAAACTATGATCAAGCATTTCGGCAGCCTCTACGCCGGCCACGTGGACTTGGGCGACCTCGGCCTGGAGGCCACCCCGGTCAACGACCGGCGGTTCGACAACGACCGTTTGATTACCATTTTCGACCGTTGCACCCAGATCGTGCAGACTATGGACCGTTTGGGTTACCACAGCTTCTGGGCAGCGGAGCATCACTTCCAGCACGAAGGCAACGAGGTCATCCCCAACCTCCTGTTGCTCTACGTGCACTTGGCCAGCCTGACCAAGCAGCTCAAGTTCGGTTGCGGCTTCAACATCAACCCCATGTGGCACCCCCTGCGTCTGGCCGAAGACTATGCCACCGCCGACATTTTGACCAACGGCCGGGTGATCTTCGGCGTCGGCCGCGGCTACCACTCCCGCGAGGTCGACACCTTCGGCGCCCCCAGCACCAACACCGACAACGACGCCAACCGGGAGCTGTTCGAGGAACAGGTTGAGATCATAATGAAAGCCTTCAACGAGGAGTCCTTCTCCCACGAAGGCAAATACTACAAGCTGCCGCCCGAAGTCCCCTACCGCGGCTACACCCTGAAGGAACTGACCCTGGTGCCGCGGCCCAGGACCCTGCCGGTGGAGACCTGGCAGCCCATGGTCAGCGCCAGCCAGCGGGCCATGGACTTCATGGCCAAAAACGACATCCAAGCCATCATCGGTGGTGGCGCGGTCACGGGAGGCGCCGCCGATGACGTCATCAGGCAATGGACCGAAACCCTGGCCCGCCATGGCCGGGAAGTCGAGTTGGGCGGCCGCTTGGTCATCGGCCTCTCAACGTTCATAGCCGACAGCGAGCAGGAGGCCATCGAGCAGGCCCGAAAGTACTTGGAAGAAGACATGAAGATGTTCGCGCCCCTGGGCTTCTTCCGGGACCTCTCCCCCGACCAGATCATCGCCTTGGGCGATCCCAAGCGGGCTCGAAGCGCCGGGCTGCCCACCTTGGAAGACTACGTCGCCTCCCGGGCTTGGCTCTGCGGCACCGCCGAGCAGGTCACCGAACGCATCATGGAGATTCAGGATAAATACCCGGGTCTGGAATACATGCACGTGGGCTGCAACCGTATGGGAACGTCCCTGAGCGTGATGCTTGAGCAACTGGAACGCTTCGCCGAAGGCGTAATGCCTCACTTCAACGTCGAGGCGCCGGTGGCCGCCGGCGATTAGGTTATTGACACTCAAGCGCCACGGTGGCTATATTTCGGCCACAGCAATCAACCGATAGGAGCTCCGCATATGATGCAACAGTCTGGTCGAGTCAGGGTAGAGGCCGGCAACGTAACGTTAATCATCCAGCACGAGCTTTGGGACGGCAACATTCAAGACCATACAGACCAGGGCGTCGTTATTCTCGTCGAGTCCGGCGACACTACGTTGTTGCGATTCAATTGCTTCGACTTGGAACGCAGCTACATCTACGGCCCCAACGGCAAGAATAAGAAATTCCGCATGGACCACACCGTTGATGGCAATCCCATCGGCTGGTCGGTCAAGACCATCCGGGAGAGCCTGCCCATCATGGTGGAAGAGGCCGGCTACCCGGAGATCGCCGGCCAGCTCGACATGACGGCGGTGGCGGCGAGCCTCGACGAGGTGGAAAACATCGCACGGGCCAAGTTCATGGCCGATCGCAACACTGTGAAGCACAACCGGGGGACCGACATTATCGAGGCCGGCAACATTCGTTTCGGCCTGGAAATGCGGCGGCTGGCCTCTGGCGACGGCGGCTTGGCCATCCACGTCCTGTCCGAACTGGCTGGCAACACGGGCCGGGTCTTCACCGAAGAGACCGAGCTTCTGGCCTTCGACTGCTTCTGGGACGGCCCTCACTACCACTATGGGCCCCGGAACAAGAACCACCGGATTTACTGGGACAGGACCCTGGTGCCCGATCCGCTCAGTTGGTGCCTGGACCAGTTCAAGAACAAGAAGCTGGCGGCGATGCTGGAGCGGGCCGGTTACCCCGGTGTAGCCGCCGACCTCGACGAAGATCTGATCGCGTCGGTAATGCCGAAAGTGGAAGCGCGGGCCAGGGAAATGGAAGCCACCGGCCTGCCCGCCGAGGTAACGCCAAACCTGGTGCAGTAAACGCCGCAACCAAGCTATCTAGTCTCGAAGCTGCCGTTCGCAAGAACGGCGGCTTTTTTCTTGGAGCGTGCCCGGAATTCGTTTGCCGGCGTTCAGTCCCGGAACCACGGCATCACCTTCTCACTCAGCAGCTTTAGCGACGCCGCCGTCTTTTCCTGCGACATCAGCCCGCGGTTGGTCAGCATCAGGTTGCGTATGCCGGCGTCGCGCATTTGGCCCAGTTGTTCAGCTACCCGATTGGGGCTGCCGATCAGGTTTTCTGCGGCGGCGGGGTCGGGAATCGCAGCGTACCCCTCTCGGCCCATCGGCGGGGTCTGGCGCTCCATCGGATACTCGGCGGGGTTCCATGTCGTGCGATAGTCCTGCATCGTGGTGAAGGCTTCATATTGTGCCGGAAGGAACTCGTCCATCGCCTGATCGTCGGACTCTGCCAGGTGCATCTCGCGCCAGACCCAGATTTGGTCCAGGTTGCGCTCGATGGCCTCTTCGTCGAACCCGGATTCGGCCATCGTGTCGCGGTACAGTCGGATGTGGTCGGCGGTGCTGTTGGTGGAGCGGCCCCGGAGCAATACGGGCCGGCCAATGCGGGCCATTTCCTTGACCGATTCTTCGTTCAGGCAAGCCCGTGCCAAGCGGGGATGGGGTTTCTGGTAGGGACGGGGCCGGACCGACGGGAACGACGCCTGATAGTATTCGCCCTTGAATACCAGGTTGTCGGTGGTCCAGGCCTTGACCAGCAACTCCTCGGCCTCCTCCATCTGCCGGGCGCCCAACTCCGGGTTGGTGCCGAAACCGATGTATTCGAAGGCATTGTAGTTGGAGCCCTTGGCTGTGCCCACAATCAAGCGCCCTTGGCACAGGTTGTCCAGCAGGGCGGTCTGGATAGCCACCCGCACCGGGTTGTGCAGAGGCAGTTCCAGAATGCCGAAACCCAGGTCGATGCGTTTGGTCTTGACTGCCACTGCGGCGGCGAACACCAGCGGGTCGCCGTAGACGCATTCGCCGGTGAAATAGTGCTCGGCGATCCAGATGGCGTCCAGCCCCAGCCCCTCGACCAATTCAGCCTCTTCGAGACATTCCTGTATGGCGAGATCGTCCCTGGAGTCATCGAACTTCATGGGGTAGAAGAAATGACCGAAACGCATCCTGACTCCGTTGCCGACCGGTCTATGGCCCGCTTTGGGGCGTTCTTGGACTGTGGGCCGAGTATATCCTTGGCCTCGGATACATTCAAATCTCCCGCCAAGCCAAGAAGGCTTACCCCGCTTGCCATCCAGCCCGCTCTCTGTTCAGGACGCAATGGGCGCCCCCCCTTGCGTCAGTTGCCATCGGCACGAAAGATACGTTGGGTAACGTTTATCGTGGTTAACACACGGTCAGAATCGATAGAATGCTCCCAGTGCCAATCGTTGAGAATAAACCCAAGCCAATAGGTAGAATGTCAGATTATCGTGTTGACATATAAATTACGGTACCGTAGACTAGCAACGATTCGTCGCTATGTGGAGGTCGGTACAGTGTACGTCTGTGTATGCAAGGGCGTTACGTTCTCCGATGCGGTTGAAGCGGCCAAGACTCGGGGCGCCAGTCCGGAGGCGTTGATGAAGACTTTTGGCTTCGACGATAGGGACGCCTGCGGCCGTTGCGCCGACCACATCGCCAAGATCTCCGTATTGGTGAGACTGGTAATGGACAAGTCCAAGCGGGACCTGGCGGTCGCGTAACGGTATCGAAGGACCGGGTGTCTCTTGGAACGGTCCATCAGTTCTCGCAACCGGGCTATTTCACGTATAATGCAACGCAGCCCCTTGGAACGCCGATCTCCGTCGGGCCAGGGGGCATTAATTTTTTCACCAGACCGTAGCCGAGGAGCCCCGCCCATGAAAGCTAAAGACGGCGTTTTAGACCGGCTGAACAACATCCTCACTATCGAGCTCACGGCCATCAACCAGTACTTCATCCAAGCTGAGATGTGCAAAAACTGGGGCTTCGAGCGGGTCTATCACCGTTTTCGCTCGAGTAGCTTCGAAGAGATGAAGGACGCCCAGCACCTTATAGGCCATATCCTCTACCTTGAGGGCCTGCCGAACCTGCAGCGGCTGAATCAGGTGATGGTCGGGGAATCCGTCCAGGAAGACCTGGAGTTGAACCTGCAGGCAGAGCAGGGAGCGGTCGAGGCCCTGATCGAGGCAATCACCCACTGCGCGTCGGTGGGCGATTACACCACCCGGAGCATTCTGGAGCAGATGGTCCGGTCGGAAGAAGAGCATATCGACTGGATCGAGACCCAGCTGGAGACCATCAACATCATTGGAATCGACCTCTATCTCAACCAGCAGATTAAGGAAGACTGACCTAAAAACTCCTCCGCGGCGATTATAGGGGCGTCTCTAACAAGACGCCCCTATTTTGTTGGCCATTCAAACATTGCCAACCAATACAGCAATGTGGTTCTGTCTTGCATACACCAGTTACTACGTGTAGACTTAGCGGCGGTTTAATTCGACATGTCACGCTGCATGACATTCAGCGGTAGTGATTGGCAAAGGAGATCAAACAATATGAACAGGTTGTCTATCTTCGTGTTAGCTGGGTTACTGTCCGGAGTCCTGCTTTTGTTGTTGGCGGCATGCGGCGAGCAAGCCCCGCCGCCAACCGAACCGCCCCCGATCGCTACTCCCGGCCCGGACATCGCCCAGGTCAAGGGCGAAGTCGTGGCCAACTACGCCGAGGGCGTACATGCCCTCTACGTCAAGAGCCTGGCTTCCGCGACGATTATGGACCAGGCCATCGGTCTGTTTCTGGACGACCCGACTCCCTCCAGCCTCGAGGGAGCCAAGAGGTCCTGGCTTCGCGCCCGGGACGACTACGGACCAACCGAGGCGTTCCGGTTCTATGGCGGTCCCATCGACAACGAAGAGGACGGCCCCGAAGGCCTGCTTAACGCTTGGCCCCTCGACGAGTCGTATATCGACTACGTTGAAGGCAACGCCAAAGCTGGCATCATTAACAACCCGTCGCAATTCCCGGTGATCGACGCCGCCCTGATAGAATCGTTGAATGAGGAGGGTGGCGAGGAGAACGTCTCCACCGGCTGGCACGCCATCGAGTTTCTGCTCTGGGGGCAAGACATGAACGAGATCGGTCCCGGCAGCCGGCCGTTGGAGGATTACACCACCGGTGACAACGCCGACCGCCGCGGCATATATCTGGCGGTCGCATCCGAGCTCCTCTTGGTCCACCTCCGGCAAATGGTCGATGCCTGGGCTCCCAACGTCGCCGGCAACTACCGGGCCGGATTCATGGTGATGGACGCTGACGCCGCTCTTACCAACGTCATCACCGGAATCGGCGAGCTCAGCCGCGGCGAACTGGCCGGTGAGCGTATGACCGTTGCCTACGAGGAACGGTCTCAAGAAGACGAGCATTCCTGCTTCTCTGACAACACCACCGCCGACATCGTGGGCAACGCCCGCGGTATACAGATGGTGTTCACCGGCAACTACGGGGCGCATTCGGGGCCCGGAGTGAAAGACTTGGTGGCCATCGCCAACCCCGGACTAGCCGACCAACTGGCCATGGAGATTGACCGCAGCGTCGCCCTCGCGGCCGCCATACCCAGTCCCTTCGACCTGCACCTGCGGGACACCATCGCCAATGACGAGCCCGGCAGGGCGGCCGTCCTGCGGACCATTGAATCGCTGGAAAACCAGACCGACACCATCGTGGCCGCGGCAGAGGAAGTTGGTATCACCATAACGGTCAGCTAGGTGGCAGCACTCTCCGGCGGACGGTCGACCAGGACACGGCGGCTGGGATTTTTCGCCTTGGCCGCCGTTTTGGTCGTGGCCCCGGTGACGGTATACTTCGCCGTCTTTAACCGGGACCCCGCGCCGACGCGGATTGTTCTTGTTGAAGCCTTGGGCGGCGAAACCACCGCCTTCACCGACACCCGCAACGCCTTCGGGCTTCCAGCCCGCAATCTCAAGCGAGAAGAGCGACGGACCTTCGCCGTCGGCAACAGCTTTTTCCGGCAGAACTGGGTTACGGCACCCGCCTCCACGGACGCTCGCGACGGGTTGGGCCCGACCTTCAACGCCCTGTCGTGTTCTTCCTGCCATACCCTGGACGGCCGCGCCAAGCCGCCCGACGGTCCCGATGACCCGGAGCGGGGGCTGCTGTTCCGCCTCAGCATCCCAGGCCAAGGCCCTCACGGCGGCCCCATGCCGGACCCGGTCTACGGCGGTCAGCTACAGGACCGGGCAGTGTTGCTGGTTCCCTCGGAAGGACGGATGATAGTCCTCTACCGGGAAGAGCCCGGTGAGTTCGACGACGGCGAGCCGTACAGCCTTAGGGCGCCGAGCTACCAGGTCGGAAAGCTTGTATTCGGCCCGTTGCATCCTGAGGTTATGCTTTCGCCAAGAGTGGCCCCGGCGGTGGTCGGCATGGGCCTCCTGGAAGCCATCCCCGAGGAGACCATCCTGGCCTCGTCCGACCCGGACGACGCCGACGGCGACGGCATCTCTGGGCGGCCCAACATGGTCTGGGACATCCGCCGGGGAGACCTTGCCTTGGGCCGTTTTGGCTGGAAGGCCAATCAGCCTACGGTGGAGCAGCAGACCGCTGGCGCCTTCTTGGGCGATATCGGCATAACCTCGGCCATGTTCTCCGGGGAGAACTGCCCGGACTCCCAGCAGGACTGCGCTGCAACCCCCAGCGGCGGGAGCCCCGAGATTCCCGGCGAGCGCTTCGCCAAGGTCGTTTTCTACACCCAGACTCTTGCGGTGCCCGCCATGAGAGACGTGAACGACCCACAGGTCACCCACGGCGCGGCGGTCTTCGTCGACGCCGGTTGCCACCTGTGCCACACGCCCTTCCACACTACAGGAGGGCACCCGGTGGCCGCTGTATCCCGCCAGACCATCTACCCGTATACCGACTTGCTGTTGCATGACATGGGTCCGGGTCTGGCCGACGGCAGGCCCGATTTCGAAGCCGACGGCCGGGAGTGGCGGACCCCGCCGTTATGGGGCATCGGCTTGGTGAAGACGGTGAATGGCCATACCATGTTCCTCCACGATGGCCGGGCGCGAAACCTCGCCGAAGCCATCATCTGGCACGGCGGAGAGGCCGCTGAGTCCAGGGACGCCTTTAAGGCCCTTACCAAAGAGGAACGCGACGCCCTCATCAGGTTCCTGGAGTCGCTGTGAAGCCCGACATGAGTCTTCGCTGCCTTCTTTTGTTGAGCTCCTTGGCCGCCCTGCTGGCGCTGATAGCCTGTGGCGGCTCCGCGTCACCCACTGCGGGGCCCGGCGAATCCACTCGCGAGACTGCGGTAGTTCCGACCGAGACTCCGGAAGTCTCCCGCCGGGACGTCCTGACCAGCCTGACCGGCCGCGTCATCGTCCCGCGGTACCGGCAGGCTTCCGACGCCATGGGAGGCTTGGCGATATCGGTGGATGCCCTGTGCGCGGTCCCCGGCGGGGCCTCCCTCGAAACAGCCCGTACGACGTGGCGGGATGCCCGCGCCGCTTGGGTGACAACCGGGGCATTCCGTTTCGGGCCGGCCATGGACCGGCGTTCGGTGTCGCTGGTCGACTGGTGGCCGGTGTCCATCGAACGCATCGAAGGAGTTGTGTCCGAAGGAGAACTGGTCACGACTGAGGCTGTCCGCCAGTTCATGCCCTCTACCCAACGGGGTATGGGCGCCATGGAGCACCTGTTGTTCGGTGACGGGAGCGACACCTTGGCCGGGCCCGCCGGAGCGATGCGCTGCGGCTACCTGGAGGCCTTGGCCACGGTCGCCCACGACGAGATCGATGGCGTCCGCCAAGACTGGGAGGGAGACGGGGAGGCGCCGGGATATGACGGGTTCTTCGACGGCTCCGCCAGTTCCTCGCTCCACCCACGGGAAGGGGAGGCGGAGGTGGTCCGTTCACTGGTCTTCATGGTGCGCACCATCGCCAACATGCGGCTGGGGGCGGCTTTGGGGGTGGACACCCAAGCGGACCCGTCAGCTATTCCCTCCGGCGCGGCCGGCCACTCCCGCGAGAACCTGCGCCATCAATTGCTCGGTATTTCCGAGATGTACCAAGGGGCCGACGGCGATCTCGACGCCCTGGGCATCAGCCACCGGGTCCGTCAGCTTTCACCGGAGGTGGACAGCCGGATGGCCGGGGCGATCGAGGCCTGCCGGGACGCGGTAGAAGCTTTCGACGGCAGCCTCGAATCGGCTATCGTCTCCGACCCTGCCGTTGTCAGAGCCGTGTACGATAGCTTCAAAGAGCTGCAGCGGGTGCTGAACACCGAGGTGGTGAGTCTGCTGGGCGTTTCCGTCGGCTTCTCCGATACCGACGGCGATAGCTAGTCCGACCGTCCTTCGCCCCAAACGTAACGCGGCGAAGCCTCTTGGCTGGCCGGGTCGAGCAGCCACTCCTTTGGGGCCAGCCCATGGTCCTGACCTGCCAGATCGGCGGCGGGGTCGATCAACCGGCGATGTTCCCTGCCGTTCATCGAAACAAAGGCGTCGGCGTACACCTGGACCGCCGGATACCCCTGCGCCGAAAAGTCTCTGGCGATCAGTTTGGCAGTTTCCAACACCATGTCCGGCTGGGTGGCGGCCCGCTCCGCCTGCAGCGGCGTCAAGTAGTCTTCCGGGCCAACCCGCCATGACTGGCCGCTGGCCGGGTCGCGCACCCGGTACTCCACCAGCCCCACCTTCTCCGTGAGCAGCACCCGCCAGGAAAACCGGTAGCCTTCCTCGTTCCAACGGACATTGCCCGGGTAGGCGTAATGCCGCAGGGGCGCAATTACCTGCACCAAAAAGTAGACCGCGATGGCCAGCGCCGCCACGCGGTGAAGCCATGCCCCCGTACCGCGTGCCGTGTAATGACTCGCGCCGGAGGCTGGGACCGCTTCCAAGGGCCGGCGCTGGCCATCTGCCAACACACGCGCCGCCAGCGTTTTGGGCCAGTGGGCCGGGAAGAAAATTAACGCGCCGCCCATCATGAGCCACGGGAACGCGCCGATCTGCGGGAAAAGCAGCCAGGTCAGCAGGTGGAATACCGCCGCGACCAGAAACGCCCATAACCGCGTCCGCCGCCACAAAAGCCATCCGATAATGGTCAGGTCGAAGAACGCCCCGGCCCAACTCATCGCGTAGGCCACCCAGAGCTCTCCCAAGAGCGGTCCCACCAGCGGCAGGTCGGCGTGATGGTGCAGCCAGATGCGTAACGGCTGGGCCTCCAACAGCCAGTCCGGGTTCAGTTTGGCGACGCCGGCGAACAGGTAAACTACCGCGACCTGCCCACGCAACGCCCAGAGAGTCGCCAAAGGGATGTAGCCCCAAACGTCGGCGGCGAGTTCCCGTCCGCGTCTCAGGGCCAGCCATCGGTCCACCGACATAGACCGGTGCATCGGCAGGAACACCATCAAGAGACTGACCAGTGTCACCCAGTAGTAGTGGTTCAGGTAGTTGGTCTTGTCGATAAGTTCAACGTAGGTGAATCCCAGGAAGAAGGCCAGGACGCATAGGCGGTACCGGTACCCCACCGCGATTCCTAGGGCGAATACCCCCAGCAGAGCGAAATGCAGGTGCATTCCCCAACCGGGCCACGGTTTCACCCATCCGAACCCCAGGTATGTAAAGTGATGCACCGGCTCGACGTACAGTTCAGAGACCCATCCGTGGGCGAAGAACCGGACGATTCCGGCCAGACAGACGAGCCCGAAGGCGACGCGGAACACCGCGGCGGAAGAGCCGTCCACCGGCTTCCCGCCAGCCAGCATTAGCATCCTCACAAACCGCGGCATAATCACCGGGCCCAAAAGAAAGAGACCGCCCATAAGCGGTCTCGGTACTGGTCCTTGGATGGTCGGGGCGGCCGGATTTGAACCGGCGACCCCCTACACCCCATGCAGGTGCCCTACCGGACTGGGCCACGCCCCGATCCCAGGATTATACCACGCCTCCCGTGATTGACCACAGAGTTCGGCAAAAACCCCAGGGTCATCAAATTGTCCCCTCCCCTCTGGTGGAGGGTAAGGGTGGGGGCGTGAGTCGCCAGCGGGTCAGGGTGACGATGGAGAAGGGAACCGGGCCGAAAGGATGTCTATGATCAGTCTCGCCGCCACTTGGACCGTGATCTCCGAGGAATCGTAAGGGGGCGCGACTTCGACCATATCGAAGCCCACCAGATTGGAGGAGGCGACCAGCTCGGCCAGGCACTCCCGGACCTCTTCATAGAACAGCCCGCCGGTCTCCGGCGTCCCCGTCCCGGGGGCTTGGCTGGGGTCCATCACGTCAATGTCGAAGGTGATGTACAGTTTCTCTCCCCTGGGTATCTCTTGGGCCACAGCTTGGGGGCCCATCTCGCGGAAACGCCTGGTGCTGATGACCAGCGTGCCGTCCCGCCGGGCTTCCTCGTAGGGCCGCCGCCGGGCCGTTCGTATGCCGATGGAGGTGATGTGCCCAACGTGGTCCAGTTCCCGGCAACGGCGGATCGGGCTGGCATGGGTGTAGAGGTTGTCTTGGATGTCGTGGCTGTAGTCCAAGTGGGCATCGAAGTGGACGATGTTCAACGGGGCGAACGAACTCAGGCCCCGTACCGCCGGGAAGGTGATGGCGTGATCGCCGCCCACCACTACGGGGAATGCTCCGCGCTCCACGGCCTTGGCGACCGCGGCGGTAATCTTGTCGAAGTTACGGACCACTTCCGATGGCACGACCGTGACGTTGCCGCAATCGGCCATGGTCACGCCCCGGAGCAGTTCGTCTTGCACGTCGACGTCGAAGAAACCGCCAGCCGGGGCCTGGGACCCGTAGGGGTCGGAGTAGGCGTAGGCCCTGGGAGCGTCCCGGACCGCGTCGGGCCCGAACCGGGCGCCGGGCCGGCCGAGGGTTCCCTGATCGAAGGGGACGCCGATAAACGCAACATTCACATCCAGTTGGTCCATGTCGGTACAAAGGGGCGTCCGGAAGAAACTCCTGGGCGCCGCCCTGATGTTTGGCCAAGGGCTATCGGCTCGGGTGCTGGGCTGCTCTTTTGGGTCGCTCAAGTTCTATACCTGATTACACCGAATCCGGGCCGGCTACTGGGCGGTGGTGCCGCCGTCGATTACCAGTTCGGAGCCCGTCACGAACGAAGACTCGTCGGAGGCCAGGTAAAGGATGCCGTAGGCGATGTCGTCGGCGTTGCCCAAGCGTCCCATGGGAATTTGGCCCAGAGACCAGTCTCGGCGTCCTTCTTCGTGGGAGTAGCTGGGGTCCGTCAGGGGAGTCCAACAATAGCCGGGATGCACCGAGTTCACCCGGATGTTCTCCCCC
Organism: Dehalococcoidia bacterium; assembly: GCA_965222595.1. Lineage (GTDB taxonomy): Bacteria > Chloroflexota > Dehalococcoidia > Lucifugimonadales > UBA3495 > VXOI01. Next base: position 41,064 of record CBDCUJ010000003.1, on the reverse strand, counting down.
GCGTATTGGACCGCTGCGGACTTGGTGAAAAGGCGAATGGCCCCCTTGGCGGCGTGGTAGGCGGCGGCGGTGGGACTGCCCACCAGTCCGTAGATGGAAGACACGTTGATGATCGAGCCGCCGCCGGCGCGGCGCATCTCGGGTATCGCGTGCTTGGTGCCCAGGAACACCCCTTTGGCGTGAACGTCCATCTGCCCGTCCCAAGCGGCCACCGTGGTCTCGTCCACGGTGGTCCTGGCCCCGGTGCCCGCGTTGTTCACCAACACGTCGATTTTACCGTACCGGCTGACGGTTTCCCGGATCACGCTGATCCACCGGTCCTCGCTGGTAACGTCGTGGGGCAGGAACACTGCCTCGCCGCCGTTCTCCCGGATTTGGGCGGCAGTGGTTTCGCCCATCTCCTCCTTGATGTCGGTCAGCACGACGCTCGCCCCTTCGGCGGCGAACATGCGGGCGGCGGACCCGCCGAAGCCCATCAACTGGCCTTCCACCCCTGCGGCGGCGCCGGTGATTATGGCTACCTTGTTTGCCAATCGCATGGCGGTCCCTCCTAGCCGGCCTGGTAGCTCTGCCCGAAGCGCTCTCCGTGGGTGATCTCCGCCAACGGTTTGCGCCTTTTGCCGCCGGACCTGGCGGCGTCCGTGGGGTAGCCGCAGGCCATCACGGTGACCAGTTCCTTGTCCTCTGGGATGGCCAACAACTCCTTCACCCGGTCGTTTTCCTCCCCTCGTATCCCGGCGATGCAGCCGCCGACGCCGTGGGACCAACCGACGAGCTCCATCTGTTGCAGGGCGCGACCGGCGTCCAGCTCAACGCGGCCTTGCCGGTCCATGACTACCGCGATGCCCAAGGGAGCGTCGCCGATGAACCCGCCCGACGATGCAATTCTCCCGATCTGCTCCAGGGTCCCGTGGTCCTGAATGACAATGAAGTTCCAGGGTTGCCGGTTGCGGGCGCTGGGAGCCCACCGGGCCGCCCGCAGCATGGCAGCAATGACGCGACCCGGGACCGGGTCAGGCTTGAACTCGCGCACACTGACCCGGGACCTGATGCACTCGTAGACCTCCATCCATTCCTCCTTGGCTGCCAGGTGGGCCTATATTAGTCGCCCGGCCAGTCCCGGCACAACCGGCGTTCAGTCGTCGTTTTCGGGCAGGAGGTCCTCTTCCGGCATGAGCACGAATTCGGGATAGGCTTCGATTCCCAGCTCCCCGGCGTCCTGGCCCAAATTCTCGACCTGACGTGAAACCCGCGCTCCCATGGTAAAGTCCATAGCCCGCCACAGCAGCCAGGAAGCCCCGAACACGAACGCGCCGATTGCCGCCACGCCGATTAGTTGGACTCCCACGTTGCCGCCAGCCGCAATGCTGACGGCCAATGTCCCCCAGATGCCCGCGACAAGGTGGGCGGGTATCGCACCGACGACATCGTCGAGCTTGATCTTTTCAAATAACTTGATAGCGAGGGTACACAGGACGCCGCCGATCATGCCGATGATGATCGCCCAGTAATGGTCGACGATATCAGGGCCGGCCGTAATCGAGACAAGCCCGGCGATTGCGCCGTTCAGACCGGCGAACATGTCCATGCGCCCGAAGATGGGCCGCGAGCAGGCGAGGGCCGCGATGACGCCGGCCGCCGCCGCCAGGTTGGTATTGACCAGCACATGGCTCATCGCTACAACGTCCGCGGCGCTGCCAAGGGCCAGTTGGGACCCGGCGTTGAAGCCGAACCAGCCGAACCACAAGATGAACACACCCAGCGTCACCACCAGGATGTTGGAAGGCGGCGTGGGTCTAACCGAGCCGTCGCGCCGGAACTTGCCCAGCCTTGGCCCAACGACCAGCACCCCCGCGAGCGCCGCCCAGCCCCCGACCCCGTGCACTATGGTCGATCCGGCGAAGTCCTGAAACCCGAGCTCGTTCAGCCAGCCGCCTCCCCAGGTCCACGCGCCGACAATCGGGTATATGAGCGCGGTCAAAAAAAGCGTGAAGAGGAAGAACGACCACATTTTGACCCGTTCGGCCAAGGCCCCGGACACTATGGAAGCGGCCGTCGCCACGAAGACCATCTGGAAAAACCAGTCGGACATGGTGGAGCGGCCACTCTGGATAACGGACGCCGCCACGCCTTCCTGACCGGACACCAGCGCGATCTCGTCGGGCGAAGGGCCGCGTAGGAATTGGAATGAGCCGATGACGTGAGTGACGTCGACGTACATGAGGTTGTAGCCGATGAAGAAGAAGGCCAGACCGGCGATGGAATAGAGCCCGATGTTCTTCATGCAGATCATCGAGGCGTTCTTGGTGCGCACCGAGCCCGACTCCAGCATGGTGAACCCCGCGCACATCCACATCACTAGCGCGCCCCAAACGAGGAACGAGAAGGTGTTGAGTATGAATGTCGTTTCCGCGCCAGTCACCGAGGCCTCCAATTCAAGAGCTATGTGCCCCAGGGGACCACCCGAAGTCTTAAATCCGTGGCGGATTATACATGACCTGTGGCTTCGCCCCCAATCGTCGCCCGGCCCGCCTCCGGTTTGCGGTAGAATACGCGTGATGTCAATTGCAGGAGGAAAACGATGGCTGAGAGGATACGAGAGACATACATCCGTAGAAACCCCAAGTCTGCGGCCCTGTTTCCCCGTTTCCAGCAATATTTCCCCTCCGGCGGCGGCGGCCACGACGGCTACGTTGCCGATCCGTTCCCAGTGACCATCGAACGCGGGCAAGGGCCGCGCAAATGGGACGTGGACGGCAACGAATACATCGATTACGGGTTGGGATCGGCTTCCCTGCTCTTGGGCCATTCCCATCCTGAAGTCGTAGAGGCCCTCATGCAGGCCGCTCCGGCCGGTTCCCACTACGGCTCCCCCGTGGAGAAGGTGCTGGAGTGGGGAGAGAGGGTGTGTAACATGGTCCCGTGCGCCGACAAGGTCCGGTTTGTCGGTTCCGGCGCCGAAGCCACCGCCTTGGCCCTGCGTATCGCCCGGGCCTACTCCGGGAAAGACAAGATAGTGCGTTGGGAGTCCCACTATCACGGCTGGCACGATTACGTGATGCCGGGCAACCTGGCCCCCTTCGACGTCCCGGCGTCCACGGGAATTCCCAAGGGCACGGTGGACTCGGTGGTCGTGCTGCCGCCGGACTTGGACGCCTTGGAGCGGGTGCTGGCCACCGACAACGACATCGCCGGCGTTATTACCGAAGGGTCCGGGGCCTCCTACGGCACCGTCCCCTTGGCGCCGGGGTTCGTGCAGGGCGTGAGGGATTTGACCCGGCGCTACGGCGTGGTCATGGTCCTGGACGAAGTGATCACCGGTTTCCGCTGGAGTCCGGGCGGTCTGCAACAGGTCCTGGGCCTCGACCCGGACCTTTGCACCATGGCCAAGGTTCTCACCGGAGGCCTCCCCGGAGGCGCGGTGGCCGGCCGGAAAGACGTGATGTCGGTAATGGAGATAACAGGGGACGCGGACCATGACCGCTTCCAGCGCGTCTACCACGGCGGCACTTTCAACGCCAACCCCTATTGCGCCGCCACCGGCAACGCCGCGCTTCGCATTGCGGCTACCGGCGAGATGCAAGACACCGCCGACCGGATGGCGGAGCGGCTGCGCGTCGGACTCCGGGAAATAATCGACCGGCGGGAAGTGGCCGCGTCCGTTTACGGTGAGTCCTCCACTTTCCACATCTACTTCGGAGGCCGTTCCATCGAAGGGCTCGATGCCAACGCCCTCAAGGGTGGGCCGTCCGCAATTCAGACCAACTTCCGGCAGGCCCTGCAGGTCCGGGGCGTGGACCTCATGTCCCGCACCAGCGGGGTGCTCTCCGGCGTCCATACCGAGGCCGACATCGACCAAAGTTTGGAGGCCTTCGACGGTGCGATTCAGGCAATGATTGAAGAGGGACTGGTGTAACCGGACACTCGTGGGGGCGTTCGGCCCTCCCGTCGGGTGGCAACAAGTTGACACCCTCATAAGCCTGTGTTGGAATCGGCACCAAGAATCGACTCAAACTCCATCAGGAGGCGAACGACATGGCTAACTCTTACGTTTTCGCAGGACTGGCGGGAGAGACGGCGCCCGGCAGGGAGGTCAACAGCGGCCTCTACCGCATGACCAACGACGACGGCGACTGGGAGACGCTGAGTAACGGCCTGCCCGAGGCCCCGGCAGTGCGCTCCATCGCCGTTCATCCCAGGACGCCCGAGGTGGTCTACGCCGGCACGCAGGACGGGCCGTACCGGAGCAACGACAACGGCGACCACTGGGAAAAGGTCAACGTGAGCGACCACGGGCTGCCCGTCTGGTCGCTGATGTTCCATCCCCGCGACCCCGATGTCATTTTCGCCGGGTACGAATCGTCTGAGATATACCGCAGTGACGACGGAGGAGACCACTGGGCCCAGTTGCCGGTGAGCGTGCGCTTCCCCGAGGTGACAGTCGGGCCCGGAGCCAACCTGGCCAAGCGGGTGCTGATGATGTCGGCCAGCGTCGCCGACCCCAACGAGCTCTACGGCGCCATCGAAGTGGGCGGCATCATCCGCTCCACGGACGGCGGCGACCACTGGGAGAACCTGAGCCACGGCCAGTACATCAACGACGACCCGGTGGACATGCACGGAGTATTGGCCAGCAGCTTCCGGCCTGGCACCGTCCTCAGCATCGGCAGGGCCGGTATGTTCCGCAGCGACGACCGGGGCGACCACTGGGCCCGGGTGCCCATAGACCCCCTGAACGACAGGGGGCAGACCTATTGCCGCTACATCCGCGAGACGCCGGGCGACAACCGGAACGTGTGGGTGGCGGCCGGGCCCAACTTCCAGGCCGACACGGGCATCCTTTTCCACAGCCCGGACGCCGGGGCCAATTGGCGGCAGGTGGAACTGGGCCACGAGGTCAACAGCACCCTCTTCGGCGTGGCTTTCGACGAGGCCAACCCCCGTCGGATGTACGTGGCTTCCAACGGTGGGCAGGTGTTCGGCAGCCGCAACGGCGGCCACACCTGGGGCGACTACCCGCTGCCCGAGGGAGCGACCCAGCTTTACTCCCTGGCCTGCAACTGATCATCACAAAAACCGCGGGCACGCGGAGGACGCGCCGTTGGGCGTCGCCGCCTGTCCCGCGTTTAACGACATTGAGAGGACGCCATGCCCAGAGTAGCTTTGGACCTCAACGATGCCGCAGACCGGGCCCTGGTCGGCGCTGAATGGCGGATGGCCCCAGGGCTGGTGCCCGGAGAACCCAACGAAGGCCTCACCGCCAGGCTGCTGGCCACCGACGCCCGCCTCGCCGGTTACGACGACTCCGGTTGGGAAGTATGGCCGAACGTCCGCCAAAGCCTTTCGGTGGGCTTCACTTTTGCTTGGTACCGTATAGCCGTAGAGTTGCCCGCACAGGTCAAGGGGATGGACGTGGCCGGGTCGCGCCTGTGGTTTGAGACCAACGCCGACAATTACGGCGAGGTATGGGTCAACGGGGAAATAGACCGTACCGCGGGGGCTATCGTCGGCCTCAACTCGCCCCAACGGGTGGAGCTAAGCGCCAGCGCCGAACCGGGGGCCCGCTACGTGATCGCCTGCCTCGTCGGCAACGGCCCCTTGGCCGAGCCCAGGGGCGGCATATTCCTGCGCTACGCCTACCTGGCCTTCGAGGCCACCGACAACTGACGGTGTGCCGGTCGTTCACCGTCCCATTGGGAGGTCCGTATGGTCAAGAAGAAAGGCACCGCGCTGCTTATAGTCTTCGTCGATGTCGACGTCGAACATGACGCCGAGTTCAACGAATGGTACAACCAGGAGCACCTCCCGGAGCGTCTCAGCGCTCCCGGATTCTTGGACGGAGCGCGGTACGAGGCGTTGAAAGGCGGTCCCCGTTACCTGGCGGTCTACGAGCTGGAGTCGGCCGAAACCCTGCAGTCCGACGAGTACCGGCGCCAGTCCGAGAACCCCACCGAATGGACCAAGCGGATGTCCCCCAACATTATCGGCCGCAACATGGTCCGGAACGTCTGCACCCAGATTTATCCCGCCGCCAGCGACTCCGACACCATGGGGCGCGGCATGGCCCCAGCCCTTCAGATTGGGCGCATGGACGTCCCGCCGGAGTTGGAAGCCAAATACAACGACTATTACGATAACGTGCGGACGCCAGCGAACTTGACGATCCCCGGTTGTTTGTTTGTGCGGCGCTACCACGCGGTGGAAGGCGGCCCCAAATACCTGACCATGTACGAGTTCGAACACGAGAAAGTTCCCGAAACCCTCGCTTGGGAACGCCAGCGGGGCCAAGACACTATGAACCAGTACATCGGCGGCACCTACGGACACGCCGCCGGCTCTCCCGGCGTTTACCGGCGGGTGTTCCCGCTCCGGGCTTTCTAGACCCTGGCGATTCGACAATACGGAGTTGGAGGCAAGCCAATGTTTTTGATGCGGTTTACGGAACGCGCTTACACGGACTACACCGAGGAGTCCGTTCGCGGCAGTCTCAACGAGGCCGTGCGGCTCACCTTCTCCAACTCCAATTTCGACCCGCAGCGGGGGTCGGAACTCTACAACATGTACCTGGACGAGTACGAATACTCGGAAGAGATGGGGTTCGACGGCTTGATGCTCAACGAGCATCACAACACACCCACTTGTCTGGGCGCGACCATGAACCTGGAGGCGGCCATCCTGGCCCGTATCACCAAGAAACCGAAGATCGTCCTCTTGGGCAACCCGTTGCCCATCTTCGATAACCCGATCCGCCTGGCGGAAGAGTTGGCCGAGATCGACATGATATCCAAGGGAAGGCTGGTCTCCGGGTTCGTGCGGGGGACCGGCGTGGAGAGCCTCGCCACCAACACCAACCCGTTGTTCAATCGGGAGAGGTTCAACGAGGCTCACGACCTGGTGATGAAGACATGGACGACGCCCGGCCCGTTCCGCTGGGAGGGCAAACATTACGAGTTCCGGGTGGTGAACCCCTTCCAGGTGCCGTTGCAGAAGCCCCATCCTCCGGTCTGGATTCCGGGCACGGGCAGCCCGGAGACCCTGGTATGGTGCGCCGAGCACCGCTACCCCTACATTTTCCTTGAGACCGACATCCAAGCCACTCAGGACATGAAAGACATCTACGCCGAAAGCGCGCGGGAGATTGGCTATGAGCCGGGCTCCGAGCACCTGGGGTACCTCGTCCGCATCCACGTGCAAGACACCGACGAAAAAGCCCGGGACGTGGGCCGGGGCTACATGACAGGCAACATCGGGGTGGGCCGCATCCCCCTACCCCGCGACTACCAGTCTCCCGTGGGCTACGCCAGCGCCAGTCAGGACCCGCGCTACCTGCGTATCCGGGAAAAGATTCGCTCCGATCCCTTCCGTGTCGGCGGGCTCGATACTGCCGCCTATGACCAGATTTTAGACTCCAAGCGCTGGATCATCGGCAGCCCGGAAACGGTCATCCGCGACCTGCGCGAGGTACTGTCGGCGATGCGGCCTGGAATCTTGGCCATATGGACCAACGACGGCACCATAAGCCACGAGGACACGATGCGCTGCCTGGAGCTCATGGGCCAGGAAGTGCTGCCGGCGCTGAAGGAGATCGGCGAGGAACTGGAGCTAACCGACCCCTTCCAGCGGACGCCGTAGGATTCGGGGAGGCTTGTCGCGCTTGCAAACTGCAATGCGAATGTATATATTATCATTCTAATTAAACCCCCTTGATTGCACGTCAATCAAGGGCAATTAAACCTCCTTGATTGCGTATGGCATCCCACTTGGGTCAATCAAGGGCAATGGACCTTGCGGGGTTGCTAAGCAACCCCGCATTTGTTATCGCCAGCAATCCCTCAGGAAATCCGGACCGACTTGATGAACTCGGTCGGCAACGTTTCTAAGCGCTATCGAACCGGCATCGTCAAACAGCACCACCTCGACGTGACGGCCAAGGTCCTTCACGGCCTGTACGGCATCCACGAAGTCGGTGTCTCCGCTTACCAGGATAGCGACATCGTAATTGGCGCGGTATCCGTGAACCAACATGTCGGTCGCGATTTTGACGTCGATGCCCTTCTCGTAACGCACCGTTGGCGAATCCCGATAGACCAGCCGCCCAAACTTCAACTCAAGGTAATTGACCCTTCGGAGCGCGTCAAAGAAACTTTGCTGGCCGCGATACCGGTCGGGTTCTCTCAATTGGTCGACGGCCGCATTGTAATAATAGATTCTTTGCAGCCTGCGTTCGCCGACCAACTTCGCCGCAAAAGCCTGAAAGTCCAGGTTCGACCTGCCGACCGCAGTCATTAGGCTGTGATATAGATTGCTACCGTCAATGTAGATGTTTACTTTGTCGTCGCCAGGCAAATTATCATCCTTGGTCGAGTTTCTCCCACAGGGCTTCCAGGACCCTGCCGGGGGTCATGGGCAGATGGGTCATTCTGACCCCGGCCGCCTGGTAAATGGCGTTGGCGATGGCCGCCATCGGGGGTACCAACGGCACCTCGCCGGTCCCCCGCACTCCGAAGGGATGACCGTCGTTGGGCACTTCTACGATAACCGTCTCGATCATCGGCAAGTCCAGGGCGATGGGCATACGATAGTCGAGGAAGCTGGAATTCATCATCTGGCCTTGGTCGTCCATCCAGTATTCTTCGTTGAGCGCCCACCCGATGCCCTGTACCGCGCCGCCCTGCACCTGCCCTTCCACGTAGCTGGGATGTATGGACCTGCCGGCGTCTTGGAACGCAGTGTAGCGGAGGATGTCCACCTTGCCCGTCTCTGGGTCAACCTCCACGTCCACCACGTGGAGCCCGAAGGCGTTGCCCACGCCCCCGGGATTGACCGTGGCGCGGCCCACGATGGGACCGCCGGTGCCGTTGAGCCTGGGCGCCAGCGCCTTGAGAGTGATGACCAGTTCGGTGTCCTGCTTGTGCCGCACGGTCCCCCGGTCATACTCCACGTCGTCCGCGTCGACGTCCCAGATGCGGGCGGCCCGTTCGATCAACTGCCGCCTCACGTCTTGGGCGGCCTGGTAGCAGGCCGTGCCCATCTTGAAAGTGACTCCGCTGCCGCCGGCCCCGGAGCTGTAGCCGATGGAGTCGGTATCGACAATCGCTGGCTTCACCTCAGTCACCGGGATGCCCAGCACCTCGGCCACCTGCATGGCCATGGCGGCCCGCGACCCGCCGATGTCCGGCGACCCCTCCACCAAGCTAACCGTGCCGTCGGAGTTGACGCTGGCCACGGCGCTGGCTGGACCGGTGCCGTTGAACCAGGCCCCCGCGGCGATACCGCGGCCCTGGTTCGGGCCCGTAAGCGGCGTCCGCAGGTGCGGATGGTCCTGGGCCGCCTGCAGTATCTCCTCGAAACCGATGCGGCGGAATACGGGCCCGGTCGGTTGCCGGGTCCCTTCCTTGGCCGAGTTCCGCAGCCGGAACTCCACCGGGTCCATCTCCAAGAGCTCGCAAATCTCGTCGATGACCGACTCGGCGGCGAAGGCAGCCGTGGGAGAGCCGGGCGCCCGGTAGGCCGCAGCTTTTTGTACGTTGACCACCACGTCAACGCCCACGATGTAGCTGTTGGGAACGATGTACGGGGCGAGCATGGTGCGGCAGCCCGAAGGAACGGGCGACCCTGGGAACGCTCCCGCCTCGTAGACCAGTTCGCAGTCGGCCGCCACGAGGCGTCCGTCTTTGGTGGCGCCGAGCTTGACTCTGATGTGGCTGGCCGACGTGGGGCCGGTGCCTTCAAACACCTCGGCCCTGGTCATGGTGATCTTGACCGGCTGACCGGACTTCCGCGAGAGCACGGCGGCCACCGGTTCCAGGTAACAGCCGCCCTGCCCCTTGCCTCCGAACCCGCCGCCGATCTCCATCGGAATTATCTTGAGGCGCGACACACTGGTCCCCAGGATGGCGGCGGTATGGTCCCGGAGAGCGAAATGGCCTTGGCTGCTGGCCCAGATGGTCACCAGGTCGTCGGCGCCCCAGAGGGCGGTGGCCGAGTGGGGCTCGATGTAGCCCTGGTGGACCGGTCGGGTGTGAAACTCCCGCTCCACCACCACGTCGGCCTCCCGAAATCCCTCGTCCGGGTCGCCGAGGCGAAACTCGAAGCGGTTCGAGACGTTGCTCCCCCCTTTCAATTCCCCCCCTGAGGGGGGACAGTGGGGGGGCCATACCCGCCTTGACGCATGTCGGGATTGGTCAGAGTCACCAGCCGTTCGTGGAGCACGGGCGCTCCCTCCGCCATGGCCGCGTCGGCGTCCAGCGCCGGGGTCAGCACTTCGAATTCGACGTCGATGAGCCCCAGTGCTTCTTCCGCCACTGCGGCCGAGGTTGCCGCCACTGCGGCTATGGCGTGGCCCCGGTAGAGGGCTTTCTCCCTGGCCATGACGTTGCGGCTGTAGAAACCGTAGTTCACAGTCATGCCTTCCTCTTGGTCGGCGATCTCCGCAGAGACGTCAGGGAAGTCGGCGGCGGTCGCGATTGCCTTGACGCCGGGCAGCGCCAGTGCTCGTGCAGCGTCGATGTTTTTGATTACGGCGTGGGGGTGGGGGCTGCGGAGTATCTTGCCCTGCAGCAGTCCCGGAGGGTGTATGTCGGCGGCATAGCGGGCCCGTCCGGTCACTTTGTCGGGGCCGTCGTGGCGGATGGGGCGGGTGCCGATTACACTGAACTCACCCTCTCCGGACGGGGCGTTACGCTGGTCGATAGCCACGGTTCGCCTCCTTGTGGTCGGTCTAACACGGAGCCTTGCACGCATTAGTTGAACGTATAAGTTGAACGTATAAGTTGAACGTATTAAAGGGGATAGAGGGTCCAGCCGCGGCGGCCGGTGTCGTTGACGCGGAACAGGTGTCCGCCCCGGGTGGTCACGTACAGGGTGTCCAACGCCCTACCGCCGAAGGCGCAGTTGGTGGGCCAGTCGGCCGGTACCGAATGGGTCTCGATAACCCGTCCCGACGGGCTGAACACGTAAATCAACGGCCCCGGGCCTGCCTGCCGCCAACCCCCGGCGGCGATGATGTTCCCTTCCGTATCGAGGCACATGCCGTCGAGTCCACGGTGGACTCCCCGGTAGTCTTCGCCGAAGACGTGCAGCACGGTGAAACGGCCCAAGGTGTCGTCATCCTGCAACGGATAGGCCCGTAGGTCGCGGGTCCCCTCGTAGTCGCTTTGCACCACGTAGAGAGTGCGCTCGTCTTGGGAGAACAGCAATCCGTTGGGGGCAAAGGTGTCGAAGGTCATCCGCTGCAGCGTCCAACCGCCTTGGGCCGCAGGGTCGGGGACAAGGCGAAGCACCGAGGCGTGGTCCAACTCCCGTTCGTCGGCGGGGATTTGGCCCGAGGGATCAGTGAACCAGATCCTGCCTTTTCGGTCGATGGCAAGGTCGTTGGGACGATTATGGCGGCGTCCGTCCAGCAGGTGGGGCAGCGGGGTAGCGGAACCGTCCGGCTCGAACCTCAAGATGCTACGGCCGCCTCCGGAGCATCCGTAGAGGTTGCCTTGGGCGTCGAAGTTGAGGCCGTTGGTCCCGTTGGTCCCGGTGCGGTACTCGGTACAGTCGCCGGTAACGGGGTCGTATCGCATGATGCGGCTGTTGGGGATGTCGGTGAAGAGCAACGCCTGACCGTCCTAAGCGGGACCCTCGGTGGTGCCGCCGTACGGTCCGGCAACGAGCTCGAACTCCCAACGCATGGCTCCCTCCTCGTTTTCCGGGTCTATCGATAGCTGGGCCAGCGGTTAAACGAAACGGGCGCCCACGCTGCCCAACCGGGTGTAGGTAACCTTGACCGAGTCTCCGGGCTTGAGCTCTACCGGCGTCACCATGGAACCGGAGATGATGAGTTCGCCAGCCTTGAGGTAGTCGTCGAATTCGGCCAGCTTGTTGACCAGCCAGACGACGGGATTGATGGGGTTCCCCATGACCTCGAACCCGGTCCCGCTGCCGTGAAGGCTGCCGTTGAATTCCACCGTCACCCCTTCGTATTGAAGGTCGAGTTCCTCGAGCCGGACCATCCGGGAGCCAACCACCACCCCGCCGTGGAACGCGTTGTGGGCAATTACGTCGGTGGCGTCAATGCCGTCGCCTGTCACTTTCAGGTCTACCAGCTCTAACGCGGGCACCACAGCGTGGGCGGCCTTCATCACTTGCACCGGGGTAACGCCGGGCCCCTTCAAGTCTTCGCCCATAACAAACGCGGTCTCGGCTTCGATGTGTGGATTGGCCAGGTTGCCGATGGGCACTTCGGAGTCGTTGGCGTAGACACATCGGTCCAGGATGTGGCCGTAGCAGGGTTCGTCCACGCCCAGGTGAGCCCGGGATGCCTCGGTCGTTAGGGCCACCTTGTGTCCGACAACGACCTCCCCGCCATCCTTCAACCGGTCAATGAGGCGGTATTGGACCCGGTAGGCGTCGTCTTGGGTGAAGGAAGGCTCGGCAAAGGGTGTGCTGGCGACTCCGGTGCGGAAACATCTGACGACGCCTTCCACGTACGAGTCCAAGTCGGCAACAACCATCCTGCCTCCGGTCCAACGGGTAATTCGGCTGTATCGGCCGGTCCTGCTGGAATACTAATGGGAGGAGGGCTGCTTGTCCATCGAGCGGGAGTCGTCCAGTTGCGGCGGCTGACGCGGCTGGGGATAATGGGCAGAATTCCTGTATCACCGAAAGGGAGGCGACACCCCATGCCGGGACCTTTGGACGGCATCAGAGTGGTGGACTTCACCGAAATCATTGCCGGGCCTCTGGCTGGGAAGCTTCTGGCCGATCTGGGAGCGGACGTAATCAAGGTGGAGCCGCCTTGGGGGGAGCCCTGGCGCTTGACCCAGCGTTTCACGCCCACCGAAAGCCGCGCGTTCATGACCTACAACAGCGGCAAACGCAGCCTGCCTTTGGACCTTACCAAGGGGCCGGCCAAGGAGATACTTGCCCGTTTGGTCGCCCAAGTGGATGTTGCTTTGGTCAACTACCGGCCCGACGTCGCCGCCAAACTCGGAGTGGACTACGACACCCTGTCGGCGCTGAACCCACGGCTGGTGTACTGCGAGCTCACGGCCTACGGACGCTGGGGTCCCGACGCCCACCGGCCCGGTTACGACATGATCATCCAAGCCATGACCGGAATGATCGCTTCGGAGACCAAGACGGTCGACGATGTCCCGTCGTGGGTCTGGTCTAGTCCCTTGGTCGACACCTCGGCGGGGATATGCATGGCGGAATCGGTCTGCGCCGCCCTCTTCGCCCGAGAGCGGACGGGCCTCGGTCAGAAGATCGAGACCTCGCTCTTAGCGTCAGCTCTTACCCTGATGGGCGCTCGTTTCCTGCATGTGGAATCCCTGGACCGGGAAACACGGGAAAAGACCCTCCAGGACCTTCAGGACAATCGGGAGGCCGGAGCGTCTTATGACGACTTGGTGGCCGCGTCGCCGGAAGCCGCCGCCGGGAGCACCACGGCAACCTGTATTACCGGGTCTACATGACTGCGGACGGCCCCATTGGCGTGGGTTGCCTCAGCGACGCCCTGCGGAGGCGGTTGTTGGACGCCATTGGCCTTACCGACGACGCCCTGGAACCCGGTTGGGACCCAGACAAGCCCGAGTCTCAGGCCTACGCCCGCAATCTTGAAAGAACGGCGGAAGACCTGTTCCGGTCAAAGACCAGCGGTTACTGGTTGGAGCTGCTGGAGGCCAGGGGCATACCGGCCGGGCCGGTGCGTTTCATCGAGGAGCTCTTCGACGATCCACAAGTGCGGGCGAATGGCCTGGTTGCCGAGGTGACCCACTCCCAAGAAGGTCCGGTAAAAATGGTTGGGCCCATGGCCCATTTCGGCGGGACTCCCTTGCCGGCCTCCCGGCCCTCGCCAGCTTTGGGGCAACACGTCGCCGAGATACTCGACTGGCTGGGTTTCGGCCCGGCCGATGCGGCAAGTTGGCGGGATGAAGGGGTGGTCGGATGACTTCGGATAAAGAAAGGGGCAGCCGCGCGGCCGCCCCCTTCTGCTGCCTAGGTGGCTCCGGAGGTCAGCCCAGCCCGTCCAGGAAAGCGCCTACGGCGGCGTTGAACTCGGCGGGTTTCTCCATCTGAGGGCGATGCCCGCAGTTGTCGATGATGCTTAGTTGGGAGTTGGGAATGGCCTTCTGGAACAACTCGCCGCATTCCACCGGTAGCACGGCGTCCTGCCGGCCCCACACGATGAGGGTGGGGGTGATGACCTTCGACAGGTAATGGGGAAGGCTGGGGTTGTGCAGGTATGGTTTCCATGCCAGCCGGGAGAGCATCTCCATGTTGGAGTGGGCAACCGCCGCTTCCTCCGGGGTGCGTTCCCGGGTGAAGAAATCGTAATTGGGGACCTGGGATGGGTCGTGGAAGCCCCGTTGCAGCCGGACGTCCCCGGACACCATGAACATCTCCGCGATTTCACCTTGTTGCGGCTTGATGCCTGCGGCGTCGATGAGCGCCAGTCCCTTCAGGTCGGCGCTGGCCATGGAGGCCATCTCGGCGGCAATCCAGCCGCCGATGGAGTGGCCCATCAGCACGTACTGGCTGATTCCAAGTTTCTGGGCCAATTCCTGGGTGAAGTGGGCAACGTCGGTTATGGTGTAGACCCAACTGGGCCGAGGCGTGCCGAAGAAGCCGGGATGAGACGGCGCGTACACGGTGAACTTTTCGGACAAGGGGCTGTTGGTGGGATCGAAGGTGCCGAATCCCTCCCCGCCGTGGAGGAACAATAGTGGGGGGCCGGAGCCGCCGGAGAACACCTCGACGGGGGTATCGGACACGGTAACGGTGGTCCTATTGCCGGCAGTCGCTTGGGTCATTAGCAATACCTCATCGTCAGTTAATTGGGTATTGGCCCGCAGTGGTCCGTTACGGGATTTCTTCACGGCCGGAGATTGCGACGGAAACAATGCCCGCCGTCCCGATGGCCGGGTCCCGCCTGCGCGGCCGGCTAGCGCGGCCGGCGGTTCTGGCGGCGGCGGCGCCGGGCGGCCCGTTGGGCGGCCAGCCGTTCCTTCTGGGCCTTGGACCGGAAAAACCGGCGGTCTTTTAGTTCCCGCAGGATGCCCGAGTGCTGGACGGAGGCCCTGAACCGGTTCACCAGGCTTTCGGGCGTCTCGCCCTCGCGGGGGCTTACGTAAGCCATGGACTACTCCACATCAGGAAGGATAACAAGAGTATGGCTCGGCCAATTTACCACAGGGCGAAGAGCCCAGCAACCGGGATGGCGCCAAGTGATTGCCCGGCCTATGCTTCGGAGGGGAGGCTGATGAAGGGCAAGTTGACCGCTCCATAACCGGATTCTACCGGAATTGGAGCGGGCGAAGGGATTCGAACCCTCGACGTCTTGCTTGGGAAGCAAGCACTCTACCACTGAGTTACACCCGCTCGGATGAAGCTGGCGCTGCGGCCAGAACCCTAGTATAGCAAACGGGCCGTGGGCCGACTGCACGTTATGTACAAGGCAGGGTCATTCAATTCTCGGCGGACGTTAGCCGGACCCACTAGGGGCTGCCCCTACGGTTCTGTCGGGTCTATCGTAGGGGCAACCCTTGCGGCTGCCCTGGAGATGGACCATTGCCGTCCTGGACGGACTATTGAATGAACCTGGTGAGTCAATGACCCTGGTGCGAGTGAATGACCTTGGTAGGAGGCTACCCGGCTTCCCGGAGCTGCTGCAGGCGGTCCTGCTGCACCGCCGCCCAGTGGTCGGCCCATTCCAGGCGGGTGCCTTCCTCAGTCCGGTCCGGCGTATAGGCCGGGGAGACCAATGCCCTCGCGGTATCCACTTTCATCAGCACGTAGGCCTTGGCCGGGATGGTCACTTTATGGACGCCCCGGTCGCCGGTTGCGAAGGCATCGGCGATCTGCCGGAACAACTGGCCCTCGGTCACGATGGTGGCAGTGCCTTTGAACCGGTAACCCTTGCGGGCGTAAGTGTCGACGATGTTGATCTCCAACGCCGGGTTATGACGCAGGTTCTCCATGGTGGCCGGGGAGGCGAGGTCGCCGAATACCAGGTGTTCGTCGTCCCAGACCGCGGTCGTACCCTTGGGCGACAGGTTGGGGGAATTATCCGGGCAGACCGTGGCGATGAATCCCAAGCGTTGCTGGCGGATCACCCGCTTCATATCCTCGTCGAGCATGGCCATTCTTCCCACCTCGGCTCTCCCCCTGCGGGAGAAGAAATACCCGCGGCTTCCACGGACGCGGGACACCCGCCGCTAGGCGATCCAACCGGCGGCTCGCTCGGCGATCATGATCGCGGTCGCGTTGGTGTTGGCCCTTACCACGTTGGGGCAGACCGACAGGTCGACCACCCGCAATCCCTCCAGACCCCGCACCCGGCAGTACTGGTCGACCACCGCCATGGCGTCCGAGTCCGGCCCCATTTTGCACGTGCCGCTGCTGTGAAAAGCAGTCGCGATGTTCTGGTGAAGCCAGCGGTCGAGGGACTCGTCCGACTCCATGTCGTCGTCCGAGGGTGTAGTGCGCCGCGCGGTCATCGCCGCCAGAGCGTCTTGGTCCAGCAGACCGTCGCAGATATATACGCCCTCGCGCAGGCGTTGGAGGTCACGCTCGTGTTCCAGGTAGTGGTAATTGAGGCTTGGTTTGTCCTCGGGATCGGCCGAAGTCAGGGTCAACTCTCCCGAGCTTTCAGCCAACCCCAGGATGATCGCCAAGTGCATGCCCTTCGAATTGTTGCGGCTGGACCCGGCGACGGGATCGCCCATACCCTCGCCGGCGTAGGTGATCAGGAGGACCGACATGTCGTTTCGCGTGTGGGACCCTTCCGCCGTGTAACGCAGGCCCGTCTGGATGCGCGGTTGGTTTTCCGGCAGTTCCACCTCTTCTTTAGGCTCCAACTCCATCAGCACCATGGGATGGTCCCTGAGGTTACGGCCCACCCCGGGAAGGTCTGCCACCACCGGAATGCCTAACGGGCCCAGATGGTCTGCCGGCCCGACTCCCGACAAGAGCAGCAGTTGGGGCGAGGCGATGCCTCCGGCGCAGAGCACGATTTGTTCGCCTTCGACCTCGAACCGTTCTCCGCCGCTGTCAACTTCGACCCCGACCGCGCGGTTGCCCTCGAACAGGACCCGGCGGGCCGTAACATTGCCTTTCACTGTCAGGTTGAGCCGGTGGCGTACGGGCCCCAGGTAGGCCAAGGAGGCGCTCGTTCGTATATTGCCAGGGTTGTTCATGGGGACCGGTCCTGCCCCGGTAGTCTCGGGATTGTTCATGTCGGGGTCGTAGGGGTAGCCGGCACCCAGAGCGGCTTGCATGAACGCCTCGTACACCGGCAGCCGCTGTTCGGCAGCCGCGCGCGTTACCGGAATCGGACCTTCGGAGCCGTGGAAATCGTCCCTGACGTCCAAATCGGTTTCCAGCTTCCGGAAAAACGGCAATACGTTGACGAAGCTCCACTCGTCGTTGCCTTCGGCCGCCCAAGAATCGTAGTCCTCGGGGAGGCCGCGCAGGAACACTTGGCCGTTGACCGAACCCGACCCACCGATGATTTTTCCGCGGGCGACCTCCATGGGCCTGCTCTGCCTGGAGCTGCCGATGGCTTCGTAAGACCAGTTAAAAGGAGAGTCCACTTCCGAAGCGGCGTTGTTGCTGCCGTTCGTGATCTCGTTGGGCAGGTATTCGGAGTCCGGGTAATCGGGACCCGCTTCCAGCAGCAGGACCGACCGGGCGGGGTCCTCGGACAGCCTGGCCGCCAGGGTGCAGCCAGCCGAACCGGCCCCAACGATTACGATGTCATATTTCATGGCTTGCTCCCGGTATCCTGGTTGATCGTTCGCTATTTGGGCGCCGCCCCGGCCGCCTGTCCGAGCAGGCGCATGGTGCGGTCGAGGGATGCGGCCTGGTCGGGGCCGGCGGTGACGGGCGACGCCAGCACCTCGGTGGCTCCTAGCGCGAACAGCTCGGCGATTCCCGCAGCGCACTCTTCCTCGCCTCCCCAAATCACCGCTCCGTCGATCATTCCGTCGCTCCAGACACCCTCGGTGGCCTCGGGGTAGCCGGCGGCCACCAGCATCCGCTGGTAGTAGGGCAGCCGGGGGTTCATCATCTGCTCGCGTACCGCCGCCCGGACCTCCTCCGGATTGTCATGCACACAGACCGGGGCATGGGCGATCAGGGGCGGGGTTTCCCGCCCGGCGCGGGCGGCGCCGGCCTCCATCGCGGGAAGCGCAACGTCCCTCAGATAGGTGAAGGGGCAGATCCAGCTTATCGCGCCGTCGGCTTCTTCGCCGCACAGCTCGAAGGAGCCTTTGCGGAGCGCCGAGGCCATGATCTCGATGTCCACCGGCTCCCCGATGCCGTCGTGGGCGGTGTAATGCTCCCCGTCGAAATCGACCCGCCCACCCTGCAGGATGGCCTTCAGGATTTGGAGGTATTCCCGTAGATGGCCCAGCGGAGCGTGGAAGTCGATGCCCATGGCCTCAATGGTGGGCCGGTGGCTGGGGCCGACACCCAAGCGGAAACGGCCCGGGGCCAATTGGGCGACGATCTGGGCCTGCTGGGCCATGACCAAGGGATGCCTGGGATAGGTGGGAACAATGGACGTGCCCAGCTTGATTTCGTTGGTGGACGCGGCGGTGGCCGCGAAACAGGTCATGCTGTCAGGCCGGGCTCCCCCGGTGGTCATCCAGGCGGCGTGGATTCCAAGCTCCTCCGCCCGCAGGATCATGGACTGAATTTCGCCAATGTTGGCTCCCCCTACTGCTACTCCTACCAGCTTATCCGCCATGCTGCACCTCTGATGTCGACCTTCTGAATGGGACAATGTTACCATAACGCCGTCGTATCCTCGTTAAGACTGACCTTCAGGAGGTGCCTCATGGTACTATTGGGACAAAGCTTGGAAACCGGGATGATTCAATACACCAGCCGGGACGGGACCCAGATCGACGCCCTGTACAGTCGGCCGGCCGGGGAGGGGTCGTACCCGGCCGTCATCGTGACCATGGAAGGCATGGGCCTGATGGACCACCACAAGGACATCGCGGTGCGGTTCGCCGGTCAGGGCTATTTGGCCATCGCCCCCGACCTCTACACCCGCGAGGGCACGCCGGAGCCCGAAAACGTAATGGCCACCCTGTTGGGGTCACCCGACTCCCGGGCGATGGACGATCTGGAAGGCGCGGCGCTGTTCCTGAAGTCCCAGGCCCACAGCAACGGCAAAGTGGGCATCATCGGCTTTTGCTCCGGCGGACGCTACACGCTGATGATGGCTTGCCAGAGCAGCAACATTAACGCGGCGGTGGACTCGGCCGGCGGCTTCATCGTCCACGATCCGACCGAACTCCGCCCGGTGCAGCCCATGGACATGGTCCCCAACCTTTCCTGCCCGTTGCTGGCGTTGTTCGGGGTCGAAGACGACAATCCGACGCCGGAGCAGGCGGAGCAAATGAAGGCCCTGCTGGACCAGCACGGCAAGTCCTACGAGTGGGTGATGTACCACAGCGCCGGCCACGCCTTCTTCGCCGATTACCGCCCCAGCTACCGCGCCGCTCCCGCCCAGGACATGTGGCACCGGGTGCTGAACTTCTATGGTGAGCACCTGAAGGGCTAGGGCGCCCAAAGGCCTAGGGCGCTAATCGGAACACTCCGGATCTCTGGGTGAGGACGTACAGATTGCCGGCCCGGTCGACACCAAAGGACGTAATCCGGTGCCCGGTGTCGGCAATCTCCCGATTAACGATAACCACTTGCTCCTCGTAGCGAAGGGCGGATACCTTGCCGGAGCAATGGTCGCCGTACACGTAAGCGCCGGCGAGGGACGGAATGGCGGCGGCCCGGTAGACGTAGCCGCCGATGACTGAGCATCCGCCGTTGATGGGGTACTCCAACACCGGGAGCGCCGTTCCCGCCGGGTCGCACCCTGCCTTGGGGGAGAAGCAGTGAGTCCCCTCCAGCACGTTCCAACCATAGTTGCCGCCTCGAACCACAAGGTCGATCTCCTCGAAACGGTTCTGTCCCACGTCCCCCGTCCATAAATCGCCCGTCACCTCGTCAAAGGAGAACCGCCAGGGGTTCCTCAACCCGTAGGCCCAGATTTCGCCGCGTGCCGTTTCGTCGTCCCAAAACGGGTTGTCCTCGGGGACGCGATAGGGCTCGGCCGGACTGGCGTTGCTCACGTCGATCCGCAAGATGGAGCCCAGCAGTGTCGTGACGTTCTGCCCGTTGCCTTGGGGGTCGCCGCCGGAACCGCCGTCGCCTAGGCTGACGTACAGGTAGCTGTCGGGCCCAAAAGCCAACTGCCCGCCGTTATGGTTCCGGTACGGCTGCTCCACCTCCAATAAGACCAGTTCGCTCAGGATCTCCGCCGCCCCGCCGTAACCGGCCCGGTCCTGGTCCCGGTCCCGATCCCGGTCCATAGTAAACCGGGACACCACCGACCGCCTCGGGTCCGAGGCGGAATAATAGACGTAGAGGTAACCATTGTCGGAGAAGCCGGGGTCGAAGGCAAGTCCCAACAACCCTTCCTCTGAGCCGGAGTCGTTGACCTGGTCCCGGAGGTCCAGGACTACATCGACCTCGGAGACTTCGGGGTCATTGGCGAAGGCCAAGACCCGGCCCGGCTGCTCGGTTACGAAGAGCCGGTCGTCTCCGTCCGGGGGCTGCACCAGGTTGGTGAGCCCCCGGAATTCCAGGTCCGGGAAGGCGGGCTCGGCGTTGAGTGGCCGAAGGGCCGGAAGGGCCGGAAGGGCTGCGGCTCCTGTGGTTGGCGTCGGCGCGAGTGCCACCGTGCCAGACGGCGTGGGATCGATGGGGGCGGTGGTCGGGGCCGTTTCCTGGCATCCGAATATGGCTAACAGGAACGCCACCAATATGGCATTCTTCAACAGCGCCAGGCCAGTGGCGAGAGGGCCCTCACAGAGAGGCTGCGACCGAGTCCAAGCCGCGGTCAAACGTCTTTATCTCGGTAACGCCTCGATTGCGGCAACTCGCTAGATGGCAGTTGTCTCGGGATCCAAGATGAGGGTACCGGGCTGCAAGTTGCCGTGCCAATTCGACGTCTTCTCTTGCTAATGGCCAGACTTCTATTCCGTATCTCTCGATCAAATCAAATGCCGCGTCAAGATCATACATCCGTCCGGCGCGAAGATAGACATGAAGCAATTCCTGGAGGACTTCAGCCGACGTGAATAGTTGGGTATTGGTCTGATGCGATTCCCTGAAGAATTGGCGGGCGGCTTCCTGGAGCGAGTGATGGCTGCCTAGAGCGTACATGAACACGTTGGTATCGACGAATATCATGGTAGGGGCAAGTCGCCGCTTCTCCGGGATTCGTTGATGATTGCAAGATGCTCTTCCCAGTCGGGCTCCGATCCGGGACCAGCCCGGGCGTCACACTCAGCAAAGAACTCATTGAGTTCATCGACGGACGCAAAAGGCTTGCCGCGTTGGCGCCTCCCAATCCGGTCTTCGGCGGCTGCGCGCAGCCACGCGCTCAAAGTTAGCCCTTCTCTTCGCGCTTGATTGAGATAACGGTCGCGGTCTTCGTTCGCGATGGTCAACTGTACCCTGGCCATAGCTATGTATCTCCTGCCGATGTGCAATAATCATACACAATGGATCGGGCAGTCTCAATTTCGGCGTTTAGTCCGTAACTGTTCAGACTTGACTTGATGAGGTGAATTGGCCGAAAGTCGTTTGCAAACGGCCAGCCTGAGCGTCAACAACAGGGATGCCCCGCCGATTCCCAGCGATCAGACACTCGGATCCCCTCAAGTCTGAACAGTTACTTTAGTCCAGGAGCGACATGACAGCGATTGAACGCTGGCGAGAGATGATACTCCGGGAGCATGCCCAGTCGGACAGTATGAAGCCCGAGCCGCGCGAGGCCGACTTTTGGACCCCTTACGCCCGGAATTTCAGGACCGACCCGCGGCGAGAGGGCGACGAGTCGTTGGACTTCCTCTTGACGCAAGTGACGCCGGAGGACACGTTGATCGACGTTGGCGCCGGCGGAGGACGGCTGACGCTGCCGCTGACGTTACACTGCCGCCGGGTGGTGGCGGTGGAGCCTTCTCCCAGCATGTGCGCGGTCCTGCGGGAGACCGCCGCCGAGCACAACATCGATAACGTCAGCCTGGTCGAGTCCGACTGGTTGAACGCCACGGTCGAGCAGGCGGAAATCGTGCTGTGCAGTCACGTCGTCTACGCCGTTCAGGACATCGGCCCATTCGTCCGAAAACTGGAGGATTCGGCTGCCCGGCGGGTGCTGGTGGTGCTATACCAAGCCCCGCCCCAGTCGCAAATATACCCGTTGTGGGGGCGGGTCCACGGCACGCCGCGTTTGCCTCTTCCCAGCCTTCCGGAATTCCAGGAAGTGTTGGCGGAAATGGACATCAGCCCCGCCATCAGTCCTTTCCCCGGCGAACCGCCGCGAGGGTTCGACAGCCTGGAAGACGCATTGGAGCAACTGACCCGCCGCCTTTACGTCGCCGCCGGGTCACCGCAGGCCGGTCGGCTGGAGGCCGTCCTCACCGAGGTGTTGGAGGAACGGGACGGCGTTTACCAGTTCAAGGATGCCCAACCCCTCATTCCCACCGTTGTCGCTTGGGAGCCTCGTCGGAGCTAGCAGGCGCGGTCAGACCTCCCGGGTTACCGCAGCGGCCTGAAGAAATCGCGAACGTCGTCCACCAATCGTTGCGGCTCCTCCAAGGCGGCGAAGTGGCCGCCGCTGGGCATAACTGTCCATTGCTGCACGTTGTATGACCGCTCCGCCCATTCCCGGGGAGGGCGGCTGATCTCAGCCGGGAATACGGCGACTGCGGTAGGCACCTTGATGCCGTCGCCTTGGTCCAGATCCCAAGGTTTGCGGAGTGTTTCGTAATAGAGGCGGGTGGCGGAGTTGATGGTCTGGGTGACCCAGTAGATGGTGACGGTGGTCAGTAGCTCGTCCTTGGTGAACCGGGACTCTACGTCGCCGCCGCAGTCGCTCCAGGTCCGGTACTTCTCCACGATCCAACTCGCCAACCCGGCCGGGGAATCGTTCAGGCCGTAGGCCAGCGTCTGAGGCTTGGTGCCTTGGATATGGGAGTAACCGCCCTCCGCCGCCAGCCAGTCCTCCCGCTGTCTGAGCAGACCTTCTTCAGCCTCGGTCAACGGGACGGATCCTGGCCCCAGGTAGGGAGTTGGCCGCACCACCGATGTGGAGTGAATGCCGATGACGTTTTCCGGATAGGAATAACCGAGCTTGGCGGTGACGCTGGCGCCCCAGTCGCCTCCTTGGGCGCCGAAACGCTGGTAACCCAACACGCCGGTCATCAGCTTTGCCATGACGTCGCCAACGCTGAGGACGTCCATGCCCCGCTCGGCAGCGGCGTCCGAGAAGCCGTAACCCGGCATGGACGGCGCCACCACGTCAAAGGCGTCGGCCGGGTCGCCGCCGTGCCTGGCCGGGTCGGCCAAGAGGGGGATGACCTTATGCATCTCGAAGAAGGTGCCGGGCCAGCCGTGGGTGATGATCAGGGGAATTGAGTTGGGCCCCTTGCCCTTCTCATGGATGAAATGGATGCCCAGCCCGTCGACGTCGGCCTTGAAATGCGAGAAGCTGTTGATGAGCTTCTCTTGGGCCCGCCAATCGAAGCTGGTCTTCCAGTATTCCACCAGTTCCTTCAGGTAGGTCATGTTGGTGCCGTAGTCCCATTCCGTTCCCGGAAGTTCGTCGGGCCATCGGGTGCGCTCCAGCCGCGCCTTCAGATCGTCCAATACCGAATCGGGAATGTTAATGGTGAAAGGCTCTGCTGCCATCGTATCTACTCCTGTCGTTCAATTCTCTCTGCCAGAAAGGAGAGGGGACTCTGTTTACCCCGGCAGCAGCGGCTCGGTGCGGTTGGGCGGCAGGTCGGGGTCGAAGGTGTTGATGATGAAGGCCAGGAGGCTGTAGTTGCCGATGACCAGTGTCAACTCGATCAGGCCTTGCTTGCCGAACTGCTCCATCGCGTCCTGGAACGCGCCTCGCCCCACCTTGCGATGCTCGAAGAACTCGCGGGCGTAGTTGATAACGGCGCGCTCGACGTCGTCCATCTCCGGCGATTCCTGGCGGTCGCGCAGGGCGTCCACCACTCCATCGGACACGCCGGCGGCGCGGGCGGACGCGGCGTGGGCGTTCCAGATATGCTGGCAGTCGTTCTCCCGTGCCGCCAGCAGCATCGCCAGTTCCAACGCCTTCTCCGGCAATGAGGATTCCCGGCGCAGGTAATTGTTCAATGCCGTGGCCAACTGGTGGGCCTTGGGTACGTGAATCATCACCGAACCGGGGCCGAACTGGGGCACACCGCCGAGGTCCTGCACCAACTGGTCGAATTCGTCAACCTGATTCTGCGGGACGGTTTCCCTGGTAGCAGCGGGTATTCGGGCCATTGCCAACCTCCTGTTCAAATAGGGATGCGGAATTAAAGGCCGCGTTCCCCGACTTACCACTCTTCAACTCCGCATCCCTGATTCCAAACTCCACATTCCTCTACCCTGGCAGCAGCGGCTCGGTGCGGTTGGGCGGCAGGTCGGGGTCGAAGGCGTTTACCAAGAAAGAAAGCAGGGCGTAGTCGCCCATGGTGACGGTCAACTCGACCACTCCCCGGTTGCCGAACTGCTCCAGGGCCGCCTGAAACGCGCCGCGCCCCACTTTGCGGTTGCGGAACCACTCTTGGCCGTAGTTGATCACCGCTGCCACATCATCGCCCATTGGCGGCAGCGGCTTGCGGTCGCGCAGCGCGGTGATTACATCGTCGGGAACGCCTTCGGCCCGGGCCACACGGGCGTGGTCGTTCCAGATGTGTTGACAGTCCAGCTCCCTAGCCACCACCAGCATCGCCAGCTCCAGCGTCTTGAGCGACAGCGAAGACTCGTTGCGGAGGTACTGGTTCAGGCCGTCGGCCAGCCGCAGCGCCTTGGGCGCGTGTATCAAGGCCGAGTAGGGGCCGACGGGCGGCACCCGCCCAATGATTTCGACGATCCGGTCGAACTCCTCGACCTGCTCTGGCGGGACCGATTCTCTGGTGGCGGCCGGGAGTCGGGCCATAGTTACCTCCGAAAAAAATGGGGCGATTTCGGGCCTAACCGTACGCGCCAGTATTTACCTTGTCAATCCTGAGCCGGCTGCGGCTCCGCGGTTGGGGAGGAGGCGACGGCGTTACGCGGCATCAACACCCCGGCCATCATCAGCGTCCAGCTCGCTGCGGCGCAAATGGCGAATCCGGGGTAGAAGGAGCCTGTCGAGTCGCGAATAGCGCCGACCAAAATGGGGAAAATAAACATCCCGAGCCCGGAGAACGTCATAAACGAGCCCCAGACCACGGCGACCCGTTCGGGAGTCATTCCAGGCATTCGCATAGGTATGGTCAGGAGGGCAGGCACGTAGAGCCATGAACCTATTCCCAACACGACGACCGACAGGTAGATTGCAACCGTATTGGAAAACAAGAACGCCCCCAACCCGCCCAGTCCGGCCAGGAGCCCGGAGAAAATCAGGATTCCGCGGTAAGAATCCAACCGCAGGGGAAGTGCCCCTCCGGTCAGCACAGCGAACATGCCAATGAAGGGCAGTATGCTGGTCAACAGCCCCGCTTCCGACAGGGAGATTCCCCGTTCCTCGTTGTAAAAGGTGGGAAGCCAGCCCGTCAGCGCGGTGTATTGAATGAATATTCCAGCGTCGGCGGCCACCAAGAGGGCCACCGCTCGGCTCCTCAGGACCGTGACAACTTCCCGCAGGGAAATGCCAACAGCCGGAGGGACGGAAACGGCCCCGCCCTTCGGAGCGGCGGACCAGATGACCGCGCCGAGGACGCCTACGCCAGCGAACACCGTCAAGGTGGTCTTCCAGTCCAATAACCCGGCCAGCGGTACGGCCCCGGCCACGGAAATGGCAACCCCCAGGCTGAGAATGGCCGTAATGAGGGCGTTAATCACCAGCACTTCTTTGGCGCGGAACCACTGCATGATCAAGGGGCCGGTGGCGGTGACCAACAGGGCCAGGCCTACTCCGTAGGCCAGCCTCAGGACGAGCAATGTGTAGAAATTGGGCGCGATCGCGGAAAGCGCCAGTAGCGCCATGGCCACCCAGCCCCAAAAATAAGCCCGGTGCAGGCCGATTCGGGCCACCAGCATCCCGCCGGGGATCCCCAGCATTGCGCCCACCAGCATGGGCAGGGAAATCAGCAGGCCCGCTTCGGCCCGGTTGATGCCATAGTCCTCTATGGCCAAGGGGAGCAATGGGGAAACAGCGAACAGGTTGAGCCCGGCGGCGAGGTGGGCGGCCAGCGCCATACCCGCTATGAAAAAGCGGGCTCGTCTCATGGCGGCCCGGTCTGGAGGATCGCCTAGGCGGTTGGATGAATTCGTCGTCATGGGTCCGGCGGCGCCCCGCGGCGGTCAGTCGAAGAGTAGACCGCCCTTGAGTGCGGAGACCGTCTGCGGGAAGACCGGGAGGTTGGAACGGCCGTCAATCGAACAATCGGGCGCCGCCTGGAGGGGCGGCGCTGTCCGGCGCTTCATCAGCCTGGGCGATGCAACCGGGTCCTTGGTTGCGCACCGAATTCACGTAGCTGGAAACGGTGTAAGAGTACATGAGCTCCGGCGGCGACGGTATTAGCAGGGGCTGCAGGGTCTTGGGATCATCGGTCAAAGGGTCCAACCACAGGGACTCCGTTTCTTGGAATAGGATGACCGGCATCCGGTTGTGGACCGGCTCTATGAAGCTGTTGGGGGTGGTGGTAACAATAGCGCAGGAGCGAAGATATTCCCCCTCCGGGGATTTCCAGGTCTCCCACAGACCGGCAAAGGCCATGGGCTCGCCGGACTTCAGGAAGATGTATTGAGGGATGCGCTGCTTGCCGTTCTTCTTCCACTCGAAGAACCCGTTGGCCAAGATCAAGCACCGGCGTTTCCGGAAAGCGTTGCGAAAGGCGGGCTTGGTCGCGACCGTCTCGCCGACGGCGTTGATCATGCGGCTGCCGGTCTTGGCGTCCTTGGCCCAGAAGGGTATCAGGCCCCAACGCATAATCTCGCCCCGGCGTTGACCGTCGTTAATGACCGTCAGCACCGGGTCGGTGGGCGCGATATTGTATTTGGCCTCCAATACCTGCTGCTCGGCAATAAACCCGAACCGGCCTTGGAGCTCACTGAGGTTTGACGTGAGGGCAAACCTGCCGCACATTTGGGCTACTCCAGCGGTGGGATCCGGCCGAGCGGCTGATCGCGTCCGCGTTGGTCCCACGCTTCCCTGAGTTCGTCCCGATGGAGGGTTGCCCACTCGATGACCCGCGCGTGAACCCTCCTGGTTAGGCGCCCTTCCATCGGGGCCAGGTCTTCCACCGAATACTTCGCACTCTCGCCGCCGTAAACGGCGTTGAAATGGGCCGGGGGGTGGTCGTCGTGAAACATTCTAATGATAATGCCGTAAAAACGGCACAGTTCAGGCATCGACCGCCTTTCCGCGCAGGCTTGGGATCAGTTCATCAACCGACATCCCGGTTAACTTCAAATATAGAGCGTCGGCGCAAAGATCGATTTCCTCACTCCACGCTATTCCCCCGAAATCCGGCAATATATAGACGCCCTTGAAGAAATCAAGGTCATCCCACGCTTTGAACACTCCCCGGCCCGCCAGATAAGAAAGGTCGACCTCCCCGGAGGCGCCGTTGGCGTACCGAAGCCAAATCCGGTATCCCTCGCGGGCTTCGACTTCCACGACGCGAACCAGATTGGTTTCGGGTTTCTTCGGTAGCAAGTTATCGCTTTGGCCGGTCAACACCAGATAAAGGTTTTCGGGCCAAAGTTCGATTTCATCGCTCCACGCTATCGCCCCGATACGGGGCGTAATGTATACGCCTTTGAAGAATTTAAGGTTGTCCCACGCCTTGAACGCTCCTTGGCCCGCCAGAGGAGAAAGGTCTACCTCGCCGGACACCCCGTCGGCGAACCGAAGCCAAATGCGGTATCCCTCGCGGGGTTGGACTTCAAGCACGTCAATCAATTCGGTGTCTTCAACGGCCATAGTTAACCCACCACCTCTTTCAACTGTTGGATGGCGTTGATGTGGTCCCCGGGGCTTTCGAGCCCGGCCCGCATGGTGTCTATCGATATGTGGGTTGCTCCCATTCCCTGCCAGGCCTGCCACTGCTGTTGCAAGAACTCGAAGTCGCCGTCGCGCAAGTTGATCCTGGCTTCCATCTGGATGCTGGCCGGGTCACGGCCGGCCTCCCTGGCGTATTCGGTCAGACGGGCCAGGGTTGCTTCACTCTCGGGGACCGGCGGGATCTGGGGGAACCAGCCGTCGGCCAGCCGTGCGATCCGGCGGAGCACCCGGTCGGTGGGCGCCGGATCGCCCCGGCCCCCGGCGCCCATCCAGATGGGAATGGGCCGCTGCACCGGCAGGGGGTTGATGCCCGCGTGGGTGACGTCATGATAGCGTCCGTGGAAGTCCACCACGTCTTGTGTCCATAACGCCCGTAACAGCTCGATCTGTTCGGAGGCCCGGCGGCCGCGGTCGTGGAAATCCTCCCCTAGCGCCTCGTACTCCACGTGGTTCCAGCCAACGCCGACGCCCAACCGCAACCGGCCGCCACAGAGCAGGTCCACTTCCGCCGCTTGCTTGGCCACCAAGGCGGTCTGCCGCTGACCGAGAATGATGACCGCAGTGACCAGCTCGATGGATGTGGTGATTCCCGCCAAGTACCCAAAAAGGACGAAGGGTTCGTGGAACATGCTCTCCAGGGTGTAGCCGCCAGCTAGATCGGTGTGTTTGCTGGTGTCGGCCCCCAGGACGTGGTCGTAGGCGATCAGATGAGAATAACCGAGCCCTTCGGCAGCCTGCACGTAGTCGCGGACCACCGCTGGGTCGGCGCCGATTTCAGTCTGTGGGAATATTACGCCTGTCTTCATTCGATCTCCTTCGTGTCGCGGCTTCCGCGTCCCCCGGCGCGCGGCCTGATCGGCGGCTGCCGCCTGTTCCCTTCCTGGAATGGGGGATGACGTGCTCTCCGAACATGGTCCCACTGCGTAATCGGCGGCCCCGACAATGACCATTAAAAGGCCATTATATGGCGTGCCTGCGGCCCGTCAATGGCGAGTCGCGGCGCGGTAGATTTCCAGTCTCGTCGTCAACCGGCAATCTGCCAGATAGAACCTGCCAGCATCACTGCGCCCACTGCGAAAAGGAAGTACGCATAGTTCAGGCGGACGGCCAATCGGAGCAGCAATCGAATGCTCACAAGCCCGGCCACGAAGGCAGCGGCCAATGCGACGAACGATTCCGCCGAAACCTCGACGCTACCGCTGATGCCGGTATAGACTGCGGCCCCCAGACCCACCGGGACACTCATCAGGAAGCTGAGGGTCAAGGCGTCGTTCCCTTGGAACCCTCGTCCCAGGAGCATGGCTACCGTCAGACCGGAACGGCTGAGTCCCGGAACGACCGAAACCCCTTGGGCCAGCCCCGCCAGTATTCCGTCCATCTTCGACGCCTGGTCGGCCCGCCTTTCCCCGCCCCGTGGTTGGACGGCCCGCACCGCGCCGGTGGCCAGCATCGCAGCGCCGATGACGGCCATGACGACTCCCCCGGAAACTCCCGAGTCCTGCGTGATCACCAGCAGCAGAGGCAGCCCGATTATTCCGCTAATCAGGGTGGACCAGAGCAGGAGCGTTGTTGCCGGAGTTAACTGCAACGGGCTGGCGACGAGATTCCTGACGGCGTCCGCAGCCTCGCGGCGGAGCGCCACCAAGGCCGCAGGGGCGGTGCCGGCATGGAGCCACAGAGCGTATTCGATCCCTTCACCCAAGTCACGGCCGTAGGCCAGACTGTAACCGGCGGCTACCAGACCCTCCGAGCTGACCGGCAGCCATTCGGCGATGCCTTGGAGCAGTCCCAAGAGCAATCCGCCTTCCCAACCGATGCTCATCTGCGGGATTGCGGCCTTACCCCTGGCCGAGGGGGGCGATGCCAGCGACCAACGGCGCGGGCGGACGCCGCCGGTTGTTGTGCTTGAGCCGTTGTGCCTGTCGCAATTGACGGACGAAAGGGCAAAAAATTAGGCCCGGGGGCCAGAATGCTGATTTGGTTAATGGAGCCGGTGAGGGGATTCGAACCCTTGACCTGCGGTTTACGAAACCGCTGCTCTACCACTGAGCTACACCGGCTTTAGCTATGATTATGAGGGTTTTTAGTCAGGTGGAGCTGAATTTGCCATTCCCGCCTCTCCACGCGGACTCGAAACGTCTCACTGCTTCTTCTTGCACCGAAGGCAACACATGGGAGTATAGATCACCAGTAATCCCGATGCTACTGTGGCCCAACCGCTCCGAAACAACTTTCAGGTGAATCCCCTTCGAAAGCATCAAGGAAGCATGAGTGTGGCGTAGGTCATGAAGCCTCAGTCCCTCCAGCCCTGCTTCTCCGGCAGCCTTCCGAAACCACTTGTTTAAGAGGTCCGGGTCGAGAAGCGACCCATCGGAATGGCAAAAAACGAAATTGTCATTCCCTGACGTTTCTGGATTCCGTCGCCGGTGGGCCCTCAAAGCTTCGACTGACTCTGCAGGCAGATCAACTACACGCCCGTGCCCATCCTTGGGCACCTTCAATTCCGTTCCCCCGAATGCCAGTTTGATCAGCACCCTGCGCACGGATAGAGCGCCGGAGGAAAAATTAATATCCCTCCAATGCAGTCCCAGTAACTCGGACCTCCGCAACCCGGTCTGGATGGCCAGCAGGGCAAGGGTCTGACGCAGCGGGTCCGTTATTTGTCCCAGAAAAACGTGGACTTCTTCCCAGTCCAGAATCTGGCCATCGTATTTGGTCGTATGGGGCGGCTCAACAGCATCGACCACGTTCCTTACTACGTATCCGAGCTTGACCGCGTCATTCAACGCCTTGGATAGAACTCTAAGGGCCTGGAGCACAGTCCGAGGCGAAAGTGGTCTTCCATTTCTGCCGCCGTTCTGAAGAAGCTGGGCGTCCATTTCTTGTACGTGACGCGGGGTCAGTTTTTCAAGGGGAATTCGCCCCAGCTGGGGACCAAGGTAACGAGGTCGGCATTGTCCTGTTCTCGGGGGCCAGCTTCATCCAGTTCCCGCTGACTTCCGACTACGCCACCGCCCGGACCTACCTTAACCACGCCAGTCCCAACGCCATCACCCGCCAGGGCACCGTTATCGCCGAGGCCATCGAGACCGCAATGGCCGGGTTCAACACCGAGCGGGAGAACCAGAAGGTCATCGTCATCATGACCGACGGTGAGAACCACGAGGGTGATCCTGTTACCGCTGCTCGCGAGGCCGCGGGGCAGGACGCAGTGATCTACACCGTCGGCTTCGGATCACCCGATGGAGCCCCGGTGCCCGAATATAACGAACGCGGCGACATCACCGGCTACCAGCAGGATACGCAGGGCCAGGTGCTTGTCTCAAAAATCGACGAGGTTGCCTTGCAACAGATCGCGGAGAGCGGCGGCGGCCGTTACTTCCGCGCAACCGACGGCGGCGCCATCGCCGGACTGGCCGACGAGATTCAATCGTTCGAGGACCAGAACCTTCAGAGCGAATTCAGCCAGAGGAAGGTGGAGCGGTTCCAATTGTTCCTGCTCGCCGGCGCCCTCTGCCTCGCACTTGCCGAGCTGACGACCGACCGCCTGTTCCTCCCCGGGCGAACAAGGCGGGGAGCACTAGGGGAGGGTGCCTGAGATGCATGGTCGCGGAATCCTGGTTGTCACGACGCTTCTCGTACTCTGCCTGCTGGCCTGCGGGCCCACTACGGCGCAGGTCAACAACTCGGGTCATGAGCCTTATATCGGTGGGGATTACGCCTCCGCCCTCGAATCTTATCAGGATGCGCAGAGACGGGACCCCGAGGCCAGTGCACCCCACTACCACTCCGGGAACGTGCTGTATCGGATGGAGGAATACCAGGCGGCGACCGAGAACTTCGACGAGTCGCTCAGATACGCCGAGGATGATCTGCGTTCAAGCGGGTTTTTCAACCGGGGCAATAGCGCCTTTCAACTGGAGCAGTATCCCGAGGCGGTCGAGGCATACAAGGAAGTGCTTCGGATGAACCCGGACGACCAGGACGCAAAGCACAACCTGGAACTGGCGTTGTTGCGTATGCCCCCGGAGGACCAGCACGACGAACAACAGGACGAGCAGCAACAGGACGAGCAGCAACAGGACGAAGAGGAGCAGGAGGAACAGCAAGAAGAGCTAGAGCAGGATGAGCGGGACGAAGAGGGTGGGGAACAGGACCAGCCGATAACGGAGACCCAGGCCCGCCAGATCCTGGAATCGGTCGGCGAGGCGGCGCAGACACTTCAGGAGCGCCGCGGCCAGGTACTTGTGTCTCCCAAACCGCCCAGCGAGTTCGACTGGTAGGTTGCGAAGTGTCAAACCCTTCACCAATACTGAAGCTGCCTACCATCGTGCTCTTCGCCGTTACGATGGCGCTTATGGTTGTCGCTCCTGCCGCCCACGCCCAGTCGCCCCCCGGCGAGGAATCGAAAGGGTAAAGGTGGTGAAGTTTGGTTCGGGCGTCCTGGGTGTTGAACCGCCAGTTGATGGTGGCTTGGGCGGCGTTGCGCTCCTTGACCAGAGCCTGGACTTCCCGGTGGAGCGTCTCCTCGTCGGGGAGTCGCTGCTTCAGGCAGGAGCGGGGTAGTACGCTGAACTCGATTTCAGCCATGTTCAACCAACTTCCGTGCTTGGGGGTGTAGTGGAACTCCAGCCGCTTGGCAATCCGCCGGGCCTCTGCCGCCGGGAACGACTCGTACAGGGACGCCGGACGGTGCGTGTTCAGAGCCTGCCCCGTACTCGATACGGGGTTGTCCATGACCACCCGCACCACCGGGGTCTCCGGATAAGCTTCGTCCCCCAGCCAACGCATCTGATGGGCGAAGTCCTCCATCGTGCGACGCTGGGTCACCGCCACGTGACGCCAGCCCCCCAGCGGCTCACAGGCCAGGAACAGGTTGCGGACGCCCTCTCTCCGGTACTCGTAGTCCTGCCGCAGCGGAATTCCGGGCCGGGGCGGCAGAGACGGCCGCGTCTCGGCCAACAACTGGGTCGAGGTCTCGTCAAAGCAGACCACCGGGCGTCGGGGGTCATAGGGTTCGGCGTAGAGATCCAGCAGGTCCTCCATGTTGGCCACGAACTCCGCGCTCACCTTGGGAATGCACCATTCCTTCTTCTGCCAGGGCTTGAGAGCGTTTTTTTGAGACGCTGGCGCACCCCTTCGTGGGACATGGAAGACGCCAACTTCAACTCCACCACCTTGCCAGCCAGCAGGCGCAGGGTCCAGTGGTCATGCCCTGCCGGCGGCGGGCTGCAGGCCAGGGCGATCAGAGCCTGCCCCGTACTGGATACGGGGTGGGCCTCGCCCCGGTCGTCCAGCTTCCGGCGCCGGTTGGCTTGGGGACTGTCCTTCAGCACCCCCGCCAACCCTTCTTCGGTAAAGCGCTGCTTGACCCGGTACACTGTGCCCAGGACCACATCCAGGGCTTCAGCCACTTGGGGCGCCGTCCAACCGTCGTCGCTCTTGAGGAAAATCCGGGCCCTGGCGGTGACTCGGGCCGGGCGTTTCCCAACCCGAATCAGACGCTGGAGTTCTTCCCGTTGTTCCGACGCCAGCCGCACTGCGTACTTGTCTCTGACCATCACTGCCACCCCCGCCAACAACACTTCCCACAAAGCATGATAGCCTAATTGTCCGTTTTCTTAAATAAATGCTAAAACCAAGTTGACTGAGTACTAGAATTGCCTCATCCTCCAGAAAACGGCCCACCGACCGCCTCTGAAATGCCCCAGAATGGCCCACAAAGGCCCCAGAACGGCGTTCTCTTCCAGGAAAGGTGCCTGGGAATTGATCGAGGGATCAGGAGACAAGACCCCGGTGGGCAGTTCCCAGATGCAGAAAGTATGCTAGTACTCAGTCAACTTGGTTTCAGCAATTGTTTAAGAAATCGACCAATTAGGCTATCCTGCTTGGTGGGAAGTGTTGACGGCGGGGGTGGCAATGATGGTCAGGGACAAGTACGCAGTGGGGCTGGAGCCGGAACAGAGGGAAGAACTCCAGCATTTGATTCGGGTCGGCAAATGCTCCGCCCGAGTGACCGCCAGGGCGCGGATTCTCCTCAAGAGCGACGACGGTTGGGCGGCTCCCCAAGTGGCGGAAGCCCTGGATGTGGCGCTGGGAACCGTGTACCGGATCAAGCAGCGTTTTACCAATGAGGGGTTGGCCGGGGCCCTGTGGGACCGGCGCCAGGCCAACCGGCATCGGAAGTTGGATGACCGGGGCGAAGCCCACCTGGTCGCCTTGGCCTGCAGCCCAGCGCCGGAGGGGCATGACCACTGGACCCTGCGCCTGCTGGCTGGGAAGGTGGTGGAGTTGGGGTTGGCGTCCTCCATGTCCCATGAAGGAGTGCGTAAGCGGCTCAAAAAAACGCTCTCAAGCCGTGGCAGAAGAAGGAATGGTGTATTCCCAAGGTGAGCGCCGAGTTCGTGGCCAACATGGAGGACGTGCTGGACCTGTACGCCGAACCGTATGACCCCCAAAGGCCGGTGGTCTGCTTTGACGAGACCTCCACCCAGCTGTTGGCGGAGACCCGGCCATCTCTGCCGCCCCGGCCGGGACTTCCGCTGCGGCAGGACACGAGTACCGCAGGGAGGGTACGCGCAACCTGTTCCTGGCCTGTGAGCCGTTGGCGGGCTGGCGGCAGGTGGCGGTGACCCAGCGGCGTACCATGCAGGATTTCGCCCAGCAGATGCGTTGGCTGGTGGACGAAGCTTACCCGGAGGCCGAGGTCCTGCGGGTGGCCATGGACAATCTGAACACTCATCGTCCGGCGTCCCTGTACGAGACGTTCCCGGCGGCGGAGGCCCGGCGGATTGCCAAGCGGCTGGAGTTCCACTATACCCCCAAGCACGGCAGTTGGTTGAACATGGCGGAAATCGAGTTCAGCGTACTGTCCCGTTCCTGCCTCAGGCAGCGACTCCCCGGAGAGGAGGCCCTCCGAAGAGAAGTCCAAGCCCTGGTCAAGGAGCGAAACGCCGCCCAGGCCACCATCAACTGGCGGTTCAACACCCAGGACGCTCGAACCAAACTGCACCGCCTTTACCCTTCCGATTTCACGGTTGACTGAGTACTAGTTGTCGCTACCGGCAAAGTTAATTGTCGTTGTTCAGGGGTGGATCTGACCCGGATCGATGGCATAGAGGGCTTCATGGCGTTGAAGGTGATTAGCGAGATTGGCACGGACATGACCAAATGGGCCACTGCCAAGTGCTTCGCGTCCTGGCTGGGGCTGAGCCCCGACAACCGTATCACCGGTGGCAAGGTCATGAGTTCAAGGACCAAACCCAGCGCCAACCGGGCCGCAGCGGCATTACGCGCCTGGCGGCCCACGGGCTGCACCACTCCGACAGCGCCTTGGGGGCCTTCCTGCGCCGGAAGAAAGCGCACTTGGGAGCGCCCAAGGCCATCACCGCCACGGCGCACAAACTGGCGAGGCTCATCTACTCCATGCTGCGCTACGGCCAAGACTACGTAGATGCTGGCGCCGAATACTACGAGAGTCAATATCAACAACGGGCGTTGCGCGCTGCAAAACAGCGACCATCCCAACTGGGCTACCAGCTGGTGCCCATGTCAGATGCTCCGGGCGTGCCCCCCAACACGGCGGCCGTCCACTGAAAAACCGTGTTAGTCGGGAGTCGGGCTAAGGAAGAGCACGGCTTGAGTTCGCCGTGCTCTTCGGTAAACCTGTAGAAATTGTCCGGGAAGCCTGCGTTCGGGCTAGACGAACCAGCCCATGCCTTCCAAGTGGCCGTGCAGGAAGGCTATCTGGCCTCCGTGGACGATGTTGTCAAAGACCAGGACACCCATGATGGTCTCTTTCGGCTCGGGATCCGAACCGGGACTCAGGCTCATGGTGGCGCTCAACTCCTCGTCGGTCACGGAGGACATATAGTCCCGGCAGCAGGCCTTCATGGCCTCGTAGTACGCTACCAGGACGTCTTTGGAGGGAAGCGGCCACGCGGCCACGCGCGCCGTGTCCCAGCCTTGGCCGGTCGTCTCCGGGTCGTCGCTCAAGCCGAATTTCTCGCACCAACCGTCCTCTATCCATATTTGAGGCTTGCCTTGGAACCTGGCATTCATGAAAACGTCCACCACCCTGCTCATGTGGAAGAGGAGCCAACCGATGGAATTGTCGCTGTCGGATATCTGGCGCGCCAGTGTCTCATCACTCAGCCCGTCTATGGCGCGGTCTACCATACCCCAGTTACGTTCCAGCGCATTTGATATCCCGGCGGAAACACTCATGATTGCTCTCCAAAAGTTTCGTTAGTTTGGGGTTGCGGGGCTAATTGTAACAGCCCCAAAACTGGAATGGTAAGGTAGCGCCGACGGTCAAGAAGAGACCTGCTACTGATCTGCGGCTGTAGTATTAGGGTCCTTTCGGTAGTCTTCAAGACCCTCGAAATGCACATCCCACTTTGGTATTGGTTTAGGCACTGGCATCAAGGCCATCTGGTTCTCGAATTCCTTGAGCCTGTCCTCTTCGTCTGGGGATATGATGCCGTCGGCCATGGCGTGGGCTACGCGTCGCCCGTTTGTGCGAGAGATGAGTCTTTGGCTCGTCTGCTGGATTGGCTCGCCTTCAAGTACCGGGTGCTTTTTGTGGTCAGCGCCGGAAATCACGGACATGCCATTGAGTTGGACGTTCCCCGTGACGGTTTGGAACAGTTGACTCAAGAGGAACGCGAGACGGCGGTGTTTAGTGCCCTGGCTGCCGATACCAGGAATCGTAGTCTGCTGTCGCCCTCCGAGACTCTCAACGGTCTCACTGTGGGTGCAGTTCATTCAGACTCTTCGGAAATACCTGATGGCTACCGCCTGATAAATCCGTTTGACGGGACCGGATTCCCCAGCGTGGTGAGCGCTCACGGACCCGGCCACCGGCGATCTGTCAAGCCCGACCTTTTGCTGCCTGGCGTCAGGCAGTCGTTGGCAGAGAGGTTGGGTACTGCTCATGAAAACGCTGTGCTCGAAGTCAGTGACTTCCGCGCACCTCCCGGTCAGCGGGTCGCTTGGCCTGGTGAACAAGGCAGACTGGATGCTAGCCGCTACACACGTGGAACCAGCAACGCCACCGCCTTGGCCTCCCGTACAGCTTGTCGGCTGTACGACGTTCTGAGTGATCTGCGCTCTCAGCCTCGGCCATGCTCGAGTGAGCCCTTCGATGCGGTGTTGCTAAAGCCATGCTGGTGCACGGAGCTCACTGCGAACTGCCGCTGGATCATTATGCGTCGCTTCTGAATGGCGACAACGGGAGGCGTCAGAACAAGGAGGTTGCGGCTCGGCTGATTGGGTACGGGGCTGCGCACACGGATAGGGTGATGTTTTGCACCGACCATCGGGTAACCGTGCTGGGATGTGGCGAAATACGTGCCGAGGAGGCACACATTTTCCGCCTGTCGACTCCGCTTGGGCTTTCGGCCATGGCTGAGCCACGGCGGATGATCACAACTTTGGCGTGGCTGTCCCCCATCAACTGTTCCCATCGCAATTATCGGCGCGCTCAACTCGAGTTCAAGGCGGGTCAGTCTCTGGCAGAAGACCCCATGGGGGTCACTTGTCCCCAGGTTCGCCGCGGTACAGTCCAGCATGAAGTGCGGGGGGTAGAGGTGCCAAAGTCGTGAACGACGGAGACGAGATCGAGATCCGTGTGGAATGTCGCGCTGACGCCGGCGCCTTGAACGAAACGATCAGATATGGCCTGGTGGTCACGCTTGAGGTCAAGGCGAGCGTCGATGTTCTTCTTTACGAGGAGATCCGAGATAGGTTGCGGCCACCCACTCCTGTACGCATCAATCCTTAACATTCCCTCATGCGACGGTGTCAGCGTCGCTGGAACAAAGTCCGTTGCCGGGCTGTTCAGGCGGGGGTATTGCGGTGACGTCGTCTCAGTGGCTTGGCGTTCGCGACACTAATATGGGTGACGAGGCCTTGATGGGTGTCGTCGCGTTAGGGTCATTCCATCTGGGCTAGGTTCACCGCCAGATTGTAGGCGAACCAGCCGTCTCCGGTCCGGAAGGTCTGGGGCTTGGCGGGTCTGCGCGCCCCGCATGATACTGAGCCAGTCATCTTGGGGGTCGAAGGCTACGATGCCACAGGGCGGCATTGGAACGGTTGGGACCGCTGGGCCGGGCCTGGTGAACGACGACAATTAACTTTGCAGGCGCATTGCCTCAATAAAAGCGTTACCCACAACAAGTTGTTGCCTCAAGTAACATGTTACCGAAAATCAGGGAGGCTACCGCGTGGGAGGAGGCATCAGCAGGATGGCGAAGCAGGAACTTGTGGCGACGATCCGAGACCGGTACCAAGAGTCGTCCAAGAAAGAGAAAGGCCGGATTCTCGACGAGTTCATGGCAGTGACCGGCCACCACCGCAAGTATGGCATCAGGTTGCTGGCGCCAACCGGCTACGCCGCAGGGAAATCACCGGTAGTGAAGGGCCGACGCATCTACGACGAGGCGGTCCGCGAGGCGGTGATCGTGGTCTGGGAGGCTGCCGACCGGATCTGCGGCAAACGGCTGAAGGAGGCGCTGCCCAACCTGGTGGAGTCCATGGAGCGGTATGGGCATCTGAGTCTAGTAGTCAGTCAACTTGGTTTTGGGATTTGTTTAAGAAAGGGGCCAATTGAGCTATGCTGCCTTGTGGGAAGTGTTGATGGCGGGGGTGGCAGCGATGGTCAGGGACAAGTACGCGGTGCGGCTGGCACCGGAACAACGGGAAGAGCTCCAGCGACTGATCCGGGTGGGCAAAAGCTCAGCTCGAGTGACCGCTAGAGCCCGGATTCTCCTAAAGAGCGACGACGGTTGGGTGGCGCCCCAAGTAGCCGAAGCTTTGGATGCGGCCCTGAGCACCGTATACCGGGTCAAGCAGCGCTTTGCCGAAGAAGGGTTGGAGGGTGTCTTGCAGGACCGTCCCCAGGCCAACCGCCCCCGGAAGTTGGACGACCGGGGCGAAGCCCACCTGATTGCCTTGGCCTGCAGCCCGCCGCCGGAAGGGCATGACCACTGGACCTTGCGTCTGCTGGCCGGGAAGGTGGTCGAGTTGGGGCTGACGCCCTCCATGTCCCACGAGGGGGTGCGCCAGCGTCTCAAAAAAACGCCCTCAAGCCGTGGCAGAAGAAGGAGTGGTGCATTCCCAAGGTGAGCGCGGAATTTGTGGCTAACATGGAGGATGTCCTGGATCTCTACGCCGAACCCTATGATCCCCAACGTCCGGTGGTCTGTTTTGACGAGACATCCACCCAGTTGTTGGCGGAGACCCGGCCCGCTCTGCCGCCCCGGCCGGGACTTCCGCTGCGGCAGGACTACGAATACCGCAGGGAGGGTACCCGCAACCTGTTCTTGGCCTGCGAGCCCTTGGCAGGTTGGCGAGAGGTGGCGGTCACGGAGCGACGCACGATGCAAGACTTCGCCCGCCGGATGCGCTGGCTGGCGGATGAAGCCTACCCGGAAGCCGAGGTGGTAAGGGTTGTCCTGGACAATCTGAACACCCATCGCCGGGCATCGCTGTACGAGACTTTCCCGGCTGAGGAAGCCCGGCGGATAGCCAGGCGGCTGGAGTTTCATTACACCCCCAAGCACGGGAGTTGGTTGAACATGGCGGAGATCGAGTTCAGCGTTCTGTCCCGCTCCTGCCTGAAGCAGCGGCTCTCCGGCGAGGAGGCCCTCCGGCGGGAAGGCCCTCCGGCGGGAAGTCGATGCTCTGGTCACGGAGCGCAACGCCGCCCGAGCCACCATCAACTGGCGGTTCAACACCCGGGACGCACGAACCAAACTTCACCGCCTTTACCCTTCCGATTTTACGGTTGACTGAGTACTAGGTCCTGCCGTGAGGGAACGTCTCCTCTCTGACTCACTGTTCATCCGATGAGCCGGAGCTCCCCCGCTGGTGGGTTGGTTTCCTGCTTCTTCTTAGTCTATGACGGCAACGTAGCTCTGGTCCTTGATGTTTCCGTCAGTGGAGAGGACCGCTACCCCGTCGTAGTGTCCTGCCACGTTCCTGTTGCCGTTTCTGATCGCCTCCTCCAGCACGAGCCAGTCTCTTGAGTCCTTCCAGCTTGGAATCCGCTGACGGTGCTGGGTTATTTCCGAGCTGTTCAGGATGCTGATAAGTTGGGCGTCGACCGGAGGCGTTGCGTAGCCGTTTACCGCAATGAAACTCGTGGCCGACTGGAATGTCGCCACGTTTTGCCGGGCAGGGTTCTTGATGAAGGTTTCCCAGATTTCCAAGTAGGTCAGGGGTGCCAGGATGTATCCGCAGGATTTGGATTGTCCAGCAGGGCCCGGCATCTTGTCGAGATATTCCTCCCCCCTGTCACATAAATTATGACGACGTTGGCGTCTATGACGTAGACCATCCGCTAAACCGGGTCCCCGTACAGGTCGGTTTCCGGGATGTAGAAGTCCTTCAGGATGGCTCTCAGGCCGATGAAGCTGCCCGCTGGCGGGGTGAACCGGATTCCGTTCTCGTAGAGGAGTTCCACGGGCGTGACGGCCGGGATCCTTTCCTTAGGGCCGTCCACGATTTCGTATATAGAGTCTTCGGCGCGGGCATCGCCCGCCACTACTGGGCTGAAGGTCACGGTGGCGTTGTCGGGCTGTGCGCTCATCGCCAGTGCCATGGCCACCGCTTCGATGTTGAGGGTGCGGTCTTCATCCTCTTTGGCGGCCGCTTTGGGATGTTCAGAGCGCAGTATCAGTTCTATTTCCTCAGTTTGGGGCCAGGGTTCAACGAAGGCCTGGGGAAACTTGTCCACCCAGGATGATGCCGGGGTGTTCTGCTCCGCCAGGACGGTTGCCATGTCCTTCGGGGCCAGGAGGGTTCCATTTTCTACCATGGCGGACAACTGGTTCCAATCTGGGGTCATGGCGGATACGGCGTCCATGCTGGACTTGGATAAGATATAGACTGTCCGGGTCATGGCGTGTCCTCCTCCCAGGGTACGCGGCTGGCTTGCTTATTATATCCTCGGTTGCGCCCTTGCGCTTAGGCTTTTCAGTCCT
>CBDCUJ010000002.1:0-9402 GCA_965222595.1 Dehalococcoidia bacterium | reverse complement strand
CTTGGCAGCTTTGTGGCCTTGCCTTCCGCGAAGCGATTTCCGGCCAATAACTGACCAAATTGAGCAAGCGTCGTTGTAATACTAGTAGTCCAACAGCTTTGAACTGATGGCATTAACAGTTTACATCTTGACGGGCGGCAACATTGCCCAAGTATCGCCAAGCAATCCCGGCTACCCCTCATTACAAAGATTTCGGACTACTAGGGCAAGCTGGTTTGTTTCAGGTCTCTAACCCGACCCGCTGTATGGGGGAAGCCCCAGGTTTTCCCTGAGCGTCGCGCCTTGGTAGTCCGGGCGGACGAGGCCCCGCCGCTGTAATTCCGGCGACACCCAACAGGCGAAGTCTTCGTAGGCCCCCGGAATGTGGGTGGCGGCTATGACGAACCCGTCGCAAGCCCCCTGCCGGAACCAACCTTCCATTTCGTCGGCCACCTGCGACGGACTGCCCACGAAAGTCGGCAGCTCGTCCAATGTTCCCCGCCCGCTGTACCGTATGAAGTCCTGGACAGTGGGATTCCGCTTCCCGCTCAGCTCCGTAACGCGGCTCAGGAAACCCCGCAGTCCCGAAATCGAGTCCAGCGCCTCGTCGGACAGCGGCTCGTCGGGCGGGTGCACCGAGAAGTCGTAGTTGAACACCTCGGACAGCAGCACCAACGAGTCCACCGGGTCAGCCAGGGCTTTAATGTCGGCCAGCTGCTGCCGGGCCCGGGCTTCCGACGGGTCAACCACCACGTACACCGCCGGGGCCACTCTCGTCGTGTCCGGGTCCCGGCCCAGTGCTAACGCCTGTTCCCGGATGTCCTTGCGATGGGCGATACAGGCCTCCAGGTTGGGGACAATCACGAAAACTAGCTCGCCCCAGCGGGCGGCGAACCGACGGCCTCGTCCGCTCTGACCGGCCTGAATAATAACCGGGCGTCCCTGGGGCGAGCGGGGGACGGTCAGCGGCCCGCGGGACTTGAACCAGGGGCCGTCATGCTCCAGCCTGCGGACGCGAGACGGGTCGGCGAACAACCCCCGGTCGCGGTCAACCACCAGGGCATCTTCACTCCAGGTGTTCCACAACCCGAAGGCCGTCTCCATAAACTCGTCGGCGCGGTCGTAGCGGGCGTCGTGGGCCAAGTGCCGGTCGGCGCCGAAGTTCATGGCTTCCGAGTCATTCAGGGACGTGACCACGTTCCAGGCGATGCGGCCGCCGCTGAAGTGGTCCAGAGTGGCAAACAGGCGGGCGACATGGAAGGGGGAGTGGTAGGTGGTGGAATAGGTGGCGCCGATGCCGATGCGCCGCGTCGCCAGGGCCATTGCCGTGACCACGGGAGCCAAGTCCAGCTTGACGGTGCGGATGCCCCCGGCCACCGCCGGCTCAAAGGAGTCGCCGTAGCGGTCGGGCATGGCCAGGCGGTCATCCACGAAAGCCAGGTGGAATTTGCCCGCCTCCAGAGTGCGGGCGATGTGCTGGTAGTAGTCCGCAGTCAGAAAACCCGGGGCGGCGTCGGGATGCCGCCATGAACCGGGGTAGTTGGAACAATTAGAGGCTTGAATGAAGCCAACAAGAACCATCGAGCGGTCGGTTAGTTGGGGCATAGCACCTCTGGCAGACCAGCCAGTTTAGCAACCCGTCATCGTCCGCCAAGATTGCCCCCAGCATAACATCTTGGGTTGACGGCGTCTGCCCGGGTGCGCCCGTTAGAATGGAAAACGGTGGGTCCAAAACAAGACCCCCCTTCCGGGGGGTCTGTACTTGAACCTAAACCAAAGCCAAGGTGAAATGCGCAGACGGATAGGGTAAATTGGGGGGAATCTGGGTTAGCTGGTCTCAGGAGTTGCGAGGGGTTGATGATGGGCGTGAGAGAGATAGACTGGTCTCTGGAACAATGGCAGATGGGAGTGAAGGACTTGCGGAGGCGGATGGTTCTGGCGCCCACGCCCCGGGAGCGGGAGCGATGGTACGCCATGCTGCTGCTGGCCCAGGGCTTGACAGCAGCAGCCACGGCGGAGGCGCTGGAGCGGGACCCGCACACTATCGGACGGTGGGCCGCCGCCTTCGGCGAGGGCGGTCCCGCAGCTTTGATTTTCGAGCAGACTGGGGGTTCCCCCCCGCCCTTGACCAATCGCAGCAGGAGGAGTTGAAAGGGGTGGTGCAGCAACCGCCAGCCACGTCGGGTATCGAATTGGCCAACTGGTATTGGAAGGTGGTTCGGCAGTATGTCTCGGAGCGCTGCGGCGTCAGCTTGAGCCGCAGCAGCTGCCTGAATTACCTGCACCGCTTGGGATTCGCCTTCAAGCGCCCCAAGAAGCGCCTGCTCAAGGCAGATGCGGAGAAGCGGGAGGCCTTCGTGGTGGAGTATGCCGCCCTGAGGGAGGAGGCTGGGCGGACCAGAGCCAGGATATTGTTCGCTGACGAGGCCCACTTCCGGGCGGACGCCGAACTGCGGGGCAAGTGGGTGTTGAGGGGAGAGCCGGCCCTGGTGGACTCGACCAGCCCCAGGTACGGGGAGAAGGCCAGCTACTATTCGGCGGTGTGCCTGGAGACGGGCGAGGTCGATTGGATGGAACTGGATGGCAACAGCAACTCTGGAACCTCGGTTGCCTTCCTGAGGCAACTGAGGGAGAGGCATTCCGGGCCTTTGAACGTGATCTGGGACAACGCGCCGGCCCATCGTGGAGAGGCGATGCGGGAGTACCTGCGTACGCCTGGCCTGGGTATTAGGCTGGTGAACCTGCCGGGCTACAGCCCGGACTTCAACGCCGATGAGGCAATCTGGGGCTGGGCGAGAGAGGAGGCCACTGGCAATCTGTGCCTGGGAAGCAAGGAGGCGGTGGAGGAGAGGGTCGGCAAATTCCTGTCCGGTCTGACTACCCGGAAAGACGAAGTGAAACGGCGCTGCCGGACTGTCCTGCAGTCAAGGGCCGAAACATTCCTGCGAGACTCCCGGCCCGACTCCCAACACTCAGCAAATGCACATCCCACCTTGGCTTTGGTTTAGGCGCCGGATACGTGAAGACTGCGACCCGGACGAGTTGGCCCGGTTGGCTGGTTCCGTGAAGTACGGGGGCAATCCCGAGCACAAGTCAAACCCCGGAGATTTCCAACTGTATCCCCCGGCTCAACCGAGGGCGGACAAGACGCTGTGCGACAGAGTTGGCATATTCAAGAGGTCAGAAGCCATCCGGCTGCTCCGGGAAGGGGTTGGCAAGGGACTGATAAGCGAACAGACCCGCGGTGGTTTTCCGCAAAATATCTGGTCGGTGACGGACGACGGGACTCCCCTTGAGGCTCAACTCGAAAACCAAACACGGGGCGTATATCATGGCTACCCTATGCCGATGAACGATGATTTCCGGGATGAAGTCCCCAAACGATGGAACAACCAATGACTGCCTCATTCACAATTGACTATGCTTGGTTGCCTCGCGAATACGGCGATGCGGTAGACCGGGTTACACTGGCGGACTTGACCATATTTTGTGGAGAATCTTGCGCCACTACGGTAGAGGACGTTCTTGCCAAAACTGTCCGCTCATCCGCCCGGCTGTCGGCTATTCGCCTTGCCGAGTGGTT
Organism: Dehalococcoidia bacterium; assembly: GCA_965222595.1. Classification (GTDB taxonomy): domain Bacteria; phylum Chloroflexota; class Dehalococcoidia; order Lucifugimonadales; family UBA3495; genus VXOI01. The sequence continues at coordinate 5,840 of CBDCUJ010000002.1, read as the reverse complement.
TGCGGCCAATTGGTGGCGGCTGCTCTGGGAGCCACCGGCCAACACTCTTTCCTGGAAGCTGAGTCACAAGGTCAGCAATGCTGGTGGAGGATATGTCTGGCCCGACTTGTCCTTCAGCAGCGATTGGGAGTCGATTCACGTCAGAGGCCGGCGTACCGAAGGGTGGGAAGGCGAACCCATACGATATCTGAACGACTTCTACGCCCCAATTTCCCCTGGCGAGTTTGGGAGGGGCGTTGACAATTTCGTCAATGGGACTGTCGCCAGACTGTACAGCACCTTGGGGAAGCCCACCGAACTGAGTGAATTGTGGAAACTCCTGCAAAGCGAACGCCAAGACCCAGTTCTGTCCGACTTGCGCAAATTGGAAGCCCGTATGGGCTACGACCCCGATGAAGCCCCGGACGGACTGATTGACCGTCTTCAAGCAGCCAGGGATTCTTACGGCAGGGATGCCGTCCAGGAAATCGCCGCCGTCTCCAGAAGTCAAACGTTGTCCCACATCGAAACGCTGCTGAATGATGCGGCGGGTGGTGACGCTGTGGTTCGGCTATCTAATTTTGATACTGTTCGGCGACGGATTGCAACGCAGTCCGATACCTTTGACGTTCCCTGGAGGCGCGCAAGACGTGCTGCCAAAATGGCCCGGGATAGTTGGGGGTTGAACGCCAGAGTCGATACGCAGACTCTTTCCGATATATTCAGCATCCCGGAAGCCGCCATTTCGCAAGGTAGTACTAAACTAAAGCCAAGGTGAAATGTACATATCGCTAGACCGCACTGTCGGTCACCCCCAGTTGGGCATAAAAGTGATATGAGGTGCCGTGGAGTCCTTTAGTTCGTCTTCAAGACCCCCTAAATGCACATCCCACCTTGGCTTTGGTTTAGCCTTACTACAACGAAGCTGCGCTCGTTGGACGCCACGCCCTCGGCTAAGGGCTGAACCACATTGCGCTAATGCGAATCCGGCGATCGAAGCGTGGGTCCCATTGCAGCTTCGGGTCCACCGCGTAGAACACCGGCAAGTCGAACATCGGCAGTAACAAAACGTCATCGTGGACTCGGTCAGCCAGTTCTTCGAGGAGTCGTTGTCGTTCGTCGCCGGATGCGGACAGCGCTGGCACGAGTTTCCCTTGCAGGCCTCCAGGACTAGGGTCGCAGACAAATGACCGGGCGGCGCAGTTCAAGTACCGTGTCGCCTGCCGGCCAAAGTCCAGGGTCTCGTTCGAGAAACCGCCGGCGGACAGAACGTGCCCGGTGGGACAATTTGCCCCACCCTTGTCCAGGGCTGCCTGCATATCGGCCAGCGTGGGTGTGGCCGTCTGGGGGTCCAGTCCCTGGTCCGCCAAGACTTCGCTGATGGCCTTGCCGATGGCGCAGTTCCGCAATTCGTTGCGCACCGAAGGTTCCAGCACGGTGATTTCGGCGTTAATGCCGACCTCGGTGAGGAAGGCATGAATCGACTCGTACAGCTCTACTTGTTTGGGAATGCGGGCGGATCGTCCGCCAACCCGGATGACGTTGTTGGAGTCGTAGTTGGCTTCCGCCAATAGCTGCTTGGCCTTTTCCGGGTTGTACTCGTATGGGGCGGTGTTGCGTTGGGTGGCGCCGATGACGCCGGGCCACATGATGTTGCCCCGGCAGGGGGGCAAGCCCCCGAAAAGCGTATCTACGATTTGCTGACAGTCGATGGCATGGACCATCGCCTGACGCACCTCCTTTTTCTTCAACTCCGGGTGCCACAAGGTGTTAATCCAGAACCCATAGACTTCTGCGGAACCGCCGGACTTCAGTTGGTCTTCGTCCAGAATCCCGATGGCGTCAACTCCGGCGTCCCAAGCGATGTCGGCCTCGCCGGCTTGCACCATGGCGGCCATTACGGTGGTCTCAGACCGCCAGAGCCACTTGGCCTCCCTGATGAAGGGTTTCTGAAACTCGAAGTGGTCGCCCACGGTTACATAATCGTCAAAGGCCTCCATGGTAATGGAGACGCCGTGGGACCATTCGGTTTGCCGGTATGGGCCGAAGCCGACCGTCTGCAGGGCGCGTTCGTCCTCCGAGGAGTTGGTGAAGAATTTTGGAGCGGAGAAGCTGAGGAAGAAGGCAGTGTTGGGGAATATGGGACATGGCTGCTCGCAGGTGATGTCCACCGTATAGTCGTCCACGGCTTCCGACGTATGCCCGCCGGTATAGCCGTAGCTGGAGTTTTCGTTGGTGGACACCCCTTGGAAGGCTAACGAGGGCAGAGCGGCCTGGGCGTTCCATTCCTCCCCGTTATGGAATGTGACCCCTTCCCGCAATATGAACCGCCACCGGTCAGGGGCCAACTGCTCCCAGCCGGTGCTGGCGGGCGTGGGAACAATACGCAGGTCATCACCCGACTGCCAGGTGAGGGAGTCCACCATGTTGTCTTTCACCACTGAGGAACTGGTGCCTCCAACATAGCCGAACGGGTCAACCGTTACCGGTTCCGCGGCGATGACCAGCCTGATGCTGTCCCGAGCAGAAACGGTTCCGGCCGGAACCGGAGTTGACGTCGGGGCTGGCGTCGGACGCTTCGCCGGTGGAGGGGTCGGAGCGATGGCTGTTGGCTCCGATGCCATGGCAGTGGGAGCCGCGGGATCGACGGAGGCCGGGGCCGCGGCCGAAGCTGGAGCCGGTGCAGATGTGGCGGTGGGTGAGGCGGCCTGTCCGCAGGCCACAATCAGGACGGCCGCAACGGTGGTCAGAAACAGGGGCCCGTTTTTGATAACCCTGACCAGTCCCATAACCACCTCGCGTAAGGCGTAGTATCCGCCCCGGGGAAGGCCAGCGGGATTGGCGAATCGTTGCGCAGTATAACTTGGGCAGTATTTATTATCAATCGCTATAATTCATAGCGACGAATTGCGTTGACATGGGCCCGTATTTCATCGTATTACCAACAAATAAAAGGGGCGCAGCCGGCTGCGCCCCTGAAACTCTCAAGCTGGATTGCTGGGAGAGTTGAGAACTGGCGTTTATACGAAGTCCAACTGCTCGAAGTTGCCGCCGGTTACGGAGTTGGCGTCCAAGCCCAGCCACTTCTCGACCATGGTGCCGTAGACGCCGCGGTAGTCCATGCTGAAGTGCAGGTCGCCCTCCAGCAGGTCCTCGGCCTTGAGGGATGGGTACTCGCTGTACATTCCGCCCTTGACCGGGTCGCCGATGGCCAGCGCCAAGCCGCCCGAGCCGTGGTCGGTGCCGGAACCGTTGTCCCGGACCCGCCGCCCGAATTCGGTGAACACGAACATCAGCACGTTGTCGGCCAAGTCGTGTTCTTTGAGGTCGGCGTAGAAGTCGGAAACGCCCTGGGAAAGCTCGGTCCACAGCTTGGGATGCACCGGCCCCTGGTTGGCGTGGGTGTCGTAGCCGCCGTGCTGAGTGTAGAAGATCCGGGTGCCCACGTTGGCGGTCAGCACCTTGGCAATGCCCTGAAGGTTGCGCCCGATGGGGGAGTCGGCGTACTCAATGTCGGAGTGGTACAGCTGGGGAGCGGTCTTGAGGATGTCGGCGCCTTTGAGCGCGTCCAGGCCGGTCTGGCCCAGGTATTCCATGACCGGGCCGGTGCCCAGGGTGGGAGCATACATCCGGGCAAAGACGTCCAGGGCTTCGGTGCGCTCGGGCTCGCCGCTGATGCCGGTGAGGACGCCGTAGGTCTCCAGGACGGCCACCGAGGCCACCGGCACGCCGGACAGGGCCAGGGCGCGGGGCAGGCCGCGGCCGAAGTTGACGCCGGTCAGCACGTTTTCGCCCTGCGGGTCGAGGTCGCGGAGGACCCGGCCCAGCCAGCCCTCGGTGCCCACCTTGTCCGGCTCGCAAGTGTGCCAAATGTCCATCGAACGGAAATGCGAGCGGTTGGGATTGGGATAGCCGACGCCGTTGATAATCGCCACCTTGCCCTGGTCATACAGGCCTTTGATGGGAGCTGCGGCAGGATGGAACCCGAAGTGGTTGTCCAACGGCAGCACCTCTTCCTGGGGAATACCCACGTTGCTGCGGTTGTCGTAATAAAGGGGGTCGCCATAGGGAATCAGCGTGTTGAGATAGTCGTTGCCGCCAGTGAGTTGAATGACTACCAGGATCGGGTCCTTGTGGGTTGTGGTCATGGTGTCGCTCCTCGTTCTTCTCGAAATGACGGACCGCCGGCCGGTGGGCTGAAGACGGTTAGCCCGGGACTGCTATTGGCCGCCCCGCTCGTTTGGTCGTCCCGCTCGTTAATCGGCCCGTTCGTAAATTTGGATGCGGTGCCGCCCGGTATCCACGACCAGGATACGGTCCTGGTCATCAACTTTTACGGTGGTAGGTTGGAAGAAAACGCGCTCGATGGTGAAGTCCGTGACCACCGCCCGCTGCTTGGCCATGCCCTCCGGGTCGGAGGCCATGCGGGCCTTGGCCCACTTGGAATAGCCGTGGCAGTCGCCGATGAACCTGGTCACGTAACGGCCTTCAGGGTCGAAAACCTGCACCACATCATGGCCCCAGTCGGCGACGTAAACGAAGCCTTGCGAGTCAGCGGCGACGCCGCTGGGACGGCGCAGTTCACCCTCGCCGTCACCGGGCCCGCCGAACTGAGACAGGAACCGTCCTGCGGAGTCGAACTTCTGTACCCGGTCGTTGCGCCAGTCGGCCACGTAGATATTGCCGAGGCGGTCCAAGTTGATACCCCAGGGGGTGTTGAACTGCCCCTCGCCGTCACCGGGTCCGCCGAACTCGCTGATGAAAGCGCCGTCTTTGGTGAGCTTCTGCACCCGGTGGTTCAGGCTGTCCACCAACAGCAGGTTATCGTCGGCGTCGAAGACGATGCCGGCTGGGCGGTCCCACTGTCCGGGGGCGTGGCCCTGCTCGCCGAACTTCTTGAGGAAGGCGCCGTCGCCGTCGAAGACCGAAATCCGCTGGAGCCACTCGTCGGTCACGTAGACCTGGCCGGCGCGGTCAACGGCGATGGAGTTGGGCCAGGTGAACTGGCCGTCGCCGCTCCCGTAGGAGCCGAAATGACCCAGATAGTCTTCGTCCAGGTTGCACTTGGCGACGAACTTCCAGCAGGGTTGATACTCGTAATAGCTGCACATTACGTACAGCAGGCCGTCACCGGCCACGGCAACGCTGACCGGGCCGGAAAAGCCGGGGGCCGGGGGCGTGGCCTGGTTGCCGATGGTATAGCTGTACCGGAAGGTTGGCGTGCCGGTTGCCGGGGTCTTGGCTTCAATAGTTGTCATGGCTGCACCTGTCCACTAGGCGAATTGGAACTCGCGGGAGGATACGATGAGACGGAGGAGGCTGGTCACCCGCTTCTCGAATTCTTCGGCACCGGGCCGGGCGTCCCCGTCCCGCCCGACGTGGGTGACCAACTCGTCCCGGCGGGCATCGGAGACCGCCACCGGGCCGGCCAGGTCCAGGCAGGCGTCAACCAACTGCTCAGCAGTCATCGCTTCGGCCCCGGCCTGAAGCCGGTCCACCATGCGCCGGACGCCGGGGTTGTTGACGTCGCCAACCCGGTCGGCGGCGAAGTTGACCCGTTCCACCAGGGCGCCGCTGTCAATCCACTCCCGCCCGGTGTGCCAGCCCTCAACGGTGGGAGGCCCCAGGAGCTCCTGACCCATGTAGGTGGAGGCGAAGGCAATCTCGTGGCTGTTGGGCTTGGGAGAGGTGTAATCGTCCACCAGGCGCATCACGCCGGCCACCAGTTCCGCCGGGCTCTTGACCTTCCGGTAGCGGGACTGCTTGAAGAAGTCGGAGTTGAACAGCGCCCGCAGCATGGAGCGCACGTCGTAGTTGGAGCGGAAGTACTCGGCCTCCAGAATTGCGATGGCCTCCGGGTC
>CBDCUJ010000001.1:0-595836 GCA_965222595.1 Dehalococcoidia bacterium | reverse complement strand
TCGCCCTTCTTGCGCCGGACCTTGGGGGCCAGCAGCGTGATGCGGCTGCCCTCTTCCAGGTTGATGATGGCGTCGACGATCTGGGATACCGTCTGCCGTTCCACCGGCCGGCCGCACTTCGAGCAATGCGGATGGCCGATCCGGGCGAACAGCAGCCGCAGGTAGTCGTATATCTCGGTCACCGTGCCCACCGTGGAGCGCGGGTTGTGGGACACGCCCTTCTGGTCGATGGAAATCGCCGGGGACAGCCCCTCGATGTAATCGACGTCCGGCTTGTCCATCCGGCCCAGGAACTGCCGCGCGTAGGCCGACAGCGACTCCACGTAGCGCCGCTGGCCCTCGGCGTAGATGGTGTCGAAGGCCAGGGAACTCTTCCCGGAACCGGAAACCCCGGTGATCACCGCCAGCTTGTCCCTGGGAATGGTGATCTCGATGTTCTTCAGATTGTGCTCGCGGGCGCCTTTGACGTGTATGAATTCCTGGGGCATTTGCCAACCCACCCTTCACCCAAATCTCGACATTTATTCTAGCACTCATTATCCTTTCCAGACGCCGGGCGCGCCGAGGGGCTGAGATTCCTTGTTTTGGAGCGTCGCCCCGGTGATATTTTGTCGAGTTGCAGTGTTGCGTCATGCCCAGAGAGCTTTTTGGTTCCGGCAGGGTGTTTATCGGCGTGGTCCATCTTCCCCCGCTGCCCGGGTCGCCCCGCTGGAACGGCGACTTGGGGCCGGTCCTCGACCGCGCGGGCCGTGAGGCCACCATCCTCGAGCAGGGCGGCGTGCGGGGGATTATCGTCGAGAATTTCGGGGATGCTCCCTTCACTGTCGGCCGGGTCTCCCCGGAAACCGTGTCGGCCATGACCCTCGCCGTCGACCGCGTCCGCCAGACCGTCCGGCTGCCCGTGGGCGTCAACATGCTGCGAAACGACGCCCGGTCCGGCCTCGCGGTGGCCGCCGTCACCGGGGCCCCGTTCATCCGGGTCAACGTCCACTACGGCGTCATGGCCGCCGACGAGGGAATCGTCCAGGGCGAGGCCGGCGAGACCACCCGCCAGCGCCGCGCCCTGGACGCCGACGTCAAGATAATCGCCGACGTGCTGGTGAAGCACGCGGTCCCCTTGGGACAGGTCGACCTCGGCTTGATGGCTAGGGAAACGGCGCAGCGCGGGCTCGCCGACGGGCTTATCGTCTCCGGCCCCGCCACCGGCCAGCCCGCCGCCAACACCGACGTCCTCACGGTCCGTCGGGCCGTCCCCGACGGCTTCATCCTCGTCGGCAGCGGCGTCGACGAGAACAACATCTGGCGAGTCCTCGAACACGCCGACGGCGCGATAATCGGCACCAGCCTCAAATACAACGGCAAAATAGCCAACCCCATAGACCCCGCCCGAGTAGAACGGATGGCGAAATCTTCGAAACCCTCCCCTAACCCCCCGGCCCCACCCGCCACCCACCCGGCCCCCCCCCGTCATTCCGGCGAAGCCGGAAACCACGCGCCCCCGCAGCCCTCAGAGCCAGCGCGTTGACTCCAGCCTACGGCCAACCCTGACAAAGCCGAAGCGCGGAAGGGACGTGGACCCCGATTTTCATCGGGGAGACGAGGTAGGGCCACCCCCCACCCGTCATTCCGGCGAAAGCCGGAATCCACGCGCCAGCCCGGAAGGGAGGGCAGGGCCAACCCAAAAATCACCAAAATCACCAAAATCAAACGAATCACAGTTCAAGACAACCACGCCGCCCCCCATTCCACACTCCGCACTCCCAATTCCACATTCGAGTTCCCCATTCAAGACGATTGCAAAATTCACGGGAAGAGCCGGATGGCGTTTGACCAGGTGTCACCACACCCGTAACATCAAGCGCACACGGCAACATCCCGCACAAAAAGAAGGGACGCCGCCCGACCCGACGAGCAAGGTGCGAAATGACCACCGAAAACATCCTCCATAGAGCGGGCAGGTTCAAGCTCCCCGACCCGCCCCCGAGAGAACCGGATGAAGTGACTGCATTCGATCATATCTATCGACACGGCAACAACCACCACCTGCCTGCACTTCGGCAACGCCGAAACCACCTTGGTCGAGTACGACCGCTGGATAGTCGCATCCCCGGAGGACAACCGGGCCAGGGCCAGGAGGCCGGACCTGCTCATAGCCTTCGACGCCAGCCCGGATGACTACGCGGCCAGCAACGGCTACATCATTTCCGAGCAGGGCAAGCCGCCGGACTTCGTTATGGAAGTCGCCTCGGAGAGCACGGCCGGCGTGGACACCGGAGCCAAAAGGGTTGACTACGCGGGTCTGGGCATCCCGGAGTACTGGCGCTTCGACAAGACCGGAGGCCTGCACGGTGCCAAGCTGGCCGGCGACATCTTGGCGGGAACCTCCTACAGGCCGATACCCATTAAAGAAGTGTCCCCCGGAATCCTCCAAGGGTACAGCCCGGCCCTGAACCTTATAGTCAGATGGGACCACGAACAGCTGGTCTGGTGGGACCCGGCAACGGAGGCGCCCATACCGACCTATGAGGACCAACTGGAAGGACGCATCCGAGCCGAGGCCAGGGTCCGGGAACTGGAAGAGGAGAACCGCCGGCTGAGAGGACAATATTCCAAAACCGCCGCGGGACCCAGGGAGGTGTCGGAACCCCCCCCACCCCCCGTCTTTCCGGCCGCAGCCGGAATCCAGACCCCAACCTGGGTTGGAAGCGTCCTGGGAGACCAAAACCGGCCTGGGTTCCCGGGTTCCTGGGTCCCGGTCGCAACCGCGACGACGGAAGGGCAGGGCCAACCATAAATCACCAAAATCACCAAAATCAAACGAATCACAGTTCAAGACAACCCGCCGCCCCCATTCCGCACTCCGCCCGCCCCCCCCGTCATTCCGGCGAAAGCCGGAAACCACGCACCCCCAACTGACAACCCGCCCTTCCCGTCTGCGGTCGCTGCCCCCTATCGTATTTGTTGTGAAGAATCGCGCATGTCACAATCCTCAGTCACCCAAACCCCTTAATGGCGCATAAAATGGCACACTTTGGCTCAGAATGGCCCAAGAACCAAAAACTCCAGCTTCGATTCCGCCAGACCTGCGCCAACGCCTCATGAGTGCTCGCCATGGACATGGAAATACAGGGAAATGGAAATACAGCCTTGCGTCGGAACACGAGCCGGGCTGCCGCCTTCGACCTGGTCTGTCCGATTTTCATCGGGAGACGGAGTAGGGCCAACCCAAAAATCACCAAATCACCAAAATCACCAAAATCAAACGAATCACAGTTCAAGACAACCCCCCCCGCCGCCCACACTCCGCACTCCCAACTCCAAATCCCCCACCCCCCAGCCCTCAGAGCCAGCGCGTTGACTCCAGTCTGCGGCCAACCACTGACAAAGCCGAAGCCCGGAAGTGACGTGGACCCCGATTTTCATCGGGAGACGGAGTAGGGGCCAACCCAAAATCACCAAAATCACCAAAATCAAACGAATCACAGTTCAAGACAGACACCCCGCCCTTGACACCCCCCGCCGCCACCGCCTATACTCCTGTTGGTTCCCCTGCGACACCCCCGCCGTTCCATTGCGCCATTCTCACACCCCCGTTGCCTTGCCGCGTTCAGGGCCCGTCGTGGGGGCCGCTTCCGTGATTCTTTCCAGGTCCCGGCCAGATTACGGCTCGAATCCGGCCCGATTCTCTCCCGAATCTATCCAGGGGTTCTTGTGTAGGCTGATGCCGACAAAGTTTATCTTCGTGACCGGGGCGTGGTCAGCTCTTTGGGCAAGGGGATCAGCGTCGCCTCTATCGGGCGCATCCTCAAAAGCCGCGCTCTCCGTCTCCGTCCTCAAGCTCGACCCTACCTCAACGTCGACCCCGGCACCATGTCCCCTACCAGCACGGCGAGGTCTTCGTCACCCAAGACGGCGGCGAGACCGACCTCGACCTCGGCCACTACGAGCGCTTCATCGACCTCGAGCTCACCCCGCGCCTCCAACCTCACCGCCGGCGAGGTCTACCTCAACCTGATCTCCAAGGAACGCCGCGGCGATTTCCTCGGCGGCACCATCCAGACCGTCCCCCACGTCACCAACGACATCAAGGACCACATCCTCCGCCTCCGCCGCCGAGTCCGGCGCGGAGGTCATCGTCGTCGAGGTCGGCGGCACCGTCGGCGATATCGAGGGCCTCCCCTTCCTGGAGGCCATCCGCCAGATGCGCAACCAGGTCGGCCGCGACAACGTCTTCTACATCCACCTGACCCTCCTTCCTTACATAACGGCGGCCCAAGAGCTGAAGACCAAGCCGACCCAGCACAGCGTCAAGGAGCTTCGGGCCATCGGCATCCAGCCCGACGCCATCATCTGCCGCAGCGATCACCCGGTGCCCGGCAGCATCTGCGAGAAGATTTCGTCTTTCTGCGATGTCCCCAGCAACGCCGTCATCCCCTTGCAGACGGTCAGCAACGTCTATCAAGTGCCCCTGCTCCTCGAGGAAGCGGGACTGGGCGACATCATCCTCAGCTCCTTGGGGCTCGAGGGCTACCCCCGCGACATGGCCGACTGGGCCGCGATGGTCGAGCGGATGGACCGCCCCAACGAGAAGGTGCCATCGCCTTGGTGGGCAAGTACGTCGAATACCCCGACTCCTACCTGTCGGTGCGCGAGGCCCTCCGCCACTCCGGGGCCAGCCACTCCCGGAACGTGGAGATACGGTGGGTGCACGCCGAGGACATCGAGCGCCACGGCCCCGACGCTCTCTTGGCCGATGCCTGCGGCATCGTGGTGCCCGGCGGCTTCGGCACCCGCGGCGTCGAGGGCATGGTCGAGGCCGTCCACTACGCCCGCAAGCATCAAGTGCCCTACCTGGGCCTCTGCCTCGGCCTCCAGGTGATGGTCATCGAGTGGGCCCGCAACGTCTTGGGCCCTCCCCGACGCCAACTCCGAGGAATTGGCGCCCGACACGCCAAATCCGGTGGTACACATAATGCCCGACCAAGAGCTGGTCACCGGCAAGGGCGGCGCCATGCGGCTGGGCGGCACCATGCGGCTGGGCGGCTACCAGTGCCGCCCTCGACCACACGTTGACCAAGAGGGCCTACGCCCAAGACCTTACCGGCGACGTGGTGACGGAACGCCACCGCCACCGCTTCGAGCTGAACAACGCCTACCGCGAGGCCCTTGAGGACTCGGGATTCGCCGTCGGCGGCGTCTCGCCCGACGGCAAGCTGGTGGAGGTCGGCGAGGTCAGAAAGCACCCCTTCATGCTCGGAGTGCAATACCACCCGGAGTTCCGCTCCCGCCCCAACCGCCCCCACCCCCTCTTCAACGAGTTCCTAAACGCCGCCAAAAAAACAATAAGAGAAGGCCGCCAACCCCCCCTATTTTGAACATTTCACGCAGAGCGCGCCGAGAAGAACGCAAAGAACGCAGAGTTTTCTGTGCTATCCGAAAAAACAAAAAATCTCCGCGCTCTCCGCGTAACCTCCGCGCCCTCTGCGTGAAACCAGCCACAAGGGACGAAGCAGTGAAGTTGTTCCTAGACACCGCGAATATCCAAGAAATACGCGACGGCCGCGCGCCTAGGCGTCATCAGCGGCGTCACCACCAACCCCTCCCTCGCCTCCGCCGAGGGCATCGGCGACCGCGAGGCCTACAAGGCCGCCGTCCGCGAGATCGCGGATATCATCGACGGCCCCATCTCCGTCGAGGTCGTCTCCACCGACGTCGAGGGCATGATCGCCGAGGGCCGCGACATCGCCGGCTGGGTCCCCAACCCTTGGGTCAAGATACCCAGCACCATGCAGGGCTTCGAGGCCATCTCCGTCCTGGCTGGCGAGGGCATCAAGGTCAACCAGACCCTCTGCTTCTCCGTCAACCAGGCCCTGCTTGGGAGCCCAGGCCGGCTCCACCGTGGTCAGCCCCTTCGTCGGCCGCCTCGACGACATCGGCCTCGAAGGCATCGACCTCATAGCCGACATAGCCTCATATACAAACAGCACCAAATAGAAACCCAGGTAATGGCGGCCAGCATCCGCCACACCCTCCACTGCACGTTAGCGGCCAAAGCAGGCGCCCACATATCCACCATACCCTACAAAACCCTAATCAAATGGCCCACCACCCCCTAACAGAAGCAGGCCAAACCCGCTTCTCGCAGACTGGCAAAAAGCGTCCACCCCATAGCCCACAAGGAGGGAACCATGTCCCTTTCCCCCCCCGCAGGGGGGAAGGCTAGGAACGGCCCCCCACCCTAACCCTCCCCCTAACCAGGGGAGGGGAAATGGGAAGCCACCCCCAACCAAGAGAGAAAATAGGAACCCACCCGAACCCGGTGTCCCTTCCCCCGGAGGGGGAAGGCTAGGAAGGGGGGAACCCCGCCGGAGTAAACGGCGCGAGTAGAAAAGAGGAAAATGCGAAGGGGACAACAACCCCCACCCTAACCCTCCCCCTACCCAGGGGGAGGGGAAATTGGGAAGCCACCCTAACCAAGAAGGAAACATGGGCGCCCCACCGAACCCCGTGTCCCTTCCCCCCCGCAGGGGGGAAGGCTAGGAAGGGGGAAACCCCGCCGGAGTAAACGGCGCGAGTAGAAAAGAGGAATATGCGAAGGGGACAACAACCCCCACCCTAACCCTCCCCCTACCCAGGGGGAGGGGAAAATAGAAACCCCCCGAACCCCATGTCCCTTCCCCCCTGCAGGGGGAAGGTTAGGAAGGGGGAACCCCGCCGGAGTAAACGGCGGCAGTAGAAAGAAGGAACCGTCATGAAGAGGAGTGATTCGCTCAAAACAAAGTCTCGCGCACTCCGCAGCAACTCAACCGACGCCGAAAGATTATTGTGGCAGCATTTGCGTAGACGCCAGTTGGCCGGCTTCCGGGTTCGCCGCCAACATCCCATCGGTGATTTCATCGCGGACTTCGTATGCTTGGAGAGAAGTTTGGTGGTGGAGGTCGACGGTGGCCAACATCAAGCGAACGGTGCATACGACACCCACCGGTCGGATCAGATGGGAAAGTCGGGGTTCAGGGTAGTCCGGTTTTGGAACAACCAGGTCTTCCAGGAACTTGACGCAGTAAAAGAAACAATCCTAAAAGAACTCGGCGACCCCCACCCTAACCCTCCCCCTACCCAGGGGAGGGGACAAACAGGAACCCCGTGTCCAAGGGGGAAGGTTAGGAAGGGGGGAACCCCGCCGGGTAAACGGCGGCAGTAGAAAAGAGGAATATCCGAAGGGGGGCGACCCCCACCCTAACCCTCCCCTACCCAGGGGGAGGGGACAAACAGGAACCCGCATGTCCCGGGGAAACATGGGCGCCCCCGCCTAAACGGCGGCAGTAGAAAAGAGGAATATTGCGAAGGGTGCGGCGACCCCCACCCTAACCCTCCCCCTACCCAGGGGGAGGGGACAAATAGGGAACCCCGTGTCTAGGGGGAAGGTTAGGAAGGGGGCACCCACCTGAACCCCATGTCCCTTCCCCCGCAGGGGGGGAAGGTTAGGAAGGGGGCGCCCCGTCGAGGTAAACGGCGGCAGTCACGTAACCCAGACAGGAAGGCAACGTAACCCCCCAACAGAGGTGATCATGGCGACTACTCAGCGAATCATGGATGTCTCGGAGCTTGGCGCCAAGTCCAAGGAGGAGCTCCTCACCTTAGCCGGCGATGTCGGCCTGGCCGACACCCAGGCCTTGGTGAAGCTGCACCGCGAGGACCTGCTGGGCCGCTTGTTCCAGCTTGCCTCCTCCCAGCAGTCCCTCGTCTCCACCGGCATCCTCGAGACCATGGACGAAGGCTACGGCTTCCTGCGCCAGGTCTCCTCTCACCGCGCCTCGGGCGACGTCTATATCTCCCAGTCCCAGATTCGCCGCTTCGGCCTCCGCAACGGCGACACCGTCACCGGCCAGGTCCGCCCCCCCAAGGAGGGCGAGCGCTACTTCGGCCTGGTGCGCGTCGAGCGCGTCAACGGCTCCGGCACCGACCAGCTCCAGAACCGCTACCGCCCGTCTTCGAGCACCTCACCCCCATCTTCCCCGAGCGCCAGGTCGTCCTCGAGACCACCACCAGCGAGATCGCCACCCGCATGGTCGACCTCTTCGCCCCCATCGGCCTCGGGCAGCGCGGCCTCATCGTCTCGCCCCCCAAGGCCGGCAAGACCACCATGCTCAAGCAGATCGCCCACGGCGTCGTCTCCAACTGCCCCGAGGCCATCCTCATGGTCGCCCTCATCGGCGAGCGCCCCGAGGAGGTCACGGATATGCGCCGCTCGGTCGACGGCGATGTCTTCGCCTCCACTTTCGATGAGTCGGTCGAGGAGCAGTGCCGCGTGGCCGAGCTCGCCCTAGAGCGCTCCAAGCGGCTGGTCGAGATGGGCAAGGACGTGGTGATTCTCCTCGACAGCATCACCCGCCTGACCCGCGCCTACAACCTGGCCGTGCCCACCAGCGGCCGCACCCTATCCGGCGGCATCGACCCCATCGCTCTCTACCCCCCCAAGAAGTTCTTCGGCGGCGCGCGCAACATCGAGGAGGGCGGCAGCCTCACCATCATCGCCACCTGCCTGGTCGATACCGGCAGCCGCATGGACGAGGTGATTTACGAGGAGTTCAAGGGCACCGGCAACATGGAGCTGCACCTCGACCGCCGGCTGGCCGAGCGCCGCTTCTTTCCGGCCATCGACATCCAGCGCAGCGGCACCCGCCGCGAGGAGCTCCTCTTCAGCGAGGAAACCCTCCGCCAGATTGTCCTCCTACGCCGTATGGTAAGCCTCATCTCCAACGACGGCCCGGTAAACGCCACAGAAAGAGTCCTCGAAACGCTGGGCAAATCCAAAACAAACAAAGAATTCCTGAACAGCCTGAACAAAGACGCCTAAGAGTGTGGAATGTGGAATGCGGAAGGGGACCCCCTTCCTAACCTTCCCCCCTGCGAGGGGAAGGGACACGGGGCTTCTGTTTTTTTCCCCTCCCCCTGGGTAGGGGGAGGGTCAGGGTGCGGGTCCCCGTTCCTAACCTTCCCCCCTGCGGAGGGGAAGGGACACGGGGCTTCTGTTTTCCCCGTCCCCCTGGATAGGGGGAGGGTCAGGATGGGGGCCCCCGTTCCTAACCTTCCCCCCTGCGGAGGGGAAGGGACACGGGGCTTCTGTTTTTCCCCTCCCCCTGGGAAGGGGGAGGGTCAGGGTGGGGCCCCCTTCCTAACCTTCCCCCCTGCGAGGGGGAAGGGACACGGGGCTTCTGTTTTTCCCCTCCCCCTGGGAAGGGGGAGGGTCAGGGTGGGGGCCCCCTTCCTAACCTTCCCCCCTGCGGAGGGGAAGGGACACGGGGCTTCTGTTTTTCCCCTCCCCCTGGGTAGGGGGAGGGTCAGGGTGGGGGCCCCCTTCCTAACCTTCCCCCCTGCGAGGGGGAAGGGACACGGGGCTTCTGTTTTTTCCCCTCCCCCTGCGGAGGGAGAGGGTCAGGGTGGGGGCCCCCTTCCTAACCTTCCCCCCTGCGGAGGAAGGGACACGGGGCTTCTGTTTTTCCCCTCCCCCTGGGCAGGGGGAGGGTCAGGGTGGGGGCCCCTTCCTAACCTTCCCCCCTGCGGAGGAAGGGACACGGGGCTTCTGTTTTTCCCCTCCCCCTGGGCAGGGGGAGGGTCAGGGTGGGGGGCCCCCTTCCTAACCTTCCCCCCTGCGAGGGGAAGGGACACGGGGCTTCTGTTTTTCCCCTCCCCCTGGGTAGGGGGAGGGTCAGGGTGGGGGCCGCATTCCTCATTCCACATTTTTTTGCCTAGTTTGTGTCTCCAACGTTCTTGACAAGCAAAACGCAGCAATGCTACAAATGATTGCGTCCATAACGGAATCCCAACAAAGGGGTCCAGGGGGTGATTTGGACATGCCCGTTCTTATTGGTGTTTCCCTTCTAGTGTCACGGCTGATAGACCCCTCCAACGTACCCCGTCTTCCCCCCGGGGGTCGGGTATGTGACCAATGACAGCCGCGCCGGCGGCCGCAGTCCGTACCTCCCTTCCCCCGACAGGGACCCCCCTCCGTCATTCCCGCGAAAGCGGGAATCCATGGAGAGGGAGGGATCAAGGCACTCATCAGGCGGTTCCCTCCCCAATAAACCGGAGGGGACCCGGCGCAAAACCCGGAAAATAACGGTCTTTGAGACCAGCGGAAAATAGGAGACATACTAGATGAACACTAGATTAGGCAAATCTTTTGGCCTGGCCTTCGTGGTGGCGGTGGGCATCCTCGCCCTCATGTTCGCGCTGGGCACTTTCACTTCCCACCAAGCGGGGCTGCGCAGGAGGCTGAACTGGTCCTAAATGATGTGGGACTAACCATCGACGGCGCCGGCGAAGACGGCGTTCCCGGCAACGCTGATTCCAATGTCGTAATCAAGTTCACCAGCAACCGCGATCTAAAGGGAGATGACACAATAAGAATCGAATTGACTGGTTATCCGGAGGGTTCGGCTGATAGTAGAAGTGCTCAATTCACCGGCACCAATATCGAGGGTGAAGAACAAACAATATCCGGTGTGGCACTGGGGGTGGATGATAAGACCGAGGGTGACCAGCCACTGATCATTACCCGATTGTTGGCGAGTGGCGTATCCTTCAAGGCTGATACGGCAATCACGGTCGTGATTGCCGACATTAAGACCGGATCTACTCCCGACACGGCAATGGCCACAGTCACGGTCACCGACGACATCAACAACGAAGAGGCCGACGCGTCAGGTCAAGTTAATCCGGATGTTACCGCGAAGACCAACGCCGTTAACATTGGTGTCGTTCTCTCAACCAACACCACAAGTCCCGGAGCCACCGCTCGCGTTATAGTAGAAGTAGCGACAGGAAACGGGCAGACCCTCGCTGACGGCGACTTGGAAGAGATAGTCATTGACATGGGCAAGTTTGGGCTGCCCTCTACGATCGATGAGGATGACGTATCTCTCCGCGGCTTAGCGGCTGACAGAGGAGACGAGACGGGGCGAGGGGCGCCGGAGAGCATCTCTATATTTGAGTCCAAGGTCACGATAACCGTGGACGATATGGACCAGCGTGTGGATGCCATTAATGCTGCCGCCGCTGCGGGGTTCCAAGGCTTGAGCCCGCACTTCAGGGTCATATTCAGCACGGGGAGCCGGGGTAACCATCCCGTCGAAAGCGGGCGACTACTCGGTCAAGATTGTACAGGTGACAAACGAGGCCGCAGAGGACGCCAAGTTCGCCGAAGACGACGGTGGGCGCGGCGAGCAATGCGATCACTGTCGCCGAGTCCCTGAGCATCAAACCAGACAAGGGTTCGACGGGGACCGAGGTAACCGTTACTGGTAAGGGATTCGGGAACGACATTACCTCGTTGTTCATCGATAAGGACCGCCGAATCGATGACGACCCTAATACCCAAGAGGTCGACGAGAGCGAGGGGGTTGATTCCAAGCCTCAGAACGGTACTCCGGACAGCGACGAGTATGAAATCGCAACCAACATCGACGTTGTTAACGGGGCGTTCACCCATACCTTCACAATCGACAGTAACTTCTCGGATGTCAGCTACATCAACGTCCTGAAGACCAACGGCGATTCATATCGGACCGGGGCTCACGACGAGGATGCCGACGCTCCCAACGTCTATCCGACGTTTACTGTCACCGGCAACATGTCCCTGAGCACGGACTCCGCCCAGCCCGGTGAAGAGATCACTGTGACCTGGGCCGGCTTTAGCGCGGGCTCCGCCACCGCCACGATTGGCGGCCAAACGCTATTCGGCGCCACGGCGACCGACGGGTCGGACGATATCGACGTCGATATCCCAATAGGCCTGACCGTGGGCAAACACCAAATCAAGGTAACGGTTGACCCGAGCGAGGCCGATGCCGACGACGAGACCAGCACCGCAGACATCACCATCGCGGGTCTGCCGCTGACCGTCTCCCCGAACGTTGTGGTACCTGGCCAGGAGATCACAATCAGGGGCTCCGGTTTCACCGGAGGGGCGGCCTTGGAGACGATCACCATTGGAGGCGAGGTAGCCTACAAAATGACCAACGGCGCAACTGACATTTTGGTGGGTGGCAGTCGCGATAACGGGAACTTTGTTGCGACCGTTGACCGTTCCCAAGGCAGTCACGGCGGAAGGCGCTGGCGTAGTGGTAGAAGTTGTAGAGACGAAAGGCGCAGATCCCGCTGGCTCTGGCAGAAGCGGCGTGGCCAAGATAACGATCGCAAAGGAAACGCTGACTGTGACCCCCGAGACTAGCCGCCCCGGAACCACCGTGGTCGCCAGCGGGACGGGCTACGTAGCCGGGACGAACGTCCAGATCAAATACGCTGCGGTGGCTGGCGTCGTAACGTCGGTCAACGCCGATAGCTCTGGTGCGTGGACCAAGGACTTTGTGGTGCCAGTCCAAGCGCGCATCGCAAACACTTACACCGTGACTGCAGAAAGCGGCCAGCTCGCCGGCGACGGTGAGGCCGGCAAGTCTGCGACTGCCGAGCACATGATCCCCGGCGGTATGTTGTCCGTCAGTCCCAGCAGTTCGGGACTGCCCGGCGACCAGATCATCGTCAGTGGTAACGGCTTCACGGCCTACGCAGCCGTGACGACGATGACCATTGGTGGGCTGTCGGTTCTTCCCGGCAACGTCAACACCGATGCAGACGGGAACTTCGCGGCTTCGGTGCTCGTGCCGGCTCTGCCGCAAGGTACCCACTCTCTCTTCGTACGAGTGGGTTCGGCAAACAGTGCTGATACTGACAACCTGGTCTTTACCATAGCCCCGACCCCGGTCATCACGACCGAGGCTAGCGCGGACGCCTTCGCCGACCTGGCCACGGCGGGCGTCCTGACCGTGGTCTGGTACTGGGACAACGACAAGAAGGACTGGTTCTTCTACGACCCCAGGCCGGAGGTCGCGGACGCCGTTGACCTCACCGAGGTCACCAGCGGCGACAACGTCTGGATTCAGGTCACGGCCGACATGGAATTCCAGGGCGAGACTCTGACCACCGGCTGGAGCCTAGTTACCCTCGACTAGAACCAGGGACCGCAACCAGGCGAGGCGGGGCCGCGCAACCAGCGCACAGCGGCCCCGCCCAACCCTTCTCTAAAGGAGCATGGAGGAACGAATGACCAAATTTAGATTCCTGGCCTTATTCGCGGCCCTGGCCCTGCTGTTGACCGTGTCCACCACGGTCCTGGCCCAAGGAGCGCCGAAACAGCCCCACGCGTTCACCGGCTCGGTGATGGTGGGCGATGAAATGGCCATGGACGACACCGAGGTGACCGCCATGATCGACGGCGAGACCGTCGGCACGGCCATGGTCGTGGACGGCAGGTACCTGATCAAGATAGAAGACCCGGATGACGGCGACTATACCGGCATGACGGTAATGTTCATGGTCGGAACGGAAAACGTCGAGCAGTCCGGCAAGTGGATGGCGGGCATGGTGAGCCCCCTTAACCTCGTGGCCATGGCCACGGAGCCTGAGCCCACCATGGAACCCGTCATCGGCCCCCGCGGCCTGAGAGGCCAAGACGGCGAGGACGGGGCCGACGGCCAAGACGGCCAAGACGGCCAAGACGGCCGACAAGGCCCGCAAGGCCGGGCCGGAGCCGACGGCGGGGACGGCAACGATGGCCGAAACGGCTCTGACGGCCGGAACGGCTCAGACGGCGCAGCCGGCAACAACGGCTCTGACGGCCGGAACGGCACAAACGGAGCCAACGGCAACGACGGCGCTGCCGGCGCGCCAGGCGCTGACGGCGCAACGGGCGCAACCGGAGCCAAAGGCGGCGGAGGAATCCTGGGCATAATAGGCTTCATCCTCGCCATAGTAGCCCTGGTAGCCGCAGGCGGAGTCTACGCAATGAGCCGGAGAGGCTAACCAGCCAACTCAACTCAAAGCCCAAACCCCGCCACCCCGCACCGGAGCGGCCAACCCCCGCCCCGGACCGACCCAGGCACCCAAAGGGCGCCCCCAAACCAGGGGGCGCCCTAAGTCTTCCACCCGAACCCGTCATCTCAACGAAACCCGGAACCCACGCCCCCCCCCACGCCGGAACCCAATTCCACACTCCGCACTCCCAGTTCCAAACTCCCCTCCCCCTCGCAAGGGGGAGGGTCAGGAAGGGGGCCGCTCCCCTTGCGACCGGTGCCGTATACCGCCGGCAGGACGCCCCCGCCAACCCTCGGGGTTTCGATGTTTCCCCTCCCCCTCGGAAGGGGGAGGGCCAGGGTGGGGGCTGCTCCTCTTGCGACCAGCGCCGTTTACCACCGGCGGGGTGCCCCCTTCCTAGCCTTCCCCCGGCCGGGGGAAGGGACACGGGGTCCGGCTGGGGTATCCCATGTTTCCCCTCGCCCCCCGCCAAGGGAGTCGCCAGATCTCCCCTCCCCCTCGCCCCGCGAACGGAGTCCCCATGTTTCCCCTCCCCCTCGCAAGGGGGAGGGTCAGGGAGGGGGCCGCTCCCCCTGCGACCAGCGCCGTTTACCACCGGCAGG
Organism: Dehalococcoidia bacterium; assembly: GCA_965222595.1. Lineage (GTDB taxonomy): Bacteria > Chloroflexota > Dehalococcoidia > Lucifugimonadales > UBA3495 > VXOI01. The sequence continues at coordinate 581,362 of CBDCUJ010000001.1, read as the reverse complement.
ACGCCCCCTTCCTAGCCTTCCCCCCGCCGGGCGGAAAGGACACGGGGTCCGGCGGGGGCATTCCATGTTTCCCCTCGCCCCCCGCCAAGGGAGTCGCCAGGTCTCCCCTCCCCCCGCCCCGCCCCGCCAACGGAGTCCCCATGTTTCCCCTCCCCCTCGCAAGGGGGAGGGTCAGGGAGGGGGGCCGCTCCCCTTGCGGCCAGTGTCGTATACTACCGGCAGGACGCCCCCTTCCTAGCCTTCCCCCCGCCGGGGGGAAGGGACACGGGGTCCGGCTGGCCGTCCGAAGTCAGCCCCGCGCGCCATCGCGGCGCGCCCCCCGCCCCGCGCGGCAACCAACCCAGTCCCAAAAATCACCCAAATCAAACGAATCACAGTACAAGACCACGCCGCCCTCCACCACTCCGCCGCGGCCCTCTGCGCTCTCTGTGTTGAAAACAAAAAAACTCCGCGTTATCTTCCGCTCTCCCCAGCAGGCATATGATGTAAAATGACGCCAGCGGAGGTGTGTAGTGAGGCGGTTTGTTTTCCCGTTGGTCGTTGTCACGGCTCTGTGCTTGGGAGCGCTGGTCCTGTTGGGGGCCTCGCCCGCCCAGAGGGAACGTCCCCCACAGCCTTTCTTCCCCGACTTCATCTCCGGCTCCGTCACCCTTCCAGGGTCAGCCGGCCCCCGTCGGGACTGTGCTCGTCGCCTGCATCGACGACTGCGACTCCGTCTACCAGAGCGATCCCAAGACCATCGGCACGAACGGCCGATACGAGCTCCTCGAGCTGACCCCGGAGGATGAGGCGACGATCGGCCGGGACGTCTATTTCTACCTCGTGAACCAGCACGGCCGGATCCAGGCGGTGGAGACCTACCGGTTCGTGGGCGTCCGGGACGTCTACTACATCGACCTGACCTTCACCGGCCCGCTGCCCACCGCGCCGCTCCCGACACCGACGCCCACTGCGGTACCGACGCCGACACCCACGCCGACCCCGCTGCCGACCCGCACGCCGGTCCCAACGGCGACGCCCACACCAACGCCGACGCCCACGCCGACCGCGACGCCCACGCCGCTCCCGCCACCGACCCCGACGGCGATACTGCCCCCCGTCGGCGACACCACCGTATCGGCCCTGCCCCGCCTCGCCCTGATAATCGGCGCCGCCGCCGTAGCCGGAGGGATCCTCCTGCTACTGGCCGCCCGCTACGCCGCCTCCAAAGATTAACGGCAGAGGGCAACCCTAACCCTACCCCTCGGGGTTTCGATGTTTCCCCTCCCCCTCGGAAGGGGGAGGGTCAGGGTGGGGGTCGCTCCTCTTGCGACCAGTGCCGTTTACCACCGGCGGGGTGCCCCCTTCCCTAACCTTCCCCCCAGCGGGGGGGAAGGGACACGGGGTTTCGTGAAGGGCGTCCCACGTCACCCCGGCCCTCGGGGTTTCGATGTTTCCCCTCCCCCTCGGAAGGGGGAGGGTCAGGGTGGGGGTCGCTCCTCTTGCGACCAGCGCCGTTTACCACCGGCAGGACGCCCCCTTCCTAACCTTCCCCCCAGCGGGGGGGAAGGGACACGGGGTTTCGGGAAGGGCTCCCACGTCACCGCCACCCCTCGGGGTTTCGATGTTTCCCCTCCCCCTCGGAAGGGGGAGGGTCAGGGTGGGGGTCGCTCCTCTTGCGACCAGCGCCGTTTACCACCGGCAGGACGCCCCCTTCCTAACCTTCCCCCCAGCGGGGGGAAGGGACACGGGGTTTCGTGAAGGGCGTCCCACGTCACCGCCAGCCCTCGTCATTCCGGCGAAAGCCGGAAACCACGCACCCCCTGCCGCCATCCCCCATCCAGGCGCGGACGGCAACCTAGAGGGGGCGGGACTGGGGGTCATGGGGGCGATGCGCATGTCGGTGGGCAGGTTGTTGCGGCTCACCACCAGCCGCGACACCGGTTGCACCGCGTCGGCGCCCATGCGCCTCACGAAAGCGTCCAGGCCGTCCAACGGCGCCGTCACGCCCGGCGTCTCGTGGTGCATCGGTATCACGATCTTGGGGGCCAGGTCCTGGAGCGTCTGGAACACTTGGTCCAGGCTGAGGGTGCAGCGTCCCCCGGTAGGGGCCAGCAGCACGTCCACCGGTTTCAGCTCGTCCATCTGTTGCGTCGTGAGGGCGGACGTCGCGTCGCCCAAGTGGCAGATGTTGATGCTGTCGATCTCAATGGTGTAGGCCACGTTGCGCCGCTCTTGGGGCGCGTCCGCCGGCAGCGGCGTCATTACCCCCCGCACGCTGACCCCGTTGTACTCGTACTCGCCGGGGGCGGAGAAAACCTTGGGCTTGCCGGCCACCTCCTGCCAGGCGCAGTGGTTGGGATGGGTGTTGCTGACCGTCACCACCGTGGCCGGACGGGTGTCGGGCCGCAGCCCCAAGGAGGAAGGGAAGGGGTCGGTGACCACGATCATGTCGGCGTCGTGAAGCCGGAAGCAGGAGTGTCCCAGCCAGGCTATGTCCACGGGTCTTCCCTCTGCGCCCAACCCACCAGCTTCCAGGCGGCGGGCACCAGCAGGGCGGCGACGTACAGCTTGATCAGGTCCCCGGCGATGAAGGGGTACAGGCCCCACTCCATCACCTTGTCGTTGGGGACGAACACGGCCAGCTGGATGAGTCCCGGGATGTACAGCAGGATGTTCCCCGCCAGCATGGCCACGATCAGTCCGGTGCCGCGGTGCCAGCCGCGCTCGGTGAGGAAGCCGACGACGTAGGCCGCCGCGATGAATCCGATGATGTAGCCGCCCGAGGCCAGGTCCCAGAACCAGCCGGAACTCCCGGAAGTGAAGCCGAAGACGAAGTTGCCCGAAGTGGCGCTCCAGAGGTAGTCGCCGCTGCCGCCGGCGAACAGGGGGATGCCGCCTCCGGCGAAAAGGTAGACGGTCAGCGCCGCCGCTCCCCGCCAACTGCCCAGCACGGCCCCGGTCAGGAGCACCGCCAAGGTCTGCCCGGTGACCGGCACCGGGGTGAAGGCCAGGTCAATGGAGATGCGCGCCAGCAGTGCCGTGAACAGTGCAAACCCGACGATGAGGAAGACGTTGGCCGCGATGCGAAGCCTGGGATCGTCGGTGTAAAAGACAGCGTCGACTAGAGGAAGGACCCGAACCTGGGAAGCCACACCCACACTCCAACCGGATAAAATGGCGACTAGAGTATACCAAAATTCACCACAGAGAACGCAGGGGACACCGAGTTTTCTGATCTCTTGGCCTGACCCCCACCCCAACCCTCCCCCTGCCAGGGGGAGGGGAAAATAAGGATCCCCACCCTACCAAGGGGGAAATAAGACCCCCACCCTAACCAAGGGGGAAACACGGGGCACCCGCCCTAACCCCGTGTCCCTTCCCCCCGCAGGGGGAAGGCTAGGAAGGGGGCGCCCCGGCGGTGGTCAACGGCGGGAGTTCGACCCCCACCCTAACCCTCCCCCTGCCAGGGGGAGGGGAAATAGGAACCCCGTCCTAACCCCGTGTCCCTTCCCCCCCTGCGGAGGGAAGGCTAGGAAGAGGGCGGCCCGCCAGTGGTCAACGGCGGGAGTCGACCCCCAACCTAACCCTCCCCCTGCCAGGGGGAGGGGGAATAGGAACCCCGCCCTAACCCCGTGTCCCTTCCCCCCGCAGGGGGGAAGGCTAGGAAGGGGGCGCCCCGCCGGTGGTCAACGGCGGAAGTCGACCCCCACCCTAACCCTCCCCCTGGCAGGGGGAGGGGAAATAGGAACCCCCCGCTAACCCCGTGTCCCTTCCCCCCCGCAGGGGGGAAGGCTAGGAAGAGGGCGTCCCGCCGATGGTCAACGGCGGGAGTCGACCCCCACCCTAACCCTCCCCCTGCCAAGGGGAGGGGAAATAGGACCCCCACCCTAACCCTCCCCCTACCAGGGGGAGGGGAAATAGGAACCCCGCGCTATCCCCGTGTCCCTTCCCCCCCGCAGGGGGGAAGGTTAGGAAGGGGGGTGCCCCGCCGGTGGTCAACTGCAGGAGTCGACCCCCACCCTAACCCTCCCCTGCCAGGGGGAGGGGAAATAGGAACCCCGCCCTAACCCCGTGTCCCTTCCCCCCCGCAGGGGGAGGGGAAATAGAACCCAACCAAAAAACTCCGGGCTTTCTGCGCTCTCTGTGGCGAATATCGCGCCCCCTGCGGCGGACATAAATTGACACTGCCGGAACGCCTATGCTACCGTCCAAAAATGCTGACCGATCGTGCGGCAACGGTGCTGAACCTGCTGGTCAACGAGTATGTCCACACGGCGTCCCCGGTGGCCTCCGAGGAGATCGCCCGGAACCCGGCGCTGCGGGTCAGCTCGGCCACCGTTCGCAGCACCATGTCGCAACTGACCGAAGGAGGCTACATCTCCCGTCCCCACGTCTCGGCGGGGGGCATACCCTCCGACCGGGGGTACCGCCATTACGTCGAGTCGATCCCCGAGGCGGTGGGCCTCCCCGCCAGGACCCGCAAGGCCGCCGACCGTTACCTCGCCGACGCGGAACCCGACGTGGCCTCCTGGAGCCGGCGGTGCGCCGAGATTCTCTCCCGCATCACCGCCAACCTGGCCATCGTCACCGTCCCCCGGGACCGCTCGCCGAAGCTGAAACACCTCCAGTTGGTGTCCCTGCAGGAATTCACCGCCCTGCTGGTCATAGTGTTGGGCGAGGCGCGGTTGCTGAAACGGCTGGTGCCCGTTGACGGGCCCATCGGCCAAGACCTGCTTGACCAAACGGCCGAGAGGCTCAACAACGCCCTGTCCGGCCTGAGCCGCGCCGAGATGCAGTCGCGGCGCATGGAGCTCAACTCATTCGAAGAGCGGGTCAAGCAGGACTCCATGAGCCTGATGCTGGAAGCGGAGCTGGGCCAAACGCCGGAGCACCACACCGAGGGCCTCAGCCGCCTGCTCAACCAGCCGGAGTTTGCCCAAGGCGAGATCTCCCGCCGGTTGGTCCAGATGGTGGAAGAACGGGTGCTTCTGGAGCGGGTGGTCTCCGCCGCCGAAGAAGCCGAGGAACTGTCAGTCTACATCGGCTCCGAGAACCGGGAGGAATCGCTCCGTCCCTTCGGCGTCATCATCTGCCGGTACGGCGTCCCAGGGCAGATAAGCGGCACCATCTGCGTGGTGGGCCCGCGAAGGATGGGCTACGTTCAGGCCATCGGCGGCGTCCGTCACCTCTCGGCCTTCATGGGCCAGATGGTCCAGGGGCTTCACGGGTAGGACCCCCGGTTAAGACAACCGGAGAGCGCAGAGAGATATGATGAAAACCGAAGAAACCTCTGCGGTCTTCGTGGTGGACGGCAACGCCGCTCCCGACGCCGTCCTGCACTTTCGGGCGGCGGTGGCGGCCGGGGCGCCCTGGCATCGGGCGCTGCTGGAAGCCATGTCCCTCTGGACGTTGCCCGAGGAATCGTACGACGGCCGGCGCTACAAGTACCTGCTCCAGGGCGAGGCCTTCGATTGGCTGCTGTTGGCGGAGCGCCTTTGCGACGCCATCGACGACGCTGGGGGAGCGGTCCCGGCGGACGCGAAAGAGCGGCTGCTGTTCACCGGCCGCCTGCCGGAGCCGATGGAAGAGGACGAGTTCCGGGACCTGATCGGCGTGACCAAGCACCGGGCCTACCTCAACTTCCACTACGGCGTGGTGCTGGAAGAAGCGCTGCAGTTGGCCGCCGAGGAAGAAGCCCGCAAGCGCCACATGGCCCGTTGCTTCACCGACACCGAGGACCTGGTGGAGGAGGCGTTCCGCCAGCTATACCAGAAGTCGCGCTCCGAATTGCTGGAGGAGTTCCGTACCGGGGTCCGCATGGACCGCCGCCGGGGCATGAACCTGACCGACCTGAAGGAGTTCACCTACTGGCTGCACAAGCGCCGCATCGACCTGTGGGACCCGGCCCGCGTGGCCAGCGACACCCGCAAAGCCATCACGCGCTTGGAAAAGTTACGATCAAACGCAGAGGACGCAGAGCCAGCGCTGGGATAATTTGGAAGGTCTCTCTGCGTTCTCCGCGTTGAAAAAAGCCGAGGTTAATGATGGCCTCTGGACAGATGTCCCGGGCTTATAATGCCGCTGACGTTGAGCAGCGCATCTACCAGGACTGGGAGTCCAAGGGCTACTTCCACGCCAACATCCCCGACTCCCCGCCTGACGGACCGGAGGGGGCGGGACCTTACGTAATCGTCATGCCGCCTCCCAACGTGACCGGTGAGCTGCACTTGGGTCACGCTCTTGAGAAGGCGCTGGAAGACGCCCTGGTCCGGTGGCGCAGGATGACCGGCGTGCCCACCCTGTGGCTGCCCGGCACCGACCACGCCGGCATCGCCACCCAATGGGCGGTCGAGCGGCGCTTGGCCGAAGAGGGGCAGGACCGCCACGAGCTGGGCCGGGAGCGTTTCGTCGAGCTGGTGTGGGACCACGTGGAGAAGTTCGGCGGCATAATCCACGAGCAGTCCCGCCGCTTGGGCATCTCCGCCGACTGGGAACGCCACAAGTTCACCCTGGACTCCGGTCCCAGCAGGGCCGTCCGCACGACATTCGTCAACCTCTACCGCAAGGGGCTGGTCTACCGGCACGAGCGCATAATCAACTGGTGCACCCGGTGCGCCACCGCCCTGTCCGACCTGGAAGTCGATTACCAGGACGTCGACGGCAAGCTCTATCACATCAGCTACCCGCTGGCCGGCGACCCGGCCTCCGGGGTGACCGTGGCCACCACCAGGCCGGAGACCATGCTGGGCGATACCGCGGTGGCCGTCCACCCCGACGACCCGCGCTACGACGGCATACGGGGCCGGCAGGCCGTGTTGCCCATCATGGATCGGGAAATACCGGTGGTGGGGGACGACGCCATCGACATGGAGTTCGGCACCGGCGCGCTGAAGGTGACTCCGGGCCACGACACGGTGGACTTCGAGATCGGACAGCGTCACAACCTGCCTCTCGTCAACATCATCGGCTTGGACGGCGCGATGACCGGGCCTGCCGGCAAGTACGCCGGAGTGGAGCGTTTCGAGGCCCGGCGCTTGGTGGTGGAGGAGTTGGAACGCTTGGGCCGCCTGGAGAAAGTGGAAGACTACCGCCACTCGGTGGGACACTGCCAGCGGTGCAGCTCGGTGGTCGAGCCCCTGATCAGCCTCCAGTGGTTCGTAGACGTGGGCCGCCACGACCAGCCGGAGACCATCGCCGGGCGGGCCCACGCGGCCGTTGCCAACGGCGACATCGAGGTCGTGCCCCAGCGGTTCGCCCGCGTCTACCTCAACTGGCTGGAGAACATCCGGGACTGGTGCATCAGCCGCCAGCTGTGGTGGGGGCACCGCATACCCGTCTGGTACTGCGGCGGGTGCAGCCACCTGACCGTTGCGCTGGAGGACCCCGAGGCCTGCGAGGCCTGCGGCTCGGACCAGCTACAACAGGACCCCGACGTGCTGGACACCTGGTTCAGCTCCGGGCTCTGGCCCCACTCCACGCTGGGCTGGCCGGAAGACAGCGAGGACCTGGGCTATTTCTATCCCACCTCCGTCCTGGAAACGGGTTACGATATCCTGTTCTTCTGGGTCGCCCGGATGATCATGCTGGGGATCGAGAATACCGGCGAGGTCCCCTTCCGCACGGTGTTCCTCCACGGCCTCATCCGGGACGCCACCGGCGCCAAGATGAGCAAGACCCGGGGCAACACCATGGACCCCTTGGAGCTGGTGGAGAAGTACGGCACGGACGCCCTTCGCTTCGCCCTGACGACGGGCACCGCCCCCGGCAACGACCTCCGTTTCACCGAGAACCGGTTGGAGGCCGGCCGCAACTTCGCCAACAAAATCTGGAACGCCGCCCGCTTCGTGATCGCCGGACTGGAAGGACAGTCGGGCCTAGAGGGCTGGCGGGACCCGAAGGCGCCGGAGCACCGTGAGGACCGCTGGATCATCAGCCGCTTTGACCGGGTTGCCGCCGACGTCAACCGCTCGCTGGAGAGCTTCGAGCTGGGGGACGCCCAACAGAGACTCTACGAGTTCATCTGGAACGACTATTGCGACTGGTATATCGAGATGGCCAAGGTGCGGATGCGCTCCGGGGCGGAACCGTCGCCCCTGCCCACCTTAGCCCACGTTCTGGAGCGGACGCTTCGGCTGCTGCACCCGTTCATGCCCTTCATCACTGAGGAAGTCTGGCAGAACCTGGTGGCCATTCTGCCCAAGGAAGGCGAGACCCCCGCCTCCATCATGATTGCTCCCTTCCCGGCGTCGGGCGAGCGCATAGACTATGAAGCCGAGGAAGAGATAGGCCTGATCATGCAGGCCATTCGCGCCGTCCGCAACACCCGGGCCCAGCTCCGCATCCCTCCGGCCCAACATCTGGAAGCAGTGGTTGAAACCAACGGCCGCCCCGGGCCCGTAAAACGCGCCATCGAGGATGAGGCGGACGTAATCCGCGCCCTGTCCCGGGTCGAGCCGCTGTCCATCGTTAACAGTGAGGACGGCGCGGCCGGCACGGACGCCCGCAAGGGCGTCACCCTGGTAGTCAGCCCGCTGGTGGTGCGGCTGCCCTTGGAGGGAGTAGTCGACCTGCAGGCCGAGGGCGAACGGCTGCGCTCCGAGCTAGCCGAATGCGTCAAGAACCTGGAGCGGGTGGACAAGCTGGTGTCCAATCCCAACTTCCGCAGCAAGGCCAAACCGGAAGTGGTGGAGACCGAGGAAGGCCGGCTGAACGATCTCCGGGAACGCAAGCAGCGTCTGGACGAAATACTGGCCCAGTTGGCCGGTTAGTTCGGGCGCTGGACTGATATGCCGCTACGCTTGGGTATAATCGGCCACCCGATTGCCCATTCCATTTCCCCCGTGTTCCAGCAGGCCGCGTTGGACCATCTGTCCATCGACGGCGTATACGAGAAGTGGGACGTAGCCCCCGATGACGTAGGCAGGTTCTTGGAAGGCCTGAGAGCGCCGGGTACGCTGGGAATCAACGTGACCGTCCCCCACAAAGAAGCGGTGGCGCCGTTTCTCGACGAGGTCGACGATTGGGCCTCGGCTGCCGGTGCCGTGAACACTATCGTGAACCGCGAGGGGCGCCTCACCGGCCACAACACGGACGGCATCGGCTTCCTGCGGGCGTTGAAAGACGGCGGCGGCTTCGACGTAACCGGCAAACGGGTGCTCATTCTGGGCGCCGGGGGCGCGGCTCGGGGAGTGGTGTTGGCCTTGGCCCGGGCGGGCGCAGGCTCCCTGGTCATCGCCAATCGGACGGAAGACCGGGCCCGGCGGCTCGCCGAACTCTCCCAACGAAACGGCGTGGCGGCGACGCCTGCCCCGCTGTCGGAGGCGGACGACGCGGCAGGCGCCGCGGACTTGATCGTGAATTGCACCACCGTCGGGATGTCCCACGGACCCGACGAGGCTGGCTCTCCCTTGAGCGCCGGCTGTATATCCGCGAGCTGTCTGGTCAACGACCTGGTGTATAATCCGTTGGAAACGCCGCTGCTGCGGGACGCTGCCCGCGCCGGGGCCGCGGTCTTGGGCGGCATACAGATGCTGGTGTACCAAGGAGCGGCGTCCTTTGAGATGTGGACGGGGCAGCTTGCGCCGGTGACCGTTATGCTGGATGCCGCCACCGCAGAGATGGAGTCGCGCCGCCGTTAGCCTTCGGCAGGTCTCCCCGGCGCATCGCTTCTTCGGATTCAACCGCCAAGCTTGGATTTTGTCATGGTCCGTTTTACTACAGCCGGTGAGTCCCACGGTCAGGGACTGATGATAATCGTCGAAGGCGTGCCCGCCGGTTTGCCCATCGACGAAGACTACATCGGAGTGCACTTGGCCCGCCGCCAAAAGGGCTACGGACGGGGCGGCCGCATGCTTATCGAGCACGACCGGGCCCATATCGTCTCCGGGGTGCGTCACGGGGCCACCCTGGGCAGCCCCATTGGGTTGACGGTGGAAAACAAAGACTGGGCCAACTGGGAAGAGGCCATGTCGGTTCGCCCGTTGGAAGGCCCCCCCGAGAGTCCCCGCACCCAGCGGATTACTCGCCTTAGGCCGGGCCACGCCGACCTGCCCGGTGCGATGAAATACGGCTTCGAGGACGTACGGAACGTGCTGGAACGGGCCAGCGCCCGGGAGACGGCGGCCCGGGTGGCGGCCGGGGCGGTGGCTCTCCGGCTGCTGCAGGAATTCGGCATCGAAGTCCACAGCCATGTGGTCTCGATCGGGACCGTTCACGCCGAGACCCCTCCGGTCATCGATTGGGACGCTGTGGAAGAATCGCCGGTGCGCTGCGCCGACGGCGCGGCCGCCGCACGAATGACCGCTGAGATCGACAATGCCAAGAACGCGGGCGACACCGTCGGCGGCACGGTGGAGGTCATCGCGGAAAACGTCCCCATCGGCCTCGGTTCCCACGTGTCGTGGGACCGCAAGATAGACGGCCAGATTTCCCAGGCGCTTATGTCCATCAACGCCGTCAAGGCGGTCTCTCTGGGTCCCGGCTGGGAGATTGCGGACCTGTTCGGGTCCCAGGTGCAGGACGTAATCGAACCGGTGACCGACCCGGACCGCCCGTGGCAGCGCAAAACCAACAATCTGGGCGGCACGGAGGGCGGTATGACCAACGGTATGCCCATGGTCGCCCGTTTCGTCATCAAGCCCATCGCCACTCTGCTCAACCCCCTGCCGTCGGTTGACCTTGACACCGGGGAAGAGGTGCAGGCGCACTACGAACGTTCCGACGTCTGCCAGGCGCCGCCGGCCTGCGTGGTCGGCGAGGCGATGATGGCGCTGGTCCTGGCCGACGCGTTCATGGAAAAGTTCGGCGGCGATTCAGTCCCGGAGACACGCCGCAACTTCGAGGGCTACGTCAAGACCGTAGGCCCGCGCAAGGTCTACCGGTAGCTTTCACCCGGCGAGTAACGCCGGACCGGCTGGCGCGGCTAACTTTCCGATTGCAGGCGACGCAACTGCTCCCGAAGGCGCTCGTTTTCCAACCGGGTCTTGTCCAGTTCTAACTCCGCAGCTTCGCGGGCGTCCCACACCTGCCGCGCGTTCTCTAAGTAGGTCCCGGTCGCCGGGTTGTAGAGGCGGGGCCAGCCCTGGTCCCAGCACAGGCTTAATTCCAAGACTGTACTGTACCCCTTGAGGATGCCATCGGGTTCGGTGGTCAGCCTGATGGTCTGGTATACGCCATTGACCAGCCGTAATCCGGTCAGCGGCGCGGCGTAGTACCACCCGCCCGTGGGGTCGAAACGCCAGTATTCCGATACGCCTATTCTGGCGTAGATGTCCGGTTTCCGCCGGACATCGGTTTGGGCGGTGCTTTCCGATGCCACTTCCAAGGCCAAGTCCGGCGGTTTGCCTGCCTCCCAGGGCAGGTATAGTTTGCGCGGGCGGATGGCCTCGGCATCCACTCCGAAGGCCAGGTACAGGTCCGGGGCGATGCGGACGTTGAGGTTGCCCTGATCGTAGCAGACGTTGGTGTCGAAGCTGAGAAATATGTCGGACCGGGCGCCGAAGCCGGTGACGTGGGCGTAGATAAGGCTGTAGATTTCATGGATTCCCGGTCTTGTTCTATGTGGTCCGGCGGCACTTCCAATTCGTCGGCGTTGAAGTCGAGGCTGGCATAGTCGATTTCCCCCTGCCAGCAGTAGGGCAGCATGGTGGTAGTGGTCGAAATCGTCATCACGGGCCTCAAATCAGCAGGGGCGCATTCGGGGAGCCGCATCCCTAGCTCCGAGCAAGGCGATGTTTAACCTCCGACCCGCGCGTTTTCAATTGGCGTAGGCGGTGGCGTATCATTACAGGCAACCATCAGCTTTGGAGACGGCAATGCAGGCTTGGGTAGTACGCAGCGGTGGGCAGAATGAGCCCGATGTTTCCCACCTGTTCGAGGACAATTCGGTTGCCGCAATCAGCTGGCGCGACACATTCGGGGACCTGTCTGGAATGAGCAGAGAGGAGATACGGCGGGCCGGCGAGGTCACGGGTGCGACCGCGGGAATTATCGATCGTTTCGTTAACAAAATTGAGGCAGGCGACCTAATAGTCACTCCGCCGTCGGCCGACCGCGGGGATGTTTTGATCGGATATTGCGAAGGTCGCTATGAGTACAGGCCGGGGCTGATCGAGATCTACGGAGACCCATACAAACACGTCAGAGTAGTGAGGTGGCTGAAAAGGGTCCTTCGATCCGATCTCTCGGACGTATTCACAAAATCACTCCAACCACAGACCGTTTTTAATGTTAGCAAGCATCTTGAAGAGATACAGCGGGTGATTGGAGCGGCTGACACTCCCGTCAGCGACGCCAGATGGGACGAATTCGTAGGCTGGGCCAAGTGGTTTTGGGAATGGGAGCAATTCGACGCGAATGAGCGGGAGTACAAGCTGGAGATCGGGAACAACCTGGCAGGCGTCAAGGAAGCCCTCTTGATCCCCAATAGCGGTTGGGAGAAATCCCTTAAGGAAATCTTCGGCGACCGCAACTACAACTTGACGGACTGGCGCACCAACGAAGCGTTCTTGAAATTGGACCCGCTTCGGATCGAGGAAGCACTGTTCCGGATTTGGGGGATGGACGCCCACGCTTCCTTGGAAGAGCGAGTGAAGGCTTTTCAGGAACTTAGCCCATCCGGGACGCCGGGGCTAATGGCCTCAGTCCTCTTGATGGCCGACGGTCCGGCCCAATACCCGGTTTTTCGGTACGACGCCCTACAAAAAGCGAATCGACTGGTGTACGGATACGCGCCCGATTGGAGGAATTCTGACGCTTGGGAACGGTTCGAGAGCTCGCTTGGGTTCTACGATAATTTCATGGAACAGGCGGCCTTGCGCGGCCTGCTCCTACGAGACCGGCTCGACGCCCAATCCTTGGTATGGTGCGTGACCCAATACGAAACTCAACATATGCCGGACGATTGGCCACAAGTCGTTAAGGAGAATCTCGTAGCATACCGAGAGGGGAAAGCCGTCAGCCCACCGAGTCTCCCTTCACCTGAAGACCCCTGGTCGCCAGACAACATAGAATCCTTGGCGGAAGATCTCCTGTGGGAATCCGAACAGCTACAAGAGATCATTGACGACCTGCAAGAAAAACGGCAGGTGATTTTCTACGGGCCGCCGGGCACGGGCAAGACCTACGTGGCCCGCGCCATCGCCAAGCAGTGCTTACGCGACGGCGGCATGTTTGAGATCGTACAGTTCCACCCGTCTTACTCCTACGAGGATTTCGTCGAGGGATTCCGGCCCAAGCTCATCGGAGGGCAGCCCGGATTCGAGCTTGTGCCTGGACCGTTGAAGCGAATCGCCGAAAAGGCCAAGAACAACCCGAACGCCACCTTTATTCTGGTTATCGACGAACTCAACCGGGGCAATGTGGCGAAGGTTTTCGGGGAACTCTACTTCCTGCTGGAATATCGGGATGAGGCGGTACGTCTTCAGTATGGGGGCGACGGCGAAGGATTCAGCCTACCCTCCAACCTCTGGTTCATTTGCACCATGAACACGGCGGACCGCTCTATCGCGCTGATGGACGCGGCCCTGCGCCGCCGCTTCTACTTCGCGCCCTTCTTCCCCGACGAGCCGCCCGTCAAGGGCCTGCTGCGCCGGTGGCTCGAGAAGCACGGCCAGGACACGTTAGCCGCCGACCTCATCGACTCGGCAAACGCCAGGCTCGAGCGCGACACGGGCATCGGCCCCAGTTACTTCATGAGGGACGGTCAGACGCTGGACGAAACCCGTGTGCGCCGCATCTGGAACCGGGCGGTCATTCCCTACGTCGAGGAGCAATGCTTTGGTGAAGCGGAGAAGCTCAAGGGGTTCGAGTTCGACGTGCTGAAAAGAGAACGCCTGCCTACGAGAGACGAAACGGTCGCGGAGACTGACCGGGCGCAGGCCAGTAGTGATAACGCTGACGCTGAGTGAGTACGCCGGTTGTCCCATAGACGTTCCGCTGGACAACGGGCAACTGCGAGTTCTGGCGAATGTCGCACATATTGGGATGAGTCCTGCAACGGGCGGGGACGCGACTTGGGTTCTCCGCCCATCGTCATACATCGGCGCCTTGAATCTTGGGGAACTCGCCATCGTCGTGCGGCCCAAGATTCCCATTGAACGGGTGATGTTCCTGGTCGCCTACTCCCTTGACCCCAGGCGTTGGCGGCAATACCCTTTCGACCTCAAACCGGACACCGATGTCCTTGAGGCCCTCATACCGGCTTTCGTGCGTCATACCCGCCAGGCTATTCGGCGCGGGTTGTTGCAGGGGTACCGGCGCGAGGAAGAGGCTCTGCACACCGTCCGGGGCCGCATCAGGTTCGACGACCAGATTAACCGGCGGTTCGGCGTGCCCCTGCCCCTTGAGGTGGCGTTCGACGGATTCACCGAGGACATTGAGGAAAACCGGATGCTCAAGACGGCCCTGCACCGGTTGGCGCACTTGCCGGTTCGGTCGCCGCAGTCCCGTCGCGACGTCCACGGCCTCCGCCCGGCGTTCAATACGGTCGGGCTTGGCGTATACCAGCGTGGAGCAGCGCCGGAAGTACAATATACGCACCTGAACCAACACTACCGGCCGGCGGTGGAACTGGCACGCTTGATTATCGAAAACTCCAGCCTGGAACTGCTGCACGGCAACGTGACCGGGGCGTCCTTCCTGCTGGACATGAACAAAGTGTTCGAGCAGTTCCTGTTCGCCGCGCTGGCGGAGGCGCTGGGACTCTCGGCAAGCGAGTGGAAGAACGGTAAATTCCTCTCCCTGGACGTGGGCGGGAAGATCATGCTGGGCCCTGACCTTTCCTAGCGGAGCAACAACCGTTGCCGGTTCGTCGGCGACGCCAAGTACAAGCGTCTTGGGTCTGCCGGTTTTCAGCACGCCGACATTTACCAGATGCTTGCTTACTGCACGGCGGCTAACCTCACTTCGGGTCTGTTAGTCTACGCCGCCGGGGAGGCGGAGCCGGGTCAGTATAGGATCAAGCACTCCGGGAAGACCATCGAGGTGGCGTCCGTCGACCTGAACGGCCCGCCGTCAGAGATCCTAGAAGAAGTCGGCCGCGTCTCCGATCGGGTCAAGTGTCACGCCACAAACGGTGTCTTTTGATTCCTACCGGGTATCTGCGTCTTCCCCTAACAGCACCCCGACGACATCATCCGGCGCTTCGGCCAGGAAGTCATCGCCCGTTTCTAGCAGATGTCGTACAATACCGGGCGCCGGAGGCCCCTATACCATGACCGGTCGACTTCCAGCCAAAGGAGTGGCGCCATGCCGATCATCGACCATAGCCAGGCCCCTGAAGTGCCTTGGCGGCCCGGCTACCGCAAGTGGGACATCACTACCGCAGAACATGGGGTGTCCACTTCGCTTAGCTTGAACTCCGCCGAACCCGGGACCGGCGCGCCTCTCCACACCCACACCGTCGACGAGCTGATCGTGGTCATGTCCGGGGCGCTGGAGGTCCGTATCGACGGTGAGACCTACCGCGTGGAAAAAGACCACACCCTGGCGGTGCCTCCGGGGTCGGAACACGCCTTCAAGGCGGTCGGCGATGAGCCCGCCGAGTTGCTGGTGGTGTTCCCGACCATGGACCCCTACACCCCGGAACACACCACCTACCTGGAAGGCAGCCGTCCCGCATCGGTGGGCGCCTGAGTCCCGGACTCGGCAGCGACTCTTTGGCAGACCGAGACGCTGAAAAGAACTGGTTCCGGGAGGGCGACCTCACTCTGTTGCTGGACCGGAAGTCCCGCCGGTATATGCTGACTCTCGCCGATGGCGAGACTTTTCATAGCCACATGGGCCGTCTGTACCACACTCAGCTCATCGGCCAGCAGGTTGGCGGCTGGTACCGCACCGACCGGGGCCACACTCTGCTGGCGGTGCGGCCCACGTTGGGGGACTTCGTGCGGCAGATGCCCCGGGGCCCGCAGATTATCTACCCCAAAGACTTGGGAAACATCGTCAGCTTCGCCGATATCTTCCCCGGGGCGACCGTCGTCGAAGGCGGGCTCGGCTCGGGGGCCTTGACGTCGGCCCTGCTCCGGGCGGTGGGGCAGGAAGGCCGGGTAATCACCTACGAGATCGAAGAGTCGGTGCTGCCTCGCGCCATGTCCAACATCAAGAAGATCAACCCGGACCCGGTCAATCTGGAAGTGAAGATCGCCGACCTCTACCAAGGGATTTCGGAGCGGAACGTGGACCGCGTCGTGCTGGACGTCCCCGAACCGTGGCAGGCTGTGTCTACGGTGGGTGACGCCCTCGTCATGGGCGGCATCATGCTGAGTTTTCTTCCCACCATCCTCCAGGTCCACCGCTTGGCCGGGGCGCTGGACCGGGACGGCCGCTTTCAGATGGTGGAGTCGATGGAAACCCTGCTCCGCACCTGGAACGTTACCGAAAGAAGCGTTCGCCCCGACCACCGTATGGTGGCCCACAGCGGCTTCCTGACGACCGCCGTGCGCTGCGAACCGCGCCCCGGCGTCCGGACTCCGTCAACTCCTGTCCCCGAAGACGATAACGAAGGAGACATCGACGATGGACGTGATGGATAGAGACCAGACCATCGACTTCCTGCGGGGTCATGTGAAAACCGACATGCTGATGAAGCACCTTTTGTCGGTGGAGGCATCAATGCGCGGCTACGCCAGGAAATTCCGGGAGGATGAGGACCGTTGGGCCATCGCCGGGCTGCTCCACGACTTCGATTGGGAGATTTGTCCCACGCCTCTGGACCACCCTACCTTCGGCGCACAGATCCTCCGTGCCCAAGGCTATCCCGAAGACATGATTCGCGCCGTGCTGACCCACGGCGAACACACCGGAATTCCCCGTGAGTCGCTCATGGAGCACACTTTGTTCGCCGTGGACGAGCTCTCCGGGTTTGTCAGGGCGGTAGGGTTGGTGCGCCCTACGAAGAGCCTGGACGACGTAACCCCCCGGTCGGTTCGGCGTAAAATGAAGGACAAGGCTTTTGCCAAGGACGTCAACCGCGGCGATATTCAGAAAGGCGCCGACGAGCTGGGGGTGGACCTGGACGAACACATCGCCTTCGTGGTCGAGAGCATGAAGCCGGTGGCCGCCCGCATCGGTCTCAACGCGTAGGTGATTTCGTCTTTCGCAGGCCGCCGGGGCCGGTTGCCGACGCGGAAGGCGTATTGCGAAACACCCTTACCGGGGCGCGGCTCCGGGTCGCGGGCCACGCGGCCCGGTCACGTCGGCCACATCCCCTGACGTAGATTCAGGTGGGCGGGGGTGAGGACTGGTGGGGACAACCTTCCTACAATCTCCTCCGCCTCCTGAGAATCGTTCAGTCCCCAGAGTTCGGGACGCCCCACGTTCTTCCCCTGTAGCAACACCTGAAAATCCCCCAACCCTCCGGGCTTGACCAACTCCAGCATTCCGTGGCGGTTGGCGACGTAGTCTTTCTGCGACGCGGTCGCTTCCCGGAGCCCCTCGAGCATGCTTGGCAACCCCAACCGTTGCAGGAACATCCCCTGCGGTGCAGCCCCGATGAAGTCCAAGCCCGCCGGTTTACCGGACCGGACCACCGAGGTGAAGTCCACCTGGGCGGTGATGTCCTGTTGGCCGACCCGGTCCAAGGGCGAATCGGTCTGGAGGTGACGGTAGAACGTCGTCAACGTTCCGCGGGGCCTCGCCTCGAACGAGTAGAGCTCCGCCGCGGGTCGGCCGTAGTCCACGGTCAGAACGAACCCCTGTGACAAGCATCCCGCAACGTCCGCAGCCCAGGCGTTCAAGTCCAGATTTAGCTCCGCGGTCTGCCCCTCCGTAAGCGTGACCCCGACGGCATCCAACCGCTCTGCCAGAGCTGGGGTCGAAGGGTTGCCGTTCACGGTGACCAAGCCGCCATCTTCCAGTGCTACGAACACCTCCCGCAACTGTCCCTCTTCGGCAACCACCTGATGCACCGGTAAGGCATCCAGGAACTCGTTGGAGAGGACACACCCCTCTATCCTGCGGAAGGGCAGGTGGTCGGCGGTGATTCTATGGGCCCGAGGGTGACCAGCCTCTTCGCCAGGACGTCCACGCCGTTCGACGCAAACGTACCGCAGACTCTGGGCGAAGTTTTGGGGGAATCCATCGGCGAAAGCCAGCACATCCCGGCATAGGAGACCGTTTCCCGCGCCGGACTCGATTACAGTAAACGGAGAGGGACGGCCCATTATTTCCCACATCTGGAAGAGTTGTACCGCCAACAGGGCGCCGAATGCGGGGTGAGCCAGCGGACTGGTGAAGAAGTCGCCCTCTCCTCCGATTGGGTCCCCACGGCTGTAGTAACCACCGTCCGGCCAGTAGAGGGCTACCTCCATGAACTCGGCGAAGGTAATGGGACCGCGTTGGGCGATCCGGTGCCTAATTTCCGATTCCGCGGACACGGCGGCAATTATAACGGAATAGCCTCGTTGGCTGGCCTCCCTTACGAAAGCCCGGCTAAGTCCAAAAGAAGAAGAGAGCCGGTTCCGGCTCTCTTCTTGCATCTGGTGAGTGCGGTTTAGTCTAGCCGCGCTGTTCGATGGGAACGTACTCCACGTCCATCTCCCCGGCGTACTCCAAAAGGGGGCGGATCAGGATGTTGTCTTCGTATTGCTCCACACACTGGAGGGTCCAGCCCGGTATACGGCCCAAGGCGAAGATGGAAATGAACAGGTCTTCGGGAATGCCCAACAGGTAGTAAATGGAACCGGCGAAGAAGTCGACGTTGACGCAGATGCCCCGGTCGCGGTAGGGGAGCATCGTCTCCTGTTCCAAGTGGGTAAG
This sequence comes from Dehalococcoidia bacterium, assembly GCA_965222595.1. Classification (GTDB taxonomy): domain Bacteria; phylum Chloroflexota; class Dehalococcoidia; order Lucifugimonadales; family UBA3495; genus VXOI01. The sequence continues at coordinate 562,624 of CBDCUJ010000001.1, read as the reverse complement.
AATCTGGAACCAGCCTGGCTGGCCCAGCTTTTCGCCCAACGCCCGGGAGCGCTCCCGCAGGTGGCGGGCCCTTGGGTCTTCCGCCCGGTAGACCCGGTGACCGAAGCCCATGATACGGCCGCCGGAGTCGAGGATTTTTCTGGCGTACTCCTCGGCGTTTTCCGGGTTGCCGATCTCCAAGGCCATTTTCATGACCTCTTCCGCCGCGCCGCCGTGCCAGGGGCCTTTCAGGACGCCGACACCGGTGGTGACTGCGGCGTGCAGATCCGACAGGGTCGAGGCGGTGACCCTGGCGCCGAACGCCGAGGCGTTGGCGCCGTGCTCGGCGTGAAGAATGAAGTCGACGTCCAAGAGATCGACGGTCTCCTGTTCCGGGAGTTCGTTAAACAGCATGTAGAGGAAGTTGCCCGAGTGGTTCAACTCCGGATTGGGGGCTACCGGTTCCAGTCCGTTTCTCAGCCTGTGGTGGGCGGCCGCGATAGTCGGCCCCATGGCGGTCAACCGGATGCCCTTCCGAACAGTGGCTTCGGTGGAGTTGTCGTCGACGTCCGGGTCGAAGGCCGCCAGGGCGGATATTCCGGTCCGGAGCGCGTCCATGGGATGGCTGTTCTTTACCAGGTCCAAGACCTGGATCACCTCATCGGGGACGATGCGGTTGGCCTTCAACACGGCGTCGAAGTCCGCCAGTTGCCGCTGTGTGGGGAGGCTGCCGTACAGGAGCAGGTAGACGACTTCTTCGAAGGTGGACTTTTCAGCGAGGTCGTGGATGTTGTATCCACGATAGAGCAGCTTGCCTTCCTGCCCGTCGATAAAGCTGGCCTCCGTCGTGTCCAGGTATACGTCCTTGAGGCCTTTTACGATCTCGGGGGCCATGGTCTACCCTCCTTGCCGGTGAGAGACGGATGACGCTAAAAGGGTCCGGAATTTCGGCTTTGTCGTTAAACGCAGAAGTTCCACGATGGGGACAACATCCGGTTGGGGAAATCGTAGCATCGGCCTATGGGGGTGTCAACCGAAACGTAACGGCGGCCAAGGCGCCGCGATTGTCACGCCCGTGGTCATAAAGGGCGCTCCGGCTTGCCGATTGTTGTAAAATTGCCTGATATTCCGGCTGCCCGCCGCTCTCTCCGCCAGGCAGTACACCATGGGAGGCGTCCATGTCCCAAATGATGACCGGCAAGCAGGCCCTGTTGGAAATGCTCAAGGCCGAGGGAGTCGAGTACATCTTCGGCAATCCGGGCACCAGCGAAGGCCCCATCATCGACCTGCTGGGCGATTACCCGGAGTTCCGCTACATCCTGACCCTCCAGGAAAGCGTGGCCGTGGGGATGGGCGAGTCATACGCCCGGGCTACAGGACGGGCTTCCTTCGTCAGTCTCCACGTGGACAGCGGGCTGGCCAACGGTATCGCCCTGATGCTGGACGCCCTCAACACCGGCACGCCAATGGTAGTGACATCCGCCAATTACGACGTTCGCAAGGTGAGCGAGACCAAGACCGATTTGGCCCAACTGGTCCGGCCAGTGACCAAGTGGGCGGTGGAGCTGTCCTATCCCGACCAGATACCCGGCGTCATCCGCCGGGCCTTCAACGAGGCCAACAGCCATCCCAAGGGCCCGGTTTACGTTGGGTTCACCTCCAACGCCCTAGAGGGGATGGCCGAGATGAACATCGTGCCCTCCCGGCCCGTCTACGACGCTCCCCGGCCCAGCCAGGAGGGCATTGCCCAGGCCGCGTCGCTGCTGCTCGACTCCAGCCGGCCCATCATGCTGGTGGGCGACCGGCTCTCCGACGATGGCGCCTTGGACCAAGCCGTCGAGTTGGCCGAGCTGATGGGCCTGCCGGTCTACCAGGCCGTGGGCGCTGAGGTTGCTTTCCCCACCACACACGGCCAGTTTCTCGGCAATCTTTCCCTGAGGGTTACCGGGCAGCGTGCCGTCCTGCAGCGGGTTGACCTCGTTTTGGCCGTGGGCGCGGACCCCTTTGAGGAACTTTTCTATTGGGGAGACGCGATCCTGCCCCCGGAAGCCAAACTGGTGCACATCGACCCCAGCCCCGGCCGCATCGGGCGGTCCGAACCCACCGACGTGGGTATCGTAGCGCATTGCGGGCTGGCCCTTTCCGACTTGACCGCGGCTCTGAAAGAGAGGTTGGCCCCTGGTGATCTGCCGGAAATCGAGGACCGGAAGCAGGATGTTGTGGCCGAAGCCCGGCGCAACCGGGAGTCCTTTGAAGAGTCCGTGGCCGAAAAGTGGGACCACAAGCCTATGCCCCCGGCCCGCATGATGTCAGAGCTGGCCGCCGCGCTCCCCGGCAACGCCATGGTCGTTGACGATTCCATCAGCAGCCGCGGCGTAATGCGCCACTACTTCAAGGCCGCCCGCCGCGGTGACCTGCGGGGCGTCCGGGGCCAGTCCATCGGCGGCGGCATCGGGGCGACTATGGGCGCCCAATGCGCCAATCCCGACCGCCCCGTTTTCGGCATTATCGGCGACGGCAGCGCCATGATGACCGTTCAAGGGCTGTGGACGGCCGCCAACGACAACATTCCCTGCGTCTTCGTCATTTGCAACAACGGGATGTACCGGGTGCTCAAGGTCAACTTCAACATCTACCAGCAGGATGTCCTGGAGTTGCCGGAGACATCCGGCGGCAGGCTTCTTTATTCCGATTTCGCCACCCCCTTTGACATGGCCTCCATTGCCAACAGCATGGGCGTCCACGGGGAGCGCATCACCGACCCGGCTGAGATCAAGCCTGCTGTGGACCGAGCGGTGGCATCCGGCAAACCGGCCCTCCTGGATATCGTGATAGACGGCTCGTTGTAAGCCCCGTTCATTTAACGTCGCCGCTCCGGCCGGCCAATACCGGCATCGGTGTTTGACAAGGCAGAAATCCGGCGGCTACCATCGGAACCGGATAGGCCGACCGCGGAACCCGATAGTCCAAACGAATCCATTCCGACGCCAGAGAGGCCACGGTCATGGTCACCTCCGCAGAGAACGCCCGGAAGGTCGAATCTATCTTTCGGGAACACCTCGAACGGAATTTTCAAGGAAATCTGAAGTTCGATCCCATCAGGGTCGAACCCACCTTAGACCAGCACGGCGAGGACACCTTCCATGTCACCGTCGTGTACGACGGCGACTACAACCTGCTGGACTTCGGCAAGCTGAACGCCATCTCTGCGGCGATGGTGGATCAACTAGAAGCTCTGGGCATACGAACCACGGTTATCGAGTCCTACGTTGACAAGACCGAGGATGATATGCGGGACGAACTCTTGGCTCCCGAGTCTTGGGAATTTGAAGAGGAAATACGGTGAATTGGCTCCACCTGCTCGAAGCAGCCAAGCTGCTTGCCGGTCAAACCGGCGCGCCAGCGCCGCCAGGCAGACCTCGACAGGCAATGCTCAAAAGGGCCGTTAGCACCGCCTACTACGCGATGTTCCACGCTCTATGCCACAGCAACGCCAACGCCCTTATCGGCGCGTCAACTGGACCATCACATCCACCGGCGTGGACCAGAACTTACCGCGCCCTGGAGCACAATTTCGCAAGGGAGCGGATGAGACAAAATCGCGCCAGCATACCGTCTGCAGTGCAAAACTTCGGAGTAGCCTTTAGAGTTTTACAGGAGAACCGCCACATAGCCGACTACGATCCCGATGCAAGGCTTCTCCGGTCGGATGTGGTCAATATGATCGGCCGAGCGGAAACTGCCATCCAAGCATTCCTTGCCTCCAGCGCGGCAGACCGCCGGGCGCTTGCCACAATCGTCCTGCTGCGCGACAGATAAACGGCCGCAGCCCCGGCTCCGGCGACAGCGGCCCAATTCTCCCGGCCACCGGGTGGCCACAAGGAGCTCACTCACAATCGGCAATCAGGGACCGTCCGGCCCGGCCAGACGACCGTCTTTCTTCAGCAGTCCCGGAAGCTTTTTCCGGTAAAGGGGATGATTTTTCATGCGCACCAACACCACCAAGGCCAAGCTAAATGAAGGCGAGGTCGTTTTCGGGGCCATCATCACCCGTTACGCTCCAGACATGGTGGAGATTTTCGGCGCTCTCGGGTACGACTTTGTGATGATTGACTGCGAGCACGGGCCCGCCAGCCTGGACCAGGTCGAACACATGGTCCGCGCCGCCGAGTCCTTCGGCATTACTCCCATCGCCCGTGTTCCCGACCAGTCCGAGCAGACCATCCTCCGGTTCCTCGACCGCGGCCTCCAAGGGATAATCGTGCCCCACGTCAACACCGGTGAACAGGCCGCCGCCGTAGCCCGGGCGGCCCGCTACTACCCCGACGGTTACCGGGGAATGGGCGGCGGCCGGGCCCAGGACTACGGCATTGGCGTCTCCCGGGACGAGGCGACAGCCTGGATTAACTCCCAAGTGTTGGTAATCCCTATGGTCGAAGACATCGAAGCCGTCGGCAACCTCGATGACATCCTCCAGGTTTCCGGCGCCGACGTCCTCCACGTTGCGGCTTCCGATCTGGGCCAGAGCCTCGGCAACCCCGGCGTGGCCGAGGTCCGCCGCGTCATGAGCGAGGTCGTCCCCCGGATTCGGGCCGGCGGTAAATCCGCCGGTGTGGGCGGCAACAACCCCGCCGACACCGCCGGAGTCGCCGAGTTCATCAACCAGGGCGCGAACTTCATCACGGTTTCCGCTTGGGGCCTGCTGCGCATAGGCGCGGAAGATTTCGTGAAAAAGGTCAACGCGGCCCTTTAAGCAAGTCCGGGCAACCGCCCGAACGCCCGAACATTAGAGTAACTTGGCATAGAGGACGGCTAGCAAAACCCGGCGAAGACAACCTTAAGGATTGAAAGAATATGACCGCACAGACCAACCCGGGCGCCCTGGATTCCGCAACATTGGCTGGTTTTCAGGAGGCCCTTGAGTCGCAGCCTTCCCACCAACTGATGCAGAACGTGGTCACCCAGCATGACGTTAACGATGTGGCCTTAGACCGCAATATCGTCACCGAGGCGGTCAACACATTTTCCACCGTCCTGGATGATTGGGGCGTCACCAACCAGGCCCGCTCCGGCCGCTGCTGGATGTTCGCCGGCCTGAACCTGTTCCGGGCGGAAACCAAGGACCTGCTCAACGTCAAGGAGTTTGAGTTCAGCCAGAGTTACGTGATGTTCTGGGACAAGATGGAACGGGCCAACTACGTCCTGGAGGCGGTTATCGAGACCGCCGACCGCCCGGTTGACGACCGGGTGGTGGCCTGGCTGTTGCAACAACCGTTGGGCGACGGCGGCCAGTGGGACATGTTCGTCAGCCTGGTCAGGAAGCACGGGGTGGTTCCCAAGACCGTCATGCCCGAGACCGAAAGCTCCGGGAACTCGGCGCGAATGAACGCTGGCCTCAACTACCAGGTGCGCCAGGGAGCGCGGGATATCCGCCGGCTGTACTCGGAGGAAGGAGGACTGGCTGCGATGCGCCGGGCCAAGGAAGAGGCCCTGCGCTCCGTCTACCAAATCCTCTGCATCCACTTGGGCAACCCGCCGGCCAGCTTCGACTGGCAATGGAAAGACAAGGACGGCGGGTTCCACCGGGACGGCAGCATGACTCCCCTGGAGTTCTCCGAAAAGTATATCGCCACTCCCATGGAGGAATACGTCTGCCTGGTCCACGACCCGCGCCAGTCCAACCCGCCCGGCCGCACCTACACCGTCCAGTATTTGGGCAACGTGGTGGATGGCGCCCGGATCAAGTACCTCAATGTGGACATCGGATTGATGAAGAACATTGCCGTGCGGATGCTTCAAGACGGCAAGCCGGTCTGGATGGGCTGCGACACGGGCAAACAGATGCACCGGGACAAGGGGCTGTGGGACGCCGGGCTGTTCAACTACGCCAGCGTCTACAACGCCGAGTTCTCCATGAACAAGGAGGAAAGGCTGGAGTACCACCAGACGGCCATGACACACGCCATGCTGTTCACCGGCGTGGACGTGGTGGACGGCAAGCCGCGCCGCTGGCGGGTGGAAAACAGTTGGGACGACAAGGTAGGCGACAAGGGGTTTTTCCTGATGAATGACTCCTGGTTCGCCGAGTATATGTTCGAGATCGCGGCTCCCAAGAGCTACTTGCCGGAAGACCTGCAAAATGCCCTGGAACTGGAGCCCGTGGTGCTGCCGCCTTGGGACCCAATGGGCTCGCTGGCGCTTGACAAATGATTGGCAACATGCGCTGATTTATCGGAGAAATCCCCTTATCAGCTTTTGGAGGGATGGCCGAGTGGACGAAGGCGACGGTCTTGAAAACCGTTATGCAGGCAACTGCATCGTGGGTTCGAATCCCACTCCCTCCGCCACCACAGTGTTCCACTACGTCCCATACAGTGTCGCTTAGGGTGTAATTCAGGTGGCAAGAAGAAAGGAAGTATCCGAAAAGTCATTTGAACAACGACAATTAACTTTGCCGTAGCAACTACTAGTCTTGCCGGTCAATGAAGGTGATCATCGGTACTGGAGGGGTTGCAGACCAGCAAGTTGTTTTACTGAGGCAGAGACGAATGGAAGGAAAGACACAGCAGACATCCCGGCCATGGCCGGGATGAGTGTAAGGTCAGTGCGCAAGTGGCAGTGTGTACCCTTGCCGTCGGAGACCGGGCAAGAGCGCTGGTGGCGGACCCGGACTGGTCCCTTCGAGGGTGTGGGGGGGGGGAGGAGATCCTGCCCCTGCTGGAGGGCGAGGCCGCCGGCAGGGGCAGGGCAACGACAATTATCGAGTGGCTGGAAGAGAAATTCCCCGGTCGCTTCAGCGCCTCCCAACTGCGCACCCTGCAACGACGATTACAGGACTGGCGAGCTCTCAACGGTCCGGAGTAGGAAGTCTACTTCCCTCCGGCTGAACAAGTTGATGCGTGTTCCACCCGGTGGGTGGGCTCCTCCCGCCGCCGAGCAAAGCCGTGGGCCCGCTTCTTGAGTTCCTTCTTGGGGCGGGTCGGCCGGTTGGCTTTGATCCACGATGGCGGTTTCCGCTCCTTCAGTCCGGTATCCGGCGGCTTCTGTTGGCCTTCCAACTTTGCGATCCGGGCTTCCTGAGCCTCGATTATGCTGATGAGTTGACCGGTTAGCTCAATCAACGCCTCCCAGGAAGCCCCGGCTAAATTCACAGGCAGTTTCATGCTCGTAGTCTATCTGGCTCATCAGATTTAGGAAACCTCTGAACAAGTCCCTTCCCCCTCGACGGGGGAAGGTTAGGATGGGGGTGCCGGCGTTCATTGCATAGCTGACCTCCCTAATCTACCCTCCGGGATCCCGGCTTTCGCCGCCATGCCGCTGACTTATTCAGAGGTTCCTTAGGCCAGTCTGAACAGTTACTTTGGGCCGAACCTGTTCAGCGCGGGGCCTGTTGTTCATTGGCATGACTCCCGCGGCCAAGCGGTCGTTCTTTTCTTTAGTTGCCGTCTTAACCTGGAAAAGCTGAGAACTCTAGTGGTAAGTCGTTCAGGTCCAGTTCAGTTCGTGTTGTTTCCAAATTACCTTTTTCTACTAGCAATATGGACATACAGACTTGGGAGTAGCGCGTACCCGCCATCTTCGAGACCTCATGGAAATAGCCGGTGCCTCTCAACGCTCGCGGGCGGGGGGCCAAGTTTAATAAGCAGTTGACCACCTCATCGGCGTCGCTCACCACATAGGGCACTATCCCTTCCTGGTCCTGCGCGTCGAATTGGATTCGATAGTGAGAATCTTGGAGACCTCCTTGGCTTTCAATATCCTTTAACAAGCGCATATCTGCCAAAACGAACCTGCTGGACACCCGGTACATTTCCTCCCATACTTCTTGGTATCTAGGTTCAATAACCAGGACGCTAGTGCAGTGGACCAAGTCGAAGGCCCCGTCATCGAAAGGAATTGTCACCCCATCGGCGACCTCAAATCGGGCTTCCTGATAGGTCTGGCGGGCCAGGTCGATGGCTGGCTCGGCTATGTCTATTCCAGTATAGTCAACGGTTGGTTCCAGGGTGCGCATGATGTTGAAGAATCCGCCGGAGGCACACCCCACATCTAGCACTTTAATCCCCGGAAACAAAACTCTAGGCAAAAAAACTCGCTCCGATGGATAAAGGTCGGACACTTCATGCCGATGTTTGGAGTAATATTCGATGGCGCTCGGCTGGGACTATGCCTTAGCATATTCCAAAGTACACCTTCTGCTGTTCGAGAGTTAGCCGGCATCCACCGCCCGCTGATTTCCCGTGGCGGCGGCGACAGCGTTAACTTGGAGCCTTCCCGGGACCCAGAGTCTCTGCCGCGAAAACTTTTTCTGCTGTTTGGAGGTCTTCCAAAGTATCAATCTCCGCCCACTTATTGGGTGCGGCGCAAAGAATAGCCAAGCGCAGGGAGCCTTGAGAAATCAGGTCGGCGAAGACCGCCTCATAATATTGGTCGTACCGCTGCTGCGCCACATGCGATTCCAGCCGGGGAACTATTTTGTACTGTAAAACCTCTTGGGAGAATTTATAAATATTTACTGTCTTGAAGACGGACGCGTAGTCGAAAGCATCCCCTTGGTGCGCTTTTAGGACCATCCTGCCAGCCCAAGGGCCATTGGCCTGGATAACCGTCCCATCCATGTAAGGCTGAAATCTTTCGACGATAGCAACGTCCCGTTCAGGAGCTTGAGCTAGTCTCTGTAACAACTCGGGCTCGAAAACCAGGTCCCCTTCCAGCAAGAGCGCCTGGCTATCTAGGTGTTGTCGTGCAAGCCACAGGGAGTAGATGTTGTTAGTGCAGTCATAGGCATGATTCTGAACGTAGTGTATGTTCATGTCGCCGTACCTAGTCCCGTACCTGTCAGACACTAATTCTGAAAGATAACCCACCACTAGGATTACGTCTCGGACACCTACCGTCAACAATGCCTCTAACTGATGCTCCAGAATGGGTTTAGAATTGACCGGGACCAGACATTTTGGGAGGGACGAAGTGATGGGGCGCAACCGGGTGCCCTTGCCCGCAGCAAGAATTATTGCCTTCATACCCTACCCCGCCTGGTGGAATCTGGATGTCTGGGAGTCTGGACGTCCTAGAGATGGTCCGGCATCCAGTCCTTGCAGGGCAGCTACCAGAGCCGCATTGTCCGCTTCAGTGCGGGAAGCAATTCGTATGTAAGAGTCCTCCAGCCCCTCCTTCTCACTGCAATTGTTGACCAGGATATTGTACTGCTCGAATAGAGCTGAAGTTAATTCCTCTCCGGTCAAGCCGTAGAGGACCCGGCACAAGACAAAGTTGCCTTGGGTCGGGAAGGGATAAAGGTAGGGCACTCCGCGAAGTTGTTGAAACAGCCGCTGGGTCGCTTCCCGCACCCTTAAGCACGAAACCGTGAACTCCTCTTGGTACTCTCCGTAATGGCGTAAGAAGAACTGGGCTAAAGAATTGATGTTCCAGATGGGGAGGTCCTGTCGCAGCTGCTTGACGCGCTCATTGTCCCCGGAGACAGCATACCCTAAACGAAGCCCCGGGATTCCGTAATTCTTGGACAGGCTCTTCAGCACGACCAAGTTCGGAAATTCGAATACCAAGTTCGACGCTGCTTGGTCCGATTCCGTGGTTACGAACTCAATAAATGAGTCGTCCACCAGCACCAGGTCTAGGTCCCTGAGGTCTTCCAGCAAAAAGGCAAGGTCAGATTTGGAGATAAGGGACCCGGTAGGGTTGTTGGGCCGGATGAGTACAGCCGCATTGGACCCCGTTTTTCTCACGTGCCGTACAAAAGCTTCCGGGTCAAGTTTGAATTCGCCGCAAAGGCGGAAGGGGTTGACTTTCCTGCCCAAGGTCTTGGCTCGGTTGGTAAACTCATTGAATGTAGGCACGGGGATAGCCAGATTCTGGACGAATCGATTGACCAAAACGTCTATCAATTCACTGGCGCCGTTTCCGACCACCACCTCGTTCTCAGTTAATCCCAAGGGGTCCGCCAGCAATGATGATATATACCAGTTGGTCGACGGATAAGCCTTGACCAATTCGGTCAAATGTACCCCCAAGTCCTCCAAGAGAGTCTCTGGGGGGAAAAAGGAGTTGGTCATATAACAAAAATCTTTGACTTCAAAGTCCCAAAATCCGCCGTACAAAGAGCTCAAATATTCTACGGTCTGGTCGCGCATGAATTCCTCCGGCAGGACACCAAACACGAGCCTTGGCGCCCTAAACAAGTCTCGGAAAACCAGAAGGCCCCCAGTGGGCTATGGAAATGAGCGGGGATAGCTAGGTAGGAACGGCCTGATGACGCTTCGGGAGCGAACCGAACCGTCTGAAATGCTCATAACGAAGGTTGAACCGGAAACTTACTCTATGAAACGCCATACAAATGTCCAGAGATGCGGATTCCCAAGACAAAAAGGGCAACGGCCAGATGGCAAGCGTCTATTCACCTATATCAATACCTTAATTGACTGGAAGTGTCACCCTGTTCTAGCTTTTGTACAAAGCACAGCTTAGAGGGTGTGTGCAAAGTTCCCTCTCCCCGCGGGAGAGGGCTAGAGCCTGCCCCGGACTTGATCCGGGGTAACTTGGCTATGGGAAGCATTTCCCCTCATCCTAACCTTCTCCCCAAGGGAGAAGGGATTTCTAACACACCCTCTTAGCGAATTCACTCCGGCGACAAAACGCAGAGCCGTCCTGAAGCGGTTGATGGATTTGTGTTATAGACGTAACTTTCGCCTTTAGCCAGCTTCTCCTGGTAGAGCACTTCTTCGTGATCGCCATATTTTATAATCAACGCGTACCAGTCGCCACGAGGCACATCAATAATCGCGTAACCCTGCTCGTTAGTTTGGTAACTACCCAGTCCAGCGACCATGACCTCTGCACTGGAGACTGGTTGGCCGGAATGGTCAAGAACCCGGACCCGGCTGTCGCCCGATTCGGGGATGGGGCTCGACTGACTGAGCCGACTGGGTGCGGGGAGCGGACTTTCCGGGACCAATTCCAGGATATCCTTCTCATACCCTGTCTTTTTAGGAGTCATCCAATCGGCGCCATACTTGCACCGCAGGTATTCTTCCGGCGGGTCTGGCACAAGGAATTTCTCGCCTATGAAGTCAATCTCTTTCAGTTGAGTGACAAGTGTGACAGGGATTCGTACTCCAGGGTACTGAATTATGCAGTCGTCAACGATCCGGTGGCAAATCCAGTCGGTCCTAATGTAAGACTTCATCATCGCCACACTTATGTAGTGGTCGTTGGGTTCCACTTTAGCGAAATACCCGTTGTCCCTGAAGGCAGCCACAACCCGGTCTATTGAATCTTCGGTGAGCCCATGAAGTCCGATGACCGAGCTCAAATCCAAGTCATCATCCCACGGGATGAATCCGTTGTCCCTAATTACGCCGAGACATGTGCCCTGCCGAAGGAAAAAAACCACTCCCAGGTGGTCCAGGATCTGCTTGGCTTCCTTCAGCATCCTTGCGGCGGCGGCTGGGTCCATCGGCTGCAAGACTGAATACGACCTCTCCAGGGCCGCCTCATCGGCTCCATTGCTTAGGGCCATCTTCTCTCCTTACCCCCAATCCACCGAAAAGATGAATGTAGCGGCGTGCTGAAGGGGTAAGAAAGTGCTCCTGTGCTTCTAGGATAATGGTTTTGGAAACATGAAACCGACCCCAGACAAGGAGCACCCAAAAGATGCTACCACGCATCCACCCCGACCACATGCAAATCGCCTTTGATGACCACCGCGCGGCGGCCTCATCCCTATTCTATTGGAATCGGGCCTGGCCCGTTCGCCTTCCCTTACCCATCAGCCCGGCCAACGCCGTCGAGGGGGTTTTGAGCGGTGACTAAACACACCCTGCCACGGCGTTATTCTGCCACATGGACACATTGATTTTAGCACTTTTCAGAGCGATGATAATTGCCGGTTCCGTATTTTCTAGTGCGCCAACACGGGGTTTGCATGAAAAGCCCTCAGGGAACAGGGTGAGAGCGGACTTTGCGCGCAATCACCGCCGTCCCAAAGTAATGCTTCAGCAACTCGACGGCGGCCCAGCCGACGAGATGCGTGACCGAGTGCCACAAAGAGGAAACCCGTTAGGGACAAGCAAAAGGAACAGGGGCTTTTCTGGCTGTCGGGCAACCCTGGAGAAAAATTGGACGGCGCCATCACGCTGGACGACGGACACGGCACGATGCTAACGGCGTACGGACGGCTGGGTCTGTTCAACCTAGAGTCAGAGGAGCAGCAAGTTATCCACGGAGTTGCCCCGGTGGCCCCAGCAGGGGGTTGCAAAGAATCAGGCAGGTTCAAGCCCTTGCAGGACTAGCATAAGGGGTGGCGCAAAGATCCGGGGGAAGGTCCAGTGCCAGCCAGGGATTGCGAAAATTGCCATGCTCAGACTTCTTAGCGTCACCAACTTCGCCACCATAGAGCAGCTTGAAATGGAGCTGGCATCCGGCTTTAACGTGCTGACCGGGGAAACCGGGGCCGGTAAGTCCATCATCGTGGATGCGTTGAGCCTTCTCTTGGGGGGGCGCGCCGATGGCGGCATGGTACGGTCCGGGGCCCGCCAGTCCAGAGTAGAGGGCGTGTTTTTGCTCAACGGCGATCTCGTGCAGAAAATCAGTGTTGCTCTGGGTGAATACGACATTGACGATAACGAAGAGGAGCTGATTCTCGCCCGCGAGGTCAATATCGATGGGCGCAATACGTGCCGTGTGAACGGGCGAATCGTACCTCTCAGGCTGCTGAGCACCCTGTCCGAACACCTGGTGGACGTTCATGGCCAAAATCAGCATTTGTCCCTGTTCCGTGTACGTGAGCACATGGATATCCTGGACCAGTATGGCGGGCTATGGCAGCTTCGGGTACAGCTGGCGGAGCAGGTCCGCCAGCTAATGGAGGTCCGCCGGGAGCTAGACCGACTTCGGACCGAGGCGCAGGAGGTTGCCCAACGGGTGGATTTTCTGAAGTATCAAGTAGAAGAGATTGGCGCTGCCAATCTTCGCCCGGCCGAAGATGAAGACCTGGCCGTTGAGCGGGACCGGGTCGCCAACGCGGAGAGAATTATCGCATTATCCGACCACGCCTATCGTGCGCTATACGATAGCTTCGACCGGCAAGAATCAGTCATGGACCTTATAGGACAGGTGGCCCAGGACCTCGCCCAGCTGGAACAATTGGACCCCTCATTGAGCCAGGAGCGCGAATCGGTAGACGCCTTGACCCATCGGGTGGACGAGCTGGCGCGTACGCTCCGGAGCTATCGTGACAGCATCGACTACAATCCGGACCGTCTTCGGGAGCTTGAGGGGCGGCTGGACTTGATCAGGGGTCTCAAGAGGAAGTACGGCGCCAACATCGAAGAAATCCTCGCCTTCGCCGAGAGGGCCGCTGATGACCTGGAGGGACTGTCCCACGGCGAAGAGCGCACGGAGGGACTGAAGTCCCGGGAGATCGAGCTTCGAGAACAAGTTGGCAGGTTGGCAGGTCAGCTCTCCGAAGCCCGTCGCCATTCAGCGAAGCACCTCGCTGAAGCGATAGAGGAGGAGGTCGCCGAACTGGCCGTGGAACATTCGCAGGTGCACGTGGATATACGTCAGTCAGACTTGGAGGACGGTGTGCCGGTTGTGACCGGCGACTCCGGTCCATACTCCACGCCTTTGGGTGAAGAAAGTATCAGGTGCTTCGCCTTCAACGGCACCGGTATAGACTCCGTAGAGTTCTTGATCTCGCTGAACTTGGGCGAACCGCCACGGCCCTTGGCTAGGATTGCCTCCGGAGGAGAGGCCTCCAGGCTGATGCTCGCCATAAAGACTATCCTGTCTACCGCCGACCGGATCCCAATCCTGGTGTTCGACGAGGTAGATGCGGGTATAGGAGGTCGAATCGGGAGTACCCTAGGCCAGAAGCTATGGGGTCTATCGAGGAGCCACCAAGTGCTATGTGTAACCCACCTCCCACAGATAGCGTGCTACGCCGACCACCACACCAAGGTTGTAAAACTTGCCTCAAATGATAGGACCATGACCTCTGTGGAGATTTTAGCCGACGAATCGAGAGTGATGGAGCTTAGCCAGATGCTTGGCTCTGACAGCGGTGTAACCCGCAGCAATGCCCTTGAGATGCTGGAGCAGGCGGTGAGCTGGAAGGAGAGCCGGGGAACAGTCACCCAATATTCCCTGGAGTGACAACCGTGCTACTGTCCAGGGACGGTCGACGGGTTAGGCGGCTTTTGAGTTCCGCGATTTTCTCACTAAGCCAAGCCCCAACAGCTTCAAACAGGGGACGACCGGACGCAGGCGCCTGACAGTTCCTCCTCGCTGAACTGCTCCGCACCGCATAGGCTGGACCTCAGGCCACTTGAGTAAACCCACTGCTTCTGAGCCCACGATCTCCCAGAATCACCCGAGCCCGGGAAGCGTAGATGGCCCTGCTACGGGACAGCCCCTACATCTGGGTAACCTGGCTTACCAAGTTCTTGGCCGGCGAGAACTCCTGCGAGCAGGGCTGCCTGGTTCCAGTCTCAACACAAAGGATGGAGCTGGGAGAAGGTTCCCTGCGCCTTCGACGTGGTCGGTTGGCAGTTGGAGCATACAGCGGGGATCAACGAAAGCCGCGAGCACTGGGAGGAACGGGGATACACGGTGTTCACCGAGAACCAGAACCGCGTTGTCCAACCGTTAGCGTCAGAGATTCCAGACGTGGCTGCCGTCAATGTCTGTTCCACCTGCGCCGTGCCGCTGATGGCGGGAGCAACCGTAGCTGGCGAGACAGGGTCAGGCTGTCGCCCGTACCGGTCTGAATGCCGTTGTAGTAGTACTGTCCCGTTGCGATGGCTTGCAAATCGGCTATGGAGCCGACGTCATTTAGCGATTCCACTTGGAATTCGGCCGAATCCACGCTGACCGTAACCTGGGTCCGGCCCTCGTTCGGAGTGACGGTGACCGTCGCGCTCTGGGTGCTGCCGCCGCTGAGTTCCACGGTTTCCGCCGAGAGTGAGCCGCCTTCAGCGGACAGTGAGACCGACATGGCAAAAGGTATGCCTTGAGCTACCTTCACCACTACGGCGTGGTCGCCCCTAGTAGTCAGTCAACTTGGTTTTGGGATTTGTTTAAGAAAGGGGCCAATTGAGCTATGCTGCCTTGTGGGAAGTGTTGATGGCGGGGGTGGCAGCGATGGTCAGGGACAAATACGCGGTGCGGCTGGCACCGGAACAACGGGAAGAGCTCCAGCGACTGATCCGGGTGGGCAAAAGCTCAGCTCGAGTGACCGCTAGAGCGCGGATTCTCCTCAAGAGCGACGACGGTTGGGTGGCGCCCCAAGTAGCCGAAGCTTTGGATGCGGCCCTGAGCACCGTATACCGGGTCAAGCAGCGCTTTGCCGAAGAAGGGTTGGAGGGTGTCTTGCAGGACCGTCCCCAGGCGAACCGCCCCCGGAAGTTGGACGACCGGGGCGAAGCCCACCTGATTGCCTTGGCCTGCAGCCCGCCGCCGGAAGGGCATGACCACTGGACCTTGCGTCTGCTGGCCGGGAAGGTGGTCGAGTTGGGGCTGACGCCCTCCATGTCCCACGAGGGGGTGCGCCAGCGTCTCAAAAAAACGCCCTCAAGCCGTGGCAGAAGAAGGAGTGGTGCATTCCCAAGGTGAGCGCGGAATTTGTGGCTAACATGGAGGATGTCCTGGATCTCTACGCCGAACCCTATGATCCCCAACGTCCGGTGGTCTGTTTTGACGAGACATCCACCCAGTTGTTGGCGGAGACCCGGCCCGCTCTGCCGCCCCGGCCGGGACTTCCGCTGCGGCAGGACTACGAATACCGGCGGGAGGGTACCCGCAACCTGTTCCTGGCCTGCGAGCCCTTGGCAGGTTGGCGAGAGGTGGCGGTCACGGAGCGGCGCACGATGCAAGACTTCGCCCGCCGGATGCGCTGGCTGGCGGATGAAGCCTACCCGGAAGCCGAAGTGATAAGGGTTGTCCTGGACAATCTGAACACCCATCGCCGGGCATCGCTGTACGAGACTTTCCCGGCTGAGGAAGCCCGGCGGATTGCCAGGCGGCTGGAGTTTCATTACACACCCAAGCACGGGAGTTGGTTGAACATGGCGGAGATCGAGTTCAGCGTCCTGTCCCGCTCCTGCCTGAAGCAGCGGCTCTCCGGCGAGGAGGCCCTCCGGCGGGAAGGCCCTCCGGCGGGAAGTCGATGCTCTGGTCACGGAGCGCAACGCCGCCAGAGCCACCATCAACTGGCGGTTCAACACCCGGGACGCACGAACCAAACTTCACCGCCTTTACCCTTCCGATTTTACGGTTGACTGTAACTGTTCAGAGTTGAGGGGACGAATGCCCGCAGAGGACGGGGATCCAGCCTTGCTCAAAGCTAAATTGCCCTGTCGGCGGTGCCGCTAGTCAAGCAGATCCCCCGAAGTCTGAACAGTTACGGTTGACTGAGTACTAGTAGTCAGTCAACTTGGTTTTGGGATTTGTTTAAGAAAGGGGCCAATTGAGCTATGCTGCCTTGTGGGAAGTGTTGATGGCGGGGGTGGCAGCGATGGTCAGGGACAAATACGCGGTGCGGCTGGCGCAGGAACAACGGGAAGAGCTCCAGCGACTGATCCGGGTGGGCAAAAGCTCAGCTCGAGTGACCGCTAGAGCCCGGATTCTCCTAAAGAGCGACGACGGTTGGGTGGCGCCCCAAGTAGCCGAAGCTTTGGATGCGGCCCTGAGCACGGTATACCGGGTCAAGCAGCGCTTTGCCGAAGAAGGGTTGGAGGGTGTCTTGCAGGACCGTCCCCAGGCGAACCGCCCCCGGAAGTTGGACGACCGGGGCGAAGCCCACCTGATTGCCTTGGCCTGCAGCCCGCCGCCGGAAGGGCATGACCACTGGACCTTGCGTCTGCTGGCCGGGAAGGTGGTCGAGTTGGGGCTGACGCCCTCCATGTCCCACGAGGGGGTGCGCCAGCGTCTCAAAAAAACGCCCTCAAGCCGTGGCAGAAGAAGGAGTGGTGCATTCCCAAGGTGAGCGCGGAATTTGTGGCTAACATGGAGGATGTCCTGGATCTCTACGCCGAACCCTATGATCCCCAACGTCCGGTGGTCTGTTTTGACGAGACATCCACCCAGTTGTTGGCCGAGACCCGGCCCGCTCTGCCGCCCCGGCCGGGACTTCCGCTGCGGCAGGACTACGAATACCGGCGGGAGGGTACCCGCAACCTGTTCCTGGCCTGCGAGCCCTTGGCAGGTTGGCGAGAGGTGGCGGTCACGGAGCGGCGCACGATGCAAGACTTCGCCCGCCGGATGCGCTGGCTGGCGGATGAAGCCTACCCGGAAGCCGAAGTGGTAAGGGTTGTCCTGGACAATCTGAACACCCATCGCCGGGCATCGCTGTACGAGACTTTCCCGGCTGAGGAAGCCCGGCGGATAGCCAGGCGGCTGGAGTTTCATTACACCCCCAAGCACGGGAGTTGGTTGAATATGGCGGAGATCGAGTTCAGCGTCCTGTCCCGCTCCTGCCTGAAGCAGCGGCTCTCCGGCGAGGAGGCCCTCCGGCGGGAAGTCGATGCTCTGGTCACGGAGCGCAACGCCGCCCGAGCCACCATCAACTGGCGGTTCAACACCCGGGACGCACGAACCAAACTTCACCGCCTTTACCCTTCCGATTTTACGGTTGACTGAGTACTAGCTTCCAAATCCGCCGTCAATGTGAACGGCGCTCCCGTATTGCTTAGAAGTTCCAGTTTTCTCAGACTTGTTGGGCCGTCGGATAGACCATCGGGCAGCGAGCTTAGCCGGTTATCCTCCAGTCGCAGTTCTTCCAGACTGGACAGGCCGTCGAATACATCCCCGGACAACGATCTTACCTGATTGACATGTAACTGCAAGGTTTCCAGGCTGGAGAGGCCGTCGAACACATCCGCGGGCAACGAGCTTATCTGGTTCTCCCACAGCCATAAGTCGTGCAGGCTGGAGAGGCCGTCGAACACGTCCTCCGGCAACGCGCTCAGACCGTTGTTGTCCATCTGTAAGTATTCTAGGCTGGAGAGAGACCGTCGAACATGGCCGCCGATGTCTGCTGTGTCTTTCCATTCGTCTCTGCCTCAGTAAAACAACTTGCTGTTCTGTAACCACTCCGGCACCTCCCATCCAGTACCGGATGATTACCTTCATTGACCGGCAAAACTAGTTGTCGCTACCGGCAAAGTCAATTGTCGTTAATCAGGGATTCTGCCGAACTCGTAATTCGCCGGAAATTCCAGACAAGTCCGTGTCCGTAACGTTAGCGCAACTGGCGGTTTCGGGATCACGGCCCAGTTTGGAAAATATGGCGTATCGCACCTGCTCGGTGCGGCCGCAGATTCCGTCGGTGGAGCCCGAGTTAGCCTGAACAGGCGTATTTGAGGTCAACGCCGCTGCCAAGGCGAGCACTACCACAAGCGTGATCGCCGCACCAGCTAGTACCGTGCCCGGCTATTTTTGATAAATATAAGAAAGTATATAATTGAGGCATTCTTTGATTGTGGGGGTGGGGGGGAATGCCTGCCAAGTTATATCGAGTGAACTTGACCCGAGAAGAGCGGGAACATCTGTTGGGCATTACCCGGAGCGGCAAATCCTCGGGACGTAAAGTGAAGCGGTCTTTGATTTTGTGTAAAGCCGATGAGGATCTTACCCACCAGCAGGTGGCGGAAGCTCTGCTGGCGGGTCCCGCCACGGTGGGCCGGGTGCGGCAGCGTTTCGTGGAAGGCGGGTTGAAGCGCGCCCTTGATGACCTGCCGCGGCCGGGGCAACGCCGCAAACTGGATGGAAAGCAGGAAGCCCACCTGGTGGCCGTGGCCTGCAGCGCGCCCCCGGAAGGCCACGCCCGCTGGACGTTGCGATTGCTTGCCGACCAGGCGGTGGAACTGGAGTTGGCCGGCTCCATCTCCCGGGAGACGATCAGGCAGGTGTTGAAAAAAACGAACTCAAGCCGTGACGGAAGAAGGAGTGGTGCATCCCCAAGGTGAGCGCCGAGTTCGTAGCCTGCATGGAGGACGTGCTGGACCTCTACGCGGAACCCTATGACCCCAAGCGGCCCGTAGCCTGTTTCGACGAGACCTCCAAGCAGTTGGTGTCGGAGAAGCGGAAGCCCATCCCGGCCAAGGCGGGACGGCGGGAGCGGTTTGATTACGAGTACCAGCGCAACGGAACCCGGAACTTGTTCATGATTTGTGAGCCGTTGGCGGGCTGGAGGCATGTGGCAGTGACTGGCCGTCGCACCATGGAAGACTTCGCCCATCAGATGCGCTGGCTGGCGGATGCTGCTTACCCTGAAGCGGAGAAGGTCCGAGTGGTGCTGGACAACCTGAACACTCATAGACCGGCCTCCCTGTACGAGACCTTTGAGCCAAAGGAGGCCAGACGGGTGATCCAGCGGCTGGAGTTTCACTATACTCCCAAGCATGGGAGTTGGCTCAACATGGCAGAGATTGAGTTCAGCGTCTTCAGCAACCAATGTTTGAATCGCCGCATTGAAGATGAGGGGTCGCTCCAACGGGAAATTGCAGCTTGGAGGCCGAACGAAATCAGGCTGGGACAACCATCGACTGGAGATTCTCTACCACCGATGCCCGGAACAAGCTTCGGCATATCTAGGGATACTCTGAACAAGGCCGTTTTGGCCTGGGTTGTGTTTGACGGAGCGGCGAAGGGGGTAAGAACTGCGGTCCAGGACTTGCTGGCCAGCCTCAGCCCCTTGAGTTTCGCCCCTGACTGGGCCGTTGGGGGCTTGGTGCGGCCCTGAGACCGGCATTGACCCGTAGCAACGCGCACTACGCCGCCAGTCGACCCTCCGCCGTCAGCAGGTTGCCCAGCCCGAACAGCAGCGCCAGCCGTTCCGCGTTCTTTGTCAGACCCCGGTAGCGTACCTTGGCGTACCCGAACAGCCGCTTCAGCCTCAGAAAGGGATGCTCCACCTTGGCTCTTACTGACGCTTTCACCTGCTCCGCCAGCGCCTCTTCGCTCTCGGGCTCCAGCTTCCTCCGCTGCCCCGGACGCATCGCCACCCTCCATTCCACCCCCAGCCCCAGATTCTCCTCCTTCTTGTGGACCCCCTGGTACCCGGCGTCGCCCCACACTACCGTCTCGCCCCCGTGCAGCAGATTGTGCGTCTCCGTAACATCGTGGACGTTGGCCGCCGTCGCGCTCATGCTGTGGACTATGCCCGTGTCGGCGTCAACCCCGATGTGCGCCTTCATACCGAAATGCCACTGGTTGCCCTTCTTGGTCTGGTGCATCTCCGGGTCCCGCTCCCCGGCACGGTTCTTGGTGGAGGACGGCGCCTCGATGATGGTGGCGTCCACGATGGTTCCCTCCCGCAGTTTCAGCCCCTGGGATTCCAGGTGGGCGTTGATTTCCTTCAGCAGGCCCTGCCCCAGGTTGTTCTTTTCCAAGAGATGACGGAAGTTGAGGATGGTGGTCTCGTCGGGCAGGGGGGCCGAGAGCTTCAGCCCCGCGAACCGCCGCACCGGCTCGGACTCGTAGAGCAGGTCCTCCATGCCGGGGTCACTTAAGTTGTAGAAAAGCTGGACACAATGAGTTCTCAGCATGGTGGACAGCGGATAGGGATGGCGCCCCCTTCCGGCCGTTGGGTAGAAGGGACGGATGCGGTCTTCCAGCAACTGCCAGGGAATCAGGCCGTCCATCCGCTCCAGGAACACCTCCCGGCGGATCTTGCGCTTCTTGCCTTGGTATTCCAGGTCGGCAAAGGTGGGCTGGTCCATACAACCTCATCCCCGGTCAGCATTGTTACCGCCGATGTAAAAATGAGCGAAATCGCCGAAGTTGAATTGACCCACCGCAGAATAGTGGCATCATCCGCAGACATTGTGCGGAGGTGCTTCAGACAAATTGCTGAAGGTGGGAGGAGTGAAAGAGATCTACGAGATGAAAGGGGCGGGCCGTTCCGTCCGGGGGATCGCCGGGGAACTGGGCATCGCCCGGAACACGGTGCGCCGGTACCTGAAATCGCCGGAGGCCATCAGGGCCAAGCCTCGACCGCAGCGGGCATCCAAGCTGGACCCCTACACCGGGTACGTCGACCATCGCCTCGACGAGGGGTTGGAGAACTGCGTGGTGCTGCACCGGGAGCTGAGGGCCCGGGGCTATGACGGCGGCTACTCGATCCTGAAGGCCTACGTGTCGCCCCGGCGGCGACCCTGGCAGCCGGATGCCACCATGCGTTTCGAGACGGCGCCGGGAGAGCAGGCCCAGGTGGACTGGGGCAGCCTGGGCTACATTGGTCAGGACGGGCGCAAGCACCGCATCTGGGTGTTTGTGATGACCTTGGGCTGGTCCCGATCCTGCTACGTGGAGCTGGTCCGGAGGGCGGACACCGCCGCCTTCATCCAGTGCCACGTCAACGCCTTCGAGTACCTGGGCGGAGTGCCGCGGCGCTGCCTCTACGACAACGCCAAGGTGATCACTCTGGGCCGGGACGAGGAGAAGCGGCCGGTGTGGAACGACCGGATGCTGGACTTTTCCCTCAGGGTGGGCTTCGAGCTTCGTCTGTGCCAGCCCTACCGGGCCCAGACCAAGGGAAAGGTCGAGAGCGGGGTGAAGTACGTCCGGCGCAACATGTGGCCGAGCATACGCTTCACCGACGACGCCGACCTGAACCGCCAGGGACTGGAGTGGTGCGACACGGTGGCCAACCGGCGGATTCACGGGACGACCCACCAGGTCCCTGGCGAGATGCTGGCCGAGGAGCGGCCACACCTGGGGAAGATGCCCGGCCGGAATGCACTGGCGCCCTATCTCCGGGAGGACAGGAAGGTGGCCCGGGACGGCTTCATCAGCTGGGAGGGATCGCGCTACGGAGTCCACTGGAAGTGGGTGGGCCGCATCGTCCAGGTGGGACAGCGGTTGGGCACGGTGGAGATCTGGGCTGGCGATGAGCGCATCGCGGTCCATCCCCGGGCTCAGAGGGCAGGACAGCGCTTCATCCTGCCCGGCCAGTGGGCAGGACTGCCCAGGGGGGATGGCCGGCCACGCCGGGAAGCGGTGGCGGTGCAGGTCCCAGTGGGTGAGGTGGAGTTCCGCTCCTTGGACGTGTACGAACTGGCCGCCGTGGGAGGCGCCAGGTGATCGCCCTGGAGCAGGCCCGCCAGCACCTGGAGAGTCTCGGGCTCAAGCAGGCCGTGGAGATCCTGGACAACACCCTGGACGTTGCCGCCAACAAGCAGCTGACCTACCCGGAGATGCTGGAACAGCTGCTGGGCGCCGGGGTGGCGGCCCGGAGGGAGCGCTATCTTTCCACCAGGACCAAGATGGCCCACTTCCCCTTCCAGAAGACACTGGAGCAATTCGACTTCGCCTTCCAGCCCTCCATCGACGAGCGGCAGGTGAAGGAACTGGCCAGCCTGGCCTTCGTCGCCGAAGCCACAAACATCCTGCTGCTGGGGCCGCCCGGCGTGGGCAAGACCCACTTGGCGGTGGCCTTGGCCAAGGAGGCCATCGGGCGCGGCTACGGTGCCTACTTCGTCCGCGCCTACGACCTGATGGAGGACCTGCGCAAGGCCAGGGCGGAGCACAACCTGGACCGGCGGCTGCGAGTCTACTTGGCGCCCAAGGTGCTGGTGGTGGACGAGTTCGGCATCTGGCCCTATGACCGGGACGCCGCCACCGCATTCTTCACCCTGGTGTCGGCCCGCTACGAACGGGGTAGCATCATCCTGACATCGAACAAAGGCTTCGGTAAGTGGGGCGAGCTTCTGGGCGACACCGTCATCGCCCCGGCGGTGCTGGACCGGCTGCTGCACCACAGCCATGTGCTCAACATCCGTGGCGAGAGCTTCAGGCTCAAGGAGAAACGGCAGGCCGAAATCTTCAGCTCGCATCACCTGCTGGGAGCAACACCGAATGGCAACGACAACTATCCCGACTGACCAAGTGGCTGGCCAATTGGTTACTGACGAAGTCGCTGGCCAATACCTGGCCGGGTCAGTTTTAGCTTGGCGATCCTGTGAATCAACAAGCAGGAGGTGGGTCAATTCCAGATCGGCAGTAAGGCGAACCGGAACCTCGTGGGTCAGATTACCATCGGCGACACTGGGTCATTTCTCCGTCGGCGTTGACAGCATCAGGCTCTTCACCCTAACTATGCCACATCACGAAGGACTTGTTCAGAGGATTCCTAGACTAAATCGCTTTGCAGAGTTCATATCACACACCCCTTGGTTTGGACTTCCAAGGCGGAGCGCGGGACTCCCCGCAGGGTCCGTTTCCTGACGCCGCCTGAGCGACTTCCGACTCCCGGTGAGGCCCTCGGCTTCTCCAGTCCTTTCATGTATGCGGGCTTTTCTTCTTGCCCTTTATTGGGGCGGGCCGGGCCGCTGCGACGGCTGTCTTTACTCCGTCGAGGGTTGGGATTCCTCGTCTACCGGTGCGGGTCATCGCTCCTCTCTCCTAACGTCGTATGATTGCCCGGACTCTTCGCCGCCCCTGGCGCAACTGGCCGCCTGTATAGCAGCCTGCGCCAATGTAAATCGTAGTGAGCCTCCATGCCGGACGTAAGGATCAAACGCCCTATTGTAATAGGCCGTTGTCTACAGGGCTAAGACATATGCCCTGTCACGAAACGGGCAGATGACCTTGGCCCAGCGCGGTCAGGAAGCGGCTTGGACGTTCAACGGGACTCGCATCGTCTATCGGACGGGGAATGGCGAGGGCCGGGCGGGGCGCGGCCGCGAGTGCCGGAATGGCTGGGCGGTCTGAAACAAGCCACGGGCCCCCGCTGTCACAACGGGGGCCTCGTCGCTGCTCGCTCCGTTAGCTGTCGGCCTGCTCCGTCGGTTCTTGGCGGACCGCCAGCGGGGCAAGGTCGGCTTCAGGTTACAGCGCCAGCCTGAACCTCAAGGTGAAGGTTCTTGATTTCGTCAAGTCTGGTGGGCCGGACTTGACGGTAGGGAGAGTCATCTTCGAGATGTGGTTGGGCGCGCTCTGAGCCGACCGAGGCCCTCGGCCTGGACATTGTGGTGCACTGGGGCGGAGGAACGCAATTGTCTGAGGAGCAGGAACCTTGGTGTTGAGGTTCAGGTTGATGGGTCCAGGTTCTGGCGTGTGTCTTGCCCCACCCTTTGACAGGCGTACCGTGATTGGAGCCGGCGGATTGCGCCAATGGTAACCTGATGCCACAGCTTGCCTCCGGGCTGCCCCTGGTTGTGTACCTGTCGGGCTTTACGCACCGTAGGATTCTCCCGAGCCGGTCTCCGGGAATAACCGGCCGGTGAAACTGCATGGCGTCCTCATCTCCCAGGACCCTGAAACTGGAGCACCCAGGAACGACTGCTTGCCAGTGTTGGACAGTTGAACCGATCGTCCATGCGGAGAATCTCAGAAAGCGTGGGGATCAAGGTCCCCGAATTCAAGCGAACTACCCATGAGATGCGCCGTGCCATAATAAGATTACGGAATAAGTAGTAATGAGATTATATGAAGTGCAAAACTGCAGAGCCAAAAACTCTTGCAATTGGAGTAAGAAAAAGTGTCTGATCAAGATGTCGAGTTTGCCGTACTGGGCGGCGGATGCTTCTGGTGCGTTGAGGCCGTTTTCGCAGAAATCGCGGGAATAACTGCGGTCACGTCCGGATATTCCGGCGGCCGCACGGCTAATCCGACCTACCATGAAGTCTGCAGTGAGCAGACCGGGCATGCCGAGGTGGTGCGGTTGGAATTTGACCCCTCCCGGATCACATTCTGGGAAATACTTGAGGTATTCTTCGCCACTCACGACCCCACCACCCTCAACCGTCAGGGGGCGGACCGGGGCGCACGGTACCGCTCGGTGATTCTTTACACTACCGAGTCCCAGAAGGACCAGGCAGCGAATTTCATAGAGGCGTTGGATGCATCGGGGACCGAAACCGGGCCGGTGGTAACAGAGGTTGCGCCTTTCGAAGAATTTTATCCCGCGGAAAGGGAACACCAGCTTTTCTACCAGAACAACCCTGGCAGCATGTACTGCCAGATAGTGATCAGCCCCAAGGTCGCAAAGGTACGGCAGAAGTTCAGCTCCGGGCTTCGCTAGTGTTGGCTGCCGAATTGCTCACATTGGCATAATAAACGAAGCGAAGCGTGATCGGGCCTCCGAAAAACTCCGAAGACTATGCGAGCTGAATGCCAGGCGCGGTCTACAGGAATACTCAAGACCGGTGTATCAGTGAGGTAGATACAAATGACCGACAAATGATACTGTATGGGACGTACTGGAACATTGTGGTGGCGGAGAGAGTGGGATTCGAACCCACGATACGGTTACCCATATACCGGTTTTCGAGACCGGCGCTTTCGTCCACTCAGCCATCTCTCCGGGAAGCCGGTGCGGCCAGTTCACGGGCGATACACTCGTGGCCGCTGTTCTCGTGCTAACCCCAGGCTGACCGCCGTTTGCAATCTGCCCAAGGCTGTCATCTATTTTATAATCTGACGGAGCCAATTGCCACGCCTTAGCCCGAATCCACCGAAGGACGGCCCTGGGGACAGACCTTGAAGAATCCGGAGAGTGCTCCTCTGAATCTGGGATAATGGTTTTGTAACAGCAAAACAGTCCCAGAAAAGGAGCACCCATTAGATGCTACCACGCAACCACCCCGACCGTATCCAAATCACCTTCGACGACCGCCGCCTGGTGGCGAATGCCGGCCTGCTCCTGCCGGCCACCCTCGCCCAACACCTGGGCCTGGGGGAACTCGTCGACCGTCACCTAGACCTCGGCGGCGCGCCGGGGCGGGCCAACACGGGGGACAAGCTGCTGACGCTGGTCGCTTCCGCGCTGGCGGGCGGCGACTGCATCGACGACGCGGATGCGCTGCGTGCCGGTGGGACGGTCGGTGTTCTCGGCTGCGTGGTCAAGGCGCCATCCACCCTGGGCACCTTCCTGCGCAGCTTTCGCTGGGGCCACGTCCGTCAACTCGACCGCGTGAGCCGCCAGTTGCTGGCACGGGCATGGCAAGCCGGGGCCGGACCCGGCGATGCGCCTTTGACCATCGACCTGGATTCGACCATCTGCGAAACCTACGGCATGGCCAAGGAGGGAGCGCGCCACCACGGCTATACCGGTGCCCGTGGCTATCACCCGCTGCTCGCGACCGCCGCCGGCACCGGCGACATGCTGATGGCCCGGCTGCGCGAGGGCCGCGCCAACACCGCCCGCGGCGCCGCCCACTTCCTGCGTGAGACGGTGGGGCGGGTGCGCTACGGCGGAGCCAGCGGACAACTCACGGTGCGGGCCGACAGCGGCTTCTACACCCACACTGTTGTTTCCGCCTGCCGGGAAGTGGATGTCCGCTTCTCCATCACCGTCCGCCAGCACAAAAGCCTGCGGGACCTGATCGAGGCGATACCAGAGCAGGACTGGACTCCCATTCCCTACTGGATGGACGGCGCCGCCGATGTCGCCGAGACTACTTACACCCCGTTCCAGACCAAGCCGGACGCCGCACCGGTGCGGCTCATTGTCCGGCGGGTGAAGCCGACGCCCGGTTCCCAGCTCGCCCTCTTCGCCAGATACAGCTATCACGGCTTCATCACCGACCGGGACGGAGAGACGCTGGAACTGGAAGCCGACCATCGCCGCCACGCCGAGGTCGAGAACGCCATACGCGACCTCAAGTACGGCGTCGGGCTGAACCACATGCCGTCGGGGTGCTTCGCCGCCAACGGCGCCTGGCTGGCGGTTCAGGTGATGGCGCATAACCTGGCCCGCTGGACGGCCCGCATCGGCTTGGGTGAGCAGATCGTGACCACCAAGACCCTCAGGCGGCGGGTCTTCGCCCTGGCCGGACGGCTCACCAGCTCGGCACCGCCTCACCCTGCATCTGCCACAGCGCTGGCCTTGGGAAACCCAGTTCAGTCGCGCCCTGGCCCGGTTGCGAGCCATTCCACTCCCGGCCTGACGGCGCCCGTCCGCCAGTGTCCCAACGTCCCCGCCAACTGAACCTCCCCGCAAACTCGCGCCAGTCCGGTCCGCGAGCGCCTCTTGCCGTGTCCTCTCACCGCCATCTCGCTCACCACAGCCACTGTAGGCCGCCATCGGCGCCCCCAAAAACGCCTGCAGACCGCCGCCAACCCCTCATCTACCCGAATTCGAGCCCGGACCATCGCGTCTGTAACTTCCTCACCCCCCTTCCAGTGTCCTCACGCCGTCCATCGGTGGATTCGGCCAATCGCGGCCGGCGCCACGGTGAAATGGGGTAGCCCGTGCTGCGTTTCCGAACGAGAATTGCGGATGTCACGAACGGTCGGGGTTGCCCACCCAAGGGTAATACGGTTATATTATCGCTTTCCCGTGTAACATGGTCGTTGTTTCGCGTGTTTCAGCCGTGCCACTACGGGCGATCTCCCAGGGAGCGAATATGTTAACACAGCAAGAGCTCGTGGACCGGATGCACCAATGGGCGGTCCGTGTAACATCGCAACGGCTGGCCATAGCCGAGGTGGTGCTTAACTCTACCGACCATCCTACGGTGCAGCAGATATACGAGCGAGTGCGTTCCCATTTTCCTTCAATGACACTGGCCACCATCTACTCCACCCTAGGAGTATTGCAGAAGAGCGGACTGATCCAGGAGCTTCCTTTCCAGAGGATGTCCCGGTACGAGCCCAACATGGAACCCCACGTTAACCTGGTCTGCATCCAGTGCGAGAACGTCATCGACGCCGAGACCGGGACCGACGCCCAGGAGGTCGTAATGGGGCTGCGGAACAGCATCTCCGCCCACTCGGACTTTGAAGTAGCCTGGCAACGCCTGGACTTCTACGGCCTCTGTCCCCGGTGCGCCGCCGCCAAGCGCCGGGGCGAACTCTCAGAGGTTTAAGCCCGGAACCAGACCTGCGATACCGTCAGCAATGACCGGCCGGATGATTCACCGGCCGGTCATTTAGTTTACCGGCGCCGCTTAGCGGAAGGCTACCAGCGGAAGGCTACCAGCGGAAGGCTACCAGCGGAAGGCTACCAGCGGAAGGCTACCAGCGGAAGGCTACCAGCGGAAGGCTACCAGCGGAAGGCTACCAGCGGAAGGCTACCAGCGGAAGGCTACCAGCGGAAGGCTACCAGCGGAAGGCTACCAATGGAGGTAGGACCATGATCACCGGCGTCGTCGGGGTGACCCTCTGGACCAGCGACTTGGACCGAATGTACCAATTTTATAACGACGTGCTGCGGCTGCCGCTACATTCCAACCACGGCGACTTTATCGCCTTTGAGCTGGGAGACGTTCGCTTCAATATCGGCATCCATGACCGGGTCGAAGGGCCGTCAAAAGACGCGTTCCGGTTCATGCCTCACTTGGGAGTGGACGACATTCACCTTGAAGCGGACCGCCTCGGCGAGGCCGGGGTGGAGTTCATCCGACAACCGGAGCAAGAGAGTTGGGGCGGTTGGGTAGCCACGTTTCGTGACCCCGACGGCAACATATTGCAGCTATTGCAATTGGCATAGCGACGGATTGAGACTTCCCAAGCTCTGACACCGGCGCTCGTCATCCAAGCCATATGAGAGAGGTAGCCCGATGGAAGATAGCGACCGCACCCGGGAAGCTGCGGAGTTTTTGTATCAGGCCTACTGGGAACGAAGGCAACACGAATCGTTGCCGGAAGACATCTCACCCCGCACGCTGGAGGAAGCCTACGCGGCCCAAGAGGCCTTCCAAGAACTACTGGCCGGGGAGCGAGGCGCCATCGCCGGTTACAAGATAGCCCTTACCACCCCTGTCATGCAGCGAATGGTGGGGCACGACGCCCCCTGCTTCGGCGTGGTCTTCCAACGCGGAGTCCATTCGTCACCCGCCCGGGTCGCCGGCTCCGATTACGGTCGTCTGGGTGCGGAGTGCGAAGTCGCGGTCCGGCTGGCCTCTGACCTTCCGGCGTCGGGGGCGCCCTACGACCGTGACAGGGCCGCGGCGGCGGTTGGCGGGCTCATGGCCGCCTTCGAGTTAGTGGATGACCGTTTCGCCGACTACTCCAATATCCATTTCTTCAGCCTGGTCGCCGATAATGCTTGGAATGCCGGAGTGGTACTGGGGCCGGAGGTCGCCGGTTGGCGGGGTGTTGACCTCGGTGCCGGCAGGGGCCAGATGACCATCAACGGCGAACCGGCCGGCGAGGGGTACGGCCGGGACGTTTTGGGGCACCCGCTAGACGCGCTGGCCTGGCTGGCCAACGCCTTGGCGGAACGCGGCCGCAGCTTGGCGGCCGGGATGATAGTGATGACCGGAAGCATCGTCAGCACCAAGTTCCTGAATCCCGGCGACGGAGCCGCCTTCACCTTCGAAGGTCTGGGACAGATCGGCCTGACCGTGGAATAGCCGGTCAGAATTCAGCCGCGACGTCCATGGGGTCATATCGGGCCAGCCCGCCGATACGATCAAAGTCCCGGTCGGCGCTGATTATGCCCTCCAACCCGTGGTGGCACACCACGGCGGCATGTACGGCGTTCCGCACCGCCAATTCAGGAGAGCGGCGAAGCAAGCGCCCCGCTTCCTCGATTACCGCGCCGCCTATGGATATGACTTCAGAGGACAGGTCCAACAACCGGGTTACGGCTTCAACCCCGCGGTCGGTTTCCCCCCTGCGGTGGAAGACGTAAAGGATTTCTTGAAGCATTTCCGCGTCGACCGCGTAGTCGTTCGGACGCTCAGCCAGTTGATTGATGATGGCACGGCACGGCCGACGATAAGGATGCTCCCTTCCGAGGGCGTAGATAACGATGTTGGCGTCCAGCAGCTTCACTGCGGGAGTGGGGCGTCCGGTGGTTCAAGCGGGTCAAGGATGTCGCGGGCCTGGAAATACCGGGACTCGGCCAGTTCTTCTTTGAGTTCCTCCCAGTCCGCTCCGAAGTCAAACTCCTGGGTGGTCAGCCACTGCGCCGCTTCATGACGTTTTTCCATGGTTGGCACCAAATACATTGCTACGGCTTCCCGGATCAGTTGACCCACGGATGTGTTTTGCCCCCGGGCTGCCTGTTCCAGATAGGTAAACTTTTCCGGGTCGAAAAGCACCTCGACCCGTTTCCTGAGAGTCATTTGTATCTCCGTATACGTATATCGCCGGATACGGTGTCATGCTACCTCATTTCACCCCAATGTCAAGTCCACCGGCTACATCAACAGCATGGCGTCCCCGAAGCTGTAGAACCGGTAGCGCCGCCGGACCGCCTCCTGGTACGCCGCAAGCACGTTGTTTCGCCCTTGTACGGGGTCCCCGCCGACCCCTTCTGCGGCGAAGGCCGCCGCCAGCATGAGCAGCGTGGTGCGGGGCAGGTGGAAATTTGTCACCATGGCGTCCACTGACCGGAACCGGTGTCCGGGCAGGATGTAGATTCCCGCTTGGCCGTCGACCGGCCGGAACTCTTCCGTGCTCGCCGCAGCCGCGTCGGCGGCAGCCTGTTCCAAGACCCGTACGGAAGTCGTGCCCACCGCCACGACTCGCCCTCCTCTTCGCTTGGCCCGGTTCAAGGCCAATGCGGCCGACGCGTCAATTTCGTACTGCTCGGTGTGAATCCTATGCTCCGAAGGGTCGTCTACTTGCAACGGCCGGAAAGTGTCCAGACCCACATGGAGAGTAACGAACGCCGTTTCCACTCCGCAATCTCGTATCCGCTCCAGCAGTCCGTCCGTGAAATGCAGCCCGGCCGTGGGCGAGGCAGCGCTCCCAGGGTCTCTGGCGTACACCGGCTGGTACCGTTCCGGGTCGTCCAAACGCTGGTGGATATACGGGGGCAGAGGGGTGTCGCCGAACTCTTCGATGGCCTCGTCGGACGAGAACCGGACGAGCTTAACCCCGTCTTGGCGGCTTTCCAGAATCTCCAAGCGCGGCTCCTCGGCGGATGGGGTCGCCTTGGGCCGGTCCGGCGGCGGGACCACCGTAATCGTGAGGCCCGGGCGCAGCCTTCGCGCCGGGCGCGCCAAGGCTTGCCACACCCGGGGAGCCTCCCGGCGCAACAGAAGCAACTCGACAGGACTCCCGGTATCGTCGCGGCGGCCAGCCAAACGGGCCGGAATAACACGGCTGCGGTTGAACACCATCAAATCTCCCGGACGGAGGTAGTCCGTGATATCCGAGAACCGGCGGTGTTCCAAGGCGCCGCCGGTTCGCCGCATCACCAGCAACCGCGACGAGTCCCGCGGCTCAAGGGGCGTCTGGGCGACAAGTTCCGGCGGCAGTTCGTAGTCGAAATCGCTGGTCAGCATGTTTGGGCCGCAGCCGGGGTCAAAATTGGGGGAATCCTCCGCCCGGTCCTGCAGGCCGGATGATCCGGTCCGCCGCCGGCACTTCAGTGGCCGTGGATGCTGGTCCGGGCGGCAGTGAGGGTATTCACCAGCAGCATGGCTATGGTCATCGGCCCCACGCCGCCTGGCACCGGAGTGATCGCGCTGGCTTTCTCGGCTACACCGTCGAAGTCCACATCGCCCCGCAAGCGGTACCCTTGGCGGCGGGTCGCGTCCTCGACGCGGTTGATGCCCACGTCCACCACGACCACCCCTTCCTTCACCATGTCGGCTGTGATGGCGTTTGGCTTGCCGACTGCGGCAACGAGAATGTCGGCCTGGCGGGTGATCTCGCTGAGGCTTCGGGTCCTGGTGTGGCAGACGGTCACGGTAGCGTTGGCGCCCTCTTGCCGCTGCATCAGCAGCGCGGCCAGAGGCTTACCCACGATGTCACTGCGGCCGCAGACTACAACGTGCGCTCCCGCCGGGTCACATCCGTTGCGTAGCAGCAGTTGTTGGATGCCGGCGGGAGTCCCCGGCACGAATATGGGCCGCCCCTGCAGCAGCCGGCCGGTGTTGTAGGGGTGTAACCCGTCCACGTCCTTGTCGGGGTCCAATTCCTCGATGATTTTTTGTTCGTCAACATGACGCGGCAAGGGTAGCTGGACCAGAATCCCATGGAACCGGGGGTCGGCATTCAATGACCTCACCTGGTCTAAGACGGCGGCGGGGCTGGAGTCGTTTGGCATTAGGAAAGTCTCGCTGAACATTCCCACTTGTTCGCAGGCCCGGCGTTTGTTGCGGACGTACACCGCCGACGCCGGGTCGTCCCCCGCCAGCATCGCGGCCAGGCCGGGGGTGACCCCGTGCTTTTCCTGCATCTCGGTGACGCCGACAGTGACCTCGGCCCTGATTTCTTCGGCCAGCGCCCGGCCGTCCAAAAGCTTCGCCGCCAAGTCGTCCTCCCGGTAGACCGTAACCCGGATTTTAGCACGGTGACTTCTTACCGACATGAGGCCGGGCACAACCATTGAACGAGTTCTCGGCCGCCCTTTATACTGGTCTTCTATATCCTGTTTGCCAGTTGGCGGTCCTATATGCGTATCTGCTCCCTGTTGCCCAGCGCGACGGAAATTGTTTACGCCCTGGGCCTTGGCGACAACCTGGTCGGCGTTTCCTACGCTTGCGACTACCCCGAAGAAGCGACCGGCAAGCCTGTCGTCAGCCACAGCCTGCGGCAGATGACCGATCTGGACAGCGGTGAGATCGACGCCCTCGTTCAACAGGCCCGGGCCAACCGCAACCCGATGTACTGGATCGACGAGGAGTTGTTGCGAGAGCTGCAGCCCGATCTGATCATCACCCAGGAGCTGTGCGAAGTTTGCGCCATCTCCAGCGGGTCCGTTTTCGAGACGGCGGCCAAAGTATTGGACTACCAGCCGGATATTCTGACCATTCGGCCCAACACGTTAGCCGACATCCTGAGTAACATCGGCAACATCGGAACGGCCGCAGGCGTGCCTCATCGCAGCAACGACTTGGTCTCCAACTTGAAGAGGCGGGTCGAACGGGTCCGCTGCGGGGTAGACGGCGCCCGCGCAAGACCAAAGGTGCTGTGCCTCGACTGGCTGGACCCCCTGCGTAACACCGGCCAATGGCTGCCCGAACTGGTGGAGTTGGCCGGAGGCGAAGAAGGGTTGGCCGTCAAGGGCGGGCCGTCAAGGGAGTTGGGCTGGGGCGAGATCTCCGCTTACGGTCCAGAATACCTGATGGTGATGCCCTGCGCCTTCGGGCCCGAGCGGGGGCGCGCAGAGGCCTTGGAGAAGCTGCCGGGATACACTGGTTGGGAGTCCATCCCCGCAGTGTTAGAGGGCCGCGTGCTTCTATTCGACGGACGGGTCCCCAGCCGCCACGGCCCCCGCGTGGTGGATGTTCTGGAAGGACTGGCCGAGGCCATGCACCCGAAGGAGTTCGACGGGCTGGCCCCGGACGGAATTTTCGACAACCGCTCAATGGTCTGAGCGGACCACGCTGCCAAATGAATCCAAAACCTGTCTCGGGCAACTGATATAACAGATAGACACATCGCAGGAAACCTGATAGGCGGGTGACTCCTGTTGACTAATTTCATTCGATCTCTCAGACGCAGCGAACCGTTGCCCCTCCGCGACATTGCGGTGCCGGCGTTGATTGCCGGGGTGGCCTTGGCGGCGTCCATAGCCGGGGCCCTAATCGTTGGAGGCGGCGACGGAATCGACAGTATCAACTTTTTCGTCGAACGGCTGTCTGGCGGCTCGGGGAGCTTCCTCGGCGGTTTGATCAGCGCCTCGGCCCTCTTCGCCTTGGCCGTCGGCATGGCCTCGGCGGTGAACCCCTGCGGGTTCGCGATGCTGCCCGCCTACCTGGGGATGTACTTGGGACAGCGGGAGGCGGAACAAACGAAGGCCGGTCCTGCGAAGCATTTTGGCAAAGCCCTGCTCATCAGCGGCACGGTAACCTTGGGATTCCTCCTGCTGTTTGGAGTTGTGGGGACTCTGATCGGTGTGGGAGCGTCCTTTATCGGAGACCTGCTCCCCTGGCTCGGACTGGTCATCGGCATAGGCTTGGCCGTGGCGGGGGCCTGGCTGGTCGGCGGCGGCAAACTCTATTCCGGCCTCGCCGCCCGGGCCGCGAGCCACATCGGCAACCCCGGCGACGTAGGCATCAAGGGCTACTTCATGTTCGGCCTTAGCTACGGCACCGCCTCCCTGGGCTGCACGCTGCCCACTTTTTTGGCGGTGGTTGGCATCAGCGTCGCCGGCGCCAGCATCGCCTCGATAGCCCAGAACTTCTTCCTGTTCGCCCTCGGAATGGGGCTGGTGATAATGGCACTGACCCTGGGTATGGCCTTCTTCAAAGGGGCCATGGTAGGGATGGTACGAAAGGCAGCGCCTTTCGTTCAGCCCTTCGGCGCCTGGATGATGGTCATTGCGGGCGCCTACCTGGTGTTTTACTGGTTGACCGTCGGTGGGCTGCTCTATGGGGTCGGCGGAGGAGAGGCCTCGCCGTCCGCCTACCTTGTCAGCCCAATAGGGCCCGTGTAGAATTGCCCGATCCCGCTCCGGCCCTGTTGTGGATAAACTGCTCCTGAGGAGGCCGTCATGGCCAATCCCCGCGCTGACTTTTCGCCGATTTTCCACCGCGAACCCCTGAAGCTGCCCGGCAACGCCCGGATCGCCGTTTGGCCCGTGATCAACGTCGAGGAATGGGATATCAACGAGGCCATGGCTCGTACGGTGCTGCCCACTCCGCAAGGGGTCAGCGTTATCCCGGACATTCCCAACTTCGGTTGGTTCGACTACGGCCTGCGGGTCGGCTTCTGGCGCATGAAGCAGGTGCTGGACCAACACGCAATACGGGCCACGGTCAGCCTCAACGCTTCAGTCTGTCTCAGCTACCCGCTGTTGGTCGAGGAAAGTCTCAAGTCCGGCTGGGAGATGCTGGCCCACGGCTTCATCCAGCGGGTCATCAACAAGGAACCGGACGAGCGGGCCGTCATTCGCAAGACCATCGACACCATCGCCGAGTCCACCGGTTCCGCCCCTCGCGGCTGGATGGGGCCCGGACTGGCCGAGACCTTCGACACCCCCGACATCCTGGCCGAGGAAGGGATCGAGTACATCGCCGACTGGTGCAACGACGACCAGCCATACCCGATGAAAGTGAAGTCGGGCAAGCTGGTCGCGGTCCCCTATACCGTGGAGCTCAACGACATCCCCATTTACCTGGTGCAGCACCACAAGTCCCCCGAGCTGTTCGAGCGGGCCAAGGACCAGTTCGACACCCTGTACCGGGAGGGGGCGGAGAGCGCCCGCATAATGTGCATCTCTACTCACCCCTACATCACCGGCGTGGCCCACCGCATCAAATACTACAATATGATTTTCGACTACATGAGGCAGTTCGAGGGCGTCGTATTCATGACCGGCAGCGAGATTCTCGACTGGTACAATAAAGCGGCAGGGGACGCATAGTAAGTCGGCCCCAAACCCAAAGTAAGAGAATCGAGAGCATGGAATCCTCGACACCGGAATCAAGCGGGCCCGAAGCAAACAAGTACGCGGAGCTAAGCCACTGGTGTATCGGCCAAGCCAATGATTACCTGAGGCGGCGGAACAACGTTCAGGCATCGGAAAAGGGCTGGGGCGCGACGGCCCAAGCCCTGAAGGCCATCGCCGAGGAACGGGGCTGGAACCACCAAGGGCATGGCCTGTTAGTTGACATCGCCAAGCAAGTAGCCGATGAGTTGAGCCGCCCGGACTTGTTCATTGCTTTTGGGGCAGCCCAGTCCTTGCACGTCAACTTTTATGAAAACTGGCTGGAGACGGACGCTGTAGAAGCCTATCTTGACGCTGTCAAATCGCTGCTACCCGAACTGGAGCGTGTCCGCGCCGAGACGCCGCCAACCTTCACTCCGGAAACCCGCGACCAGCGCAACCGCTGGCGGAGACTGACCAAGGGGTAACGGATTAGTTTGCCCTTTCCTATGCCTTGGTTGCCCGTCTGCGGAGCGCAAAGACGAACATTGAGGCCCGGGATTTCGTCCCGGAGTCCGCCGGCGGGTACACTTTGACCGACAGGCCTGGTCCGTGCCGCCCTACGGCTCGAGAGGGCGCCAGTTGCGGCGTCCGTTGAGAGTTTCGACTCGTCCGAAACCGGGGGTGGGGAAATGGCACACTGCCAACACCGCGTCTTCCGCCTCGGCCCTGTCGAACAGTTCTTTTCTGACCTCTGAAGCCTTCTCGTGGTCCATCTGGAACATGTGCTGCCAGCAGTTTTCCGCCAGCAGTGCTGGATGAATCGCCACATCGCCGGTGATAACCCCGCGATGGCTCCCGGAAACGACGGATAGACTCATGTGACCCGGGGTATGTCCCGGAGTATGGAACGCCGTAATTTCGTCGGTCAATTTCTCATCGCCCGACACGAGATCCAGCACCCCCAAGGTCTCCAGCGGACCCAATGTATCGTCCCAGTGCTTGATGGGCATCTCCGCCTGCGTCTCCGGGCTTCCAAAGCTCTCCCAATCAGCTTTGTTTATGAGGTAGCGGGCGTTGGGAAACGTCGGACGGAACGTCCCGTCGGGCTGTTTCGTCAGGTTCCACCCGGTGTGCACCGGGTGGAGGTGGGTCTGGAAAACAATATCAATATCCTCTGGCCGCACGCCGAATTGGTGCAACTTCGCCATCAATTGGCCCTCAAGCTTCCCGAGCCAACCCATGATTTCAGGTTGTTCCGGGCCCTGTCCTGCACCGGTGTCCACGAGGATGGTCCGGCCCTGCGATCGCAGAAGATAGCTCCGATAGTTGCCGCGATAATGGTCGGGGCCTCCAAACATCTCCGGATATTGTTCCCGATAGGGGGCCAAGTCGGCGGCCGAAACATCGGGGAAGACTTGGCTGAGGGGTATCGGGTAATTGGTTTCGACATCCGTTAGGCTTATGACTTCGACCTCGCCTATCGTAATCTTGCCGTCGGGCATAACTGCCTCCAACCCGTATTCCGATTCCATATGACGCTAATCTGCAGTCTCGTTAGCAGAGTTTATATCTTCAAACCCAAGAGTCAATCCCAATGGAAAACAGCGCTGTCATTGTCATTGGACACCGTAACGGTACACGACCATGCCGAACGACCCGGCATGGCGGGCGAGGCGATCCTTTGGAAAGGCAGCGGTTACCGTGCGGTGTCCAGCAGCCGTTGGCGCATTTGGCCGGGGACTCCCCGCAGGCGTTGCCGGAACGCGGTATTCGAGCGGTCGGCCACCTGGTAGGCGGCCTCTGTCAACAAGGCGATGCCTCCCAGATAGTCATCCACGTGGATGAACTCCGCTTCGACCCCGCCCTCGGGGGCCGCGTTATGGTAGTTTCCCAAGGGGAAGGCTATCCCGGTAACCTGGTAGTCGTAGACCGCGAAGGCGCTGGCCTCGCAGACCCCTCCGCTCATCAGTTGCCGCTGCGACTTGAACCCGGCCCCGCCCGCTCGCCCCGATTCAGCGTCCCGTTCCAGAAGTGATTCCCGCGCCCGGATTAGAACAGACTCCGCGTCGACGTCGAAGGTGGAACCGGCATCGCCCACCCGGATCACCGGCCCATTTCCCTGCTCCGCGCCCGGCAGCGTGCGGCTGGACTCTGCGGAAATCACCAGCGTTCCCAGCGGGAGCGTCCCGGCTTCCGCAGCCAAACGCGCTCCCACCAGCCCCACCTCTTCGGCCCTGGTGAACAGCCCGTAAACGTCGCCCGATGGCGCGACGCCGCCGCGGCTCAGCCGGGCCAGCGCAGCCAGAATCGCGCCGCACCCGGCAAGGTCGTCGGCCGCCCGCATACGGATGAATTCGCCGTCCAACTCGAATTCCACCAGGTCGAACACCGCCGCAACCGGCGGCTCCACCGCCCCAGGCTCTTCCGGGCCGGCCAGCTTGATGAGCACTTGGCGGTCCGACTCTTCGCCGTGGGGACCGGCCGTCACGGCCGGTAGACGGCTGCCGCCGGGCAGCAGCAACTGCAGGGGCACGCCCTCACTAAAGCTGGTGGCCGGAACTCCGCCCAGGCCGTCGGCGACGAAGCGGTCTCCGGACCGCCCGATAATCTCAAAGCCCGGATGGTCCATGTGCGCCACAATGGCCAACGGCGTCGCCAAGGCCTCGCCGCCCGGGATTCGGGCAACTATGTTCCCAAATTCGTCGAAGCGATGCTCGACGCCCAATTCAACCAGGATGGCGAGGACCGTGGCGGCCACGCCCGATTCGTAAAAGGCCACCGCCGGATTCCGGCCCAGCCGGGCCAGAAAATCAAGCGCCTCATCCCTTTCGTTCGCCATAACCACTCCTGACTGGCACTCCCGATATCGGCCTGATTATAGCAAGGCAGAGCTAAACTCTGTGTCCTCTGCGCTCTCTGTGGTGAATGGGCTCCGGTGCTATACTCCGGTTGGAATTATACGGGGTGGAATCATACGAGGCGCTAGGGAGATAAGCAGTGCTTGAGCGGTTTAAAGTCGGTCACGACGAGGCGGAATTCGTTCAGGGCGACACCCTGAAGGCGACGGTGGCGGCGGTATTCGAGAAGCTGGGTGTACCCCCGGACGACGCCGAGCTCGGGGCCGACGTGCTGGTGTTGGCCGACCTGAGGGGAGTGGACTCCCACGGCGTGTCCAACATGCTTCGGAGCTACATCAACGGCTACCAGGACGGCTCGATAAACCCTCGGCCTGACTGGAAGGTGGTCCGCGAGACGCCCAGCACGGCAACCATCGACTCAGACCGTGGCTTGGGCACTATCATTACCCCCAAGGCCATGGACATCGCCATCCAGAAGGCCGCCGCCGTGGGAGTGGGCATGGTGGCCATTGGCAACGCCCGGCACCTGGGGATGGCGTCGTACCACTCGATTCGGGCCTTGGCCCACGACATGATCGGCGTCTGCATGACCAGTTGCCCCCCTTCGGTGCTGCCGACCTTCGGCGCGGAGCCCCGATTGGGCACCAACCCCATAGCAGTGGCCGTGCCAACCCTGAACGAGGCTCCATTCGTGTTCGACGCGGCCACCAGCTCGGTCGCGGTCAACAAGATACGCATCGCGCAGCGCCTGGGCGCCGACATCCCCGGCGGCTGGCTGGCCGGGCAGGACGGCGCACCCGTCATGGAGGAAGGGCTGGCGCCGGACGACTACTGGCTGCTGCCCATGGGGGGCACCCGCGAGGGAGGCTCCCACAAAGGGTATGGACTGGCCTGTGTGGTCGACATCCTGGCCGGAGTGCTGACCGGCTTCGGCTACGGCGCGGTGCCGGGCCGTCCCAACTTCGGCCACTACGTAGCCGCCTACAGCATCGACGCCTTCACCGAAGTCACCCAGTTCAAGCAGGAAATGGACGAGTGGGTCCGCATGATGAACAACACCCGGCCGGCCCCCGGCCACGACCGGGTCTTGGTGGCGGGCCAGCCGGAAGCCGAAGTCGAGGCCGTCCGCCGCGCCGAAGGCATACCCCTCCACCCCGACGTAGCCCAGTCGATCCGGGATATGTGCGCGGAACTGGGGGTGGAGTGCTTGGTTTAGCGGGAATAGTCGGCGGTTTCGGCTACCTCTTCCCGGATAGTGGAGGGGACTCAACTGAGGATGAGACTGCGTAATGCAGATTGAAGGGATTGAGATTAAGAACTATCGGCTCTTCCAGCATGTGTCTTTGAGCAACCTGCCGCGCATGGCCGTGGTAGTTGGGGCCAATGGTTCCGGCAAGTCAACCTTGTTCGACGTATTCACCTTCCTCAAAGACGCTCTGACCGAGAACGTCTCCGCCGCAGTAGCCAGACGCGGCGGTTTCCGTGAGCTGGTCAGCCGTGATACTACGGAGTCGATCGAGTTCACTATCAAGTTCCGTGAGAGCGGCGGACGACTGGTGACTTATCAGCTCATGATAGGCTCTGAAAAGGGGCGTGTGGTCGTGGAACGCGAGGTTCTCCGCTACCGTCGTGGGCAGCGCGGGCAGCCGTGGCGGTTCGTGGATTTCAGTAGAGGTATTGGCACGGCGATTACCAACGAGTCCGCATACGGACAGGAAGGTGTAGCAGAGGAACGCGACGATTATGCACTGGATGATCCCAGCATACTTGCTATCAAAGGCTTGGGCCAATTTCGTGAATTCCGCGTTGTCTCCGAGTTTCGTAGCCTGATTGAAAATTGGCACATTTC
Source organism: Dehalococcoidia bacterium (assembly GCA_965222595.1). Taxonomy (GTDB): domain Bacteria; phylum Chloroflexota; class Dehalococcoidia; order Lucifugimonadales; family UBA3495; genus VXOI01. Next base: position 522,699 of record CBDCUJ010000001.1, on the reverse strand, counting down.
CGACTTCCATATCGCCGACGCCCGACCCAGCGCTGACGCCGGATATGCTGAGCATCTTTCCGTGCGCGGCGACAATGTAGCGCTGGTCGCGCAGTACCTTTACGACAATCACCGCAGCCACTTTGAACAGGTACTGCAGGCGATGCGCCGACGAGTTCCGGGTGTGCGCAGCGTTGAAGCCAAGCCCACCGATGACGGACGCCTTGTTCTGCGTTTTCAGGATGGCAGCTTCAAAGACCCTTTCATAGCTCGCTATGTGTCCGACGGCACGATAAAAATGTTTGCGTACTTGGTATTGCTTTATGACCCCGAGCCCCACCCGCTGCTGGCAATCGAAGAACCGGAAAACCAGCTTTACCCAGAGTTGCTGCGGGAGCTTGCAGAGGAGTTCCGGGACTACGCAGATCGAGGTGGGCAGGTATTTGTGTCAACGCATTCCCCGGATTTTCTAAATGGTGTCGAACTTGACGAAATTTTCTGCTTGACCAAACAGAACGGTTTTACGACGGTGAAACGAGTCTCCGAAAGTGAGACTCTGCGGAGTCTGGTTGAATTGGGCGACCTGCCCGGAGCTCTTTGGAAGCAGGGTTTGTTAGTAGGGGCAGAGCTTTAGTGGGTAGGGTTGTTTTTTTACTCGAAGAAGATTCCATGAAGGCGTTATTGCAAGGCCTACTGCCCCGCATCTTTCCAAAGCTGAATTTCCTCTGTGTGGCTCACGAAGGCAAGAACGATCTGGAACGCAGTATCCCCCGCAAACTACGCGGCTGGCGGAGTCCGGAAGACCGTTTCGTTGTTGTACGGGACAATGACAGCTTGGATTGCCATGTCCTGAAAGAGCGGATACGCCAGCTTTGTCATGAAGGCGGACGGGATGACACATTGATACGCATTGTTTGCCAAGAACTTGAGGCGTGGTATCTCGGCGAACCAGATGCAATGGCCGATGCCTTTGGCGATGATAACCTGCGCCGAATCGGAAACAGAGCGCGCTATCGCAATCCAGATATCTGCCGCAAGCCTTCCGAAGACGTCAAAAAGCTGGCGCCAAGATTTCAGAAGGTTGAAGGCGCTCGAAGCATGGCAGCGCATCTGACGCAAGAAGGCAATAGCTCGCACAGCTTCGCTGTCTTCCTGAGCGGCGTCGGCGGTCTGGGTGCTGACGCCGTGTGAAACGCTGGTTTGCCGCTGCGGGATGGCCCGACGTTGAGCCGTTGACACTAGCATAGTCTTTCAGGGCGGGGATGACTTCTCTTGAGAAGAGTTCCAGAGAGCGCATAGGGTCTTGGTGAGAGAGGGGCCGACTGCGCTGTCCGGCGGCACCGCGCCGATGCCAGTTACTTCTTGATGCTACTACTTAACCTCAGGCGTGGGGCGGGCGCATGGTGTGCCAGGGGGTATGCTGCTCGTAGGCGTGGGCTACTCTTAACACTGTTGTTTCGTCGAACGGGCGTCCTCCGATTTGCAGGCCGATGGGCAGCCCCTCAGAGTTGAAGCCGCAATTGATGGAAATCGCCGGAGCGCCGGCCAGATTAAAGGGACGGGTCATTACCGGCGGCATTGATTGGGCCATTTCCTTGGAGGTGACGACCGGGTCGTCACCCACCAGGGGGGCGCAGCTTTTGGATGTGGGCAGAATCAGAACGTCGTAGTCCGAAAGCGCCCCCAGCACCTCTCGCCGCACCAACTCCCGGAGCTTCTGCGCTTTATAGTAGGCTTGGGCCGGCATGATGCTGCCGGTGAGCAGGCCTATCTTGTTGGCTTGGCCGAACTCGTGGAGCCGGTCGCGTATCCAGTCCCGGAACGTCATCGCCGCTTCCACGTTAATCAGCGACGCCGCCAGGGTCCCGCCGTGTACCGTTAGCGGCAAGGAAACATCCTCTACGGTCGCCCCCAGTTCTTGAAGCACCGCCCCGGCGGCTTCCACTCCGTCGCGGACCTCAGGGTCCACGATGTCGCTGTCTATCAAGTCCCGAATCGCCCCCACTCTAACTCCGGCAAGCCCGCCGCCCAAGGAATTGCGGTAGTCCGGGACTGGCACGTTCCAGGTATACGGGTCCTTCGGGTCGTGGCCGGCGATGGCGCCCAAGGTTATGGCGGCGTCTTCCACCGTCCGGGAGATGGGACCCACCTGGTCCATGGACCAGGACCCGGGAGAGACACCGAAGCGGCTGACCCGGCCCCAACTGGGCCGCAGACCGACGATGCCGCACCAAGCAGCCGGGCGGCGGATGGAGCCGCCGGTGTCCTCACCCAAGGACGTGGAGCACAGGAAGGCGGCGGTGGCCGAACCGGAGCCGCCGCTGGAACCTCCGGTGAACCGGTCCAAATCCCACGGGTTGCGGTTGAGGCCGTATCGCTGGGACGCCGCCAAGGCGAATTCGGTGAGGTTGGTCTTGCCCAGCACGACAGCGCCGGCCCGTTTCAATTTCGCCACGGCCGTTGCGTCTTCCTCAGGGAAGAAGTCGGCCATGAGCCGGGACCCGACTGTGGTCCTGATGCCCTTGGTCCAAATCTGGTCCTTGAGGGCTACGGGGATGCCGTGCATCGGGCCGAGATATTCGCCGCCGGCGATGGCACGCTCCGCCTCGTGGGCGGCCGCCATAGCCTCTTTTCGGGAGACGGTCAAATACGAGTTGAACTTGAAGTTCAGGGAGTCAATGCGGTCGAGGTACGCCGAGGCCGCCTCGACCGGCGAAACCTCCCGGGCGCGAATTAGCTCCGCGAGTTCCGCCGTAGTCAGAAACGGAATGTCCTGTTGGTACATGAGAACCTCCTCTGGGCAGGGGGCTTCGGCCGGCGCCGAGACCGTCGTCCACGGTAATGTCAGCGTTCGAGCCAAACATGCCTCAGGGTCGTGCCGAGGTCGTACAGGTCGGCCCAGAGCGGGCCGCGCACACTTTCGCTTCGGGCGTAGAGCGGCGCCGGCAATGGGATGTAGTATACCTGCTCCACAAGTTCCTGATGGAGACCGATGATACTGTTCAGATCGTTTGGGCCCGCCAAGGGCGGGTCCAGGCGGGTCCGGCTGTAATTGTACTCTCCCCCTGCGGCGAAGTGCTCTATGAAAAAGCGGTCGATGTCCTGCCCAAAGCGTATGACGGGCGCCAGCTTGATGCCCCATTCAGCGGGGGCGTTGAAATCACTCTCCACAACGTCCGCGTATATGCCCACGTCGGCCAGCATATCGCTAATTGAAGCCGCCCGGTCCCTCAAGGTCTGCGGAGCGTTGGTCCGAATTTGAATTGAGGTGACGAACCCGTCGGGATAGTCGGCCTCGGCCAAGAGCTGCCTGGCCATTTCCGGGTCGTAAAGGTTCCACTCATCGAGCTCGCGCGGTCCATCGAGACGGGTGCGCCACGCCGGAAAGAGGGCCTCGGGGACCGGCCCCTGTGCCTCGCCCGCTGCCCAGAGCGAGTCCAGGGCGTTTCGGTCGATAACGCGGTTGACCGCGAGCCTGACCCTGGGATCGGACAAAGCCGGGTCCCTGGTATCGAACCACAGCGCGAACACGGAGGGGTAAGTCCCGAACGCGCCGCTTCGGGAAACTGTCGCGTGTTCTTGATTCGTCAAGGGCGGGAAGTGGCCGGAACTTGTCCGTGAGTATGGATATCCCAGGAAATGGATTTCCCCTGCTTGGAACAACGCGGTACGCGTCGTCCTTTCCGGAACAACGTGAAGGGACACAGTATCCAGGAACGGAAGCCCGTCCTCGTAGTAATCAGGGTTGCGCCCCACGGTCGAGACACCATTTCTATCGTGTTCGGCGGGAACGAAGGGACCGGACCCTACCAGGTCGGTGAACCGCCCGATGGGAGCGTCTAACAGGCCCTGCGGAACGACGATTGCTCTCGAGGACGACGCCATGGTGTTCGCGAAGTCTATGTTTGGCTCCTCGAATTCGATACGTAAAGTGTAGTCGTCGATCACCGAAACGCCGGCGAAGTCCACCAGCGAAAATGCCTCTATCGAATATTCGGCATCCCGAGCGGTTACCCGGCTACCGTCGTGGAAGCGCGCGTCCTGCCTTAACTCCAGGGTCCACTCTCTGCCATCGGGCCCGATCGACCACGACTCCACGAGGTCGCCCACGACCTCCCAAGGGCTCTCAGGGCTGGTCCTCCATAGGCGGCTGAAGATAAGGCTGTATATCTGAGACGCGCCGGCCCAAGTATTGTCCCCGGGCGAAAAGCCGTCTGCAAATGGCTCATCGGCCAGCACCAGCCTTAACTCGCCCCCGTAACGTGCGTCGCGCCGGGGCGGAGTGGGCGTCGGGGCCCGTTCCAGTTCGGTCAACGAGAGAGCGTAGCTTCCGGTGGCGCCACCGTAGCCCGTGACCTCGATGCGATATTCGTCACTCTCGGGCGCTGTCCAGTTCAACCAGGACCCCGCGTCATCACCGGGATGATCCTCCTCTAACCGGAGTCCGCCCGGGCCCGTCAGAACCAACACTGTGCCGGATATGGAGCCGAGGTGGGTCTCGATTACGTAGTCGCGGTCCCGCTGGGCCTGGAACTCAAAATAACCGCGGTCTTCGTTGTCTCTGATCCGCCCCTCCACAGTCTCGCCCGGCTCAATCTTGATCCGCGCGGGGGCCGTCGTGGCCGCGGGCCGCGCGGCCGGGCGTCCCAGATCGAAGAGGGAGATCTGGTATGTCCCAGGCGTACCGTCGAAACCGGAAACTTCGATGTAGTAGGTGTCCGACGACGGGGCCACCCATTCCACTCGGGATGCCGCATCCTCTCCGGAATCATCGTCCTCATCCAGGTAGTCGCCGTCCGGTCCGTACAGCACCAGGACCGTATCGCCGTTGGAGCCCAGGTGGGTCTCGATGCGGTACTCGCGGCCGCGCTCCGCGCTGAAGAAGAAAAAGTCCCGGTCGCCGTCGCGTTCGATGTCGCCGTTCAGGAAATCACCGTCCCGAATGCGGGTCGCGCCGAAGCGGTCGTCCCCGTGGTCGTCGAGCGGCTGGGCACCCGACTCGAAGAGGGAGATCTGGTATGTCCCCAGCGTACCGTCGAAACCGGAAACTTCGATGTAGTAGGTGTCCGACGACGGGGCCACCCATTCCAGCCGGGATGCCGCATCCTCTCCGGAATCATCGTCCTCATCCAGGTAGTCGCCGTCCGGTCCGTACAGCACCAGGACCGTATCGCCGTTGGAGCCCAGGTGGGTCTCGATGCGGTATTCGCGACCGCGCTCCGCGCTGAAGAAGAAAAAGTCCCGGTCGCCGTCCCGTTCGATGTCGCCATCCAAGAATTCGCCGTCTCGAATGCGGGTTGCGCCGGAGCGGTCGTCCCCGTGGTCGTCGAGCGGCTGGGCGCCCAGATCGGAGAGGGAGAGATCGTATGTCCCCAGCGTACCGTCGAAACCGGAAACTTCGATGTAGTAGGTGTCCGACGAGGGGGCCACCCATTCCAGCAGGGACGCCCCGCTGTCACCTGAGTCATCGTCGTCAACCAGGTGGTCGCCGTCCGGTCCGTAGACGACAAGGACGGTGTCGTTGTTGGAGCCCAGGTGGGTCTCGATGCGGTATTCGCGGCCGCGCTCCGCGCTGAAGAAGAAAAAGTCCCGGTCGCCGTCGCGTTCGATGTCGCCATCCAGGAATTCGCCGTCTCGAATGCGGGTTGCGCCGAAGCGGTCGTCCCCGTGGTCGTCGGCGAACCGTGGCCGTTCGGTCGTCGGCGTGGGCCTTTCCTCATCACCCCGCCCAGGGGTGGAACCATCTCCCTCAACCCGGTAAGCGAGGGCGCCGTTCCGGTCTAAGCCCAACTGGTCCTCGTCGACGGGCGATTCGGCGATTACCATCTCGCCGTCCGCCTCCGTCCTGGGGTCGTCCACCAGACCCTCCAGGTCGTCCTCGATGTCCCCCTCGGCGTCGGCGGCGGCGTCATCGTTCCGGAATAGGAATGCGAACACGGCAACCAGGTCCCTGGCCTCGACGCGCACGGCGCTCCCTTGCCTGCGGCAGCTGCGATAGCTGCAGTCCTCGGCGACGCTGTAGACCAGCGCATCCTCCAGCGCATCCACGATCGCCTCGGCCTCGTCGTCCTGGTCCATCGACCGCGCTGCGTCGATGAATACGTCGATTGAGTCCTCAACGCGCCCCTCTCCGCCAATGACAATCACGTCCTCGCCAACGAAGGCCAGGGCGACGCCGCCGCGCCGCTCGCTCCAGACGGTCACGTCCCGGTGGACGCTGTCCCGGAGGCCGTCGTCGTCCAAGGCGTCTCCCACGTCCTCCGCCACGAACCGCCCGCGCAGAATAGTAAGCGCGTCGCCGCTGTTGGGATCCGCTATGACCAGTGAGTCAGCGTCGTCGAGGTCGATCTCCCAGTCGTCGAGCTGCCGACTGTCGATCACATCGGCAAGCTGTTCCTCGAGGCCGTCCAACCGTTCGTCGCGGAGCTGTTCCAAGTCGGCGAAGGTGAAGGAGTCGGCGCTCTGGGGCAGCAGTCGCAGGAGCGATCCGGGAGCCGTGGTCTCCCCTCTGCCGCCGCAAGCCAGGACGAGGGCAATGGCCAAGGCCGCCGTGACCACGAGCAAGGGCTTCACCGCAAACAACCTGTTCATGCCGACCGCTCCCAATGGTATCGATCCGGGTTCGTGGCCCGGGTTCGTGGCCCGGGTTCCTGGTCCGGGTTTCTAGGGAACCTCTGAATAAGCCAGCCAGGGTCATTTAATTGTCCCCTCCCCCATTTGGGGGAGGGTTAGGGTGGGGGCGTCCCCTAATGTGAGCGACCATCGTTATTGCCAGCATTTCACCCTCACCCCAACCCTCTCCCTCAAGGGAGAGGGAGAATTAAAAGGCCCTGAAGCCAGCGACATGGCTGCGAAAGCCGTGAATCCAGAGGGTAGATTAGGGAGCTCAGCTATGCAATGAACGCCGGCACCCCCATCCTAACCTTCCCCCGCGACGGGGGAAGGGACTTGTTCAGAGGTTTCCTAGGGAAAGACGCCGCTCCAATCGTCTTCGTCCACCGACACGGTGACGATGACGAACACGCCGTCCGTTTTGACCTCCTCGATGTCCACGTCCCGAGAGAACTCGTCGTCGAGGTAGTCTTCCAGGTCCTCCATCTCCGACTCGGCGGTCCGTTCGTTGCGGAAGAGGTAAGCAAAGGTAGTCTCCACCAAGTAACTCTCGCTGCCTTCCGACACGGCGGCGCCCACCGCCTCGCAGCCGCGCACGCCAGCGCTCTGGCATCCCTCCAGCGCTAAGAGAACCCAGCCCTGACCGGCCCGCTCCAGCGCTCGCCGGAGGTCGTTGTCATCGTCTTGCAACAGGGACCCGGAGCCGCGGCTGAGCGCCTTCAACACGCCCTCGACGGCATCGGTGCTTCCAACAACCACCTCGCCGCGGCCATCGAGGAGGGCCGCGGCCTCCAGCCAGAGGTCTCCGTCGTCCCAGACCACGTATCCCTGATAGTCGTCGTCATCGTAACGGGCGTCGTCCAGCTCGTCCCTGATCTGCTCGAAATCCAAATCGCCGCCGAAGACCAACACAGTCCCGTCGTCCCCCTGCGCCTGGACAAGAGTTTTGAGGTCGTCAAGGGAGACCCCGATATCGTCCAGACGGTCCTCCCATTCGTCCTCGAAATCATCAGAGGAGTCGTCGGGAGCGTCTCCGGCCAGGAGCCGCTTCACGTCCACCACCTGCAACCGAGAAGCGTCGTCGGGAACGAGGCCAAGGGGGCCGCCCGGCAGCGAGCCGCCGCGCATTATCAGGACCACCGCCACAACGACGGCGACGGCGGCGATCAGGAGCACGCCGCCTCCCCCGGCCCAGAGCAGCATCTTTCTTCTTCCGGCCGCAATGGGCCCGCCATCTCCTCCGCCACGGATCGGGCTTTCATCATCTTCTCCGTTGGTCGCGGCGCTTTCCGCATCTTCTCCGCCGGGGTCAGCGCCTTCTCCATCTTCTTCGTCGGTCACCGCGCCTTCCGCATCTTCTCCGCCGGGGACGGCGCCTTCCGCATCTTCTCCGCCGGGGTCAGCGCCTTCTCCATCTTCTTCGTCGGTCACGGCGCCTTCCCCATCGTCTCCGTCGGTCACGCTGCTCTCCTGGTCTTCTCCGTCGGTCGTAACTTTCTCCATTCCGTTAAACTCCGTCATCATTCGGCGGCATGTCTTCCGCGTCTCCGCCTGATTCTTCCGCCGCTTCCGCGGGCGGCGCGGCCTCAGGGCCTTCGCCGGGGTCTTCGGCCGTTTCTGCGGCGTCGGCCGGCGGCCCCTCGCCTACGCTCTCGTTTTCGGGCGCCGCCGCATCGACAGGGGCGCGCGGATTCCCGGATGCCAGCAACCCTCCCACCAGTCCACCCAGCAGGCCCAGAAGGAGGTTGGAGACGGCGAATCTGACGTACAACAGGTGGCCCTCAAGCTGATCATATCCGCCAATCCATGACCTCAATTGCTGGTCCACCGGGGGGATGTTCGAATTGGCCATGATGTTGAGACCCGTGACCTGCCATACCGCCGCGTCGGGGGCGTCGCTCATCAGACCCCAGGCGACGACGGAAATGGCTGCCCCCAGCAGCAGGCCCATGAGACCGCCGGACGCGGCCCTGACTAGCGGCGCCTTCCCCCGGCCGACGAGAGCCCCGGCAATGAGCGCCCCGGCGAGCATGGACCCCACGCGGGTGCCGGGCACAAGCGTCGCGGGGAGCGACAGCGCCACGATGAGCAGGACGCCAACCGCCAGTACGGCGGCCACTCCCAGGAGTGGCCGCCAATTCCATCTCCCCGCTCCTCCGGGCCGGAGCCCGAGCCTGGCGGCGGTTACAGCCTTCATCACCGCTCCTTCCCCGCGTTCTCCACACGGAAGTAGTCGATCGTGAAGTCCGCCCGTCCTCCGCCCAGCTCCTCTCCGGTGACGGTCCAGCGTCGGCCCCGCTCCACCTCCAGGCCATCGTCCAGGCCCTCTTGGGCCGTCCCGGCGACCTCGTACCCAGCCGGGAGTACCACCGTGAAGCGCAGGCTCTCCCAGAGGGGGCGCCACGTACCCTCCAGGGTGGCCTCCGGGAACAGGAACTCCAAGCGTTCCCGGGCGATGAGGGGGAAGCTCATGGAGACCTCTCCCCCACGTCTCCTGACGCGAACATCGTCCGGGTCCTCGTAGGGCACGAAGTACTGCTCCAGGAGAGCGTAGATATCCCGCTGCGCCGCTACGACCACCAAGAAATCGTCGTCGGGGGCGTTTTCGGCCGGGTAGGTCACGGTGACGGTCCCCTCGTAGGGAAGCTCCAGGTCGACATGGATGCCGGTCACGTGCTCCGACGACTGTTCGATCGTCCGGCCCTGGTCGGGAAGAAACGCCACCGCCCCCAACGCGGCGGTCACCACCACTACGGCGAAAAAGGATGTCCAGACCTTCCAGTTCATCCGCGTTTAGGTCTCACGGTGCAACTGGATAGGGTAGGAGTAGGTCTTGGTGATGGTGCCACCGTCCCCGTCCCCGTACTCCAGTTCCAACTCGATCTTCAGCTCACGCCGGCTGCCGGGTGAAACATCTTCGGCAATGTCGTCCGGCACCGTGATCACGAGGTCGGCGGTATCCCGTTCGCCGGGGTCGAGCTCCGGGCCGTTGTCCAAGCGCGGACGTTCGATTTCCAGCCCGGCGTCCTCGAGCACCCTGATTCTCACGTCCCTGGCCCTGGGTTCGCCTGTTCCGAAAACCCACAACGTCGATTCCTCAGCCGAGCCGTTGCCAAGCCACAGTTTCTCTTCGATCTCGTCGCCGTCGTCAAGGTCATGTTCTATTACTAGAGGCGGGAATATCAACCCGACGGAGTACTTGAGCGTGAGCAGACGGTCATACTCGACGGTGCCGGGCCTCGTCTCAACCAGGAACTTCATTTTGGCCAGGCCGAGGTAGGCATCGACATCGTCGAACTTGTACCAGGTCGGATCGGCGTGGACCCACTCCCCGTCGACATAGACCTCGGTAAAGGCGTGGCCCTTTTTGGAATCGGCGGTATCTCGGAAGAAGAATATGACCTCACGTACGGGGATGTTCAACGAGCGCGCCAATGACGCAAACAGTGCGGCCATGTCAGTGCAGTCGCCCAGCTCGGCATCCAGGATGTCCAGGTCGCTGGGGTGGTCGTTGTTTGACTGCCAGAATGTTAGATCGTAGTCGACCAGGTCGTCCCGCAAGTCGAGGGCCAAAACTTCGGCGGCTGATCTGGGGTCGCTCAGATCCGTGGCGGGGTCCGCGAGAGCCAAGAGTTCCGCCATCGCCTCCAGTATGCGGGGGTGCCGCGGATGGAGTTTGGTGGACCCGGAGAGTTTCCACTTTAACAGGTTGCGTTCGCCGAAAATCGTCGTGGCCGTGGCAAAGTTCTGAAACCTCCTGGGAGGCTCGAAAACCACGAACAGCTCCTCCTTGTGCGTGTCGTAAATCGGCCCCATATCCTGCCCAATGGTTCCTGTCAAATCGTAGCGGCCCACATAACCGCGGTGTTCGAACCGGTGCGAAATCGTATCGTCGCCGGAGAATTCCTGGCTAATTTCAGACGGCCCCTGGGCGTGCTGGGCCCAGGCAAAGGAGACGATATCCTGTCGCGGGCGCCGGTCCAGGTGGACGTTGGCCCGGATGTCGTCGTTCTGAAAGTAGACGTTTGAATCGGAATAAGCAGCCTCGATGCGGTCAAAGCTGATCCGTTCTATCTCCAAGGGGCCCTTCTCGGTAAGGTCCTCGAACTCGACAGTAACGGGCCCGGAGAGGACCGTCCGCACCCGGTCCGAGCCAAGGGACTGGTAGGTCAAGGTGATCGAATCGATCACGGCCGCCCTCTGCCCCGGAAGCAACGCCGTTGGCCGGCCATGCAGAAATACAGTCTTATGTTCCCCGGCCGGAATCTGGTCCCAGTTGTAAACGAGGCTGCCGCCGCGGCTGGACTCGAGGTCCTCCTCCGTGCGCTGTTCCACCGCGAATAGCCCCGTCGTTTTAATTTCAAGGGAGGCGTTGACTCCGGCGACGTTGATAACCTTACCGCCCATCCGCTCGTAGACTTGGCTGAGCTCCTCTTCGTCGGGGGCGTAGAGATATTCTCCCCCCGTCACCTCGGCAATGTACTGCAGGGTGGGCTCGTCGAAATCGTCCCCCGCAGTCCCGATTCCCACGGTGAACACCGGAATCCCGGCCTCCCGGGCCGAGTCGGCCGCGCTGTGGGGGTCCCGTCCCTTGTTCGACGAGCCGTCAGATAGAAGAACAATGGCCTTCACGCTGTCGGCCGCTCCCGCCTCCAAGACCTCAATGGCGCGGTACAGTCCCTCCCCGATGGCCGTGCCGTCGGCGGGCTGAAGGCGCCTCAAAGCTTCCAGGCTCAGGTCCCGGTCTTCTGTAAGGGGGACGTCCAGGCTGACGCGGTCGTTGAAGGACACCAGGGCGGTCGAGTCACCCGCCTGGATCTGCTTCAAGAAGGTCCGGGCCGCCGCCTTGGCGGCCTCGATCCGGGTGGGCTGGTAGTCGCTGTGCTCCATGCTGCCCGAACGGTCCAGGACCAGGACGACTTCCAACTGCCGACGGGGCAGATTTTCCCGGATCTCCAATGGCAGATCACCCACCCGGCCTCCCCTGCCGGCCACGGTTATCTCCACCGTCATTTCGTCGGAGACGGTGGACACCAAGGCGGGGGTGACCTCGTACTCCAGCTCCAGGGCCGGCGCACCGACTTGGGCGTTCGTCCCGGCAGAGCCCAACGCCATGAGGACGACGAGGACGGCCGCGAGAAGGACGCGGAGCAACCCTCTTCCGTGGGGAAGCCGCAGTGCGGCCGCCTCGTTACGCATCCTGCCGCCAAGACTCATTGCGTCGGCATCCTGCGGGAAGTTGCCCACCGGCCCATCAATCGGCTAATCACGCGGCTAATCACGCGGCTAATCACGAAGGGTTACCGCAGCCGTGAGGTGGATTCTAGCGTCTGTGATTGACGCCGCCAGCATAAGTGAGCCGAGCTGTTCGACAAAGGGCTCCGCTTCTCGCCGGTAGTCCTCCATGTCTGAGTCATTCAGGGCGTCCTCCACCGCATCCAGCACCCCTGCCAGGTCTGCGTAAAAGAAGAAGTGGACCGGTTCGGGAGCCGCTTGCAACAACTCTCTGAACTCGGCCCTTGATCCCAGCGTGTCTGTTTCGCCCGACACGGCATCGTAGAAGGCCTCCAGGCCGTCGATATTGCTTCCCACGACGGCCCACTCGTCGGTCACCACGTAACCCGGCTCGTAATCCGAGAAGCCAATAATTTCATCGCCGCTTGCGGTTACCACCTCGTATTCTCCGAGCGAGTCCCGGTTGATGTCGATACCCTCATCCTCCAGCAGGTCGGCGAAAGTGTCGAACGCGTCCAGGAGGGGTTCCGCATCCTGGACACCGGCCAGCAGCAAGCCCTCGATGACTCCACCCTCCAGGCCGCCGTCAAACAGGCCGCCTAGATCGCTGGGCAGAAGGGCGAAGGCGATCTCGCCGGTCAGTGAGTCGATCAAGTCACGTTCCAGGTCGAGGCCCGTCTCGTCCTCGAAGTCTTCCTGAGTGTAGGGGTCGAGGTTCTCTATGGAGTCTGTCAACTCCTCCCAAACCTCCTCGACGCCTACCCCCGAAAGCAGGACGAGGGCGTCGGCAGGCAGCGCCTCGGGCGACCTCAGGGCGTTGGCAGCGTCCAGGGTGAAGGCCCCGGAGGGAGTCTCGCTGACAAAGTCGAATCGAATGCCGTCGTCAATGAACGACGCGGACGCCGCCGCGTGTTCCGGCGTGTTGTCCTCAACCCGCTCGAACGCCTCTTCCCCTATTTCGTAGGAAAGACCGACGCTTTCTTCGAGAGTGTCCAGTAACTCCTCAGCCTGGACGAACATGAACATGAACCGCTCTGACGGCAGCGACTCTTGCGCGTCGATAAACGCTTGGCTCTCCGCGAGGGACCGCGAGGGACCGCGAGGGAGGGGAGTCTATGTTCTCCAGCATCTCCTCAATGGTGTCTTCGCTGTCGGCCGCAAGAAGGTAATCGTCGGTTAGCCCCAACGCCAGGTCTTCATCGTCGGCGACCCACAGTTGAAGCCCGCGGCGGCGGTCGGTATCGAATTCCGTGTAAAGCTCGTCTTCGAGATAGTCGGCCAGGTCTTCGAGGAAATCGGCAGCGGCGTCCCGGTCGCTGACCTGGGCCAGGAAGACCCACTCCGGCCAGTCCGCATCCAGGTTCAAGAAGACCAGGGTGGCGTCGGTGCCGAGCCAATCAGTTACGTCGTCCAAGAAGTTGATGCCCGTTTCGTCCTCCACCTCGTCGAGAAGTTCGTCCCGGCGGTCTATGAAGTCATCTGTCTGCAACCGGTCTATGAGGTCGCTCCCCATCTTCAGTTGACCATTCCCAGGGCGGAGGTTTAGGGAGATGTATACCTGCGCGCTGTCGGGTACGTACTGGGCGGTCGCCTCGCCGGGGCCGCTCATTTCGCGCAGCAGCAGAAGCACCACCACGACGACTACAACCGCGGCGACTATCAGGAGCGCGCCGCCGCCCAAGAGCAGAATCGTTCTTCTCGTCACAGGGGCTCCTCCGCGCAATTATATCCGTCCGCATATCCGTCCGCGCCGGCCGGAGATCTTCAGGCAGAGGCCGCGGACAGGGCCTTTAACTTCTCGGGGTTCGTCATGATAGTCCGTTTGCGGCGAGCGTGTCGAACTGCGACCGGACATTTCTTGTGCAGGGGCAGGTTTGAACGGGCCCCTACGGAGAGACCGGAGAATCGGCGAACCAAGGGAACAATCAAAAAGGCTCTCAGGCCGGGGGGGGGGGGGAGACCTTTTTATTCGAGGGAAATGGGGCGGCATCAGTCCTCTTTAAGCGCCGGGATTACCTCTTTTCCGAATAGCTCCAGGGAGCGCATGGTATCCTCGTGGGAGAGGGGACCTCCTTGAGCTTCCAGGAGCAACGCTCCGATGCCCAATTCCTCTTTGATGTAGCGCAGCTTCTTGATGACGGTGTCGGGACTGCCGACGACCAAATGGTAGTTGTCCTGCAACTCTTGGTAGGACATCTCGTTCAAGGGCGTCGAGCGCCGCCGGGCGTTGGCCGCGGCCCCGGCGGCCGAGAAGTAGCCGGGCGGGGCCCAATATTCCTTGGGGCCCTTCAACGGGTGGCCCATCCTCCACATGAACGCCTTGCCGGCTTCTTGGGCCTTTTCGTCGGTGTCGTTCACGTGGGCGCAGATCATGAAAGCGAACTTGTCGGGGCCGGGCTCCCACCCGTTCTCGCCGGCAATGTCGCGGTAGTTTTGGAAAAGGTTGCGGGCCACATTCAACTCGGTGAGAAACGCGGCGTAGGTGTACCGGTTCTCCGCCGCCCACTGCACCGTTTCCGGGCTGCCGGTACCAGGCACCCACACCGGAGGATGCGGCTGCTGGATGGGCAGCATCCAGGGGTTGACCGCCCGGTAGTGATAGTGCTTACCCTCCCAGCGGAAGGGCCCCGGCGTGGTCCATGTCTTGATGATCAGGTCGTGGCATTCCTCGAAGCGCTCCCGGTTGTACACCGGATTGGTGTTGTTGGCCCAGGTCTCGATACCGATGCCCCGCACGAAGCCGGAGATTATCCTGCCGCCGGAGATCACGTCCAGCATGGCGATCTCTTCGGCCAAACGCACCGGATTGTCTGAAGTCGGCAGCATGTTGCCCAGCATCAGTATCTTGGTCCGGGTGGTATTGCGGGCCAGGATGCCGCCGGTGATGTTAACCTCGACGTCCATGCACGAAGGTGTATTGTGGTGCTCGTTGATCATCAGGCCGTCGAAGCCCACGTCCTCGGCGTACTGGTACTCATCCAGGTACCGCTTGAACAGGTCGTGGGCCGTGCGTGGGTCGAAGTAGGTGTTGGGGAAGGTCAGCCGCATGGAGGGGAACTTGTCGGCTTCCGATTCTGGGAAGGCCGTGTAGGGCAGTTCGGTGAAGTAGAAAACATCCATTGCGTTGTCGACTCCCGTTGAAGTTCGCTATGTCCGTATTCCGGCGAGGTCCCGCCCCTTTTCATCGCCGCCGGGTGTCCTCATCTCCGCCGCAGGCCGATAGGAAAACGGCTGGCGGCGGCAAGGCCGCAAGCAGGGAGAAAACCGCGCTCGTACGATTCCGGTGTTCCTCGCTGGTCAGGCCAGGAACTCCAGGGCGGTCTTGATGAACTCCTCTGGCTTCTCCACTTGAGGCGAATGGCCGCAGTTGTCAATGACCACCAGGTCGGAGCCGGGGACCGCCTTCCGGTACAGGCTGCCGCATTCCACCGGGACGATGCGGTCCTCCCGTCCCCATACCATCCGCGTTGGGATATTGACCCGGGCCAGCAGGCCGGTGAGGCGCGGGTCGTGCATATAGGGTTTCCAGGAGAGGCGCACTGTCATCTCGCGGTTGAGGTCGGCTGTCAGTTGTTCCTCGGCCGATAGCTCGCGGGCGTAGATCGCCTCGTATTCCGGGGCTTGGCTGGGGTCATGGAAGAGCAGGTCGCGGACTTGGGCGGGGCTGATAATAAAGATATCGGTGATCTCTCCCTCGACGGGTTTGATGCCCGCCGCGCCCACCAACATCATCTTGCTGAAGGGGCCGCTGGCGGTGGCGGCAATCTCGGCGGCAAGCCAACCGCCGAGAGAGAACCCGATGACGCGGGGGCGGTCCAACCCCGCCGTTTCCATAAACCAGGTGTAGAAAGCGGCCATGTCGGGTATTGTTTCCAGCCATTCCGGCCGGTCCGACGGGCCGAAGCCTGGGTGAGTGGGGTAGTAGACCGTGTAGTGCTCGGCCAGGGCTTGGACGTAGCGGAGCCAACCGGTGTTGCCGCTGGCGCCGTGGAGCAGCAACAACGGTTCGCCGCTGCCGCCCTTCAGCATCTGAACTTTCGTCCCGCCGACATCGATGGTTTCTTCATTGAATCCGGGCATAGTTGTTCTCCTAAGCTCTCTGTGTTTAATATCGCTGGCTAGGGGGCTTTCTGGAATGGGTCGGTGAGCTCCAGCTCCTCGCCGATTTCCCGGAGGGCCGGCAGGACCTCCTGTCCCATCAACTCCAGGCACCGCATGGTGTCGGCGTGGGTGGTGTCGCCGTCGTTGGTCCAAACGCCGAGAATTCCGGGCCTCAACTCGCCCAAGACGTCCCGCAGCTTGCGGACCACCGTCTCGGGGCTGCCCACGATCCAGCGGTTGGACGCCAGAATCTCGTCGTAGGAGGCCGTCTCCAGGCCCAACCCCAGGAAGGGGTCCTTGCGAACGCGGCCTTGGTATCGGGCAACCCGCGGGTCTTTGACACTGCCGCTGTACCCCACCGGCATCATGTAGTCCCGGGGCATCGGTACCCGCCCCACCCCCACGTTGCCGGTGAGGAACCCTTTGGCCGCTTCGTAGGCTTTCTCGTCAGTGTCCTGAACGTGAATGCGGCACAGGTAACCGAAATGCTCCGGGCCCGGCTCGTAGCCGTTTTCCCGGGCGGTTTCGGTGTAGATGCTCATCATGTCCTGGGTGCCTTCGGGGTCGGTCTCCAGATAGATGTACGGATAGTGGTGCTCCGCAGCCCAGACCAGCGTTTCAGGGCTGCCCAAGCCGGGAATCCACACTGGCGGGTGGGGTTGTTGCATGGGCCGTTGGAAGGGGTTTACGACCCTGAAATGATGGTGCTTGCCTTCCCAGCGAAAGGGCCCCGGAGTGGTCCAGGTCTTGATCAGCAGGTCATGGGCCTCTTCGAACCGCTCCCGGTTGAACAGCGGGTTGATGTTGGCCGCCAGGCTCTCGACTCCGGTGCCGCGGACGAAACCCGACACCAGCCGGCCGCCGGAGATCATGTCGATTTCAGCCAGCTCTTCGGCCAACCGGAGGGGGTTGTCGAAGACCGGCAGGGGGTTGCCCAGCAGGACTATCTTGGGCGTTTTGGTGTTCCGGGCGAGGATGGCCGCCTCCAGGTTCATGGTGGCCCCCAAGCAGGTGGGCGTGTTGTGGTGCTCGTTTAACATCAGCCCGTCGAACCCCACTTCTTCGCAGTACTCGTACTCGTCCAAGTACTCGTTGTACTGGCGGTGGCCCACCTGTGGGTCGAAGTTGCTGTTGGAAAAGGTGAGGCGGACCGCTTGGTTCTGGCTGTTTCGAACGTCGTCCTCAGTGTAGTTAGTGTAGGCCCGCTCGGTGAACCGCATTAGGAACATGGTTGGCCTCCTGGGGTAGAAGATTATTTGGGATCGCATCCATTCGGCTCCAAAAATGGGGCAGCATTTGACAGCTCTACCTCTCGAAAGTGACGGCGCAACCGAACGTCACTGCGAAGTCAGAAGGGCTGATCTGCACGAAGTACCGCCCGGAGGCGATATCGTTTGCGATAATCGCGGTGAAGTCCCCACTCACACCGCTTAACCGTTCCCAATAACAAGTGTCCAGGGTACCGGTTCCTGCTTCTCCCGAATACAAACCGGATTGGATATCCCGTCCCACAAGGTAGGTGCCAGGATCCAGATCCGTCAAGAAGCCAGATATGGCTGGCGCGTGTTCCAAAGCTACCAACTCGCAATCTGTGTCCAGTGCTGCGTCGGTTGGCAGGACCTCTATGTAGAAACGCCCGACGGCAATATCATTAGCGATAATGTCGGAAGTCTCTCCGCTCAGCCCACTTAGCCGCTGCCAATAGCAAGAGCCCAGTACGCCGCCTTCAGCCTCTCCGAAATAAATTCCCGGCTCGATGTCCTCTCCTACGATATGCGTGCCAACACGGATCAGTGGAACTTCCGGAGTCGGAGTGGGCACAGGTGTCGGTGTGAGCGTCGGAGATGCGATCCGAGTGGGCTCGAACGTGGGTGTGTTGGCAGTACTATTTGATGATGCTGGGGCAGCCGTGGCAACTACTGGGGGAGTGCTATCACATGCCAGCATTAATCCTGCACTGAGCAATAGAAGTGGAATGAATACAAGCATACAAATGGATCTCACTAGGAGCATAGGGTGTCTCCCGGAGGGGTCAAACTTCGGTGATGTGGTGAATGCGCGGACGGGTTAGACGAGCGGCATCATAGAAACTAGCGGGGAGCTACCCTTTGAACGCCTTCAGCGGCCCAGGAGTGAGCAAGCCTGAGCGCAAGGTCACTGTCTTCCTCGGGCACCAGCCACTTCACCGCGATGCTAGCGTCAACTACTGCCAAATGTCTGGTCAAGGTATTCCGAACGCTCCTCTCTCGCTTCCCGGATTAAATCCACCGAATCGCCGGGCAGCGTGCGCCCTTGGAATAATCGCTCCCGAGTGGCGGCCAACTTTTCCAGCGCTTTGAGCGAGCCAGCCTTCTCCTCTTCCGTGGGCGGTCGAATTTCGCCGACTATACGGGCGTATTCGTGTTCCCGGTAGGCTTCCAACTCGTCACCGGATATCAGGTCGATGGCGCTGAGGCGTCCGCGTCCCTCCGCGATGTAGTCCGTGGAGTCCGGTTTCTTGCGAACTGTAATCCTTTCGAGTTGACGCCGCCGTCTGGTCAGAGCCAGGAGTTCAACGTATGTTTCAGCGGATTCAGTTCCCTGCTCTTCCAAAGCCAACTCCTTTACGATGGCTTGAACGCAGAGATCCTCTATGGTGATGCCTTGCTGTTTTGCGGCCAGATCGAGACGCTCTCGCAACTCGGCGTCCAAATCCAAAACGAGCCGTACGCTTTTAATGGCCACGATTTCCCTGTTCCGTGAAGGCTACTGCTTTGAGGGTTATTACGCCGATTGACCAGTCCGGCACGAATGCCGAGCGGACTATCAGCCTTGCCTATCCTACGCGTGGGGCTTGCAAGGGTCAAGAATTGGCTGTTTGGAGGGCGCCTCCTGACGCACCCTGACCCAAGGGCCGCGCCCATGAACGTGCGGACAGGGTCTGCCGCCGGGGAGCGCCGACCTCTACCGCGCGCACGCATAGGCCTTCCTTTCCTGTGCTATATTTGAGACCGTTATTGCTTTCCCCCAGGAAACTATACCTATGCCGAGAATTCTGATTTCGGACCCCATTGGCGCGGAGGGCGCCGAGCTTCTCCGAAGCAAGGCCGAAGTTGACGTAAAGACGGGCATGAAGCCGGCGGAGTTGATCGCCGCCGTGGGCGATTACGACGCCCTCGTGGTCCGCAGCGAAACCAAGGTCACGCGCCAGGTGATAGAAGCGGCGAAGCGCCTGAAGGTCGTGGCCCGGGCCGGGATAGGCGTCGACAACATTGACCTCGAAGCGGCCACCGGGGCCGGCGTCGCGGTGGTGAACGCCCCTACCGGCAACACCGTGGCGGCCGCCGAGCATACCATTGCTTTGATGCTGGCCATGGCCCGCAACATTCCCCATGCCCATGAATCGCTGCGGTCCGGCGAATGGAAGCGCAGCGCCTTCATGGGAGTGGAGGTCCGCGGCAAGACTCTGGGAATCTGCGGCTTGGGCCGGGTGGGTTCCGTGGTGGCCCGGCGGGCCCATGGCTTCGACATGCGCTTGGTGGGTTACGACCCCTTCGTGGCCCCCGACTACGCCCGGCGCATTGGCGTGGAGCTTATGCCCTTGGAGCAACTGCTGGAGGTAGCCGATTTCGTCACGCTTCATACGCCGCTCACCTCCGGCACCCGGAATATGATCGGCCACAAGGAGATAGAGCGGATCAAACCCGGCGCGCGCATCATCAACGTGGCCCGCGGCGAGCTGGTGGACGAGTCGGCCCTGCTGGCCGGTCTCGAATCCGGGCGGTTGGGCGGTGTGGCGCTGGACGTATTTTCCCAAGAGCCGCCGCCGCCCGGCAAGTTGTTGCAACACCCCAAGGCCATTGTCACCCCCCATCTGGGCGCATCGACGGAGGAGGCGCAACGCGAAGTCGCCATCGAAGCGGCCGAACAGGTGCTGGCCGTGCTGAACGGCGAACCGGCCCGCAACACCGTGAACGCTCCTTTTGTGGCCCCCGAAGTCCACGACGTGCTCGCCCCGTTTATTCCGGTGGCCTCGGTGGTGGGCAAACTGCTGGCCTATCTGGCCGAGGGACAGGTCTCGGGCATCACCATCAGCTACCAAGGAGAGATCGCCAACCACGACACCCGCATGATCCAGGCGGCGGTCTTGGCCGGGCTGCTGGCGCCGGTCAGCACGGTGAACGTGAACCTGATCAACGCCCCGGTGCTGGCACGGCAGCGCGGACTCAGCGTCACAGAGCAGCACAATACCGTTTCCCGGGAATACGTAAGCATGGTGAGCGCCACGTTGGAGACCACGGGGGGCAATCTCACCCTGGCCGGAACGTCCATGCGCAACGAGCCCCACATCGTCAAGATCAACGACTACTGGCTGGACATGGTGCCCAATACCCCGTACCTGCTGTTCGTCGACAACCAGGACCAGCCGGGGTCCATCGGCGCGGTGGGCACGATCGCCGGTCGTCACAATATCAACATAAGCTTCATGGAAGTGGGCCGGCTGCAGCTTCGGGGCCGGGCCATGATGGTGATCGGGCTCGACGACCCGGTGCCGCCCGAAGTCATGGCCGAGATCAAGGACTTATCCCACATCTACGACGCACGCCTGGCAACGCTGACCGAATGAGGAATTGGGAATGAGGAATGGGGAACCGGACCGTCCGTTCCGCACTCCCCATTCCTCATTCCCAATTCGACTAGGGAGGAGTTATGAGTGACAAGATCGCGATCATGGGAGCGGGCGCCCTGGGCTGCTACGTAGGCGCTTTCCTGACCCGGGAAGGCGAGGACGTAACCTTCATCGACATGTGGCCCGAACACGTTGAGAAGATGCGGAAGGACGGGCTCCACGTCTCCGGCAGCCAGGGCCCGTTCACGGCGCCGGTCAAAGCGATGCACCTGACCGACGCCCAAGGCATCACCGAACCCTTCGATTTCGCCTTCATCGCGATGAAGTCGTATGACACCGAATGGGCCACCCATTTCATCAAGCGTTACGTGAAAGACACCGGTTTCTTCGTGTCGCTGCAAAATTGCTGGAATGACGTACCCATTGCGGAGATCGTCGGCCAAAACCGGGCCGTCGGCTGCATCGCTTCTCACATAGAGGTGGCGCTGTGGGAGCCGGGACACGTCACTCGCGGAGGAGCAGTGGGCCGGGACTCCGGCCACCATGTGTTCCGGGTGGGCGAGCAAGATGAGCGTCTTTCCCCTCGTTCGGAAAAAGTGGCCGCGATGCTGGACTGCATCGACGGCTCGTTTGCCACAGACAACCTGTGGGGGCAACGCTGGGCCAAGCTCTGCCAAAACGGGATGGGAAACGCCCTTTCGGCAGCCTCGGGCATGGGCTCACAGGACATGGCCGAAGACCCACGCTGCCGCTCGATACGGATAAACCTATGCAAGGAAGGCGCACAGGTGGGCTTGGCCATGGGCCTTCAAGTGGCGGACGTTCAAGGAATGGCGGCCGCGACCTGGGCAGACGCCGACAAGGGCGACGTGTTCGAAGAGCTTGACGCGTTCATGGCGTCCCACGGCGGGCGCGTCAATTGGCTGGCGTCGATGGCCCAAGACGTTCACAAGGGCCGGCGGTCCGAGATCGACTTCATGAACGGACTGATTTCCCAAAAAGGGAGAGAGTTCGCCGTCCCCACTCCGTTCAATGACGCGGTCATCGAGGCGATGCACGGGGTGGATGACGGCACGGTCCCTCAGAGCGCAGACCACGTGGGCCGGATCCTCAAGGCCGTCGGCCGCTAGGCGAGACCCGCTGGGAGGAAACGATGTTCATCAAAGTAGAACCGGCCGAGTTTTTCATGTACCGGGTCATTATGGTGTTCGACCTGGAAAGCCCCGACTCCGAGGACCGGGCAGCCCGGGACTACATGAACGAATGGGAGTTGGAACCCAAGCACCAACGCGTCGGCGACTTCGAAGGCCACAGCAGCGAGTTCATGCAGTTCGGCGGTTGCTACCTGGGCAAGCACTTGGGCAAGATAGCCGAGATCCAACGCCGCCATGTGGAGGTCGAACTGCTGACCGCCGAGATAGACCGGTTGCTACAGGACCCGGAACACGCCGTGGCCATACCCGAAGACCGGCAGGAAGAAGCTGTCCGGCAGTTGGTGGAAGGCTTCCATCAAGACTCGTCCTTCCAGACTGCCGAAAGCGGCGAGTTGGAGGCTGTATTGGACGGAGCGGCGGTGAGAGACGCCGCCCTCGCCCTGCTGTCGGGCTCCGCCAGCAAGTCCTGACCGCCACCCCATAGCTGTGCGCTCAGCGGTCAAACGGGGTTTTCGTTCCCGAGATCGCAGAGGTTGGCTGGGAAGGTGGAGCGGGCGATGGGAATCGAACCCACATGGCTAGCTTGGAAGGCTAGAGCTCTACCATTGAGCTACGCCCGCCCGTCGGGAACCGCTCCCATAATTATAGATGTTGCCCCACCGGGTTGCCAGTTTGAGCAGTCCCCGGTTGAACAGGTCAATAACACCCGCTGGGAATGGACGCCGCAGCCTAGTCGTCGGAGGAAGACGGAGGGGCGGCCCGTTCCCTCGAGTCCGGTCGGGAGTCACGGCCTCGCGCATGCTCGGCTTCGTGGGCCGGACCGACGCCTTCGGGAGGCAGCAGGTCTTCCACGTCCCGGTCCAAGGTGAAACTCAGTCGCGCCCTAAGACGCGTTACGAAGTCGTCCACCTCGTCGCGGGAATGGTGGTACCGGTAGAGGGAATGACGCAGTATCTCGAGGCCGGTCTCCATTTGGGGCCAAACCACCTCCTGCACCCCCATCTCCAGGAGGCGTTCGCCCTCCTTCCGCGAGTGAACCCTGGCCACAATGTCTTGGTCCGGCCGAAGTTGCAGCGCGTGCTCCGCAGTGACCCAGGTCGATACCGGATCGCCGGTGGTCACGACCAGAATCGAGGCCTGTTGAATTCGAGCTGCTCGCAGCACCTCCACGCTGCCGGAAGAGCCGTGAATGGTGAAATAGCCCTGGGACTTCCAGTGTTCCAGAACATACGGGTCGAGGTCGACGGCGATGAACGGTATACCGTACTCCTGGAGCACCTGGGCCACCAGGGCGCCAACCCTGCCCAGCCCGCAAACGATGACGTGGCCGCCCAAGTTAGGAACACGCACCTCCGAGTGAGGGTTTCCCAAACGGTAGGGTTGAAGGGTCCTGAAGCGGCGGCCAAGGGATTCCACCGCCCGTGAGCTTCCGGCAATGATAGCTGGGGCGATGGCCATAGTTATCACGGCCGAGACCACTACCAGAGAGTGAAATGACTGGTCGGCGACCCCCAAAGCGTAGGCGGCGGCCGCCAAGAGAAAGCTGAACTCGCCGATCTGGACCATCCCAAACCCGGTGGTCAGGGCAGTGCCCGGCAGATACCCGAACCCCCGGACCAAGCCGGCGGTGATGACGAATTTCAACACTATGACGGAGCCCACAATCGCCAGCACCGGAACATAGTTTTCCACCACGAACATCGGGTCCGTCAGCATACCCAGAGAGGCGAAGAACAGGGCCGCGAAGATGTCCTTCATGGGCGTAATTTCGGCCAAGGCCCGGTGGCCGAAGTCCGACTGGCTCAACATGAGACCAGCGACAAACGCTCCCAAGGCGGCCGACAGGCCCACGTACTCGGTTACGGCGGCGATGGCGAAGGCAGTCGCCACCACCGTCAAGACGAAGATCTCCCGAGAACCCACGCGGGTTATCCGTTCCATCAACCACGGTATCACTCTGATGCCCAGCAGCACCGTCGCCGACAGCACGATTACCGCCTTGAGCAGCCCCAGTCCGGTTTCCTGGAGCACCGAGTGGCCGCCGCCGTTCAGCGCCGGAAGTATCGCGATCATGGGGACGAAAGCCAGGTCCTGCACCAGCAGGAACCCGGTCAGCAATCGACCGTGCAGGCTGTGCAACTCACCCCGGTCCGAAAGGGTCTTCAAGACCACCATAGTGCTGCTCAAAGACACCACCATGCCGAGGAGCACGGAGGTTTCCAGGCTGAACCCAAGAAGAAATCCTATGGGCACCATTACCCAGGTCGTAGCCAGTATCTGGAGGACTCCCCCGACCATGACCACCCGTCCCAGCCGGTAGACATCCCGGAAAGAGATTTCTATTCCAATGGTGAATACGAGGAGGACGACCCCTATCTCGGCCAGCGTCCGCACCGCCTCCGCCGTTTCAACCACGCCGAGGATATGGGGGCCGATGATCATGCCCAGGGCCAGGTAACCTAAAATGACGGGGGCCCGGATCAGACGCGCCGCCATCCCGCCCACAAAGGCGGCTACGACTACGATCGCTAGGTCGGCGAACAGGTTTTGGTCCATCTGATCAGGCGCCTGGGAACTCGGAATACCGGGGTTGGAGAAGGAACCTAGCTTGGAGCATATCATACGGGCGGCGTTCCAAGGCGGGCGGCGTTCCAAGGCGGCTGGCGTCCGCCGCCTGATGGCGAAACCAGCTTGGAGCGACTCGCTCGCTGAATCTGCTATATTGCGTTCGAAGGCAGGCCGTTAGATTAGAGTCGGCCTGATCATGCCAAACGCCAGGCGCGGGAGTGACGAAGATGCCGGTGGAACGAAAAGAGTATGAAATCGCCCCTGCGGGTCCTACCTACAGCCGGGGAGTCAAGGCTGGAAACCTGCTGTTTATCTCCGGCTGCACCGCCAGGGGGACGGACGCCCAAGGCAAAGGGCTGATGGAACAACTGGACGTGACCCTGGCTCGGGTGATCGGCATCGTCAAAGCCGAGGGGTCCGGCCCCGGCAACATCGTAAAGATCACCTGCTTCGTGACCAGCATCGCCGACTGGCGGAATGCCCCCAAAGAGCAGGAGGAAATCTTCGCCCGTTACTTCGAAGGCGAATACCCGGCCAATTCCCTCATCGGGATCAGCGAACTGGTCGAACCGGGGTTGGACGTGGAGATCGAGGCCATAGCGGTTTTGGACTGAGAGACCCGCTCCCTACCCTCCGGCGGACCGAATCCAGCTCAGGATATTGTCGGGACTCAACGGCAACCGGTTAACCGGAACGCCAAGGGGAGACAGGGCATCGGCCACCGCATTGGCCAAGGCGGCCCCGGTGGCCAGAATAGCGCCCTCCCCCGCTCCCTTCACCCCCAACGGGTTCAGCGGAGACGGCGCCTCTTCAAGGATAATGCACTCAATGTTGGGGACGTCGTTGCTGGTAGGTAGAAGGTAGTCCATAAACGACCCGGACAGCAACTGTCCGGAACCGTCGTAGACCAGTTCCTCGAGGATCGAACCGCCGATACCTTGAGCGGCGCCGCCCACCGACTGGCCGTGCATGGTTAACGGGTTGATGCAGCGTCCCACATCTTCCACTACCAGGTAACGGACGACCTCAATCTTTCCGGTTTCGGGATCAACGGCAACGTGAGCGGCATGGCTGCCATAGGAGTAGGTCCACTCCTCCACCCGGAAATACTCGGTGGCCTCCAGGGCCGTTTCCGGGCTGTCGAATAGCCGGCCCGCCTCGGCAAGCTGGACCACCCGCCGCAGGGTCAGTGTCTCGCCACCGGGCGGACCGTCTACCCTGAACACCCGTCCTTGGCGAAGGTCAAGGGAAGACGGCTCCGTGTCCAGGTATCCGGCGGCCACCGCCAGTATTTTGGCCTTGAGGGTCTGGCAGGTGAGGTGAATCGCGCTGCCGGCCATGACTGAGGCCCGGCTGCCGAAGGTGCCGACGCTGGCGGGGAGATAATCGGTGCTGCCGTGGTAGACTCGCACCTCCTCGATGGGTACTCCCAAGGAATCCGCGCAGATCTGGGCCATAACCGTCTCGTGGCCTTGGCCCATGGTGGTAATGCCGAGGTAGACTTCCACCTCCCCCGCGTCATTGAGGGCCACCCGGGCCCCTTCGTAAGGGCCGAACCCTGTGGGTTCCACGTAGCTGGCCAATCCGACCCCGTGGTACCGGCCCTGAGAGTCGCGTCCTTGGTTCTTCAACGATTCGTAGCCGATTTCCCGGAGGACACGGTCGAGTGCGCTGTGGTAGTCTCCACTGTCGTAAACAGTGAGTCTTCCGTCGAGTCGGGTAGGCGCCCCACGGTGTATGGCATCTCTGAGGCCTCTATGAGGTTCTTGCGGCGGATCTCCGCCGGGTCCAACCCGAGGTCGGCTGCCGCCAGGTCCAACATCCGTTCCCTTATGAAAGCGGCTTCGAAGAAGCCGGGAGCGCGGTAGGTTCCCGCCCCCATCTTGTTGGTCATCACGCAATTGACGTCCGCCTGAAAGGCGGGAACGCGGTACGGCCCGGTGAGGGTACTGGCGGTGAGCGCCGGCACCACGCTGCCGTGGGTGCGAATGTAGGCGCCCATGTCGCCATACACGGTAGCGCGCATGGACAACAGCGTCCCGTCGGTGCGGGCCGCTATTTCCATCTCGCAGACCACCTCCCGGGAGTGATTAGCCGACATCAAGTGCTCGACCCGGTCCTCGACCCATTTCACGGGCCGGCCCAGCTTCATCGAGGCGAAGGGCACCAGAAAGTCTTCAGGGTAGAACTCCCCTCGGATCCCGAATCCGCCGCCAACGTCCGGCTCGATGAAATGTATTCTCTCCTCGGACAACTCCAGGTGGTGGGCGAGGATCGCCCGGTGGGACCTTGGTGGGGCCCCAGACGGTAAGCTCGCCCGAATCGGCGGCGTAGTCGGCCAAGAGCCCTCTGGTTTCCATGGGGTTGCCGGTGTGCCGGTTGGTGGTGAACTCCTCCCGCCGGGTGTAGTCGGCCGTCCGGAACGCTTCGTCCACGTCGCCGGTGGCGATTCTGGTATGGCCCGCGAGGTTGGTCCCGCTATCCCCGTGCAGCACGACTTCGTCTTTCAGGGCGTCGCGAACGCCAGTGACCGCGGGCAACGGCTCGTATTCCACGTATATGGCTTCCAGGGCATCTTCGGCGAGGTAGCGGCTTTCCGCAACGACCATGCGACCGGTTCCCCAACATGACGCACCTTGTCCCGGGCAAGCGGTACCTGCAGGAAGCGGTCCAACCCCGGCAATTCGAACACCCGAATGGGTATGGCCTTGGCCAAGGAAGCGATGTCGTCGTAGGTGAAGACTGCCCGCACCCCCGGCATGGCCGCAGCCTCGGCAGTTTCAGTCCGCGCGATTAGGGCGTGGGCGTGCGGGCTGCGTAACAAGGCGGCGTGGAGCATACCTGGCCGGGTGATGTCGTCCAGATAACTGGCACGGCCGGTGAGAAAGCGCACGTCCTCCGCTCTTATCATGGGGGCGCCGATGTACGATTGGGTCATGCTGCCCTCCCGCTGGGCCGGGGCCTCATCGGTCCCGCGATTTCGCCGTCTTCACCACAACTCATCCTCGTCTTCTACATCCTCGGCCGGCCGGCCCCGGTCTGCGATGAGCCTGCCCTGCTCGACCTGCTCTCGCATGCGCCCGTACTCTGAGGATATCTCCGCCCCCACGATCAGTATGAACGCGGAGAGGTAGGTCCAAACCAGCAAGGCGATAACCGAACCCAAGGAACCGTAGACTTTCTCGTAGTCAGCGAAGTTTTCCAAGTAAAACACGAACACGCTCTTGCTGACCTCAAAGGCGATCGCGGCGAGCAGGGCCCCCGGCCAAATGTACCGCCAGCGGGTAGGGGTGTTGGGGACAAACTTGTAGATCAACAAGAAAATGGAGAGGGTGAACAAAAACGGCAACGGCCGGGTCACGATGCTGATGCTGTCGCTCTCCAGAAAGCCGAGTTGTCCGACTTCGGGCAAGTCTACCCCGCCCAACACCTGCACGGCCGTGGTCGTGGCGAGGGACATGAGGAACAGCAGGCCCACGCTGAGAGCCATTCCGATATGGCGCAGCTTCGCCAGGTAGAACGGAGGGTCGCGATGAACGTCCCAAGCGCGGTTGACGGCCCTGCTGATGGCGCCGAAGACGGTGCTGGCGGTCCAGAAAAGGCCGACGATGCTGAGGAACCCCAGAACACCCCGTACCTTGCCTACGGCTTGGATGTTGGTTTCCAATGCGCCGGCCGAACCGGGCAAGTACGTCTGAAAGAAGTCCAGCAACTGGGCTTGTACGCCGCCAGACTCCAGGACGAGGCTTAACAGGGCGATGAGCCCCACGGCCATGGGGAACAGGGAGAGGATGGCGTAGTAGGCGACGCCAGCCGCCATGTGCGTGGCATCGTCGTCGCTGAGTTCCCGTATTGTCCGCGTTGCCAGCACGAACACCGGGATTTCCAGGAGCCGGTCTTTAACCCTCTCTTCTTTGGCGCGAAGGTAGCTGACCGGCCCATGGAATCGCGATATCAGCGGAGCCGATAGGCCGTACCATAGCTGACTGCCAGGTATACGCACGGCTACACTCAGTGAATAACCCGGGGTGTGGCGGCCACCGTTTGGGACTCCAGGTTAAAATTAACCGTCTGTTTCTTCGGACCTCCGGAACGGCGCTCTCACCACGACACGCACACCGGAGACTGTGCCGGAGACCGCTCCCGTGACGGTGTTTACAGTAGCCTCGCCGAACGATCCCGCGGCGCTCATCGCGCCGTTCGCCGCAGCCGACGCGGCGTCCTCGGCCCGCAGGCCGATGGACTTGGCGGAATCGATGGCCTCTTCGACGGCATTCCTGGCCACACTGCCGACGTCTCCCCCAACCTCCGCAGTGCCTTTGATCAATCCCCGGGTGCTGTCTTCAATGGCCTGCAACACATTACCGCCGATCTGTTGTGTGCCGGTCACGGTGCCATTGATCGCGTCCCTGGCGGTGCCGGCCAATTCACCACCAACCTCTCGGGAGCCGTGGATCGCGCCCCGGGCGGAGCTGAAGGCGACGTCCTGCACCCGTACGGTGATACTGCCGGTGGCTTCGATGGCGCCCTCCACCGCGTTCCGGGTCACCGACGCCACGTCGCCGCCGACCTCCGACGCGCCGTTGATGAGGCCCCTTGCGGTGTCCTCAATGGCTTCCAGCACATTGCCGCCCACTTCTTGGGTCCCGGTGACGGTGCCTTTCATGGTGTCTCTGGCGGCTCCTCCGAGGTCGGCTCCCGCCTCCCTGGTGCCCTGGATGGCGCCGCGGGCCACGCTGAACGCCATGTCTTCGGCCCGGAGCCCCAGGCTCTTGGTGGTCTCCATCGCGCCTTCGGCCGCGCCTCGGGCAACGGTGCCGACGTCGCCGCCGACCTCCCCGGTACCCTTGATGGCGGCCCGTACGGTATCGCTGAACACGCCAATGGTAACGGTGCTGACTTCGCCGGACCCGCGGATGACGCCAATGACCGCCCCTTTCGCGGTGGACGCCAACTCCGTGCCCACCTCGTTGGTGGCTTGAATGGCCCCCTTGATCACGTCGCCGACCAAGCCCGAAAATTCCGTTGCCGTAGACCGGGAGCCCTGCAACGCGGCCACCGTGGTAGTGTGGGCAACCTCAATAGTACTTCCCACGACGTCGCCTGCGCCGCCGACTACGCCCGTCAACGCATCTCTGAGATTTCTGCCCAAGTTTCCAAGAGTCATCGAATTTCCTCCTCAGACAATCGCCTCTTTCCCGGCGATCTTCCCTCTTCAGTTATGGGTGTTGATATTCTACTACGATTTTGCGTTCGAGCGGCTTTCCGCCAAGGCATACCGTGGGCACTATTGCTCCGGGGTCCCTGCCTCCAGTCCGGACGACTCGTCTGGAGTGAGCCAACCGCGCCTCGAGAATAGCGTACCGGCCGCTGTGGAGCCTTGGGCGTGGCCGGGCGTGGCCCGTCTCCTTGAGGGCCTCCCTGCTTGGGGGGTACAATACCTCGTTGAACTATCCGCACGCTAACAGGCCTTAGACCAAGCCCCCAGGCCAAGCTTCCAGGAGGCGGAATGCCCAGCCAAGACAGACAACAGTGGGAGGAGGAAATCCTCAAACCCACTGTGGCCCGCTTCCCCGAACGCCGTGAGGCCTTCCAGACCGACAGCGGTCTGGCCATAGACTCGCTGTACGGTCCGGAGGACTTGGCGGGAGACGGGCTGGACTTCACCAGGGACATCGGTTTTCCGGGGGAATTCCCATTCACCCGGGGAGTCCAACCCAACACATACCGCGGCCGCATTTGGACCATGCGCCAGTACTCCGGCTACGGCACCGCCGCAGAGACCAACGAGCGATACCGCTACCTGCTGGAGCAGGGCCAGACGGGCCTGTCCGTAGCCTTCGACCTTCCCACCCAGATTGGCTACGATTCGGACCATCCCTTGGCCAAAGGCGAAGTGGGCAAGGTCGGAGTCCCCATCTGCAGCCTGGAAGACATGGAGACCCTGTTCTCGGGAATTCCCTTGGGCCGGGTCAGCACCTCGATGACGATCAACGCCACGGCGTCGCTTCTGCTGTGCTTCTATATCGCCGCCGCCAAGCGCCAAGGCGTGGAGCAGAACGACATAAGCGGGACCGTACAGAACGACATACTGAAGGAATACATCGCCAGGGGCACCTACGCCTACCCGCCCCGTTCGTCCATGCGGTTAGTGGTGGACGTTTTCAAGTATTGCTCGGACAACGTCCCCAAGTGGAACACCATCAGCATATCCGGCTACCACATGAGGGAAGCCGGGGCCACGGCGGTCCAAGAGTTGGCCTTCACTTTCGCCAACGCCATCTCCTACGTCCAGGCGGCGTTGGATGCCGGTCTGAAGATTGATGATTTCGGCCCCCGCATCTCCTTTTTCTTCGTAGCCCAGAACAACCTGTTCGAAGAGGTGGCCAAGTTCCGGGCCGCCCGGCGCATCTGGTCCAAGACAATGCGAGACCGGTTCGGCGCCCGGGACCCGCGGTCCATGATGCTGCGCTTCCACACCCAGACGGCCGGCGTGAGCCTCACCGCCCAGCAACCGGACAACAACCTGGTCCGGTGCACGGTGCAGGCGCTGGCGGCCATCTTGGGCGGCTCCCAGTCGCTGCACGTCAACTCCCGGGACGAGGCGCTGGCCCTGCCGTCGGAAGAATCGGCACAGCTATCCCTGCGCACCCAACAGATCCTGGCCTACGAGAGCGGGGCCGCCGACGTGGTGGACCCCTTGGGCGGCTCCTATTTCGTGGAGAGCCTGACCAACGAGTTGGAGGCCCAAGCGGAGGACTACATTCGGCGTATCGACGACTTGGGCGGAGCAGTCTCCGCCATCGAACAGGGGTTTCAGGTGCGGGAGATTGGCGACGCGGCCTACCGGCACCGGCAGGAAGTCGAATCGGGGGACCGGACCATCGTTGGGGTCAACCGGTTCACGGCCGAGGAGCCTCCAGCGGAGGGGCTGATGCGGGTAGACGAAGCGGCCGCCCGGAGCCAAGTGGAGCGGCTGGAGCGGTTGCGCCGGGAGCGGGACGACGCCAGTGTCAGGGCGTCCCTGGCCCGGTTGGACCAAACGGCCCGCTCTGACGGAAACGCCGAAAACACGGTGCCCGCCATTCTGGAGTGCGTGGAGAGCTATTGTACTCTTGGGGAGGTCTCCGAGGTTTTCCGGAACGTCTTCGGGGAGCAGAAAGAGATAGCCGCCTTTTAGGGCTGGATTCCCGGAGCGGCCACCGCCGTCGTTAAGTTATTGGGTGGAGCGAACACCAATGCCGGACTTGATACTGACCGAAGAGGAGCAGATGCTCCAGACTACCCTCAGGGGATTCGTCGACCAAGAGATTGCGCCAAAGGCCAAGGAATCGGACGAACGCGCCGAATTCCAATGGGAGCAATGGCGCGGCTTGGCCGGACTGGGGCTGATGGGCTTGGGGGTCGATACCAAGTACGGAGGCAGCGGCCCGGCCAGCTACCGGCAGGTGTCCATCGCCGCCGAGGAGGTGGCCCGGGGCGATGCCTCGGCCAGCGTGAGCTGGCTGGCGCACCTGGCATTGGGCGTATCCAGCATCGACGCGTTCGGCAGCGAAGACCAGAAGCAGCGTTTGCTGCCGCCCTTGACCACCGGGCAAGGTGTTGCCGCCTTCGGACTGACCGAACCGGGCGGTGGGTCCGACGCCGCGGCATTGCAGACCACCGCCACCGAGCGGGATGGCGCCTACTTCCTGAACGGCAGCAAGATGTTCATCACCAACGCCTCGGTCGCCCAGTCCATCGTCGTCTTCGCCACCCAGGACCGCTCCATGGGATACAAGGGCGTCAGTGCTTTCGTCGTCCAGAAGGACAGTCCGGGGCTCACCATCAACCCGATGCACGGCAAGCTGGGGATGCGGAGTTCCACCACCGACGAGATAGTTTTCCAAGACACGCCGGTGCCTTCGGAAAACCTGCTGGGGGTGGAATACCGGGGGTTTAATCAAGCCATGGAAATCCTCACGTCCAGCCGCATTATCATCGCGGCCCAGAGCGTGGGAATCGGACAGTCGGCCTTGGAGGCGGCGGTGCGCTATGCCCAGCAGCGTCAATCATTCGGCAAACCCATCGCCCAGCACCAAGCCATCCAGTTTATGCTGGCCGACATGGCCGCGGAGGTCCACGCCGCCCGCGTGATCACGATGAACGCCGCCACCTTGAAGGACGCCGGTCAACCGTTCCTGCAAGAGGCCTCCATCGCTAAGCTGATGGCCTCCGAGATGTGCATCCGGGCCGCCGACAGAGCCGTGCAAATCCACGGCGGATCGGGCTACTTCCGGGAGGCCGGGGTGGAGCGGATTCTTCGCGACGCCAGAGTCACCACCATCTATGAAGGCACTTCGGAAGTGCAACGGCTGCTGATCGCACGGCAGTTGCTGGACCAATACCCGGTATGACGAGAGTGAGGCGGCGGAGTAGAGATGCAAGATAACCAACGGCCAACCAGAGTGCTGGTGGCCAAGCCCGGTTTGGACGGCCACGACCGGGGAGCCAAGATCATAGCCCGGGCTCTCAGGGACGCCGGCATGGAGGTCGTCTACACCGGGATCCGCCAAACTCCCCGGATGATCGTCCAGGCCGCGGCCCAGGAAGACGTCGACGTTCTGGGACTGAGCATTCTATCGGGGGCCCACTTGGACATACTTCCGGAAGTGGTGGACCTGCTGCGGGCCCAAGAGATGGACGACGTTTTGGTGGTGGTGGGCGGCATCATTCCCGCGTCGGATCGCCAGATATTGAAGGACATGGGAATCAGCGACGTCTTCGGCCCCGGAACTTCCACCGGCGACATCGTAAGATACATCCAGACAGCCATGACCGAGCGTACAAATCCAAGGGAACCGCAGCCGTGAAATCTCGCTTGACAGCCGAATGGGGAGCGATTTTATGATGGCCCACGGCATTTTTGGAGAGGCTGGGGGCAATGCGGTATAACATGGCCCAATTACTGATGGAGCCCACGGGTTCCACCAGGAGCTATCGTCTCGACGAATCGTTCGAGGGTATCCAAAGCAGCCCGGCCCGGGTTACCGGAACGGTCGAGGTCCTTCGTACCCATCAAGGCGTATTGGTAAGGGCCAGGTTGGACACCAGGGCTAGCACTACCTGTAGCCGTTGCCTGAGCGAATACGGTAGGCAGTCGACCCTGACCCTGGAGGAAGAGTCTTTTCCTACGGTAGACCCCAGCACCGGAAAGAAGGCTGTTCCACCGGACGAATCGGAAGGCGTGATTCACATAGACTCCCGCCACATGCTGGACCTGTCCGACGTCATTCGGCAGTACCTGTTGACCGACCAGCCCATAAAGCCGCTCTGCGAGGATGGCTGCCTGGGGCTCTGTCCTGAATGCGGCGTCAACTTGAACGAGGAAGAATGCAAATGTAACGCCGCACCCTTCGACCCCAGGTGGAACGCGTTGACGGATCTGCTGGCCGAGGACCAGGGCTGACCCTAACCTGGGACCCGAATCGTTCACCAACGCTTTAGCCGGCAGAGTCAAACCGACGAACGCCCACCGCGTGAAACACGCCCCGTCAACCCGCTCGAACCGGACGGCAAGTTTCCGGAGTGGATTATGGTTTCTGCTCTTGACCCGAAGGGTTGAGTTGGAGTCTAATTGTTCGGAAATATAGCCCGAATCCAAGTCAGAGGCCTTCCCGTCGGACGGTTGGGTTCTTACTTGGAATCGCTGGCCCCGAGCCAACTGGAGGTTACAACCCGAAATGGGCGCACTTCCCAAAAAGAAATTGACCCGTGCCCGGAAGGGACGAAGGCTGGCGTCCTACCGGCTAGAGCCGGTTCACGCCGCCCAATGCACGCGATGCCGAAGCGCCAAGCGCCCCCATACCGCCTGCCCCACCTGCGGGTATTACCGGGGGCGCCAAGTGGTGGAGGGCTCGGCTTAAACACGGTCCAATAACGGAAAAAAGAGGAATAAGACAAGGAATTCACATTGTATCTTTCGGGTGCCGTGCCCTAGAATCGTCTCGGCAACTCAATTCAGACCTCTAGTCGGAGGCTAATACGAGTACACGAGAAACAGGCCACCCGGCCTACATATTTCCGGGACAGGGGTCCCAACAGGTTGGAATGGGACTTGACCTTTTCGAAACGTTCCAGTCCTCCCGACAAACCTTTCAAGAAGCTGACGACAGCCTGGGGTACCCATTAACCGAGTTGATCTTCAACGGTCCGGTTGCCGATCTGCAAGAGACAATCCATTCCCAGCCGGCGATTATGGCAGTAAGCATCGCCGCATTGCGGGCTTGGCGGGAAATCCAGGGCTCCGCCCCCGAGCAGGCAATGGCCGTTGCCGGTCACAGCTTGGGCGAATACACGTCGCTGGTCGCGGCCGAGGTTTTGGACTTCGCCGACGCCCTGAAGTTGGTGCAACGCCGGGGTCAGTTGATGCAGCAGGCATCCATTCACCGGCCAGGGGGGATGGCTGCCATTCTGGGTTTGGACGAATTGGCCTTCGACCAGATCTGTGCCGAGACCGGTGTGGAGTTGGCCAACATCAACACGGACAACCAGATAGTGATCAGCGGCGATAAGATCGCTGTGGCCAGGGCCATGGACTTGGCCTCGGCCCGGGGCGCCCGCAAGACTGTCCCACTGCCGGTGAGCGGCGCGTTCCACTCATCTCTCATGCTGGAGGCGGAAGCGGGTTTGACGGAGGCAATGGCCGCCCTGAATTTCAAGGACCCGAAGATGCCCATAGTAGCCAACTGTGATTCACGACCGTTGAACACTGGCGACGAAGTCCGCCAGGAATTGGTCAACGGCCTCTGCCGATGCGTCCAATGGAAGAACTCCGTGAGGTATCTGGTCGATTCCGGGGTTTCACGATTTGTGGAGTTCGGCTCCGGCGGGGTGCTGGCAGGTCTTGTCAAGCGAATAGACCGGGAAGTCCAGGTTGCCACGGTAGCCGATTCCGCCTCGATGCGGCGGCTGGCAGGGGAACCCGCTTAGACCCGTCTTTGTCTCTGGTGACCCATGGCCATGGTTAAGTCCACAGACCACCGGCGAAAGGCAAGAACCGTCGCGTTGCAGTCTCTTTTTGCGTCTGACATTCGGGACAATCGAATTGAGCCGTCTTTCGAATGGCTGGACGAAGAGGAAGAGGTTGCACAGCAGGCCTTGGAGTTCGCCAACAGGCTTCTGCGCGGCGTTTTTGATGCCCGTCCCGATCTGGACGGTCTGATCGGCCGCTATGCGCCGGCTTGGCCGGTAAGCCAGCTTTCACTTATCGACCGGAATATCCTGCGCATTGCGTTGTTTGAACTGCTGCATAACCCGGGGACTCCCAGGAAAACGGCTGTTAACGAGGCCGTGGAGTTGGCCAAGGTTTTTGGCAGCGAGAGCTCCGCCAGGTTCATAAACGGGGTCTTGGGCTCCGTTATAGCCGGCCTGGAGTCCGGAGAAGTAACTACCACTGATCCTGTGCCTGAAGGGAGATGAACACTTGCCGACCGTTTATGACCGGGTCAAAGATATAGTAATAGAAAAATTGGGAGTCGACGAAAGCGAGGTGGACGAATCCGCCTCCTTCGTGGAGAACCTCAACGCCGACTCCTTGGACTTGGTCGAGCTGATAATGGCCTTCGAGGAGGAATTTTCCACGCCGTCTTCACGATTGGAAATCTCCGACGAAGACGCTGGCGGCATTGCCACTATCAACGACGCCGTGGTGTATCTCAAGGCGCACGGAGTCCTGGATACTTGATCACGGTCAAACCGGACTGCGGTTTCCAACCGCCAGAGCGCCATTCCGGTATCCTGCGGCCGGGTCATAACGGCGGGGGTCGTCCGCTACCGCGGCCCTCCGCGATCGTCCGGGCGCCTCAGCGGGGTCTTCGGGTGGGACCACGGCATTTCAAGGGAATGCATCACACATGTTACGTAAGGTAGATGCTGTAAAGAAGGGAAGTCGGTGGGAGGTGCGGGGATCATGGAAAACCCGGAATTGAACGGCCCGCAACTGGAAAGCCTGGAGGACGTGGCCCGGACGGTGAGGCAATGCACCGATTGCCCATTGTACCGAGGGAGGAATAACGCAGTACCCGGTGAAGGAAACCCTGAAGCCGAAGTGATGTTCATCGGCGAAGGTCCCGGATCCAGAGAAGACCGGGAGGGGCGGCCCTTTGTTGGCCCGGCAGGCCAACTGTTGGAAGGGCTCCTGGCGTCGATGGGCACCAACCGTGACGAAGTTTTCATCGCGAACATGGTCAAGTGCCGGCCCCCGGACAACCGGGACCCTTCACCGGACGAAATCGGGGCCTGCGGCAAGTACCTGGACCGCCAGATAGAGTTGGTCAACCCAAAAGTGATAGTCACACTGGGCCGGTTCGCCTTGGGGAGGTTCTTCCCCGGCGAGAGCATAACCCGGGCCAGCGGCAAAGTTCGCCAGAAAGACGGACGAACAATCTTTCCGGTCATCCACCCGGCAGCGGCGTTGCGGCGGAACGAACTGCGCCAGACCCTGATACAAGACTTCCGCACACTTTCCCAGGTGTTGGCGGAAACGGACCGGCCGGAAACGGACCGGCCGGTACCGGACGCCAGCGGCGGCGAAGCAACTCCGCCCCAGGCAGCCGGCGTGGAGCCGGAGCAATTTGGGCTGCTGAACGGCCCGGTCAACGGCGGGCCCACGGCGGCTGCCGTTGGCACGATCGGAATACGGCCCGAAAAGTCGGCCCAACCCGAACAACTGACACTATTCTAGTCTAGGAAAACGTAAAGAATTGTCTTCGCAACTACGCGTCATTCCCTTGGGAGGTCTGGGGGAAATCGGCAAAAACATGATGGCCCTGGAGTACGGCGACGATATTATCGTCGTCGATTGCGGGGTCCAGTTTCCCGAAGAGGGTATGTTCGGGGTAGACCTGATCGTCCCCGACATCTCCTATCTGGTCGAACGCGCCGACCACATCCGGGGTATTTTGATCACCCACGGACACGAAGACCACATCGGCGCTCTGCCGTTCGTCCTTCCCCAACTGTCTGCGCCGGTGTACGCCCCCAGGCTGGCCCATGGGTTGATATCCGCCAAGCTGAAGGAGCGCCCGGCCACCCGGGATTTCCAGGTGGAACCCATCGAGCCCGACACTCCATACACGTTCGGCGAGAATTTCGGCGCCAGTTGGTTCCGAGTGTGCCACAGCATACCCGACGCCATGGGGATCGCCATCAGCACTCCCTTGGGCACCGTAATCCATACCGGGGATTTCAAGATCGACCATACTCCGGTGGACGGGCGCACCTTCGACCTCGCGTCGCTGGCCAACTACGGCACCGAGGGGGTGCTGCTTCTGCTGTCGGACTCGACGTATGCGGAAGTCCCAGGCTACACCGCCTCCGAGCGGGTGGTGGGTGAAGCGCTGGACCGGGCGATCGCCGAGGCTGAGGGGCGGGTGATGGTGGCCACCTTCGCTTCGCTGGTCTCAAGGGTCCAGCAGGTAATAGACGCCGCCCACCGGTACGGTCGAAAGGT
Organism: Dehalococcoidia bacterium; assembly: GCA_965222595.1. Taxonomy (GTDB): domain Bacteria; phylum Chloroflexota; class Dehalococcoidia; order Lucifugimonadales; family UBA3495; genus VXOI01. The sequence continues at coordinate 484,949 of CBDCUJ010000001.1, read as the reverse complement.
CGGCATCGTCGGCCGCAGCATGGTCGATACGGCAAATGTCGCCAGCGAGCTCGGCTACCTGAAGGTACCGCCCGGCGTGTTGTTGCCAATGAACGAAATCCGGCGCCTTCCTCCGGAGCAGGTGATTCTCCTGACCACCGGCAGCCAAGGAGAACCGACCTCAGCGCTGGTGCGGATCGCCAAGAACGAGCACCGGGAGGTGAACATCATCCCCGGCGACACGGTAGTGATCTCCGCGACTCCCATTCCCGGCAACGAGCTTCCGGTGAGCCGGACCATCGATAACCTGCTGCGTCAAGGCGCCCGGGTACTATATGACCGGGTGGCTACGGTGCACGTCCACGGCCACGCCAGCCAGGAAGAGCTCAAGCTTGTGTTGAGCCTGGTGCGGCCCCGATTCTTCGTGCCCGTTCACGGTGAATACCGCCACCTCGCCGCCCATGCCAAGCTGGCGTGGGACCTGGACGTTGCCCAAGGCGGCATCTTCGTACTGGAAGACGGCGACGTGCTGGAGCTGGACGGAGAGACGGCTTGGTCCAAGGAACGGATCAGCGCCGGTCCCATCTACATCGACGGCCTCTCGGCCCGGGACACCCAGAGCCCGGTGCTCACCCAGCGGCGCAGCTTATCCAAGGATGGGGTGGTAGTGCTGGTAGTGAAGGTCGACCGGCGTACCGGGCTGCCTCTGGAACGGCCGGCAGCCTTGGCCAGCGGCTTCATGGAAGACGCTGAAAGCGAGCAATTGTTCACGGACCTGGGCTCCCTGCTCTTCGAACGACTTTCCGGCGACGGCAATACCGACCCTGGCCGGGAGGAGCTCCGGTCCAAAGTACGCGAAACTGCCCGTAGCTACATAGCTAGCGAAGCACGCCGGTCGCCTATGATTATTCCAGTAGTTATGGAGGTCTGAACCCGGCTCCAGCCGTACAAAAAGACTAAAACAGACTAAAACGTAACTGCCACTGGAGGGATGTAGTGGCAAGTTCTGTAGGGAGGCGGCGGCAATCGGGCGCCGCGCCATCGATCAAAGACACTACCCATGCTATTTCGGGACCGGCGCGCGATGGCCTGATACTCTTCACCGTCGCCGTGGCGGCCGGTCTGGTCCTCTACACCATCACCGCTGCCCGGGAGTGGGCCGTTCCTCACTTGGCCGAAACCCTGGGCCTCGGTTGGGCCCCGGTGGTCCTTTGGACGGCCTCGGTCGCCATCGCCCTGAGGCATAATCGCCGCCTCGTTTTCTCCTACTGGCGCCGCTGGATCACGGGCGCCGTTGCCGTCGCCCTCGCGGTGGGGGTGCTCTCCACCATCGTCCCTTCCGACGGACCCTTCGAAGACACCGGCCTCGGCGGTTTGTGGGGGTTGGAGGTCGGCGGGACTCCGCCCATCCTCGCTGCAGCCAAACTTTTGGCAATCGCATTGTTAGCCCCAGCCCTGCTGTGGCCCAGAAGTATCGGCCCAGCCTATTACCGGGGCATCCGCCAAATGTACTTCGCTCTGCGGGCGAGTTGGCGGGTCCTGTGGATGGCTGGCGCTTATGTCGTACACCAACTGGACAGGTTCGACGGCAAGATGCAGGACGTCGCCCGCCGCCGTAAGGAAGAGGCTGAGACGCGCTCTCAGACCCAAGGAGGAGCCGGACCGCCCGCGGAGGATGGGGCGGGGGGCCCGGAGTCGTTGGTCTGGAACCAGTCCCAACCCGGCATGATACCGACGTGGGACCCGGGCGACCCCGCCGCCCAAATAGCGGCGCTGGAGGATTCCCCGGCCGCTGCGGACAGTGCTCCATCAGGCAAAAAGAATAGCTCCGCCTGGCAATTGCCGCCCGTCGACTTGCTGGCGCCGCCCGACACTCACCATGCGCCGGCGTCAGCCTTGCAGCAAATGGCGCGGCTGGTGGAAACCACCCTGGGCGACCACGGCGTCAGGGTAGAGGTTACCGACATCAAGGCCGGCCCCCGCATCGTTCAATTCGGCCTGGTGCCGGGCTGGGTCTCCAAGAAAAGCGGAGACTCGAAAGACGGCGGCGAGCCAGGGGAACGCAGCCGGGTCAAAGTACAGAGCATTCTGACCCGGGAAAAAGACATGGCGCTGGCCCTGAAGACCCCCTACCTCAGAGTGGAAGCGCCTGTGCCCGGAGAGGCCTTGGTGGGTCTGGAAGTGCCCAATCCGTCTCCGAATAAGGTCCACCTGCGAGAGGTGATGGAAACGCCGGGTTTCTCCGGCATGGCCGCCAAAGGCGGCCTGCCAATCGCCATTGGCCAAGACACCGGAGGAGGCGCCGTGGCATTGGACCTCGCTGCCCTGCCGCATATATTGATTGCCGGGTCAACCGGGGCCGGGAAGAGCGTCATGATCAACTCCATAGTGGCCTCCTTCCTGTTGACCAACGCCCCGGACCAACTGCGCATCCTGATGATTGACCCCAAACGCGTGGAGTTGACTCCTTTCAACGGCATTCCCCATTTGATCTGCCCGGTCATCGTCAACGCAGACGAGGCCAACGGCTCCCTTCGGGGGCTGATCCGGGAGATGATGCGGCGGTACAAGCTAATGGAGGAGATGGGCACCCGCAACATAGACGGGTACAACAGTCGCTCCAAGGAGAAAATGCCCTACCTTGTGCTGATCGTGGACGAGCTGGCCGACCTGATGATGGTTGGCGGGTTCGACATCGAGCAAAACCTGGTGCGGCTGGCACAGTTGGGCCGGGCCACCGGAATCCACCTGGTGCTGGCCACCCAGCGTCCGTCGGTGAACGTGGTGACCGGGCTCCTCAAGGCCAACATCGCCGCCCGAGCCGCGTTCGCGGTAGCTTCTCAAGTCGATTCCCGGGTGATACTCGACGCCGTGGGCGCCGAGAAACTGATGGGCAAGGGCGACATGCTGTTGCTGCACAAAGAATCGCCCAAGCCGCGACGGGTCCAGGGCGCCTTGGTCTACGACCAAGAGATCGAGCAGATTGTGGAGTTTTGGCTGAACCAGAAGGGCCCCCCGGTGACGGCTATCAGCCTCGAAGAAGAGGAGGAAGAAGCGGGATCGGACGGTCCGGATATCGACGCCCACATGCTGGAGACTGCCCGGGAGCTGGCGGCCCGAAATCCCGATCTCACTCCCTCCTACCTGGAGCGCCGCCTCAAAATCGGCGGCCGCAAGGCTGATCAGATTATGGAAGTCTTGGGGGAAGAGGGGTTTATCTAGACAGAATTAAGGCGCCATCTATTCGAGGGGGCTGGCCGATTTCAATTGGCCAGCCCCTTTGATATTATTTAACCGTTCCTAGACCGTTTCATCTGACGTGCATATTCAGCCGTGTTCCGGAAGCTTCTTTGCTCATTGACCTGCATTGCCACACCTATCCCAAGTCAGACGACAGCTTCATGAACGTCGACGAACTAATACACGAGGCCAAGGCGCTGGGACTGGACGGAGTGTGTCTGACCGAACACGACATCTTCTGGGCCACCGGAGAAGTGATGGAGCTCTCGCGCCGCCATGACTTCCTTGTGCTGCAGGGTTGCGAGATCAACACCGACCCCGGACATGTCCTGGTGTTCGGCCTCGAGCGGTACGAGTTCGGCATGCACCGTCCCGAATACCTCAAAGCCTTGGTGGAGCAGGCTGGCGGCGCGATCATCGCCGCCCATCCCTACCGCCGCCGGTTCTTGCCCGGTCCGGCCGAAAAGACCGAGGCCAGGGAAGAAATGCTGGAGCGGGCCAGCAAAGACCGATTCTTCCAATACTGCCAGGCCATAGAGGGCCTCAACGGACGGGGCACCACGGAACAGAACCGGTTTTCCCAGGACCTGGGCGACCGTCTGTCCGCTCCTTTCACCGCTGGCAGCGACGCCCACCGCGTGGAACAGCTTGGGACTGCTGCCACCGAGTTCCCGGAGAATGTCCGCGGGTTGGACGATCTCATCGCCTGTCTGCGCGGCGGGGAATACCGTCCAGTGGAATTGCGGCCCAATGCGCTTGTGGCCGGCAGCCGGACAGAGTAGTGGCAATCCTTACGATAGACAACCTCCACGTGGAATTCCGTACCCGGGCGGGGACGGTCAAAGCCCTCAACGGAATATCCCTGACTCAAGAGGAAGGGCAGATCTACTGCGTGGTGGGCGAGAGCGGGGCGGGAAAGAGCACCCTAGCCTTGGCTATCATGGGACTGCTCCCCAACGCCGCCAATGTCATGCAGGGCAGCATCTCTTTCCAAGGCGCCGACCTGTTGCGGTCGAGCCCGGACTATATCCGCCGACTCCGGGGCCATGAAATCGCCATGGTGTTCCAGGACGCCCAAGCGGCCCTGAATCCGGTGGAGCCCATCGGCTCTCAACTGGAAGAGGTGATCCTGCAACACAGCAACCTCTCCCTGAGAAACGCCAATCGGTTGGCCCAAGAGACACTGCACGAAATGGGACTGCCCGACCCGCGCCGGGTGATGGGACAGTACCCGTTCGCCCTGAGCGGCGGAATGTGCCAGCGGGTGATGATGGCGATAGCCTTGGTGTTACGTCCCAAGCTGCTCATTGCCGATGAACCGACCTCGGGCCTCGACGTCACCCTCCAAGCCGAAATCCTGGAGAAACTTCGCACCCTGGTCCGGGAACAGAAGTCATCGATTCTGCTCATTACCCATGACATGGGCGTCGTGGCTTCAATGGCACACAAGGTGGGAGTCATTTACGCCGGTACCATGGTGGAGCATGCCGACGTCATTCCGTTGTTCCACAGGGCCCAGCATCCCTACACTTGGTCGGTGCTCCAGTCCTTGCCGCGGCTGGACGAGCCTGGGCGCCGGATCCAGCCTCTTCCCGGGGCCCCACCGGATATGATGATCCTCCCGGATGAATGCCCATTCCTGCCCCGGTGCTTCAAGGCGATGGGTCGATGCCGCACCGACCCCCGGCCCAGCCTGGCGGAGGTGGAGCCGGACCACTACGTTGCCTGCTATAATCCGGTCCTGCCGCCAGACTAACAACCGGTCCCGATCAACGATGGGCCATCGCCGGGGCCTACCGGAACGCCGCCTGCTCTCCCACCAGTAACTCCAAGGCCAACTCCGGTTCCAGTTGCCCCTGCTTGATGGCAAGGTCGGCCTCCAACAACCGGTTGTAGCGCCAGACGATATCCGGAAGCGGGTGACGGCGGGCCTGTTCCAGGGTCTTGCGGACCACGAAATCCGAGGATACGCCCAATCGTCCGCCGATTTCGTCTGCGGCCACACCCTGATCTATGGCGTCCCGGGCCAAGGCCAACAACCGCAGTTGCCGCTCCACCATACCGATGATGTAGGGAGCTTCCCGGCCGTCTTCCTTGAGTTGGTGCAGGAGACGCAACGCTACGGTCGGACGCCCATCGATCATGGCGTCGACGGCGACGAAGATGCTTGCCTCTCGGACCTGGGACACCATGGACTGTACGTCGGCCTCGGCAATCTCCCGAGACCCGCGGCCGGAGACGTACAGCGACAGCTTCTCCAGCTCCTGTTCCAGGGTCCAGAGGTCGTTGCCCACGAGATCGGTGAGGGAGCGGATCGCGGAGGGTGATATAGCAGCGCCTTTGGCTTCCGCCGCCTCCTTGGTCCAACGGGCGAGCGCCTCGCCCCTGGGAGCCGACAGCTCTTCAACCTGGCACACGGGACGCAGCAGCCGCAATAATGGGTTGTTCCCCGACAACGGTCCGTCGATAAACGTCAGCACTGTGGATTCGGGCATATTGGGAATGCCGTCAGCCAGCGCCCGCCATTCATTGACCGCCGGCGAGTCAGCGGAAGCCGCCCTCCGGCCCGAACGCTGCCTGCCAGTGGACGACTCAGCCGTGCCCAGGAGCCCCTCCATTACAATCACCCGGTGATCGTCCATAAAGGGGATGGCGTTGACGATACTGAGGACTTCGGCCGGATTCGCCCGGCTCCCTTGCAACCGGTGACGGTTGGCGTCCAGAACCCCTTCCGGGGCCTGTTCCGCTTCCAGTTGGGCCAAGCGCCGGGGAGCGAGAAAACCATCGCCGAAGATTACGGTAGCGGGCAACTAGTCCTCAATCGAGGCATGGGCCAATACCTAAGGTTCGCAGTCTAAAGCGGCCAGCAGCCGGTCCAGTTCGCTGTCGCCGCCGAAGGCGCATCGCCGGGCCATACGGTACAGATTATCCAGGTCGGACTTGTGTACTGAGCCCTGAGGCGTATCGACGTTGATCCAGTCGACTACCCGGCCGCGCTTGTTGAGGACTTTTAACGTCGGGATGTCGGAGCCAATGCCTCTCCAGTCCATGTCGATAACGATGGAGAGATCTCCCACCAGAGCAACGAACGTGTCCTCATCCGTGGTAGGCTTCCAACCCACCTTGTCGGCCTGGGTCCTTTCCAGGAGCTTGTCGAGGATATCGATCATCGTTGCCATATAGCGTCACCTCGGGCGGTTCGTGCGCCAGACCTAGGCGGAGATCTCCTGGTGGCGGGGGTGGAAGCCTGACTTGTCCTCGTAGGCGCCTGTTTCGGGGAAGATTTGTGTGTAGATGGCGCGAGAACGGGCCGTTACCGTCTTGGTGACCCTTTCGTAAAGCGCCGTGGGGTCCGCGTTTTGCGCTTGGTACATCTCGTTCCCCAGCGCGCTGGAATCCTCCATTTCCCACAGGCACATGTACTTGAGCATTTCGTCGTCGCCGCTCTCCAGCTTGAACCGCCGGGCACTGACGTAACCCGGAATCTCCAGCCGTTCCGGAATATGCTGCTGGTTGTACCAGCGGTGGAACTCTTCCTCGTCGGCAGGGTCTACGTCCATCATTACCACCATTACGGTGGAGCCGATGCGCTGTGTCGGAGTGTCGCCGTTTCGGTCCTGCATCTTGGGGGCCCTCTCGCAAATTTCCCTTGTCCGCCGGTGAGGGGTAGTATAGCATCGGTAAGATCGTGGTCCGGGTGTTCCGTCCGGGTGGTCCAAGGAAAAAGAATGCAGCCAAGCAGGATGAATTTGTGTGCGGAATAGTCGCGTATGTTGGTAACGATGACGCTTGGCCGATAATCTACGAAGGGTTGCAGCGGCTGGAGTACCGCGGCTACGACAGCGCCGGGATCGCCGTGGTCAGTCCTTCCGGCCAGTTCCACCTTCGTAAGACGGTGGGAAAGGTCAACGGACTGGAGGACTTGGACGCGGGTTCCCACCCCCACGGCTACGTCGGCATGGGACACACCCGCTGGGCCACGCACGGCCGGCCATCCCAAGCCAACGCCCACCCCCATACCGACTGCAACGACAGGGTTGTGGTGGTCCACAACGGCATCGTGGAAAATTACCGTGAGATCAAACGGCGGCTGACCGCCAGCGGCCACATGTTCCGATCGGAGACCGACACCGAGGTACTGACGCATCTCGTAGAAGAGGGTCTCGACCTGGGACTGGACTTTCCGGAGGCATTCCGCCGAATGGGAGGCATGGTGGAGGGGTCCCAGGCCATCATGGCTATGATGCTGGACGACGATACCGAGATCTGCGCCCTGCGCCTGGGGTACGCCGGCGGCATCGTAGTAGCCCATCACGGCGAACAGGCCATGATAGGCAGCGATCTGCCCGCATTGCTGCCCATGCTGGAGCGAAATACCCAGATCCGAGAGGTAGGCTTCCTGGAAGCCGGGGAAGTGGCCATAGTAAACCGGAACGGCGTCGAGTACCAGGACCTTCAGGGCGAGCAGTTGGCCAAACAGACCCGGAGTGTTTCCCAGGATGAGATCGTCGCCGACAAGGGCGGCTATCACCACTACATGCTCAAAGAGATTATGGAGCAGCCCCAAGCCGTGGCCAGCGCCATGCGTGAGCGGGTGGACTTCGAACGCGGCCGGGTGGAACTGCCGGAATTCCCGCTGTCTCCCGCACAGATCGCCGGTCTTGACCGGGTGGTCTTTATCGGCTGCGGCACCAGCCTCCACGCCGCCCAAGTGGGGCGGCACCTCATGGAGCGTTTCGGAGGGCTTCCCGCCGAGGCCGAAAGCGCCTCGGAGTTCCGCTACCGTGACCCCTACATTGGGCCCAGCACCTTGGTCGTCGCCATCGGACAATCTGGAGAGACTGCCGACACGGTGGCCGCCATGCAACTCGCCCGGGAGAAAGGGGCCCATCTGGTCGCCATTTGCAACGCCGAGGGCAGCCAGGCCGCCCGTATGGCGGACGGCGCACTGTACATGCGTTCCGGCCTGGAGGTGGGCGTCGCCAGCACCAAGACGTTTATCGCGTCGCTGACGATCTTGAACCTGCTGGCCATATATATCGGCCAGTCCCGTGGTTTCCTGGAACCGGAGGCGACAAAAAAGCTGGTGGAAGGGCTGGCCCGGTGCCCCCGGCTGATCGGCGAAATGCTGGCCGGGTCGGAGGAATACCGTCAACTGGCCGAGAAGTGCGCCGACTATAACAATTTCCTGTTCCTGGCGCGCGGTCTCAACGCCCCCATCGCCCTGGAAGGGGCGCTGAAGCTCAAAGAGATAAGCTACATCCACGCCGAGGGATACCCGGCGGGAGAGATGAAACACGGCCCCATCGCCTTGATTGACCCGGGGATGTGTACCGTAGCCCTGGCTCCGAGGGACGCGCTGTACGACAAGGTGGCCGGCAACCTGAAAGAGGTCAAGGCGAGGGACGGCACGGTCTTCGCCGTGCTCACCGCCGGCGACACCGACTTGGCCCAAGACGTGGACTTTTCTGTGTACATTCCCGAGGCCCCCGACCACCTGGTCCCCATCCTTGCCACTATACCGCTCCAGTTATTGGCCTATCACGTCGGCCTGCTGCGCGGCTGCGACGTGGACCAACCCCGGAACCTGGCCAAGTCGGTCACGGTAGAGTAGGGTTAATCAGCCCACCGTCCCGCCAACCACCTTAGCTGCCGCCCGCGGTATCCTTCCGGAGCCTCCTCGATTCGTCAACGCCTGGTTATATTGAGCCAATTCGTTGGCGGTTCGACCCAAATCCACCACCTAAAGAGCGTCGGGGGCGTTGGATGGCGGCAGAGGGTACACTCGGACTGGTCAGGTGAGAGTTGGAGGGGTTGAAAAGCCCGTGGGTTGGTCGTGGCGCTGGGTATTGCAGCGTTGACACCCCAGTTCGGGCCGCTCTCCGGCTGAGGACGGCATAGGGACATTCTGGACGACTGGGGTGAGTCGCCTTCACGGGTGATGGGGGAACGGGTGATGGGGGAAACCGGCGCTAGCGTCCGGGCGGTCCGTGAGCCATCGCCAGGATTCTCCGGCGTGCGGTGACCAGCAACTCATATGAAGGATGGCCTTGCGCCAAACGGATGACCAGAGTCCTGGCGTGGCGCACCACTCGTCCCGCAATGTTGATGACCCCGAACCGGACTGCCTTCAGCCGCTTGCTCACCCACTCTTGGCCCAGGGCCAACCGCTTCATCGCCGAGTTCAGGTTGAAGGCCAACGCCGTTATGGCCCACCAAGCGGCGTTGGCCCCGAACAATCCCGAAGGCAGCCGCCCGCCCGCCAAGTCTTCCTTCAGCACGCTATGCACCTCCTCACCCTTGCCGCACCGCTGCCTAGACCACCAGATCAACTCCTCCGGGTCAAGGTCCCGGTTGGTTACTATTCCGAAGACCTTGTACCAGCCCCTCGCCCCCATCGCCATGCTGGGGGGCAGATCCAACCGGCTCTCCATACCCGGCAGAGGCGGATTCCTGAGGGGCTCCCTGATAGCGATGAAGCGGTACTCCGGGCTGTTCCAGGAGTGGCCTATCCAGTTGGGCACGTAGTTCACCTCAGCCCACTGTTGGCCGGTGTCCACCCGGCGCTCACCAGCCTCCCGATGCAGTACCTGCCACTCATCCTCTGCAACCTCTGACACCCCTCGCCGGAACTCCGCCGTCACATCCACCCCCACGGCGAACTCAATCACCCCGAAGCGTTCGTTTTGGCCCTCGGCGCAGTAGCGCAGGAACTCCTTCTGATAGCCCGCCGTGTCCGAGCGCACCAGCGCCCCCTCCACTCCGGAAGGCAGATCCTCCAACGACTCCTGGAGCATCCTAAGTTGCTGGTAGCCCGCCGGAACGTTGCCGTCCCGGAACTCGGTGCGCACTACCAGGTCAGCTTCCGCCCAATAGGTGGTGAACGGCTGATACGCCTTGTACTTCTGGTAGCAATACAAGGCCTGCTCCTTGCCGGTCTCGATCAAGGTCGCATCCATGTCCAGGGTCGCCTGCTTATGGTGGGTATGGCTTTGGACGAAGCCAACCAGGTCGGCGTTGACCCGGCGCAGGGCTTGGAGTCCGGCGGTGGGCGCCGGTATGAAGGCGGTGCGGGCCTCTCTTCTGCCCTCTTCGGCCTCAGCGTGGAACTCCGCCAGGCGCCGGAACACCGCCGAGGCCGACGGCACACTCCGCCGACGCTCCTTGCGCCACCTCTCCAGCAACCCTTTACGCTCCCTCCGGCCCATCCCGTGAGTCTCCGAAAGACGCAACAGCCGCCCCAAACCCTGGTCCTTCTCCAGCAGCCGCAGGTCTTCCACACATTGCCCGGCCGCCAGGTTCAGCAGCACCAGCGATGTCACCACCTGGGCCCCGGTCCAACCCTGCCGTCTTTCGTTACCTCCCAGATGACGCCGCACCGACTGGCTCATACCGGCAACCTCCCACAGGTCCAGGTACGCCGCCAGACCGGAGACGCCGGTCATCCCCGCTTCTTGCTGCTCTTCGGCATATTGGAAAGGCAATGCTCCCTGGGCCATAATAGTCACACCTCGTTGGTGATGGTTTTGTTTGATCACTTACCATCATAACCAGCTTCACTGTTGGCTCCAACGAGGTCTTTTTCTCCCTTTAGGTGGTGGATGTGGGTTCGACAATAGTCGTTGACAATTGGCCAATTATCTGTTGAACTCCCCAACCGTGCGATGGAATTATTGAGTGGTTGAAAAACTCGATGCCAGTCGAGCAACTTGCCCAGTCTGGAACCAAGATCGAAGGATTGATCCGATGTACCTGAAACTCGACCATCCCCCGGTTCACTACGAGAACTATGCTTCATTGATCGACCCTCAATTGGCCGCCAAACTCGATTCCATCCGTTCGGAGATGGGAAACCAGAGTGTCCTGCACCTCAACAGCACCGCCACTGGTGGAGGTGTGGCCGAGGTACTCCAGTCAATGGTGCCTCTGAGCAACTCCTTGGGCATCAAGACCGAAAGGATCGTAATCAGCCCACCCTATCCCGAATTCTTCCAGGCCACCAAGAAGATACACAACCTCCTGCAGGGGGCCGAAGGCTCGTTGACCGGCGAGGAATGGAAAGTCTACTTCCGTTCCATCAAGGAAGTGGCCCGTGCCATGAAACGGGACGGCCTGAAGGCCGACGTGTGGGTGCTTCACGACCCCCAGTTGTTGCCCTTGGCCCAATTCCTGCGGGAGCAGGACGGCTCCACCTGGCTGTGGGTGTGCCACATAGACCTCACGACTCCCAACGACAGCGTTTTGGACACGCTGCTGCCGTTGACCAGTCACTACGATCACTTGGTGTTCAGCCTGCAGGACTACGTTCCCGACGGCTTGGACGGTCGGACGCCGGTGTACATCGCACCGCCAGCCATCGACCCCCTCAGCGTAAAGAACACCGCCATGCCCGAGGATTCGGCCCGGAGCATCGTGTCGGCAATGGGGATAGACCCCAACCGGCCCCTCATCTCCCAGGTGTCGCGCTTCGACTTGTGGAAGGACCCTTGGGGGGTGGTGGACGCCTTCCGGACCGCCCGTGAATCCCTCCCCGGGCTGCAACTCGCGCTGTTGGGACTGAGCCAGGCCACCGACGACCCCGAGGCTCTGGACGTACTGGCCAGCGTCCGCGCCCACGCCGCCGGGGACCCGGACATTCATCTCTACTATGACCCGACCGGTCTTCCTGATACTATCGACCGCATCGTCAATGCCTTTCAGGTGGCGTCACTGGTGCTGATGCAGAAGTCCGCCCGAGAGGGCTTTGGTCTGACCGTTACCGAGGCCATGTGGAAGAGCCGGCCGGTCATCGGCGGCAACGCCGGAGGCATTAGAGTGCAGATAAGGGACGGCGTGACCGGGCACCTGGTTTCTTCGCCGGAGGAATGCGCCCGGCGCATCGTCGAGTTGGTCCAATCGCCGGAATTGCGGTTGCGAATCGGCGCGGCCGCCCGGGAAAGCGTCCGCCAACGATTTCTGCTGCCTCGCCTGACCCATGACTACCTGAGCGTGGCCCAGTCCCACAAGTCCCAGCGCCAGCGCGCGTACGCCAATGGTGCGGACGAGGCGAGCGCCCTGGAAAACCTGATTCCCGGCCGCAGGCCGCAATTTCAGGTTGGCGCCCCCAACGCCCATTCCATTTAGGCTGGAAACTCTTTTCGACCGGGATCCCTGGCCCGCCGGCCCAGAGAGTACCGCAAGGCCGGGCCGGTTGCCCCTGGTACCTGGATGGGGTAGAGTCAGAATACAATCCAGGCTCCACGTGCCTGACAACCCGCAGGCCGGGGGCGGGAGACGTCCATGGACACCACAACGGTAATCGTCATGATTGACGGTCTCGACCCTGAGTACTTGGACGTGTGCGAAGCCCCCAGGTTGGCGGAGATCGCCGTGCTCGGCTTCCGTACCGCCGCCAAGGCCTTGATGCCCACGGTAACCAACGTCAACAATGTGTCCCTGGTGACGGGCAGCTACCCAAGTTCCCACGGCATCACGTCCAACTATTGGTGGGACCGCGAGCGGGACACCGAGTACTACATGGAATCCGGGGAGTTCCTCTGCACGGAAACGATGTTCCAGAGGGCCAAGGCGAAGGGAGCGCGCTCGTTGCTGGTCACCGCCAAAGACAAGCTACGCAGGCTGCTCAGCGACGGGACGACGATCAACGTCTCCTCCGAGAAACCGCCGGGCTGGCTGGCGCAGGATGCCGGTGAGCCTCCCCCGGTCTACTCCCTTGAGGTCAACCCGTGGGTCATAAACACTGGCCGCCATCTCATGGCGGAGCAGGAGTTTGACCTCGTCTACCTGACCACCACCGACTACGCGATGCACGCCTATCCACCGGACCACCCGGAGTCCCAACGGCACATGACCCTGCTGGACGAAGCGATAGGCCGGTTGATGGATGATTTCCCTGATTCGCGCATTTTGATTACCGCCGACCACGGCATGTCCTCGAAACGGCGCATGGTGCATCTGCCGCAGGAACTCGGCAGAGCGGGAATCGAGGCCCGGGCGGTCCCCATCATCAAAGATCTGTATACGGCGCACCATTCGAATCTGGGCGGTTGCATCTACCTGTACCTGGACCCCGATCGTGTGTCCTCAGCGATCGAAGTGCTGCTCAATACCGGCGGCGTCGAAGAGGCCCTGCCTCGAGATGAAGCGGCCCGCCGGTTCCGGTTGATGCCGGAACGCATCGGTGACATCATGGTCATGGGAGCCCCGGACGTCGTATTCGGAGACCCCGATGAAATCGAACTGCCGCCGGACCTCCGGTCGCACGCTTCGTCCCACGAGTCCGACGTGCCGGTCATTGGCTTTGGTCCCGGGCTGGAGCCGTCCCAATTTAGGGAGAACCGCGATGTGGGGCGCTTCGTTCTCGACCAACTTCTGGCCTGACCAGAACACCCCATGAACCCGTTCTGTGTCGCCGCTCCCGCCACCACCGCCAACCTCGGGCCGGGATACGACTGCCTCGGACTAGCCCTTGACCTATGGAACACCGTGGAAGTCGATGTGCTGCCCCGGGGATCGTCTCCCGTGGTCGAAGTGACCGGCGAGGGGGCCGGCGAACTCGAGGAGGGGACCGACAACCTGGTGTACCGGGCCATGGAGTTCCTTTTCGCCGAAGCGGACGCGGAGATGCCGCCGGTCGGCCTGCGTTGCCGAAACGAAATTCCCTTGGCCCGGGGCCTGGGCAGTAGCGCAGCCGCCATTGCCGGAGGCCTGGCCGCAGCCAATCACCTGTGCGATTCCAAGTTCCCGGCGGCTGACCGCCTGGAGATGGCCGCCACCATCGAGGGCCACCCGGACAACGTGGCGGCGGCGGTGCTTGGCGGGTTGCGTTTGGTGGTTACGGAGGGGCGGCAGCTTTACACGGTCGCGGTGAACGTTCCATCCGAGATTCACGCGGTGTTATTCATTCCCGAAGTCAGAATCGCCACGGCGGATGCCCGCGCCGTCATGCCGGAACAGGTGACCGTGGCCGACGCCGTACACAACATGGGGCGGGTGGCCCTGCTGGTTGCGGGGATGGCGACGAATCACCCGGAGTACCTAGAAGTGGCCACCCAGGACCGGTTGCACCAGCCCTACCGCCAACCGCTCTTCCCGGCCATGAAGCTTCTTTTCAAGGCCGCGATGGACGCCGGCGCACTGGGGGCGTTTCTTTCGGGAAGCGGGTCGACCGTCTTGGCGCTTACTCGCGGCCGGGAAATGACCGTGGCCTACGAGATGGCCGAGGCTGCCCGGCAGGCCGGGGTAGAGGGCACCGTCAAGGTCACTCGTACCACCGAATTGGGAGCGCACCTGGTCGATAGTCCCGTTCGGGTCAACTAATCATGGGACTCGTGGTACAAAAATACGGCGGATCGTCCGTAGCCGACGCCGAGAAAATCTTGAGCGTCGCTCGGCGGGTCATTGAGACCAGGAAAGGCGGCATAAACGTTGTGGTGGTAGTCTCCGCTATGGGGGACACCACCGACGACCTGATAGAGCTGGCTACTTCCGTTTCTCGTGACCCCAATCCGAGGGAGCTGGACCTCCTACTTTCCACCGGGGAGTTAGTGTCGTGCACCCTGCTGACCATGGCGTTGCGGGACCTCGGCCAGGATGCCATCAGTCTGAGCGGGCCGCAAGCGGGGATTCTGACCGACACGAGCCACGGGCGGGCCCGGATCCACCGGGTCGACACCGGACGGGTGCGACATGAGTTGACGCAAGGACGGACCGTAGTGGTGGCCGGTTTTCAGGGCATCACCGAAGGAGAGGACATCACCACGCTGGGCCGGGGCGGCAGCGACACCACCGCCGTGGCGTTGGCCGCCGCTCTGGGCGCGGACCGGTGCGAAATCTACACCGACGTGGAGGGAATCTACACCGCCGACCCCCGGGTGGCCCCCCAGGCCCGGAAACTGGAAGAGATCGGGTACGAGGAGATGCTGGAACTGGCCAATCACGGCGCCAAGATGCATCCCCGGTCCATCGAGTTGGGCGCGGCCTACAGGGTGCCCATTTTCGTGGGGTCGAGCTTCAACAACGCTCCGGGCACCCTGATCCACGGCGGCTGCGACACGGCGGGCAAGCCGCCGGAGCATATTTTACCAACGGTTGGACCACCGGCCGGGCCACCGGCTGGCCTGGCGAAAAATCCGACCCAAAATACGCTCCGGAATACGCCGGAGAATGCTATGGAAGATAGAGTTAAAGTAACCGGTATAGCATTGAACGCCAACGTTGCCAAGATCACGGTGCGGCGGGTCCCCGACCGTCCGGGCATCGCGGCCGCCCTATTCGAACCCTTGGCCGAGGCATCCATCAGCGTGGATACCATCGTCCAGAACACCAGCGCTGACCTCACCACCGATATCAGCTTCACGGTAAGCCGCGACGACCTGGCCGCCGCCCTGAGCAGGGTGACGGCGCTCACGCAGGAACTGGGCGCGGGCGGTGTGGTTAGCGACGCCGGCCTGGCGTCCGTGAGTATCGTGGGGTCCGGTATGCAAAACACGCCCGGATATGCCTCGCGTATGTTCCGCTCCCTGGCCAACGGGAACGTCAACATCGATATGATCACAACGTCGGAAATTCGTATCTCCTGTATCATCAAAGAGGAGGACTGCAGGGAGGCGGTGCGGTTGCTGCATCGAGACTTCGAATTGGACCAGGACTGATCTGGTCCTGGGCGGGTCTCACGCTCCCGGCCCCTGAGAGTTCCCGTCGAACAGTCGCGCCGGGCCAGAATCCCCAGCCGGAAGGTACCCCCTTGTCCCAACCCTGCTTGCCCTACCTGTCGGTCGTCATTCCCGCCTACAACGAGGAAGAGCGTATAGCCTATACGCTGCAACAGGTGATCGGGTACCTGGCCGCGCGCGACTATCCTTGGGAATTGATCGTGGCGGACGACGGCAGTACCGACGCCACGGCCGAAATCGTCGAGCGGCAAGGCTCCGGTTACTCCCAGGTGCGCCTTTTATCCCTCCCCCACGGGGGCAAGGGGTGGGCGGTCAAAAACGGCATGCGGGCCGCGACCGGCGACTACCGGCTTCTGTGCGACGCCGATCTCTCCGTGCCCATTCAGCAGGTGGAGCGCTTGCTGCCTCCGTTGGGACCTGACGCGGACATTGCAGTGGGGTCCAGGGAAGCCCTTGGAGCCGCCCGGTACGGTGAGCCGTCCCGCCGCCACTTCATGGGACGGGTCTACAACAGCTTGGTCCGCCGGCTGGCTGTCCCAGGATTGGAAGACACCCAGTGCGGCTTCAAATGTTTCAAGCGCGGTCCCGCAACCGATCTGTTCGACCGGCAGACCATGGACGGGTTCGCCTTCGACGTCGAACTTTTATACTTGGCGCGCCAACAGGGGTTGACCATCCGGGAAACCGGGGTGGACTGGTATTACCGGGAGAGGAGCACAGTCCGGCCCCTGCGGGACTCACTGGCGATGGCCCTCGACCTGCTGCGGATCAAGTGGCGACACCGGAAAGCCTGAGCTATCGGCGCCGGCGCCGTACCATACGCCGGATACCGATATTCGGCTGTTACGGGCCCGGCGCCGGTTTCGAAGCCGGACCGACAGCCCGATCGCAACGGGCTTGCGGAGCAGGTAAAAAATGTAGAATCCACCACGACTATCCTGCGCCGTCCCGCCAGCCGTCCCGTTGCCGCTGGCGTTTCGCCCGGCGAGCCGGTGGACCTGGTGCAGGAGAACAACACGTTGAACGCCTATTCCGGGAACGGCGATTTCCTGGGGCAATTAGAGCCCAAGCTGGGCAAAAGACTGGCCGGGCTGATGAAAGGGGGCAACACCTACGCCGCCGCAGTAATCGGAGTGAACCCGCGGGGAGTCTCCGTGATCATCCGGGAGACTTTCCGCCACCGCAGCCTGCACAATGTATGCTCATTTCCCAATAGCACCAAGGACGACGCCTTAGTTCACCTTAACGAGAAAGTTGCCCGGCTCTTTCGGAACGACGACCGACGCCGCGATCAAGACGATGGTCAAGGCGACGGGTCCGACGAAGATGACAAGGAGGAAGACGTCATCGACGAGGAAGCCATGGAAGACGACTGGACAGAGAACGAATAGTACCGCCCGCGGCTGCCTTCCGCCTCCCGGCTGAATCTGGACCGCCTGTACCTGCCGGCGCTTGACCGCTTCATCCGCCGCTTCAAACGCTCGATTTCGATAGCCTTGGCAAGGGTATTGATTAGTCATGGATACGCATATAGAATTAGGCACTGTCTCCCAGACCGAACCTTCCAGACCGGACTTCAGGGAGCGACGTGTAATTCCCATGACATAAGAGGAGGACAGGTGATTGAATGTACTAGGTTGTCATCTTTTGCTGGAACTCAGGGACTGTAACCCCACCCTCCTTAACGACCTAGACTACATACGTCGGGTGATGCTGGCGACCGCCCATGACGTAGGCGCCACAGTCGTCGGAGAGTCTTTCCACCGCTTTACTCCACAGGGTGTTACCGGAATTCTGGCCATCGCGGAATCACACATCTCCATACATACTTGGCCGGAGTACAGGTACGCCGCTGCAGACATATTCTCGTGCGGGTCATCGTTCCTGCCCCATGAGGCCGCCACCCGGCTGATTGAGCAATTCGAGTCCCTCGACCCGGACATCAGGGAGATCAAGAGAGGCTTGGTGGCCGACGCCGTGGCCGGCTGAACCACCGCAGGGTCCTCGCAGTCCATGGAATTATCCGGCAATTGGTTTATGGAGAGCGTATCACCGGACCTGGCGGTAATGTTGCGGGTCCGCGAAATTGTCTATTCCGGGGAAACACCCTACCAAAAGGTCGAAATCATCGACTCCGAGGTTTTCGGACGCACCCTGGTCCTCGACGGCAAGACTCAGTCTACCGAAAGGGACGAGTTCGTGTACCACGAGACCTTGGTGCATCCTGCGATGCTCTGTCATCCGGACCCGCGGCGGGTGTTCATCGGTGGGGGCGGCGAGGGCGGCACCCTCCGGGAGGTGTTGGCCCACCGGACGGTCCAGGAAGTAACTATGCTGGACTTGGACCGGGAGGTGGTGGACCTGTGCCGCCGTTATTTACCCAACCATCACCAAGGCAGCTTCGATGACCCCAGGACCGGTCTGTTCCATCAAGACGCCAGGGGCTTTCTGGCGGAGGATGGAGAGGGGTACGATGTCATCATCCTCGATCTGGTTGATCCCCTTGAGGGCGGCACCGCCTTCCTGCTATACACCGAAGAGTTCTACATGATCGCGAGGGCGCGACTCAACAGCGGCGGTGTTTTGGTAACCCAATCGGGACCGGCCGGACTGCCCAACCACCAAGAATGTTTTACCACCATCTACAATACCCTGCGGCGCGTTTTTGTCCACGCCGCCGGGGCCCAAGTGCACGTTCCGGCCTTCCAGACCCTTTGGGGTTTCACCCTGGCCTCCGATTCGCCACTTCTTCCGGCGGGGGGGCAACCGGTAGATGAATTGCTGGCCGACAGGGTAAGCAAAAGGCTGAAGCACTACGACGGCGAGACCCATCGCGGTATGTTCTCCCTCCCCAAGTACCTCCGTAACGGACTGGAAAACGAGACCCGCGTCAACCGGGATGCCGCCCCGGTGTTCATGGTCTAGGCAAGAATACCAGCCCCGGCCCAGAAACCCTACCTCCTACCGAAAGATTTCGTACACCGTCGCGGTGAAGCCTTCAAGCGCCGTCAGTGGCATGGTGCGTCCTTACCCGAAAAGGCCTGTACTTCATACTCCTGACCGTTTAGCCGCAGCACCGTTACTGTGTGTGCGTCGAGGTCGATCAGCCAGTAACTCGCTAACGCCGTTTCGGGGCGTTGAAGGACCCGGTCTTCGTTCCGATCGCGTGCATGGTGTCGCGGACGTCATATTAGACCCGGTTCAGGCTCTACGGCTGGATCAGCACGCGCATCGAGCCGTCGGTGTCTTTGCGTTGGGTCAAGAGTTTGTGGCCTGCTTGTTCCGACCATAGGATGACGTCGTAGATGTTCAGGGCGTCGGCGAGGATGGCCTCTACGAAGGACTGGCGGTCATGGTCCATCTGGTAGGTGAGGGCTGCGATCACCCCGGCGCAACTCTTGCCGCGGCCATCGATGACCACCCAGCCGCTGTCGCCGTTGCTGATTATGGGGGCCATATCGCCGTGGACGCTGATTTCGCCGCTTTTCCGCATGTCCAACTGGCGTTTGAACTCCGCCACCGCTTCCCAAGCCACGGCCCGGCCACGGTCGCCATTGGAGCAGACGGCGCCGCGCACCCCGACGATGTCGGGGTTTATGCGGGCCAGTTCGTCCAAGTCGTTGATCTTGAGGTGACCGGAAAGCGCGGTGCTCATGCCCATCTGCTTGCCCCGGAGCACGATGTCGCGTAAGACAGGCTCCGGCATGAAGTCAAAAAGGTTCCGCCCGTCCTTGGTCAGGGTGTCGATCAGGAACCCGTCACACTCGCCGTCCTTGGCCAGTTGCACCATGCAAAGCGGATCGAGGCCGTCCTCGTAGAGCTCGTTGTCGGCGAACACCGAGCCGATGAGCTTGGTATTGAACCCCTCCAGTGCCCGCCTGGCTTGCCGCAGCACATCGACGGCAGTATCGTAGTCGCCGCGCTGGAAACCTACTTTCACCGACGTAGCGTCCAGGTGGGCAGCCGCATAGACGGCCATCGCCACTGTGCCGGGCTGGTTGGGCACCACGCCCAAGGTGACGCTGACATGCTTCTCCACCGGGATTATGCCCCGTACCTGACGCACGATCGAAGGATGTCCCGACCCGACCAGGGCCTCCTGCAGATTCTTGACGTCGACGACGTCGGCTCCGCCCTGCTCCGCTTCCAGGGCTTCGTCAACGTCCTGGACGCTCACCATCAGCAGCATCCCGGCAGCGAAATTGTTGTTGCCGTCCAGCCAGGCGGCCCTGGGTTGTGCCGCCGCGGCCGCGGGCACCCGAGGTTTCAGGGGCTCAAGCTCTTCCCGCAATTGCTCCTTCTCCTGTGGGGTAAGGTCGATCAGGGGCGGCCGGGGAGGACCGGCGGCCAGTCCCATCAACTCCGCCCAATGTTTCACCATAGAGACGGGCAGTGCGCCGTTGTACTTGTCGAGCGTCCGGGTCCACCAAGTGTCGGAAAGCTCGTTCAACCGGCGTATGTGCCGGTCGTAGAAGGCCTCGTCCAAGTCGCCCTTGGTGGCCCGGTCGATAAACTGGACGTAGTAGTTGGCCCCCGGAACGTCGAACCGCCAGTCCGAGGTGTTGGAGAACATCACCTGTTGCTGGAAGCCCAATTCCTGCGCTTTGAAGAAGATCCACTCGTCGGGAGTGCTTATGATTGCTTCCTTGCCCAGTGTCAGGTGGGCCTCGATGGAGATTTGCTGATTGAAGCTGGCCTCTTTGACGCCGACGACGTTGGGGATGCGGCAGAGCCGCTCCAAGCCGTTGGTGCTCATCACGATCCCGAACTGGGGCGAGTTGTAGAACATGATGGCCAGGTTGGTATTCTCGGCCAGAAGCCGGACGTACTCAACGACCTGGTCCTCGGTCTTCGTCACCATGAAGGGCGGAGCCACGACCAGCAGGTCGAACCCTTGGTCCTCGGCGTGCCGGGCAAGAGACAGCATCTCGGGGGCCGAAGAATCGGTAACGTGGGCAGCAATGAGCCAGTCGCCAGCGGACTCCTCGGCCACCGTGTCCATGACGTCGATGCGTTCGTCGTGGGTCAGGCTCCAGAACTCCCCCATACCCCAGGTGCAGCCGGCCCCGGTGGTGCCGAGGCTTCTGATGTGGCGGATGTTGCGCTTCATCCCTTCCCGGTCGAAGCGGTCATCCGGGGTGAAGGGGGTCACAAGGGTCGTCCACTGGCCCTTAAGGGCCTCCCACGCCCACTCCTGGGCCTCGTGTTTCGAGTAAGTAGCCATAACCTGCCCTCTCTGCCGGCGAGTGCCGCCGGTCAATATCCGGTTTGGCGCAGTGGCGCACTGCCGTGCCCCTTATGGTATCTTGTCGCCTTTGTCTTCGAAAGCTAATCGCCTGCCGGACCATCGGCATCGCCGCTCCTACTCAGCTTGCCCAAAAACGTCTACGACGCTCTTGTAGCCATGGTGGAAGGGTTGGAGTCCACGATGTAACTCCACCCTACTCCTCGTCGCCGTACTGGCTCTTGAGGGAGTCCACCACGGCGGGGTCGGCCAGGGTGGTGGTGTCGCCCAAGGCGCGGCCCTCGGCCACGTCCCGCAGCAGGCGGCGCATTATCTTGCCGCTGCGGGTCTTGGGGAGCTCGGCGGCGAAGTAGATTTCGTCGGGGCGGGCCATGGCCCCGATCTTCCCGGCCACGTGGGCCTTGAGTTCGGTGATCACGTCGTCGGACATCGCCACTTCGTCCTTCAGGGTTACGAAGGCCACGATAGCCTGGCCCTTCACCTCATGGTCTTTGCCGATGCAAGCCGCCTCGGCGACCTTGAGGTTGTCCACCAGCGCGCTTTCGACCTCCATGGTGCCGATGCGGTGTCCCGAGACGTTGATCACGTCGTCCACTCGGCCCAGGAGCCAGAAATAGCCGTCCTCATCCAGCTTGGCTCCATCGGCGGTGAAATAGATGCCGGGGAACCGCGACCAGTAGGTGTCCTTGAACCGCTGCGGGTCGCCGTAAATGTTGCGCAGCATCGAGGGCCAAGGCCGCTTGATGGTCAGGTAACCGCCACCACCGGGACCCACCGCGTTCCCGACCTCGTCCAGAATCTCGGCCTCGATCCCGGGGAACGGTTGGGTGGCCGAGCCCGGTTTCAGCGTGGTCAGGCCCGGCAACGGGGCGATCATGATGCTGCCGGTCTCTGTCTGCCACCAGGTATCCACCACCGGGCAGTTGCCCAAGCCGATGTTCTGCCAGTACCAGACCCAAGCCTCCGGGTTGATGGGCTCCCCCACGCTGCCCAGCAGCCGCAGGGTGGACAGGTCGTGGCGTTGGGGATACGAGACGCCCCAGCGCATGAAGGTGCGGATGGCCGTCGGCGCAGTATATAAGATCGAGACGCCGTACTTGGCCACGATGGCCCAGAAACGGTCCCGGTGCGGGTAATCGGGGGAACCTTCGTACATAACCGAGGTGGCCCCGTTGGCCAAAGGCCCGTAGACAATGTAGCTATGGCCGGTGACCCAGCCGATATCGGCGGTGCACCAGTAGGTGTCGTCTTCCTTCAAGTCGAAGACCCACTTGGTCGTGGCGTAAGTGCCCAGGAGGTATCCCCCGGTGGTATGGACAATTCCCTTGGGCTTGCCGGTGGTGCCGCTGGTGTACAGCAGGTATAGCATGTCCTCGCTGTCCATCGGTTCCGGGTCGCAGGTCTGGGGTTGGCCCTCGACCAGGTCGTGCCACCAGATGTCCCGGCCGTCCGCCATCTTGTCGTCGGCGCTGCCGGTCCGGCGCAGCACCACCACCCGTTCGATGCTGGGCGAACCGTCCAAGGAATCGTCGGCGTTCTGCTTCAAGGGGACAATTCCGCCGCGGCGGTAGCCGCCGTCGGCGGTGATCAACACCTTGGACTCGGAATCGTTGATGCGGTCCCGCAACGACTCGGCGCTGAATCCGCCGAACACAACGCTGTGGGGTGCGCCAATGCGGGCGCAGGCCAACATTGCGATGGGTAGTTCCGGGGTCATGGGCAGATATATGGTCACCCGGTCGCCCTTCCTCACACCGAGGCTCTTCAGGCCATTGGCGAAGCGGCAGACCTCGCGGTAGAGGTCCCAGTAGGTATAGACTTTCCAGTCGCCCGGCTCGCCCTCCCAAATGATGGCGGCCTTGTTGCGCCGGCCGGCCGTCAGGTGACGGTCGATGCAGTTATAGGAGACGTTGAGTTTTCCGCCGACGAACCACTTGGCGAAGGGAGGGTCCCACTCCAGCACTCTTTCCCACTTCTGGAACCAGTCCAACCCTTCGGCAAGACCGGCCCAGAAGGCCTCGGGGTCCCGCCGGGCCTTCTCGTAGATGTCCGGGTCCGCCATGTTGGCTTTCCCGACGAAATCCCCAGGAGGAGGAAAGGTGCGCTCCTCCTGGAGCAAGGCATCAATGCTTCCTGAGTTCTCTACCATGTTAACTAAGCCTCCAGTGGGGCTGCTATCCGGTCAGCCTTGAAATACCGATGTTAGCCGTTGCTCGTGGAAGTCCCGTCCCTGCCCATAGACTTCCGGGAACCGGTCCAACATCTCGACGAACCGCCGCATGGCCGGGCTGATCCAGCCGATGGTCTCGATGATATGAGAATGTTGGGTCTCGAGGTCTACCCAATGCCAAGCTGGCTCGTGGTGAAATACACGATTGCGTAGGCGGCGGATTTTTTCAAGTCGAGTTCTTAGAAGCTTCGGGGACCGTTGCTTTTTGGGCGCGTGCGCAAATGGAGATGTAAGCACACTCGGCCAAGCGCCTTGGTGGTACCGTCCGCTGAACAGGCTAACCCAAAACCCGAACGTGAATTCCGATACATAGTTGGAGGGCGTCAATGCCTTTTTCTTACTTTTTAGTATACTCGTTGTATCGTTCGCAATTTTCTTCTCGCTTGGTTCCACATCAAGCAGGAACCATTCCCCGGTGCCGAATTCGGCAACAGCAGCCTCATTTACGCCGTTTCGGAGGGTAATTTCAATCCCCTGCAAAGCTGGATAGAAACTTTCGCACAGAGCAATGTTCCAAGCGTAAGCCCCATACGCTGCCGATTCATTTTGATTGAATTGGGATAGATATGACGCAATCCGTTCGCTCGATATAGCCTTACGGATTTGATCGAGAGAGTATTGTTGACCTGGTTCCATCAACATGCTATATTCCGGATGCAGTCCCCGGGATAGCCCTCTCTCGGCTTTGCGCCGATGATGACCCCGGGGTTTATTCTTTTACGCCGTCTAACCGAATTCTAGTTTGGATTGTTACGTAAGCCTCGCGAGATCCTATTCTGACTTGGGCCTTGGGGATGATTTTTGTGGAGATTGCGTAATCGTTTGAATTGGTGTAAGGTTTTGTTACTGTCCCCGGGATAGCCCTCTCCCGGCAGTCACGCTGGTGATGACCCCGGGGTTTTTTATTTCCTTGCCCCGTCCCTCCGGCCATTTGTAGCACACGCTAACCCCCTTGTAAACGACCGGCAGCCAGCGGGCGCCGCTCGCTGCCCCTCGCCTCCGCACTCGCGTCATCCGCCCATGCCGTAGAATTCATGGGCTATGAGTGCCTCCGGCAGTCCCATAACCGCACCCGGTGGCGGCGCTTCCGCGGCCGGACGTTGGAACGACGTTGCCTTGGCCTCCATTGCCGGTTTGGGCATGTTCCTGGCGACGCTGGACTTTTCCCTGAACGTGGCACTGCCCGCCGTGGCGGAGGCGTTGGGCGCGGACCTGCAGAGCGTCCAGTGGCTGCTGGTCGTGTTCATCGCAACCCGGGCAGGTATTGCCATGGGCGCCGGCAGCTTGGCCGATAGGATCGGCCTGAGGCCCATCTACCTGTGGGCCACCGTAACCTACGCGGTTTCCATGTTCTGCATTGCCTACTCTCCCGACCTGTCGACGATGGTGGGCTTCCGGGTAATGCAGGCGATTGGGACGGGCGCGCTGTACGCCGTGTCGCCGGCCATCGCCGCCAACGTCTTCCCCGCCCACCGGCGCGGATTGGGGATGGGGTTCACGGCCGGGTCTCACGCTCTGGGCATGTTGGCCGGGACTCTCGGCGCAGGGTTGTTGATCGGATGGTTGGGCTGGGAGTGGACGTTCCTGGGAAGAGTCCCCTTTGCGGCAGTCGCTTTGGTGTTGGCCTTCATCTACCTGCAGCGGAGTCCCGCCAAAACCGGGCCGGGCGGCGGCGCGGCCACGCCGCCGTTCGATATCGCGGGGGCCTTCTCGTTGGTGGCAGGGATATTGTGCTTGGTAATAGGCCTGCGTTTGGGCCGTTCAATCGGCTGGGACTCGTTGCCGGTATTGGTCCTGTTACCGCTGGCGCCGCTCCTCTTATGGCTATTCTGGCGGCTGGAACGGACAGCCTCCTGGGCGGTCCTGCCGCTGCACCTGCTTCGCAACCGGGGATTCGCCGTTTCCACCATCACCATGTTCCTCGCCTATTTCTGCGCCTTTGTAATCTGGTTCATCTTCCCGTTTTACGTGGCCGACAGCCTGCTACGGGGACCGGTGACGATCGGTATCCTGCTGGGCATCAACGCCTTGATGATTTCCGGTTTTTCCGGCTTCGGCGGGTGGTTGAGCGACCGTACGGGCACCGCCCCGGTGGGGGTGGCCGGCATGCTGCTGATGGCCGCCGGTCTCGCCAATATGGCGTTCTTGGACCAGGAGTCGTCCCTCGGTAATGTCGGCTTCCGGGTGGCCATCGTGGGCACCGGCCTTGGACTTTTCCAAGCGTCGGCCTACGCCCTGATGATGAAGAGCGTGCCGGAGGCACGCTTCGGGACGGCGGGCGCGGCGTTGTCCCTGGCCCAAGCGGTGGGCTCGGTATTGGCGATCGCAATTCTGGGAAGCGTTTTCGCTTGGCGGAGCGATTACCATCTGGCTGACCTGGCTGGAATAGTCGATCCAGAAGGCGTGGCCTTCGTCAAAGCCCTGCGAGACGTTTACCTGTTGGGCTCGGTACTGGCCCTGTTGGGAGCGGTCGTTTTCCTCTTTGGAGTCGCCAGGAGGTCGAAGGAAAATCCGCCGGAGGGCCCGCCGGCGATCAGGGCGTGACGTCCCGCAGGTGGTCGTCCAAAATATCGAGCAAACCCGATGGGAAGTGATATTCGACAGGCTCCCGCATCGGCCGACTGGCTCCTGGCCTCCCACACATCCCGGAGGATACTGGGCCATTGCGTAACAGGTCTCGTCCTCCGCCTTCATCAGTCTCGAGCCGAGGCTGCCCCGTCCCCGGTACATAGCCTCGGTGGCCATCCGCCAACCGCTGCGGGACCGCTCTTCCTTTCCCGGCGCAACCCGCCACGATAAATGACAGCTATCATGTGGTTGGTCCACCCAGGGTCATCCAATTGTCGGAAAATCCCCCCGTCCTTCCGGCCGCAGCCGGAATCCAGACCCGAATCTTGGTTTAGCGGGGACCAAATTCGGCGTCGGTCCCTGGGTCCCGGTTGCGACCGGGACGACGAAAGGGGGGCGGATTCAAACAATTGAATGACCCTGTCGGTCCACCCCAAATCCACCACCTAAGCTGGGGGCGGGGTGTGCGAGGGTGAGATTTGACTGACTGGAGGGGTTTGCAGACAGGCCTGGGGTTGGTAACAGGGGGTTTAGGGCAATTCGAAGGAGCCAGGGGAGCATGGGCGGCCATTTCCGGCCGGCTCAGGCCACAGGACTATCGCCCGGCGCCCGGCCGGGCCCGATTTTGGTCGCCTTTTGGGCCCGCAAGGGCCGGGTCAGCCCTCCGGCGGCCCGTGGGCCAAGGCCAGGATGCTCCGCCGCGCTTGACACAGCAGCCCGTACGAGGGGTGGCCCCGGCTCAGGTTGATGAACAGCGTCCTGGCATGGCGCGCCACCCGACCCGGAAGATTGATGACCCCGAAGCGCACGGCCTTCAGCCTTCGGCTCACCCACTCCTTGCCCAGAGCCAACTGCTTCATCGCCGAGTTCAGGTTGAAGGCCAACGCCGTGATGGCCCACCAAGCGGCGTTGCCTCCAAACAGTCCCGACGGCAGCCGCCCTCCGGCCAGGTCTTCCTTCAGCACCGCGTGCACTTCCTCTCCTTTCCCGCACCGCTGCCGGTACCACCAGATCAACTCCTCCGGGCCAAGATCCCGGTTGGTCACTATGCCAAAGACCTTGTACCAGCCTCCATCCGCCGTTTCCATGACGTGCGGCGAGAGCCCCGCTTGGCTCTCCATCCCCGGCAGCGGCGGGTTCCTGAACGGTTCCCTGATGGCGATGAACCGGTACTCCGGGCTGTTCTTGGAGTGTCCTATCCAGTTGGGCACGAAGGGCGTTTCCGCATATTGCTGCCCGGTGCCCACCAGTCTCTCATCTTCCTTGCGGCGCAGGTCCCGCCACTCATCCTCGTCCACTTGGGCTACCACTTCCCTGAACTCCCGGCTCATATCCACCCCTACGGCGAAGCCGGTCACCCCGAAGCGTTGGTTCCGGCCCTCGGCACAGTAGCGCAAGAACTCCTGTTGGTAGCCTGCAGTGTCCGAGCGCACCAGAACCTGCTCCACCCCCGCTGGCAACTGTTCCAACGACTCCTCAAGCAACCTCAGTTGCTGGTGGCCCGCCGGAACGTTGCCGTCCCGGAACTCGGTGTGCACGATGAGCCCGGCTTCCGCCCAATAGGTGGTGAAGGGCTGGTAAGCCTTGTATTTCTTGTAGCAGTACAGCGCCTGCTCCTTGTGGGTCTCTATCAGGGTCGCGTCCATGTCCAGCGTCGCCTGCTTATGCTGGGCGTGACCCTGGAGGAAGCCGGTCAGGTCTGCGTTGACCCGGCGCAGACCCAGAAGTCCGGCGGTGGGCGCCGGTATGAACGCGGCATGAGGCTGCCTTTTGCTCTCCTCCTCCTCGTCGTGGAATCTGTTCAAGAACCGGAACACCGCCGTGGCCGACGGCACACTGCGCCGCCGCCCCTTGCGCCACCTCCCCTCCATCGCCCGGCGCTCCCGGCGGCGCAGACCGTGAGTCTCCGCCAAGCGCAGCACCCGCCCCAACCCCTCGTCCTTCTCCAACAGCCGCAAGTCCTCCACACATTCGCCGCCCGCCAGGTTCAGCAGTACCAGAGACGTCACCACCTGGGCGTCAGTCCAACCCTGCCGCCCTTGATTCACGCCCAAGTGACTGCTGACCGATTCGCCTAATCCGGCAACCTGCCACAGGTCCAGGTACGCCCCCAGACCGGCCAAACCGGTTATGCCCCTGGAACTCCTATCTTCCGCGTACTGGAAAGGCAATGCTCCCTGACTCATAATGGTTGCACCTCGTTGGTGATGGCTTGGTTTGATCACTTACCATCATAGCCAGCTTCACTGTTGGCTCCAACGAGGTTCTTCTGTCTTTTTTGATGGCGGATTTGGGTAGCCCGTGGAAATCCCTGGATACCTCTAGTCCCCGGCGTGCTCCACCTTGACCGTGGTGTGCAGGCCGCCGCGGACTTTGTAGTCGAGCACGATGGCCATGGACTTAGGTTGGCAGCAGGCTACCAGGTCGTTCAATACCCGGTTGGCAGCGTGCTCTTGGACGATTCCGACGTCCCGGTAGGACAGCAGGTAGTATTTCAGCGACTTCAGCTCTATGCAACTCCGGTGCGGGACGTACGAGATGGTCAGCGTTCCGTAGTCAGGCAACCCGGTCCAAGGACAGACGGCGGTGAATTCGTCCGTGTCAATCTCCACTTTGGCGTCCTGGTCGGGATAGTCATACTGGAACGTCAGCAACAGGCCGGGGTCGATGGCCTCTTCGCTTTTGGCTGGAAGCTGTTGGTCCAGCCCTTCGTATTCTTCTTTCAACTCCGGGATTGTCGCCATCGTTCCTCCAAGACTCGTTTAGGATTAGCCTCAAGCCATCATATGATAATATAGGCCATCACGCAGCCTGGAAGCTCAAATCATGACCCAGACCCGCAAGTCCGCCTACACCCTGGCCCAATTGGACCTGATGACCATCGACGAGGCTCAGGCGTTGGCTTTCGACGCCAGGGACGCCCTGCTGGACTTGGTGGTCGCCGACGGCCGTCACGACGCGACCACGGCCGTCTCCTACCGGACCGGCATGTACACCGACTACTTCGAAGAGGACATCGTACGCATGTTGAAGCTGCGGGCGATAAAGGTGCACTGCCGTGGCATCACGTCTTCGGATTTCAACGGAAACGTGGTTGGCGGCAACAACGTCGAACAATACCAGGCTTGTTTTCGCCATGTCGAAACCGTGCTGACCGCGGCCCGGACCAACTTCTCCCGGGTGGTCAACCTGGTGGTGTTTCTAACCGACATGGACCAGTGGGAGACATTTAACGGAGTGTTCCGGGAGTTTGTTCCCAACCCGCCCTGCCGTGCGGTCATCGGGACTACCGGCTTGGCCCAGCCGCCCCTGGCCATCGAAATAGTGGACTGCGACGCTTACCGGGTGGCTGATTGAGGCCCTCACCCTGACCCTCTCCCAGAGGGAGAGGGAATTCAAATTCAATAAGTGCATCCGTTAAAAGCTGGAGGGGCATGATGGCGAACCTGACACTGGCCTACAAGGTCCGCAGCTACAGCACCGGCACCTTGGGCCGGGCAATCTGCAACACCCGCAACCACCACTGGGTCGCCGACGACGCCGGCGGCGAGGAGGTGGGGGCCGGGGAGTTGTTCTTCTCCGGAATTACCGCCTGCGCCGTCAACATGGTGGAACGCCTCGCCAACACCGACGGCATCGCCTTGGAATGGATGGACGTCGACGCCGAAGGGTACCGGGACGCCGACAAGGAGCCCGGCAACATCTCCCTTTACGATGCCATCCGCATCAGGTTCGAGATGTGGGGAGTGGACGACGACCAGGCCCACGAGCTTGTAGAGATGTGGAAGCGCCGTTGACCTCTCTACGGATCGGTCGCCGTGGCGACCGCTGACACCACCGTGGAGTTGGTCTCCCATTCCGGACCGCACCGGTAGAGGTTATGCGATGAGAGGCCTGATGAATATTTGCTCCTTCCTGCCCAGCGCTACGGAAATAGTCTACAAGCTGGGCCTGCAAGATGGTCTCCGCGGAGTCACCCACGAGTGCGACTACCCGCCCGACGCCCGGAATAAACCCGTAGTGGTGCGCAGCGTGTTCGAGGGACAGCAGCCCACCAGCGGGGAGATCAGCCGCGTGATCTCGGAGCGCCTGGAGCAGGGTCTCGGCATCTACGAGATCGATGAGCCGACCCTGCGGGCCGCCGAGCCCGATCTCCTGATCACCCAGGCAATCTGTGAGGTGTGAGCCATCTCCTCTCGGCAGGTCGCCGAGGCTAGTCTTGGCCTTCCGAAGACACCGGAGGTCCTGTCCTTGGACCCCCAACTCCTGGCCGACGTGGTGAATGACATTCGCAAGGTCGGCCAGGCCACCGGCTCAGAAGCCGCTGCCGAGGATATCGCCATTGACATGGAGGCCCGCATCGGCGCCGTGGTCCAACGGGCCGCCGACGCCGACAGTCAACCCAGCGTGTTGCACGTGGAGTGGGCTGATCCCCTGATGTGCGGCGGTCATTGGGTCCCTGAGATGGTGGAGATGGCCGGCGGCTCCAACTCTTTCGGCGACAAGGACACCGGCACGTTAAAGCTCGAATGGGACGATGTGCTTGAGCGCCAACCGGAGATCATCATCATGATGCCCTGCGGGTTCGACGTGAAACGCGGGCTTCAGGACGTGCCCATCCTGGCCCAAAGGGAAGGCTGGGATTCGCTGCCCGCAGTGCAAAACAACCGGGTCTATGTGATAGACGCCAGCGCCTTTGCCAGCCGCTCGGGGCCCAGATTGGTAACCGGGCTGGAGATAATGGCGGAGATGATACACCCGGAGTTGTTTTCCGGTCTCATCCCGGAGTCGGGGGCTCTTCGGCTGTTCGGGGAGTTGGCCAAGACCAGCTAACCTCACACCGCTGTTACAACACGGTCAGCCTGTTCGTACGGGATGGGCGGGCCGGGCGGATCAGTTCAGGCGGGGTCCCCGGTAAGGGTTCCGCTTGGCGATCTCTTGTTGCAACTCGTAATTCCCCCGCTTCAGGAGGGGCACCAAGTGGGAGAGCCTCGCCGCCACCGTCGGGGCCTCCAGCAGTGCTTGGCGGACTGTATTCTGAAGGTTGAGGCTGGCTGCGACCGTGTACGAAAGCTCCACCGGGTCGTCGGGTATGGTTACTTGGGAAGCGTAGCCCCCGGCAAGGGCGGTGAGCCCTTGCACCAACGCCGGATATTCCTCTTTCAGTTGGGGCACTAGCTCGGTTATCCCCTCGCCCAAAGGCTCCCCCAAGAACCTGACGCGGCCCACCAGGTAGGGCTCCTGTTGGGTTATCTCCCCGATCTCGAACCGCCGCTC
Source organism: Dehalococcoidia bacterium (assembly GCA_965222595.1). Classification (GTDB taxonomy): domain Bacteria; phylum Chloroflexota; class Dehalococcoidia; order Lucifugimonadales; family UBA3495; genus VXOI01. Next base: position 453,736 of record CBDCUJ010000001.1, on the reverse strand, counting down.
CCCCTTGGTCATGATGTTCATACGCCCCTCGTCGAGCAACTCAGAGCGCAAGACCCGGGCGGTCGTTCCGGTCTCGAAGGGCAGAGCCGGGGCACCGGACTCCAGGCCCTGCTTGATCAGCACGACGCCGAAGGGCTCGTTCCGTTCCATGCAGTTGCCGATCATGGATTTGTAGCGTTCTTCAAAGATATGCAGCGGCAGGGGAGAGCCGGGGAACAAGACCATGTTGAGGGGGAACAGGGGCAGCTCGGTTAGGCCATCTTCCGGGCCTCTATCTTCATTTACCATAACGTTACGAGTATATTCCTTCCGCGAAGGGTGGCACAAGCTGGCGTCGGCCAACCGAAGCTTTATTCATGTATCGATTGATGATACATTACACTCGTAATACAGGTATCGGGGACACTCCCTCGGCCGAGGACTTCGAATGCCTACTGTTGCGTTAGAGGGGCAGTTCCGTTTCGTGGTCAACACCAGGGAGAACGGCTTCGAACCTCCCCATGTCCACGTCTGGGTCGGCAATGAGGATGTGTGCCGCATAGAGTTAAATGGAGGAACCTTTATGGACCAACCTCCTCCCGGCAATCTTCGGGACATTCTAAGGATGTATGCAAAACACACCGAGGACATCAGGCGCACTTGGGACGCCATTCATGGAGAATAGCTGATGGACGCTGTGCTAGTGAAAAACGCCGACCGGATGATGACGTCCGCACGCCTCCTGGAAGATGGAATCGAACTGACCTTCGCGGATGGGTGCAACGGGCAAATACCCTTCGCCGACCTCCCTGAGGTCAAGGACCGTGCGGACTTGTCCGGCATTGAGTTGCCGAACCCATACGAGATAGTGCTCAACACGGTCCGAGGCGAGCGGGTCGAAGTCCCCTGGGACTTCGCCCGTCACTACTGCGACGAGTCCTATCGGCCAATCGTCGAGGCGATTGCCATGCGGGGCAGGCATACTCTTGGCAAACGCATCCGCCGGTTCCGTGAGTCGGCCGGATTGACCCAGGAGGCGCTCGCGCACGCAGCCGACATCGGGCGCGTTACCCTGGTCCGGCTCGAGAGTGGAGAACAGACACCTAGATTCAAGACGTTGACCTCGATCGCCCGAGCCTTGGGGAGACCCGTTCCAGAGTTGCTAGTCGAACCGGAGATGCCTCTCCGATCGCCCCACAACACCGGCAGCTAGCGGCGGGTGTTGGACCGGCGGACCCTGAAGTTGGTGGGCGCTTTTTGGCGGCGCACCCACTTCAGATAGCTGGAAACCTCCGGGTTGGCGCGCAGCGTCTCGATTGAGTTCAATTCCCGCGCTAACGTCGTTTCCGAAAACATGGCGTGAAGCTGCCGGTGGCAGGTGGGGCACAGCATTGCCTTGGGCCCGAACTTGCCGCCCCGGGAACGGGGCACCAAGTGATGTTCGGTGAACCGATGGGACTCCCGGCGGCAGAGCTGGCAGGCCTGCGGGGTATCAGGCCGCGCCGGCGCCCCGTCGGCGCTTGCCCGGTCTCTGTGCGCTCCCCGGACCAACGGTTACTTTGGCTCCGGTACTTCCAGGAACCGCCACCCGGGCAGGTCCACCCGCCACTCCTCATCCTCCAACAACATAGGCAGTATCAGACCGTTCATGGCCCTCCCCCGGGTCACCTCGGTGGTGTCTTCGTTCATGCCGAAGGGCAGGAATGCGAAGGCGTGGCGGTCGTCGACATAGCTGGTGGGCGATATGCCCAGGTCGGTGAGGTCTTCCAGAGGCCAGAGGCTCAATACGGTGTTCCTGAAGTCGTCCAGCATCGACGCCCGCATGGGATGCTGGGCGTCATAGCCGGCGCGATAGGCCTGTTGCATGTCCACACGGTTCTTGGTGGCCCACACCCCCATGCGCATACCCCGTGTCTCTTTGGAGAGAAGGGACCACGCCGCGTCCATGTCGCCGAGGCGCACCGCCTCAGCGAACGCTCCGGCGCGGTTGCCGCATTCATCCGGGTAGGGGCTCCGTTTCTCCCCCGGTATTCTCATACTCACCAATTGGGAATGTGGAATGTGGAATTAGGAATGCAGAATACCCGGTACGTTATGACATCGCGCGGCGCTTCCGCATTCCAAATTCCGCACTCCAAATTCCGCATTCCAAATTCCGCACTCCAAATTCTACATTCCACTGGCGTAGCCGTCCCGCCGCGGGTCCGCCGCGCCCTGAAGCACCCCGGAATCCGGGTCGGCCTGTATCATCATCTCGCTGCCCGCCGCTCCCCAAGGGTGGAGCACCTCCAGCACATGGCCTCGCGTTTCCAAATGCCGTCTCACTTCCGGACCCAACCTGGACTCCACGTAGAGCAGGTTGTCGCATTCGTGAGGGATGTTGGACTCGGTGGGGCTGTGGGTGTTACGCCAGCGGGGCGCTTCCACGGCCTCGGCCACGGTCATGCCGAAGTCGACTACGTGGGAGATGACCTGCATATTCGTCTGCACCTGGGTGTCGGCGCCTGGGGTCCCGCAGACCAGGAAGAGACTCTCCGCCGGCTCGTCGCCGTTGCTGGAGGCCTCTCCACCCCGGAAGACCATCACCGGGTTCATGGTGTGGCGTACCCGCTTGCCTGGCTGCAAGCAGTCCACGTGGTGTGGGTCCAGGTGCCAGTAGGTCATACGGTTGTTGAGCAACACCCCCGTGTCGCCGGCGACGACGCTGGAGCCCAGAGAGCTCTGGATGCTCTGAAGCTGGCATACGGCGTTGCCCCGGCGGTCCACCACTACGAAGCAAGTGGTGTCTTCCTCCTGGGCCGAAGCGGCGGCCACGGCGCGCGGCCGTCGGGCGCCGGGTTGGTGGCCCCAAGGGTCTCCCTGCCGCACCTCGGCGGCTGCTCGCTCCAGGTTGATCAGGGCGGCCCGTTCTTTGGCGTAAGGCTTGGAGACCAGACCCGCAGTTGGAACTTCGACGAAATCCGGGTCAGCCATGTAGGCTTCCCGGTCGGCGAAGGCCAATTTTTTGGCTTCGACCATCAGGTGGATGCTCTCTGCGGTGTTGCAGCCCATGCCGCTTACGTCGAAATGCTCGACTAGGTTCAATTCCTGCAACAGGACGTGCCCGCTGGAATTGGGTGGGGCCTCGTAGACCGAGTAGCCTCGGTAGGTGGTGGAGATGGGCGCTTCCCACCGAGACCGGCAGTCGGCGAAGTCCTTCATCGACAGCAACCCGCCCTGCTCCTCGCTGAACTTGACCATCGCTTCGGCCACCGGGCCTTCGTAATACGCGTCGCGGCCGCCATCCACGATAGCCTGGAAGGTGCGAGCCAGGTCCTTCTGGTAGATTATCTCGCCGGGTTTCAACCCACTGCCCTTTGGCGCGAATATCTTTTGGGAGGTCGGGAACTGCTGAATCAGGGAGTCTCCGGCGATCACGCCCGACAGCACGTGGGTAACGGGGAACCCGTTGTCGGCCAGGTCCAATGCGGGGTCGAAGACCTGGGCAAGGGACAACGACCCGTATTTCGAGTGGGCCGACATCCAGCCGTCCAGCAGTCCGGGCACGGAGGCGGAGAGGACGCCTTTCACCGGAATGCCGGTGGCTTGGTAGCGCTCCAGTGCTGCGGCGTAGGGGGCCGCCCCCGTGGCGTTACAGACCTCGATGGTCCCCGCCTCGCGGTTGTAGACCATGATGTAGCCGTCGCCGCCGATGCCCGACATGTTCGGCTCGACGACATTCAAGGCGGCGGCGGTCGCGATGGCGGCGTCAACAGCGTTGCCTCCCTTTTGCAGCACCGACATCCCGGCCTGGGAGGCCAACGGATGGGCGGAACAGACCATACCGTTCCGGCCCATAACCACAGGCCGGTTGGACTCGTAATTTACGCCGTGGGGTGTGGTTGTCATGGGGTAAGTCTCCTAAGGTGCGTTCAGTATGGCGTTAGACCATTTGCTTGACTAGGAAATCATACAGGCCCGTCCCGCAATCAATACGGTCTACATACTTCTTTTTGCCGCCGTAAGACACTCTTCTTGTTTGCAGCGTACGCAAGTCATTGCCCTTCATTTTGCCGCTGAAGAACAGCAATGGGTACCAATGTTCGATGGAAAGATTCGGGAGCATGGACCTTGCCAAGTCCAATCCTCCTTGGATCTGTCTGATCGCTTTCGGCACTTCAGGGTTCTTGCCTCCCTTGATTTCGGCAGCGCAGATGAAATCCTCATTCAGACGCCCGAATATGAGACGGTCGCAAAGCCGAGCGAGTCTCCGGTGATTCGGGCGACGCTGGTTTAGGTCTCCGTGGACCGTAGCGAGTGCCGCGCATCCAAATCTTGAAACGTCAATCCTGCAATTCGGTTCTTCATAGGAGTTGGTGAGACAGCAGCCGCCGTATTCGCTGCGGATGCTTTCCGGGAATTGAAAAGACGCCATCAGGCGCGGTCACGCTGCAACGCAATGGATTCGTCGTATAGGGATTCGAACACTTCCGCGAACTCTTCTTCATCGATCCCGGTATCGGGGTCGATTTCCAAGGGGGTTATCACGCTGCCGCCTAGTTCTTGGCTATATCGGAACAGATAAGCTCCGACCTGCTCCTGCCTTAGGAGATCGGCGGCTTCAAAGCCGCGTTCGGCAACCAAGTCCTTGCTAGCTTGGCTCAAGGCCAGCAGATTGTTGATTTGGCTGACGAAAGTGTCGCTGTGGGTTGTGATGATGACCTTCACCCCGGTGTTCACCAGACGCACAATCCCGCGGGCCAACTGGCGCTGAGCCGCCGGGTGCAGGTGGGATTCGGGCTCCTCGAGAATGAGCAGATCGCCCTGGTTAATTAGATACTTCAAGAACAAGACCACCGGAGCCAATTCCGAAACCATGGACGAGGTATGATCGAGATTATATTTTCCCGTCGGAGAACCCGGGTACCCCGGCAAGTAGACTATTTCCGGCGTCGGCAGCCCGGCAGATTCGTCCAAGTCTATGCTGCCGCAGAGGACATCGGTCTCAATGAATTCGATAGCGTCCTTAAACGCACCATGAGTTCGACGGCGGCCTAGGCGTCGGTCCAAGCTCAATAGGTTGCCCAAGAATTCAGTGGTCATGCCTGGTAAAGTTGGAATATTGATTCGCTCAATCCCAATTCGTGACGACTGGCGCACAAGCGCGGCGGCTAGAACTTTGTGCGCCTGTGCTATACCGGAGCGGGCGGCGGGCAGGTAAAAACTATTTGGTGGCAATCCGTCTGAAATCCTTCGCGTCGCCGACATTCTCAAATTTAGAAGAAGCGCTTCCATTCCATCGTTGTCTAAACCCAGTCCCAATTGCCACGCTTCGTCCTCCGGCCATGATATCGTTGCCGTAGACACATCGAAAGATGGCATCGACCTCTTTTGGTCGTCTAGCTGGATGCCCATATTTAGCAGAGGGCTATCCCGTTGGATAATTACGGAGAAGTCCGCCGTTCTCCCGTTTCTGGCAAAACCTGAATCGTCGCCGTAGGCTTGACGCAAATGGTCGATAACCTCAGTGCGAATGATTTCAAGCGATTGCCGAGTGGATTGATCTATAGCCTTCCGCACCTCCTCCGGCAAGTCTGCCGTGATGAATCTCGGCGAGTCAGAATACTGGTTGTTCTGCTGTTCCATCCAGTCTTGGAGGGCCTTGAGAACTTCCGTTTCTTCGAACTGAGTTCCCGATTGTGTCGACCGACCAAATCGCAGTGCCCTTCGAAACGATTTTGCTGGCCGAATTCCGCCGGGGAGAGGACGATCATCCCATCCGAAGGCCCGCACCACCGCCCAGATGGCCGCGGCCATGTAGGACTTGCCGGTGTTGCTCGGCCCGACGAATATGGTGAGCGGCTTCAACTCCACCGTCCCCTTGGTGAGGGGACCCAAGTCCTTGACCGAAATCGTGAGCATGCCGCTCCTCACTATCCTCGGATAGCCGCTGTGTGTTGTTTGAAGGAGGCTGTTAGCGTGCCTTGGTCGGCTTTAACCGCTGAGGTTTCTGGGATTATCGACGGACGACAAAGAATGAGTCAAGGAGTGCGCCTTCGGCGGTGGCTCTTCGAAAAAATAAAGAGGCCCCAGTTCACGGGGCCTCTTTTAATTGGGAAATTGTCTTCGGCTGTATGTTCGCTGTCGGCCTAGTGGCCGCCGCAACCGCCGCTGCCGCATCCGCAGCCACCGGCGCCGCAACCACAACCGGAGCCGCAACCGCCGCCGGCGCTGGTAAACATCGGGTTGTTGATCACGAAGCCGACTTGGCCGCCGAAGTTCTCCACGTAGTCGATGGTGGCCTCTTCCAGGAAGGGTGCGCTGTCGGAGTCCATCAGGAACCGGACGCCTTCCCTGCTCAGCACGGTGTCGTCCGCCTGGCTCTCATTTTCCATCGTCAGCATGTACTGAAGTCCGCCGGTTTCGGCGGGCATGGCGACAACGCGGAGCGATCCCTCCTGCTCACCCTGTTCTTCCATGACTTCCTTGAGTTTCTCGATGGCGAGCGCCGTAACGTCCATTTTGTATCCGCTCCTTGCATTTTTATCGAGTAATGATCAGTAACGCTAACACACTTCAGAACACCCAGTCAATCTCAGTCGAGGGACCGTTACGGGTCCCCTCTATTCGCACGGGACCGGTCGAATGCCCGGTCTAGAGCACTTCCAGCAGGATGGTGACGCCCCCGGTCAGGAACAGCACGGCCGCCCACAGAATGTCCACGTTCACCCATCCCCACCGCAAAAACGCCAGCCCCACCTTTTTGTAGACCACCATTGCTATGGGAAACATCACCAGCAGCATAGCCGCGGTGTGCACTCCCAGACCGATCGCCCAAGCCGCCGACGTATCGGCTAGGTCCAGGTAGCCAGCATGGTGGGACAACTCCCCGGCGGCTACCGGACCCGCCTCGTCCAGGTTCAAGATGATGGGGGCGAGCATCAGTCCCGCGCCGTGGGATGTGGCCATGAGGAAGGACCAGACGAAAAGGTCCCGGGGGCCGACCCGGATCCCCACCCAACGCGGGTGCCGGTAGTAACGGAACAGCTTGTATGCGCCGAACAACAGCAGCACTGCTCCGGCGATGATCCGGAGGCTGCCCAACGGGACGAAGGACCCGATGAAGGCCAGGGCAACGGCGATGACAACCAGAGAGGCGGCGTGGCCGGCGGTAATGAAGACCAAGGCCCGGGAGATGGCCCAGCCGGTCCCTTGTTGCAAGCCGAGGGCCACCGCGAACAACCAGCCCATGGCCGGGTTCAGGCCGTGAAACGCTCCTAGAGCGGCAAGGCCCGCCAACGACCCCAGGGATGCCAGGGCCGCCGGTTCGCTGTGCAACAATGGGACTGGGAGCACCCCGGCGGTCTCAGCGGGAGGTTACGGATAGCAGAAGGAATCCGAGGAGGCGTCCCCGCCTTCCAGGCGCAGTTGGTGAGACCGCGCCTCTCCGAAATCGATGAAGAAGTCAGGGTCCAATTCCAGCCCGCCGTCCGGGCCGGCGTTGAACTTTATCATCCATCCGGTCATGCCCGGATAGAACGTATCGTCCCAAGAGCTGTACAGCGAGTTGGTGGCGTAAACCCGCCGGCCGTCGCGGCTGATCTCCACCATCTGCGGCGCTCCAGCCAAGGCTCCAGACTTGGGGTGGGGGGTCTTGCGGACGATCCCGCCCGCCCGCACCGCGCCGGTAAGCTTCGGATTGAACGGGTCGGAGACGTCGTACTGCCGGAGCTCGCCGGTCCCCCAGCAGGAGACATAGAGGAACCTGTCGTCGACCGACAGGTCCAAGTCGGTGATCAGCGGCGGGACGGCTCCCAAGGGCTTCAACGCTTCGGGCAGCAGTTCGGGATCGGCCGGCTCGGCGGGTATGTCGATGATCTTGGTGGCGGCCCACTTGCCGTTCTCCTGGTACCAGGTGAAGACCGCCCCCGACAGGTCGTTGGCGTTCACCACCACGCCGACGAATCCGTAAGCCTTGGTCGGGTTGTGGGCCGGGCGAAGTTCCAGCGCCATCTGATATTCCGAGCCCAGGTCAACTTCCTGGACGTGACGACGACGGCGCAGGTCCCAGAAGTGGACTTTGTGGCCGTAGTTGTGGTTCACGATATGTTCCAGGACCGGGCCGTTCTCGAACATATCGGGGGTGCCCCATTCGCTGGTCACGACCACGTCCAGGCCAATGTGCCACCAGAAGTCGTAGGAGAGCAACTGGGGCCCGCGGTCCAGCTCCCAGCGGCCCAGCGGTTCGAAAGTGTTGTGGTCGATGCGCAATATGCCGCCGGGCGATCCGCCATCGGCCGACCCGATGCCGTTCAGGTAGATGGCGTCGGGGCCGCAATGCACGGTATGAAGGCGGCTGTAGCCGGTGCGGGCGAAGATGTCCTCCGCCTCAACAGTCTTGACGAGCTTGAGGTGATAGGGATCGGGCTTGGTGTCCATGATGTAGATGCGTGAAGTCCGCAGGGTCGGCACCACCAGGTAGCGGCGCTCCAAGTGCGGGTGGGGAGCGTAAGGGCACAAGGCGGAGCTGCAGGCGTTCCAGCCGAAGTGGTGCAGTTCATCCCCCACGTTGGGGACGTCCAGGGCGCTTACGATTTGGCTATAGGTCGGCGAGTTGGGGTCCAGGTCTACCACCGTCATTTGATCGGGGTTGCCGTTTACGTTCAAAACCGCGCAATAGCCAAGGCGTTCGGCCGGCGCCTGCGTCGCCATCTTCGGGGAAGGGTAAAACGTGGGGTCCGGGGTCAAAAGCGCCATGTGTCGCTCTCCTACTTTTGGGGCATCGAGCCCTGGGCCGGCTCGCGCCGGCGGGTGGCCAGACGACCTTATCTAGCAGCAAATATATCAGATTAAGCAACAGGTTTCGATTTTGAAGGTCTGACAGCCTGGGGTTGACGGCCCGGAGATACGGTACCTAGACTCGACGTATATCGACACAAATGCTGTGAACCGCAACGGGCGCGGGCTCAGACGGCGAATTTCCTGAAAGGACGGACCTATCGGGCCGTCTCTTTTTTATTTCGGATCTGGCAAATCTGTGGGCCCCAAAAGGGCCGCACGATCAGGAGGCGGGATGCAATACCGGACCGGCCAATCAGACACACCTGTCAGACCTCGACTCGAAAGCTCATGGGTCGAAGGTTTATCGGTCGAAGGCTTATGGGACGCCGCGCCCGTAGAAGGGCAGGACTCGATGCTTACAAAGTGGCGCTGCCCGGCTATGTCGGTCGCCGACAGCAAATCGGGAGACAACCCGGACGCCCCGGTGGCCTTCGTCCTCTCGACCGACGAGGTCGACCGCCACGGCGACGTGATATCGGCCGAGGGCTGGCGGCTCGAGTCGTACTTGAGGAACCCGGTGTTGCTCTGGGCCCACGACTACCGCCGTCCGGCCATCGGCCGCGCCGTGGACGTCTGGTCCGAGTCCCGCCGCTTGATGGCGCGGATGGAGTTTGCTCCGACGGATTTCGCCCAAGAGATAGCTGCGCTGTATCGCGCGGGGTTTCAATGGGGTGTCTCGGTCGGCTTCAAACCCATCCGGTTCGAAGAGCGGAGAGACGAGAAATCGGGTGCGTTTCTGGGGTTGCGGTTCATCGAACAGGAGTTGTTGGAAGTCAGCGCCGTGCCCGTGCCAGCCAACCGGAACGCCCTCCGGCGCTCGGAAGCGCCGGGCATCCCCAAGAACGCTCCGGGTACAGACCCGGTGGCCGCCATCCTGAATATTCTCAGGGAAGGCCGGCGTTGACAACGGCAAGACGCGTGAGTGGACCAGCATGGGGCAGGGCCCCGCCCCGGTCCATGCGACAAAGAGACTGGAACCAGGTATCTCAACACACAATCGCCGGGAGGTAAGTATGACTATCGCACCCCAAGACCTGGACCTCATCAAACGGGAACTCAACGCCGTCCGGGAATTCTATGAGTCCCGAATGGAGACTGAGATCCCGCCCATCAAAGAGGAGCTGGACCGTATCGCCAGTCAGCTCACCAATGTGCAAACGGCTTGGCGGGAGAGCGAAAAGCGGTCGTTGCTGCACCGTCACAACAGCGGCGAGCGGCCGAGAGTGCCCTACGGTAAATACACGGGCTTGGACCATCTGGACCTGGCCTGTGTCCGCAGCCTGCTCGCCGCCCAGATGCGCGACCCCGGCGGGCCCAACCCGCGAGTATTGGAGGGATGGCAGTCCAACCTCAAGGCCGCCATGGACTCCGCAACCGCAGGCTCGGGCGCCGAATTAGTGGACACCCAGGAGGCCCGAGCCCTTTGGGATGACGTCAACCTGGAGACGGCCATCGCCCCGCTGTTCAACACCATCCAGATGCCCAGCAACCCGTTCCAGATACCCCTGCAGATGGGCGACGTCAACTGGTACCCCGGCGCGGAGAACGTCGCTCCCGAGAATACCGCGTTGTCCACGGCCCGGCAGACCCTGACCGCCCACGAACTGGTGGCCGAGGTGCCTTGGTCCTACGACTTGGACGAGGATGCGGTCATCGCCATGATGGAGGAACTGCGCCGCGGCCTGTTGCGAAACGCCCGGGAGGTGATCGACGACGTAATCCTGAATGGCGACACGTCGAAGGTCGACAACATCAACGCCGACGGCGCCACGATTTCCTCCGACGATGCCGGCAAGGGTCACTGGCTGGTGGGGTTCGACGGCCTGTTGCACCTCCCGTTGGTCGACAACTCTAAGCAGGCCATCGACCACGGGGCCGGAGTTTCCGACGATATGTTCAATGAGGTCCGGGCACAGTTGCGCAAGTACGGCGTCAGGCCGTCGGAGGCGGTCTATGTCACCGACGTCAACACCTTCATCCGCTCATTGGGCGTCAGCAACTTCCGCACCCTCGATAAGTTCGGTCCCCAGGCTACCCTGCTTACCGGCCAGTTGGGGGCCGTCGAGGGCATTCCCGTAATCGTCTCCGAGCAGATGGCCCTGGCCGACGCCGACGGCAAGGTCACCGACGCCGGCAACGTCGCCAGCACCGGACGGCTGCTCATCGTGAACCGGTCTCAATGGCGGTTGGGCTTCAAGCGGGAGCTCACCATCGAAACGGTGCGGGACGCCCAGAAGCGGCAGAACATCATGGTCGTCAGCTTCCGGATTGCCCTCCAGGAACGCAGCGGCAACCGGTCCACCGCCACCCATACGGCCCTTCAGTACAACATCACCGGAGTGTAATAAATGACCACCCGGCGAAACCGGCGGGTCCAACCCCGGCCCCGGTCGTACTCCGCCCTGCTCAATACCCACGACTCCAACACGTCAAATCTCCGGGAGACCATCGCCGCGCCCCGGAAGGGCAAGCGTCTCCGGTTAATCCGGGTGAGAGCAGTGCAGGAGAGGGCCAGCGGCAGCCGGCTCTACGAAGTTTACTTCGGCGTCGGCGCCGACATCAACGTCAACCCGGCCAAGGCCGTCGACACTCTGGACATCCCGGACTCCGGGGAAGCCGCCACCCGCACCTTCCTCAAAGAAGAGGGGCCGAGGGGGTTGCGGGACGAGGTGTTGAGCGGCCGGTGGAGCGGCGCCGCGCCCTACAGTGTTCACAAAATCATCGTGGAGTATTCGGAGGAAAGCTAATGACCACCCGGCCGCATTACCGGGCCCCTCTGCACCGCCGGGCCTTCGTCCTGAATACCGTCCAAGTGACCTCGTCCACCAATGGAAACCCTCAGACCATACTCACGCCGGCCAAGGGTTACCGGCTCCGGTTGACCCGGGTAAGGGTGCTGCAGACCGTGGCCGACGGCCGCCACTTGTGCGAAATCTACTTCGGCGGCGCCGGCAGCCTGCTGGGCGCGCCGTCCAAGGCCATCGATATCCTGGCGGTGCCCAACCTGGGCAGCGATGCCACCCGCACCTTCCTCAAGAACGAGGGGCCCCGCGGACTGAGGGGGGAGGTGCTGAGCCTCCGGTGGCGGGGACGGCCTCCAGCCAACGCCCACACAGTGGTCGTCGAATACACGGAAGAAAACTGACGCGGCATTTCCCGAATTTCGCCGCCCAAAATTCGCAGAAGGATGACGGCCATGGGAAGAGAGGCCTACCGGTCCCTTTACGGGGACCTCACAAAGCTCAAGGACGACAGCGTGTTGAAGGACCCCGCCGCCGGGAGCGATGACGATGACGAGCTGTTCCAATTGCTCTTGGCGGTGTCGGACTGGGTCGACAACTTTTGCAACCGGCATTTCTACCCCCGGTGGGATACCTTGGTTCTCGACGGGAACGGCTTCAAACGGCTGGCTGTGCCGGACTTGCTGTCGGTCGCCTCCCTTACGGAGGACGCCAAGGGCGACCATTCATTCGACGCCAACTGGGCGAACGGCGACTACCGTCTCGTCCCATACAATAGCTCGCCGGCCAAGCCCTGGGGCACCCCGTACAACGCTATCGAGGCCAGCGGACGGCGGACCGTGTTCAAGGAAGGCGATGGCAACCTGCGGGTCGAGGGAATCTGGGGATACCGGGCCTTCTACGAAGACAGCGGCGCTGCGGTGACCGGCGGGCCCGTAACCCCTGACGCCGCCGCGTTCGCCGTCGATGACGGCTCCCAACTGGCGGTGGGGCAAACGGTGGCGTTGGGCTCGGAGATGTTGCTGGTCACCGGAATATCCGACAACCAAGTCACCGTATCCCGGGGGCTCAACGGCTCCACCGCCGCCGGGCACGCGGAATACCCTTCTCTGAGCATTCTGCGCTGGCCTGCGGCGGTGGAGCGGGCGGCTTTGATCCAAGCGGCCCGAATCTGGACCAGGGCCGCCGACTTCGAGCCCTTCTACGTTGACGCTGACGTGGACACGGACGTGCGGCTGCTGCTGGAAGCCTACCGCAAGTCTCCAACGTAGCAGACCGGCAGAGACGTGCGGAACGCCCTGGCTACTCTCAAAATCGGCGCGGTCGACACCGCAACATATCCTGCTTCCAGGATCATTTTAATTCGCCCTCTCCCTTGAGGGAGAGGGCTGGGGTGAGGGTGAAATGCTGGCAATAACGATAGTCGCTCACGTCAGGGGAACGCCCCCACCCTAACCCTCGGCGCCCTCTGGGGGAGGGGAAAATTAAATGATCCTGATCCTGTTTAACGGCCGCGTGGCGCCGTGCCGCCGCTGGCTGGTAGGATAGAAGCCACGGGTATTTGGACAACGAGGATGAGGGCAGGAAACATTTTGACTGAAGAGTTACTTGACGGCCGCATTCTCGTCGACCGCCAACCGCCTCTGGCCACGGTCACCATTAACCGTCCCGGCCAACGCAACGCCCTCAGCTTCGAAATGTGGCGCGCCATGGCCGGGTTGCTCCGGGAGCTGGACGCCGACCGGGACGATCAGGGCCGTCGTCATCGCCGGAGCGGGCGGCGAGGCGTTTTCCGCTGGTGCGGACATAGCCGACTTCGAAGCTCACCGGTCGGATTCGGTCAAGGGCCGTGGCTACAACGAAGCGGTGGATGGGCTGCTGAAGGCCGCGGCCGAGATGGCCACCCCCACCATATCGATGGTCCAAGGGTTCGCCGCCGGAGGGGGCTGCGAACTGGCGGTCGCCACCGACCTCCGCATCGCCGGCGAGGGCAGCAGGCTGGGCATTCCGGTGGCCCGGCTGGGCATAACCATCGGTCACCGGGAGATGAGAGGACTGGTTGACTTGGTAGGCAAAGGCAACGCCCTCTACATACTTCTCTCCGGCCGCCTGCTGGACGCCCACGAAGCCCTACGCATCGGCCTGGTCAACCAGGTAGTTCCCGCCGAAGAACTTGAAGCCTACACCTATCGGTTGGCCAACGAGATCGCCGCACTAGCCCCGCTGTCTCACGCCGTCAATAAGGAGACGCTGCGGCAGGTGCAGCTCAAGCCTTCCTTGAGCGACCTGACGCCCGAGGAAGCCGGCCTGCCTCTCAACGCAGTTCGACACCCGGGACTACCAAGAGGGCTACCGGGCCTTTCTGGAAAAACGCCGTCCTGACTTCATTGGCGAATAACCTGAACCGTGATTCCCGAATCTGGGGGATGGAGCAGGATTCTCCTATAATCAACGCCATCCCATGAATCAAGTGAAGCACAGTTCAAGACAAAAACAGCGCGCCGACTTGTTGCTGGTGCTCCGCGGCCTTGCCGAGAGCCGGGAGCGGGCACAGGCGTTGATCATGGCGGGACTGGTCTACGGGCCCTTGGGCCGGATCGCCAAGGCCGGGACGCTGCTGGCCGACTCGGTAGAGCTGGAGGTGCGGGGGCGGTTGCCCTTCGTCAGCCGGGGCGGTCTGAAGCTGGACCACGCCTTGGGCCGGTTCGGAATCGACGTTACCAGCATCACGGCCTTGGACATCGGGGCCTCCACCGGCGGGTTCACCGACTGCCTGTTGCAGCGCGGCGCCCGCCACGTCTATGCCGTCGACGTGGGGCACGGTCAGTTGAGCTACAAGCTGCGCCAGGACGCTCGGGTGTCCGTAATCGAGACGGTGCAACGCCCGCTATCGTTACGAATTGCCCGAGCCCGTCGACCTGGTGGTCATCGACGTTTCGTTCATTTCCCTATCCCTGGTTATACCTCCCGCCTTGGACCACCTGGAAAACGGCCGGCCGGTCTTGGCCTTGGTCAAACCTCAGTTCGAGGCCCCCAGGGCGCAGGTGGGACGAGGCGGCGTCATCAAGGACCCAAGAGTACACGCCGCGACGCTCGGCAAGATGGTCAACTGGTCGGTGTCCCAAGGACTGCGGGTGCGGAACATCTGCCGTTCCCCCATACTGGGCGACGCGGGAAACGCGGAGTTCTTCATAATGCTCGAAACGTAGGGGCGCCCCTCGTCAGACTGGGCAATCACAAGGACAGCCCCCTACGCGATCGATTCGTTTTTTACGCTGTTTCGGGGAGTTGAAACGATGGAAGTACAGGAACTGGCCGAACTACTAACGGCCTCCGAGAAGACGGTCTCGGTGGCGGAAGCCTGCACCTGCGGTCTCGTCGGCTACATGCTGGGCACGGTGCCGGGAAGCTCCCGCTACTTCCCCGGCGGTGTCGTCGCTTACACCGGCGGACTGAAAGAGAAGGTGTTGGGAGTCCCGGACGACGTCGCGCCAACCCACGGTACGGTCAGCCGTGAAATGGCCGTCGCCATGGCGCGGGGAGTCCGCGAGTTGACCGGCACCGATTACGCCGTCTCCACCACGGGTGTCACCGGCCCCGCCGCCGGACGCGGCGGCCTGCCCATCGGCACCTTCTGGGTCGGGCTGTCGGTCAAGGATGGCGAGGACAGCGCCATCGAGATACACGCGGACGGCGACCGCGACGCCACCAAGAGGGCGGCGGCCCAAGCGGCCATCGACCTGCTGGGCCGGCGCCTGAAGGGCGAGTAGATAGAAAGAGTGGTCGGGCCCTACCCTGGCAGCAGCCTCTGGCGGGACTCCGCAGACCGCTCGATCTGCGGCCAGTCCCACTCCATTGGGACCATTTCCACCCGGCGCCAAGTGTCCGATTGGTCGCAGTAATGGGGACTGCCCGGATGCCCCGAGCTGCCCAGGGGCACCACCCATAGCGAGTCCTTCCAGTCGGCGGGGTCGTAACAGTAGCGGGCCACCGACAGGGTGGTGATGGTGGCGGGCGCGGCGGGCGAATATCCGCCGGCCAACGGCGTGTCGCCGTCGCCGCTGGCGGGAATCGGCGGCGGGTCCAGCAGCCCGGCCAGCTCAGGGTAAGCTGCCGAAAGGGTGTGTTGCGGGCGCGCTTGGTGGACACGCTCCCAACGCCACTCCTCCATGTCGTCGCCCAACCGGTCCCGCAACGTGGCCGTCGCAGCCGTTAACGCCCTTGACAAAGCCGCCGCCCAGGTGTCGCCTGGTGGCAGCAGCGATACGTCGTCCTGCTCGATCATGGCCGACAGGCGGGCCTTGAGCCGGTTGCCGAAGGACCCCAATCCCCGGTCCCCTGGGCTCCAGGCGTTTTCGGCCAACTCCGGGGTGAGGTTGTTTCCGAGGGCCTCTTTGAACAGGGCGTCCCTTACCGCGCTGTAGATAGTGGGCTCCACGGCCCCGGCGTCCATTGCCCCGTTCCAGGCCAGAAGCCGTTCCCGGGCTTCCGCCGCCAGCGGACCGGCCACCTTCACGCCCTGCATGGCCGCCAGGTAGCCTAGGGCCGGTATGGAAACGCGTTGGGCGTGTACCTTGGCCATGTCCGGCGCGGCGGGCTTTTCGAGGCCCAGCAGCCCTTGGGTAACCGATTTGCACCGGAACTCCGGCGTGAAATCGATGGCGATGTAGTGGGGGTAATCGTCCCCCACCGGCTTGTTGTTGGCGGTGGCGACGTAGCCCTCGTCGGGGTTTATGGACTTGGGCATTTCTTCGAATGGAATGTCGCCGGTCCACTCGTGCTCACCCGTCCAGCCGGGTACCGGAAGCCATCCGTTGGTTCGTGACCGGATGGGGATGCGGCCGCGGCACAGGTAGCCGTAGTTGCCGTGGACGTCAGCCATCAGGAAGTTGTTGCAGGGGTCGACCCAATCCCGTTGGGACTCCACCAGTTCGTTGACATTCTTGGCCCGCAGCATCTGCCAGAGTATCGAAGGCCAGGCCGACCCGCCCCCTATAGCAGCATTTTCAGTTGCCGTGTACTTGAAGGCCAGCGCGGCCCCTGCCGCCGGGTCCCCGGCGATGACCGGCCCGTGCCGCGTCACCGTCACTTCTATGGTCTCCTCCGTGAACCCGCCGGGGGCCTGCCGCGCTTTCACTGTTTCCTGGTGCGTTTCGGCTTCCAGCCACTCGTCCCGGAAGAGGTAGCGTGTGGGGTCGTCTTCCTCAAAGCGTTCGATGTAAAGGTCCTGGTAGTCGGCCGCGGTGTGGGTCACGCACCAAGAGACCCACGCGTTGTGCCCGAAGTGAGGAAACCCGGGGACCCCGGGGAAGGACAACCCGACCACATCGAATTCGGGACAGGCCAACTGATTCTGATAGTAGGTGTTGGGGGTGTCCAACGCCCGGTGGGAGTCTCCGGCCAGCAACGGTTTGCCGGCGGCGGTGCTGGCTCCCGACAGCACCCAGCTATTGCTGCCGGCGTCCACTTCGTTGAGGTAGTTGAGCGCCCTGGCCCCCTCGGTCAATTCCTGAAGGCCGGTGTCGAGGGCGCCGGAATAAACCGAGCCGGGAGGAAGTATCTTCAGGTGGCCCGGTTCATATCCCGGAAAAAGGGTCCCGGCGCGTTCCGGGCCCAACTCCTTGACCATGCGGGCCCGCCATGCTTTCGACTCAAATACGCCCATGAGTATGTGCCGTACTTTGTAGACGACCAAGCTGTGCCAGGGTTGCCACGGCTCCGGGGTCAGGCCGGTGACCTCGTATTCGATGGGCAGAGGGTCGGGGCCTTCGATGTAGGCGTTAACGCCTGCCGCGTAGGCTTCGAAGATCCGGCGGGTGTGCTCGTCGCAGGCATCGTAGTCGGCCTTGGAGCTGGCGGCGAGACGGAACCGGCGCATCAGCTTGTCCTGTCCCAGCGCTTGGTGCCCCACCACTTCGGCCCACCGGCCGCTGCCCCGGCGCCGGTCGTACTCCATGTGCCAGAGCCGGTCCTGCGCGGTGACGAACCCTTGGGCGAAGAAGGCGTCCAATTCGCTCTCCGCCTTGACGTGGGGAATGCCCCACCGGTCCCGGTAGACCTCGGCCGCCGAGTCGAGCCCATTCAGCTCCACCGTGCCGGTCAAACTGGGAAGAGCGCCTCGCAGGTCTTCTATCGTCAACATTCTGTAGCCTCTGGAAAGCCTCGATTTGCCCGATGATAACATACCGATCCATGCCCATAGCCTCCAGGGATTGACGCGATATTTGGCCGGGACTACCATTCCACCACCAATTGCGCCCAGCACCAATTACGCCAATCTTGGGCCGGCGCCGGTGCGACCGGTGCGACCCGGCAACTCCGCGAGGTTTCTCCATGCAGATTGCCCCGCACATTTTCAGCACTCATATCCAGGAAGACCCGGGCTCCTTCGGGGCGATGCACCCCGGCGGGACCCAGATATACTTCGTTGGAGAGCCTTCCGAAGGGATGGTCGTGGTCGATTCCGGGGAGCCCTACCGGTCTTGGACCCGCCAGATACTCGACTATCACGTCGAATTGGGCCGCCCGCCAATAGACGCCATCCTGATAACCCACGGCCACGGCGACCATATAGGCGGGCTGGACCGGTTGCAGGACGAGTTCCGTTGCGCGGTGCGCTGCCACCCCAAGCTGGAGCCCAGGCTCACCCACCAGTTGGGACCCGGCGCCGTGACCAAACTGGCTTCGCGAGAGGCCGTCAGCACCGGCGGCGGGGCGTCGTTGCGGGCCTATTTTACGCCCGGCCACGAGGACGACCACGTTTCCTATTACCTGGCCGCCAGCCGGACGGTCTTCAGCGGGGACACGATTCTCGGCAACTCTTCGTCCAGCGTGCGTAACCTGTCCCAATACATGAATTCTTTGCGAGTCTTGGCCCGCCTGAAGCCGCAAATGTTATGCCCCGGCCACGGCCAGACCATCAACAACGGGACGGCTCGAATCGACTGGTACATCCGCCACCGGGAAGAACGGGAGGAGCAGGTGATGGCCGCGTTGGCCGCCGGGGCCTCCACCGTCGAAGAAGTGGTCGCAGCGGTGTATCCCCGGAACCTGCGACGCAACTTGCGGAGCGCGGCCGCCCGCAACGTGCGCACCCACCTGGAGAAGCTGGTTGAAGAGGGGCGGGTCGCCGAGTCCTCCACAGCCTACTCCGTATCTCCCCCGGCAGGCCCATAGCGATGGTTGCCTACAACCGGATAACCCGCCCGAAACCCTGACATCCGGCAAACAAGCGGCGGCCCGCCATCACGCTGGGCCGCCGCTCTTCGGGCCGGTTTGACCGTGGCGCTTGCCGGGCCAAGCGGTCGGGTATGTTAATGCCGTTGCCGCTCCAAGCGGTCGCCGCAAACGGTGCAGAAACCAGCGTCGTTGCGGTTGGCGTTGCCGCAGTGGCTGCAATACAACGGCCCGTAAGGCGGCCCCGCCAATGCCCCGCAGTAACTGCAATACCGGCTTAGGATGCTGATTGTCTGGCGGCAGGCCGAACAGGCAACCCGCGGATAGTTGCGTTTGTAGCGGAACGGGGAGACTCGCCGCGCCCACCTGAACCGGCTCAACACCCACCACAGGCCAATGGCGACCATCGCAACAGCGGCCAGGGGAAAGGTGAACACGGCCACGTTGAAGAGTCCATGCACGACTGCGGCAACTGCTATCCCGGTCACCACTATGAGCCAGCGCGGCCCGTCCTGGGCCTGCCGGCCCAGCGCGTAGCCCCAGAAGCTTCCGAAGATAACGTGCGCTAGGGTGCTGAGCGGGGCGCGGCCAATCATCACTTCCGGGCCGAACTGCATGATGTAGATGAGATTCTCCAGCGAAGCGAACCCCAGACTGGCCGCCGCGGAATATACCAAGCCGTCAAACGGCTCGTCGAAGTACAGGGAACGGAACGCGAACAACCGGACAGCCAGGAATTTGCACGTTTCTTCCGCCGGCCCGACCACGAACAGCATCACCGCCGCGACCGTCGCCAGCCTGCCGGACCCGTGGTCCAGCAGGCTGTCATCGAGGAACAGCGTGTTGATGATGCCCGCAGGGATGGTGGAAACCATGCCGAGGAAGAAGGTGAGGGCGATCAGCCGTCTGGGGGCTGGGCGGTAGACGTGTCGCTTAGCGAAGAACCACAGCCAGAAGATACCCGGCGTGAATGCCAGCAGGACGAATCCCAAGACTCCCAACGCCTTGACTCACCGCCTGAAGACCACGACGGTGTCGCACATCAAGTCGTGCAGCGCCCGTTTGTCGTCTCGAACGGCGACCATCAAGTAGCCGATGCAGAGCAGCAAGGATGATGGGAAATAGGCCAAATAACGGCAGAACGCCCTTCCCGGTCCAACTTTGGACCCGTCCTGCCGCAGCACGTAGCTACCGGTTGCTCGTTTTCCGAAAGTAGTCGACCAGACCGAAACTCCGAGCGTGTAGTAGAGTGGCCCCGCGACAAAGACGAGAAGGATGATCAGCTCCGATCCCCCAAATGCGGCAGTAAAGACACCCAAAATCACACCGATGATGATAAAGGCAACGCCATCAATCATCTGGGCTACAAACCGAATCCAGAATCCGGCGGGGCGCATCGCCAGGAAAATCGCGGAAGCGGGCGCTGGCCCCTCGTCGAAAGGCAGTCCGCACGAGAAGCAAAAGGCAGCCCCCGGTTCGTTGACACTGTGGCAGCGAGGACAGCCCGCCGGAATCGCTGAGTCGGCAACCTGGGGAATGGCGGTTGGGTCTCGGTCGACTGCGGCCACCGCAAAGCCCGTACCGCACTGGCGGCAAAACGCACTCCCGAATGAATTCAGGGTGTTGCAGTTCGGGCAGACATTCTGCAGCCGCACTCCGCATCCCGTGCAATAGATAGCCCCTTCAACCAGAGGCCGGTTGCAGCTTGGGCACGCTCCGCCTGCCATCCTTACCGGGCCAGACCGTAGGGTATGGCCTTTACCTCCGGGTCTTCCGACTCGTTCATGCGCTGCGCTACTTGCACTATCAATTTGCCCATGGCCGTCTCGGCCCAGAACCACTCGTGCAACTCCCCATCGACCTCGGCCAGCCTCTGCTGCATCCGGGCCTCGTAGTAGAAGGCCTTGAGATCGTCTACGGAGTAGCGGATGAACTGGGGCAGGGTGTGCTCCGCCGGGCGCTCCGACGTGTCGTCCTGCTCCCCCTTGGCAAAGGCCTGAAGGAAGCGGACCACGCCGCGGAACCGGCGTTGGGGGACGCCGCTAACGCCCACAGCGGTGCGGCCGTTGCTTTCCAGCCACCGCTCGTAGTACGGACGTAGAGCCGTTACTTCGTCGGCCGGGTCTCGGGGTTCGGAGGCTTCGGTGCGGGCGGCGGCCGAAGCCTGCAGCAGGAGATCAGGGTCGGTGTCGTCCGGGAAGTCTTCCAGGACCGGACCCTTGGTTCGCTCCAGCAGGCCGAAAGCCGCCTTCAGCACCTCATGCTGGAAAGCGGCGTCGCCCGCCCGGCCCAAGGCGTTGCCGAAGGCAAAGGGCACCCACAGCATCCGGGGCGGCTTGACCCGCTCGACATGCTCCCGCACCATGGCAATGCCGGTAGTGCTGATGCCCGCCTCTTCGAAACACCGTGCAAGCACGCTGACCGCGTGCGTGCAAAGGGGTCAAGTAGGGGTCAGCAGGACGACGTCTACGCCGTCGTCCCGCAACTTCGCCGCCACCTCGGGGCCGGTCTGCTCCACCACGGCAGCGGCGTTCCGGAGCGCACCCATGAATGAATAGTAGTTGTCGGCCAGTGAGCCGATGACCCCTCGCTCCCGCAGCTCCTCCAACCGGTCCATGGGATAGGTGACGTTGATGTCCCGGTAAATGCCAGTGTGGTCGAATCCGATGCTCACGTGGCTCTGAATGATGTCGCCCGCCGCCGCATCCCTCGGAATCACACGGTATGATGAATCGCCGCCGCCTTTATGGTCGGTGACGAACGGGGCATCGCTCCGGAGATGCAGCCCGGCCGAGGTCACCAAGGCAACCCTGCTCTCCGAGAGCGGCTTGTCCATCGGGGTCCATGGCGCATCGTCATGGTCAAAACAAGGGAACATCTCCAGCATCTTTCGCTGCACTTCACTAAGCAGTTCAAGCCTGGGCATGGGTATAACCTTCCTTGCCGGTTGCGGGTTTTCACACCGGGGGTGCGATCCGACCTAAACTATGCTGACCGCGCTGCCTTGTCAAGGAGCGAGTCTATACTCCCGGCGGCCTGGCTCCTCAACTGGCATGCGAAGTGACGGTGTTTCCGGCATAACGGCCAGTTATAGTGCAATTAGCGAGATTATCTAATTCTTATAAACCGTGATAACTTCGGTATACATCGGCATCATCAATCGCGTCCAAAACCCATACGTGCCAAGAATCGGCACCCCGATTATAGCGAAATTAGCGTTATTATCGAATTATTGTAACCCGGCATAACTTTCGTACAAACTGATGCCATGGACCCGATTCGCAACCCATACGCGCCCGGAGCGGGCTCCCAGCCACCGGAGCTAGCGGGCCGCGATGAGCTCCGCGAAACCGCACGGATTAGTTTGGAACGGACCAAACTCGGACGCTCCGCCAAGAGCTTGATTATGGTTGGCCTGCGAGGTGTCGGCAAAACCGTGCTGCTGGACGTCATTCGGGAGAAAGCCGAGGCGAGCGGAATCTACTCGCTGCGAATAGAAGCGCCCGAAAACCGTTCCCTTCCCTCCATTGTGGCGCCTCAACTCCGCGTTGCCTTGCTGAAACTCTCGAATAGGGAGGCGGCAAAGCAGCTGGCACGGAGGGCGCTTGCGGGTCTCGCGGGATTCGTCCGGGCCCTTAAGATGAAGTACCAGGACATCGAAGTCGGTTTAGATCTCGAGCCGGAACCCGGGCTTGCGGACAATGGAGACCTGGAAATCGATTTACAACAGCTGTTCGAAGCCGTCGGAGAGGCCGCCAAGGCGGATGCGGCCTGCCTGGCCCTTTTCGTCGACGAACTGCAATATGTCAAAGAAGATGAACTCGCGGCACTGATCACCGCATTGCACCGGACATCCCAACGGCGCCTCCCGGTAGTCATGTTCGGGGCCGGCTTGCCCCAACTCCGAGGACGCATGGGGAAAGCTAAGTCCTACGCTGAGAGACTTTTCGAGTTTCCTGAAATCGGAGCGCTGTCCATGGAGGACGCCAAGCTAGCGATTGCCAAGCCGGCGAATGCCGAAGGTGTGGAAATAGAACCACCGGCTCTCGACGCCATCGTTTCTCACACTCGATGCTATCCTTATTTTCTGCAAGAGTGGGGCAAGCATGTATGGGATGTTGCCGAGCGTTCTCCCATCACCACATGCAATGTTGAAGTGGCCTCCAAACAGGCCGTGGCAGCCCTGGATGAAAGCTTCTTCCTGGTCCGGTTTGATAGGCTTACACCCTCGGAAAAGAGGTATGCGCGGGCGATGGCCCAACTCGGTGCGGGGCCTCATCGTTCTGGCGATATCGCCCATGAACTGGGCCGCTCAGTGAGCTCCTTGGCTCCCCTTCGCAATCAACTCATCAACAAAGGCATGATCTGGAGTCCGAGCCACGGGGACACCGGATTTACTGTCCCGATGTTCGACGAATTCATGGTGCGTATCATACCCAGCGATGAATGGCGATCGTCAGTGTAACGTGCAATGCTAGAGTTCCAGAAAGTGTTTCGGGGGTAGAGGCCGATGCCTCCCACCGTAGTCATAGCCGGGGTCCGCAGCGGGGTGGGCAAGACCACCATCGCCATCGGTATCATGGGCGCTCTCACCCGCCGCGGCTACCGGGTGCAACCGTTCAAGGCCGGTCCCGACTACATCGACCCTTCCTACCACCGCTTGGCCTGCGGAGTCCCCAGCCGCAACCTCGACACCTGGCTGCTCCCCCATCCGACGGTGTTGGAGCTCTTCCAAAAAGCCGCCGGCCGTCGCCAGGTCTCCGTGGTGGAAGGCGTAATGGGCGTATTCGACGGCCACTCCAGCCTCGGCGAAGAGGGCTCGACGGCCCAACTGGCCAAGCTCTTGGGAGCGCCGGTCCTTTTGGTCGCGGACGCTTCGAAAGTTGCCCGCAGCGTGGCCGCCGAGGTACTGGGGTACCAGCAGTTCGACCCGGCCATGCGCATCGCCGGCGTTATCCTGAACGGAGTCGCCGGCCCGGCCCACCTGGAATTCTGCAAGCCCCAGATCGAAGCCACCACCGGCATCCCGGTGTTGGGTTACCTGCCCCGAAGGGAGATTTTCGAGCAGCCGGAACGCCACCTCGGCCTGATTCCCACCGTCGAGGGAACGGTTGCCCGCCAATGGTATGACGCGCTTATCGCCCAAGTGGAAGAGACCATTGACGTAGACCGGATACTGAAGCTGTCTGAAACTGCCGAAAGCCCAACATCGGAGGCGCGGGTTTACCCGCTGGAACCGCAACCGCGCCGGGCCGTTATTGCCATAGCCCAGGATAAGGCGTTCAATTTCTACTATCAGGACTCGCTGGACCTATTGGAAGCCTGGGGCGCCGAGATCGTGCCGTTCAGCCCCATTGAGGACGAGTCGCTGCCCCAAGGCGCTGGCGGGCTCTACCTGGGCGGCGGCTTTCCCGAGGTCTTCGCCGCCGAGTTGTCCCGGAACCGGCCGATGCACGCTGCGATCAGGGCTGCCGTAGGCCGCGGCCTCCCGGTGTACGCCGAATGCGGCGGCCTGATGTACTTGGGGCGCACCCTGACGGATTTCGAAGGCGCCGCCCACCCGATGGTGGGGCTTATTCCCGCCGTATCGGCCATGTCCCAGACCCGCCTCACCCTGGGCTACCGGGAGGTGGAGGCTTGCTCGGATGGCCCCCTGTTGCAACAAGGCGGCCGGGTACGGGGCCACGAGTTCCATTGGTCGACACTGGAACGGCAGCCGGGCCCCGACGAGTCCGTTTACAGGGTGATGAACCAAGACGGCCGGCCCGACGGTTTCCGCGCCGGGAGCGTTTGGGCTTCCTACGTCCATATTCACTTTGGCAGCGACCCGGGCCTGGCGCCGCGATTCGTCGAGACCTGCGCCGAATCGCCCAAACAGCGATCCACCTGAGCCGTCGTCAGACTGGGAGAACAAGCCAGCATGAGTACAGAACCGACCGCCCGACAGGAGCCTGCTCCGCAGTTCGTGACGGGGCCCCGCATCAACAAGGGCTTGGTGATAGTCAACACCGGCAGCGGGAAGGGCAAAACCACCGCCGCCATGGGCGTGTTGCTCCGCGCTTGGGGCCGCGGCATGAAGGTCATCATGCTACAGTTCATCAAGCACTCCACCGCCAATTTCGGCGAGCAGCGCGCCGCCCAGAAGATGGGCGTGGAGATGCGGGCCATGGGGGACGGGTTCACTTGGCGCTCCAAGGACCTGGATCACACCGCCGAGCTGGCCCGGACCCACTGGGAGGACTGCAAGGACGTGATAGCCAACGGGGACTATGACGTGGTGATTCTCGACGAGTTTACTTACCCGATGCACTACGACTGGATTCCGGTGGAGGAGGTATTGGAGGCGCTCCGGAGCCGTCCCGAGATGCTCCACGTCATCATCACCGGCCGCAACGCTCCCGAAGCCTTGGTGGAGTTTGCCGACCTGGTCACGGAGATGAACGTCGTAAAACACCCCTACCACCAGGGAATTAAGGCCCAGCCCGGCATCGAGTTCTAGGTGCACAGCTATGGGACTATGGGACTACGACTTGCTGCTGACCCTTTCTGCCTTTAGAATCTAGGGCGATAGTCAGCAAAGGAGCATTCGCCATGACGACGACCGACCAGTCGGTAGGCGCCAACCGGTTTAACGACGAATTCGGCGCAGCATCGGAACGGGCCGTAACCAAACTGAAGGGTCACCTGACCCCTTGGGTGCAGGAGTTTGTGCGCAACGCCCCCTTCGCCGTGATGGCCACCACCGATTCCGAAGGGAATTGCGACGCGTCGCCCAAGGGCGGGAAGCCCGGCTTCGTCAAAGTGATTGACGATGGCCACCTGCTTTTCCCGGACGTCGCCGGGAACCGGTTGTTCCAGTCGTACCAGAACCTGGACGCCAGCCCGCGAATCGGCCTGATCTTCTTCATTCCTGGCCTCAATGACACCGTCCGGGTGAACGGCAAGGCGACCATCGTCAACAAGGACGAACTGGACCGGCGGAACATCGAGTTGGACCTCTACGAGTACGACGACAACTCCAAGCACCTGCAGGGATTGTTGATCGAAGTGGAGGAGTCCTACAGTCACTGTCCCCGCGCCCTGAAATTCTCGAAGCTGTGGGACGAAGCCGAGATTTCCGGCAACCGGCAGAACCCTCCGATTCCCGACCGCACCGACGAGAACTACAACAAGCACCAGGCCGGGAGCTAACCGCGGTGGGCACCTTCCGGGTGGCCCTCCGGGTCGGCAATCCGCGCACTGGGTCGTCCGAGACCGTCGACGCCTTGGTCGACACTGGCGCGACTTACTCCATGATGCCGGCATCCATGCTGAGAATGCTGGGGATTGAGCCGGTTCGGTCGAGACCGTTTCGCATTGCCAACGGCGAAAGAGTCGAATACCAGACGGCCATGGCCTCGTTTTCCGCAGGAGGTTCCGAGGGGGAAGCCAGCGTGGTTTTCGGGCCGGATGGCCAGTACCTGTTGGGAGCTACTACCCTCGAGGAATTACTTTTGACGGTGGACCCAATTGGTCTACGCTTGGTCCCGGCTGAAGGACTGCTGTTGTAATACTCCAACTGCGGGGCCGGTCCCACTCAGCCGAAAGCCATGCCGGGGAACTGAACTGGGACTGTAGCAGATAAAACGAGCCAAGTTCGATTACTTTGCCCCCTCCACCGTGGAAGAAGCCCTGGATTTTCTGGAGCGGTACGGCCCGGACGCCAAGGTGCTCGCGGGCGGTCAGAGCTTGATGCCCCTGATGAACCTCCGGCTCGTGCGGCCCGGCGTGGTTATCGACATCAACCGGATTGACGCCCTTGCCGGCATCGAGCCCAGCGCGGACGGCGGTCTCAGCGTCGGCGCCCTTACCCGCCAGCGGGACTTGGAGCGCTCCGCCTTGGTCCGACAACGCTTCCCTGTCGTCGCTGCGGCAATCCCCCACATCGGCCACTTTCAGATACGCAACCGGGGCACCGTAGGCGGCAGCTCCGCCCACGCCGATCCTGCCGCCGAGATTCCCGCCCTGTGCCGGGCCTTGAACGCCCAGTTCGTCGTTGCCGATGCGGACGGGGAACGGACCGTCCCAGCCGGTGAATTCTTCCTTGGCCTGCTCGCCACCGCGGTGGAGCCCGACCAATTGCTGGTCCGCATTCAACTTCCCGGCCTCACCGGGCACTGGATTTGGGGGTTCCAGGAGGTCTCGCGCCGCCACGGTGATTTCGCGTTGGCCGGCGCAATTGCGTTGCTGCGACTGGACGAACAGGCGGTATGCCTGGATAGCCGTATCACCATGTTCGGAGTCGGCGACGCCCCGGTGAGGGCAACCGCCGCCGAAGAGGCGTTGGTGGGGCGGGTGGTGGACTCCGATGCCCGTAACGAGGCCGCCCGGCTGGTCTCCAAGTCAGTCGACCCTAGCTCGGATATCCACGCTTCAGCCGAGTACCGGAAGGACGTGAGCGGCGTGATGGCGCGCCGTGCGTTGGAGGACGCTGTGGCAAGTCTCCAACGGGAGGATGCCGTATGAGCCCGCTCATCGAAATCAAGATGACGGTTAATGGAAGAGAGTATGTAGGCCGTGTGGAGCCTCGGCTGACCCTGGCCGATTTCCTCAGGGGCGACCTGAATCTCACCGGCACCCACTTGGGATGCGAGCACGGCGTCTGCGGCGCTTGCACCATACTGTTGAACGGAGAGGCCGTACGGTCCTGCCTGCTGCTGGCGGTCCAAGCCGACGGCGCGGATTTGATGACCGTTGAGGGGCTGGCCCAAGGCGATCAGCTTCATCCGTTGCAACTCGCCTTCCAAGAAAACCACGCCCTGCAGTGCGGCTTCTGCACCCCTGGGTTCCTGATGACCGCTTACGCCTTCCTGAAGGACACGCCCAACCCGACTCAGGAGCAGGTCCGGCAGGGGATATCCGGCAACATCTGCCGGTGTACCGGCTACGCGCCCATTATCCAAGCAATCGTAAAGACCGGCACAATCTAGCGGCCCCGGCGTGTCCGAAAGCCAGGATCGGGTTTAAAATAGTCCGAAACGGTCCGGAACGGCGTGAGATGACCACCAAACAAAAGCTGATGACCGCCGATGAATTGCTACGGCTTCCCAAGGGGGAAGGCACGCGATATGAGCTTATCCGGGGAGTACTGGTAGAAAAAATGCCGACCGGGGACCCGCATGGGGATGTCGTATCGAGGGCTGCCTTGGCGTTAGGCAATTACACGGAGAACAACGACTACGGCGTTGTTCGCACTGGCGAACCCGGCTACCGGCTGGACCGGGAACCAGACACCGTGCGAGCCCCTGACGTGGCCTGGATTGCCCCGGGCCGCATACCTGAGGGCGCCCAAGGCTACCCGGGATTCGCTCCCGACCTGGTTGTGGAAGTCAAGTCGCCCAGCAACTCTAACGCCGAAATAGCCGCCAAAGCGGCGATGTGGCTCTGCTACGGCTCGCGGCAGGCATGGGTGCTCGACCCACAAGACACCACCGTTACCATCCACCGGCCGAATGTCGAGCCGGCCGTACTCACCGAGGGCGACGTGATAGACGGCGGAGACCTGTTGCCCGGCTTCACTTCTCCGGTATGGCGGCTCTTCCGTCGGCGGCGTTAAATACGATTCTGCAACGGAGCGCCCGATGGATAAACACGACGGTATCCGTCGGCCCGAGCTGGCCCGCATGGTCCAAGGCCGGGGCGCCTTCTTGGACGATATCAAGCTGCCGGGCATGTGCTTCGCGGTCTTCGTCCGGAGCCAGTGCGCCCACGCCAACATCAAGTCTATAAATGTCGACGAAGCCTTGAACGTCCCGGGCGCCATCGGCGTTATCACCCCCGACGAGGTCCTGCCCTAGAAACGGGGCCGGAAAGCCCTGTTCGGGGAGATGAATTTCGGCAATGAGGCCGAGGTAAGCAAGGCTAGTGCCCAAATCTGGCAGAGCCGTGCAGGGATGAAATCAATGGTGGAATGGATGGTCACGGCACGGAGGGCACTGCCGACTTTGGAAGCGCCGCCGGTATCTTCTGGCAGACCGGCTTTGGAGGCCACCAGGGTCAGGTTGGCCACGGTGGCAGCCAAGTACAGCTGGAACCTGGTTTTGACGCGGCCGAAGTAGCGTGCTTGGCGGATTCCCAGCTGGACCAGTCGCGCCAACCGGTGTTCCACCACTACCCGCCGCTGCCGGTACTCGCTGAAGGCTTCACTCTGCTGCAGGGCACGGGCCTGTTGCAATAGGGCTTCCTGCGGGTGCAACTGCACCGTTCGTCCCAACCCCGATGACCCGGCGACGCACTGGGACCGCAGCGGGCATACCCCGCAAACTGCCGCGTCGAAGCGGAAGCCTTTCAGTTGGTGAGTTCGCCCGGTGGGCCCGGTCCGAGTCCCGAATGATACGATCCTCCGGGCAACATTCCCCGCCGGACAGGTGCAGGCGCCCGCCTCCAGGTCAATCCGGAAGTCCTCCTTCGGAAAGTGAGACCGGTTGGGGCGTCCCGGCACTCGGGCAATCAGGGTGCGTCCCGCGTCGGCGAAGGCCTGCCTGGTATCGCCGTCGCCGTAGGCGGCATCGCCCATGGCCTCCTCCACCGGCACACCGGTGTTGGCCTCGCTCTGCTCCACCAGTTCCAGCGCCCCCAGATTGTCCGGAGCGTTGCCGGGCAATACGTCCACGGCGGTGATCAACTGAGAGTCGGTATCCACGACGATGGCCGCCTTGTGTCCGTCAAACCGCCGCCGACTGCTCTTGTGGCCATGGCGCATCTCAGGGTCATGCACCGACATCATGCGGTCCCGGCTCACTCCGTCCCTGAGGCTCACTCCGTCACCAGCGCGTTCCACGTTCTGGAGCAGCAACTGTCCCAGCAGTTCCGCCGCCGCCACAATCCGCTGGCGCTCCTCACCGTCCTCCGGCAACTCCCCCTGCGCCTGCCGCGACAACTCCAACAACCGGTCGGCGTCAGATACTATCAAGGACAGCAGCGCCGTCCGGGCTCGTTTGTCGGACCAGTCGATGGCCGCTTCTCCCTTGATGCTGGAGGCAAGGTACCGCCCGTATCCCCGGGCCTTGGCCCATTCTCTATCGGTGGACTTCTCCACTGCAGCCAGTGCCCGCAACAGCTTGACTATCCCGTCCGCCAACAGATTGTAGGTGTCCTTGACCGCGCCACGACCCAGGATGTTGGTCGTGTCCAGCGCCACCCGCATCCCGCGCCCTTTCAGATACCCCGACTCCCGGGCCAAACGCAGGCTGGACTCGAATACCTCCCGCACCTTGCCGTGGAGTATCAGCTGGGCGCGGAACACCTGCAGCGTGCTCTTGGCGAAGGGACGCTCTTCCACCTCAATCCCCAAGGCTACTTTCCAGCGGATGTCGAAGTCGGCTCTGGCCTTGGCCTCGGCGTCGCTCACCTTGTCGTGGGACTGGAGCAGGAGCGCCGTGGCCAGCAGGCTGGGCGGCACGCTGTCCCGGCCATTGTCGGGGCAGTAGAACTCGGCGAACTCGGCGTCCCGGAACAACCGGCCCCGCAGCGAGGCCAGCAGACCGTAGAAGGTGTCCCTGCCCACGTGATCCAGATACAACCGGTCCGCTTCCCAGAGACCCCTCTGGTTTGAACGCTCTCCCAGCATCCTCAGCCCTCGCTATTTCTTGATCCCTCAAGTATAGCCGACCACCCGGCGAAGCCAGTTTCCGGCCAGACTTCTACGTCAACCCCATCCGGCCGGCGTCCCCCGGTTCCAGCGATTTCGCACGTCCCCTTTTACCGAGGGCGGCGTCAAGGGCGTGGGCGAGGCCGGCACCATGGGCGCTTACACCGCCGTGGGCAACGCGGTGGCCGACGCCCTGCTCCCGTTGGGAGTCGAGGTGACTGAACCCCCGGTTGGGCCCCAGCGGGTCTGGAACCTGATCAAGTCCGCGGCAGGGCGTTGAGCGCCGCCATATCGGCGCTCGCGTTCGGGACCAAAACGGCATGGTATACTCTTACTCAATCGAGCTTTTTCGATGCACCGGCCTTGGAAGGGAGGTGGAATGTGAGCGCAAAACATACGGCACTGGCTGTTGCCGACCAGCTAATCCGTTTGTCTAGGGACGACGAGACTCCAATTACGCCCATGCAGGTCCAGAAGTTGGCCTACTTTTGCCACGCTTGGATGCTCGGTTTTGGACATGGGCCGTTGTTTCAAGATGCGATTGAATCTTGGCAGTATGGGCCCGTTATCAGGTCCATCTACCACGAGTTGAAACACTACGGCGCCACCGAGATTACCCAACCTATCTTGGAGAGGCCGGATCAGTTCAGCCCGAACGAGGACTTGATTATCAGTGCTGTCTGGCGGCAATACGGCGACATTAACGGTGGGCGTTTGTCCCAGATGACACATGCCGAAGGTTCGCCTTGGTCCCAAGTTTACGAGCAGGACAAACGAAGCCAAATTATCCACAACCACGTTATTCGGGATTACTACGCCAAGCTGATTAACAAGGCGCCGGACGGCTAATGGGCCTGTGGTCGGGGTACGGCAGCGGGCCGGACGAGGAGGAGCTATTCCGCCTTATCGACCCGGACCGCCATCCCCGTACCCAAGACGAGACTGTGGGTATGCAAGAAGAGCAATTTCTCGGCACCGGGAGTTATGACGACCATCAAGAAGCGGTTGACGAAGATGCGGACGACGGTCTCAAATTGGCCGAGGTGTGGTCCTCTCTCTCGGCCGACGGCAAAGCTCAAGTTGCCAAGCTATTAGACAGCCTGTTAGGCGATTGAGGCAACGACATCAGGTCCGAAACAATCGATCGGCTATCCCAGCTCCGCTCCGGCCGATTGGTGCGGGGCCGTAAGCACGGATCACCGTCCGGAGCCTTTCCTACTCTAGCCGTTAACGGCAGCCGGATGCGGCAAGAAGGTCACGAGACCTTCACCCGCATCTTTCTCAGATCGGCGCAGTTCACGGACTTGACCCCCTCCAGTGCCGTTGCCTGGTAGGTTAGTAGCGGTGCCCGGGAGATAACTCCTCCCCCTACCGGCCCTGCCATTGGGGCTTGCGTTTTTCGGCGAAGGCTTTGGGGCCCTCTTTCGAGTCCTCGGTGGTCAGAAGCTGGTCATACATGTGGTAAGTCAGGGACGAGACGTCCTGGGTGGACATGTTGAGGCCCCGGTAGGCCAACTCTTTGAAGGCCTGCACTGCCAGAGGAGCGTTTTCGGCGATAGTCTGGGCCATTCCCACGGCCTCTTCCATCAGGTCCTCCACTGGGACCACTTTGTTCAAAAAGCCGATGTCGTAAGCCCGCTGGGCGGTCATGGGTTGGGCCGTGAACACCAACTCCAACACCGCCGATAGGGGGATCATCTTGGGCAGGATGGTGCCGAAGGGGGGCAGCAGGCTCCACTTGGTCTCGGTGATCCCCAGCTTGGCGTCCTCGGCGGCGATACGCAGGTCGCACATCTGGGCGATGGACCAGCCGCCCGCCAGAGCGAAGCCGTTCACCGCCGCGATCAGCGGCTTCCAGGTCTGGGGCCACATATAGGGGCGGTCGGGGCTCATGCTTTGAGCGGCCCGGGCCTGAACACCAGCGGCATTGTCTTCGGCCCGTTCCTTCAGGTCCCGGCCGGAGCAGAAAGCGCGGCCGGCCCCGGTGATGATGGCCACGAAAGCGTCCGGCTCACCGTCGAAATGCGTAATTGCATCAGCCAACTCGCCCCGGAGCTGCCGGTTGATGGCATTCAGCGAGTCGGGGCGATTGAGGGTGATGGTTACGATGTTGCCCTGTTTTTCGTAAAGGACTGTTTCAGCCAAGGATGATAACTCCTGTGTTGGTTAGGCGTAGTGCCCCAAGAACGTGCCGCCGATGACGTGCAAATGTGCGTGGCTCTGGCTTTGCAGGCCGTCACGGCCGAAGTTGGAAAGGATGCGAAAGCCGCCGGGTGAGTACATGGCGCCCAAGTCTACCGCCACCGTTCCCAGCCGTTGCATCAGCCCGCTGCTCCACATTTCCATCTGGGAGAGGTGCTCTTTGGGAATCACCAGCAGCATCACCGGCACCCAGGTCAGCAGGTTCACGATGGCGATTAGGTCGTTGTCCAGATAGCGGACCCGGGCCGGCGACTGGCCGGCGACGATCTTGCAGAACACGCAGTTAGAATCGGTCTTCATGGATACGCTTTTTTGACTATAGTTGGAGCGGAAATCGTTGTCAATTTACCGCAGACAGCCCAGAGGGCGTGGAGTTGACCCCAATGCTCTCAATGCCCTCCCCGGTTAAACCCGTCTGTTTTGAGGGAGGCCGGATTCGTATGGTATTATTTTTTCCTGCGGAGGGATTTATGTTTGGTCTAGCCATTTTGACTGTGAGCACGTCGGGGTCTCAAGGCGGCCGCGAGGACACCAGCGGCCAAGCGATCCGGGACTTCCTCGAGGGAGACCAATACCAGGTCGTGCGTTCGGAGATCGTGCCTGACGACCGGCAGCTCATCGCGGAGCGTTTGGCCGGTTGGGCGGACTCCCCCGACGTCGACCTGATAGTCACCACCGGCGGCACCGGCCTCGGCCGTTACGACGTAACCCCCGAGGCATGTCTTTCCATCCTGGACAAAGAAGTCCCTGGGCTGGCTGAAACGATGCGTGCTGAAACGCTGAAGTTCACGCCAATGGCGATGCTGAGCCGGTCGGTGGCCGGCATTCGCGGGAACACATTGATTATAACGCTGCCGGGCAGCACCAAAGGGGTGCGGGAGTGCCTGGAGGTGGTGATGCCGGTTATCCCCCACGCCTTGGAGCTGCTGCACCGGGAGACAGTGAGCGAGCACCCCCGTTAGGTTGTAACTAATAAGTCCTGACAGGCGGATTTTGAATCGGGTTAGTGAGTATGAGCGAAGGCGCCGAGGAGAATGTGGTCTACTGGCCGCGGGTAAAGGAGTTGCTGGACGGCATAATGGGCCGGTGGGAGGAGCGCTGGGGGCGGCGGCCCCTGCCGGGGATTCACGCCTACTACTGGGCGACCCCGGAGGAGTTGCAATCGGCGGTGCTGTCCGGCATCCGGGCCATCGAGCCGGGGGTGCCGGGCCGCGAAACCCAGCTGGTTCGGGCGCTGGCCCGCAGCGTGGGCACCTCGGGCCGGATGCCCCTGCGCGGCCCGTTTATGCCAGCGGACGAAATCACGGAGATAGTATCCTGGATCGACGCCGGAATGCCGAAAGGGCCGGAGTAAAGGAATGGAGCAGCGTATGGGGAATATGCAGCCGTTCGAAGAGCCGGAGGAAGTCGTTTCGGATTACCGGCAGCAATCACGGGAATTTTTGGCCAAGAGCCGGCAATACTTGGCCGAGGACGATCTCCACCAGGCGGCAAAGAAGGGTTGGGGGGCGGCGGCGTGGATGGCGAAAGCCGTTGCGGAGAATCAAGGTTGGCGATACGAACGCCACGATGAATTTTTCGACGTGATGAACAGGACCACCCGGTTGTCCGGCGATTCCAGGATCCGTGACTTGAGGCCTTGGGCTAACGAGTTGCATGGTTGCTATTACAAGAGGAAACGTTTGCTGGACGCTACCGACATTGGTTATGGATTGGACCGGATTGAGGTCCTGTTGGATATTATGGAGCCGATGACCCGCGAATAGAGACAGCCGGACAGGGCATTCAAACGGCCCATAAACCAAGAGGATCGGCCAGCGCCGATCCTCTTTTCGGTTACTGCAGGTACCGTCGAGTCTGATTTACCGGAGGACCGGCTCCTCTTCCTTGACGTAGACCTGGATGCGGCCGCGGGTGTGGTCGATGATGGCGATGCGGCCGTTGCTGTCGATCCTCACCCCGCATGGGTGGGACATTCGCTTCTCGAAATTGGGCTCGTTGGCGAAAGCTATGTTCCGTTGCCGGATCATGTCCGGGTTGGAATTCAGCTTATCCCTGCCCCACTTCGAGAGGGTGGCGTCGCCGATAAACTGGGTGATGAAGCGGCCGTCGGGAGCGAATACCTGCACCCGGTCGTTCATCCAGTCGGCAACGTAGATGTCGCCGTCGGCATCGACGCAGAGACCGTTGGGCCGGCTGAGCTGGCCGATCCCGTCGCCGCTGGAGCCGATTGACTGTTGCCATTCGCCGGCCTTGTTGAAGATCTGGATGCGATCATTGCGCCAGTCTGAGACGTAGATGTTGTCGCTCTTGTCCAGCGCGACGCCCCAAGGCAGGTTGAACTGGCCGTTGCCGGTACCGGCGGAGCCGAATTGGCTGATGAACTGGCCGTCGACAGTATATTTCTGGACGCGGTTGTTCTTGCTGTCTACCACCACCATGTTCCCGTCGGAGTCAACAGCCAAGCCGGAGGGACCGTCCAACTGGCCGTCGCCGGAACCGCCGGTGCCCCACTTGCTGACGAATTCGCCGTCGGCGGTGAACTTGGTGATACGGTTCAGCCACTCGTCGGCCACGTAGACGTTACCGGCGCTGTCCAAGGCCACTGCGGTGGGCCAAGTGAACTGGCCGTCGCCCTCGCCGAATTCGCCGAAGGACGATATGTACTCTTCGTCCAAGGTACATACGGTCAGGTGCACGCCGTCGGGCCGGTTCTCATAAGAGCGGTTGACAACGTATACCGAGCCGTCAGGGGCGATAGCCATGTCCACCGGGTTGCGGAACCCGGTCCCGGCGAACTCGTTCCGGCCGACGGAATGGCTATGGTAGAAGGTCCGGTCGGTGAGACCGAAAAAGTGTGTAGCCATATACTAACCTCGTTGTGATTGTTGGTGGTTAGTGGCCAGTGGCCAGCGACCAGCGGGAGACGATACCTCCCCACTAGCGACTGATCACTGTCCACTCGGCCAGCGGCCTAGTTGAAGAACTTGACCCGCTCGAAGTTGCCGTTGACGATGGGCTCGGGCTCCATGCCGAACCAGTCTTCCAGGATGGTCGAGTAGACCGACCTGAAGTCCAGGTTGAACTTCAGGTTGCCCCCGAACTCCTGCTCGGAGGGCTCCAGGGACGGGTAGGTCCCATAGATGCCGCCCTTGACGTGCTCACCGACGGCGAAGGCGACGCCGGCTGCGCCGTGGTCGGTGCCGGAGCCGTTGTCGGCGACACGGCGGCCAAACTCACTGAACAGAAGCAGTGTTACGTTGTCGCTGGCGTTGTGGTCGCGCAGGTCGGTGAAGAAGGTCTCTACCGTGTTGGAGACATCGGTCCACAGGCCCGCGTTGGCCTGCGCCTGGTTGGCGTGAGAATCGAAGCCGTTGTACGGCGACGTGGTGTAAAGCACGCGGGTGCCGAACTCGGCCAAGTGGGTCTGGACAATGTTCCTCATGTACTGGCCGACCACGGTGCCGGAGTACTCGACGTTGGAAGTGTATTTGTCCGGCGCGGTGGCCAGGATGTCGGCGCCCTTCAGGGCGTCGGTGCCGGTGGAGTGGATGTAGTCCATCACTGCGCCGGAGCCGATGGCCGGAGCGTACATGCGTCCGAAGACGTCGAGAGCGGAGTTCCGCTGGTCCTCGCCGTCGATGCCAGTTAGCAGACCGTAGGTCTCCAGGTTGCCGACGGAAGCGACCGGAACGCCGTCCATCACGAGGGCGCGGGGCAGGCCGCGGCCGAAGTTGACGGCGGTCAGCACGTTCTCCGCATTGGGGTCCATCAGCTTGGTGGCCCGGCCCAGCCAGCCCTCGGTGCCGATGATTTCGGGCTCACAAGTGTGCCAGATGTCCATCGAGCGGAAGTGGGAATAGCTGGGGGTCGGGTAGCCGATGCCGACGAAAATGGCCAACTGCCCGGCGTCCCAGAACTTCTTCAGGGGGGCCATGGTCGGGTGGAAGCCCAGCTCGTCAGTGATGGGAATAATCTGGTCTTCGGGAACGCCGAGGGTGGGCCGAAAGTCCCGGTACAGTGAACTGTTGAGCGGGATGACGGTGTTCAAGCCGTCGTTGCCGCCCGACAAAGAGAGCACTGCCAGGACAGGATCTTTCGCGGTTGATACCATGATTTCTCCTCCGATAAATCTTTGCGCTTTGTTTCAGTATCAGTTGGGCGCACTACCGTGCGCCCCTTTCGTTCGCGGTTACTCGAACTGGAACTCTGCGGTGGCGGCGATCATCTGGAACATCTCGCCGGCGCGGCGGGTGAAGTTGGCGTTGTCCGCTGCCGAGACGGTGCCCTCGCCTTGGGCATGGGCCACCAACTGTGAGTGGGTGTCGCCGGTGACAACCAGCGGTCCGGTCAGGTCGAGACAGCCGTCGACCAACTGCTCGGGGGTAAGGTCGCCCTGGGCCTGGAGCCGGGAGACCAGCGACCGTACGCCTGGCAGATCGGTATTGCCCAGCAAATCGGCGGCGAAGTTGATGCGCTCGACCAGCGTGCCGCTGTCGATCCACTCGCGGCCGGTGTGCCAGCCTTCCACGGTAGGCGGGTTCATCAGGTCCATGCCCATGTACTTCGGCTCTTGAGAGATCTCGAACAAGCCTGGCCTGATGTCCCGGTGCTCTCCGACCATGCGCAACAGTCCGGCGACCATCTCCGCCGGGTTCTTGACCTTGGCGTAGCGGACGGCCTCGTCCTTGAAGAAGTCGGAGGTGAACAGGGTCTCGAGCATCGCGCCGATGTTGTAGTTCGACTCGAAGTAGGTCTTCTCCAAGGCCTTGATGGCCTCTACATCCCGGGGCGGGGTCAAGCGCCAGGCCGGGATCTGGGGCTCGTCGGCCACGAAGTAGTTGTACAAGTGGCGGGCGAGGAAGCGGGCGGTGGCCGGCTGCTTGCAGATGATGTCGATGATATCGTCGCCGTTCCAAGGGCCCGTTTCGCCGAGGAAGGTCTTTTCCGTGTGATCATGATCCGCCGGATCGAACCGGAAGTTCCAAGGGCTGCGCCCATGAGGGAACGGAGGGTAGGACGGCGCCACGTTCCATCCGGTGAAGGCGCGGGCGCAGACTTTAACGTCGTCCTCGGAGTAGTTGAAGCTCTCGTCCATGCCGACGCCCAAGGAGAACAGCTCAAGGAGCTCCCGTCCGTAGTTCTCGTTGAGGTTGGCCTTGTGGCTCTCTGTGTTGTCCAGGTAGTACATCATTCCGGGATTGGTGGACAGGCCTATCAACAGGTCCCGGAAGCTGCCCATGCCGTGGTTCCGGAACATGTTGACCATGATGCCCATTTCCTGGCCGCTGTCGATCTTGCTGTGGCCGGCGCAGAAGATCATGTGCCAGAAGAGAGCAACCTTTTCCTGCAGCTGGCTGGGGCTGTTGACCATCCGGTATATCCACAGCTGGGTGTTGACCTCGATGGCGGCAGCCTCATGATAGGAAGGGTTGTACCGCATCAGCAGGTCTTCGTCGACGCCGCCGCTCGGGTTAAGCAATTCTTGGACCACCGTGTCGTAGCCCTTAGCCGCCGCAGCTTCGATGTCATCCCGGCTTGCCCCAAAGCCGGCGCGCCGCAACAGGTGAGCTACCAATGCAATATCCTGATCAGCCATGTGCTCCTCCTTCTGTATTTTTCTTGATCTCTTTTTTTGAGCGCTTTTGGTAAGATCGGTCCTGAGTCACTGTGGCTACACAAAAGTGCGTTCCCGGAACTTGACCAATGGCGTCAACGCAACCTTATGTAACATTCATTACAAGGTAAAAATATATTATAAGAAGGGCGGTGTGTCAACCGGCCGTGGGCGCCAGCGGGATTGCGCCGCCCCATGGTCCGCTCCCTGACTCACCTCTTTTCGAATGGTTATCCAAGTCATAACCTTCTTCACGCAAGTGTCCTTAACTGCCTGCATCCGCCTCGGCCCGGCGACTTCATCAGGCCCGATAATTATAGCAGTCAGCGAGGGGTTCGGGACGCCACAAAACGGGGGCCTGACAACCCGGTTGTTGAGGGCTTCGGCCCCAACCGGGCGGATGAATCACGAAATCGTTTATGTTGACCCCCCTGCAGGCAAAAAACGATAACCGGGCTCTACCTCTATTGACACTATCTCCGGGCCTTTGCTAGCATGCCTCAACCATACATCGGTACACGATGCGATGCGTGGTCACTGGTGATGCCGGTGACCGATGGTATTTGTTTGCGGTCTTGGGCCGCAAGCGTTTTCTCAATTGAGAGCAGGGCCATGGAGCAAGAGGCAAGCCAGACATCGACAACCGCCGTCAAGACGGGGCCGACGCTGCCTGCAATGTTCTCGCGGTACAAGGCCCCGGTGGACCGGGAGTTGATACGGGTAGTCCCCGAGACCTCGGAGTCCGAAGCCTACCTGTTGCTCCGTTACCACTTGGGATGGACCGACCGCCATGGGGCCGCGATGGAGTCTGCCGGGTCGCAGGGGAAGGCTTTACGCCCCACCCTGTGTTTGTTCGCCTGCGATGCCTTGGCTGATGATTACTCCAGGGCCCTTCCTGCTGCGGCCGCCTTGGAGTTGATTCACAACTTCTCACTGGTTCACGACGACATACAGGACGGCGATCTGGAACGCCGCCATCAGGCTACGGTCTGGCATGTGTGGGGCATGCCCAAGGCGCTCTCCGCCGGGAACGCCATGCAGTGCACCGGCGACCTGGCGGTGCTCGACGCCGGGCGGCGGGGCATCCCCCCGCAGACGGTTCTCCGGGTATCGGAAATCCTCACGGGCAGCTACTTGGAGATGATCCAAGGCCAATGCCTCGACCTGGCTTTCGAGTCACGGACGAATATCACCTCCGATGAATATTTGTATATGATCGCCTGCAAAACGGGGGCGCTCATCCGTTGCGGCCTGGAAATCGGCGCCATGCTGGCCGCGCGGGACGACGACTCCGTCCGGGCTTTCTCCCGGTTCGGCTCCTTCTTGGGCCAAGCGTTCCAGATCAGGGACGATTACCTGGGGATTTGGGGCGACGAGTCCACCACCGGAAAGTCGGCGGGAAACGACATACGCCGCCGGAAAAAGTCCTACCCGGTGGTGTCCGGCTTGGAGAGGGCCGGCGGCAGGGCCCTGGACGATTTGCTGAGAATCTACCGCCAAGAGACACTGGGCGAGGAGGACGTCCAACGGGTGCTGGCCATTCTCGACGAGGTCGGCGCCAAGGACAGTGCTCAGCAGCTTACCGAGTCCGCTGCGGCGCAGGCGCTGGATGCCCTACGGCCTGTCGCCCTGCCGGGATGGGCCCGCGATGAGGCCGAAGAGTTGGTCGATTTCCTGTCGCGCCGGGACTACTGAAACAACCGGCCCGTTACCCGTCACCAATCCCTGTACCCATCGGCAAAGTTAAGAAAAGCATTTAGAAAGGACTAAACGATGAAACGAGCCAAACGGCCCTTGGAGCTGTCAGTCCGGCTGGCCGGCTACATTGTCAAGAACCGGGTCCGGGGACGAAAGAAATTCCCGCTGGTTACCATGCTGGAACCCCTGGAAATGTGCAACCTGGCATGTATCGGTTGCGGTCGGATCCGGGAGTACAAGCCGGTCTTGGACAAGATGATGCCCGTCGAGACAGCGCTGGCCGCCGTGAAAGAGTCCGGAGCGCCCATTGTCTCCATCGCCGGTGGAGAACCCACCATTCATCCGAAGATCGACGAAATCATCAATACGCTGGTCGCGCAGAAATACTTCGTCTACTGTTGCACCAATGGGCTCCTGTTGGACCGGGTAATGGACAAGGTTCCCCCGTCGAAGTACCTCTCGTGGGTCGTCCACATGGACGGCATGGAGGAAAAGCACGACGAATCGGTCGCTCGCAAGGGAGTGTTCAAGCGAGCGGTCAACGTGATCGAATCGGCCTTGGACCGCGGCTACCGGGTCTGCACCAACACCACGGTATTCCGTAACAGCGACGTCGAAGACATGTCGGAGATGTTCCGGTTGGTCAGCGGCCTCGGCGTGGAAGGCTCCATGATATCCCCGGGGTTCGACTTTGAAGACGCCCCCGACCAAGAGTTGTTCCTGACCCGAAACGAGTCTCACAGTGTGTTCCAGCAACTCTTGGACCCGGAGACTTCCAAGGGCGCCCGGTTCTACAACAACCCACTTTACTTGAACTTCCTCAAGGGTGAACGAGAATACGAGTGCACCGCTTGGTCGAACCCCACCTATACCGTGATGGGCTGGCGGAAGCCCTGCTACCCGTTGGCCGACGAACATACCGAGCACGTCGCCGAACTGTTCGACGATGAGGTTTGGGACCGCTACGGGGTGGGCAAAGACCCCCGGTGCGCCAACTGCATGATGCACTGCGGTTTCGAATCGGCCACCATTTTCACAGCCGTACAGTCGCCCAAGGACTGGGGCACCCTGCTCAAATCGGGAGCCATCACCAAGGGCGGCATCACCGCCGCGTAGAGAGGCTTGTTCTTGCCGCGAACTCTGATAATCGCAGCCAGTCTGGGTGCCGAATTGGCCGGGTTGCAGCAAGAGGTGGGGGGGAAGGCCTATCCCAAGCGGGACTGGCCTCAAGTGGAATTCCACCTGCTTGGTGTGGGTCCCGAGCGCTCCGGCGCAAGCACGGCCCAAATACTGGAAACTCGCCGCGACGTCGACGGCGTATTGTTGTTGGGAATTGCCGGCGGCTTGGACCCGGGACTGGAAACCGGAAGCGTGGTGCTAGCCGAACGCTATGCCATGGGGCCAGGCGCCGATGGCGATGACCCGGTCCTAGCGCCCGACGAAAACATGCGTCGTATGGCCGGGCAGGCGGCAGCGGGCCTGAATATGCCCACCTGCCACGGTGCGTCGGTCACCGTGGACCACTTGGTGCGAGAACCCCGGGAGCGGGAGGAGCTCCGGCGAATATACGACGCCGACAGCGTCAACATGGAAGATTACCGGGCGGCGGCGGCGGCGGCCAACGCCGGGGTCCCGTTCCTGTCGGTGCGTGTAGTGTTGGACTCTGCCTCCCAACGTCTTCCCGCGTACTTGGAAGAGTTGTCGAGAGCGAAATACGGAATCTTTACGAAGGTGCTGGCCATGCCATGGCGGATCCCCACGTTGTGGGGGCTGAAAAACCAGTTGATGCTGTGCCGGACCGTAATCACTAGGCTGGGGGTGGCCTATTTGGAGCAACAGTCGGAACGGCTTGCCGCCTACCAGGAACAAGCGGCGGACCGGGCGCCCTCCCGGGCGCCCTATTGAACCATCGGCGGCTCGCGCCATTGGTTGGCCAATTGCCATTTGATTTGAATGCAACTTGTGAATGAAAACGCTGGTAACCGGGGCCACGGGTTTTATCGGAGGGAATCTGGCCCGGGAGTTATGGGGCCGCGGAAATGAAGTCCGGGCATTGGTCAGGCCCGGAAGCAACTGTTTAACAATCGAAGACACGGGCGTCGAGAGGGTCGTCGGGGACATACTAGACTGTGATTCCCTGGACCGGGCCTTGGCGGGGTGCGAAGCGGTATTTCACTGTGCCGCCGCCTACACCTTCTGGTCTGCCGACCCCTGTTCGGTTTGGCGTACCAACGTCGGAGGCACCGCCAACGTCTTGGACCGCGCCTTGGCCGCCGGTGTTTCCAGGGTGGTGTACACCAGTACGGTTTCCACCATTGGGATGCCCAGGGGCGGCCAAGGGGACGAATCGGCTCCTTTGCCCGCAGGGAGCCTGCACGGCCACTACAAGCGATCGAAGCACGAGGCCGAAAAACAGGTGATGGAACGGGCGGAGCGGGGTGCTCCGGTGGTGGTAGTCAACCCCACCGCGCCCATAGGCCCGTGGGACGTCAAGCCGACGCCCACCGGCAAGATAGTGCTGGACTTCATGCGCCGCCGCATTCCAGCCTACCTGGCGACGGGGCTCAACGTCGTCGACGTGGCGGACGTGGCTGAGGGTCACATCCTGGCGCTTGAACGAGGGAAAACGGGAGAACGGTACATACTGGGCAACCAGAACATGACCTTGAAAGAGTTGCTGGACAGAATGAGCCAAATAACCGGCATTCCAGCCCCCGCGGTGAGGCTGCCGTACTGGATGGTGGTGGGCGCCGGATACCTGGACCGCGCGTGGTCCCAAGGCCTGCGCGGCAAGGAGCCCACGATCCCGTTGGAAGGAGTATTGGCTTCCAAGAAACCTGCGTACGTGAACTGTGACAAGGCCGTGCGGGAACTGGGACAGCCCCAGAGCCCGGTGGACGGCGCCTTGAAGAAGGCGGTGGAGTGGTTCACCGCTCACGGATACGTCAACACTGAGAAGGCCTAAGAACAGGCGGGACACGGGTTGGTCAATTCAGAAACGACATTACGGGACAACTTGACGGGGGTGGTGGACCGGACGGTTCGCCGGTCCCACGCTTATTTCCGTTCGGCTCAACACGAGGACGGCTACTGGTGGGGCAAGTTGGAGTCGAACCCGACGATGGAAGCCGAGTACCTGATGCTGTGCTGGTTCCTGGGGCGCAATGAACCGGAGCGTTGGCGCAAGGTCTCCAACTACATCGTCAGCAAACAGCGGGCTGACGGTTCCTGGGGCCAATACTTCGAAGCGCCGGGCGACGTCAGCACGACCGTAGAGTGCTATTTTGCGCTGAAACTGGCTGGACACCCGTTCGAGGCAACTCACATGACCAAGGCCAGGGAGTTCATCCTGAGCCGTGGCGGTGTTCCCAGCGTACGGGTGTTCACCAAGATCTGGCTGGCCCTGTTCGGGCAGTGGGACTGGGAAGGCACGCCCAACCTGCCACCGGAGATGATCCTGATCCCGCAATGGGCCCCGTTTAATATTTACGAGTTCTCCAGTTGGGCGCGGGCGACCATCGTGCCCATGCTGATCATTCTCACCGACCGGCCCTACTGTCCGGTGCCGGACGAGGCGAG
Source organism: Dehalococcoidia bacterium (assembly GCA_965222595.1). Taxonomy (GTDB): domain Bacteria; phylum Chloroflexota; class Dehalococcoidia; order Lucifugimonadales; family UBA3495; genus VXOI01. The sequence goes on along the minus strand of CBDCUJ010000001.1, from coordinate 410,295 downwards.
TATAGACGAACTGTATCCCGGCGGCAGGGAGTCCACCGATTTTTCTTTGCCTATCCCCGACAGCGGATGGGCCAAATGGCTATACCGGGCCGACCGGTTGGTGGGGATCTATAACAAGATACCCGTCCAGCCGTGGCGGGGACTAGCGCGGCGAAAGATCGTGGACTGGATCCTGGAGCACCAGGAGGCGGACGGCGCATGGGGCGGAATCCAGCCCCCATGGGTATATTCGCTGATCGCTCTCCACCACCTGGGCGCCGAAGACGCGCGGGAGGCGTTGGACCGCGGTTTCAGCGGTCTCGAGGGATTCGCCATCGAGGATGACGACACCTATAGCGTCCAAGCCTGCATCTCCCCGGTTTGGGACACCTGCTTGGCCCAGGTGGCGTTGCTCGATTCCGGAATATCCGCCGACGACTCGATGGTGCAGCTCTCTACCAGCTGGCTGCTCGATCAACAGATACTCTCCGGCGGCGACTGGCAAGTGCGCGCCCGAAACGCTCAGCCGGGCGGATGGGCGTTCGAGTTCCACAACGAAAAATACCCGGACATCGACGATTCCGCAGAAGTGATTGTCGCCCTCCATCTGGCCCGGCTGGACTCAGGGGACGACCCACGGCGCCAGGAGGCAATCCAACGGGGGGTGGACTGGATTGAGGCGCTGCAGTCCAAGGGCGGCGGCTGGGCCGCCTTTGACAAGGACAACACCAAACAATATCTGACCAAGATACCTTTTGCCGACTTCGGCGAGACCCTGGACCCGCCCAGCGTCGACGTTACCGCCCACATCCTGGAAATGTACGGACGCTTGGGCTACACCGCCAGCCATCCGCCCGTGCAGAGAGCGCTCGAGTACATCCGGAAAGAGCAGGAAGCCGACGGTCCCTGGTTTGGCCGGTGGGGCGTCAATTACATTTACGGCACCGGGGCAGCCTTGCCCGCGCTGCAGGCCGTAGGCGAGGACATGTCCCAACCCTGCGTTCGCCGGGCGGTGGAATGGCTGCTGGACCGTCAGAACGATGACGGCGGTTGGGGGGAAAGTTGCGGCTCTTACGTGGACGAGTCCCTGTGGGGAGTCGGTCCCAGCACCGCGTCCCAGACCGCTTGGGGGCTCCTTGCCCTGATCGCCGCCGGAGAAGCTGATACCACCGCTTGCCGCCGGGCGGTCCGCTACCTGGCCGACACCCAACTCGACGATGGCAGTTGGGACGAACCGTATTTCACCGGCACCGGTTTCCCCGGTTACGGGGTGGGGCAGCCGCCCAAGGATGCGCCGAAACCCGGAGAGCCCGGGTTTCAGGGCTTGGACCTGCCCGCCGGCTTCATGATCAACTACCACATGTACCGGAACTATTGGCCCTTGTTGGCCTTGGGGCGCTTCGCCTGGACCACAAAGGCCGGGCTGAAATCAAGAACCGGAACTCTCCCCGATTCAAAGTTGGAGGACCAACCTAACCTAAAGGGTGAGCTAACATGATCACCAAGTCCTTTTGCCTCAAAGTGAAGACCAAGCACGCGCCGGAGTTCATCGATATCACGGACTGGGTCACAAGCTGCGTCGCCGAATCAGAGGTCAACAACGGCTTTGCCGTTGTGTTTTCCAAACACACAACGGCGGCGGTTAAAATCAACGAGAACGAGCCGCTTTTGCTTGAGGACATGACTGTGTTCCTCGAAAAGATCTCCCCCCGTGAGAAGCCCTACCACCACAACAACTTCGAGATTCGCACCGTCAACATGACCCCCGACGAATCTCCCAACGCCCACGCTCACCTGCAGCACCTCCTGCTGGGCACCAGCGAAACGGTGCCCATAATCGACGGTCAAATGCAGTTTGGGACCTATCAGAGCGTGTTTTTCATCGAGCTGGACCACCCCCGAGACCGGGAGGTCATGGTCCAAGTCGTCGGCGGATAAGCACCCCGGTGGCAAGCGCCAAGACAGCCCTGGAACTGGCCTACGACGACTGCCGGGCCATCACCCGCCGGGAGGCGAAGAATTTCTACTACGCCTTCCTGACGCTGCCGGCAGCCAAGCGAAGGGCCATCTACGCGGTCTATTCCTTTTGTCGCCACTGCGACGATTCTGTGGACGAGCAGGGCACGGACGAGGCCAAGCTGACTGCCTTGTCCTCCATCGAGTCCAGCCTAGACCAAGCTTTCCACAGCCACCCCGAGAGTCCGGCCTTTCTCGCCTTGGCTGACGCCGCCGACCGCTACGACATACCCCAAGACTACTTCCAGGAGATCATCCTGGGAGTGAAAAGCGATCTGGTAAAGCACCGCTTCCGGGACTTCGATGAACTCCGCCAGTACTGCTACCGCGTGGCGTCGGTGGTCGGGTTGATATGCTTGCAGATATTCGAGTACCAAGGCGAGGAGGCTAAGGACTACGCAGTGGACCTGGGCTTGGCCATGCAGTTGACCAACATCCTGCGGGACGTCCGAGGGGACCTGGAAATGGGCCGTGTATACTTGCCCCAAGATGAAATGGCCCGGTTTGGCTACTCGGAAGAGTATCTGCGGAACGGGATCAAGAACGAGGCGTTCATGGAACTCTCGCGGTTCCAGGCGGAGCGCGCTCGCGGATATTACAAAAACGGGTTGCGGCTGCTTCCGCATTTGTCGCACCGCTCCCGCGCCTGCCCCGCCGTCCTGGGGGCGATCTATTCGAGGGTGCTGGACCGGATCGAGTCTTCAGGCTTCGATGTGTTGGGAGAACGGCGGATTTCATTGAGCACGAGAGAGAAGGTCCGGATTATGGCCCAAACATGGCTGGGCAGTATGCTCGGCCGCACCGCCTCTTTCGGGTAGACCTTGGCGTCCGTAGCACGCCTGACCGCACCGCCTCTTTCGGGTAGCCCATGACGTCCGGAAGAAAGGTGGTGGCAGTAACCGGCGCTTCCGGCTACATCGGCAGAAAGCTGCTGGAACACTTGGAGGTCCTTAACGGACTGGACGGGCTGGTCGTTTTCGACTCCCGGCCGCTGGCCGCCCCAATTCACAACATCGCCGCCTTTCGACTCGACGTTTCCGCTCCTATAGACCAAGAACTCGCCGATCACCGCGTAACCACCCTGGTGCACCTGGCGTTCGACAGCCGCAGAGGCGCCAACCGGCGGGAGGTAACCGCTATCCAGGGAAACAACATGGCCATGTTGCGCGGGGTGTGGGAGTCGTGCATAGAGGCCCGAGTGGAGCACCTGGTTTACGTGAGCTCCCATACGGTCTACGGGGCCCATTACGACAATCCTATGCCCATCCTGGAGGATGCTCCGCTTCGCCCTGCCCGGGACGTACCCTACGCCTACAACAAGTTCTTGGCCGAGCTCATGCTCCAGGAGTTCCAGGAAGCGGCGCCCGGCATGAAGATAACCATCCTGCGCCCCGCCGTTATTCTGGGCCCGGACGCCAACAACCTGGTCACCAACGCCTTTTTCCGCCCGTGGCTCATCGGGATATCGGACTCGGACCCGCCGCTCCAGTTCGTCTACGACGACGATCTGGCCAGAGTTCTGTGCCTGGTGATCATGGAGGGGTTGCCGGGGGTATTCAACGTGGCGGGAAGCGGCGTCGTGTACTACCGGGAGATGGCGGCGGCCATCCAAAGCCGGCTCATAAACCTGCCGGCGTTCCTGACCTATCCCCTGGCGCGAATAGCATCGAATCTTCGGATGCAACGGGATGTCAGCTCCGGCGCACTCGACCTCATCCGCTGGCCCATCCTCCTGAGCAACTCCCGCCTTCACCATACGACCGGCTACCGGTTCCGGCACACCGCCCAAGAAGCCCTGACCGCCTTCGCCAACTCCAACTACCTTTACCCCGATGTGGTGATTTAGGAACAGCGAGCATAATAGCCCGGATCTATTCAATCGCCGATTGCTTTTGCGGAAATGTCGTCTTTCCGGCGAAAGCCGGAATCTAAGTAACCACAACCGTCAAGGACACCAGGTTCAACTCCAGCCTACAGGCACTGAGGTAGCTGAAGCCATTCACGCCAATCCACCAAACATATCCTCGGGCATACAGACACCGGGGAGGTGACGTGGATTCCGGCTTTCGCCGGAATAACGGCAGGGATGCCCAAGCGATGTAAGATGCAATCGCCCCGAGCGCAAGAACACCGGTAGGCACGTTTAGGATGACTCAACACCGGGCGCTGATGATCGACACCGATCCTGGCGTTGATGATGCAGTCGCCATTCTGATGGCTTTGGCCGCGCCCGGCGTGGACTTGCTCGGGTTGACCGCCGTCGGGGGGAACGTTCCATTGGCACGCGCTACGCGGAACGCGCTGGCGTTGCTCCAAGCGGCGGGGCGGTCGGACGTCCCCGTGGCAAGAGGGGCCGCGAAACCGCTGCGGGGACGTTTCCGGCCGTCGGTGGCCTTCCACGGTCCAGGAGGCCTACCGGTGCGGCTGCCCAACCCGGTGTCGCGCCCCGTCGCGGACCATGCCGTCGAATTCATGGCCGGGCAACTTGCCGCCCGGCCCGGCGAAATCACGATCGTGGCCTTGGGCCCGCTGACCAACCTAGCCCGCGTGCTCCGGCGGCACCCCTTGGCCTTGAGCTTGGCCCGCCGTGTCGTGGTGATGGGAGGGGCGGTGGGCGCTGCGGGCAATGTGACGCCCCAGGCCGAGTTCAACTTCCACAGTGACCCCGACGCGGCCGCAGCCGTTATGTCCAGTGGGATTCCCGTGACGGTGGCCGATCTGGCCGCTTGCCGTCAGGTCGCCATCGGCCGCGGTCAGGCGTTGCAGGCGACATCGGATGGACCGCTTGGCCGCTTGGCGTTGCGCATCGTGCAGAACTGGTTCCGCCGTGACCCGTCGCGGCAGTGTTTCGAGTTTTACGATCCTCTGACGGTGGCGATGGCCATAGACCCGCAAGTCGCCACCGTCCGCCGGGTTGGGTTGGAGGTCACCGGCTCCGCTGGTGAATATCCCGGAGAGTCCAGACTTACGGAAAGCACAGGCGGGGTCTCATTGTTGGACCAAGTAGACCGGGACCGCTTCTTCAAGATGCTCGGCGACCTGCTGGGGTGGAGGGTGCCCGGCCGGGCCGGTTAATCTGGCGGGCTAATCTCCCCGGCTAATCTCCCCGGGTGGCGGCGCCATCCCGAAGCATGGGGATCAGTTCCTTCCCATAATCCGCCGTGTCCTGCAAGGGGTCGAATCCTCGAATCAGCACCGTGGTGCATCCGGCGTCGTAGTAGGCCAAGAGGGACTCGGCCACCTGCTCGGCCGTCCCGACCAAGGCGGTGGTGCTACCGGCGGCTCCGGTGGCCGCGGCGATGGGCATCCAGAGGCGCTGGTCGTGAACCTCTCCCTCGGCGGCGAAGTCCAGCAGCCGGCGGGAGCCCACCGACTGGAGACGGGCGGGCCTGCCGGGCCCCACGGCTTCGCCCACTGACCCCTTGACCCGTTCCAAAATCCCTTTGGCTCGCTCCCAGGCTTCGCCTTCGGTGTCGCCCAGAATCGGCCGGACGGAAAGGCTGAAACGAATCCTTCGTCCGTAACTAGCGGCCCGGTCCCGAAGGTCGGCGACCTGCTCTTTGATGGCGGCCAGAGGCTCACCCCAGAGGGCGTAAACGTCGGCCCTGCTGGCCCCCACCTCCTTGGCGGCCTCGGAGGCGCCGCCGAAGTACAGAGGAACGTGGGGCTTCTGCAGAGTCCTCACTTGGCTGTGGACCTGCTCCAACCGGTAAAATTCCCCCTCGTAATCGAAGGGCGCGGTTTCGGTCCAAACACGTTTGACCACTTCCATGAACTCGCCGGTCCGGCGGTAGCGGGAATCGTGGTCCAGCCAGTCGCCGTCCCGGTGTTGCTCCTCATCGCTGCCTCCGGTGATAACGTGGAGGGCGATCCGTCCGCCGGTCAACTGGTCCAGGGTGGCCAGGTGCCTGGCAGCCAGGGTGGGGGCCACAAACCCGGCCCGGTGGGCGATGAGGTAGCCTAGCGTTTTGGTCCGGTAGGCGGCGTATCCCGCCACCGCGAAACCTTCCGCCGTGGCCGACGAGTATCCGATCAGCACCTTGTCGAAGCCGCTGTCCTCGTGGACCTGGGAGAATTCGGCGATGTATTCAGGGTCTATGCCTGCGGGGATTTCGTCGGCGGGGTTTATGCCGCCGCCGAAGAGGCTGACGGTAACTCCACGGGAGGAGTCTCGCTCCTTGTTGACCCCGATCATACCGATGATCTCGATTTCCGCCATGCTCTTCCTCGCAGCTGCCGCCGGGTCGGCCGGGATCCCCCCATCAAGATACAGCGGGGGCCGACTTCATGCCAGCGGCGCAAACCTGGCGGTCACGGGCCCAACTGCATGAAAGGTTGGGGCCCCGCCAACCGGCAGTCTCCAAATAAGAGACATCTCGCCCTACTCTGGAGAGGCCGGAGCCCCGCCGGGCGTTCCCCGCCCCGTGGTGGCCATTATCCGGGTGGACAAGAGGTGACAGAACCCTATGAAGACGGGCACCGCAAAGGAATAAGCGATCAACTCCGGCGGGTATCCTGCCGCCCAAGAGAGGACCGGGACCCCGATCAAGAATAATGCAAGCGCTAAGATCGCCTTCTTGGTGTAGTAGAGAATCACCAGCGATAGGGCGCCGAGGGGCAGGGCAAGGGCTGGCAGAATAGCGAGCAGAACGCCCACCGAGGTGGCTGCGCCGCGGCCTCCCCGGAACCTGAGGAACACCGGCCAGTTATGTCCGGCCAAGACCGCGAAGCCGGCCATCATCAGCATGCCGGTATTGTCGGCCAAGAGCCGGACAGCCACAATCGCTACCGCGCCCTTGATGATGTCTATCACGCCCACGGCGAACCCGGCCTTGGGGCCCACCGAACGGAACACGTTGGCTGCTCCGCTGTTGTAATCCCCGAGTCCTCGTATGTCCCGGCCCATGATGTACCGGGTGAACAGGTAGGCCGTCGGAATGGCTCCGATGACGTAGGCGAGGAGGGCGGCGCCAACCCAGGTCAAGGCTTCCCACAGCACTTGTCAGGGTCTCCCGGTCCGGTGAATCAAGGCTGCGAAAAGGGGCGCCGCAACCCGGGCCAGTGGGCCGGTCCGGTGGGGGCGAATCAGGCGGTTACCAGCCGTGGGACCACCGCCGTGCACCAGTGGAGGTACTTGGGGTTCCGGCCGAAAACTATGTCGAAATACATCCGTTTCAGGGCGGTGGAGACCGGGCCGGGGTTGCCGTCTGCGATTGCGCGGCTGTCCAGCGAGACTACCGGCGTCAGGTGCGCTGCCGTGCCGCTGAGAAAGACCTCGTCGGCCAGGTAGAGTTCGCTGCGGTCGACGCGCCGCTCCACCACTTCCACCCCCAGTTCCCCGGCGGCCAGTTCCATCACCGTTTCGCGGGTAATGCCAGGCAGGGGGTTGTCTTCCAGAATCGGCGTAATCAGCTTGCCCTTGCGCATCATAAACAGGTTTTCGCCGGAGCCTTCCGACACGTGGCCGTCCTGGTTCAGCAGTATCGCCTCGTCGAAGCCGGCCAGCACCGCCTCGGTTTTCGCCAGGATGCTGTTGAGGTAGTTGGCCGACGTCTTGATTTGTGTCGGCGCCATCTGGTCTTCGATGCGCCGCCAGGACGAGGTGCAGCACCGCAGGTTTTCGGTGCCCAGGTAGTTGCCGAAGGGGACGGCGACAAGGGTGAAGTCACTGGAAAGCTCGTGCAGCTTGAGGTTGGCTACCACCTCGGCGCCCTTGTAGGCCAGCGGCCGGATGTACACATCGGAGCGGTTGGCGTTCCGTTCCACCAGGTCAACGGTAATCTGGCAAAGGTCGTCCACGCCGTAGGGTATGTCGAGCATCAACACCCGGCAGCCTTGGAGCAGCCGCTCGTAATGCTCGCGAAGGCGGAAGATGTACATCTTCTCCTGCTGGTCGTTCCAGTTGCCGCGAATACCCTCGAAAACGGCCGTCCCGTAGTGGAGGGCGTGAGTCATCACACTCACACGGGCTTCCTCCAGCGGCACGTAATCGCCTCGAAAGAAGGCGTATTGCTGTGGCTGACTGCCGTTGGCGGACGTCTGTTCCGTGCTCAATGCTGGTCCCCTTCTTGACTTAAAATACGCCTTCCATCCGGCTGACACGCTCCCCGATGGCGGCGGAATTTCTCACTACAAAACCCCTTGGCTGCCCAGCCCAATGTAGCCGATGTACCGGCTAGCGTCAATCAATATGTTTGGTGTACCATCGCACCTCGACGGACAGCCGTAAAATGCGTCCCTGAGCCTGAGCGTTGCCCATACCAGGTCTTAATCGCGCCGGAGCAATGCTCCGGCGCGATTTTCATTTGCTTCCTTTTCCCTCTCAAATCTATCTGAGAGGCTGCCGATAGAATCGAACGGTCCTTGGGGGTGGACGCTCGTGCCCGAACCTAATGCCAGGAATATCGCCGTCGCCGTGCTGGGAGTGCTGACACTGGCGTTGGTGTTGGCCGCAGCGGCGCTCTTGGCCCGGAACGACGACCCGGCGCCGATACAGGTATTGCCTCCTCCTGCCACAGGAACGGCGGATGACGCTTCCGGTCCATCCGGGGAGGCACGGGTGCATGTGGCCGGTGCGGTGGCGAGTCCGGGCGTGTACACGATTAACCCGGACAGCCGCATCATCGACGCAATCGCGGCCGCGGGCGGTGCTACGGATGAGGCCGACCTGGCGGGCATCAATCTGGCCCGCCGGGTACGGGACGAGGAACAGTACTATATCCCCGAGCATGGCGAAACTCCGCCCCTCACCCTTGACAGTGCGGGAAGTTCCGGCAATCAAACTAACGTCGATGGCCTGATTGACCTCAACACCGCTTCAATCGACCAACTCCAGACTTTGCCTGGGATCGGTCCGGTCTTGGCCGGAGCCATCGTCGAGTATCGTCAAGGCAGCGGCCCCTTCCAAACGGTCGACGACATCGTCAACGTGCCCCGCATCGGACCAGCCACCCTCGAACGAATTCGTGGTCTGGTGACGACTTTGGCCTCCCGGTGATGGCCGGGCCGAGGCGCCAGCCAACCCTGCCCCGCCTGCCGAGGAACACGGAATGAGGCTGTTGCTGCTGGCGGCGGCATGGATCGGCGGGGTGTGGCTCGGCTTGGAAGCGGATTTCAGACCGGCGGCCATCTACGTTCTGCTGGCCGCTTGCCTCACCCTGGGTCTCTGTCTCTTTCTCCTACGCTGGCGGTTGTTTCCCGTGGCGGTCGTCGCCCTGTTGCTTCTTGGCGCTTGGCGGGCGGATTCCATCGAATATCCCGCCCAGCCCCTGACCACAGCCGACCAGCAGCAGGTGCTCGTAACGGGAATCATTGCCGCCGATCCGGGCGCGACTAGCCGGCAGGTCCGGTTCGAGTTGGAAGTGTCCGCCATCGACCGCGGCGACGGCAACGAGGAGGCATCCGGGCGTCTGTTGGTCTACGCGGCCCCACCGGCAGAGTTGGCGGCCCGCCGTCCGTCCCCCCACTTCCGGTACGGCGACGTTTTGACATTACAGGGAACGTTGCAACGCCCCCAGCCCATCGACGGGTTCGACTATCCAAAGCACCTGGCGGCCAGAGGAATCGGGGGCATCTTGTTTGCCAGCGAGGTCGAGTTACAGGGCGAGGCCGGCAATGGCTGGCGGGAGGAAATCTACGATATACGCCGCCGCCTTTCGGAGAGCCTGGAAGCGGCGCTTCCCTCGCCTCAGTCGTCCCTGTCCCAAGCCCTGCTGCTGGGACAACGCGCCTCGTTGCCCCAAGGGTTGGAAGACCGGTTCCGAGACACCGGCGCATCCCATCTTCTCGCCATATCCGGGCTCCACGTCGGGGTGTTGATGGTAGTCGCCCTTGGCGCATCGGCCCTCCTCTTGGGACGGCGGCGGCGTATGTACCTGATCGTTCCGCTGATCGTCATCTGGGCCTATGCGGTGGTGGCCGGGGGTTCCCCATCGGCGCTCCGGGCGGCGGCGATGGGGACGGTCTATCTGGCCGCCTTGGCTCTCGGCCGCCCCAACAGTGTACTGCCGGCCTTGGGGCTGGCCGCCATCGCGATGACCGCGGTCTCCCCAGGACTGTTGCAACGGGTCGGCTTTCAACTCAGTTTCGCAGCGGTGGCGGGGATATCCCTCGCCCACTCCTACTTCTCGGCCTACGGGCCGGACCGCGCCGCGAACGAGTGGCGGTGGCTGCTGCGCCCGTTGCTCGGGCTGGCCGTCGTATCCGCCGCCGCAGCCGTCGCGACCTGGCCTCTGGTGGCCTTCTACTTCGATAGCGTCGGCTTGATGTCAATCCCCGTTACGCTGCTCGCCGTTCCCGCCATGCCGCTGGTGCTTGTCGGCAGCATGGCGGCGGCGCTGGCGGGTCTGATTCACCCCGCATTGGGGGAGTTCTTCGGGTTCATCGTCTGGGCGCCATTGACCTATCTCATCGGCGTCATATCCGTGTTTCCCGCCTGGACCTGGCAGCCGGAGTGGGCGGGCAAGTGGCTGGCCGTTGGCTGGTACGGCGGGCTGGGGCTATTGCTGCTGATGGGGCGCCCCCGGCAACCGGCTGGTTTTGGGACCCTGGCAATTCACCTGGTAATCCAATGGTGCAAGTCGGTGGCGGCTTTCCGTCCGCCGCCCAGGCGGGCCGGAGTTATCGCCGTGGCGGCAGTGGCCTTGGCGGTTGGCGCGTCGATGCTCTGGCTGCGGGTTGCATCAACGCCGGACGGTCTTCTTCACGTCCAATTCTTTGACGTGGGGCAGGGCGATTCCGCATTGATCACCACACCGTCTGGACGCCGGGTGCTGGTGGACGGCGGGCCCGATTGGAACTCGGCCATCGACTCATTGGCCGATGCGGGCTCCTCCTCAGGCCGGACTTTGGACCTGGTGGTGCTCACTCACTTGGACGCCGACCATAGCCGGGGACTGCTGAATGTCTTGGAGCGTTACCGCATTGGCGGAGTGTTGGAGGGGAAGGAATCCCGCGCCGCGTCGATGTACGCCCAGTGGCAGGCCGAGCTGCGGCGGCAAGAAATCACCCCCATCAACGTATATCAAGGCTACGAGATCGTCCTCGGAGGAGGAGTCACGCTGGAAGTGCTGAACCCCCGGGCGGCGGGCGGCGCCGCGGAGACGGTGCGAGAGGCCGACTCCAACAATGATGGGGTCGTCGTCCGGTTGACCTACGGTTCTGTGAGCTTCCTGTTGACAGCGGATATCGAGTCGGCGACTGAACTCAGGCTGGTCAACGGGCCCGACATCATGGCCAGCGACGTCCTGAAGGTGGCCCATCATGGCAGCCGCACCTCCTCCACGGAGGAATTCTTGGCGGCGGTGGCCCCGGCGGTGGCCGTAGTGTCGGTGGGCCAGGACAACCCCTACGGCCACCCGAACCCCGACGTAAGCGGCAGACTGGAGACCCGTTTGGGGGCCTCCGGCGTGTTCCGCACCGACCGTGACGGCGACGTGGAGTTCGTGACGGACGGAACGAGCCTTTGGGTCCGCACCGAACTGTGACCCGAGCCGGGCCGGGCGGGCGGGTGGGCCACCGGTTCCCAACGGTCCAGCCCTTCGCGGTTGATGTATACTTGGCCCGGCAAGCTTGGCTGTTGAGCGGCGCGGAAGTAACTTCTCCAGCGTTAGAAGGGGCTGGCCCGGTATGATCCGGGTATCAACCATTGCTTCCGGTATCGATTCAAGGTCGCCGCCATTGTAGTGGGTGACTTCGATGACAACGTACGCGATTCCCATATCTTGTCCTCTAACACCATCAGCCTTTCGTTGTTAGTGCCTTAATATCCCCAAGATTTCTAGGAGCAACCCCTTGACTGTTTCTTCCAGACCGGACGGGCGCCTTTGGGACGAACCACGGCCCACAACTATCGTAACCGGCTACCAGCGCTACGCCGAAGGCTCGGCGCTTATCGACATGGGCGCAACCCGGGTCCTGTGCTCGGCGTCGCTGGAAGAAAGGGTGCCCGCCTTCCTGCGAGGCCAGGGTAAGGGTTGGGTCACTGCGGAATATTCGATGCTGCCCCGCGCCACCAACACCCGGACTCCCCGGGAGCGGGAGGCGGGGCGTACCAGTGGCCGCTCCCAAGAGATACAACGGCTGATAGGGCGGTCTCTCCGGGCGGTTACCGACCTCGAGAGGTTGGGGGAGCGGACGGTACAGATCGATTGCGACGTTCTCCAAGCCGACGGCGGCACCCGCACCGCCGCGATCACCGGTTCCTACGTGGCCTTGTACCAAGCGCTTGACATGCTGGTCAAACAGCGTGTCCTGTCCCGGTTGCCCTTGATCTGTCCGGTTGCCGCCGTCAGCGTCGGCATCGTCCGGGAGCGATTGTTGCTGGACCTTTGCTACGAAGAGGACTTCTCTGCCGAGGTCGATTTCAACGTGGTGTTGACCTCCAAGGGAGGGTTGGTGGAATTGCAGGGGGCCACAGAGGCGGCCCCCTTCCCCCGGCGCCAGGTCCAAGAGGTGCTGGCGTTGGCCTACCGGGGACTGGAGCCAATCTTCGAGATTCAACGGGAAGCGACCCGAGCCCTCTGAACGGCGCCCCGGCTTAGAAACAGCTTCCCTCTCCGGTTATACCGCTCGCTATACTGCGGCAGCCGGTCTTACTCTATGACCGCGCCGTCGACGTCCAGGTGGACCACCGGCAGGCCCAGCTCTTCGAGGCCAGGGCCGACCGTTTCGCGGTCGCCCACCACGAGTATCTTCAGTTGGCCGGGGCGGACCCACTCTTGGGTGATCCGGTGGACGTCGGCCAGGGTCACCGATTCGACCGACGGCCGGACGGTCTGGAAATAGTCGTCGGGCAGGTCGAACTGCACCAACTGGATCAATTGGCCGAGGACCGACCCGGGACGCTCGAAGCCGGCCGGATAGCCGCGAAGCAGGCCGTCTTTGGCCCCGTCCAGTTCCTCTTGTGTAATGGGCCGGCTCCCCCGGACTTCGGTGAATTCCTTGAGGGTCTCAAATACGGACTCTTTGGTGGCGCCGGTCTGGACAGACCCTCCCGCAAGGAGCAGGGAGGGCCGCCGGTACCAGTGTATGGAGGACTGGTACCCGTAGCTGTAGCCCTTTTCCTGCCTCAGGTTCTGGTTCAACCGGGCGGAGAACTGCCCGCCGAAAGCGTAGTTGGCCAGCGTCAGACCGAAGTAGTCGGGATGACGCCTGGGTATCGTAGTCTGCATCGCCCGGATCACCGATTGCGGGGCGCCCGGCCGATCCACCAGGTAAATTACGGCTTCGGAGGCAACGTCGTCAGCCTCTGTAGTAGCCTGCGGGGCCGTGCCGCCGCCGGACCAACTGCCGAATACCTGTTCGGTAAGGCGCGTCACTTCGTCCATCCCAACGTCGCCAACCACTATGAGCTCCGCCTGCGCCGGCCCGGCCATGAGGCCGAATTGGCGCAATATGTCGTCCCGGGTGAGCGCCGCCACCGAGGACTCGGTGCCGGCGATGGGATGGCCGTAGCCGGTGGCCCGCTCGTAAACCAGCCCCGACATAAGCTGCTCGGCCACCACATTGGGCTCGTCTTTCCCCCGCCGGAGGTCGGTCAAATGCTCCCGGCGCACTCGTTCCAATTCGTGCTCCGGGAAAGTCGGGTCCCGCAATATCTCCGCCGCCAGTTCCAGGCCGGTGCTCCAGTGCTTGGAGAGGGTCTCGGCAGAGGCCAGAGTGTACTCGCGGCGTCCGTCCACCGACAGCCGGGAGCCGATGAACTCGAAGGCAGCCGCGATCTCCTGGCTGGACTTGGAGCTGGTGCCTTCCGTGAACATCTGGGCGGTGAATCCGGCGAGTCCGGGGAGGCTTTCCGGGTCAGCGATGGCGCCCGAGTTCAGCATGAGCCCGAAGGCCACGATGGGCATTCCACGTTGTTCGATCACGGTGAGCCCCAGTCCGTTGGAGAGCCGGCCCCGGGAGGGCGCCGGCGGATTGAACTCGGGCTCCCGGCGCGGCGGTGGCATGATGTTGCGGTCGATGGTCACGGTGGCCGGAGACAGCTCCGGCTCGGGCAGGACCCGCAGCCTGACCTGTTTGTCGCCCAGGTAGGTGTCGGCGACACGGAGGATGTCTTCCCGTTGTACCGACAGGTACTTGTCGAGGCTGGTGTTGATCTGGTCAGGGTCGGAGGCAAAGACGTTGAAGTGGTTGAGCTGGTCGGCCCTGCCGCCGAAGCCGCCGATCCGGGCCAACTGGCGGAAGTGGTTGGCCTCGATACGGTTCTTGACCCGGGTGATCTCCTCATCCGTCGGGGGTTCCCGGTGGAACCTTTCCAACTCAGCCTCCACGGCAGCCTCCACAGTCTTCAGGTCGTGGCCCTCCGCAGCCGTGGCTTGGACCAGTATCTCGCCGGAAATCTCCGACGGAAGGTATCGAACTGCCGCACTGTGGGCGATTTGCTGCTCGTAGACCAGCGACCGGTGTAACCGGGACGTGAGTCCGTCGGACATGATGGCCTGGAAGATTTCCAACGGCGCGTCGTCGTCATCCCCTTCCGGAGGAGCAGGGTAGGCGACGTAAATCCTGGGCAAGGTCACCTTGTCCCGCATCTCCAACTCGATGCGGCCGGCCAAGGCCGAGTCCTGCCTCCCCGTGCGTGGCACCGGGCCGCTCGGTTGGAGGTCGCCGAAGTAGCGGTTCACCAGCTCCAACGCCTCTCCGTTCGAGAAGTCCCCGGCGATGGCCACGCTGGCGTTGGAAGGACCGTAGAAACGCCGGAAGAAGTCCTTCACGTCGTCCAGGCTGGCGGCGTCCAGGTCCTCTTGGGAGCCGATAGTCATCCAGTGGTAGGGGTGGGGCAGGGGATAAAGGGCCTCCTGCAGGTGCCAGTGGGCCATGCCGTAAGGCCGGTTTTCGTAGGACTGGCGGCGTTCGTTCTTGACCACGTCACGCTGCACGTCGAACCGCTGCTGGTCGAGGGCGTCCAGCAGGAACCCCATCCGGTCGGCTTCCAGCCACAGGGCCAGTTCCAGGTAGTTGGAGGGCACGTCTTCCCAGTAGTTGGTGCGGTCCGAAGTGGTGGAGCCGTTGAGGTTGGCGCCCGCTTTCTGAAGGGGTTCGAAGTGGCTCCGGTTATGATGTTTCGAGCCCTCGAACATCACGTGTTCGAAGAGGTGGGCGAACCCGGTCCGGCCCATCTCTTCGTTCTTGGAGCCCACATGGTACCAGACGTTCACCGCCACCAAGGGGATGGTGTGGTCTTCATGGAGGATGACGTCCATGCCGTTGGATAGCCGGTGTTTTTCGAAAGCGATGCCTACCATTCGTCGAGTCCTTTCTTTTCGATTTGAGCAGTTTCCGGCTGGAGCGGGTCCGTGCCGTCCCGGTTCAGGCGGCTGCCGTCACCGCCCGCCGCGAGCATACCAGACCGGCGGGCCTACGGGTCCTAGACCTGGTACTCGGGGCGGCGCAGCAACTGCCGGGCGATGACCAACCGCATTACCTCGTTGGTCCCTTCCCCGATTATCATCAGCGGGGCGTCCCTATAGTACCGTTCCACTGGCGACTCCTTGATGTACCCGTAGCCGCCGTGGATTCGCATGGCCTCCATGGTGACTTCGCCGCATATCTCGCTGGCGAAGAGCTTGGCCATTCCCGATTCCAGGTCCACCCGGTCCCCGCTGTCCTTCTTGGCTGCGGCGTCATAAACCAAGAGCCGGGCGGCCTGTATCTTGGTGGCCATGTCGGCCAGTTTCAGTTGAATCGCCTGGTGTTCCGCGATGGGTTTGCCGAATGTCTCCCGCTGTTGGGAATACCGGATGGCCGCGTTGAACGCCGCTTGCGCCACGCCCACCGCACGGGCGGCCACGTTGATGCGGCCCGTTTCCAGCCCGCTCATCACCATGCCGAAGCCCGTTCCCTCATTCCCGCCCACCAGGTTGTCGGCGGGTACCGGGTAGTTGTCGAAAATCAACTCGCAGGTGTCCAGTCCCCGGTAGCCCAGCTTGTCCAGGTCCCGGCCCACTCGGAACCCCTCTCCGCCCTTCTCCACGACGAAGCAACTGAGCCCCCGGTGTTTCGGCTCGGCCTCCCGATCGGTGCGGGCCAAGAGACAGAACGTGTCTCCGTAGCGGCCGTTGGTGATGAACATCTTGGTGCCGTTGATGACGTATTCCTCGCCGTCCTTGGTGGCCGTGGTCTGCAGGTTGGCCACGTCGGTCCCGCCGCCGGGTTCGGTCAGGGCAAGGCCGCCCCGTTTCTTGCCGGAGGCCAGGTCGGGCAGCAACCGTTGCTTCTGCTCCTCGGTGCCGTAGTGGGTGAGGACGTAGGTGAGGATGTGGTGGGTGCCAATGGCCCCCGTAATGCTCATCAAGCCCTTGCTCAACTCTTCGAACACGCTGGCGAATGTGGTGTAGTCCAGCCCGAGGCCGCCGTACTCCTCCGGCACGGTGATGCCGAACAGGCCCAACTCCTTCATCCGGTCGATGAGGTCGTGGGGGACCCGGTCCTCTTTGTCCAACTCGGCGGCCACCGGCTCGACCTCACGGCGCACGAAATCGCGCACCAGGTTAACGATCTGGGAACGGGCCTCTGCGGAAGTTGCTGCCACGGTTCGCTCCTTACGGCTTTGTTTTACAACAGAGGGCGCAGAGTACACAGAGATTTCGTTGATAATTCTCTGCGGCCTCTGCGTTCTCTGTGGTTAATTATTGATTCGGTTCTCCCGGCGTGGGGCTGCTGACGGTCTGGAAGGCCCCGCTTATGTCCGGAACACGGGCGATGCTTTCGCCGGCGCCGGACTGCCCCTCCTCCCAGTCCACGCTGTCTACCAGCACCCCCTCGGCGGTCCAGATGCCCAGCTCCTCATCGCCGCCGAGCTTGAAGCCGGCCCAGTTGTCGCTATCCACCTCGACCTGCATATAGGCACCCGGAGCAATCGTGGCTCCTGCAGGGAACGCCACGCGCTTTGCGGCATCCGCCAGGTCGTCGGCAACAACGTAGTCGGACAGATCTATGGCTGCGGCGTCGGCGTTGTAAAGCTCAAACCAGTCCAGGGGATCTCCCTTGGCCGCCACCTCGTTGATCACCAGGCCAGGGACCTCCGTAGCAGTCGGTCCCGGAACAGTGGCCGGGAAAGCAGCGTCGCCGAATCTCCCGGAGAAACGGACCGAGATGGACGCCCCCGGTGTCGTATCGGCCTCAATGATCTGCATCCACCCGTACGTTAGAGGGAGAAACTCGTCCGGTGCGGAGGCCCCATCGGGAATTGTCCAGGCTCCGCCGCCCAGTTCGCCGTCGACAACGCTCAAAACGGCACCGCTGGTTAAACGTTTTTTGGACAGCACGAAGGTGGCTCCCTCCAGGGAACCGTCATCCTCGAAGACGATGTAGGTGATGGACACCGGGTCGGCAATGCCAGGTAATATGTCAGCTTCCTCTGGGCTGGCATCTCCGGCAATAATGCCGATTTGAGCCAGATCTTCCTCGGTTATTTCTTCCTCATAGCCGTCTACTACCAGATAGGTTACCATCCCCACTTGAGTAGGATTGAGACTGTCTTTCGAACCCCAAGCGGTCTCGAAGTGCAACTCGACGGCAAGGCTTTCCTCTATGGCTGAATGAGTCTCCGTCTGGCCGCGGTGAGATGGCTGGGGCGCGTCCCCGAAGTTTGCATAGAGGCGTCCAGAGATCAGCGCGCCCGGCTCCGTGCTAGCCGCGGTCAGCTTAACGCCGCCGCCGGTGACAGGGATGAACCCCTCGGGTTCGGTCTTCCCGGCGGGTACCTGCCAGATAACGCCGCCAACCCCGGCATCCACGCCGATGACCAGTTTGGCGCCGACGACAAGGCGGTCAACGGGCAACCAAAGGGTGAGTCCCTGAACGGTGAAGTCGGGATAAAGCCCCATCACAGTGATGAGCGCCGCATCCTTCACCCCGATGTCAGCCTCCTCCTGCGGGCTGGCCGGGCCGACAGTGGCTCCGGCATCTCCCTTGGATGTGGCGACCCACTCCCCGTTCTCGTTCAACTCGTAAACTTTTCCCTCCGCCAGGGGATTGGCGCTTTGGTGGGACCCCCAAGTGGTCTCAAAGCGCACCTCAAAGGCTTCGAGGTCGGACTTGCTCAAGGACACGGCTGCCTGGCTGGGCTCCGGCCAATCCGGCGGTTTAGGCGTCAGGTCGGCCAGTATCTCGCCCTTCCGCTTCAGGATGAACTTTTGCACCCGCTCCGTGTCGGCGGCGGCCGCGTCCCTGGCTTCAGGCAAGGAATACTGCTGGACGATGGCCGCCATTTGGTCAACGTTGGCCAGCAACTCTTCCTCATTCCAAACGGTATTCAGCAACTCCTTAAGGCGGATGGCGTACTGCGCCCGCCACTCCGGAGTATTGTACAGCCGGTTGGGAATGGCGGAGAGGGCCAGCACCGACGGCGGCGGGTCGCTGATGTTATCAAAGGGATTGGGGTCATCCTTCAGGTGGAAAACGTCATCCACGCCCCAAGGGATGAACACAAAGGGGCCGCCCGGTTCGCGGTACAAGTGGTAGTTGTTGCGGTCGCCGGTGTAGCCGTCCCAATGGCCCACCAGCGATTCCGTGGCCCAGAAGGTCAGGAAGCGGTCCAAGTCAACGATGTCGGCTAGGGCTTTCAGTCCGGCGTCCGAAGAGTCTTGCAGGGCGGCTAACACGGCGTCAACGTCCCGACCAGTCACCGGCGTCCTCGTTGGTCTTCTTCTCGAAGGTACCCCGGTATTCAGAAGTAAAATCGCTTATCGTTCCCTCGTACAAGTTGCCCTCGGCGCTGGCGAAGTGCCGCTCCAGGAAGGGAGGCTTGATTTCCTCGACGTGAACGTACAGGCCCAGGTTTTTGCCGTTGACCGTGACGGTGGCGAAGCTGCAGCGGGAGGTCGGCAGCCCGGCGGCGGCAAAGATTTGATAGGCCAGGCAGGTGTTGACCATCGACGCGTCCTGAATGCTGTTGTTCAGGGTCATCCGCTCCACGACGCCGCCCAGGATCTGGTCGGCCACGTATTTATCGAAGCGGAGCTTGAGAGACGGTTTGGTGTCGCTCTGGGAGCCGAGGAAACCTTTCTTGCGGACTCCAACATCGGCGTGGGTTTCACCGTCCACGGTTACCCGGCCCGAGAACCAGGTGTAGATGCTCGCAAAGGGCCGAGAGAGTTCGTATTTCTCTATTTCCTCCAATAAATCCTCGAAAGTCCGCGTCTGATGGCGCAGGGTGTCCCAGTCTTCCGGCGCGATTTCAATGCTGATGTCAAGCACCCGGTCGAGGGCAAAGTAAGCATCGCTGGGATGGGCCTCGGCCACCGGCGGCGCAGCGGGAGCGGGACCCCCGCCCACGCGTCGCGTGGGCGGGGGTGCAGGTGCAGTCGGCGTTGGCGCAGGTGTGGGCTCATCTGTCGGGGGCGCAGTCGGCGCCGAGGCGGGTGTGGGCTCATCTGTCGGGGGTGCAGTCGGTGCTGGGGCGGGCGTAACTGCCTGTGTCGATGTAGGCGCCGGCGTGGTCGCCGTGGGCAAAGGCGTGGCAGTAGCGTCCTGCCGGCACCCGGCGGCCAGTGCCGCCATCACCAGAATGCACAACACGCCCGCGATGATTCGCCCTGGAGTCCGAAGCGAAAGGATGGGCCGGTGTGGCTTGGAGACTGGACTACCGGTGGTCACGTTCCTCTCCCTGTGGTCTCTGAGTCCTCTGTGGCCAATTTAAGGGCGGCTTGGGCGGCGGCGAGGCGCGCGACCGGGACGCGGAAGGGGGAGCAGCTAACATAGTCGAGGCCAGCTTCGTGACAGAACTGCACGCTGGCGGGGTCGCCGCCGTGCTCGCCGCAGATGCCTATCTCCAAGTCCGGACGGACACTCTTGCCGGAGTCAACCGCCATCCGTACCAAGACTCCCACGCCGTCGGGGTCAATGGACGCGAAGGGGTCGTAGGGCAGCACCCCTTCGTTGATGTAGGTCCTCAGAAATTTACCCTCGGCGTCGTCCCGGCTGAAACCGTAGGTCATCTGGGTGAGGTCGTTGGTCCCGAAGCTGAAGAACTCGGATTCCTCGGCGAGGCGGCCGGCGGTGAGGGCGGCCCGCGGGGTCTCGATCATGGTGCCGAACTTGTACGGCACCGTAACCCCCATCCACTGCTGCACCTGGGATGCAACCGCCGTGAGGTCGCTGCGCAACCGCCGCATCTCCTCCACGTCCACAGTGAGGGGGACCATTATCTCCGGGTTGACGGTCAGCCCCTCTTTGATTAGCTGGGCGCCCGCTGTAATGATGGCCTCCACCTGCATCCGGTAAATGACCGGGAAGCTCAGGCCCAGGCGGCACCCGCGGTGCCCCAGCATGGGGTTGGTCTCCCTCAGGGCACCCACCAGTTGCACGAACGCCTCTTTCTCCCCCAAGTCCCTTGACGGGGTATCATGGCGCAGCTCCACCAGTTCGGTGAACAGTTCGTCGTAGGGCGGAAGGAACTCATGCAACGGCGCGTCCAGCAGCCGGATAATCACCGGGCGTCGCTCCATTACGCGAAGTATGCCGCGAAAGTCGTTGGTTTGCAGCCGGCGCACTTGGTCCAACGCTTGGTAAAACAGTATGACCGCATCCGGTGTGTCGGTTATGTCCGGGTTCATGTACGGATTGGACATCGGGTCTACGGGCCGGTCATTGTGTTCCCGGCGCCACTGCTCGGCGGCCTCGGAGTTGAGCAACATCTGGCGTACTGCGGGCAAGCGGAGGGGGTCCAGGAACATGTGCTCGGTGCGGCAGAGGCCGATGCCTTCCGCCCCCATGTTGATGGCTTGGGCGGCATCGGCCGGGGTGTCGGCATTGGCCATTACGCCCAAGCGCCGTACTTCGTCGGCCCAGCGCAACAACTCGTTGGCCTCGGAAATGTCGGCCAACCTGAGGTTGACCGTGGCCAACTCGCCGATGTAGACCTCCCCGGTGCTCCCATCCATGCTGATGCTGGCGCCGGCGTAGACGGTGCGGCCGTTGCCCGTCATCCACCCCTGCTCCGGGTCTACCCGAAGCGACTCGCAGCCGACTATGCACGGCTTGCCCAACCCCCGGGCGACGACGGCGGCGTGGCTGGTAACCCCACCCCGGCTGGTGACGACGCCGGCCGCCGCGATGATTCCGTGGATGTCGTCGGGCTTGGTCTCGGGCCGCACCAGTATCACGGTTTCGCCTTTGCGGGCCAAGTCGGCGGCAATATCGGCATCGAAGCAGACGGTCCCCGACGCAGCGCCGGGTGAGGCCGCAGCGCCGGTGGCCAGTAGGGGCGTTTCGTGGAACGCCGCTGCGCCTTCCCCTTTTGGGCCGCCTTCGGCGAATTGGGGCACCAGCAACCGTGTGATTTCTTCGGGGTCAACCCTTTGCAGGGCCGCGGCCCGGTCGATCAACCCCTCTTTGACCATGTCGACCGCCGTCTTGACCGCCGATAGCGGCGTGCGTTTGGCCGAGCGGGTCTGAAGCAGGTAGAGGCGGGAGTCTTCGATGGTGAACTCCACGTCCTGAACGTCCCGGTAGTGCTTCTCCAGGTTGGCGGCCAGTCCGTGCAACTCGTCCGACATACGGGGCATGGCTTGGGCCAGGCTGGTTATCGGCTCCGGCGTTCGCACTCCGGCCACCACGTCTTCGCCTTGGGCGTTGGCCAGGAACTCACCGTAGACCCGCCGCTGTCCCGTCGATGGGTCCCGGGTAAAAAGCACCCCGGTGCCGCTGGTAGGGCCCAGGTTGCCGTAAACCATGGCCATGATGGTTACAGCGGTGCCCATGCCGTGGTCGATGCTGTTGTGGTCCCGGTAGACGATAGCCCGGGGGTTGTTCCAGCTACCGAAGACGGCATTGACCGCACCCATGAGCTGTTCCCAAGGGTCCCACGGCGGCTCGTGTCCGGCGGACCCGGCGACGATGGCTTTGAAGTCGCACACCACCGCTTTTAGTTGGTCTGCGGAGAGTTCGTAGTCCAAGTCCACGCCGGCCCGCGCCTTGTGTTTCGCGAGGCATTCCTCGAAGGGCTCCGCCGCCACGTTCATCACGACGTCGGCGTAAATCTGGATGAACCGGCGATAGGCGTCGTAGGCGGGTCTGGCGTCGTCCATCATTGAAGCCAGGCCCTGGCCTATTTGGTCGTTGATTCCCAGGTTCAGGATGGTGTCCATCATGCCCGGCATGGAGACACGGGCGCCGGAACGCACGGAGACCAAGAGCGGATTGACGGTGGAGCCAAACTGGCGACCGACAGCTCCTCCTAGCTCGTGGACCTGTTCTACGATGGTCTCGCGCAAGCCGTCGGGCAGGGTGAAACCGTTGTTCAAATAGTAGCGGCAGACGTCGGTGGAGATCACGAACCCCGGGGGAACGGGAAGCCCCAACCGGGCCATTTCACAGAGATTGCTGCCCTTGCCGCCGAGCAAGGCCGCCATTGAGGCGTCACCCTCGCTGAACCGGTACACTAACTTGGCCGTTGGCGCGGCATTGCTGGCCATCGGCTCCGACCTCTCCTTGACTCTTTCGGGGACTCGTTCGTGAACTACCGGAGCCGAGGGCACTAAATCAAGGCCCTGAAAACCGACTACCGGATTATAACCGACTCCGGCGCCGGTTCAACCCCGGAGCCGTTGGTGGCAGGGTCATTCGGTTCTGTCACCCCGGCGGAGGCCGGGGTCCAGAATCCTCGCCCAGAATCCTCGCAATGACCGACCCACCGCTACCCCGAAACATTCCTAAGAAACCTCTGAACAAGTCCCTTCCCCCTCGACGGGGGAAGGTTAGGATGGGGGTGCCGGCGTTCATTGCATAGCTGACCTGCCTAATCTACCCTCCGGGATTCCGGCTTTCGCCGCCATGTCGCTGACTTATTCAGAGGTTCCCTAAATACCGGCTTTCGCCGGTAAGACGGGATGCGCGGGACCGAAAATGAAAGGCCCAGGGCGGGGTAGGTGGAGCGTAGGAGGGTTTAGACCTCCCGGAATTCCCGCTCGACGTCGGCGAGATAGAAGGCATTGTCCCACAGCTCGTCGAGGTATTCCTGCTCCGCGTCGGTTATCGCGGGCGTCTCCACAGCGGCTGTGTATTCGTTGAGCTCGTCCATGTTGGTGAAATTGGGCAATACCGAAACGATCTCGGGCTTTTTCAAGACGAACTGAATGGCTGACTGTCCCATGGTGCGGGTGTCTTCCAGTTGGAGGAAGCGGACCCGTTCCACCTTCTGTATCGCTTCCCGCATCCATTCGGCGCGCCGCAAGGCCCGGTGGTCCGACTCGTCAAAGCTGGGGACCTGGATAAACTCGCCGGTGAGAGTGTTGGACGCGTGGGGCACCCGGGAGAGCAGCCCGGTCTGGGTCTGCTCGGCGATTGGGAAGAAGTCTTTGGCCGGCTCCTGCTCCAGGATGCTGTATATGATTTGAAGGCTGTCGACGTGCCGGTCCTTCATGGAAGTCTCACCCTCCTCGAACCACCCGATGTCGGGCCCCAAGGCCACCCCGAAATGACGTATTTTGCCGTCGAACCGGAGTTGTTCCAGGGTCTCGAACAGCTCGTCCCGTTCCAGCGCCTCCACCCTCGGGTTGTGGACCTGGTAGAGATCGATGTAATCGGTTTCCAGCCGGCGCAGGCTCTGCTCGCAGGCGTAGATGACGAAATCGCGGTCGAACTTCTGGGGGCGCTCCCGGTGACCGTCGCGAGGCGTCGGGTCGTAGATGTCGTAACCGAACTTGGTGGCGATGACGATGTCATTGCGCCTGTGGCCCAAGACCTTGGCGAGAATCTCCTCGCCGTAGCCGTCGCCGTAGGTGTCGGCGGTATCGAAGAAATTCACGCCCAATTCCACGGCGTTTTCCAGCAATGCCGCCCGGTCGGCCTCCTCAATCCGCCCCCACCAGTTGGTGGCCACGGTCCAGACGCCGAATCCGACCTCTGACAGGGTCAGTTCCGTGCGGGGCATTTGGCGATATTTCATTTGTGATCAACCTCGGTTGTCTCTGCCGGGTTGCTATTCGCTTGGGTGGTACACTTCCCGAACTGATTTCGACAATGCAATTGCGGTATCGGCATCGCCGGCTTGGTAACCGAAGACTCCGGCGTGCGACGGATCGCTTGCCTGTCCCAAGAGGATGAATTTCAACTGAACGTGGCGGACTTGCCGAGTTGCGGTTCCGACATTCAGGACCGCGAATCTCCCGCTGGCATTGACACGAAACCCCTTGTTTATAAGGGCATCTCGGACTCCCGCCACTTGAAATTGCCTGTTCGATGAATGGAAATGCTCCAGCCAGTTTGTCGACAAGAAATCCTCTTGGCTTCGCAACATCATGCTTCCAATGAAGGCGTTCCCCTGATAATTTTGCGGGACGCACAATATCGTGCCACATTGTGCTCGGGACGCAGGTTCCTTTCCTCTATCCTCTGGGACGCCAAACAAACAACTCCTCTCTCACCAATGCCTGCATTAGCTTGGAGCACTCAGTGACCTTGTTGCGTTCTTTGATGTTGACAAACTCACCGTTTTTGTCGGTTGCTGAGAATATCACCCGGTCAGCGTCAAGGAACCAGATACCGACGATGCGCTCATCCGGGAAACGCCATTCGGCGCAAACCCAACCGTCCGGCGAACAGGCCAGCCCGACTTCTCCATCCGATTCGACGCTTAAATGAAACCCCAAGAACCCCTTGGCGCTTTCCAATGTAACCGGAAACTCACCGGGTTCCAAATCTTCGTCTGAGGCCAAATAGACTAATCGTTCGGCTAGATTATCATGTCCTATGCGCAGAAGGGCTCCGCACACCTCTTGTATTGTGCCTTTCTCAGACATCATCGGCGCCTAGCCGGCCGCCACTGCCAGGCCGAGGCTGCCCTTGATGGCGTCAATTCTCGCCTGAAACGCTTCGTCTTTCAGCACTGGTTCCATTTTGCCCAAGGGCACGTCGTTCAGGATTTCGACCCATGAGGTGCAACCGGAGTACTCCGGCAGACATGGCGCCGTGACGGGAGTCTCCATCTTGTAAACGCGCAGCAGCAGTATGGAAAGGGGCAGCATCGGCTTCCAGCGTAGCCGCGATTGAGCGTACGCCGTAGTCCAGATGTAGTGGGGTTCCAGACCGTCTACTCTCTCTTGGTCCGATACCTCCAGCACCTCTTCGGCCCTGGCGAAGTGGGAAAAGGTGATTTTGTCGGCCACGCGGGGAAACGACAGCAACTCGTCCAATGCTGGCTGGTAAGCGGGTTGCAACAGTTCACTTTTCTGGTGTTCATAGGTCGGGTAGAGCAGGAACTCACGGTGAATCACCCTGAAGTCCTTGCCGTCTTCATGAATCCCGCCCTTCCGCAGCAGCAGCACCTGTTCGCCTCGGGCCAAAGCCTGGCAGGTGACAGCCCATTCCTTGAGGGCCATCTGACTGGTGGCGGGAGCGCTCATCGCCTCGTCCTCCGAGCCTAATTCGCCTTCCGACGCATTCTGTGATGTTATCACAACTCACTTGCCCTACTTACCCCGGTTGCAAAACTCGCTGTAGTCGGGCACGTCTTCACCGAGAACGTAAAGCCAGTAATAAGTTCCGGTGTCGCCCATGAACTTGAACTGCTTGCGAACGTCTTTCAGCAATGCGTAGAAGTCATCGTGAGAACGCAGGTAGTTGCGGATGCCGCCGAATTCGTCTTCCAGCTCGATCAGCCGCCGGGCGTTGTGGACGGTGGCGTCGACCTTGCGGCGGTTGCGGACAATTGCGGGGTCGGCGGCTAAAATATCTATTTCCGGCTCGCCCATCGTGGCCACGGCCGCGACGTCGAAACCTTTGAACCCGGCCTGGAAGCCGGGCCACTTGTTGCTCACCACCCGCCACGACAGGCCGCTCTGAAAGACGGCCTTGGTCATAACCTCGAGGTAGTCATTCAGTCCCTGAGGTACGATCTGCTCGGGGGCTTCGTGGTCCGGCGGGTGTTCGTGTTCCATAGTCATAGCAACGTAGTCCTTCGATTCAACATTCGCTTCAGGTTGGCGGTCGTAACGGCGGCGACCTCTTCCACGGATATGCCCTTGACATCGGCCAGGCACCGGGCGACGTCGGCCGCGTGGCGGGGTTCCGTCCAGTTGCGGCGGTACTTCTTGAAAGGCTGAGGCGCGGCGTCGGTCTCCAAGACAATGTGCTCCAGCGGTACCACCCTGGCCGCTTCCTGTACTTCGGGAAGCCTGATGAGGGGCCGGGCCAACGAAATGAAGAACCCGCAGTCGATGGCTTCCCGCGCCGCCGCTTCGTCCGCCTGAAAGTAGTGCATCGCCCCGCCCACGTCGCCGGCCTGTTCTTCCCGCAGCACCTGGAACACGGCGGAGTGCGATTCCCGGGAGTGGAATATGATGGGCATCTTGAGGCTCTTGGCCAACCGGATATGCTGGCGGAACACCTGGTCCTGCACCTGATGGTCCGGCGATTCGGGCAGATAGTCCAGCCCGACCTCGCTGACGCAGACCACCTTGGGCGACGATTTGGCCAAGGCTTCCAGCTCAGCATAGACCGTGTCGGTAACCGGCTCATGGGCCTCGCAGGGATGGATACCAACGCCGGCGTAGAGTGGAGAATACCGCTCCGCAAGCTCAATGCACTCGCGGGTTGATTCCAGGGTAGTCCCCGCCATGATCGCGAACTTCACGCCGGCTTCGTCGGCCCGCTCCAGGATCTCGGAAATCTCACCGGCGCCGTACCCGGCGTACTGGTCGAGATGGGTGTGGCAATCTCCAAACAAAAGCGGCTCGGTCATCCCGCGCTCCAATCGTCCGGATGTATTCTCTGAATCATAGCTACGGCGTACTCAGGCGGTCAACAAAACGGCGAGACGGCTATCCAACTGCCCGGGTCGGTTCCAGTATCCTGATAGAATTAGACAGCTGCGTTTAAGAGGCAAGAGGAATCGAAATGCCGGACACCTACACGCTTGGCTTCAAGAATTTCCGGTCGCTAGAAGAAGCTACGATTGAGGTCGCGCCCCTGACGGTGGTCTATGGGCCGAACGGTTCAGGTAAGTCTTCCCTGATATACGGACTTCTTACCCTCAGGAACTTTCTTACCAACCCCAATCAGAATGTTCCAAGTCTCTTTGCCTATCCCTCCATCGCTCTCGGTGGGCTCCACGAGGTGGTGCATCGCCATTCAACTGGAAAAAGTATTGCCCTTTCCATCGGTATCTCCAACCCTCGGGAGATCTCATCCAAGTTTACCTTGACACTGAATGAAACCGGTGGAGTAGTAGAGCTGTCATTCGACGAATCCAGTGTTCGAGAGGACAGGCGTGTTGTCGCATGGCCGCGTACTCTGACCATGGAGTTAGCGGTCCCCTATCAAGGAAATCAAGGGATAGCCAATGGCTTCACCTTAAACGGCCATCGTCCTGGCCAAGGCGGGGGCAAAGATCCGGATCCCACGCCAATTCACGGAGTATTGGATTGGAATGGTCTAGCACTTGTCGCTCAACTGACAGCGGATATTCCGGCTTACTCTGATTTAATTCCGCCTTTGAACGAGCGGGCTAACTTCCCCATGGAGCTGGCAAGGCAAACCGGGTTCGTGCCCCTTCGTCGTGGTTTCTCAAGACCAGCATATGGTTTGTCCGCCGTCACCCCTAATTTGAGTAGTGAGGATGAGGTAGCCTCGGTTTGGGCGTTGTCAACCGAACGATTTGTGCAGTACGAAATAAGTGACTACATGGAGAAAATAGCGGGTAGGCGGATTCAACCTCAGGTACAGATTGGTACATCAACATTCTCAATCGACTCAGTACCAACCGGCAAAGGTGTCCCCGCATCGATCGTCAACGAAGGCTTCGGCATAAACCAACTGGTGTATATGCTGACAATCTGCCTGTATTCACGCTACAAGATAGTGGCTATCGAGGAACCCGAAATCCATCTCCACCCGTCAATGGTCCGCGAACTCGCCATCGCATTGGCCGAAATAGCAGTGGAGAAAAACCGCAGGCTGATTGTGTCGACCCACAGCGAGACCTTTGTCGTCGCCCTCCTGTCTCAGATCGCCGCAGGAAAAATCAACGTGGAGGACGTGTCATTCGTCCTCGCGGAGAACCCCAGCGGCGCCACCGTCCTGACCCAGCAAAAGGCGACCCGGAACGGTCAGATCGAGGGCGGCCTTCGCGCGTTCATGGCCTCAGAGGCAAAGGACCTTGTAGACTTCCTCGGTCTGTCAGGCGAGTAGGGACCCACAAACGTGCTCCTCGTCATCAACGAGTGGATCTTCCATGATTTGCTTATGGACAATGGTCCAGTCGCTTTCAAAGAAACCGAAGGTTTCGTGAATCGGCTCTTCAGCTCTGATGACAGAATCGTCATGCCGGACGAAGATCGTTGGAAAAGGAAAGCGTACCAGTTAATGACAGAGTCAAGCCCTGTGCAGAGGCAGGTAAGCCGGTTGTTTCATCGATTACTGAGAGACCCAGCCAGATGCCTCATCCTTTCAACAGCCGCTCCTCGGGGAGCATCGCCAGGCGCGTATGATTGGTCTCCGCCTGAAGACGTCTACCTCATCGAAGCATACGTCGCGTCCGGTGCCGACCTGCTGGTTACTACTGATGTGCCACTGTTTGGCGCCATCGCCGAATACGGGCAATTCACCTGCCAAATGCGTGACGACTTCATATCGGAATATATTTCCACCCAACCAAGCAGCTAACTACCTCAAGGCACTCGTGCAGCGCACTCCCAGTTCCGTCCCGCCAGCCGCGTTGAACCCTCGTCGAATCTCGTTGACACCCCCTAGCGCGGGTGTTAGCATAATTGTTGACTCAAGGCATCAACAATGCTAGCCTGCTGTCTGGTCACCAAAGGCGCGTTGGCCGACGCATTGGCGAAACCCTCCCGATACGGGCCAGAGAGCCACATTCCCGCCTTCCTGAATAGGAGCATTCAATGACCACACCCAGGGTCATTTCCCGTGAGAGCACGTCCACTGACCTCGATACTGACTACAAGTGGGGCTTCACCATCGACATCGAGTCCGACTTGGCCCCCAAGGGGCTCAACGAGGACATCGTCCGGCTCATCTCCGCCAAAAAGCAAGAGCCGGAATGGATGCTGGAGTGGCGGTTGAAAGCCTACCGCCACTGGGAGCGCCTCAACTTCGAAGCCCCGAAATGGGCCAACGTCCAGTACGATCCCATCGACTATCAGGACATCTATTACTACGCGGCCCCCGCCACCAAAGACGCCCCCAAGAGCCTGGACGAGGTGGACCCCGAGGTGTTGGAGGCCTTCGAAAAACTCGGCATTCCCCTCCAGGAAAGGGAACGCCTGGCCGGCGTCGCCGTCGACGCCGTTCTCGACAGCGTGTCGGTGGCGACTACCTACCATGACATGCTGGAGAAGGCCGGCATTATCTTTTGCTCCATGAGCGACGCGGTCAAGAACCACCCCGAGCTGGTGCGTAAGTACCTCGGCTCGGTGGTGCCCTACGCCGACAATTTCTATGCCACGCTGAATTCGGCAGTGTTCAGCGACGGCTCATTCGCCTACATCCCCAAGGGCGTCCGCTGTCCCATCGAGTTAATGACCTATTTCCGTATCAATCAGGCCGACTCCGGCCAGTTCGAGCGCACCCTGATCGTCGCGGAGGAGGGCGCCTACGTCAGCTACCTTGAGGGCTGTACCGCCCCGGCCCGGAAGACCCACCAGCTGCATGCCGCAGTGGTGGAGTTGGTGGCGCTGGACGACGCCGAGATCAAGTATTCGACCCTTCAGAACTGGTTCCCCGGCGACAAGAACGGCCAAGGCGGCGTCTACAACTTCGTGACCAAACGGGGCAAGGCGGCCGGCCGGAACTCCAAGATTTCGTGGACCCAGGTGGAGACGGGCTCGGCCATCACCTGGAAGTACCCCAGCGTGATTCTCCAAGGGGACAACTCGGTGGGGGAATTCTACTCCGTCGCCTTGGTCAACAACTACCAGCAAGCCGACACCGGCACCAAGATGATTCACTTGGGCAAGAACACCAAGAGCACCATCGTGGCCAAGGGAATCTCCGCCGGTCAGGGCAACGCCACCTACCGGGGGCTGGTCAACATCATGCCCTCGGCCGAGAACGCCAAGAACTTCACCCAGTGCGACTCGCTGTTGGTGGGGGACCGTTGCGGCGCCCACACGGTGCCCTACATCGAGGTCAAGAACCCAACCGCCCAGATAGAGCACGAGGCGTCCACATCCAAGGTCAGCGACGACCAGCTCTTCTACTGCCAGCAGCGGGGCATGTCGGTGGAGGACGCTCACTTCATGATAATCAACGGCTTCTGCCGGGGGATTTTCCAGGAGTTGCCCTTCGAATTCGCCATGGAGGCCTCCCAGCTATTGAAGGTGAGCTTGGAAGGGGCGGTGGGGTAACAGGGAAATAAGCGAAGAGGACCTTCAAAGATGCTTTGCACCTATCGTGCCAAGGTCGATAAGGACGGCACAATCTGTCTTTTTGAGAAGATAAAGCTGTCGACTGGATGCGAAGTTCTGGTCACAGTTCTGGACAAGAATACTTTGCTTCCGTTGATGGGACCCTCAGGCGAAATTACCATGTCTGAGGAGCGCCTCCGCGAAGAGTTGGAAGAGGATAAAGCGTGGGCCTATCTTTTGGACGAGGTAGAGGGTGAAGAATGGTCTCCGGCGGAAGAAGAATCGGCTCTGTAGTCGTCGTTCCCTACCCGTATTCCGACCTATCGCGGGTCAAACCTCGGCCTGCCGTCGTTACAGCCCCCGTCGGACGGCGGGATTGGCTTTTGTGCCAGATTACAACCAATCCCCATATTGACAACCGCGCGATTGAATTGAATAACAGCAGCTTTGAGACCGGCGCCTTGCGGCATGTCAGCTATGTCCGTCCGGGCAAGTTGTTCACCGCCGAGGACCGAATCATAACTCGGATAGTGGGCCGGCTCCGTGCCGAAGTTTTCAACCGCCTGATAGATTCCATCGCAAACCTGTTGAACCAGAGCCGGATGAGACAATGACCAACAACCAACCCCTCCTCTCCGTCCGGGGATTGTGCGCCTCGGCCGGCGACCTGGAAATCCTCAACGGCGTTGACCTGGAAGTCTTCCCCGGAGAGGTCCATGCCATCATGGGACCAAACGGCTCGGGGAAGAGCACCTTGGCCAACGTGCTGGCGGGCCGCCCCGACTACAGGGTCACCGGCGGCGAAGTCCTCTATGAAGGCGAAGACCTTCTGGCCCTGGAGCCGGAGATACGCGCCCGGATGGGCGTGTTCCTGGCCTTCCAATATCCCGTCGAGTTGCCCGGAGTCCGGGCCTGGCAGTTCTTGAAGGCTGGCATCGACGCTCGGCGGCAACACCACGGCGAAGAAGAGATGAGCGCCCGCGACTTCGACCGGCTCCTCAGGGAGAAGGTCAAGCAGGTCGAGATCGATCCCGACCTGGTCAAGCGGGCGGTCAACGAAGGGTTCTCCGGCGGGGAGAAGAAGCGCAACGAGATCCTGCAGATGGCGGTCCTGGAGCCCAGGCTGGCGCTCCTCGACGAGACCGATTCCGGCCTGGACATCGATGCGCTGCGCATCGTGTCCGAAGGCGTCAACAAGCTGCGCTCGCCGGAAAACGCCGTCATCCTGGTCACCCATTACCAGCGAATACTCAACTACATCCAGCCAGACCAGGTACACGTCTTGCTCGACGGCCGTATCGTCCGTACCGGTGGCCCCGAACTCGCTCAAGAGTTGGAAGAGAAGGGCTACGATTGGATCAGAGACACGGTCGGCGCCGGCGCGTAACGGGCCTTTCGCCGCCATGCTATGACACTTCCAGCCTCAGCCTCCGCACGCTACCAGTCTGACTTCGACGCCCTCCGCCGAACGGGCGCGTCCCGTCCATCGTGGTTCAACGAACTGCGCGCCGCCGGGTGGGAGCGCTTCAGCGCCCTGGGTTTCCCCACCGCCCGTCGCGGCAACGAACGCTGGAAGTACACCAACGTTGCCCCCATCGCCAGAGCCGATTTCAATTATTCTCTGGAGCCCGGCCCGGTTGACGGCAGCGCCTCCCGTATTCCCTTTGCGGGTGCGGTCCGGCCGGGAGAGAACGCATCCGGATGGTCGGACCTGGTATTCGTCGACGGGCTGCTGTCCCCGGAACTGTCGAGCGTGACCGTTGACGGCGGCGGGCTGACTGTCGGTGGGTTGGACGCCAGCGTCAGCGGGGCCGACAACGGCAACACCGGCGAGGAAATCCGGGACCGTTTGGGCAGTTGTGTCTCCATCGAAGATGACGGCTTCGCCGCCCTCAACACCGCATTCCTCCACGACGGCGCCTTCGTTAGAGTCCCGGATGGGCGCTCTCAACGGGCGCAGGTACGGTTGACTTACATCACCACCGGCCACAATCAACCCAAAATCACCCATCCCCGCTCGTTGGTGGTGGTTGGAAGCAACGCGGAATTGACGCTGGTGGAGGCCTACGCCGGGC
The DNA here is from genome assembly GCA_965222595.1 of Dehalococcoidia bacterium. Classification (GTDB taxonomy): domain Bacteria; phylum Chloroflexota; class Dehalococcoidia; order Lucifugimonadales; family UBA3495; genus VXOI01. The sequence goes on along the minus strand of CBDCUJ010000001.1, from coordinate 377,918 downwards.
CCGCCGCCGGCCGTTATTTCACCAACGCCGTCACCGAGGTCGTCGTGGGCGACGGCGCCCGCGTTGACCACTACCGGCTGCTGACCGAAGGCGCGGACGCCTTCCATGTGGGCACGAGCCGGGTCCGCCAGGCCAAGGACAGCACGTTCAATTCCGCGTCCTTCGCCTTGGGCGCGGCGTTGGCCCGAAATGATATGGAAGTTATCTTTGACGCCGCTGGTTGCTATTGCTCCCTTGACGGGCTCTACCTCACAGCGGACAACCAACACGTGGACAACCTGATCAGCATCGACCACGCCAAGCCCCACTGCACCAGCCGCTTGAACTACAAGGGTATTCTGGACGGCCGGTCCAAGGCGGTCTTTGGCGGCACGGTCACAGTCAGGAAGGACGCCCAGAAGAGCGACGCAAAACAGACCGACAAGAACTTGTTGCTTTCCGACCATGCCGAGGTCGACAGCAAGCCCAGTCTGCTCATCTACGCCGACGACGTGAAGTGCAGCCACGGCGCGACCGCCGGGCACATCGACCAGGATACCCTGTTCTACTTGAGGAGCCGCGGCTTGGACTTGAGCGCCGCCAGCCGCATGTTGGTGCACGCCTTTGCCAGCGAAATCATAGATGCGGTGAACCCGGGTCCCCTTCGAGAATACCTTGACTCTCTTTTCCACCAGGCCATCCCGGAAAAGAGCTTGCCGGTCGGGAGAAATAGATGAAGTCCGGAGACAACCCCGTCGTGGACAGCCTTGACTTTGACGTCGAACGAGTGAGGGCCGACTTTCCGTTGCTGCGGCAACAGGTAAACGGAAAGCCCCTCGTCTACCTGGACAACGGCGCCACCTCCCAGAAACCCCAATGCGTTATCGACGAGTTGGTGCGTTACTACACCACCGAGAACGCCAACGTGCATCGAGGCGTTCACACCCTGAGCCAGCTTGCCACCGACGACTACGAAGGCGCCCGCAGCAAGGTCCGCCGGTTCCTCAACGCCGCAGACGACCGGGAGATCATCTACACCAGAGGCACCACCGAAGGAATCAACCTGGTGGCACAGACCTTCGGGAGGCAGAACGTCGGGCCGGGCGACGAGATCGTCGTCTCCAACATGGAGCACCACTCCAACATCGTGCCTTGGCAGATGCTGTGTGAAGAAAAGGGGGCCGTCCTCAGGGTCGTGCCCATCGACGACTCCGGCGAGCTGCTGATGGACGAATACGAGGCGATGGTTGGACCCCGGACCAAGCTGGTTTCAATCACCCATGTGTCCAACGCTTTGGGCACCGTCGTCCCCGTCGAGCGAATTGTCGGCATCGCCCACGCCCAAGGAGTGCCGGTCCTGCTGGACGGCGCCCAAGCGGTGCCCCATATGCCGGTTGACGTTAGACGTCTGGACTGCGAATTCTACGTTTTCTCCGGCCACAAGCTCTTCGGCCCAACCGGCATAGGCATCCTCTATGGGAAAGGTGAGATACTTGAAGCCCTGCCCCCCTTCCAGGGCGGGGGCGAAATGATCAAGTCGGTGACCTTCGAGAAGACCATCTACAACGACCTGCCCTACAAGTTCGAGGCCGGCACCCCCCACATCGCCGGCGCCATCGGATTGGGCGCAGCCATCGACTACGTGCAGGCCTTGGGGTTCGAAGGCATCGAAGCTCACGAGGCCGAGTTGCTGGAATACGGCACCCGCGCCCTCTCCGCCATCGAGGGCCTTCGAATCGTGGGCACAGCCCATCATAAGGCGGGGATCCTGTCCTTTACCCTTGAGAACATCCACCCCCACGATATTGGCACGATTTTGGACGAACAGGGAATTGCCATTCGCACCGGGCACCACTGCGCCCAGCCGGTGATGCAGCGGTTCCAGATTCCGGCGACCGCCCGCGCATCCATGGCGTTCTACAACACCAAGGAGGACATCGACGCCTTGGTGTACGGCCTGGACCGGGTAATCGAGGTGTTTAGCTGATGTCCGGCCTCAGTGAGTTGTACCAAGAGATCCTGCTGGACCACAACAGCAAGCCACGCAACTTTCGCAGTGTCGAAGACCCCAGCCGCACCGCGGATGGCTACAACCCCCTGTGCGGCGATCAGGTCACAGTTTACTTGAAGCTATCGGGCGGTCTGATCGAAGATGTAGCCTTCCAGGGCGTCGGTTGCGCCATCTCCCGGGCCTCCGCGTCCATGATGACCCAGAGCATCAAGGGCAAGAGCCTGGCGGAGGCGGACGAGATATTCGACGCCTTCCACCGCATGGTCACCGAGCCCGACTCGGAACTCGACTCGGATACCTTGGGCGACCTCGAGACGCTGTCCGGCGTCAACGAGTACCCCACCCGCATCAAATGCGCGGTCTTGGCTTGGCACACGATGCGGTCGGCACTGGCCGACGACGGCGACACCGTCACCACCGAGTAAGCCTCCCCGCCGCCTGCTCCATGACCCAGATGCCGACTCCTGCCTTCAATGGGCTCTACGGCGACCTGATTATGGAGCACTTCCGTAATCCCAGGAACCGGGACCCCATCGACGGCGCTCAGGTGGAAGCCGCCGAGTTCAATCCCTTCTGCGGCGACCGCGTCGAATTGCAGCTCGGCCTCGACGCCCGGGAACGGGTCAACCGGGTGAGCGCCTGGTCCGAAGGCTGCTCCATCATCCAGGCTTCTGCGTCCATGTTGTCCGACAGTCTTGACGGAATGACACTGGAACAGGTCGACGGGTTGGCCGAGCGGTTCAGGACCATGATGCTGGCCGGGACCCGGGGCGATCCGCCCGGACCGGACGAAGACCTGGGAGACTTGCAGGCCCTGGAAGTAGTGCGGCAATACCCGGTACGCATAAAATGCGCCCTGCTCCCATGGACCGCCCTGCAGGTGGGCCTGGAACGATTCTGGGCCGGAAGGGCGGATAGCGCCGGAAGCTCTTAGAAACTATCTCATAAGTCCCTTCCCCCTCAGGAGGAAGGTTAGGATGGGGGTGGACCCCGCCGGGTAATTGACGCCAAAACAGATGATTATGAAAGGCGCCATCAGTTTTGAGATAGTTTCTTAGTACCGTTCCAGCCAGACCCTGGACCAGAAGTTGTATTCGGACAGGGCGGTGTTGGGCGCGAACCCCCGCAGGTCGCTGTTGTACACCCACCGGGAGGTCGCCGTTACGGGACTGAACAGGTAGCCCTGCTCCAAGACGTGCCGTTGAATCTCGGCCAACCCCCGCTGCCTTTGCTCCGAATCGAACTCCTTGGACTGCTGCTCGATCAGCGCGTCCAAGCCGCTGTCTTCATGCCCCGCCACGTTCCACTGCCCACGGCTGTGCAGCAGCCCGAACAGGAACCCGTTGGTGGTGGAGGCCGGCGGAATCGGCCCGATGGCGATCTCGAACTCACGGGCCGGACCCAGCACCAACTCGTTGTATTGCTGGGGATTCATGGGACGCACCACCGGGTTGAAGCCCACCGCCTGAAGGTCCCGGACGACTTGTTCCTGCAAGACCGGGTCCAACTCCCCCGGCGTTTCGAAGTGCACTGCCACCTCGATGTCCAGAGGCAGGGTCGGTCCAGACTCCAACAGCAGCGAACGGGCCCGCCCGGGGTCGGCGAAATAGTCCTGCCGCAACTCTACCCGCTCCAGTAGCCAGTCGGCCCGTTGTACCGGCACTCCCAGACTGGCGAACCCCTCTCCTGGCCATACCGTGTCGAGGTAGTCCCAAGGGTCGATGGCCCGGAACACCGCCTGGCGCACCAACTGGTCCCGCAACACCAGGGACTGGGCGTTCAGAATGATCACCGTCCCTTGGCCCATCTGGCGGGTAAGCGTGGTCTGGAAGGACTGGTTCTCCCGGCGAATCAGGTCCCATCCCCGCGGCATCACCGGGGCTACGTCGACCAAGCCGGTGGTGTAGGCCGCCGCAAGCACATGCTCGTCGCCTTGGGAGAAAGCGTCCTGTCTGATCACCGCAATACGAAGCTCATCCAGGAAGGGCAGGCCGTCTTCGAAGTAGTCGTGGTTGCGTAGCAGCACGGTGCCCTCGCCGGGCTCCGACGACTCCCAGGTCCAAGGGCCCGTCCCGATCACCGGGCTGTCTTTGAGGTCGCCGTACCGTTCCACCACCTCTGGAGCTACGATCTTGCTGTGCCCGTCAGCCAGGGCCACCAAGACATCGGCGTCGGCGATGGCCAGGTCCACCCGCAGGGTCCGGTCGTCCGGCGCGGTGATGGCCCCCAACGACGACAGCAGCGCCGCGTTGGGCCATCCCGGAGTACGCATACGATCGTAGCTGAAGACCAGGTCGGCGGCCACCAAGGGCCGTCCATACAAGGGCGCTATGTCCTGCCAGCGGACGCCGGGCCGCAGCTTGAACTCGTAGACGAGATCTCTGGTCAGCTCCCAGCTTTCGCACAGGTCGCATTCCAGCAACAGGTGGGGCTGCTCCAGGTCCTCGCCGGAGCGCAGCCGCAACAGCCGGCTGTAGGCCATGCCCGGACCCAATGCCGCCAAAGAGTGTTGGACTTCTTGATGAACGTCCCGGTGAAGGACGTCCGCGGCGGCGGCCACGGTAAGCGAGCCGCCGCTGGTCCCTTGGGGAGAAGGAAACACGACCGGGGTGGCGGTGGGCGCCGGCGTGGCAGTCGGAGGCGCCGGTGTAGGGGTGGGCGGCGGTGTCGCCGTGGGTGTCGGCGCCGCTTGGCACGCCGCCAGCAAGCATAGCAAGGCCGCCAGCGCCGCCAAGTAGAAGACTCGTGTGGTCCGAAGGAGTTTCATTATCAACCCGTACCCGTCACCCCGCATCGCCTTGAATTATAGAGGCCTGGACCGGGAGTTTAAACGATGATGGCTGCGAGAACCGGCGGTTTTTCGTCCTGGGGTTTTTCGCCCCGCGATTTTTCGATCAGAATCTCCCTCCATCGCCGGTAATCGAATCTCGGGTGTATCATACGGTCGCGGCCCAGAAGCATTCTCGCGAGTTCCACTTGGACCATTAGCCCGAAATACCCGCCGGAAGTATAGCCCTGAACCAATTGCCTGAACTATTCGGAGGAACACCGTGACGCTTAACCGGTTTATTGAAGACGCATTCCAAAAGGAGCATGAGTTCCTCATGGACGCTCTCAGCGGCCTCACCACCGAGGAGCAGGCCTGGCGGGCCGGTCCCGACGCCAATTCCATCACCTGGATTCTGTGGCACATGCTCCGCGTCGAAGACATGTGGTTCCAGTTCTTCATCCAGCGCAAGAGCGAAATTTGGGAGCGGGACGGCTGGAACGCGAAGTTCGGCCTGCCCACCCGCGACAACGGCTTCGGCCACACGTCCGAGCAGGTGGCCGCTTTCCCCACCCTGGACCTGGCCGAGCTGATCGGCTACGGCGACGCCGTTCGCGCTGAGACCTTGGACTACCTCCGCGGCGTCACTCCGGAGGAGTTCGAGCGGGTCCCCCGCGAGCAGCGCCCCGAGATGTCCGTGGCGGCCATCTTCCGGCAGGTCATCGGCGAGGTCTACCAGCACCAAGGCCAGATAGCCTACCTGAAAGGCCTCCTCCGCTCGGGGGCGGGGACCGCTTAAATGCAGAGAGCGCCGAGGTTTTTGGGATCTATTAAGAAATTCTCTGCGGTCCCTCGGCGCTCTCTGCGTTTAAATAAAAAGGAGTAAACAATGGCCGATAGCCTGATTACGCCGGAGGTCTTGGCCCTTGTCGGGACGGAGACCCCGCCGGAACGGAACCGCTTTCCCATCAGCGAGGAGATGGCCTTCGACGTCGCAGACGCCATCGAAGACGCCAATCCCCTCTACGTGGACCGCACGGCGGCGGAGTCCAGCCGGTTCCACGGCCTCCTCTGCCCGCCCTTGGCCACCTGGAAGGACATCGCGCCCCCCATCGGCTACTTCGGCGCGGGCCAGGAGTCCCACTTCGAGGTGCCCCTCCCCTTCAACAGCTACGGCCTGAACGGCGGCAGCGACTGGCAGTTCCTGCGTCCTCCCTACGTTGGAGACTGGGTCACCCGCCAGTTCCGCATCCTGGATATTTACCAGAAGCAGGGCCGCTCCGGCCCGTTGGTGTTCGTCGAGCGGCTGGAGACCCAGACCAACCAGAACGGCCACGTCATGTCCTTGGCCCGCCGCACCAGCATCCACCGCTCGCGGCCCCCGGAGCAGGAGGTGGTCAACAGCCAGGAGGACTTGCGCCGGGTGAACATCTCCCCTCCGGGCCCAGGCCAGGCGGTGGCCCGTCCCCAGGTCTCCTCTCGCCCCCAGCTGCGCTTCGAGGACGTAGCGGTGGGCATGGAGCTGGAGCCCGTTGTGAAAGGTCCCCTCACCACCACCCACTTGGTGCGCTGGGCCGCCGCCAACGGCAACTACGCCCGCATCCACTGGGACTTCCCCTTTGCCCAGACCCATCAGGGCCTGGAGAACGTGGTGGTCAACGGCTCCCTCAAGAACCAATACCTGGGCCAGTTGCTGATCGATTTCGCCGGCGTGGAAGGCTGGTTCAAGCGCTTCTACGTGGAACACCGGGGCATGGACTACCCCGGCGACGTGCTGACCGCCTCCGGCCGGGTGACCGCCGTCCGCCAAGACGGCGACTATGGCCTCGTGGACTGCGAGGTCGCCTTCCGCAACAGTCGCGGCCACGAGACCGCCTCCGGTCGCGCCACCGTAGTCCTCCCCCGCCGCGGCCAGCAGCTCCCCCTGATCTGGCCCCCCGAGGAGTAGAGTTCACCGCCTGTGCCAGCCGAAACGCCGCCGTCCGGCTAGAGCCAGGGCATTCTCTTGGAGCGGTCTTTCTGGGAGGTGGCCGCGGCGATTCCCTGCCTTGCCAAGGAGTCGGTCAACATCCGCCGGAAGGCCCTGCGGTCGGCGCCGGTGACCACCGCCTGTTCGTGGGACTCCGATATCGCCACGGGGTACCCTTGTCCCCGCTGGCACTGATCCCAGAGCAGCGCGTGAGTCAGGGACAGGAGTCCCTCGTCATGGGCGACCCAAGCCGGTACCTCGACGCGTCCGATCTCCTCTCCCGCATTCAGATAGAAGAAGTAGACCTGCTGGGCGTTGCCGTAATGGTCGCGAGGCACGGACGAATTGGTCTGGTACACGGGAGAGCGCCAGCCGGGTTGCAGCAGGACCTCGAACAGGTCCCGGTCCAGGAAGTCATCAGCTTGGGAACACGGCCCCAGAACGGACCGGCGGTTGTTGCACGATTTGACGCAGACGCTCTGGGAATGGGGGCACAAAACGCAGCGTACGGCGTTCACTACCTCGGTGCTGCGGGGATAAGAAACGTAGGCGGCCGTGGGCACGACGCGCCGGGCAGCCAAGGCCTCGAGCCGCTCCAAGGCCGGCAGGAGCCCATCCCGGATGATGGCGTCCCTCACGAAGGGGCGGTACCCTTGGCCCGACAGTCCCCAAAGGACCAGCGAGCCGTCTACCAGCGCCAACACCGGGTTGTCCCCTTCCAACACCTCGACAGTGTCCGCCAGGGTTTCCAACTCCTTGACGGTGCGGACCAGTCCCAGCAACGGCCCGCTCACAGTTTCCTCTCCGTTCGGATTCCGGGAGTCGACTATATAAAGGTCCGGCGGCTCGGAATGCAGGCTGGCTCGGCTGAAGAAATCGGCCCGGGCATCGGCGCCGTAGGTCAGGACACAACCGCCGAAGTTGAGCAGGAAGCAGTGCACCGGCAGATGGCGGTCAACGTCAATATGGGAGCCGTCCACCGCTGCCACGGACCACGCCGGTGGAGGGTCGGGCGGCCGGTACGCGCCCAACAGTGCGCCGGTCACCCGGGCCGCCAGGAAGGGCCGTTCCGGCGGACCGCCAGTGCGTTTCGCGGCTTCCGCGTTCGATATGCCGGCCGCAGCCTCAAGCAAAGACGAAAGCCTGGTTTCCCTGGCCCCGGCGGCTTCCCGCACCGACTGGGAAAGATGGTCCAACTGTTGGACTATCTCGACCAAGTCCAGCGGCACGACGCTACCTCAAGACCCGCTCGTCACCGGAGCGGCGGGTAATTTGTTGCTGGTCCATGTATTCGAGGAGGGGGAGGACGTACTTGCGGCTGGTGTCGAACATCGTCCGGGCCTGGCCCACGGTGATGCTGCCCTCGCTCTTCAGGTGCTCCACTATCCGGCGGGTCATTTCCTGGTAGGCGGCGGCGGCGAACACCACCGAGTCCGTCACTCGCACCACCAGGCCTTGGTCGATCAGCACTCCCAACAGTTCCGGGTCCAGTGGCTGGTCGCCCGGCGGGGAATAGGGATTGCTGTCGAGTGCCCCGAGGTATAGCCCGGTCTGCCGCTCCATCTCGAGGGTCAAGGTCACCTCGTGCTCCGGCAATCGCACTGATTGGCGTTCCTCAACCAGGAACTCTTGGTCTTCCAGCATCGAGAGCACTCGCTGGTAGACCGGTTGCGAGAGGCCCAGCCGGCTACGGAGTTCCGGCGCCGGGGCCCCGCGCCGTAGGGGGTACTGGTTGTGGTGGGTGCGGAGGATGGTAAAAGTCTTGCTCTTCAGCACCTGCCAGCCTTGGGACGAGTAGACCACCGCGTCGGCGTCAGTGCCCATAGAGCCCAGCATCACCAGCTGGCCGTCGTCCACCAACCGCCTCACCCGCTCCAAGACCTCATCCAAGAGCAGGTTGGCCCGCCGGGACAGGGTCGTCAGATCGCAGGGTCCGGCCTGCTCGGCCACGCTGACGATCACGTCCTCCCCGGTGCCTTGGTCCAGGGTCATCAGCCGTTCGACAACGTCGACGTCGAACCGCCGGTAGCGGCGCCTCGGCTTGGGGTCCACGACTTGGCCGCCGCCCAATGTGTCTTCGGCGGACCGGAGGACGAAGAAGTCCCCCTTCACCGCCGGCAGGGGTTCCGCCAGCAGGATTTGCACCCACCCTTCCTCGCCAGCGGACAACCGATCGGCGTCCAAGAGCCTTACCCGGGCAGATGATTCGCTGGTAAACAGGTGAAAGGTCACGCCCTCATTGTGTTTCAGGGGATGGAGAGCCCCTTTCACCATCCGGAGGTGGGCGTCAATGCGATAGGTAGGGTCCAGCCAACCCGGCGAGGTGAGAACCTCCCCACGCTCTACTTCGTCCCGGGAGAGGCCGGAGAGATTCACGGCCAAGCGCACGCCGGGGCCGGTGCTGTCCACCTTTGTCTTGTGACTCTGCAGACCGCGGACCCGGGCCCGCTGCCCCGAACCCGCCAGCACTACCTCCTGCCCGACTGCCAGGGAACCGTCGATGAGAGTGCCGGTGACGACGGTGCCGAATCCGGAAATGGTGAAGCAACGGTCGATGGGAAGCCGGGGACGGCCCAGATCGCGGCGGGCTTCGGTCTCGTCCAAGACCGAGTCGATAGCGGACTTCAATTCCTCCAACCCCTCGCCGGTATAGGCCGACACGCCGATCATGGGGCAACCCTCGAAGGACGTCCCCCTTAGCGTGTCCTCGACCTCCGCCTTGACCAGTTCCACCAGCTCTTCGTCCACCAGGTCGGCCTTGGTAACGACCACCAGGCCGCGGGTGATCTGCAGGATGTCGAGGATGGCGAGGTGTTCCCGGGTCTGGGGCATGACGCTTTCGTCGGCGGCCACGATGAGCATAGCCAGGTCGATGGCCCCAACCCCGGCCAGCATGTTCTTGATGAACCGCTCGTGGCCCGGCACGTCGACGACGCTCACCTCGCGGCCGCTGGGCAGCGTCATCCAGGCAAAGCCCAAGTCGACGGTCATCTCCCGCTCCTTCTCCTCGGGGAGACGGTCGGGATCGATGTCGGTCAGGGCCTTCACCAAGGTCGATTTGCCGTGATCGACGTGGCCGGCAGTGCCTATGACGTACATTGTTCGATAAGGCCCAAAAGGTCGGTCAGGTCCAAATACCGGTGGTCTCGCACGCCTCTGCTATCCAGACCGCTCGCTAGTAGTAGACCGCTGTGCCGGTCCCCCCGCCGGCGGCGATAACCTCGCCGGTGACCGCCCAAGCCTTGTCCGAAGCCAGGTATGCGGTGAGGAAGGCGATTTCTTCGGAGTCCACCATGCGGCATATGGCGTTGCCCCGGGGCGAGTCGGGGGCGAAGTCCTGAGACTCTATCTCCTCGGCCGTTACCCCCAACTGGGCAGCCCTGGCCTCCAGCATTCCGGGAGTGCGTTCGGTGCGGGTGGTGCCGGGGTGGATGCAATTGACCGTGATGCCGAACCGGCCTATCTGGTTGGAGAGAGTCTTGGTCAGGTGGACCATGGCGACGTTGCGCGCCCCGCCGCTGAGGTTGCCGGCCGTACGGCCGTTGCCTCCGCTGATGTTGACGATGCGGCCCCAGCCCTGCTCCTTCATGAAGGGAATCGCGGCGCGGGCGCAGCGGAGGGCCCCCGCGTACTTGACGTCGAAGTCGCTGATCAGGTCGTCTTCGTTGACGGTGTCAATCGGACCGCTGGCCGACGCCGAGCCGCCGGGCAGAGAGGCACTGTTGACCAGGATGTGCAGGCCGCCCATGCGTTCGGCGGCTGCGGCCACCACCCGGTCGACCTGTGCCCGATCGGTTACATCCACCGCCATGGCGGTGACGGACTGCCCGGTCTCTTCAGCTATCTCTTGGGCCGACCTCTCCAACTCCTCCAGAGTGCGGGAAACGATCACCACGTCAGCCCCTTCACGGGCCAACTCCCTTGCGATGGCCTTGCCGATGCCCCGTCCGCCGCCCGCAACCAGAGATTTCTTGCCAGCGAGTCCCAAGTCCATATTTCAGCCGCCTCCTGACGTTCACGAACGAACATTTCCTGAACAATAACTCGTTCAGCCGTTGTATACTGCCACACTCCGGTGATAAATTCATCCCACTAACCCAACTCTCCGAAACCACACCTGATTTGTACGACTACGGACTGATAGGCGACATGTCCTCTGCGGCGCTTGTTGGAACCGACGGCTCCGTAGACTGGTGTTGCTTTCCCCGGTTCGACTCTCCCAGCGTATTCGCCGCCGTCTTGGACCAAGAGGCCGGGGGCCGTTTCCGGATCAGCCCCACCGGCCGGACCCTTGAAAACCGGCAGGACTACGAGACCGATACCAACATTCTGGACACCACCTTTACAACCGCCGGGGGTGTCGTCCGCGTCACGGACTTCATGCCTGTCGCCGACCACGACGACATCCCGGAGACGCCGCCGCTTTCCCACCACGAAATCCACCGCATCGTTACCTGCCTCTCCGGGGAGGTCGACCTGCGCTGCGATTTTCAGCCCAAGCCCGACTACGCCCGCGCATCGCCCGAATTTCGCCCGCTGCGCGGCGACCCGGGCGGCGGGGTGATCCTCGCTCGCGGAGGCCGGCAAACCCTGACCCTCCTGGCCAGCGTCCCCCTTGAGATTGATGACCGGGGGGCCAACGGCCAAGTGGTCAACTGCGCCTTCAACCTGTCCCAAGGCCAGATCGCGACCTTTGTACTGGCGTACGGCCACCGCCGTCCGGCCAGCCTCGACCGGTACCATACCGCCGAAAAACTCGACCACACGCGGCGTTACTGGCTGGAAATGGTAGCCCGAATGAACTACGACGGCCTCTGGCGGGACGCGGTGGTCCGCTCCTTCCTGGTCCTTCATCTCATGATGTACCAGCGCACCGGGGCCATCGTCGCCGCGCCGACGACCAGCCTGCCGGAGACCATCGGAGGTTCCCGCAACTGGGATTACCGATTTTCCTGGCTGCGCGACGCCAGCTTCACCGTGGACATTCTCTACCGCTTGGGTAACGTTTACGGCGCCGGCCACTACATAGACTGGCTGCTGGAAAAGTGCCAACTGGACCATCGCAAGACCCGAATCGTATACGGAATCAGCCCCAACTCGTCACTCAGAGAACACACGCTCGACCATCTGCGGGGATACGAAGGGTCCAGCCCGGTACGCGTTGGGAACGCCGCCGACCGGCATCTTCAACTCGACGTTTTCGGAGAAGTCATCCTTTGCATCCACTCCCTGTTCCTGCTTCAAGGGGGAATAGCGGCTGAAGCCTGGGAACTGGTACACGCTATGGCCGAAGCCGTTATGGCCAACTGGCAGCGCAAGGACCGAGGTGTTTGGGAAGTCCGCGGCGACCAGCAGCACTTCGTGTATTCCAAGGTAATGTGCTGGTGCGCCCTCGACCGGGCCGCCGATATCGCCGCCGCTACAGGAAACCGGCAAACGTCGCGCCGCTGGGCTCGGACCGCAGCCCGGATAAAGTCCGAAATACTGGACTTGGGATGGAGCTCGGAAAAGCAGGCCTTCCGCCAACGATACGGCAGCGAAGCTCTGGATGCTTCGAACCTGGTGATACCCTTCCTGGGCTTGGTCCCGCGGGACGACCCTCGCCTCCGCCAGAACGTGGACGCCATCGAACGGGAGCTGACTGACGGCCCACTGGTGTGGCGCTATCTCCCGGAAGAGACGGACGACGGGCTGGGAGGCCAGCCGGAGGGCGCATTCATCCTGCTCAGCTTCTGGCTAATCGGGAACCTGATCTACACCGGTCAGACCGACCGCGCCTTGGACTACTTCCACGAAATGATTACGAGACAGGCCAACCACCTCGGCTTGTTCGCCGAGATGTTCGATCTGGTCTCCAACCGCCAGCTCGGCAACTTTCCGCAGGCATATTCCCACATCGGGCTGATTCACACCGCCCTGAACCTCTCCGGATTCATCGCCGATACCCCCACCAGACGCAGGAGACGCACCAGCCGCTCCCGATAGCTAGCCGCCGCCAAGGGGCGCCCGCTCCAGCCAGTCGGTGGCGATCAGTTCGGTGATTCCCCGGTCTATCGTTACGTAATAGGTAACGATAGTATCGGGCGGGAACTCCAGCTTGGTGCCGGCCCAGTCGTCGGTCTGTTGCGGCGCAATGGTGCCAAAGCCGCCTTTGGCGCTTTCCGGCGGCGGCCGGTGCCCACCCCCGCCCGCCTGCTTGATACGAACACGTTGGTTGACGTCGAATGTATAGAGTCCGGCCATCACAGCCTCCTCGCCCCCATAATATACCAGCAACAGGTTCACCGCAGCGAAACCCAAGGGGCGCGGGGGATTTCCTTCTTCACTCCCAGCGGTTCCAATGGCCGCTGCGGTGAATTCCGGTGAGTTCAGCGGAGGGGGCGGAAGAAGCGACTGCTTCCACTGCGTTGCGGCGAGTGTACAGGCCACGAAGCCGCGACTAGAATACCGGAGCGCGATGCTGCAATTGGTGAGGAGATGACATGGCTACGCTTGTAACCGGCGGGACCGGGTTCGTTGGGGCGAATATCGTCAGAGAGTTGGCGCGGGCCGGTCACCAGGTGGTGTGCTACGACCTGGTCCCCGCCAGCACACTTGTTCAGGATTTTGTCCAGGATTGCGCGGACAGCATCACGTTCGTACAAGGAGACATACTGGACAAAGACGCGGTGGCTGGGCTGGCGGGTCCCCATTCCATCGACAAGATCGTTCACGCCGCCGTCTACACAGTGAACGATCTCAGCCTGGAGACGGAACGCGGCAAGACAATCGTCGACATCAATTTCGCCGGCACCGCCAACATGCTCGAATTGGCCCGCAGCGTGTCGCCCGGCCGTTTCGTTTACGTCAGCTCCGGTTCAGCCTACGGGTCGGCGGCGGGCAGCGACCAGACGTTCAACGAAGAACTGCGGGTCGCGCCCGACAACCTGTACGGAATCACCAAATACGCCAGCGAGTTGATCACCCGCCGTTACGGCGAGCTGTACGGTTTCTCCACCGCGAGCGTCCGGCTCAGCACCCCCTACGGCCCCATGGAACGGGTCACCGGCCACCGGGCGGTCATGTCGGCTCCCTACCAATGGACCCGGCAGGCGGTGCGGGGCGAAGACCTGATTTCCCACGACCTCGATGAGGGACGGGACTACACCTACGTGGCGGACATCGCCAACGGTATCCGGACCGTTCTGGATGCCCCAACCCTGCCCCATGACCTCTACAACCTGACCAACGGTACCTGGTCCACCTTCGGGCAGATAATCGACACCATCCGGGACCTCTCACCCGGCTCCAGCGTGGTCGAAGTCCCTCCTTCGGAAGCGGTCCCTGACTCCGGAACGCCCCGCGGCCCCCTTTCCGGCCACCGCTTGTACCATGACTTGGGCTGGACCCCCAGCTACGACCTGCGCTCCGGCCTCGCCGACTACCTGGAATGGCGCCGCAACTCCGGCTTCCTCGACTAACCCGGTTTGCTCTTGAAAATGTTAGAAAACTCTGCTCTCTCTGTGATCTCTGTGGTCAAAAACCCCCGATTGACCGGCGGTTCGCGAAAAATTAAAATGCGCTTATCCCCACACGGGAGAGGACTGATGCAAGATACGAATATCGAATTGGTCGCCCATCTGCTGCGACGGGCCGGGTTTGGGGCCAACCGCGACGAACTGGCCTCCCGTTCCGCCAATGGGTATGAGGCCACGGTGGAGGAATTGCTGAATCCCAAGGAGGAACAACGGATCAGCGACTACTTGGTGCGCCGTTTCCACCCGGAATTCTCGGGGATGATGGGCCCCCTTGCCCCCGGCGAGAACTGGCTGTATCGGATGGCCACCACCACGGCGCCCCTGCAGGAAAAGATGACCCTTTTCTGGCACGGGATCTTCGCCACCGGATACAACAAGGTAACCCACGGCAAGGCGTTGTCCGACCAGACGCGGATGTTCCGCCGCCACGCCATGGGCAGCTTCCGCACCTTGCTGTTGGAAATGTCCAGAGACCCGGCCATGATCATCTGGCTGGACAACCAGGACAACCACAAGGGCGCCATCAACGAGAATTTCGGCCGGGAGTTGCTCGAACTGTTCTCGATGGGAGTGGGCAACTACACCGAAGCGGACATCAAGGAGTGCGCCCGCGCCTTCACCGGTTGGACCATCGCCAACCGCCAGTACATGGAACTGCGCTCTCAAAGGGACTCCGACTGGCCCTACGGCCGCATCTCTTGGCACTTCGAATTTCACCCGGAAGACCATGATGACGGCGAGAAGGAGTTCTTGGGGGAGCGGGGCAACTTCAACGGCGACGACATCGTCGACATCATTTGCAAGCAGCCAGCCACCGCCCGGTTCATCGCCCGCCACCTGTACAGCTTCTTCGTGGCCGACGAACCCCCGGTGCCGGAGTGGCCCTACACCCCCCCCGCCGACCCCCAAGCAATCGACCAACTGGTGCAGGCCTACTTCGACAACGACTACAACATCGGCGCGGTGTTGCGGGTTCTGTTCAACTCCGGCTTCTTCCAGTCCTCCGAGGCCCGGTACGCCAAGGTCAAGAGCCCGGTGGAACTGGTCGCCGGGGTGCTTCGCCTGACCGGCGAATTCGACCGGCCCCGCTACGAAATCCTGGAGCGGTACAACCAGGCGTCGTACATGGGCCAGATACTCAACAATCCGCCCAGCGTGGAAGGATGGCACCAAGGCACTGAGTGGCTGGACAGCGGCACTCTGGTTGAGAGGATCAACTTCGCCAGCCAGCAGATAGGCGATACCGAAAAACCGGGCATCCAGGCGATGATCGGCCGCATCGGGGCCGGCCTACGGCACGATCCGGTGGGCGAGACGCCTTCCGCCGAACGTCTGGTGGACGCCTGCTTGGAGGAGGTGGGGGCGCTGTCGGTGAAAGAAGACACCCGAAGGGTGCTGGTGGACTTTGCCTCCCACGGCTCGGCTCAAAAATCCGGCGAGGGCGCCAACACAGACCCCCAGCACATCGCCGACGTTCTCCAGATGGTGGCCGCCACCCAGGAATTCCAGCGCTCGTAGTCAGTCCGCTCTCCCTCCGGGAGGCCGGCATAAGCACTCCCCTCTCCCTCGGGGAGACGGTTAGGGTGAGGGCGTCCCACTCAAGCGAGTCAGGTAGGTGTTGTCCCAGTGGCCACTCAGAGCTTGAAACCGCGACAGGATTCTACGCAGACACTGCCGGAGCCTTATGGCCCCATCGTACTTCGGCTGGCCCCAGCCGTGCGGATAACCAGCGAACAGTTGGAAGAGATCTGTGCGCTGAACCGTGATATTCGCATAGAGCGCAACGCCGAAGGAGATTTGGAGCTGATGCCCCCTACCCTCCCAGTTACCGGGAACCAGGACGCCAACATTACTGCCGGTTTGACTCATTGGGCCAGGGCAGACGGCAGGGGCGTAGCCTTCAGCTCGTCAGCCGGTTTTACGCTGTCCAACAGAGCGTTGCGGTCCCCCGACGCTTCGTGGATTCTCAAGTCACGTTTGACGGAATTGACTGATGAACAGAAACGCGGGTTTTCTCGCATTTGCCCCGACTTCGTGATCGAATTGCGCTCCAGTTCCGATAGACTGAGCGTGCTGCGCCGCAAGATGGAAGAATACATTGAGAACGGCGTCCGGCTGGGCTGGCTGATAGACCCGCTGGACCCTCTGGGCCAAGTGTACGTCTACCGTCCCGGCGCCGAAGTCGAGATACTGGAGCGCCCGGAAACCCTTTCCGGAGAGCCGGAGCTGCCGGGCTTTACGCTGGACCTGAAACCCGTCTGGGAGCCGGCCTTCTGACTTAATGCCCAGGCCTAATGCTAGGGCTTAACGCTCAGGCCGGCACCCGCCAAAACCAGATGCCGAGGCACAACTATGGCCACTGCACAGAAGACGAATTTCCTGGAATACGACCGGACCATGGGCATGACGGTAATGGAGGGCCGCGGCTTTTATTACCCCGTCGATACCGCGGTGGGCAAGGACGACCGTCTCTACGTGATCAGCCGCAGCAAAGAGGAGACGACACGCGGCATTCGCGTCACCATGTGCGACGTGGACAGCGGCTATTTCGGCAACTTCGGCGCCTACGGCTACGAAGGCGGACAGTTCGTCTGGCCCGCCTGCGGTGCGGTCGACAACCGGGGCCGGTTCTTCATCAGCGATGAGAAGCTCAACCGGATCACGGCCTACGACGATACCGGCAACTACCTGTTCCATTGGGGGGAGTCGGGCCCAGGCCCGGGAGAATTGGATACCCCGTCGGGCTTGGCGTTCGATAGGGAGAACAATATCTACGTCGCCGATACATACAACAACCGGGTGCAAAAATTCACCGCCGACGGCCGTTTCCTGCTCATCGTCGGCGAACACGGAAGCGAAGGGGTCAGCCTTCCTTGGGGACTGGCCACGGATACCCGGAACAACGTGTACGCCGCCGACTTCGGCAACGACTGTATCAAGAAATATTCCTCCCAAGGTGAATTCCTGGCTGCGTTCGGCTCGTCCGGCCGCGGCGACGGCGAGTTCACCCGCCCGGCCTCAGTGGCGGTGGACCAAGACGGCTACATCTACGTAGCCGACTGGGGCAACGAACGGGTGCAGGTATTGGATTCCGAGGGCAATTTCGTGACGAAACTGCGGGGCGACGCGACACTGTCTCAATGGGCGTCCAACTTCCTTAGCATCAACGTAGAGGAAGCCGCCGCCCGGGCCACTGCCGACCTCGACATGGAAATCGATTACGTAGTCGACGACCCACACGAAGAATCGTCCCACATAGAAAAATACTTCTGGTGCCCGGTTTCGGTTAAACTGGACAGCCAAGGCCGTCTGTACGTGACCGAGACCAACCGGCACCGGCTCCAGGTATACCGGAGGAGCGGGTGACGCTCCCGGCCTGAAAACGGACCAAGGACCACCAACTCAATCCTGAAGGAGCAGGAAAATGGTATCGACAAAGAAAGACCGTTCACTGGTTGTCATTGAACTCGCCGGCGGTAACGACGCCCTGAATACTTTGGTCCCCTACAACAACAGCCTTTACTACGACTACCGCCCCAGCATTGGAATCCAGCAGGGGGACGTACTGGCGATCAACGGCGAGTACGGCTTCAACCCCAACATGCAGGCGGTCAAGGACCTGTGGGACCGGGGGGAACTGGCCATCATCAATGGCATCGGCTACCCCCAGCCCAACCGCTCCCACTTCCGCTCCAGGGACATCTGGTATACCGCCGAGCCGGAGAGCATCGGCAACCAGGGTTGGCTGGGCGCGGCCATTCGGGACCTCGACGCCAAGGGCGAGAACGTCCTGACCGGCGTCAACTTCGGCCGGGGCCTTCCCCGTGCGCTGGTCTGCCGGGGCGTGCCGGTTGCCTCGGTGGGCAACCTTGAGACCTACGGCCTGCTCCCCGACATGAGCGACGAGAACGTACGGCATAATGCCCTGGACGCCTTGGGCCGCATGTACGGCCCCGCCGGCGGCAGGGACATCGTGGCCCGGACGCTGGCCGAGAACGGCTCCCAGGCCCTCATGGGCGCGGACATCCTGCGCACCACCCCCGAACGCTACTCCTCCAGCATCGAGTACGCCGATACTGCCATTTCCCAGAGCTTGAAGAGCGCCGCCCAAGTAATGAGCGCCGGTTTGGGGACCAGGGTGCTATATGCCCAGCACGGCAGCTTCGACACCCACAGCAACGAGCTTCAGTCCCACGCCAAGCTGTGGCAGGACGCTTCTGCCGCCATTGCCGACTTCACTGAGGACCTGAAGGAACAGGGCCTGTGGGAAGAAACGCTGGTGCTGGTGTGGTCCGAGTTTGGACGCCGGGTGCGTGACAACGGCACCGGCTGCGACCACGGCTCCGGCGGGGTCGCCTTCGTCTTAGGCGGTTCGGTGGAGGGCGGCCTCTACGGCCAGTACCCGTCGCTAAGAGAGGCGGACCTCTCTGAGGGGGATATGGCCTACACCACGGACTTCCGGACCACCTATGCCACGGTCTTGGACCGCTGGCTGGGCCTGGACCCGGACCCCATAGTCCACGGCCAGTTCGAGCAGTTCGAGTTTATTACCCGTTAACCGTTTGCTTCACCTCCGTGATGAATAAAGAAACCGCCGGGGGTTCGAACCCCCGGCGGTTTCTTCGCTCTTGGTGGTTGTAAATAGGGGCTATCTGCCGACTGGCACGGCCAAGGGGCGGGAGCCCGGCAGACGCTCGTAGGGGCCGGGGAGTTCCAGCTCTTCGGATATGCTGCGCATCGCCGGGAGCACCTCTTCGCCCAAGAGCCGGATGCTGGTCATCCGGTCCTCGTGGCTGACCGGGCCGTGGTGGTGCCACATGGCGAAGATACCGGGGCGAACCGTCTCCAGGATATGCCGGATTTTGGGGATGATGCTGTCCGGCGTGCCGCAAATGAGTTGCATGTTGTCTTGCTCCCCTTGGAAGCGGCTGTAAATCTGTTCCCGGCTGGCCTGTATTCCTTCCGGTGTATCGGTGGGCTTCATGACGAACGCTTCTTCCCCGCTGTTGGGGTCAACCGAGACCCGGGCCAAGCGCTGGGTGGCCGCCTTGGAGTTGTAGCCCGGAGGGAACATCCACTCGGGACGGGCGAAGGCGTTAATACCACCGCCGTACATGAAGGCCCGACCCATCCCCTGGGCCTTTTCTTCTGTTTCAGCTACCACTACCCGTTGCAGGTAGCCGAAGTTCTCGGGGCCGAATTCGTAGCCCTCTTCGGCCGCCGTATCTTTGTACAGCTTGACCATTTCCATGGTCGGTTCAAGGAAGGTGGCCAAGGCCAGGTAGGGATAACGGTGGCGGGCGCACCAGATAACTGTTTCCGGGCTCACCAGCCCCGGGATCCACATCTGGGGGTAGGGCTTCTGTACCGGCAGCACCCACGGGTTTACGTGGCGGTAGTGATAGTGCTTGCCTTCGAAGCGGAAGGGGCCGGGGGTGGTCCAGGCTTTGACAACGAAGTCGTGGGCCTCGTTGAACAGCTCCCGGTTGTAGGCGGGGTTGGCATTGTTGTAAATCGACTCGCTGCCGGCGCCCCTGACCCACCCGGGCACCAGACGGCCACCGGAAATCATGTCGATCATGGCCAGTTCTTCGGCCAACCGCAGGGGGTCGGCCACCGGCAGCGGGTTGCCCAACAGCACTATCTTGGCCCGCTCCGTGATTCTGGCCAGCACCGCCGCCTCGATGTTCATCACGGAGCCCATGCAGAACGGAGTGCCGTGATGCTCGTTCAGCATCACCCCGTCAAAGCCCACCTTTTCGGCGTAGACAGCCTCGTCAAAATAGGAATTGTAGAGCTGGCCGCCCACTTCCGGATTGAGATGTTCGTTGGGTATGCCGAAATAGCCGGCGTTCTTGATGATCTCGTCTTCCGGAACATCGTAATAGGGGCGCTCGGTGAACATCATGATGTGCATGGCGATGCCTCCTGAGTTTTACTCTTACTCCAAGAATCCTCGGAGCTGACTTAGGAACTGGGACGTTTGCTCTGTCTCCGGACGGTGGCCGCAGTCGTCAATAACCGCCAACTCGGAGCCCGAAATGGACTTGTTATAGAGATGACCGGCCGCCAGCGGGACAATGGCGTCGTCCCGGCCCCAGATAACCAACGTGGGCAGTCCGTCCACTCCCTCGAGCAGCGGTCCCAGGCTGGGGTTGTGCATGTAGGGTTTCCAGGCCAAACGTGACGCCTCGGCCCGGGCGTCTTCCCAAGCCTCGAACTGTTCGGCCGTCTCGTCGCCTCCGTAGAGGGACTGGAATTCCGGGTTAGCAGCGCCATCGCGGACGCTGGCGTTCAGATAGTTGCGCGCCGTTACCACGAACAGGTCCATAATCTCGCCTTCCGGCGGCCGGAGGCCGGTGGGCGCCACCAAGACCATTCGATCGAACTGGCCCGCGTCCGCCGCAGCCATCTCGGCGGCGATCCAACCGCCCAATGAGAAGCCTATTACGTCAACCGGGCCCAACGCCAAATCCCGCAACATCCTCGAATAGAACCCGGCCAGGTCCCTCACGCCGCTGATCCAATCGATCCTGGGCAGCGCTCCGAATCCAGGGTGTACCGGTATCAGGAGTTGATGGTCTTGGGACAAGTCGGCGTGCCAGGCCAACCAACCGGGATGACCCAACTCTTCATGCAGGACCAATACCGGCCGGCCGGTACCGCCCTTATACATAAGGACGCTGCCGCCGCCCACGTTGATTATGCTTTCGGTATACCCATTGGAGGAAATTGGCATATTACGGCGCCTCTCCAGTTGAGTTTGGGAAGATGTGCTGACCGGGAGTCCAGATATGCCCCCATTCTCGAACTAACCCGTCATAGTGTCAAGTAGCGACATCGAATCGAGAGGAATGTTAGTCAGGATGGCCGAAAATAGACATAAATAGTATCCTAATTCGGAGAATCTTTGAAGATAAACCGTGTCTCCAGTCATCAAATCGCAGGATAACCGGGAACCCCGGCATATGTTACCATCGGGCGGTCAACCTAGTTCAGAGGCCTGACATGACCAACGCGAAACTGGCCCGCGACCCCCAAGCGGCCATCGACTACCAAAACCTGTCCTTCAACCCCGATGAACCGGAGCCGCTGCCGGACGCCATGTTTCAATACCCTGTCTTCGAAGAAATCCTCCACCTCCTGGGCACCCACCTGACCGACCTGTACTCGCCCGAAGAGGTGTTCCGCAGCAGCAACACCTTCATCTGCTACGACCCGGCCGACCTGAACGTCCGGGTCGGTCCCGACTACTACTTCGCCTTCGGCGTAGACGCCCAGGCGATCGAGCGGGCCAAACTCTACCTCCCTTGGGTTGTGGGCAAGCCCCCCGATTTCGTGTTGGAAATCGCCTCGGAGAGCACGGCGGAGAATGACGTCACCAACAAGCGCCGGCTCTACGCTGACCTCGGCGTTCCCGAATACTGGCGCTTCGACCGCACCGGGGGAGACTTCTACGGGGCGCCTCTGGCCGGAGACATTCTCGCAAACGGGGTCTACCAGCCCGTGGACCTGACCACGGAACCGGATGGTATCCTCAAGGGAAACAGCCCGGCGTTGAGACGAAGCCTGTGCTGGGCGAACCGGATGCTGACATTCTACGACCCGGAGACCAACCAATACATGCGAAACCTGAGGGCAGAGCGGGCACGGGCAGACGCGGAACGAACTGCCAAAGAAACGGCGGAATCGCAGTTAGAAGTGCTTGGCGCCGAGTTGCGTCGGCTGCGGGGTGAATGACCTCGAACAAAGCCACGCAATCCGCTAAGCGTTCCCTGAAATTCCACGGAAACCCCGAGTGCCGGTGAACGTCACCGGCGTTTTCCTTTGCCAGCCGCGCCAGCCCAAGCCCGCACTGAAATTGCCCAATCCTCCTTACCTCATGGAGTCGACCGGGTATCAGTGCGGAAACATCAGGATTCCCGATCTGACCCATCATGGCGTCAAGTCGCTTTCGCCTCTAACCGGAATTGAAGGATCGAATCGAGCAAGGTCATTCAATTGTCGCCGGTCGATAGCTGAACCCACTTCATGAGTCATCCTGGAGGATCTTGCAGGGATGAGGAACGAGTAGCCCACCTCTCCGGGAGGTGAGCAACATCATCCGGGCCCTGTGGAATGACGGCATCCCTTCCGTCATTCCGGGTTTCGCCGGAAAACCGACATCGTCGTATAAAGTAACGGAGCACAGCCTTTGATATTGCCCTGGACCAACAATTTAATGACCTACGAAATCTAAGGGCGGTCGTTGACATACAGATATCGGATCGTTAGGCTACACCTGATTCGTAATAAATCATATTTCCACGTGGAGAATACATGACGTTTACGAGAAAGGTGAGGCTGTTCCCGTTTATCATGTTATGCGTAATCGCCAGCCTGTTGCTAGTTGCCGTCGCCTGTGGCGCCGACGACGAAGAAGCACCGGGTGCGGCGCCCACTGCGGCCCCTGCCAGCACGGCCCCAACTTCTGCCGCCCCGGCGCCCACTGCGGCGCCAGCGGCTGATGAACCGACGGCCACCCCGTTGGCCACGACCCGCGCGCCTGCGGCGAGGCCCCAAATCGACGCCACCCCGACTCCGATCCCGCTGGCCACCGCAGTACCGGCTACTCCGGCCCCGGTAGCTCAGCCCAAGATTACACGGGTGAGCATGGTCAACACCGTCCCCCTCAACGAGAGTAACCGCATCTGGGTCGGCGGCTGGCCCAACCTCGTGCAGAACGACCCTTACGGCGAGACCCTGATCGAAAACCACGAGATCACGTCCGAGCCGGTCCCGGCCTTGGCCAACAGCTGGGTGGTCGACGCCGGGTTCAACACTTGGACTTTCCAATTGAATGAAGGCATTCCCTGGCACTTCGGCTACGGCGAATTCACTGCGGCCGACGTGGCTCACACTTGGATGTTGGTTTCTCAGGAGGAAAGCAACAGCACCTTCAAGTCAATTTGGACGACTACCTCCCCCGAGGTACACGACGACTACAGCATCTCCTTTCATTTCGAAAACCCTCAGTTGACCGGAGGGCGGCTTTTCTCCCGGCTTCAAGGCGATCTCGTAATCCAGAGCAAAGCACAATGGGACGAAGCTGGCGGCGACCCGTCCGCGTATGACGACAGACCCACCGGTACTGGCTCCTACCAGTACGGCGGCCGGGAATTGGCCACCAGCGTTTGGTACGAAAAGATCGACTACGACCACTGGGCCGGTGAAAACCCGGACTTCCAGGAACTGGAATGGATCTGGGCGGCCGAGCAGTTTACCCGCTTATCCATGTTGCTGGCTAGCGAGGTACAAGGCGCGGACCTATCCCGAGAAGTACAGGTAGACGCCAAGGCCCGGGGGATGAAGGTCGTTTCGTCCAACAACGAAAACAACCAGTCCTACGGCTTCTTCGGAGGGACCTATCTAAGCACGGTCGACAGTAACTTGGAACCTTGGCCGGACGGCAACCACCCCCACTATCTGGGGGAAGAACCGTGGCACAATCCCTTGGTGCGAGAGGCCTTTAACGTCGCGGTAGACCGTCAAGCCATCATCGACGAGGTATACTTCGGCAATGCCAGCTCGGTATACGTACCAGTGTTCGCTCCATTTACCGAGGGTTGGAGCGACCGTTGGGTGGACCAGTTCGACGATCAGTACGGCTACAACCCCGATCGTGCCGTCGAACTGCTGGCTGAGGCCGGCTACGGACCCGGAGACATCTCTATCGACATGTCCTCTACGGTAATTCCGGGCAACCCTGAGATCCCGCAATTGATCGAAATACTCTCCACCATGTGGGAGGCCGTAGGGGTCGACACCAACATCATAGACGTGGAGTTTGGCGCTTGGGCGGAAACTCTCTTCAACCATGACATTCACGAAACGTTCGTTATTCTTCGGAACACCCCCATCAGGACCACCCAAGAGGGTCTCCGTGTTTTTTGGGTATCCGCGCCCGACGGCTTGCTCTACGGGTGGGAGTCAGACTCCATCAACGAGCAGTACGATTGCTTGGAGCAATCATTGGACGTCGCGGAACGGGAGCAGTGCGCCCGCGACGCCGGCGACGAGATGTTCGATGATTTCCTGACGCTTCCGTTATTCCAGACCACCTTCGACATGACCATAGACCCCGAATTCATCTCCGGATGGGTGTACCCTGGAGTCGGATCGGCCCACCCGACTCACGTTCACAACATAAAGGCCTGTCCGGTTGGCACGGAACGGTGCGACTAAGCCGTTCAAGCCTTTTGCCATTGAGCCACAACGAGGCCCCAGCGGTTTTGCGCTTGCCGCGCACCATAAAGAAAGACCCTCCGGCAATGGAGGGTCTTTTCAATGCGCCTACGAAGATATGGCAGGAGCGGCAGGATTCGAACCCGCGACCACTGGTTTTGGAGACCAGCACTTGAGGAGTCCTGGGGATACCTGGAGCTTCTTGAAGGTCGGCTTCGTAGCTAATTGTCGGCTCTCACTTGTCGTGAGCCTCGTTTAGCATCTTAGAGATTGACTTTTTGGGATGGCAAATTGGACGGCAAGATACCTGCATCGTTTCATCGATACCATCAACGAGGCGTCAGACACGGGCCGGGAATTGGCGGTTGCCTAAGGCGACATTTTCTCAAAAAACCGGAAACACGCTACCAACCAATAACTAAAGGCGACCCAGTACTTGCGTTAGACTCGTAACATGCTACCGGCCTGGGTCACGCCACATTTTTGAGCAGGACCCGTGAACTGTACTGGCAGCCGAGACTCGATGGCCCCGCCACTTCTGTTCATGACCCGGTGATGATAGGGAGCCAGCGGGGCCTTGATAGATTTGGCGGTACGGGGTCGTCAGGCTGTCGCGGTTGCCGGTTGGTGGGTTTTCAGGAAACGCCGGGCGTGGGATACGACCTCGTCGATGTGCTCCTGCGAGTCCTTCCAAGGGAAAATGGTCACCTCGGAGTTGGGGGCGAGACTGGCAACCTCCATCGCGCACTCGTAAGGGTGCGCCGGCACATCGTCGGGCGCTATCAGCAGCGGTGTCTGCAGCGTACGCACGAAATCGCGGGAAACGGTGAAAACGAAGTCGGCGCGGTTGGTGTACATACTGGTCAGGAAGTCATGGACCATATCCATTGTAATTTCCGGACGCTTCTCGCAAAGGGGCGGCCCCCACCCGGCTGTATTGTTCTGGTAGAAAATATCAGGCATCTCCGGCCTGAACCCGCTCGGTTGCATCAACGCCGCTGCCACAATGCGCTCCGGCGCCAGTCTCAGCAGGTTGTGGATCATCGGCCCGCCGATGCAGAAGCCCATGACCAGGAACTCCTTGAGGCCGAGGTGGTCCATCAGCCCGAGTTGGTCATCAGAGTAGGCATCCCACGGGTGGTCGATCTCCAGTGGGCCACTGGATTGGCCCAGATTGGCATTGCGTAAGTCGGCGGCGATACAGCGGAAGTCGTCTTTGTAGGTCTCCATGGGGTTGAAGGGCACCGACGTCTTCAAGGATGCCACGGTGGAATTAAGCCCGCCACCCGGAATGATCAGCAGGGGGAATCCCGAACCGACCTCTTCGTAGTAGATACGGTTGGGGCCTCTTTCGTAGAACGGCATGGCGATTTTCCTCCATCAGCGAGTTGCAAGGCTAACTTGATATCGAACGAGCGGGCAGGCCGGAACTTTCGGCACAACGATATTGCGCCTGCTCGAGGGCGAGGCCACCGGCAGGCTGGAGGAACCGGCGCCCCCCTACGACGCCAAAGCGGAGACTACGGCCGGGCCGGTGGGGTCACTGGTGTTGGTCATGTCGAATCTTTCCGCATTGTTATTGTGGAATGGGAGCGTAATCAGGTATGAGACCTTCGTGGAGTAGCTCCTGCCACAGTGCGGCGGGGATGGGATGCGCCATCATCTGGAAGTTCTCTTCCGCTTCCGCTACAGACTGCGGGCCCGGTATCACTGCTGCAACGGCGGAATGACCAAAAACAAACTGAAGAGCAGCGGCCTTGAGAGGTACGCCGTGCCGGTCGCAGACCGCTTTACAACGCCTTGCTTGCTCTAAAATTTGGGCCGAGGCCGGTAGGTAATTGAAGGTCGCATTCTCTGTCAGGTCGGAGGCCAAAATACCGCTGTTGTACGGGCCGCCGATGATTACGCTAATATTTTTCTCTTGGCACAGAGGAAGGAATTCGGGAAGCGCCGAATGGTCAAGGAGGGTGTATCGTCCCGCCAGTAGGAAGCAATCGAAGTCCCCCTCCCGAGCCAAACGGGCCTCCATTTCCCATTGGTTCATGCCGGCGCCGATGGCGGAAATTACCCCTTGGGAACGTAACTCTGAAAGGGCTTTGTAGGCCCCGTCCATCGCCTGGTCGAAATGGTTGTCCGGGTCGTGGATCAAAAGGATGTCGACGTAGTCTAGATTCAGCCGTTTAAGGCTCCCCTCGAAAACCCTCATGACGGTGTCGTAGTCGTATATATAAGGCATATCGTTAGCCGCGTTCGGTCCGATTACCGCTCCCACCGGAGCAGGCGGGGCTGGTTCCAATAACCTGCCTACTTTGGTGGAAATCGTGAAACTGGAACGCGGGATTTCAGAGAGAACCTTTCCGTAGCGTTCCTCGCTAACGCCTCCGCCGTATACCGGCGCCGTGTCAAAGTAGCTGACGCCAAGTTCTATGCATTTGCTGAGAGTTGTGGCGGCCTCGTCTTCGGTAGCAGATCGGCCCAACGCCACGCCGCCGACCCCCAGCCGTGATACTTTGAGCCCCGTACTTCCAATCTCGACCAATTCCAGCGGATCCATCCCTTTCTCCTGACGGGCTGCGGCCCCAGACTGCCCGCGATCATACTTACGGGCCTTTCTAGTGTCAAATTGAGTTTAACAAACTCAGAGTCCGCCGATGCCGCCATTGGATTGCCTCCGAGATAAGTGCCGGGATTTCGGATGCTAGACCTGCCGCATTTCCTGTGCCAAGCTTAATGCGAGTTTTGCTAGGACTCGAAGAAAGCGTAGAGCTTGCCGTCTACGAACCAACTTCCGCTGTCCGCATTACATCCTCGCAGCCCCTGTGATAATCTGGAGCGTGTTATGAGAATACCAATTACAATGTGCCACGGAATCCGCCCCACCGCCGCCGGCGCCCTCCGCAATCCCTTGCCGGAGGAGCGGTTCGACATGCTGATGAGGACTGCGGCGGAAATGGGGTTCCAGTCGATAAACTACGACCAACTGGCAGCATGGCGGCAGGGAACGTCCTCCCTGCCGGAACGGCCAATCATGATCGACTTCGACCATCCGGTTGTCTCGATGCGCCGGGAGGTATTCCAGACGCTGGAGCGATACGGGTTCAAAGGGAACCTGTTCATCTACACCTCACCCTACGACCCGGACTATCCCCGTCCGCTGGCGCTGGCCCAGGTCCCCGAGCACATGCCCTGGTCCGAAATACGGGAACTTCGCGACCTCGGCTGGCATATCGGCGCCCACACCGTCAGCCATCCCAACCTGTCCAACCTGGCTGCGGAGGACCCGGAAGGAGAGGTGTTGCGGGAGGAGTTGGACCGGTGCAACCGGGTAATCGAAGAAAACCTCGGCTTTGTCCCGCAGGACTTTGCGTTTACCGGCACCAGTTGGAGCAGCGCCGCGGAGACCGAGGTCAAGAAAAGGTACCGGTTTGGCCGGCTGTGGATAGTAGGGTCCGAATACGAGGTCGACGGCAAGCCCATACGCTATGCTGAACTGGCCGGTTCGTCGGAACCCGACGAGGCCGACGGCGGCCCGCCCGACAGCACAAGATATATTACCGAACGCACCGACCCACACCGCCTGCCATCCATGGAACTTCAGGCTCTCATCAATGACCCTGACGCCTTCCGCTCATACTTGGAAGGCGCGCCGGAAGATTAGGGCAGCGGCCCCGATGGCCTGAGCCGCGCCGCCGGAAGGCCTGGGCGTCGTGGACGCACACATGGGTCTGGAACGCCCTCTCCTTCTGCACACCACGGATACCAACCTGTCGGAAATCAGGTCGGGTACAGAAGAAAGGCGAGTGAACAACGGATACTATGTGGAGTGGCCCATTGGGAGGTCTCCAGTTCTGCCAGAAGCTGCAACGGTCCATATCGAGGGGGAGGTCCAGGCTGGCTTGACCTGAGGGCCGTCGGTTCGCGGTCATGCTCGAAGCCCGTTCGCCCGGAAACGCACCGGGATCTGGCAGAAGGGATGTTCATAGCAAAGTTGTACGGCGTGACCGGTCGGTGGCTCGCTGTCTTGGCGACGGTCCTGGTCCTGGTTTCCGTTGTCGGCTGTTCTCAGAAATCGCCGCCTGACGAACCCACGGCCACCCCTGCGGCTCCGGCTCCTCATAAGCCGTATCGTTGGTGAAGGCCAAGCGGCCGTCCGGCTCCATGATGTCGGCGCTTATGGAATAGGTATTCCGCGAGTCGATGTCGTCACGGTTATATTCAACCTTGAACTTGATGGGGACCTGGCCTGGGTCGGTGATGGTCTGGCGAGCGATTAGCGTTGAGGCAGCGTCGGCATAGGACACGTCCCTCAACTCCACCACGAGGCTCGCGCCCGAAGACAGGGCCAAGCGCTCCCGGTAGGTAACTGTGCCGCTCACCGATGCGTTGGGATTCCGGCCTGACGCCCCTTCCACCGTGGCGTTCGACGAATCGGGCTCACCTCCGCAGACGACCGATGCTATCAGAACAATCGAGATGCCTACGGCATACAGGAGAGCACTCGTCACCGACCTCCGCAATGTCGGTACATCAGATTGCCTACCATACGGATGGCATACGAATGGCAAATCGGGGGAAGAGGAAGAGAAGGACCTCTGACTTTATATCTGTAAGTTGGCAGGAGCGGCAGGATTCGAACCCGCGACCACTGGTTTTGGAGACCAGCGCTCTGGCCAGACTGAGCTACGCTCCTGCGTCACCGGCCTGGAATAGGCCGTTTTCGTAAGGACCGGCCGATTCAGCCGGACTCGCCAGAGTAATTGGATTTTAGAGCAATCTCGTCCCTTTGAAAAGTGAGCGACGTTCCCGATTGGAGTTGGAGTGCCGCCGCCTCGGCGTCCCGGCCGGTCTATGGACTGCCAGCCGAGCTGCCGCCATCCACCATGTACACACCCCCAGTGCAAAAGCTGCTTTCGTCACTGGCAAGAAACAGCATCAAATTGGCCACTTCCTCAGGGTTTCCGTATCGCTGAAGCGGGATGCGCACGGCAAAGGACTGCTTCGCCTGCTCAACAGTAACCGCGGAGTCGTCCAATCCCGCGACGCGCATCTCCTCTATCGAGCGCATCATCCGCGTTTCAATCGGGGCGGGATTGACGGTGTTGACCCGAATACCCACCGGCGCGCCCTCCAGCGCGGCGGTGCGCATCAGGCCGATGACCGCATGTTTGCTGGTGACATATGCCGACATCTCCGCGGTTCCCCGGATTCCGGCAGCAGAAGACGTGATCACGATGCTGCCGCCTCCCCGTTCACTCATTACCGGGGTCACATACTTGATCCCCAGCCATACTCCGCGTACATTGACCGCCATCACCCGGTCAAAGACGTCAATGGGGTAGTCCGGTATGGAAGATATGGAACCTTCGATTCCGGCGTTGGCCAAAAAGATATCGACCCCGCCCCAACGGTCTATCGCCGCATTGACGTAAGCTTGGACCTGTTCCGGCTGGGTGACATCCGCCACCGCATAGCTGGCCCTTTCTTCGCCAATTGTCCGGACCGCGTCCTGGAGCGCCGCCTCGTCAAGGTCGATCAACACGACCCTGGCGCCTTCGTCGGCAAACAGCCTTGCGGCAGCCTGGCCAATCCCACCGGTTGCGCCCGTAATCAGGGCTATCTTCCCTTCCAAGCGGACCATTCGCCTCTCCTTTCCCCTTTTTACGGCCATTAACTCTAAACGGGCCCACTATGGGCCAACATGTCGTTGATTAGCAACTGCCCGATCAAAAGCGAGTCGACGGAATAATCAGGTCCTGCGTGGAACCAGAAACCCTTGAAAGCGAAGAAGTAAATGGTACCCCTGGAGGGACTCGAACCCCCGACGCGCGACTTAGGACGCCGCCGCTCTATCCTCTGAGCTACAGGGGCGCGTTGGTGGAGATAGGGGGGGTCGAACCCCCAACCTCGGCATTGCGAACGCCGCGCTCTCCCAATTGAGCTATATCCCCACGCGGGGCCGGAAAGATGGCCCTGCTAGAATCGTAAGACCAGCCCGTCGCCACTGTCAAGGAGGCCCCACGAACGGTCCGTTTCTCGTCGCACCCCGCACCCGCTTCATCACTTTGCCGCCCTTGAGCGGAGCGAACGATCCCGGCTCCGAACACAAGCCTCCTCCGTGGCCGCCGGATTCTTCGTCGGTTCACTCCTCCAGAATGCCAGCCGTTCTCCAGAGGCCATGTATACAGGTCCAAACCCCTTTTTGTTAGAATTCCTCCAACTCGCTTAAGATTGGACTCGAAGGAGGAACGAAATGGGCATTGCCAGACTGTATACCGGAGACGACGGCCAGTCCCACATCGAAGAAATGGACCTGGACTCTCACCCCGAGCTTGCGTCGCTCCAGTCCACCACCGGGATTGTCTTCCGCACCTTCGAGGTCGGTTACTTCAGCGACTGGCACTGCGCCCCGCGCCGCCAGTTCGTCATTTCCCTGGACGGCGAGGTCGAAATCGGGCTGGGCGACGGCACGTTGCACCAATTCGGCCCCGGCCAAGCGATGCTGGCCGAAGATTTGACCGGCCATGGCCACACGACCCGCGCCGTCGGCGACCGGCCCCGCTTGACCGCCACGGTGCCCCTGGACGGCTAAGACTGCTAAAATAAGCGTTCCCCGGTCCGGCGCCCGCGGCAGCCTCATCACGGTCCCGCATGGGGATTGACCTCGACGCAGCAATGGAGGACCCACCAATGACCAGCACCCATCAAGACCCCGTTCTGGTTGTCATACAAGTCACCGGCGGCAACGATTACATGAACACCGTGGTCCCCTACGCCGACCCGCTGTACCAGGACAACCGGCCCACGGTGGGCGTTCCCGTAGATGAAGTCCTCCCAATAGACGAACGTTTCGGGTTCAATCCCGCCTTGGCCCCGCTAAAGGACCTCTACGACGACGGCCGGGTGGCGGTGATCAACGGCATCGGCTACCCTAACCCCAACCGCTCCCACTTTCGGGCCATGGACATCTGGCACACGTGCGAGCCCGAACGCATCGCCACCGAGGGCTGGTTGGGCCGGGTGGTCCGCGACCTCGACCCGGCGGCCGAGAACGTCCTCACCGCAGTCAACTTCGGCCGCGGGCTGCCCCGAGCCCTCGCCCTTCCCGGTGTCCCGGTGGCTTCCGTGGCCGCACTGGAGAACTACGGCGTCTTGAACGCCATCACCAGCGAGGAGCGACGGGCCAGGGCACTGGACGTTTTTGCCCGGATGTACGCTCCCGCAATCGGCACCGGGCCCACGATGGACTACCTCGGCCAGACGGGGCTCGACGCGCTGAAGGGGGCCGACCTCCTCAAGTCGGCCGGCGACGGCTACACTTCTACGGTGGAGTACGCCGCCACGCCGATCGCCCAGAACCTGAAGGGCATCGCCAAGGTGCTGCTGACCGATCTGGGAACGCGGGTCTTCTACACGCTGCAAGCTGGCTACGACACGCACTCCGGCCAAGTACAGGTGCAACCCCAGTTGCTCTCGGAGCTGGCGAGCGGCATCGCCGGCTTCTACGCCGACCTGCAAGAACACCAAGCGTCCGAAAACGTCCTGATGCTGGTATTCACCGAGTTCGGCCGCCGGGTGAGGGACAACGGCAACGGCACCGACCACGGTTCGGGAGGGGCCGCCTTCGTCATCGGCGACCGGGTCGCCGGAGGAATGCACGGCATGTATCCCTCGCTGAAGGAAGAGGACCTCCTGGACGGCGACCTCCATTTCCAGGTCGACTTTCGCAGCGTCTACAGCACCATCGCCGAGGGCTGGCTGGAGTTGGACGCCCAACCCATCGTCGGCGGCAACTACGAGCGACTGAATTTTCTGTAGGGACAGCTTGAGTCCAGAGGTAATCGCATGAAGGTTGGAATCGGGCTTCCCGGCAATGTTCCTGGCGCCAAGGGCGATGTGATCCTGGAATGGGCCCGCCGCGCCGACGCCGGACCATTCTCGACTCTCGGTGCCATAGACCGGTTAGTGTACGACAACTACGAACCGATGATTCAACTGGCCGCGGCCGCCGGTTGCACCAGTAACGTGCGCCTTCTGACCGGGGTGCTGCTCGCGCCTCTCCGCAACGGCGGCGTTCTGGCCAAGCAGGCCGCCACCCTCGACGCCATCTCCGGTGGTAGGCTCACACTGGGCGTCGGCGTGGGGCGGCGTCCCGACGACTACGCCGCGGCCCCGGCAGCCTACAACACCCGCGGACGGCGTATGGAACGTCAATTGGCCACGATACGCCGCATCTGGAGCGGCGAGGGACCCTCCGACGACGTCGGCCCGATGGGGCCGTCCCCAGTGCAGCCGGGAGGGCCGGAGGTGCTCATCGGCGCCGGGACTCCGCAGGCGGTCCGGCGGGTGGGCAAGTGGGCCGACGGTTTCATCGCGGCCGCAGGCAGCCCCGCGGTGGTACAGGAGCTGTACCGGACTGCGGTGGAATCGTGGGAGGAGGAAGGCCGCGCCGGCAGGCCACGTTTGGCCGGAGTGGCATCTTACGCGCTCGGCCCGGACGCCGCCGACATGGTTGGCGGCTACATCCGCCACTATTATTCGTTCTTGGGCCCGGCCGCGGAGCAAATGGCCCAGAACGCCATATCGTCAGTGGAAGCGGTGAAGGGCGTCATCGCCGACATGGAAAGCATCGGCATGGACGAGATAGTTTTCCTGCCCAGCGTATCCGACATAGACCAACTGGACCGCCTGGCCGACGTAATCGCCTAGCTGAAGCCCAGGCGCGATTCGTTCATGCTGACGAAGCGGCTGGCGCTTCCGATCACTATGTGGTCCATTACCTCGATGCCCAGCATCTTCCCCGAGGCGACCAGCTCCCGGGTGACGGCGACGTCGGGCGCACTGGGGGTAGGGTCGCCCGAGGGATGGTTGTGCACCACTATCAGCGCTGGGGCGTTTTCCCTGATGGCGGGCCGGAACACCTCCGCGCCCCGCACCACAGAATGGTTCACCGTGCCGACGTAGAGTTGGTGAGTCGAAAGCACCGCGTTCCGGGTGTTGAGCAACACCACCCGGAGGTGCTCTTGCTCCAGCGTTGCCATCTCCGCGCCGAGCAGGTTGGCCACGTCTTGGGGCGAATTGATGGTAGGTCTCTCTTCGGGGGCTAAAGAAACGAACCGGCGCCCCAACTCCATCGCCGCCAGAAGCTGGCAGGCCTTGGCTTCGCTGAGGCCCTTCTCCCGGCAGAGATCAGTGTAGTCCGCCCGGCCCAAGCCAGCCAAGCCGCCGAAGCGGGCCAGCACCCGGGACGCCACCGCCAGCACGTTTTCCCCCACCACACCCGTGCGGAGCAAAATCGCCACCAGTTCGGTGTTGCTGAGGTTCCTTGGGCCGTACTCCACCATCCGCTGGCGCGGCCGTTCGCCGGTGGGCAGGTCTCGGACCATCGGATGGCCGCCGGGGTTGGCGGTTTCGCTCTTCGTAGCCACGAGGGTATTTCAACCCACCCCGCCGGGGCGGTTCAAGGGGCAACTGTCAGTGGAATAGCGTAACCGGCCTCGATGCCCCCGCGTCGTTTCCCAACGGGCGCAATCGAGAACTTGGAGAATTCGCCCTCGTCCCGGGTGATGAACTCCAGCACCACCGGCCGGCCGGAGTTGGTGGCCTCCAGCCCGCGGTTGATGGCCGGGACGATCTCACCGGGGTCGGTCACCTTTTCGCTGTAGGCCCCCATCGCCTGGGCCACCTCGGCGAACTGTCCCGACAGCTCCTTGACGTTGAACCTGTCAATAGCCACCGGGAACCGCCTGCTGTCATAGATCGACATGTAGGAGTTGTTGTTCACGACGGTCATGATGGGGATGTCGCACCGCACGGCTGTTTCAATGTCCAAGCCAACGGTGCTGAAGGCCATGTCGCCCATCACGTTGATGACCTGCTTCTCCGGGAAGGCCATCTTGGCTCCCATGGCCAGGCCGAGGCTGTAGCCCAACTGGGTGGACTTGCCCCAGCCGATGAAGCTGCGGGGTGCCCTGGCCTCCCAGAAAGGCACCATGTATTCCCGGGAGCTGCCCGACTCGTGGGTGACGATGGTATTGTCCAAGTCCACCGTGTGCATCAGGTCCCACACCACCCGGTAGGGGTTGATTGGGGTTTCGGAAGACGTGAGCTTGGGCATCCACTGGGCCAGCCAAGCTTCCTTGACGGACCTGATATCGGCCTGCAGCGCTTGGTTCAGCGGCCGGGCGCTCCCCGCCAAGTCTTTCAGTTCACCCAACAATTGCCGGAGCACCAGCTTGGTGTCGCCCAGAATCGGGTAGTCGCACTTGTACTCCCGGCCGATGGCGTCCTCATCGTTGGTGGTATGTATCATGGTTTTGTCGGCGGCGATCAGCGGGGCGAAGAAGGACTTGGCGAAGCTGCAACCCGCTCCGAACACGAGGTCGGCCCCGTTTAGGTACTTGTTCACTGCGGCCGTGGTGCTGGGCCCCGCGGCACCCAAGGCCAGCGGATGGTTCTCCGGAAACGCGCTCTTGCCCGGCAGGGTGGTCATGACCGGGGCCTGCAAAAACTCGGCAAGCTCCACAAGCTCGTCGGAGGCCTCCGCGTACAAAACGCCTTGGCCCGCATGAATTACCGGCCGTTCGGCGGCCAAGAGGGCGGCGGCCGCCCGGCTCACGTCAGCCGGGTCGCCCTGCTGCCGCACCGCCCGCGGCGCTTCGTAGTTGAACAGCTCCTCGGGCAACTCGGCGGTGGCGATGTCTTGGGGGATTTCCAGCAATACCGGGCCCGGCCTCCCGCTGCGCAGCTTGCCGAAAGCCCGGCGCATCAGGTCTGGAATCGTCTCCACAATGTTCATCTCGGCGGACCATTTGGTGATGGTCTCGTAGCTGCGGGTGGGATAGAAATTGGGGTGTACGCCCCTCTTGTCCCGCGGCATTCCGGCGGGCAAAAGGAGGATGGGCACCGATTCCGAGAACGCTTGGGCCACGCCGCCGAAGGCGTTCTCCGCGCCGGGGCCGTTCTGCATCATGAATACGCCCAACCGCTTCCCGTTGGTCACCCGCGAGTAGCCGTCGACCATGTGGATGCCGGTACTCTCTTGGCGGAAAATCAAAGGCCGGATGCCGGCGATGGCCGCCGCCTCCAGCAGCGGTTGGTAGGGAACACACCCGACAAACTCCACGCCTTCCATGCGCAGGATGTTGGCGATGGCCGTAACTCCGTCCACGTTCGGGCTCCTGAACTGTAAGATTTCAGGTGTAAGATTTGGCGCGCGCCAAGGGAGGCGCCGGGTCTCCGGCGGATCGTTCGAGTGGGAAGTTTACCGGTTTCCCCTTCGCGCGGCTAGTGCTTGTTGCCAGGCGCCCAGGGTCATTCAATCGTTGAATTCGCCCCCCCTTTCGTCGTCCCGGTCGCAACCGGGACCCAGGGACCGATGCCGATTTCGGTTCCCCCCGGAAGCCGCTAACCCAAGATTCGGGTCTGGATTCCGGCTGCGGCCGGAAGGACGGGGGGATTTTCCGACAATTGAATGACCCTGAGAAATCGAGGCAGGGCCTTTTCATTCTTCGCCGTGGGCGAATGCTGTCGGGCCGTTGTCTTGAACTGTTATTCGTTTGATTAGGATGACTTTGTGATTGTTTCATTGGGACTGTTTCGTCCCTAGCAGAACCTGGGAGGGGGATAGTCCCGGGACCAGGGGATGAGGGCGTGGAGGAGGTCTTCGCGGTCTGGGAGGGAGTTGTTGGCGCGGCACCGCTCCAAGTATTTGTGGACTGCCATGAAGGTGGGGAGCCGGAAGCCGGCGGAGGCTACCCGGCGGATGAAGGCATGGGACTCGGGAGGGGGTTGGCGGTCGGCGCGGGCCGCAGACGATTGGAGGCAATGCTCCCCGGCCAACCGGCGGAGCCGGAGGAGGGCGAGTTGGGGGGCCAATTTTCGTTGGAGGGCGCGGACGCGGGCTCTCAGGGCGCTCAGGGTATACATATGGGGTTCACCTCATGAAGTTTACTTGGGAGTTTACTTGACGATGGAGGAGCCGAAGTTTTTTATTTTCCTCCCATTTCCGGCCATTTCGCCCCAGGTGGTGAATTCCCGGAATGACTGGGGGTGGGACTGTCCGGTTTAGGCGCGAATTTTGGTCATTGGATGCCACAGATGCCGGATACCACGGATGCCGCGCTGCTTCAGTGGCGTGGCCGGATTTGGTTCGCTCGCTCCGCTCAGGATGAAGGGCGGGACGCCGCGCCGGACAGGTACCATGCTAGGGTGGGGTCTCAAGGATTGGGAACGGGCAAGTGTCAGGGCCTTTTCATGCGGGAAGGGGGGCCACAAGGGAGGCGGGCCCTGCGGGGATGCTGGCGTCCCTTTCGTCTTTCCGGCGAACGCCGGAATCCACGTCTCCTCCCCGGCGTCTGTATGCCTGCGAGTTGGTGTAGGAGTCGCCCGTGGGCTGGAGTTTGACCTGCTGTCCCTGAGGGTTGGGGTTACGTGGATTCCGGCGTTCGCCGGAAAGACGACATCTGCCCCATGCGCGTTGTGGCGGTCGCGCGAAAGCTTCCCGTTACTCCGGAAGGAAGCTCCACGGGACGAAACGCTCGGGCACGATCTTGATTATCGGGCTTTCGGAAAGGTCCATCTCCCGGTATTGGGGGTATTTTTCCCGCAATAATTCCATCGCCGACGCCCATTCGTCCCCGGAGTCCAGGAGCCCGGCCCGCCCCAGCACCAACACGTACCGAAGACGTTGCCAGTCTTCCTCGTAGTGGTCCACCACCAGCGAGACCTGGGGATTGGCCAGTATGTTCCGGACCCGGCGCAATCGGGTCACCGCCGTGCTCTTGGGCTTCCTGTCCAACACCGAGAAAACCGACTCGCCGTCGAAGGCGAAACACACCGGAATGACGTGGGGATGCCCCTCCGGGCTGGCCGTGGCCAGATGGCCCACCCGTGCGGACCGAAGTAGTTGGTCGGCGTTGGCAGTCAGTTGGACCACTATTAGACCAAACGTACAGGTAAACTAAACGTACAGATAAACTAACCGGCCAGGCGGCGCCGAATCAGGAGCCCGATGAGAACCCCAACGGGTCTTCCAAGAATTCGACATTCTCCAGCTCCGCCTTGGCGGCGTCCTCCAAGGCGGCGTCGCCGTCGCTCGCACAGTTCAGCAGCACCCTTTTGGCCAGAGGTCCGCCGATTTTCCCCAGGGCGGCAATTCCGGCCAGTTGGACCTGATTGTCCTCATCCTGCAATAACTCAATGAGGTGAAGCACCGCGTCTTCTTCCCCCAATTCACCGCAGGCGTGGGCGGTCTCATACCTGACCGACGGGTCCGGGTTCTGCAACTCGCTGATCAGGATGGGCAGCCAAGCAGCGTCGCCGGTCCGGCCCATGGCGTAGATGGAACTGGACTTCAGGTCCTCGTCTTCGCTGGAGTACGCCCATTCGACAAAGTTCTCGATGGCCTCGGTATTGAACGGCGCCACCGATTCAAGGCACCGCCGTCTCACCGTAATGTCCTCGTCATCGTCCTCGAGAGTTTCCATCAGGCTGCGGTGGACCAGCTCTCCATCCTTGGCCAAGAGCTTGCCCTCTTGGGCGAGCAAGGGGAACTTTCCCAACCCGAGAGCCGCCGCGGCCCGTACGCGAGTACCCTTGGTCGATTGGAGCACCTCCACCAACGCGGGGATGGTCGAGCGGTCTTCGTGCTCCCACAGTCCCTCGATGGCCGCTTCCAGCACATCGTCGTCGCTGATTCGGAGACACATCTTGAACACCGCAGTGAAGTCCAACTCAGCGTTTTCTTCGGCGAGCTGCGCCATGGTCGAGACGATTTCCAACTGGCGCTCTTCAGAGATATCCAGCCAAGCCCTGGCGAATTGGCCCATTTCTTCGAGTGAGAGGTCTGAGACCTCGTGGAAGGCGGACGACGGCATCTCCGTAGATGTGTCGTCCATAATTTCGAGAAACTGTTCCAAGGACATCGGAAAGTGGGCCTACGCTGGGAGGATCGTCGTCGTCCCTACAGTATAGGGGGACGGCAGCCCTTGTTCCAACATTCCAGAGCCTACGGCCTTCGACCCACCTTCCTTCGGGCCGATGGGAGGCGACAATCTTGACGGCTACCGCCCGTTCCGCAGGCGGCGCATTGCCTTTCGCAGGGCGCACAGCAGGTCTGAGGCCGCCAGCCCGGCGTTTCCCAACCTGTCGGTCACACTCAGGGCGGCCATGCCGTGAAGGTAGACCCCGCAGCAGGCGGCTTCATACGGGCCGAGACCCTGGGCCAAGAGACTCACAATCACTCCGCTCAACACGTCGCCCGTACCGCCGGTGGCCAAGCCGGGGTTGGCGAAGGGGGCGACAGCCACCGGTTGTCCAGGGGCCGCGATCACGGTATGGGCCCCCTTCAATACC
The DNA here is from genome assembly GCA_965222595.1 of Dehalococcoidia bacterium. GTDB lineage: Bacteria > Chloroflexota > Dehalococcoidia > Lucifugimonadales > UBA3495 > VXOI01. The sequence continues at coordinate 339,099 of CBDCUJ010000001.1, read as the reverse complement.
ACGCAGGCGCCCCATCGCTGGGCCCATTTCCTGGCAACGGCCTCCCGGTCCGTTTGAATCTGGGCTACGGTAAGGCCGGTCAGAGTCGACATCTCCCCCGGATGGGGGGTGAGCACCAGAGGGAGGGCAACCCTCCGGGGCCAGTCCTCCACTTGGGACAGGTTGTTGAGCCCATCGGCGTCTACAAGAATGGGCAGGGTGGGCAACGCCGGGGCCGCCTCGCACAGCAACCGTTCCACGAACGAAGTCGTTCCCGCCGACCACCCGAGGCCGCAGCCTACCGCCAGAGCGGAGTACCGGCGGGCCGATTCGCGGACGACCAAAGCGGCTTCCGGGCTGGTCCGGCCATCCGCATCCTCCGGCAACGGCAGATGTATCGCCTCGACGCTGCCGGAGGCGACGATGTGGTGGACGCCAACTGGGCTGGCCAGCGTGGTCAGTCCCGCCCCCGTGCGCACCGATGCCTGGGACGACAGCAAGGCCGCGCCGACGTAATTTCGGGAGCCCGCGACGATCAGGGCGTGGCCGTAGGTCCCCTTGTGGGAATCCAGTGGGCGCTCCGGCAAACGGGCGCTCACCCACTCCGGCGTCAGCAACTCCAGACCGACCGCCTGCTCCTCGGACAAGCCGGGAGGCAGGCCGATGTCCAGCACTTGCAACCGTCCGACGTGTGCCGCCCCAGGGAAACGAAACATTCCTGCTTTGGGGAACCCCAAGGCCAGCGTGCAGTCGACGAAGGGGCACGCCGGGTCTGCCTCACCGTTGTCGGCGTTCAGACCGGTGGGCAAGTCCAGAGCCATGATTGCCGGACCGCCGGCGACTCTTCGAGCTTCGCGGAGCTTCAACATCGCGTCTTTAACCGCCCCTTCCAACGGCCTGGCCCGTCCTGTTCCCAAGACAGCGTCAATCACCAACGTCGACCGTCCGAGAAGAAGGCCTAACCGGCGCAGGCCGGGGTCGTCAGCCGCCCGGAGCACGGCAACGCCGTATTCCAGGGCAAGGTCCAGCTTGGGATCGATTTCGGGCCTTGGGGTGACCAGGCAACAGGTGACCTCGCCGCCCCACCGCCGCAGATGGCGGGCCGCCACCAAACCATCGGCGCCGTTGTTGCCGGGGCCAGTGAGAACCACTACAGTCATGCCCGCGATGCCGCTCAAGACCTCGCGGGCCGCCCGCGCGACCGCTAGCCCGGCATTTTCCATCAATACATCGGTACTGACCCCAGCCCGTTCCGAGGCCTGCTCGATGGCCGCCATCTGGGCGGCGGTGACGATCTTCACTCCGGCTTCACTCCGGGTCCTCCCGCCGTACCACCACAAAGGCCACCGCGTAGTCCCGGGAGTGGGAGATGCTCAACGAAGTCTCCAGCACCCCCAACCGTCGCGCCCTCGACTCAGCCCGGCCGTGGTAAAGAACGCCCGGCGCACCGCTGGAAGCCCGTACCACCTCGATGTCTTTCCAGCCGACGCCCCGAACGCCGGTGCCCAGGGCCTTCATGGCAGCCTCTTTGGCAGCGAATCGGGCCGCCAGGTTGGGGGCCCGGCCTCGGCAGTACGCGATCTCGCCGGCCGTGAATACACGGTCCAAGAAGCGTTGGCCGTAGCGGTCCAGCACGTCCCGGATACGCGAGATTTCAATAATGTCGACGCCGGTAGTGAGCATTGTTGAATTTGGAATGAGGAATTGGGAGTGTGGAAAGGGACCCGCCAAGTCCGCGCTCCTCGTTCCGCACTCCTCAATCCTAACTCTTGGCGTGGCCGGGAAGAACCAGGTTGTCCAGTATCTTGGAGACCGAGTAACTGCGGTTCAACACGTAGAAGTGGACTCCGGGGACCCCGGCCGCCCACAACCCCTCCACTTGGCGGGTAGCGTATTCGACTCCAATTTCCCTCGCGCCTTCGTCGTCTTCGGCGTACCGCACTAGGTGGGCTTCCAGGTCTTCGGGAATCCTGGAGCCGCAGAGAGTGGTAAACCGGCGGATTTGAGGCGCGCTGAGCACCGGCAGCACCCCCGGAATGATGGGGACGTTGATACCTGCGGCCTCGGCCCTTTCCACGAACCGGAAATAGTCGTCGTTGTCGTAGAAGAGCTGGGTAATCAGGAATTCCGCGCCGTTCTCCACCTTCAGCCTGGCGTACTCCAGGTCGGCGTCCAGGTCGACGGCCTCGGTGTGGCCCTCCGGGTAGCACGCGGCGGCGATGCCGAAGGCGTAATTGCCGCGGATGTGACTGATCAGGTCCGAGGCGTGACGAAGCCCGCCCTCGACCGCCACGAACTCCGTCTCCCCGCGGGGAGGGTCCCCCCTAAGGGCGATCACGTTCTCTACGGACGCCTCCTCCAACCGGCCCAGAACTCCGTCCAACTCCTCCAGGGTCTGGCCGACGCAGGTGAGGTGGGCCATCACTTCCACGTCGGAAGTCTGTTTGGCCTGGATGGTTATTTCTTCGGTAAAGGCCCGGGTGGAGCCTCCGGCGCCGTAGGTAACGGAAACGAACGCGGGCGAGTAGGCCGTCAACTCCTCCAGGGTCGCAAGCACGTTCGGTATGCCTTCGGCGGCCCGTGGCGGGAAGAATTCGAAGGATATCGTGCGGTCTTCGCACAGAATGTCTCGGATCTTCATGCTGTCGTTCCTGCTTGTCATTCTCAGGGCGGCGAAGAATCTCGACTGCGATAGAGAGAGCCTTCGGGTGACAAGCAAGGCCTTGCTAAAATTCCGGCGTCCTCTTCTCAATGAACGCTTGGACCCCTTCGGACGGATGGGTCGAAGTGGCGACGTACTGGGCGAAAGCCATCCCCTCCACCGCCACGCCGTCGCGCACCGAGAGGTCACGCCCGCGGTTGGTAACCGATTTGATCCACCCCAAGCCGGGACGGCTCTTGGTGCGGAGAGGAGCGACCAGCTTCTCCAACTCTTCGTCAATCTGGTCCATGGGGGCCGTTTTCAGGGCCAGTCCCCACTCGACGGCCTCCGCGCCACTGAGCCAGCGGCCGGTGGTGAGGAGTTCCATCGCCCGCTGCGACCCAACCAATCGTGGCAGCCTTTGAGTGGAGCCGCCGCCGGGCATCAGCCCGAAGTTCACGTGCTGGTCGCCGATCCTGGCCGTCTCCTCTACGACCACCATGTCGCAGGCCATCATCAACTCCAAGCCGCCAGCCAGCGCAAAACCGTGGACCACCGCGATTACCGGGACCGGAAGCCCTTCCAACTGGAAGAGCACGTCGTTGATCTCACGAATATAGCCGGGCAGATGGGCCGGGTCCTGGAATAGGGCCTCGAAGGTCTTCAGGTCGGCCCCGGCGCAGAAGGCCCGTCCATTGCCCCGCAGCACCAGCGCTTTCACCGACTCATCGGCGGCAACGTCGTCCAGGGCCGAGGCAAGTTCGGCCAATAGCTCCCGCCCGAGGGCATTCATGGCATCGGGCCGGTCCAGCCTGATGGTGGCGATGCCAGCGTCTTTGGCAAGTTTGATGTTGGTATAATCCACCGGATGCTCCTTAAGGATTGTCCATGAAACCTAATATACTATACTCGACAATTCGCCTGCTCCGTCGCCATGGCTGCTGGCAGCGGCTGTAGCCTTAGAGTGCGGGTGCAACCCCGGGCATCCCGGGACCGGGTCGCCGGCTTCCGGGTCGCCGGCTCCGGGGAGGATGTTCTGCGGCTGAGCGTAACCGCCCCTCCCGCCGACGGCAAAGCCAACGCCGCCGTCTTGGCCCTCTTGGCGGAGGCACTGGGAACGCCGAAATCGCGTCTGGCCATCGTTCGGGGTCACGGGGCCCGCGATAAAGTGGTGGCGGTCGAATCGTTGTCTTTGGAGGAAGTGCGAGAGCGCTTGGCCCGATGCGGTACATGAACTTCAGTTGGGTAATCGACGGAGAGTTGGGCGGTTCGCAGGGTCCGGCGGCCTACCACGACCTGTTCTTTCTCTACTCCCAAGGCGTCCGCGCCGTTATACGGATGGAAGAGCGGACCATCCCCGCCAGAGGCGAGGGCATGGCCGACTTGATGGACATGTTCGAGCCGGTGCCCGATTTCACGGCGCCCACAATGGAGCAAACGCGCCGGATGGTCTCCTTCATCGACGAACAGACCGCCGCTGGCAAGCCGGTGGCCGTTAGCTGCTACGCCGGCGTCGGACGCACCGGCACCGTCCTAGCCTGCTACCTGGTACACCGGGGGGCCGCCCCGCAGGACGCAGTGCAACGGGTCCGGGAGCTGAGACCAGGCTCCATCCAGACACGGGAGCAAGAGGCGGCCGTCTACGAGTTCGCGGAAGAGGAAGACCCCAGAGACCACGGGGAGCCAAATAGCTAAACGCCTCCGTGACCTCATTGTTCTCCGCAGTTGGAAAAGGGAGGAACCCGGTGGTACGCATCGCGCGCAGCTTTGTGGAAGAAATGGTGGCCCACGCCAAGGACGATCTGCCCAATGAGTGTTGCGGCATTCTGGCCGGTCCGGAGGGCGAAGTTGCCAGGTCCTACCGCATGACCAACGTAGAAGCCAGCCCGTTTCGCTTCTCCATGGACCCTGGAGAATTGGTGCGGGTGGATGGCGAGGCCGGTGACCAAGGCTGGGAACTGCTGGCCATCTATCACTCCCACACCGGCAGCCCGGCCTACCCGTCCGACACCGACGTGCGAATAGCCGGCGGCACGGCCGAGCTGTGGCCCGATACCCGCTACGTGCTGGTCTCGCTGATGGACCCCGAAACCCCCGACGTCCGCATCTTCCGGATCAGCGGCGGCGTGGTGACGGAGGAAGCACTGGAGGTCGTCTGACTCTCCGCTGGCGCCGCTCCGCCGGACTGGCCCTAGCGGTCGCCGCCGCTTTGCTGGCTGTAGTTTCGGCGGCATGCGGCGAACGGCCGGCTCCGACGTTGGTGCCCAAGACCGGACAGACCGCGGCCCCCTCTCAGGTCCCGGCCCCGCCAGCCTCCATTTTACCGTCGCTGTCGTCGGTTCCCCCTGCCCCTGGCGCCACGCAAACGGTGCCAACGGCGGTATCGTTGCCGCCCACTCCGCGTCCCACTGCGCGTCCCATTCCCCTGCCCACTCCGCATCCCTACAACTCTCCGTGGGCCAAGGAACGCCTCGATGCCGTCGTCGCGCTCTACCGTCCCACTCCGGCCGGCGAGGCGCTGCTCCGCAGCCTTGACCTGCGCCATATGCGAGCGGACCCCGGCTTCTTCGGCAGCTACGGGTTCGGTCTCTGGGCCGGCGTTGGAGAAGCCAAGCCCATAGGGGTGATGCACGAGTTGGGACACTCGTACTGGGGCGGCTTTCCGGTAATCGGGCGACCGGAACTGAGTTGGGAGAAGGCAGACGGAGCAGAGATCGCGCCGGCCTTGGCCAGCTATCATCAAGACATCCTGGTCTTCATGGCACAACCGCCCGACGATTATGAATTTCTCCGGCAGCGGCTGCGCCGCCTGCCGGAAGTCTCCAGCAAAAACCCCGAGCCGCTCTTCCACAGCCTGGAGGCCGACCTGCCCTATACCACCGGCGGCGACTTGGGCCTGGTGCCGCCGGTCCTGCGCAGGTACTGGGGCCACTTCCTCGGCGAAGGACCATTCGAGACTTGGGAGCGGGCCGTCGGCTGGTTTCAGTCCCTGTCCGATGAAGAACGGGCCATCGCTGGCAAGTACCTGGGTTTCGAGCACCTGGACTTGCGTCAATACCCGGACCTTGCCCAATACTCGCCACCGACCGGCTTGCTGGCCACGAGCGCCCGGGTGCTGGAGGTGGAGGAGCGCCAGCGCCTCACCGATTTTGGCGGGGCTATCTCCAAGACAAAGTAGCCCTTTACCGTTCTCACCCCGGCCACTTGGAATCGCTGGACCTGCCCCGGGCCAGCGACCTCGCTGACGCGCTGCAATTTCTGTCCAGCTTGTCCGGCAGCCCTGAGAGCCGGGCATTGATGCTGGCCGACCGGATTTCCGTCCAGCCGTTCCTGGTGAACTTCCTGCCCGCAGTGGACAACCGAATATTGGTCAGGCTGTTCGCAGCCAGCCCTCAGTTTCCGCCAGCGGCAACTCTCCAGGCAACAGCGAGCTTCGTGGAGCGGCTCCAACGTTTCGGCGCCGTGGTAGACGACATCGCCATCGCGGGAGGGGAGTCGCCGGAGGCCGGCGCGCGGGTGCTGGAGGAATTCTTGGCCGACACCGGCTTGGACCAAGAACACGACCTGAAGCTGTTTTTCGACCTGTTCCGGGATAACGACCCGCCGCTGGCCCGCCGGATAATGTCGGCCGTCGACCCGGCTACGGTGCGGGCGTTGATGGTACCCGTTCCGGTGCAGTTGCGTTCGATATTCGAACCGGAGGGTCTGCTGGAGAAGCTGGACGTGACCACCGACGCCTCAGAGGCCGACTTGATACGGGGCATTACGCTGCTCATCGAGGAGCCCTCCGGCAATTACCTGATCGACGGGCCTTTCTTGGAGCGCCTCTACGCGGTGATGGCCCAACGGGCTCGGACGGCCCCGACAGAGACCCTCCTGGTCATGGCCGAAACACCGTTTCCGCTGGAAGGAATGATTATCAGCCATCCCTCAGCCGCTTCCGCCGCGCTGTCCAGCGACCGCAGCCTCGCGGTCGAGCTGGTCAAGGACAGCGACGCGGTCCTTGCGCCGCCCGCACGCATCATCTACCGGCTGATTGCATCCGACCCAGAACTGGCCGCCGAGCTTGTGGCCGCCCTGGACTCGGGTGGAGAGGGCCGGTTGGTTGCCGAATCCTTAGCCTACTTCGCCTACGACAAGGCCAGGTCAGAAAAATTTCCGGAGCTCCCCATTTCGGTGAGCCAGGACGGCGCATTCCTGGAATCGTTGTTGGAACGCCAAGGGCTCGGATGGCTGCAATCGCGGCTTGCCGGCGCCGTGGAGCTGTACCGGCAAAGAGCAGCAACCGGGGAGGTCGCGCCGGACTTCCTGGACCGTTCCCGCGAGACCCTGGAAGCCGCCGCCAGCACACTGGAGGCGGAGGACGAACAGCGTCTCCTAGAGGTCATTCACTCCGCGTTTGATGGGTCCGCGTTTGATGGGTAGGAAAGACTGTCTACCCATCCTCCCCGGTCCGGGCCGAGGGCGAACGCGCCTCGGTCTCCTCGGAACCCCAGGCGCCCAGTGTGGCCACCGCTATCGCGCCCGCCATGTAACCGGCGGCCATCAACGACAGCAGGCCCGCAGCGATTGCCGCTCGTATCTTCTCGCGGAACACGACCAGCACGAAGGCCACCAGAATCAGACCTATGGCCGTTCCGCCCGCAACGAAGTGGGCGGGCTCGGTCTGCAGTCCCAGGATGCCGCCACGGTAGAAGATGTCGGCATAGAACAGGATGGTAATGTTAAAAGCACAGCTACCAAAGAGCCCGGCCACTCCCAGGTCCATTGCCCCGATGCGGGCAGCGGCGATCGTGGAAGCCGCCTCTGGCATGGTGGTAACCAGCGACACCAACAGGATCCCCAGAGTGCTGGACGCAACGCCGGTAATCTCCGCGATCCGGTCTGTGCTCCATGCCAGAAAGAATCCGGCAACGACCACGCCGGCCGACACGAGGAGGAACAGGGCCCAAGCACGGCGCAGGGTCATTCCAGGGTCTTCGGAACCATCGTTGCCGCCAGCCGGGCGGGTCGCATAGACCCAATACATCCCGGCCAGGAACACGCCGAGGAGAATGACGGACGACAGCCCAATTTGGAAGGCGTTCACTCCGAACTGGGTGACCCCGAAGATCAGGGCAAGCCCCGTAAGTAGAGCTGCCACCACTATCAGATAGCCCTGCTGGGGCGCAACGCGCTGCAGGAAGCGCTTGCCCCCGAAGGCCAGCGCGACCGCCGCGAAGGTGAACATGTTCAGCATGTTGGCGCCAAACACGTTGCCCACCGCCAGTTCGGGGTTGGGAGGGTCCAGTTGCACCGCCGATATATTGGTGGCCAGTTCCGGCAACGACGTAGCCACGGCAATCAGGATGCTCCCCACGAACAACCGCCCCCAGCCAGTGAGCGTGGCCAGAGCGTCGCCGTAGACCGCCAGCCGCGTGCCAAAGAATATGACGGCCGCGGCGCTGGCAAGGAAAACAAGGATGGCAATAGAGAGGCTGGTGATTTCTGCCATCGTCGACTAAACCACGGCGCGGGCCATTGAAGAGATTCTGAAAACTCTGCGCTTCTGCGGTTAGTCTGCGCCGGTTTCGATGGCGGCGACTATCCGGTCGCCCATTTCGACGGTCCCGACGATTTCCGCGCCGGCAACGCTGATGTCGGCGGTCCGGACGTTCTGGCCCAGGACCTGCTCGACCGCCCGTTCCACGGCCGCGGCCTCTTCGGTCAGGCCAAGGGAATAGCGCACCATCATAGCCACGCTGAGTATCGAGCCTATGGGGTTGGCGATACCCTGGCCCGCTATGTCGGGAGCGGTGCCGTGGATCGGCTCATACATTCCCTTGGAACGCTGTCCCCCTTGTCTTCCCCCCTGGGGGGGAAAGGAAGGGGGTAGGCCGGACAGACTGGCCGAGGGCAACACGCCCATGGACGCAGCCAGCACCGAGGCCTCGTCGGTCAGTATGTCGCCGAAGGTGTTTTCAGCCACGATGACGTCGAAACGCGACGGCCGCTGGATTAGCTGCATCGCGCAGGCGTCTACCAGCACGTGATCCAGCTCGACGTCGGGGTATTCCTCACCCAAACGGGTGGCGATGGACCTCCAGAGGCGGGAGCACTCGAGGACGTTGGCCTTGTCCACCGAAGTCAGCTTGTTGCGCCTGCTCCGGGCCAACTCGAACCCGATCCGCAGGACCCGCTCGATCTCCCCTTCGGTGTACCTCATGGTATCTTCTGCGATCATCCCGTTGGGAGTCTCCCGGCGTCCTCTGGGCTCGGCGTAGTAAAGCCCTCCCGTCAGTTCCCGGACGACAACCAAATCGACGTCCCGCACCACCTCTGGCTTGAGGACACTGGACTCGATGAGCCAAGGATAGACCTTGACCGGCCGTATGTTGGCGAACACCCCCATGTGGGCTCGGATGTCCAAGAGCCCCTGCTCCGGACGCACCGTCGCGCCTGGGTCGTCCCACTTGGGTCCGCCCACCGCGCCGAAAAGAACAGCGTCGGCGGCATCAGTCATAGCGCGGACTTCTTCGGTGAACGGCACGCCGTGGTTGTCGATGGAAATGCCGCCGATGTCCCCGCAGACCAAGTTGAACCGGTGGCCGAAGCCATGGCCCACGGCTTCCAAAACGCGAACACCCTGGTCGGTAACTTCCGGCCCGATGCCGTCCCCGCTCAAAACCGCGATGTGGAAGTCCACGCGTTCCTCCCGGATTCCGTAGTGTGGCCGGATCCCATGGTGTGGAATGAACCGAAACAGTATACACCACGAAAAGTACAGAGAACTCAAAGACAGGTCCTGGGTGTTAGCCTGCGTGTTAGAATGTTGCCCGCCGGGGACAAACACGGAGCGGCCATGCAACGAGAGACAGTCGCCAAACGCCGGTTTATGACTGCGGAAGAGTTTTTGCTGATGCCGGATGAGGATGGCAAACGGTATGAACTCATTCACGGGGTACTCAGCGAGAAAGTAGGGCCAGGAGAGGGAATGGCTCCGGGGGACCTCCACGCCATCGCAGTTGGACGGTTTACCACCGCTATTTCCGTTTATTCTGACGAAAACTATTACGGCCAGACTCGCACCGGCGAGCCTGGCTACCGGCTGGCAAACGGCCCGGACATTGTGCGCGCGCCGGACGTGGCCTGGATTGCGCCTAGACGGGTGCCGGAAGGAACGCGGGGCTACCCCCAACTTGCCCCTGATCTGGTGGTCGAGGTGAAGTCGCCCAGCAATTCCTACGCGTCCTTAGCGGACAAGGCGGCGATGTGGCTAAGTCATGGCTCGCGAGCGGTCTGGGTAGGCGACCCGGACCACACCGACGTTACCGTATACCGGCCCGGCGTCTCGCCAATACTGCTGGGTGAGGGTGACGTGTTGGACGGTGAAGACGTGCTTCCCGGCTTCAGCATCCCAGTGTGGCGGCTCTTCCGCCAGCAGCACTAGTAGTCCAACATCTTTGAATTGAGTACTGACCAAGTGTATTCTACCAAGCACAGGGCGAAGAGGATTGGGGCGTGTGAGGAGGGGATGGCGATGAAGAGATACCGGGTCAAGCTGAGTGCGGAGGAGCGGCAGGAACTGAAGACATTGGTGTCCCGTGGCCGGGCGGCGGCTTACCGGCAGACCCACGGGCGCATCCTGCTGCTGAGTGATGAGGCCCATGCGGACGGGGTCATGAAGGATGAAGACATTGCCCGGGTTCTACAGATTGGCCGTGCGACGGTGGAACGGGTGCGCCGGCGGTGCGTGGAAGAGGGTCTGGAGCGGGCCTTGGGGCGCAAGGAGCAACTGAACCGGAGGGAGAAGCGGCTGGACGGTCAAGGGGAAGCCCACCTGATTGCCTTGGCCTGCGGAGAACCGCCGGAGGGCCGGGCCAGTTGGACGCTGAAACTGTTGGCCGACCGGCTGGTCGAATGCGAGATAGTGGAGAGCATCAGCCCTGAAACAGTGCGCCAGACGCTCAAAAAACGAACTCAAGCCCTGGCTGAAAGAGTGCTGGTGCATCCCGCCGCAAGGCAGCGCCGAGTTCGTCTGTGCGATGGAAGACGTGCTGGAAGTCTATCAGCGCCAGTATGGGGACAACGAAGTTCTGGTCTGCCTGGACGAGACCAGCAAGCAACAGGTGAAAGAGACGCGCCGGCCGCGTCCGGTCCGGCCTGGGGCGGCGGGCTCCTACGATTACGAATACGAGCGCAACGGGGTGAGCAACCTTTTCATGTTGTTCGCTCCGCTGGAAGGGTGGCGCCGGGTGGAAGTGACGGACCGGCGCACGAAAGCCGATTGGGCCCGGGTGGTCAAGCAACTGGTGGACGAGGACTACCCGCACAAGGACCGTATTGTGCTGGTGATGGACAACTTGAACACCCACCACCCAGCCTCATTGTATGAAGCCTTTGAACCTGCCGAAGCGCGGCGCATCGCCGAACGGTTGGAGGTCCACTACACTCCCAAGCATGGCAGTTGGCTGGATATGGCCGAGATCGAAATCGGGGTGATGGCCCGGCAATGCTTGGACCGCCGTATTCCCGACCAAAGCGCTCTGCGGCGGGAGGTGGGAGCGTGGCAGCAACAGCGCAACCGGGACGCAATACGGGTGGACTGGCGCTTCACCACCTCGGATGCGCGCATCAAACTAAAATCCCTCTACCCATCAATGCAACACTGACGGACTACTAGTCCCTCCACGTAATAGAAACCTTCCAAAGATCAAACGGTGTGGGACGGTGCCGTCCAGGTGCTCAACTTTATCGACCGACTGACATCTTCCCGCTGTCACGCTTGATTACATGTGATTGAAGGCCCAGGGAATCGGCGGTTCGTGGCGGTGCTGCCCCCAAGGGCCGATGGACTCACGGGAAGGGGGACAATCGTTCACGAAGATCGCGAAGCCATGGGCTCCTCCGAAATTTCGTGAGTCCAAACCGGTAGTAGGACTTACAGATGAGCCGCAGAACGTCAACCAGTGTTTGGATGGGGGATGAATTCTAACGAACGTCCATGCACTAGGTGTCACGAGCGACCGTGGCCCTTGTCAGGCGATGGTCTACGTTCCAGGGTGGACAGGCGAAGGGGGCCAGCAAATTAGGACACTACGTCCGAGCGAACCAGACCGTGCGGCACTGAGCGATTCGCGATTCGCCCCTACGTTGGCGGGCCGCCCCCGTACGCCTCCAGGTACTTCTCCGCCACCGCCGGCCAGGTGAACTCGGAGAGAGCGTATTCCCTGGCGTCCGCGCCGAGGCGCTGGCGCTCGGCGTCGTCGTTGACCAGTCTCGTTATGGCGCTCACCGCAGCCTGCTCGTCGAACCGTGGGACTACCACGGCTCCGCGATGCAGGAGTTCCCGGTTCGCCCCGACGTCGTGGGTCAGTACCGGGGCCCCATAGGTCATCGCCTCGAAGAAAACCAGGCCGAAGGCTTCGTAGTGGGAAAACAGGACGAAGAGGTCCGCCCGGGCGTACCGGCTGGCCAACTCTTCGTCGGTCACCTCTCCGGTCACTTCGACCTCGTCGCTCAGACCGTTGCGTTCTACAAAGCCGGCGATGGCTTGGGCGTCGCCTTCGTCGCGGCCGATCAGCACCAGTCGCACCGGCTTACGGAACCCGGTCCGGGCCTGCCGGTAGACCTCCAGCAGCCAGAGCTGGGCCTTATGGCGGCCCAGCCGGCCTACACACAGGATAGTTAGAGGGCCGTCGCCGGATTCCTGACGCTCCTGTTGTACCATCGCCTCGTCTGGGACCGGCGCGCCCCATCCGATGACGCTTATCTTGCGGCTCGGCGTCAGATAGGCCCGCCCCACCTCCCTGGATTCCTGCCCGGTAAGCGCGACCACACGGTCGACGGCGTTGCAGATGAAGGCGTTGATGGGCCGCAGCCACCACCGGACCACGGGCAGAGTGTGGTAGGAGGGCGTGAAGATGAACCGGGCCCGCTTCCGGTAGAAGAACCACGACCAGAAATGCCCACAGAACCAGCCGTCGCCGACGAAGTGGACCACGTTGGGCCGGAATTCCCGAAGATACTGGCGCACCCGGCCCGGCGGAAACCAGACCAACGGCACCGAGTAGATGGGCAAAGACCGGCGGGGGAAGCCGGGGAGCCGGTAGACCATGATGCCGTCCGGCATGGTCTCCCGGTCGGCCCAGTCGGGCTCGGCGACGCGGGGAAAGGAGTACTTGGTGGTGAGGACGCCGACGGCCTCGACCTGGGGCGACTTCTGTATCTGGTGGGAAAGCTCCTCAATGGCGCGTTCGATCCCCCCCAAATAGGGGCGAAAGTAGGGAGTCAGGAATAACACCCGCAACGGCGCGTCAGCCACCAGCTGCCTCCAGGCCACCGGACCACGCGCCGGTCAACTCGCTGACCGGCAGATCTATGATTGCATCGCGGCGGTCGTCGATTCGGAAACGGTCGCCGCCGGTTTCACCCAGCCGAATCGCTGGTACCGCAGCGGCTTGGGCCAACGCCTCAAGCTCCCGCATCCTCTCCGAGTCCACCGAAACAACGATGCGAGACTGCCGCTCCCCAAAGAGCGCCGCATCCCAACGCGAAAACGTGCCGACGGCCGCTTCCACGCCGACGCTTCCTTGAATACAGCACTCGGCCAGCGCCACCGCCAGCCCCCCGTCGGAGCAGTCATGGGCTGAGCGTATGATGCCCCGCTCTACTCCTTGGCGGCATACGACCTGCACCCGGCGTTCCAGGTCCAGGTCGATGCGGGGCTGTCCGGCGACCGTGTCGTGAACGACTTGCAGGTACTCGCTCCCAGCCAGGTCCGGCGGCGCGGCTTCCTCCGGTCCGGGGCCAAGCACCATAACCGTAAGGCCCTCGGCTGGGAAGGCCGACCCAACTGCTTTGGTTGCGTCCTCCAGCAGGCCCAACGCGCCCACCACCGGCGTGGGGAAGACGGCCCGGCCTTGGGTCTCGTTGTAGAGGCTGACGTTCCCGCTGACCACCGGGACCGCAAGGGCTTCGCAGGCTGTCGCCATGCCCTTGATGCACTCTTCCAACTGGTAGTAGATATCGTGTCGTTCCGGGTTGCCGAAATTCAGGCAATCGGTCAACGCCAGTGGTGTCGCCCCGGTGCAGGAGAGGTTGCGGCACACCTCGGCCACCGCTATCTTCCCGCCTTCGTAGGGGTCCAACTGACACAGCCGGCCGTTGCCGTCGATAGCCAACGCGATGGCCTTGGCCGTGCCCTTGATCCGCAGCACCGCAGCGTCCGCCCCGGGGCCGATAACGGTGTTGGTCTGCACCTGGTGGTCGTATTGGCGGTACACCGGCTGTTTGCTGGCGATGTTGGGTGAGGCCAGCAGCCGCAGGAGGGTGGGTCCAGGGCCTTCCGGTGGAAGCGGCAGGCCGTCCAGCGATAATTCCCGACGGTCCAGGTCGGTGGGGTAGGGCCACCCTTCCAACCGGTAAGTGGGCGCTTCGGACAACGGACGGATCGGCAGGCGGGCCACTGTTTCCTCTCCGCTGGTAACCCGCGCCTCCGGGGAGTCGATCACCCGGCCGATCTCGCGACAGGCCACGTCCCACCGGTCGAACACCGTTCGCACTTCGTCCACCCGGTGGGGCGGACATACCAGCAGCATTCGTTCCTGGGACTCGGAGAGCATCACCTCGTAGGAGCTCATGCCGGGCTCCCGCCGGTGCACTTGGGACAGGTCCAGCTCGATGCCCCGCCCCGCCCGCGCCGCCGACTCGATGGCCGCGCTGGTGAGCCCGGCGGCGCCCAGGTCCTGAATAGCGGATACCGCGCCGGTGTCCAAGGCTTCGAGACAGGCCTCGATCAGCACTTTCTCCAAGAACGGGTTGCCGACCTGCACCGTGGGTCGCAACTCCACCTCTTCCTCGAAGGTGCGGGAGGCGAGGCCGGAGGCGCCGTGGATGCCGTCGCGGCCCGTTTCCGCCCCTACCAGCAACAGCACGCTGCCAACTTCCCGGGCTGCGGCCGAGGCGATTCGGTCTTTGGCGATCAGGCCCACGCACATGGCGTTGACCAGAGGATTGTTGGAGTAGGAAGGGTCGAAGTAAATCTCGCCGCCCACGTCGGGCACCCCAATGCAATTGCCGTACCAAGAGATGCCGCCGACCACGCCGTTGAACAGGTGGCGGTTGTTGGGTTCATCGAGCGGTCCGAAGCGCAGGGAGTTCAGCAGCGCTATGGGCCGCGCTCCCATCGCCAGGATGTCCCGCACGATGCCGCCGACGCCGGTGGCGGCGCCCTGCAGCGGCTCCACCGCCGAGGGGTGGTTGTGGGACTCCACCTTGAACACCACGGCCAGCCCGTCGCCGATGTCCACCACGCCGGCGTTCTCGGCCCCGGTCTGCGACAGGACCCGGGGCGACTGCTGGGTGAACATGCGGAGCAGGGGCCGGGAATGTTTGTAGCCGCAGTGTTCGCTCCACAACGCCCCGAACATGCCCAACTCGACCGGGTTGGGCTCCCGGCCCAACCGCTCCACGATCATTTCGTATTCAGCCTCGGTCAAGGCTATCGCGTCCAAGACGTCTTTGCCTACCGCCATGGCATCCCCTTCAACCGCCGGATAATCGGCCCTCCGGTCAATAGCGCCGTCAAATAGTAACTGTTTAGAAACTATCTCAAAACTGATGGCGCCTTTCATAATCATCTGTTTTGGCGTCAATTACCCGGCGGGGTCCACCCCCATCCTAACCTTCCCCCCGAGGGGGAAGGGACTTTTGAGATAGTTTCTTAGTGTTCCTTCCTGGCAGGGCAGCTTACTTGTGTCCCCTACCCTGGCCAGGGAGAAGGTTCGCGAGGGGGTGCGGGCGCGGCGGCCTATTGCCTCGCCTCGTCAGCGGATAACGCCGGTATCTCCGGGCCGTTCGCGCCGTGGCCTTCCAGGCCGTAAGGAGTCACCGTTCCTCCATCCACCTGATGGTACGCGGCTTTGGCGCCGAAATATCCCGACACCTGCTCCAGGTCGGTGGTGGTGATCAGCACCTGCTGGTATTGGGAGGCCTTTTCCAAGACCCGATGACGCCGGTACCGGTCGATCTCGGAGAGGGCATCGTCTAACAAGACGATTGGCCCGTCAAACCGGACCGCCGCCAACACTTCGGCTTCGGCCAGCCTGAGAGACAGCGCCAGCGTGCGGGCTTGTCCCCGCGATGCGAATGCCCCCATGTCGGTCCCGTTGATGCTGAGGTCGAAATCGTCGCGGTGCGGTCCCACTGCGGTCAACGCCTGGGCCCTCTCCCGGGGCGCGGCCGCCGTCAGGGCCTGCCGGAAAGAGTCCTCCATCTCCTCTAAGCTCGCGGCCAGAGGCACGCTGGGACGATATTCCAACGCCAACCGTTCATGCTCGCCTCCCAAGCTTTCGTGATGGCGCAGGCAGGCGGCGGCCACCTCTCCCATGATTTCGTGCCTGCGCCAAGTGACCCACGATCCTTCCAATATAAGTTGATCGTCCCAAAAGGCCAGCTCTCCGGTCTCAGCCCGGCCGTCGCGGAGCAGGCGGAGCAGCTGGTTTCGTTGCTGAAGGACCTTGTTGAACCGTTGCAGGGACCTCAGGTACCGGTTGTCCGCCTGAGATATCAGAATGTCCAAGAACCGCCGGCGGCCAGCCGGAGCTCCCATCACCAGTTCTATATCCAAGGCGCTGAATAACACGGCATTGATGGCGCCCACCAAATCGGCCGCGGTGCGGCGCAGCCGGTTGACCCGGATCTCTTTACGGACACTGTAGTCCATGCCGTTGCCGGCCGGAGCCGCGTTGGAGAGTGTCTGGTACCCGACGATCACCCTCAACCGCTCGTCTTTCCCCTCGACGGTCCCGTCCACCAACGCCTGCTCGCCCGCCCTCGCCGCTTCGAAGTTGACCAGCTCGCGTTCGTTTTCGGCCCGGAACGACCTGGCGATGGACAGGAGGTACACGGCTTCCAAGAGGGTGGTCTTGCCTTGGGCGTTGGGTCCGAAATAGACGGACACCCCAGGCGAGAGTTCCAGATCGAGGCCGGTCAGGTTGCGGAAATTGGTGAGGCGGAGCCGGGAGAGATAAGCCACCCTAGTCCGTTCCTCCCAGGTGAAGGTTCAGCAACTGTTCAAACCTGCCAGCGTCCCCTTTCCCTGGCAGCCGGCAACTTCCTTGTGTCCCCTCCCCTGGCAGGGGGAGGGTTAGGGAGGGGGCCTTCGCTCCCCGGCAGCAACGGGGGGCTAGTCGTCGGAGTGCAGTTCCCGGATCTGGTCTTCCAAGCGCCGGGCTTCGCCGTTGTCGCCGGCGGAGAGGCGAAAACAGCGGTCCAAATACAGCTTGGCCAGTTGTGAGCTGCGCTCCGAGGTATCCTTGGCGACAGCCAGCAGGTTGGCCACCCGAAACTCCTCGGGCAGGTGACGCGCCAGTACGCTGATCTCCTCTCCCACTTCGTTGGCCGTCTCCCGGTCTGCTCCTTCGACGGCAAATCTAAGACGCCCCAGCAGCCGCGCCAGTTCCCCGAGCTTGTCGCTCTCGCTCATGAAGCTGAACAGGACTTCATTAACGCCGTAAGACGGATCGTCGTTCGCGGGTTGAGCCGGTTGAGGGCTGGCGGGGACCTGCTCGGGAGGTCCCCCCTCGGACGAAACGACGGCAGTCATCCCCGGAGCGCAGAGTTGGGTGTAGCTCTGGACCGCCTCGGTCACCAGCTCCATCATGCGGGGCAGGTCGAAGGAGAAGATATTGCCGGCGTAGACCATGTCGTCGCCGCGTTGCTGGCTCAACAAGTCCAGCTGGGCGTAGCTGTCCACTGGCTCCGGCACCGGGGGCATGGCGAAGGCCGACAGGTCGTTCAAGGGCAGGCTGCCCAGGTGGGAGGCCAGGAACGGCGGCACGTACTTGGTCAGGTCCGCCTTGATAGGGAGAGTCACCACGTAGGTGGCATACACCCGGTCGGGTTCGGTATCCACACGGAAATACACCAACGCGTGCCCCCGAGGGGCCTGGGAGTCGCCACGTTCGAACGTCAAGTCCATCTCTAAGGAATCCCGCCAGCCAGCCGTAAATATTCATTACATTATAGGCCAACGCCACCGGCCCGGCCACCGGCCGTCTTTAATGAAAAGGCCCTGCCTCATAGGCCAACGCCACCGGCCCGGCTCGTTGACTCCCTGAGGCGAAATGAGTATCGTATATTCGAAAATCCCCGGGGCGGCCAACGTTTCGGAGGCAGGAATGTCCGGTCAAAAGCTGAAGCTTTTCGACTACGATACCATCGAGATCGGCGAAGAGTTGGGTTCTTACGAATACCTGCTGACCCAAGAGATGCTGGACAGCTTCCGGGCGTCCATCGACGACCCTGACGCCCCCTTTCCAACCTTGGCCGTGAAGCACGACGCCACCGCCTTCGCCATGGTCTACGAGGACACTACCGGCGGAGTCAACGCCGGCAACGAGGTGGAGTTCTACAACCCGCCCATCCCCGGCAAGAAGATACGGGTCACCGGACGCATCGCCGACAAGTACCTGCGGCGGGACAAGCCCTACATGGTTATCGAAGCGACCGCAATCGACGAAGACGGCCGGTTGCTGGAGAAACTGCGCACCTACCAGATGAAGACACCCGACGAGGTTGGCAAGAAATGGCATCCGGAAGGGTAGAGATCGACGACCAGATACCGTCGGTCACCAAGCATGTGACCCAAGAGACCATCGACCGTTTCGAGTCCTGTGGGATCCTGGACCGCCAGAACATCCACAACAGCCCGGAACTGGCCCGCCAACGGCTGGGCACCGCCTATCCCATAGCCTCGGGCCGCATGTCCATCGCCTTCGCCGCCGAAAGCCTCAGGCGCTTTTTCGGACCCGAAGTCTTCAACCACACCGGGACCGTCAACCTCAAGTTCCTGCGGCCGGTCAAGAGCGGCGACACCATCACCGTTACCGGCGTGGTGAGCAGCCGTGAGGAGGCGGACCAAGGCGCCCTGGTCTTTGTGGACCTCTTCTGCGACAACCAGGACGGCAACCGCACCGCAGTGGGATTGGGCACCGCCGTCGTCAACTAACCGGCAGGACCGGCCTGCCAAACCACGAGGAGTAATATGGCCTCCGAACACGGAAAAGTAGAAGCAGACATCCTTTATTGCGTATCTTGAGGGTACTACCCTGTCGCCGCGTGGCTGGCGAACGAGTTCTTCAAGTCCGACGCGCCCGGCGACATCGCCATTAAAATGACCCCTTCAGACCGGGGCCGCCTTGAAGTCTACCTGGACGGTGAGAAAATCTTCGACCGCAAAGAAACCGGCTTCCCGGATTTGGGCAAAGTAAACGAGTTGAAGATGACCATCGCCGAAAAGCTGTTCGATCTGGAAGATGCGTAGCCGGCAGACGCCAGGCCGGTCCGGCCCGGACCGTCACCTTGGCTGACCCGCGGCACGTGGAAATCGTGCGGGCCGGCGCCGAGGCCTTGGCCCGGTGGCGCGATGCCCACCCCGGCGTCTCCCTGGACCTCAGCGGTTCCGACCTGCGCGGGACCAATCTGTCCCGGGCCGGACTGGCCGGGGCCAATTTGTCGAAAGCGGACCTGGAAAAGGCCGACTTGGGCCGCGCCTCCCTTTCCGGCGCAGACCTTTCCTCTGCCAACCTGACCAACGTCAACCTGTTCTGGGCCGATCTCAAGGGCGCAAATTTGCGCTGCGCTGCCGTCCGTTTCTGCCGTATGAACCGGGTCAGCCTGATGGGAGCGAACCTGGGCGACGCCGACTTCAGCCAGTCGAACATGATCGAAGGCGACCTGCGCAACGCCAACCTGCGCGGCTGCCGCTTCCAGTCGGCCAACATGAACGGCGCCGACCTGAGCCGCGCGGTCATGGCAGGAGCCGACTTCACCAAGGCGATGATTCGAGACTCGCTGTGGACCGCCGCCGACATGCGGGGAGCGAACTTCGACCAAGCCAGCCTCCACCGCTCCGACTTCACCCTGGCCAAGTGGGACCACACCACCACCTTCCCCCACGGCTTCGACCCAGAGAACATAGAATACCTGGACGTTTCTGGGTAGGCGCATTCAGGCCTTTGAGGCACGGGGCCGGCTTGTGTCAGCACCTAATAGTCGTCCCCGGAATCGCAGATATCCTAGATAAACCTCCAACTCCCACTTTTCTTCCTCAGTGACATTTTCTCCGAAGTATTCGTCACGCCGTTCTTGCTGTTGGGCCTCATCAAGGATACTCGCGAGCATAACCGATGGAACTTGCATCGTGGGAGACATCATCTCGAGAGCTTCCCAAGCCGTGTCATAGACACGGGCCAAGGCGATTCGAACCGCAATTGTTGAGGGCCGGGTCCCGCTTTCTATCCTGGACAGTCGGGTATGGTCGATACCGGCCCTCCTAGCCGCTTCGTTCAAAGACAACGAACGATCCATCCGCAACTGCTTGAGACGGGAGCCAAACTCCCTCCTAGTCCTTTTTTCAGTTTCACTCAGTGGTCGGCGACCCATAAATGTCACTATCTTTTATTGGCAACGATGAGAATATTGTGTCAAAAATATCTATTTACGCTTATAATACACAGTGACTAATAATTGCAATATGTCACAACCGCCCCTTGACCTTATTGGAGACACCGTAGCATCATTCAACTCTACAGCAGGAGGATGCCCATGCCAGTAACTGTAATAGTCGGAGGCCAATTCGGTTCGGAAGGGAAGGGCAAGATCTGCGCCCATTTGGCCATTACCGACAACGTCGACTACATGGTGCGTTGCGGCGGGCCGAATTCCGGCCATACCGTCTACGTTGCGGGCCAGCGGTACCAGTTGCAGCAGGTACCCTCCGGGTTCGTCAACCCGCATACCCGTCTCCTGATAGCTGCCGGCGGTTTGGTCGACCCGTGTGTTTTCTTCCGGGAGGTTGAGGCTTGCGGCTTGGACCCGGACCGTATTGGCATTGACAAAAACGCCGGGGTCATTGAAGCCGGTGACGTGGACAATGAGAAGACGTTGGGCCTCAACGGACGCTTGGGTTCCACTAGCGTCGGCGTCGGCTCGGCCGTTAGCCGCCGGGTGCTCCGTGAGCCGAACTTTCGGCTGGCCCAAGACCATCGAGACCTTAAGCCGTTCGTCACATCTGTACGCGACGAACTCGCATCTGCCGTCCGCCACGACAAGTCAATAGTAGTCGAGGGGACCCAGGGCTTTGGCCTTTCGCTCTACCACGCCGAAGAGTGGCCCTATCGCACCAGCCGGGATACGACAGCTCACAGCTTTCTAGGCGAAGTTGGTATCGGCATCCGGGACTACGAAGTTATTATGGCCATCCGGACATTCCCAATTCGGGTAGCTGGAAACTCGGGTCCGCTGCCAGACGAAATCACTTGGGGAGATGTCCAGCGAGAGAGCGGCTATCCGCATCCTATCGCCGAATACACCACCACGACCAAGCGGTTACGTCGCGTGGCAAGGTTCGATTGGTCAGTAGTAGATCAAGCAGTCCGCGCGAATTCGCCAACACATATCGCCTTGCACGGTGGTGACTATGTCCAATATCAAAACATTGGTGTTAAAAATTGGGGCCACTTAACCCCCGAATTGCAACGCATTGTAAGCAGTATTGAAGATCGATACCGGATACAAGTCGCTTTTATCGGCACGGGTGCGCCAAATGACCATCTCGTAGACAGGAAGGCGAACAAACGGTCACCGGCGGTGAGCAATTTCGTGCACGCATCCCTTGAAGGATTAGCGACCGCCTCAAAATGATGATGATGAAGTGATGGCTACTACTCAATGGGAATCGCTGGAGGAGGATCCCCGCCAAGACGTTTGGGACTCTTGGCCGGGCGCCGTACTACTTGACGATGAGATACGCTATTACGCGACTGAAACTCCATATCCACTAATTGACCCATTTTACGAGGCCAACCTCAAGCCGGCCCGATACCAATTAACATTAGGTTGGGAGGCTAAGCTGGGTGGGCGCATCGTTATCATTGACGACAAAAATCCCCTGATAATCCCACCGCATCAGGTCGCAATTGTCCGTACGCAGGAAGTTGTTAACCTGCCGCGGTTTTTGGTCGCCCGATGGAACCTGACGGTCAGCATGGTATACCGAGGGCTTCTTTGGGTAGGGGCGGGACAGGTGGATCCGGGTTGGGTTGGATATTTACCATGCCCGTTGTACAACTTGTCGAACGAACCGGTCGAAATCAAAGCGGGCGAACGATTGTTCACCATTGACTTTGTAAGGACGACTCGCTTCAAAGAATCCAACCTCAGATACCCTCATCCGCCAAGTAGGCAGCCGACAAGCCCCCCAATTAGCTATTATGACGAAACCAGTCTTCGCAGCGGACCATTTGAAAGATTGAAGGAGCTGGAGGAACTCCGTAGGTTCCGAGAAGTTGGTTACGGAGTCATCACTCTAATCATTTTGATTCTTACCTTCATGGTAGCTGCTTTGGCTGTAGTGGTCATTGAGCCTAGCACCGAACCGGGCGGTTCCCTTCTAAGCTTCTGGCCAATGACTGCCCTAGCCGGGTCATTGGCATCAATAGTCTTGTCTATTGGAGCAATCGTGTTTGCCTTTTTGATATGGAAACGGCGATAACCCCACGGGGTTAACCCCCATTTTCCTCCGTTCTCTAATTCGTCATGGAAAACCGCTACGTCGGCGACATCGGCGACTTTGGCAAATACGGCCTGTTGCGAGCGCTTTCCGGGTTCCACGAAGGGCCGGCGGCCAGCCATCGGTTGCGCCTGGGCATCGCTTGGTATCTCTTCCCAGACGAGTCGCATACCGCCGACGGGAAGTTTACGGGCTATCTGGAGGACGAGGGCGAGAACCACAAGAAGTTTCGCGCCTGCGACCCTGCCCTTTATGACGCGCTTCGGCGGCTGGTGACTGCGGCGGAACGAAATGTCGTAGCCGTCCGTCAAAGCGAAGTCCTTCCCTGTAGTACGGCATACTTCGAACCGAGCCTGTCCTATTCGCCGCACCAGCCTCGGTCTTCAAGGCAGGCAGCCCGCCGCAACTGGATCCGGGGCGCCCTTGACGCCGTTGTGGAGTCGGACGTGGTCTTCGTCGACCCGGACAACGGCATCTCCGAAACGGCGGACCCCTGAGAAAGAACGGCCCCAAGTTTGTGTTCTTAGACGACCTGCGCCGGTTCGCGGGGCGCGGCCAGAGCCTGGTCATCTACCATCACCTGAGCCGGCAGGGCACTCACGAGCAGCAAATACAACGCTGGTCCAACTCGCTACGTGACAATCTTGGCCTGACCGGCGCAATATGGCCGTTACGTTACCGCCGGGGATCCGCCCGCGTTTTCTTCGTGGTGCCGCAGGAACGGCATGAGTCCGTGCTGGAAAGCAGGATCCGCGACTTCCTTGATACTCCTTGGCGGGCGCATTTCGACTTGGCGGGTTCGGCATAGCTTCCTCTCGTGTTAAGATTGGCCGCCAGACAACCTGACATCCGGGAGGTCCGCGGCATTGCCTACCCTCATAATCGCCAGTACTGAGCCGGGCGTCGGCAAGACCAGCCTGGCTGCTGGGCTGCTCGTGTTGCTGGCTGGCGAAGGCCGCTCCTCCGCTTACTACAAGCCCTTCTCGGCCACTGCCGACGATGCCGACGATGCCGACGTACGGTTGGAGCCGTTTGGGCCGCTTGCGGTTATTCTGGGCCCCGCGCCGGTCACCGCCCTGCCGGATGCCTCCAATATGGGTGATGTGTCCGCCGCCGTGCGTGCGCTCCGCGAGCAGGCCGACACAACCATCGTCGAGCTGGCGGACGGCCTGGACCCTGCGGACTTCGCTCAGGTCCTGGATGCCCGCGTGCTGATGGTTCTCAGGTACCCGGCGGATACGTTTGGAGATTTCTCCGTGACCGCCGATGCCTTGGGTGAGCGGTTGGCGGCTGCGGTCGTGAACCACGTCCCGGCGTACCGCGCCGATGAGGCCGCCGCTCAAGCGGCCTCGGCCCGGTTCACGGCCCCGGTCGTGTCCCTGCCGGAAAGCCGCTTCATGCTTGCCCCTACCGTCGAAGAGATCGCGGCGCACCTTGGCGGGGAGTGGGTGTTGGACCCGGTAAACTCCGACGCCCCGGTGGAGCATTATCTCATCGGCGGGAACATCATGGACTCCGGCCCCAACTATTTCGGCAGGTACGCCAATCAAGCGGTTATTGCCCGGACCCAGCGGCCCGACATCCTGTTGGCCGCCATGAGCCCGGAGACCCGGTGCCTGGTGCTCACAGGCCCCGGCGAAACTAATGAGTACATCAAGGCGGAGGCCCGTGAGCGGGACATACCGCTCATTCGCGTGGGGGCTTCCACGGTGGAAGCCGCGGAGTCCCTTGCGGGGTTGCGCGCCAACGCCTGCGGCATGGCGAAAGCCCGCCACTTTGCCGGCCTGATCGCCAGCCACACATCTCCGGAGATGCTGGTCGGCTGGCTGGGGCGGAATCGGTAGTGTCTCGGTTTCAGACTGAAGGGCGCGCCACGAGGTACTGCGCGACTTGACACCTGGGGCCGACTACAATAGCGTGTGCTCTCTACCGCCATTTATCAATGGTAGGGAGCCTAATCCTTGCCGCAAGGGGGCCCCTCATGGCTGAGAATTATCGGTATCTTGTCAGCAGTAAGTGGTGTGGTTGGTGGGGTGGCTGGGGGTCTGAAAACGACATCAGCCGCCACATCGGATCTACTTCAAACCCGGGTTGGAGATTAGTCAGGACCGAAAGCCATATACGCTGGTGGTGGCTCTTTATTCCTCGCCCGAAGGTGCTGTTTATCTTTGAGAGGGTAGTCTGAAAGAAGAATCCAGCGTTCAAACTGAGACACTACCTCGGAATCCTTGACGTTGACGCCCCCAAGGCCATAGAATTAGTGCCTGTCAACAGCAGTTCCGACTCTACGTCTTTTGCCCCCCGGAGTGAAATATGCCCATTACCAGAGACGGCGTTGAGCTTACGGTGGAGATCACCGAGAAAGCGGCCGAGAAGATCAAATACTTCGCTACCAAGGACGGGCTCGAAGACGATGCCGTGGGCGTCCGGGTCGCGGTTAAGGGCGGCGGGTGCTCCGGCCTTACCTACGACCTGAAGGTGACGGGCGACTACAACGACACCGATAAAGTGGTCGAGCAGTACGGCGTCAAGGTGATAGTCGACAAAAAGAGCTACATCTACCTGGTCGGCACCGAGTTGGACTTCTCGGACGGGCTCAACGGCAAGGGATTCGTCTTCCAGAACCCCAACGCCAAGAAGGCCTGCGGCTGCGGTACCTCATTTAGCGTTTAGCTCCCGGTTCGAACCGCGCGACTCGCCGCAACACTGTGATTTGTTTGAAACGCCGCCCTTCCCAGGTGAGGGCGGCGTTACTAATTCAGGAGACCGAGGACTCGAAATGGCCATCGATAGTCCACTCTACCGGGATACCGGCGTCGCCGCCGATTACTCAGCCGAGTTTACCGCCGCCAGGACCGGCGCGGGCGTCCACGACGCCTCCTACTACGGGCGTTTGAAGGCCACGGGAGAAGACGCCCTCGACCTTTTGAACCGTCTTTCCACCAACAAGATGGACCACCTCCTGCCAGGCCACTGGGCCCCCACGGTACTGACCAGCGACCGGGGGCGCATCGTCGACCTGCTGATGGTGGTCAACGCCGGAGATTGCGTCTACCTGGTTACGAGTCCAGGACAGCAGCAGCCGGTGATCGACTGGCTGGACAAGTACACCATCATGGAAGACCTGACGGTGGAAGATGTTTCGGCCGGGACGGCCATGCTGGCCTTGACCGGGCCCACCGCGCCGTCGATTCTGGGGCTGGAAGACACGGTTGGAAGCTATGTCCCCGGCGAACAGCTCCCCGCCCCCGAGGTATCGGTCAAGGGATGTTCTCTCTTGGCAATAAGCCACCGGCGGGGAGACCTGCCGGTCTACTTCCTCTTGGGCGAGCAGGTTGCGGCCGCTTGGCAGCCCCTTCTGGACCATGGCGCGCGGCCAATCGGTGAGCAGGCTTGGCAGGCCTTAAGGATAAGCTTGGGCGCGCCGGAGTTCGGACCGGAGATGGGTGAGCTGTATAACCCCTTGGAGGCCGGACTCATCGGGTCCATCGATTTCACCAAAGGCTGCTACATCGGCCAGGAAGTCATTGCCCGCTTGGACAGCTACAGCAAAGTGCAGAAGTATCTGGTCAAGTTGACGTTCACCGAAGGGTCCGTGTTCGGTCCGGGCGATTCCTTGGTCAAAGAGGGCCGGCCCGTCGGCACGGTTACCTCCGTCTCGGAGGCGCCCGGGAAGGGCTGGGTGGGCTTGGGGTTCGTTCGTACGAGCGAGGCTATGGCCGGCCAGGAACTGGAGTTGCAGGCGCCAGGCCGGGGGCGGGCAATCGTCGGCGGGCACGCCCAGCTCTTCGGGCCGGGGCAGGACTTCAGCTAGCCGGGACCGCCTCGATTGTACCGTCGGCGGTCGCCTGAAGCAGCGAGACGAAGTCGTATCCCCGCCTCCGCATCTCGTCCGATCCGCCCTCGCGGCGGTCCAAGACCGCCAGCACCTTGACGACGGCGCACCCAGCTTCCTCAGCGGCAGCGATCGCATGAAACAGGGACCCTCCAGTGGTGCAGACGTCGTCTACTATCGCCACCCGGGCCCCGGCAACCAGCGGCCCCTCGATGTTCTGGCGGGTACCGTGTTCCTTGCTCTCCTTGCGGACGATGAATGCCGGTACCGCTGGGCCAGTCCCGTGGCTTGCCACTGCCACCGCGGTGACAATGGGGTCGGCCCCAAGGGTCGTCCCCCCCACGGCCTCGGCCCCGGCGTTTTGGAGGATAGGCAGGATAGCTTGCCCGATGAGGTAGGCTCCCTCAGGGTCGAGGCTGAGCAGCCGGCCGTCGAAATAGTAGCCGCTCTTCTTCCCCGAAGTCAGGGTGAAATCACCGTATTTGATCGCTCCTCGCTCCAAGGCCAAATCCAGCAACCGCTTGACCGTGGTGCGAGACCCTCCATCCCCAGTTGTTTCCGTTGCTGAGCCGGGCTCGTCGCTCCGGTATAGCCCATGGCGACGGATATATTCCTCCACTGCTTCCGGCACGAGTCCCTTGAGTGTCAGCTCCTCAGCTACCCGCTGCCGCAACTCCGTGCCGCTGATGTCGGCGGCCATCGATGATACCAACGTAATCCGGTTTCGGGCCATGGGATTGCGGACGTAGAAATCGTCCCAATCGAAGGCGCTGTAGCCGGGGCGGCTTACTACAACCAACCGGCACAACTCAAGGATGCGCTCGCTGTTACGCCACTCGTGGAAGCGCGGCAGCACGTCAACGCCGAGAATGAAATACAGTTCGGCGCCAGCCCTGTACTCCCGGAGAACGTGCTCCAAAGTGTCCACGGTATAGGTAGGGCCGCGCCGGTGGATTTCGGCGTCGCTGACGGCGAAACGGCCGTCGTGCTCCACCGCCAGTCTCACCATCTCCAAGCGGTGTTCGGCCGCCGCCGATGGCGACTGTCGCTTCAGCCGGGGGTTCCCAGCCGTTACGAACAGGACCAGGTCCAGTCCAAGCTCAGCCAGTGCCCGCTCGGCTATCATCAGGTGTCCCGAATGGACCGGATCAAAGGTGCCGCCCAGAATTCCCACGCGGCGGCCGGCAGTCATTTTAGAACCACTCCACCTCTACCTTACCCATCCGTATCGTGTCCCCCACCTCGATACCCGCGTCCACCAACTGTTGGGCTACTGTCGACCGGCGCATCTCCCGCCAAAGCTGAATCAGAACCCTCTGGTCCCTGGTGTCTGCCAAGGCGCTCAGCTGCTCCAAGTGCTCGGATTCTATTACGTAAACTCCATCTTCGACGCGGACCGTCTCCCGGCCCCGGTCCCGGCGAGGCCGAAGCTCTTTCACCGGTCCCTCATAATCTCCGGTCTCTTCCTTGGGCAGTTCTGCCAACATTGCGATGATACGCTGCAGCAACAGGTCGACGCCTTCGCCGGTAGCCGCGGAGATAAAGCGCAGCTCCGGTTCAGCAGGCCTCCCCGGTCCGCCAGCCGAGCCGTCCATAGCCTCCAGCAAACGGGCCGTCAGCTTTTGTCTCTGCTCCTTTACCTCAGTGACGTCGAGCTTGTTGACGACCACGATTTGTTGCTTGTCTGCGAGCTCCGGATTGAACCGCAACAGTTCGTCATTGATCATCAAATAGTCCGCCACGGGATCTTCGGACAGCCCATCCAGAATATGGACGTATAGCCTCGCCCTTTCAGCGTGTCTCAGGAACTCATGTCCTAGACCCACTCCTTGGTGGGCCCCTTCCAAAAGGCCCGGGACCTCCATCATTACGAAATCCTGGCGCCCCACTTTAACCACACCAAGAACCGGCTCCACCGTGGTGAACGGATAGTCGGCTACCTTTGCCTTTGCAGCGGAACACCTGGATATGAGCGTCGACTTGCCAGCGTTAGGCCTCGCCAAGAGCCCAACGTCGGCCAAGAGCTTCAGCTCCAGGAACAATACTACTCGCTCGCCCCTCCCTCCTCTTTCAGCCAACAGCGGTTCCTGGTTGGTAGAAGTGGCGAAGCGGCTATTTCCCCACCCGCCACGGCCGCCACGCGCCACCAGGTACGGCTGATCGGAGCGAATATCCGCAATGAATTCCCGCTCCCCTCCCTTGTGCATCCTCCAGACGACGGTGCCAATAGGGACCGAGACTACGGTATCAGCGCCATTCGCGCCCCTCTTGTTCTTTCCTTTACCGTGCCCGCCAGCCTCGCAGTAGATAGTGCTATTGAACTTGATGTGGAGAAGCGTGTTATATGAAGAGTCTCCGACCAAGAACGCATTCCCGCCATCGCCGCCGTCACCACCGTTGGGGCCTCCCTTCGGCCGGTACTTCTCGCGTAAAAAGCTGGCACAGCCGTTACCACCATTACCGGAGTTAAGATTCAATCTAACTGTATCAATCATAGAATTTATAAGAGAACAACAGTAATAGTAATCGTGTTGGTAACAGGTACAACAGAATTCAGGGTAGCTGGACCCACTATGATTTCCGTTATTTTAACATGGTGAGACCAGTGGACGGGCAGATAAGTATTTGACGCTAGTGGGCGAAGCTCCAAGAATGTGGGGATAACAAAAAGGGCTGGTACGGTCTGCCCCGCGTCTGCCCGACTTGACCACGTTTCACATCAAGGTTATCCACGTTATGTTGATAGTTGCCAAGACAGTCCAATGGGGAATTTTGATATGATGGGTGAAGTATCATGGTAAGGCATACTCGGCTGCAAGACTTGGTTCCCTCGCTCGGGCCATAACAATGTTGGCCATGGTTGTCAGGGTGCTGGGGACCATGGTAGTCGTGGCAATTTTAGGGTGCGGCCAACCAGGGTCAGGCACCGTCCCGCAAGCTGCGGAGCAAGCATCCTCGCCAGCAACTTCCCGGGCATCTTCCGAAGAGATGGAGCGCGGATTGTCGCCTGCTACTGACCGTATAGCATATGTGAACCCTGGCGGTGAACTATTTATAGTGAACCCTGATGGAAGTGATCCCGTCCAGTTGACCGGCGCCGAGAGGGCGGGACAGCCGGCGGTCGGCCTGCTCGCCCAGGTGCTCGCCCCTAACGAGGTCCATGCCTGGCCCACATGGGCTCCCGATGGATCGAAGATAGCCGTGTCGAGGGTGGTGGTCGGGGAAAATACTGCCGAGGTAAGCGTAGTTTCAATCGACGTAAATTCGGCCCAGACTACCACCGTATTTACGAACGAAAGCCCTTCCTTGGTCGCTGACGGCGCTCCTCACTACCTCTATTGGTCTCCCGATAGCCGACAGCTGGCCTTTCTGGTGGGCGGCCAGAGTGGGCTTGTGCTGTACGTATGGGACGAGGCCTCGGGTAACGCGGACCCGGTGGAGACCGGAGCGCCTTTGTATTTCCACTGGAACCGGTCCGGGGAAACGTTGGCCTTGCACGTGGGCCCGGAGGTCCAAGTGGCGAGCCTGGTGCAGGGAGAGACCCGACGGACGGTTACGGACAATTCCATCAGCGGACGTGTCGCGGCGTTTTCCCCCGACGGTTCGCATTTGGCGTATGTGGCGAATTCCGGTAATGAGGGCCAATTGCTGATGGCCCCAGCCGATATGCCCGACCAAGGCCGAGCACTCATGGATGTGAGCGACTTGACGGCATTTCTATGGTCCCCCGATGGATCGGAAATTGCAGTTGCCCAAAGGGGCGGTACCGGCTCGTCCCTGTTCGATACGTTGGTGGTGACGCCGGCCGGAGGCGGCGAGGCAAGGGTGTTGGCGGAGGAACAATTCATAGCTTTTTTCTGGGCTCCCACCGGGGACCGGATCGCCTGGGTCGCTGTCGATAGCGCCCGGCGTGAAATGGAGTGGGTGGTGGCCTCCACAACCGGCGGAGAGCCGCGGCGGCTGTTCCGGTTCAGCCCGTCTGGCGAGGCCTTCACGATGTTGAGCTATTTCGACCAGTACGCCCACTCTCATTGCCCTTGGTCGCCGGACGGGACGGCGCTGGTGGTAACGGGCAGTCAGGGGGCAGCGGTCAATCGCCGGAACGGGACGAGCCCTTCCACCGACCGCGTGTATGTTGTTGACGCCGTTGGGGCGGACGAGCCCGTTGAAATAGCCGCCGGGTCGGCAGCGGTCTGGTCTTGGAACTGACTGCTGCGGACCGGCGCTACGGGGGGATTGTGGCCGGTATCCTGGCGATGGCGGCCGTCTTGCTTCTAGGCGTCGGCGTTGCTTGCGGCACAACCGAGCCGACCGCCACCCACGTCCCTACCCCCACCAACGTTCCGGAGGTCCTCGATCCGGTGGTCATTCTACAGGAGGCCACGGAACAGCTGCTGGCTTTGGAGTCCGCCTCTTTCGTCTTGGAGCACCAGACCGGAACGACCAGGTTGTTTCCCGGACTGGAAATGAGTCGTGCCTCGGGAGCTGTGGAACTCCCCGACCGGGCCGAGTTGAAGGTGGAGGCGGAGCTGGCGGCCCCACGGTCCTACGTTGAGATCAACATCGTGACCATCGAGGACAAAGCGTATATGACCGATTTCATCACTGGACAATGGGGAGAGGTCCCCAGCGAGAGCCTCCCCTTTACCCTCCACGGCCTGGGCCACACTCTGGCCGGGATCGTGGAGCAGATGAAACAACCCGAATTGCTGGAGCGGCCGGCGGGGGCGGAGGACCACCTTATACGGGGACAACTGAAGTCCCAGCACCTGGCTGGCCTGATTCCCGGCGCGGCCCAAGACCTGGACGTAACCCTGGAGCTCTCCCTCAGCCGCTCTGACTCCCTGCTCCGCCAGGCTTTGATCACCGGGCAGGTACTGGCGACTGACGTGGTGGATGCGGTCCGTGTATTGACCCTGTCCGATCTCAACGGGCCGATAGCCATCACCGTCCCGGAGTAGCGCCGCCGGCTCGATTCCCCTAGAGTGGTTTCCATGGCCCTCCCCGTTCCACGCCGCCAGCTATCCACCCCCGTGGTACTCGCCATCATCGGCCTCGGGGCGTTTATAACCGCATTGGACCAGACGGTGGTGGTGACCGCGTTGCCCAGCGTGATGCTGGACCTCAGAGTCCCAATCTCCGAACTCGACCGTGTCGCGTGGGTGATAACCGCCTATCTCTTGGGCTATACCGTGGCAATGCCTTTGATCGGCCGTCTCGGCGACGTTTACGGTTACCCCAGGGTGTATGGGGCGTCGTTGATCGTATTCTGCATCGGCACGGCCTTGGTGGCCGTCTCGGAGAGCCTGGAATGGATGGTCGGGGCCCGGGTGGTCCAGGCAATCGGCGGCGGGGCCACGGTCCCCATCGGGATGGCGTTGGCGACCACCCTGGTCCCTCCGGAACGGCGGGCATTGGCGTTGGGTGTGGTGGGAGCCTCTGCCGAAGCTGGCTCGATGCTTGGACCGGTCTACGGGGGGGCGATCGTTGAGATCTCCAGTTGGCGGTGGATTTTCTGGCTCAATATTCCGCAGAGCGCGGTCATCTTCGCCGCGCTTTTCTGGATACCCAACCGGCGGAGCCCGGGGGGCCGGGTGGATTACGCGGGGGGAGCGCTCGTGGTGGCCGCTCTCACCGTATTGTCTCTAGCCCTTTCCCAAGGAAGTCTGTTCACTGTCGCGTCCCCCTGGCCCTTCGTCATGCTGGGAGTGGGGCTGCTGTTGGCGGCCGGGCTGGCGCTGGTGGAAAGGGGCCGGGCTCAACCGCTGCTATCGGCGGTATTCCTCAGGTCCTGGGGGTTCTTGAGCGCCAACCTGGCCCAGGCCCTGGTAGGGGTGTCCTTGATAATCGCAATGGTTACGGTCCCCCTGCTGGCCGACACAGTGTTGGCGAAGGACCCTTTCGTCGGCGCGATGTGGTTGTTGCGTATGACGGCGGCGGTCCCCCCGGGCGCCATACTGGGCGCGTTGCTTGCCGGCTGGCTGGGGGTGCGGCCGGTAACCTGCGGAGGGCTGGCTCTCGTCGCCGCCGGGATGTTCTTGGCCAGCACGTGGGACCTGGGGATAGCGGACCCCGATCTTGCGATTCACCTCGCGCTGGCGGGGATTGGGTTCGGACTGGTGATTGCTCCCATACTGGTACGGGCGCTCTCGGCGGTGGGAGAAGACTACCGGGGCACGGCGGCGTCCTTCGTGGTGGTTTCCCGCATGATGGGGATGACCCTGGGCTTGGCGGCCCTTTCAGCATGGGGAGTCGAACACTTCCAATTGCTCACCACCGGCCTCGAGCTACCCCTGCAAGCCCCTGGAGAGTCGACCGAGTCTCTGGACGCGAGACTGGTGGAATACACGTCAAGAATCAACGAAGCGGGCTTGGCCCTGTTCCAGAATTTCTTCCGCGCCGCCGGAATCATAGCATTGGCGGCAATACCGGTAGTGCTGGCGATGGGCAAAGGCGGTGTTGAAGAGGGTGCCGGGGAACGGCACACGGACAGCTAGCCCTGCCGCCGCCGCGACTTCTCCGGATTATTGTTTGGGCGGTTCTACGGTTCCGGAGGGTGGCGGTCTCTGTCGGGGGACCGAAGCCTCTTCCGGTGTGAGTTAATCTCCTTGAAGGCGACGGAGCTGTGCACGTACCTCCTCTAGCTCTTTCTCGGCGGCCTCGGCGCGCGCTGCCTGTGAGTCGGCGCGTGCTTTAGCCCGCAGCACGTTTTCGAGCCAGGTATGCGTGACCGGATCGAAAAAGTACAGGTGGCCTTCGAACCAGCAGACGTCCAGACTCAAGATCGGGCTGTGGCCTCGCATGATACCGTCGGCGTCGCGGTTGATTTCTATCGGGTGGTATTCCCCGTCGACTAATGTCTCCCCCGCCAGCGGCTGAGGGTAATACTCGCCACCGGTGGCGTCAAAGCGCCAGTACTCCCCGATGCCCAGACGGGCGTAGAGGTCCCGCTTGGGGCCCAAGTCGTTCTCGTAGGTGCTGACCGAGGCAATCTCCAACGCAAAGTCGGGGGCCTTGCCTACTTCGCGGATAAAGTAACCGTTGCGGCGACGGATGGCGATGGGGTTGAC
The DNA here is from genome assembly GCA_965222595.1 of Dehalococcoidia bacterium. Lineage (GTDB taxonomy): Bacteria > Chloroflexota > Dehalococcoidia > Lucifugimonadales > UBA3495 > VXOI01. Next base: position 306,019 of record CBDCUJ010000001.1, on the reverse strand, counting down.
GCCGAACGCGACGTAGGCGTCGGGACGGCAAATCCGTTGCCGCTCCTCTTCGTCGAGGTAATAGACCGGGGAATCGCCGTGGGTCAGCACTCCGGGACATCCCCAAAAGTGAGCCCTCAGGACCTGAAAGGTCTCGGTGACGGGGTCCATTTGTTGCATAGCGTCCGGTAGAGGCGCGTAGTCGTCCGGTGCGTCCGGGTCGGGTTGGACTTTGGGGTCGTCGGCGGGCAGGCCGACGTACTCCGGCGAACCGGGGCTGTGACGAAAGGGAGGGGGAAGCCTCGTAGTCATCAATCACCTCCCGGCGGGACTGTGCCAAGGCGGGGCCAAGGTGTCCCATGATAGCATACGCGGCATTCAGGTCATTCGGCGCGGTGCCTGGTCGCAGGGTCGTTCAATTGTCGGAAAATTCCCCCGTCCTTGCGGCCGCGGCCGGAATCCAGACCCGAATCTTGGGTTAGCGGCATTCGGGGGGAACCGAAATCGGCATCGGTCCCTGGGTCCCGGTCGCAACCGGGACGACGAGAGGGGGGCGGATTCACCAATTGAATGACCCTGGCCTGGGCGTCTCTGTGCCATCAAGGTTGAAAAGTAAGGCGGCCCCAATGCTGGGGCCGCCTTGGGTTGCCGGGGTATGTTGTTGGGTCCGGTTACTCGTCGGGCCAGCCTTCGGCTTCCTCTCCGGCGGCTAGCGCGGCCTTGACGGCCGCTTCGGCATCGTCCGTCACCCATTCGCCCCAAAGGGCATCGTTATTGGTGAGCCACCATACGGCGGCCTCGGTCCTGGTCCCATCAGGGTTCGCGTCCATCCACTGGAATACTCCCTTGTATGTGGGAATACCGAACTCCCAATTCTGCAGGAAGGCGATTATGTCCGGCGCCCGTGGCAACAGGCTTGGATGCACCGCTATCAAGACCAACGATTCGTCGAACGCGCAGGCCTTGTCGGCATCCCAGCATTCTTTCGTGTACGGCGCCTCTTCCAGCAGGACCAGGTCCAACTTCAGGGCCGGGTCTCCGGTACCCCACATATAGCCCAACCAAGGCTCCTGCCTTTCGTAAGCTCCGAATAGTTCAGCGAACATGGCGTCTTGCGACCCCGGCTTGATGACATGCAATGAGTCAGTCAAGCCGTAGGTCTCAATTTGTTGTTCGTTGACTAATTCGCATGACCAGCCGGGTACGCACGCCACTAGCCTGGCCTTGCCGCGGCTTTCGTCGGTGGAGAATAGTTCTTGGTATTCCGGCTTGGCCAAGTCTTGGGGTGTCTTCAGGTCAGGATATTGCTCGGCGACGTAGCCTGGAATGACGAACGTGCTCTGCCAGTCGCCTACCAGGCTCTTGCCGACAGATACAACTTCTCCTAACTCCACAGCTTCCGTCCACCCGATTGACTGGTTGGGAAGCCATATTTCCATGGTTACGTGGGTGTCGCCCTTTCTGAGTCCTTGGAACAGGGGCAACGTGGCGCCCGGCACCAAGTCGGTGGGATACCCGTAACCAAACTCCACAATGTACTGGGCGATTCGGTTCTGTACCTCTGCGCTGGTCCAGTTGAGGTCAGAGAAGACGATGGTGTCTTTGGCCGCGGGGGGCACCGGCGTAGCCTCGACCACGACTGTTCGTTCAACGATCTGAGTTACCGGAACGATCTTGGTAACTTCGACTTCCTGAGTTTCCATGATGGTTTCGGTGACGACCTTAGTGACCTCGACAGGTACGTCCCGGGTTTCTATTACCGTTTCGGTGACGATCTTAGTGACCTCGACAGGTACTTCCCTGGTTTCTACCACCGTTTCGGTGACCACTTTGGTGACTTCGACTTCGACCACTTGTGGCTCGGGCGCGGTGGCGTCGCCACAGGCTACGAGCGCCAGTAGGGCGACCAACATCATCAACACGCCGACGGCGGCCAATCTTTGTTTTACCAGCAAAACAGTCCCTCCATTTCCTTTCGGAATTGTTCCAAGCTACTCGGCCCAAATGTTCAAGTCCAACTTATAACAGCGTCATTGCACGTTGTCAAACGTAATGGGCAAACATGGCTACGAAAAACGCTTGACATAACGCATATCTTGACGCATCGCTGACGGTATGGGCGTCAATTGCCGGAGATCAGGTCCTGTTGACGGCGGGCTGCGGCTTGGGTCAGCCGGTCGATAATTATGGCAATTAGTACGATGGAGAGCCCTGCTATTACGCTGTTGCCAGGGTCTTGCCGCTGCAACGCCCGGAATACATCCTCACCCAAGCCGCTGGCTCCAACGAGAGATGCGATCACCACCATCGACAAGGCGAGCATGGTCGTTTGGTTGATGCCCGCCATTATAGTCGGCAGCGCCATCGGCATCTGGACTTTGGCCAGCACCTGAAAGGGCGAAGCTCCGAACGACCGAGCGGCCTCAACGGTTTCCGGGGTCACCTGGCGGATTCCCAAGTTGGTCAGCCGGATGGCCGGGGGCACTGCGTAGATAACAGTCGCAATGACCGCCGGAGTGTAGCCCAGTCCGAAAAAGAGGATACCCGGCACCAAGTATACGTAGCTGGGCATCGTTTGCATTCCGTCCAGTATCGGTCTCAGTATCCCGTCGGCACGGTTGGACCTGGCGCCGGTGATACCGAGCGGCAAAGCGATCCCTACAGAAAGGACCACCGAGAAAATGATAATCGCGATGGTTTCCAACGCGCTATCCCATCGATTCATAAAGCCAATGAACATGAAGCTAACAATCACCAGCAGGGCCAACCGCCAGCCAGCCATGATCAATGCCACTACGGCCACCGCGATCATGGTCACTGGCCACGGAATCCACTTCAATCCGTCTTCCAGCTGCACCATCGTTACGGTAATGGCTTTGTCTATGCCGTCGAACATTCCGCCCCAGTTGCGTACCAACCAGGTCGTGGCGTCCTTGATGTGGCCGGATATGATACGGTTGATTTCTATGCTCTTATCAGATCCATCGTCTTGGACTTGGTTCACCTTGCTCGGAAAATCCATGTCGGATTCCCACCCCACCAAGCAGACGACCAGTACAACTGCGACAAAGGCTAGTCCGGCCAGCCAACGGTACCTGCCCGGGACGGCGGTCAGCGAGTGAACCCCCCAAGACGCTTTCGGCCTGGCTTCCTGTCCGCTGCTTTCTTCTGTCTCGAATTCCGGTTCGGGGTCCGTTGTCGTAGCCAACATGCCTCCAACAGCACCATTCGCACACGGAAACGGCCAAGAGCGGCAGCGCAACCGGTGTATTGCGAGGGTGGAAATTTCTGAGTCGCTTCTTCCTTTAGGGTGGACACCGTCCACGAAGGTCTTGGGACTAAAGAGTGACTCAGAGGCCGTTGTCCTCGGCGGCTTCCGCAGCCAGGGCCGCGTTGGCTGCGGCGTTCGCCTCGAAGTCTGGGTCGGCGTAAGATGTCTCGGCGATGGCTTCGGCCAAGGCGCTGCGGTGCACCTCGCCGACCAGTTCGTTGTCGGCGCCGACGACCGGGATCGGGTAATCGCTGGCCAAGGCCATCGGGATAAGCTCGTCGAAAGTGGTAGATGGCGTTATTGCCGGGTGGTCGTGGTCGACGTAGCCCAAACGCTGGTCGAGCCTGGTGACGCCGGCCCGCAAGGCGCGTTCCGCGTTGGTTATGGACAGCATTCCCTTGTAGTGTTCCCTACGGTCGACTATCCAAGCGGTGTCGCCGTCGCTGGCGGCAATGGTGTGCAGCGCGGCGCGCGGGCCTTGGTGCTCCATGACAGTGGCTTTGGGGGTCACCATCACCTTGCTGGCGGTCAGGACCGTTTCCAGCCGAACGTCCTGGGTGAAGTCTCCGACGTATTCGTCCTCGGGCCGGAGCACGATGTCTTCAGGCGAGCCGATTTGGGCCACGCGGCCGTTCTGCATGATGGCGATGCGGTCGCCCAGCTTCAGTGCTTCGTTCAGGTCGTGGGTGATGAAAACGATAGTCTTTTTGAGCTCGGTTTCCAGGCGCAACAATTCGTCCTGCATCTGGCGGCGGATCAACGGGTCCAAGCCGCTGAACGGTTCGTCCATGAGCAGTATTTCGGTGTCCACCGCCAAGGCGCGGGCCAAGCCCACCCGTTGTTGCATGCCGCCGGAGAGCTGGCGAGGGAAGGACATCTCCCAACCCCCCAGACCGACCATATCCAATATCTCACGGGCGCGGGCGTAGCGTTCTTCTTGGCCAAAGCCTTGGACTTCCAACCCCCATGAGGCGTTGTCCAGCACGTTGCGGTGGGGCATCAGGCCGTAGTGCTGGAAGACCATCGCAATCTTATTGCGGCGGAAGGCGATGAGCTGCTTCTCGGACATTGCGGTGACGTTTTCGCCGTCGATGACGATCTCGCCGCCGGTGGGCTCGATCAAGCGGATCAGGCAGCGTACCATCGTGGACTTTCCGCTGCCCGAGAGACCCATGATGACAAACGTTTCCCCTTGGTTGACTTCGAAGGAAACGTCCTGAAGACCGATGACGTTGCCGAATTCAGCTTGGAAGTAGGCTTTGTCCTTGTCGGCGTACTGGGGGTCGAGGACTTTCTCCGGGTCCTTGCCGAACACTTTCCAGACCGAATTGACTTTTATGAAGGGCTGGTTTGCATAGCTCGTTCCGTTGGTTGCGGCGGCGGGTAAGGAGCTTTCAGCAGCCATTGGCGGCACTCCAAGTCACAGCCTATCTACGTCGCATCCTCTCAACTCCCAAGCACCCCGGCTGTGGTATTTCTTCGGCCTAACCGTAGTCAGGGAGAGAAATTTTGTCAACCCGGTTACGCTGGATACGCCTCCTCCAGCCTCTTGAGTTGCTCCGGGGTCAGCCGCCACCCTGAGGCGCCGCAGTTTTCCTCGGTGCGGGCCAAGCTGTTGGTCTTGGGGATGGCTACCACGCAGGGGCGGGAGACGCACCAGTTCAGGGCCACCTGCGCCGGCGTTTTGTCCAATTCCTTAGCGATGTCCTGCAATACCGACGGCTTCCGGACGGGCAGCATCCGCGGTTTCCCGGCCCCGTCGTCCTTGGCAAGTGTCCCGTCGGACAGCGGTGTATAAGCGATGACCGTTATCCGATTGTCCAGGCAGTACGGTACCAAGTCCCGCTCGATGTGACGGCGCTTGAGGTTATACAGCACCTGGTTGGAAACGACGGGATTGTTGGTCATCACCCCCTGCGCTTCCCGCAGTCCATCCAGCGAGAAGTTACTCACCCCGATATACCTGACCATCCCCCGCGCCACCAGCTCCTCCATGGCCCGCATGGTTTCGGCGATTGGGACCGACCGGTTGGGCCAGTGAATCTGGTAGAGGTCTATGACGTCGTCGTCCAGCAGACGCAGGCTATTCTCGGCGGCCCGCAGCACGTCGTCGTAGCGGAGATGGCTGGACAAAACCTTCGTTGCCACGAACACCCGGTCGCGGATACCCCGGACCGCCTCGCCTACCGCGTCCTCGGTGCGGTACATCTCGGCGGTGTCGATGAAGTTGGCCCCCAACTCGATGCCGTGTTGCAGCGGCTTGGGTCCGCCCCGGTATTTCCATGTGCCCAGCCCGATTTCGGGTATCATAACGCCGGTGCTGCCCAGCTCTTTGTATTGCATCGCTCTTTCCTCCCAGTTCTAGCTGGCGTTTCCGCAGGAATGACGGGTATGTTATACCAGTTGAGTTAATCATTGCGGGCCACGGCCCGGAGGTATCGAAATGGAATTTCAGGACTACGAGAATTTCGTCAATAGCAACCATCGGGGGGTCATCACCACCTACCGGCGCAACGGCGCGGGCCACGGCAGCATCGTGGTCTGCGGCGCGTATCAGGGCAAGGCGGCCTTCGTCATCGTACGGGGCAACTCGGTCAAGGTGGGCAACCTGCGCCGCGACAACCGTTGCACCGTCATGGCCGTCAGCGAGGACTGGCGCAGCTGCGCCGCCGTCGAAGGCACGTCCACGCTCATGGACTATCACAACACCGACGCCGAAACGATGCGCGTCGAACTGCGTGAGGTCTTCCGCGCCTGTGGCGACAAAGACCACCCCGATTGGGAAGAGTACGACGTGGCGATGGTGCAGCAGGACGCCGTAATCGTGCTGGTAACCCCCCAGCGGGTTTACGGGATAGTTCGGGGTTAAGTCGGACGGACCGGCGGCCAATCCGCCCGTAGGGGCGATTCGCGAATCGCCCCTACGGGTATCAACGAGGAAGCACCAGCGAGGCGTCGGACAGGCACACCAACTCGCCGCGCTGGTTGACGCCTCGGACGCGGCACTCAACGATGCCCGGGCCGCCTTCCTCCCGTTTACCGGTGATTTCTCCTTGGAACGCGACCGTGTCGCCGCTGCGGAAGGGGGTTATCGCCCGCATCAGCAGCCTTCCGCCGTTGTAGAAGGCCTCCGCCGGGAAAGAAAGCTGCAACATCTGGTCGACGTAGGACATCGTTGCCGGGCCGGAGTTCACCGTGCCGCCGAAGATATTCTGCCTGGCGAACCCTTCGTCGGTATGGATGTTGCTCTCATTGGCCCGCCCGGCCAACCGGAAGCCGTTCTTGCGGTTCATAATTTCTTGGCTCTCGGTGATGGACAGCGCCGCCATCTGCAATCCCTCGGCGGCGGTCGAGTAGTCCAGCAACCGGGGCGAAGCAGGTCCGGCAGCGGCTTGATGCGCCGGTCCGCCCGGCGCGGAGGAGGCCGAAACGGCGGTCTCGGGCGTCTCCCGCTGGCCCTTGGCGTACTCGAAGATGCAGGTGTACTCGTAGGAGGCGACGCGCTGCCCTTCCTGGTTTGACGCTTCCACACGGAATGTGACGAACTTGCTGCCCCGCCTTTCATACTTCTCCAGGACGCGGCGGGTCCCGGTGATGGAGTCGCCGGCCTTTACCGGACGCTCCCAGCGGATTTCGCATTTGGCGAAGGGCGTCTGGCGGCGGGCCGTCTTGGATTGCTCCAAGGCCACGAACCCGTTGGCCTCCGCTATTTCGTCCCGGAGCAATGGGGCATAGCTGAGGACCATGGTGGGCATGGGTATGTTTCGGCCGCCATCGGCCCGGTAGCGGGGGTGGTCGTTCAACGATACCCGGGCGTACTCCGCGATGTTCTCAGCAGTGATGTCGACTACAGTCGAAGCGCCCGCCTGCCCCGGCTCCACGGCGTCGAATCCCCAGAGCTGTTCTTGCTGTTCCAGCATCTATTCTCCGTAGTCTGTATAACGTGAAGCCTTGTCAAGGGCGGGCCGACGCGCTCACGTACAGTTGACAGCCTACTGCCCTCAGGGCGGCGTCTATATCGTCTAGCCGCGAACGGTGATTGATGTCCACCACCCGGTCTACCTGAGTCAAAAGCCAGCCGAGACTACGAGCCAGTTCTAGCTTACCGATGCCCTGCTCCCTCATTCTCCGGTACAACATCGCTTTGGCCTCGATGAGTGTCGGGAGCACAGCATAATCCTCGCCTTGCGACGGCACGGGAATGTCCTTGCCGTCATACATACGGGCAGCGATGGCCTCCCCAAGGGCGTCGACGGCGCGGGCGATAGCCTCTTCCCGGTCATCGCCGAAGGTGGTGAGCTCTGGAAAGTCCAGCGAAGTTACTAGGAAAGTGTCATTATCGTCCGGTTCAAGGTGTACTGGATAGGCAAGCATCATTCCAACCCCAAGTCTTTCTTGATTTTGGCGACTAGCCCGCGACCTAGTTCCTTGCGGCCGTGCATCGGCAGTTGCGTTGTTCGGTTACCCAACCGGACCGTCACATGGCTGCCGCCCCCTCGGTGTGGGTGGAAGGTGCAACCCCGCGTCCGGAGCCATCGGCGAAGTTCGTTCGAGTTCATAGTAGCACTATACAGGCGCCCACCTCCAACCCGAACCCCCGCTTTTAACCTGCCTACGATATGATATATGTCAAACGCCTACAACACGGGAGGCCGACATGAAAGTTGGATTTATCGGACTGGGCACCATGGGGGCCAGCATGGCCTACAACTGCCTGCAGGGTGGCAACGAGATGGTCGTCCACGACATTCGGCGCGAGGCGGCCACCCAGCACTTGGAGGCCGGCGCGGAGTGGGCGGACTCCCCCCGGCAGGTCGCCGAGGCCTCGGAGATCGTCTTCACCTCACTGCCCGGCCCCACGGAGGTGGAGGCGGTCGGGCTGGGCGAGGACGGCATCCTGGAGGGTCTCAGCGAGAACAAGGTCTACTTCGACCTCAGCACCAGCACCCCGGGCCTGATCCGCCACATACACGAACAAGCGGCAGCTCGGGGCATCCACGTGCTGGACGCTCCCGTGAGCGGAGGGCCGAAGGGAGCTCGGACCGGTAACCTTGCGATATGGGTCGGAGGCGACAAGGACGTCTTCGACCGTTGCAAGCCGGTGCTCGACAGCATCGGCGACAAGGCCTACTACGTGGGGCCCGTCGGCTGTGGGGCCATCGCCAAGCTGGTCCACAACTGCACCGGGTACATCGTGCAGGCGGCGCTGGCGGAAGTGTTCACCATGGGCGTGAAGGCCGGCGTGGAGCCGCTGGCGCTGTGGCAGGCGGTGCGGAAGGGCGCCGTAGGACGCCGGGGTGTCTTCGAGGGCTTGGCGGAACACCTGCTCCCCGGCAAGTTCGACCCGCCCGACTTCGCCCTGCGCTTGGCCCGCAAAGACGTCGATCTGGCCGTCGGCGTAGGCCGAGAGTACGACGTCCCCATGCGCTTGGCCCAGCTTACCCTCCAGGAAATGACCGAGGCCCTGAACCGGGGCTGGGGCCACCGCGATTCGCGCGTCGCCATGCTGCTGCAGGAGGAACGTTCCGGAGTCGAGGTCCGTGTCGACGAGGCACTGCTGAACGCGGTGCTGGAGGAAGAGGGGACCGCGGGCAGCGGGTAGTATCATTCGGTGAACGGGTAGTCACGAGCCGCTTAAGCGGAGGCGCCAATGATAATCACCCGGCTCAAACTGACCAACTGGCGCAATTTCACCGACATGGATGTGCCAATGCGCGACCGCGCCTTCATCATTGGGCCGAATGCGTCGGGCAAGTCCAACTTGCTCGATGCCATTCGCTTTCTCCGGGACGTTGCCAAACGCGAAGGCGGTGGCCTTCAAACCGCAGTGGGTAGGCGCGGCGGTGTGCCTCAGATTCGCAGCCTCTCAGCCCATTCAGGTGGTGGTGTCGGCATTGAAGTACATCTGAGCCGGGACGCGGATGAACTAGTCGAGTGGGTGTACCGCCTAGTATTTGCGGTTGAGCAGCGCGGAAATCACCGCATTGTAGTTCAAGAAGAAATCGTTGAGCATAACGGCGAAACTCTGCTTCGACGCCCAGACCATGACGACAAACTCGACCCTGAGCTTCGTACAGAAACCGCGTTGGAACAGATTAACGCTAACCGGCAGTTCCGCGCCGTGGCCGAGTTCTTCGACGAAGTTACCTACTTCCACTTGGTGCCTCAGCTAGTGCGTTATGGGGCTGAAATCGGCGGTAACCGTCTGGAAAACGACCCGTTTGGTCAGGGCTTCTTGGAGAGAATTGCAGGCACAAACAGTAATATCCGTCAGAGCCGCCTGAAAAAAATCGCAGCTTCTCTGTCGCATATTGTGCCGCAGCTGGAAGAAATCACCTTTGAGAGGGATTCCACGAACGGGCAACCCCATTTAAGAGTTCGCTTCGAAAATTGGCGAGCCCATAACGTTTCGCAGAGGGAAGACCAGCTTTCTGATGGCACACTGCGCCTAATTGGCCTGTTCTGGTCACTACTAGAACGTAGCGGCCCGCTTCTGCTGGAAGAACCGGAAATATCCCTGAATCGGGACATCGTGCTGCGCTTGGCAGGTTTGATTTATCGCATGAGCGTACCTGTCAGCCGGCGGCGCGGAGACGGGCGGCACAGCGAACGGCGCCAAGTCATTCTGACAACCCACAGCCCAGATCTGCTTTGCGACCAAGGGATAGATGGATGGGAAGTGCTTTGCATTACACCCGGCAGAAATGGCTCTATCGTGGAATCTCTTGCAGCAGATTCCCGTATTCGAGAGGTTCTGAAGGCGGGGGTCATGCCAGGTGAAATCGCGCCCTTCCGCAACCAAGCCGTACAGCTCCCTATGCACTTGGGGCTTTCGGCCTAGAGTAATGCAGATCATTCTGGCAGTGGAAGATACCCCGTCGAGGGCAGTAGCTAGGCGACTGATTGATGAGTATCTGCCATTAGCGGAAATCTTTGAGGAATTCGTGGCAGGAGGATCCATTGAAAGCCGCATACCGGGGTTGAATCAAAGGGCTTTCTATGTAGGCCCAGTGTTGGCTCTGGCGGATTTGGACAGGCCAATGAACTGCCCGGCTGCTCTGGTTGGTCAATATATCAGTGGGCTGACGATTGCCCCGAATATGCTCATCCGGGTTGCTGTACTTGAAATCGAAGCGTGGATAATGGCAGACCGTGCAGGAATAGCGAGATGGTTGGGAGTTGCCGCGAGCACCGTTTCTCGCAACCCCGAGAGCCTAGATGATCCCAAGCGGTCGTTGGTCCAATTGGCCAGACGCAGCAGCAACCGGCACTTGAGGGAAGCGATAGCCCCGCGGAATGTACTTGGCACGAACCGTACAGGGCCGGGCTACAACGACACAGTCGGCGAGTTCGTAACCTACCTTTGGAACCCGGGAGTCGCTCGCCTCAATGCCCCCAGCCTCGACCGGGCCGTCGCCCGTATAGTCGAGCTGGCAGAGGCTTAACCCCCTAACTCCCAATCCAGCGTAAATTCGGCCGGCGCGCTGCCAGTGCTTCATCCAGGCGGGCCACCGGCGTGGTGTGTGGGGCGTTGCGGACCAGGTCGGGGTCTTCGGTGACCTCCCGGTCGATGGCGATCAGGGCCTCCACGAAACGGTCAATGGTCTCCTGGGTCTCGGACTCCGTCGGTTCGATCATCAGACATTCGGGGACGATCAGCGGGAAGTACATCGTAGGGGCGTGGAAGCCGTAGTCCAGCAGGCGTTTGGCGATCTCCAAACCCCCGACGCCGCGGGCTTTTTGCCAGTCGGCGGCAAAGACCGCCTCATGCATACAGGTGCGGTCATAGGGCAGCCGGTAGACGCCTTTCAGCGCTTCCATCATGTAGTTGGCGTTCAGGACCGCGTTGCCGCTGATGGACCTGATGCCGTCCGCTCCCAGCGTCCGGATGTAGGTGTAGGCACGCACCAGCACACCGAAGTTGCCGTGGAAGCCAGCCAGCTTGCCGATGCTATTTTCCGGCGCGGCAAGGTTGTAGCTACCGTCGCTCCGCGCCACCACCGGCGTGGACAGGTACGGCGCAAGAGTCTCGTTGGCGCAGACCGGCCCCGCACCGGGGCCGCCGCCGCCGTGGGGTGTGCTGAAGGTCTTGTGCAGGTTCAGGTGGGCCACGTCAAAGCCCAGGTCGCCCAGCTTCACCCGGCCCAACAGCGCGTTCATGTTTGCGCCGTCGCCGTAGACCAGCCCGCCGGCCTCGTGGACTATGCGGCAAACTTCCATGATGTTGGGGTTGAACAGGCCCAGGGTGCTGGGCAGAGTAATCATCACGCCCGCCAAGTCGGGTCCCGCGATCTCGTGCACCGCGTCCAGGTCAAGGTTGCCGTCGCGGTTGGAGCGCATCTCGACGACTTCGAATCCCGCCATGGCGGCCGATGCCGGGTTGGTGCCGTGGGCGCTGTCGGGAATCGCCACTTTCACCCGGCCGGCGTCGCCGTTGGCTTGGTGATGCGCCCGGACCATCAACATGCCGGCCAGCTCGCCGTGGGCGCCGGCCAGTGTGGCGAGGCTGACGGCAGGGAGGCCGGTGATCTCGCCCAAGAACTCCTGCAGCCGGTACAGCAATTCCAGCGCGCCTTGGGACTGCGCGGCGGGCTGCAGCGGGTGGATTCCCGCAAAGCCCGGCAGGAAGGCGGTCTCGTCGTTGATTTTGGGGTTGTACTTCATGGTACAACTGCCCAGAGGGTAGAAATGGGTGTCGATGGAAAAGTTGCGCTGGCTGAGTCCCGTGAAGTACTGGACGACCTCCGGCTCGGAGATCTCCGGAAGCTCCAGTTTGTCGCGCAGCAAAGTGTCGTCCGGGAGCGGCTGCGCGGGCACGTCCAAGCCGGGCAACACGCACCCGACGCGGCCCGGTACGCTGCGCTCCATCAGCAGTTGGGAAGTCGCCCGATTGCCGCCTTGTCGCATCAGGACACCTCCGCCAGGGCGGCGGCGAGGGCATCGATTTCGGCCTTGGTGTTCATCTCAGTGACGCACAGCAGCATGCCGTGGGGCCAGCGGTCCCCGACGTCCAACCCGCCCAGGATGTTTCGCTCCATCAGCCTCCGGTTTATTTCCGGCACAGGCAGCGGGCACTGGACCACGAATTCCTGGAAGAAGGTTCCCGGCGACGGCAGGGAATAGCCGGAGAGGCCCGTAATCTCAGATGCGGCATAGTGCGCTTTGTGGTAGCACAGCTCTGCCACCTGCTTCAGGCCGCTCTTGCCCAAGGCGGACAAATATATCGTGGAGGCCAGTGCGTAGAGGGCCTCGTTGGTGCAGATGTTGGAGGTGGCCCGTTCCCGGCGGATGTGCTGTTCCCGCGTCTGGAGCGTCAATACGTACCCGGTCTCGCCGTTGCGGTCAACGGTCCGCCCGGACAAGCGGCTGGGCATCTGGCGGATGAATTCTTGTTTGGTCGTAAAGAGTCCGAGGTACGGCCCGCCGAAGCTGGCCGGAATGCCCAGGGGCTGGCCCTCGCCGGTTACGATGTCGGCCCCGTAGTGTCCCGGTGGTTGAAACATGCCCACCGCGATGGGGTCGCAGGAGACCACGCCCAACGCTCCGTGGGAATGGGCGGCGTCCATCAGTCCCGCCAAGTCTTCGATATAGCCGAAGAAGTTGGGGTACTGGAGCACGACGCACGCTGACTCATCGTCGATGTTCAACGATTCGGCCGGGGCGGTGAGCACTTCGATATTCTGGGGGAGGCAGTAGGTGTGAATGACCTCGTTGTACGCCGGGGACACCGTGTCCAGCACAATCACCTTGTTGCGGCGGGTCACCCGGCAGGCCATCAGCGCCGCCTCTGCCAGGCTGGTGGCTCCGTCGTACATTCCGGCGTTGCCAACGTCCATATCGAACAGGTTGCAGACTAGCGTCTGAAACTCGTAGATGACCTGAAGCGTCCCTTGGCTGGCCTCGGCTTGGTAGGGAGTGTAGGCGGTCAGAAACTCGCCTCGTGTCATCAGGGCCTTCACGATGGCCGGGATGAAATGGTGGTAACAACCCGCGCCCAAGAACGATGGGCCGCTGCCCAAAGGGCGGTTTTGGGCTGCCAGGGCCCCCAACTCTCGTTGGATTTCCAACTCGGAGAGCGGCGGCGGCAAGCCCAGAGAGGGGTTGCGGAACTCGGCCGGAATGTCGTCGAAAAGCTGGTCGATAGAGGCAAGGCCGAGGGTTTCCAACATCGCGGCCTGTTCATCGGGGGTGTTGGGAATGTAGTGGGACTGGAAGCGGCCGTTGCTGCCGGGAGCAGCCGGCGTCGTTCGGGGAACCGTCATGAGAGTCCGGCGGTATAAGCGTCGTATTCGCTGGCCGACATCAGGCCGTTGACCTCTTCGACGTCTGCCAGAGTCACGCGGACCAGCCATCCCACGCCGAAGGGGTCCTCGTTGACCAGTTCGGGGTGCCGGACCAGCTCCGGGTTGACCTCTATGACCTCGCCGTTCACCGGGGAGTATAGGTCCGAGACCGCCTTAACCGACTCGACCTCCCCCATCTTGCCAAGGTGGGACACGGTGTCGCCAACCTTGGGCAACTCTAAGTAAACAATGTCTCCCAGCTGCTCTTGGGCGTAGTCGGTGATTCCGGCCAGGCCGCGCTTGCTGGCGGCGTCTTCAATCATTATCCACTCATGTTCGCGAGTGTAGTTTCGGTCGTCGGGACTCACGGGGGTCGGGCCTCCTTCAAGGAGTTGAAGCGGGGCGCTTGTAGAAGGGAAGTGGTACGACCTCTACTGTAGCGGTGCGTCCACGAATGTCCAGATCGAGCAACGTGCCCGGCTCGGCGTACCGCACAAAAACGTAGCCCATGCCGATGCTGGTGTCAAGCGTGGGCGAGTAGCTGCCGCTGGTAACGCTCCCCGCCGGGACCCCTTCGTGCGACAGCGCATAGCCCGCTCGGGGGGCCGACCGTCCGGGCAATTGCAGCCCCACCAGCGTCCGCTCCGTGCCCTCGTCGCGTTGCCGAAGCAGCACCTCGGAGCCGACGTATTCCTTGTCGGACCGGACAAAGCGTTGAAGACCCGCTTCGATGGGGGTCGTGTTCTCGTCGATTTCGTGACCGTGCAGGGGCAGGCCCGCTTCCAGGCGAAGCACGTCCCGCGCGCCGAGGCCGCAGGGGGTGACCCCGGTTTGCTGCAGGGCGGTCCAGACGTTCACGGCGTTGTCGCTGCCACAGAGAATCTCGAAGCCGTCTTCGCCGGTGTAGCCGGTGCGCCCCAAGAGCGCGTCCGCGCCTGCCAACCGGGCCGCGATCCAAGCGAAGGGACGCACCCCGGAGACCGGGTTATCGCACAACTGGTCCAGGACGGACGGCGCGGCCGGGCCTTGGACGGCGATCAGGGCGGTCTGCGCGGTCTGATCGTCCAGGGTGCATGCGCCCGGGAACTTCTCGTCGATCCAGCGTTGCAGCCAGGCCACCACCATTTCGCGGTTGCCGGCGTTGGGAATGAGCAGGAAGCGGTCGTCGGCCAAGCGGTAGAAGATAGTGTCGTCGATCACGCCGCCCCGCTCGTTGCAGACGAGACAGTAGCGGGCGCGCCCCACGCGCAGCGTCGCCGCCGAGCCGGTCAATACCCAGTCCAGGAATTCGGAGGAGCCCGGACCCGAAATGTAAACGCGGCCCATGTGGGAAACGTCGAACATGCCCGAAGCGGTCCGTACCGAGTTGACCTCGGCCAGAATACCGCCGGGGTACTGCACCGGCATGTCCCAGCCGCCGAAGGGCACGATACGGGCGCCCAGGGCAACATGAGCGTCGTACAGGGGAGTGCGCAGGTTGTCAGCAGTCATTATCCCGATTCTTCACTCCGGGTCCGTGCTAAGGAACCTCTGAACAAGTCCCTTCCCCCCGCTGGGGGAAGGTTAGGATGGGGGTGCCGGCGCTCATTTGATAGCTAATACCGTTAAGCTCTCCTCCGAGATTTCGGCTTTCGCCTCAATGACCATAACTTGTTCAGAGGTTCCCTAAGGAGATCAAGCTGATATAGGCCCAGATGGGTATTACTGGCCAAATTGGTCACCAGGTTGTAAGCGGACCGCACCTCGCCAGCAACGGGTGCCTGAAGTTCCAAGAGTTGAACTTCCTGCGTTGTCCCAGCGTTTTCGCTCTTTTGTGAGGACCCGGGGCGATTTGCAGTATAGATTACCATTTCCGCGGCGGTTCTGACTGGTCCGGCCGGTTGGATGGGCCAGGCTCCGTTGCTTGCGATATGTGTTCCGAACACCGCCCTATTCCGGCGGCGGTTCCGGCGCTTCCAGTTGTTCCGGTCGTATCCTACCAGTTCCATGAATCCCGCGCCGGTTATGGGCGAACCGGCCAGCGTTCCCGACGCATTGACCGCGCCCTCCCAATAGGCTGCCGCAATGAAGTCGCTAACGGCGAACTCCGCTTGTTCCAGCACCGGTACTGCCTCGATGCTCAGGTCCAGCGGCGGGATTTCGAGCTTCCAGCCCATGGGGTAGGTGATGCCGGTGGCGGGGCTGCTCCAGGAACCGGTTGGCGTAATTGAAACGTCTTGGCCGTCCAGGTGGCTTACCTTGCCACCGGGACCGACGTAAGTGCCGTAGTTGGCGAATAATTGGCGGGTGCCGGGGTCCCGTACGACGACTGCCATCAGGTCTGCCCCGTCGTCGAGGTGCAGGCTCAGCCAGTCCCAGCCTACGGTGCGGCCGGACACGGCGCCCCATTGGTGGTCCATCCAGCTCGTGCCGCTGACCGTCCGATGTCCATCTTGGTCCTCGATGTAACCGGCGGTCTCCAGGCGAGTCCGGGAATAGTAGTAGGTGTCCCCAACCGGTCCGAGGCTGATCAGGCCCGTGCCGCCGTGCAGCACCGGCTCCCGTTGGGGGACAGCCTCGATTTCGACGGTGCGCCCGCCCAGACTGAAGCGGAGTTGGTAGGCTGCGCCGTCGCCCCGCATCGTCCAGCCGCCGGCCTCGACGTCAACACCGACGGCGTCTTCGGCGACCGGCGAAAGGGCCGGCGTCTCGGCCGCGAAATGCTCTCGGCGGTGGTGGTCGCCCAGGCTGACGTGCATCAGGTGGGGGACGGCGTTGGCGGGGCCCGGGCCCTTAAAGGCGACGAAGTGGTAGCTGTATTCGTTGCCCGCGCCGTCGGTGAGCAGCCCGTTGAAGTACCACCATTCGACAGGCTCGTCATGGGGAGCTTCGTCTTGGGGCAGCAGCACCAGCGGCGAAGGCGTAGGGGTGGGCAAGCTGGTCGGCGTCGGCGTCGGCGTCGGGGCGGGCGAGTGGGTCGGTGTTGCCGCCCCGCAGGCGGTGGCCAGGACGAGAGCGGGGAGCATGGCCAAGAGCGTGGTTACGTGTTGTGCTATATTGGGGCGCCGCATTTGAAGAAGGAGTCGACTACTGTGGCCGCGTTTACGCAAGAAGAGATTGGGTCCTTTTTGGGCGAGCCTCGGATTGGTCATTTAGTGACGGTACGTGCGGCGGGAACGCCTCACGTAGCCCCGGTCTGGTTCCTCTGGGACGGGGACAAGGCATGGGTGATAGCCGACACCCAGGCGGTCAAAATTCGCAACATCCGGAACAATCCGGACGTGGCGTTGTCGGTGGCCACCTCGGAGCGTCCCTTCGCATACGTGGTCGTAGAGGGCCAAGCATCGGTGACCAGCGCCGACGTGGAATCTATGGTCCATCACCTTTGCGTAAAGTACGACGGCCCGGAGCGCGGACCCGCTTACGCCGAGGAATTGCTGGCCGAGTCGCGGTTGGTCCTCATCGAAATTACCGTAGCCCGCATTATGTCGTGGATGGAGGACTAGCCGCCGAAAGGCGGTAGTACCGAAGCTATCCACGGGACCAGGTCCCCTAGCAACTCTCCGCTGATTTCGTGCCCCATGTCGTAGACGTGGAGCTCGGGGCTGTATCCGGCCGTTTCCAGGTAGTCCTTCGCCGCGTATGCGGTGGACTCGGCGATCATTTGGTCGTGCCTGCCGTGGGCGACGAAGATGGGCTGGGACCGGTCCGCAGGCAGACGCGGGTCCAACTCGTCGGCTCCGGGCAGGGTGGCGCTCAGGGCGGCCAGTCCCGCGAACGTTTCAGCCCGGCCGAGACCGCACCGGTAGGTCATCCCGCCGCCTTGGGAGAAGCCCAAGAGCAACGCCTTGCCCGACCCCACTCTGAATTTCTCCAGGACCTCTTGGAAGAAGTCGTCCAATAACTTCTCGGAGTTGGCCACCTCGTCGGGAGTCGAACCGCCCCGAGGGGTCATCCACCCGAATCCGGCATGTCCTTGTCCGAGGTTGAACGGGATCGGGGCGTTGGGGCAGGCGTACACGTACCCGGTGGAATTGATTGCGGGGGCCAGGCCCGCCAGGTCATGCATGTTGGCCCCGAACCCGTGGAGCATGATCACCACGGGGTAGGCTGCCTCCGGATCATAACCGTCGGGCAGGACCGTCAGGTATTTAAGTCCTGGCCCTTCGTGGATTTCGCCCTGCATGTCGGCTCCCTAGGATCGAGTCACGGCTAACATCCTAACACCCGGTGGTCAGGGGTTACAATTCAAGTATCTCCGGTCAAGTGTCCCCGGCGAGACTGTAGCAAGAACGAGGAACGGTAATATGGCGATCATCTATCATTTGACCAGCCAGGAAGCCTGGCAGGCGGCGCAACCATTGGGCGAATACGAGGCCCCGAGCCTGGCAGAGGAGGGGTTCATACACTGCTCCATCGACGAGGCGCAGTTGCTGCGGGTGGCGGAGCGGTTGTATCAGGGCCGCAGGGACCTGCAGGTAGTCGACGTGGACGTGGAGAAACTGGGCGCGCGGGTCGAGTATGAGGCCAGTCGCTCCGGTGAAGAATACCCTCACATCTACGGCAAGCTCAATCTGGACGCGGTGGTGCGGGTCCGCGGCTTAAGCCTCGGCTCGGACGGGAAACACACTTTCTAACGGCCGGAGTAGGGCCGGGCTACAACCAACAGGCATCGGCTGGCGACCCGGAGGGCCGGGACCCTTCGTGTTGTTCAGGTGACCCGGCTAGTTGACGGTGAAAGTCCCGGTCATGGTGAATTGGTGGGCCGGGAACGTGCAGACAAACTGGTAGGCACCCGTACCCGGGGCCACGAACGTGATTTCACCAGTGCCGCCCGGGGCGATGAGAGGGGTGTTGGCGAATACCCTGGAATCGCCGGGCGGGACCCAGTCGGTGGCGGCGTGGTTGGCGCCATCGGTGGCTACGTCTTCGCCGGTCCCCGCTTGGACCAACACCCAGTTGTGTGAGTTGACTGTCGATGTGTTGGTCAGGGTGACGGTGTACGTTTCTCCTGCTGCCCCCGACATCGCCGAGGCATCAAATTCCAGAACGTCGCCGTTCACTCCTATGCCTAGCGGAGCGCCCGGACCAAGCGCGGCGGACTCCGTCGGAGCCGTATCTTCCGCGGCCGGCTCGGCCGTGGGGACCGCTGTTTCAAAAGGCGATGGCGCCAGCGTCGGTATCGGGGTCGGCGGCGCTTGGGGTACGGCGGTGGGCGCCGGATGGGCCTCCACGTGTTCCCCTTCCCCTTCGTGAACGAACGGAACGGCGCGTTCTTCGGCGTATGCCCTAGAGTCTCCTTTAATGGCGGTGAAAAGGCCCATGAGGGCCAACCCTACCATGAACGCCAGCACCAGCCCGGCGATGAACACTCTCCAGAACAACGGGTGGTCGAACTTGAGGTGCATGTAGAACATTATGACGATGGCGAACTTGATGGCTGACAGGAAGATCAGCAGAGGGATCTTGGACAGACCCAGATCGTCGTCTATCCCGGCGGTGGGCCAGATCAGGATGAATTCGACGATGGTGATAGCGAAAAGGATCGCCGCGATCGCCACATACTGCTTGATAGTGGGGTGGCGAACATCGTGTTCAGCTTCTTCGTGGGTCGTGGCCAATTGAAGGTTCTCCTAGGGGTCTCCTGACGGCACAGGGACAATAAGCCGGCCGGCTAGCCAGCCGGGGGCGCAGGACCCACGTCGAATCCGCCGATCAGGTAGAGAAGAGTGAATATCACGATCCAGACGATGTCTACGAAGTGCCAGTATAGGCCGGCAAGCTCCACGTCCAGCGCCGTTGCGGGCCCGAGACGGCCCTTGTACGACAGGATGAAGAGGCCCAGCAGCCAGATGATTCCCAAGGTGACGTGGGCTCCGTGGAACCCGGTAAGGGTGAAGAAGGTAGCGCCGAACAGGTTCGTGCCCAGCGTCAATCCCTCGTTCTTGAAGGCGTTGAACTCATAGATCTGGAAGCCGATGAAAACCGACCCCAGCAACGCCGTCGCCAGCAACCAGATCTTGATTCCCCCTTGGTCGTTGGCATTGGTGGCCGCCAGCGCCCGGACCATGGCGAAGCTGCTCATCAGCAGAACGAAGGTGCTGATGGTGGTTATGGGGACGTCTATGATGTCGTTGGGGTATGGCCCCACCAGGCTCTGTCCCCGGTACACCATGTAGGTGGCGATCAGTGAGGCGAAGAACAGGCAATCCGAACCCAGGAACACCCACATGAGCATCTTCCGGTGGTTCAGACCGGTAGTGGTGTAATTGTGGTCCAAGGGCGCCGATTCGGGTGGGTGGGCCAACGTCTACAGTCTCCTAGTGGTGTGCCCCGGCGCGACCTTCCTCGGGCGCGGCCGCAGGCTCATTGGCCCACCCGATGACGCCGAGGAACGCTATGACACCGCCGAGGAAACTGATTCCGTAGTGGGATACTATCCCGCCGCCGATGAGGGCTACTCCCGCGGCTGTGATGATCGGCCAGTACGACGGACTGGGCATGTGGATTGAAGCCGGATCGACGGGAGCTTCCGGGCCGGTGATGGGGTTGCCTTCCTCACGGGCTCGGTCTTTCAAGATCCAGTAATGGTCCCGTCCCTCGACCCTCGGGATCTCCGCGAAGTTATAAGGCGGGGGCGGGGAGGCGATGCTCCATTCCAGCCCCGGGGCGTCCCACGGGTCGTGGCTCACCGGCCGAGAGCGCCGGCTTTGCCAGAGGCTGTACATGAACGTGAGGATGCTGATGAAAAGGACGAAGTAGCCGAAGGTGGACAACAGGTTCAGGTTGCCCCAGCCAAATTCCTCGGCGTAGGTGAAGATCCGCCGCGGCATTCCGTTCATGCCGGCGTAGTGCATGGGGAAGAAGGTCACGTTCATGCCAATGAACATCAGGGCGAAGGTGATCTTACCCCAGAATTCGCTCAGCATCTTCCCGGTTATCTTGGGGTACCAGTAGTAGATTCCCGCGAAGATTCCGAAGACCGAACCGCCAAACAGCACGTAGTGGAGGTGGGCCACGACGTAGTAGGTGTCCTGTTGCTGGAAGTCCGACGGCGAAACGGCGTGGGAGACCCCGCTGAGCCCCCCGATAATGAACAGGGTGATGAACCCCAGAGCAAACAGCATGGCCGTGCTGAATTCGATAGACCCCTTCCACAGTGTGCCCATCCAGTTGAATATCTTGACGCCGGTGGGCACCGCGATGAGCATGGTCGTGATGGTGAAAACCGAGTTCGCCACGGGTCCGAGGCCCACGGTGAACATGTGGTGACTCCACACCGCCCAGCCCATCATGCCGATAACGATGCCGGAGAACACGATGAAGGGGTACCCGAACAAGGGCTTCTTCGAGAAGGTCGGCAGTATTTCCGAGACGATACCCATGGGCGGCAAGATCAGAATGTAGACTTCAGGGTGCCCGAACACCCAGAAAAGATGTTGCCACAATATGGGGTCGCCGCCCTCCGAGGGGACGAAGAAATGGGTGCCGAAGTTGCGGTCCATCGTGAGTTCGATAAGGCCCACGGTAATTACCGGGAAGGCCAAGACCAGCAGGATGGAAGTAATAAGAGTCATCCAGACGAACACCGGCATACGCATGAGCGTCATGCCCGGCGCACGGAGGTTGACGATGGTGACGACGAAGTTGAGGGCGGCAGCCACTGAGGAGGCCCCCAGCACCAGGAGGCTCAGGGACCAGAAGTCCAGGCCTCGATCGGGGCTGAAAGGCTTTTCCGTCAGGTTGGCGTAGGAGAACCAGCCGGCGTCGGGCACCTCGCCCACGGCGAAGCTGACGTGCATCAGGATGCCGCCGAACAGGAAAATCCAGTAGCTCAGGGCGTTCAGCCTGGGGAATGCGACGTCCCTGGCCCCGATTGCCAGGGGCACGACAAAGTTGAAGAAGCTGGCCGACAAGGGCATGACCACCATGAAAATCATCACGGTGGCATGCATGGTGAACATTTCGTTATAGCGGCCGGGACTGACGATGCCCAGCTCGGGCTGGGACAGTTGTACCCGGATGACGCCCGCCTCTATTCCGGCGAACAGCATGAAGATGAACGCCGTTGTACCGTACAAGACGCCGATGCGCTTGTGGTCGACGGTCGTTATCCAGCTCCAGATGCCGGAGTAACCGGTAGGCCGGGCAATTACGTCAGTTAGTGTGGCCATCGCTCTTCTAAGCCGGTCCGTCCCCCTTCCGCAAGGGGAGCTTTCCTTCCGAGAATAGTCTAGCGCAGGTTCATCAGATACTCAATCACAGCATCGATGTCATCATCGCTGAGATTGGCATCGCCGCCGTCCTGGTACATGATCGCCTTGTCGTACATCCAGTTGCCGGGCTTCAACCTCTCGGGGTTCTTGATCCAGGCCCGGAGGTTCTCCACCGAAAGGTCCGTTATTCCGGCGCCCAGGGTCATCCGGTGCCGGAGGTCGGTCAGGTTCGGACCGGGCACCGCGACGACATCCCCTCCGCTCAGGAACTGCGTAAGCCTGGTTGCGGCTACCGCCTCGTTTTCCGCGCCATTGACGGTATGGCAAAGGGCGCAGTTGATGTTGAAGACCTGCTGCCCCTGCTGGGCCCGTGGGGTGACGGCCGCCGGGGGCCCGTAGTCGGCCACCCAGGAGTCGAAATCGTCTTGGTCCATGACTATCACCCGAAACCGCATCAGGGCGTGGGAGATGCCGCATAGCTCGGCGCATTGGCCGTAGAAGGTGGCTGGCAGTGCCTCGTCAATCTTGTCCCTATCGGCTTGGAACCACAGGTGATTGGTCCGGGTGGGCACCACGTCCACTTTGCCGGCCAGCTTGGGCACCCAGAAGCTGTGGAGCACGTCGTCGCTCTCGAGGTCCAAGCGGACGGGCCGGTCAACCGGAATGCGGAGCTCGTTAGCGGTGGTTATCCTCTTTCCGCCGCCGGCGTCCGGATATTCGAACTCGAAATACCACTGGTGGCCCGTGACGACGACGTCGAGCACCTCGGGGCCGTCCCTTGGGGGTTCGTCCAACTCGAAGAGGGTGAACACCGACCAGATTCCCAACCCCAGAACCACTATCGTAGGGATGATGGTCCAAATGACTTCCAGCGCGGTGTGACCGTGGATCTGGGGCGGTCGTTCCTGCCCGGGACGGCGCCGGTAGCGTATCAGAGTGTAAAGGAGGGCTCCCTCCACCAGCACGAAGACCGCGACCATGGTCCAGAGCAGCACCTTAAACAGCAGGAGCTGTTTTTCGGCGACCGGCCCCACGGCCTCCCAAGTGGACTGCTTTCCTTGGCTGCAGGCCACGGCAAGCAAGAAAAGGGCCGCCAAGGTACCGAAAAAAACCACTGTTCGTGACCAGTTTCGGCGCTGGACGGACCGTTCAGGGTTACCTGTTTTGTGGTGAGGGGGACCTGCCCGTCGCGAGGGCATCAACCCCATATTCGGACTCCCCTAAAGCGACAGCCGCTTGCGCGGTGTGCTTGTTTGCGGTGGGGACGTTATCACAGCACCGTCGGCACTGTCAACGTATTTGAAGGGGGGGTAACTGTTCAGAGTTGAGGGGACGAATGCCCGCAGAGGACGGGGATCCAGCCTTGCTCAAAGCTAAATTGCCCTGTCGGCGGTGCCGCTGGTCAAGCAGATCCCCCGAAGTCTGAACAGTTACGAAGGGGGGGCGGGCGGGCAATAGTCCCGGCGATTTGGCAGCTCAAAATACGAGTACGCTGTCGACCATTATCGCTACGAACAGCACCGCGAGGTAGAGCAGCGAATACAGGTACAGGTGACGCGCCCGCCGGGCTGTCTGCTCCCGCCGTAACTGCCAGGCCATCCCCACTAAAACGGCCCCCAGTACCGCTGCCATTCCGAGGTAGACCGGCCCCAGAGTGGAGGACGCCGTGAACACCAGAGTCAGCGCCACCAGCACGAGGGTGTAGCCGAAAATGCTCTGTACCGTGCGTTCCTTGCCCGCCACCACTGGGAGCATGGGCACGCCGGCCCGCTCGTAGTCCTTTTGTATCAGCAGAGACAGGGCCCAGAAGTGGGGCGGGGTCCAGAAGAAAATGATGGTGAACAGGTAAAGCGCCGACAGATCGAAGGACCCCGTGATTGCCACCCAGCCGACCACTGGAGGTATTGAGCCGGCGGCGCCCCCGATGACGATGTTCTGCGGGGTGGTGCGCTTCAGCCACACGGTATAAACCAGCACGTAGAACAGGGTGGCCCCCAGGGTGAGGACCGCCGCCAGCATGTTGACCCCGCCGGCCAACACTAAGAAAGACGCCACATTCAGCCCGATGCCAAAGGCCAGCGCCCGTGCCGGCGGTATCCGGTGGCTGGCAACCGGCCGCTGCCAGGTGCGGCTCATCAGGGCGTCGATGTCTTGGTCCAGGTAATGGTTGATGGCGTTGGCCCCGCCGGCCCCCAGAGCCCCTCCGGCACAGACCAGCAGCAGGGTGATAATGGGGGGAACTCCTTGGGCGGCCAGAAACATCCCGCCGACGGCTGTTACCAAGAGCAGGGAGATGATGGGCGGTTTGGTGAGAGTGAGGTAATCGGCCGCCATCCGGCCCATTGCCGCGGCGCGGCCGGCGGCGGGTTTGCTCAGGTCTATTCGATCGGCCCCGATTTGATCAGCCATTAGCGGTCCTGGTGGATGAGGTGTGCCCGCGTCCGGGGCTCCTTCCAGTTTCGGCGCTTCCGGTTTCAGCCTTTCCAGTGTAGACCACGAAGGCCAGCGCGGCTACTGCGGCCCAGACACCGGTGGCCAACGCCAGGTGAAGGGCGCGGAATTCTTGGGAAAAGTCGGTCCACACCGCGCCGGCTCCCACCAGCACCTGGCCGACAAACAATGCGGCCCCGGCAAGCGACAGCATCCTGACGGGTGTGGGTTGGGTGTGCCCCCTGAACCCCAGGTGCAACGTGTACAAGACCAACAGACCTATTACCAGCGCCACGTACCGGTGGACCATGTGAATCATCTGGAGCCGTTGTGAGGGGAAGGCGTCGCCGTTACACAGGGGCCAGTCCAAACAGGCGCCGGTGGACCCGGAAATAGTCACCCACGAACCCGACAGCATCAGGCCGAACACCACCGCCGCCGCGACGATGGACAGCGAGGGAAACCTGCGGAGTTTCCCCTCGGCCCACGGTTGCGGCCCGCCCCGTAAAGGCCCCCGGTAGGCTACCACCGTCATCAGGGTTAGACAACCCAGCAGCCCTTGTCCCACGGCCAGATGGACCAAAACGATGATACCCGGCAACTCGTTCAGCACCGTATAACCGCCGAGCAACGCTTGCAGCACCAGTAATACCAAGGCGGCGGTTGCCGGCACAATCAGCCACCTTTCGTTCCGTTGGAACACCCAGGCCGAAACGCAGGTGACGATGATCAGCGGCCCCACCAGAATCGAGGCCACAAAACGGTGGGCGAACTCGATTATGGCCTTGGTCTCGAGGGGCGGCAGCAAGCCGCCGTGGCAGAGGGGCCAATCGGGACAGCCCAGCCCGGACCCGGTTACCCGGACCACGCCTCCCAGCACAACCAATGCAAAAACCGAGACGAAAGTAACGAGGGTGAGACTGCGGAACCACGAGCCGGTCCGGCGGCTCCCCGGCGCCGCCCGGCCCGCGCCTGCTACCGCCACGGTGGCACGGGAGACACGGAGGTTGATCGCCGTGGGGACGGCGGAAACGGCGTGGGACGGTGACGCATTTTAGGCAGGACTGCCTGCGGTACTCCAGAGCGGGTTGCCGATGTTTCTAGTCTATGGAACGTGGGACCCGCTGCGTTGGCCCCTTCCACTCGGTCACGACTCGAATCGCACCGTACCATCGGCGGTTGCCACTGTCAAACGCACCGGCGAGTACCGGCTACGCCTTCTCTTTTGGGCCGGGACCCGAAACGATCGGCTTACGCCCGAACCTGGAACGATTGTCCCAATGAATCAAACTCCGCTACTTGCTGCCGGGCCAGCTTGTGGCGAATTTGCTCAAATCGGTTGACCGTTTCCTTCGAAAATAGCCGCTCTCCACAATGCAAACAAACCTCGGCAGGGACAGTCAGGGTGGCAATATTGACGCCGCCGCGCAGCAATTTCTCCACCTCTTTCTCAACCATCTCGCCGCCACATACCGGACATTTACCAAATGGCATCATCCTTGTGGCCTCCTCGTACGCCAGTCAAGCCAACGCTCTGGGTCAGGACGATAGAGTGTAATCAAAACAGCCCAACCGTTGTCCGGATTGTAGGCCCAAACGCTGTGTACCGGCTCCCGGCTAAGGGTGTCCCCGTAAACCAAGCAACTAGGGTACGGTCTGTCGCCAGGATAGTCTTCTATTACCTCGCCTCGAAGAACGCTGACGAATATCTCATCAAATGACAATCGGTCAGCCTGAGCCGCTTCATCGGCGTGATCTGTGATTCGGATTCGATTATCACGTATCGAGCCAGTGATGTCTTCAATATTCACTCAATACCAGGCGAACTGCTCCCGCGCCCTGTCCTTCCTTGTTGGAAAACAGGCGTGGATAGCTCCGCATATATTATCCAAGTGCGCGATTTGCCCCTGTCGGCTCCCTGATCGACGAGATTCATCACAGCCTGGTTGTAGCTGACCTCTGAATGTTGAGGAACCATACCGCTATGGTAGGGTCGCTGTTGTGAATTATTCAACCCCGGTAGCCGATTCATTCAACGGCTTGCCAAAGCTTGCAGACTGTCCACAGCCCGGCGGCCGATGTCCTCGAATCCGGCATAATTGGGGGGAATTGTGCTCTGGGTTTGGGGGGAGGCGTCGGTGGTGTAGTGGCGATAGGACCGGGACGGGGCGTAATGGTTGTATAGGACCGAGCCGGGCCTGAGTGCCGTCAGCTCGAACTCACCACCACGGGCTTGCCTGTTTCCGGGTGTTTCATCACGACCGTGTCGGCCCCGTAGACGTGTTTGATGTTGGCGGCTGTCAGCACTGTTTCCGGGGCGCCGATCGAGTGAATTCTCCCATCTCCCAGCATGGCCACGACATCCGCGAACTGGCCGGCCAGGGTCAGGTCGTGGACTGCGGTCACCACGGTCTTGCCCGACGCCGCCAGATCGCGCAACAACCGCATTATTGCGGGTTGAAAGGCGAGGTCGAGGTTGGCCGTCGGCTCGTCCAGAAGTATTATGGGAGTCTCTTGGGCCAGGGCCATCGCCACTGCGACCCGCTGCCTTTCGCCGCCGGAAAGCTGTTGAATGGGCCGGTCCATGAACTCTTCCGAGACGGTCGACCGCATGGCCCGCACGGCGATTTCAACGTCCTCCGGGCCCTCCCATGCCAGCATCCCCAGATGAGGGTTCCGTCCCATCAGCACCACTTCCAACGCCGAAGAGCCGTGGGGAAGCTCGGGGGCCTGGGGCACCACGGCCACCCGCTTGGCCCTCTCCCGGGACGAGAGGGTCGATACGTCGGTCCCCATGACGGTGACGCAGCCTTGCCGCGGCCGCAGGCTTCCGGCGATCAATCGAAGGAGCGTCGACTTGCCGACTCCGTTGGGGCCGGCCAAGGCGATGAGCGTCCCCTGCTCCACGGCCAAGTCCACTCCGGAGAGCACCTGGCGTTCTCCGTACCCCGCCCAGACCCCGGAAACGCCGATTCCGGCAACCTCGTGGTGTGCGAGCCCCGCGCCGTTTTGTGTGCCGCCCTGATCCATGGCGCCAATGGCGGGAAGCGGTGTGCGGCCGTTCGAGCTCACTTCACACCTATCCCTAGACCATACCGGCGCCGCGGCGCCGGAGCAGGTACAGGAAGAATGGCGCGCCGCAGAATGCGGTGACGATACCAACGGGCAGTTCGCCGGGGCTCGCCACAGTGCGGGCCGCCAGGTCGGCCAGCACCAGGAACGTGGCCCCGAGAATGGCCGACATGGGCAGGATGAACCGGTAGTCGGTCCCCCAGATCAGCCTCACGACGTGGGGGGCGATCAGCCCGACGAAGCCGATGAGCCCGGTGAAGGATACGGCGGCGGCTGTGGTCATGGTGGCCGCCACGATGAGGAGCAACTTCACCTTTTCGACTTCGACGCCGAGCATCGAGGCGTGTTCCTCCCGCAACTGCAGCACGTTCAATACCCGGCCGAACCCCAAGAGCACGACCATGCTGGGGGCCAGGTAGGCCAGAACGATGGCGCACTCGCTCCACTCTGACGAGATGAAGCTGCCCAAGAGCCAGCTAATGACCGGACGGAGCTCTGGGTCGCTGCGGATCATCAGCAGGCTGGTTACCGCTCCGGCCAGTGAGGCAATGGCCACGCCCGCCAGGATCAGGGTGGTCAGGGGCGTTCCCCGGGAGCTACGGGCGACGGAATAGGCCACCGCCACCGCTGAGACGCCGCCAACGAATGCCGCGGCGGGGAGGAAGCTGAACCCGCCGATGAATAAAGGCACTCCGGTCAGCAGAACGATAACTGCCGCCAGCCCCGCCCCCGACGCGACCCCCACCAGGTAGGGATCGGCCAGCGGGTTCTTGAAGAGCCCCTGGTAGGCGGCGCCGGCCATCGCCAGGCCGCCTCCCACGATCCCGGCCAAGGCTACCCGGGGCAGCCGGAGTTGCCACACAATAGTGTCCCACGCCGCCGGAGTATTCGCCGGGGAGTCAATGCCGGGCAGCCGGGAGAGCACGATCTGGGCCGTCGCGAGGAAGGGAATGTCGACGGAGCCAAGGCTGGCCGCGAATACCGCCGCTACTAAGAAAGCGGCCCCGCCGAAGGCCAGCCGCCACCACGGGTAGCGAAGGCCGACCAACCCCCCGGCGATTCTGCCGAGATCCAAGGCCGCCGGTCCCTCCCCCCTTACAACCCCCCCACTGGGGGGGTGAAGGGGGGGCTTGCTGCTCCTTTCGGCCACTGCTGCTAGTCCTCTGCTACGGGTTACTCGAAGCGGTCGGGATAGACCCAGGCGGCCATTTCTTCCACGGCGTCTATAAACCGCGGCCCGGCCACGCTGAAGGAGTTGGCCACGCTGAGCGTGAAGATGCGGTCAGGCGCGGCTGAGGACAGGCCGGACAGCGCCGGCTCCCCGGTCACGTCTTCTATCGACCCCATGATGATGTCGGGGTTGGCGGCCACCACCACCTCGGGGCTGATTTGCTGATAGCCTTCGAAGTCGGCGATGTTCTGAAGTTTCAGCAGCTCGAACACGTCGTTGACCAGGGTTTTGCGTCCCGGCGTCCACCATTCAAGGTCATGGGAGTAGACGGTCTTGATTGATTCAATGTCGTCCAGCCTGTCTTCGATGGCGGCCACTCGCGCGTCGAACTCGCCGGCCAGCTTCCCGGCCTCCTCGGTCCCGCCGGTGATGAGGCCCCACATCCGTATCTGGTTGGCTACCTCGGTGAAGCCATCGGACAGACTCTTGATGTAGAGCACTTTCAACCCGGCCCGCTCCAGGTCCTCGTTGAAACGGTCGTAGAACACGTACACCAAGTCCGGCTCCAAGGCGACGATGGCTTCGATGTCCATGTTGAAAGCGTCGCCAATCTTGGGGATGCCTGCTGTCTCCGGCGGGTACGTAACGAAAATGTGGGTTCCAATGACGCGATGCCCTTGGCCGATGGCGAACAGCATCTCAACAGCCGCCCCGTCGTAGACCACCATGCGCTCCGGCGGGGTGTCGAATTGGACCGGGTTGCCGTTGGTATCCGCGACAACCACCGGGGCTGGCGTGGCGGTCGGCTTGGGAGTGTTGGTAGGCGAGGGCGTCCGCGTCGGGACCGCCGTGGGTTGGGACGCGGGCCGGGTGGACGCCGGCGGCGGCGCAGTAGGCTCGGCGGTCGGGGCGGCGGTTGCTTCGGCCGGAGGCCCGCCGGTAGGGACGATAGTCGGCGAGGCCGGAGCTGAAGTCGGCGATACGGTCGGAACAACCGTCGGGGTTGGCGGCGCCGTGGGGGCAGCGTTCGAGCACGCCGCAACCAGCACCGATACGGCCAGCAACGCCATTGCACAGAGGATAAGTCGAATCCTGATCACGCCTTGTTTCCTCGTTTATTGGTATGGGTCGTGGACAAATAAAAAACCCTGTTCCAACGCTTACTCCGGGAAGGAACAGGGCTTCTTGCGGCTAACGGGTTATGCCAGTACCTTTCCTCGAAGGTAAGAACATCGATGGAAGCCGTGGACCGGACTCGCCCCGATAAATCGGGACCTACCGTTGCGGGACAGTGCTGGACTTTGACCAGCTTCCCCGTTCAAGCCCTGGGAAGGGCACTTCCATCGTTGGATCTTGTTGTGCGGGATATTCTATTGTAAAAGTGTGACAACGCGCCTAGCGTAGTCTTGTCCGAAAAGCTTTGCCTAATGATGTGCTCAGCCGCCGGTGTTGTCAAGTTGGAGCCGCCGCCGCAGTTCTACCGCCTCGACTGGTCCGGCTGAGGCATCGAGGAATCGTCCAAGAGGTGGCGGCCTGAGGGTTGTTTCGGGACTGGCCCGCCGTTACCTCGCCGCATACGGCCCGTTCGAGCCGCTACCGGAACGGACACGGGCGGAGATCGACCCCGAGTTGCAAGACAGCGGCCGGTTCTGCGACACGGACGCAGCCCAGGGGACAGCCCACGAAACAGGCTGACGGCCATCCGCTTCCCAGCGGACGCCATGGTACAATCCCGGCGTCTTTCGGCCGCATTGGGAGCGGCTTGCCCAGCTTGATTTTCCCTTTGGGAGCGCGATCCGCATGTATTTTGACTCCCGGCGCTCGACTGTGTTGGCTACCAATGGAATGGTGGCCACCAGCCAACCCCTGGCTTCTGTGGCCGGGTTGCAGGTGTTGATGGAAGGCGGCAACGCCGTGGACGCCGCTATCTGCACCGCCGCCACGCTGAACGTGGTGGAGCCCAACTCAACCGGCGTGGGCGGCGACGTGTTCGCCTTGATGTGGAATGAGCAAGAGAAATCGGTGCGGGCCCTGAACGGCAGCGGCCGCGCTTCGTCGCAGGCCAACCTGGAGGAATTGAGGGCCGCGGGCCACCACTCCATGCCCAATGTCGGCCCATATTCCGTCGCCGTTCCGGGGACGGTCCACGGCTGGGAGACCCTCCGGCGGGAATGCGGCTCGATGCCCTTGGACCGGCTCTTGGCGCCCGCCATCCGCTATGCGGAAGAGGGATTCCCGGTCTCTGAAGTCATCGCCTTCCAGTGGGACGCCAATCTGCGCAAAATATCGAGTTACCCGTCGGGGCAGGAGTTCCTGGTGGACGGTCAAGCGCCGGTCAAAGGCCACCTGATGCGTCTTCCCACCTTAGGCCGCACGATGCGGGCTATCGCCGAGGGCGGCACGGAGGCCTTCTATCACGGCGAACTGGCCCGAAAGATGTCCTCCTTCGTTGAGGAACACGGCGGCTGGCTGGCTCTGGAGGACCTGGCGGGGCACACTTCCGACTGGGACGAACCAATCTCCATCGACTACCGGGGCTTCACCTGCTGGGAGTGTCCGCCCAACGGCCAAGGCATCGCTGCGTTGGAGGCCCTCAATATCGCCGAGGGGTTTGACATACAGGGCATGGGCGCCCAGTCGCCCGACGCCTATCACCACCTCATAGAGGCGATGCGCTTGGGATTCGCCGACGCGTTTCGCTACGTGGCCGACCCCCGCAAGGTGGAGGTTCCCACGGCAGAGCTGATTTCCAAGAAATTCGCGGCCAGCCGGCGCGAACTGATCGAGCCACGGAAAGCCATGGATACCGCGCCTTACGGCCAGGTCCATGGCGGCAGCGATACCGTCTATATCAGCGTGGTCGACGGGCAGGGGAACGCCTGCTCGTTCATCAACAGCATCTTCAACGACTTCGGGTCGGCGATGGTCGTTCCAGGTACCGGCATCGTGCTGCACAACCGGGCGGCCCTCTTCTCGTTGGACCCGGAGCACCCCAACGCCCTCGCCCCCGGCAAGCGGCCGTACCATACCATCATCCCCGGAATGGTCACCGTGGACGGCGAGCTTCGCTGGTGCTATGGGATGATGGGTGCGTTCATGCAGCCCCAAGGCCACTTGCAGCTCATCAGCAACATGGTCGACCACGGCATGGACCCCCAGCAGGCCATCAACGCCCTCCGGTTCATGGTAGGCAACGACCAAGTGATTATCGAAGAAGGACTGGACCCGGAAGTGGCCCGCGACCTGCAGGCCCGCGGCCACAAGGTGGGCGCCATCATGGGCCGCCAGCGGGTATCCATCGGCGGGGCGCAGGTCATCCAACGAGACCTGGATACCGGCGTGCTCCAAGGCGGCACCGAACCCAGGAAAGACGGCGCAGTCGTCGGCTGGTAGCAGTCCCTGACGGGGAGGACAACGTGACTCAATCGAACTCTGACCGCAGCTTCTACCGGAATTACTACCGGGAGATCGATGTTCTCCACGGGTTCCAGTCAACCCCCGAGGAACGGGACTGGCTGCTGACCACGCCCAAGGGCGACGTCAAGCCCTCCGAAATTGTGCTCTACCTGGGTTGCAACGTCCTGCGGACGACCCATCTCGTGCGCACGGTGATGGACGTGTTCAAGCTACTGGACGTCGATTTCACCGCCGTGGGCGGCGCGTCCTACTGTTGCGGCATCCAGCACTTCCAGCGGGGAGACAAGGCTTCGGCCCGGTCCGTGGCTCAGACCACCGCGGCCAACTTCCGCAAGTTCGACCCGGAGCAGGTGGTCATGTGGTGCCCGTCGTGCATCTTCTTCTACGATGACATCATGGACATGCGGGAGGAGTTCACTTTCCAGCACGTCACGGAATTTCTGATGCAGAACCTGGACCGTTTGGACTTCCAGCCCCAACCGGAGACCACGCTCTCGCTCCATTACCACACCGGCCGTCCCCAGTCCGCCGCCGAGGCCCGGAGCGCGTTGACTCTCCTGTCGAAGCTTCCCGGCGTCACTGCGCTGGACCTAGGCACCGACGAACGTTACGGGAGGCACTGCACCCCAGCAGTGCGGCAGGAGGTCGGTCCGGAGGTTTGGGACGAGATGGCGCGGGACTCGGTGCGGCAGGCGGTGGACGCCGGGGCCGACACGTTCGCCACGCTATACCACGGCTGCCAGCGGCACATGTGCGGGTTGGAGGCAGACTTCCCGGTGCGGGTGGAACACTACCTGACGCTGGTGGGCCGGGCCTTGGGGATCGAGCATGAAGACCAGTTCAAGAAGCACACCCTGCTGGGCGACACCGACGCCATCCTCGCCGAAACCGCTCCCTGCGCCGTAGCCGGCAACATCCCCCTGGAAGAGGCCCGCGCGGTCATCACCCGCAACTTCCCCCCGCGATAGGGGCGTCAGAGGGAAGCGAGGGCGTCTTCGGGGGAAAGAACGTTTAAAGTGTAATCGGATTGAATGCCTGACGACGCCAGATCTTCCCTCAGGGCTTGATCCGCCGTCACCAGTATGGCTCCTGTTCCTACTGCGAGCCGAACTGACACTGGAACATCGTCTTGGCTCCCTTGAGGAATTCTTTCCTCGCCCTAGAACGGAGGGGCACTGGCCCTATCGAACCGGTCGAACTTGCCCGGAATTTGCACTGCGTTCATCAGAACGGGCAACATGGCGGCCCCGTGAATAGTTGGGCGATGTCTGCTCTGATTAAGCTGATGTCGGTACTTGTTAAATAAGGACGAGTCGATGACTATGGTATGGCAGATTCTGATAATGCTACTTACCAACTCAGCACAAGTGGAATCCGGCACTTCATGTTTGTTAAGTCCTGTTTGAGCGAAAATTAGGACGTTCTCATCCAAGATAAATTGTTTCTTGGGTGTCACGATTTTGTTTGCAGCGCCTTAACGTACCGGTCCATCTCTGCCAAATTAGCGTCGAAGAATCCCGTGAGTCCGCCGGTTACTTGTCCGCGCTCGGTGACTTCAATCTCGCTGGCTGAACATTCCCCCTCGCCGTCCTTCTCGAAGGAGTAGATCGCCAATTGATCCGGGTACAGCCGCTTTTCCGCTACTAGGGTCAGCAAACGGCTCAAGAGATGTTCGCTGTGGGTGGTCATGATTACCTGCTTCCCGTCGGCCACAGCAGTCTCGGCCAATACCTGCGCTAAATCGGCCTGCGCCTTGGGGTGAAGATGGATTTCCGGCTCCTCGATCAGCACCGTTGCGCCTTTCTCCGCGCTAATCAGTTGGTGAAGCAGCAGGATTAGGGCGTTCGAGCCAAATCCTGCTGCAACCATATTGACTGCGCCGGATGGGGTCATCGACTTCACTTCTACAGAGTTGGAGGGGACAACATCGGCGCGCAACCCTGTGCCAGTCACCTTCTGAAGCAATGTGGAGAGCTTTTCTTCCAAAGAACGACTATAGCCAAGATTTGTTGCCAACTGTTCTTCCTGACCGCTGAGACCGCGATGCAATGGTACTTGTTCAGAGTAGTTGGCGCCCAATTCGTATCTCGGTCGCACCAAGCCTCTTACCGCTGGTACGATGGCTAATCGGTTTAGTACAAGGCCAACGGGAGCGAATTTCCCTGGCACTCCGGTTTGCGTCGGATCTTCTAGATTTCCGGGAGAAAAAAGCCGCAAATTGGATGTAAACTCTGCCGCAAATTGGAATTCGTCGACTTCCTGGGTTGCCTCGGTAACCTTTCCCCCCTTGAGTTCCAAATACGTCGGCAGCGGCTCCGACAGGAAATTGGGAACCAAATCAGCCGGTGCACTCAGGTTGATAAACTCTCCCTGATAGTTAATTTGGTCTGTCCCTAGCGACTGCTTCAGCAGCAGCAGCGCCTGCAGGACGCTGGACTTGCCGGTGCCGTTGGGGCCGATGAAGACCGTAATCAGCTTGGGGTTGACTTCCAGTTCGCGGAAGCACTTGAAGTTTCGCAGAGAAATGTTCGTTATCATGGCGGCCACCTTCCGGGGCCATTATAGCAACCGTTTGCTGTCGCTAACCTCGTGGACGGGCACCGCGTTAAGGCTCGATGAAAGGCGTGACGCTCTTCCGCTAGGCTTCATCCTGGGGTATGGGGGCCTCATCCCGGGGCGCCCTTCCACCGGTGGCGGCTCCCGCTCCCGCCAAGGCCGGTTCCCGGGCCTCGATGCGGTAGATGCTGCCGTTGGAGAACACCACCCCGTCGTCGCAGCGGGCCTCGATAAGACCGCCGCCGAACTGTTCGACGTAAAGGTTGGCGTAAAGACCCCCGCGGGCGAGGAGCTCGTCGTGGGTCCCGGAGTCGACGATTCTCCCGCGGTCGACCACGTAGATCACGTCGGCCGCGATGATTGTCGATAGGCGGTGGGCGATCACCATGGTGGTGCGTTCCCGCATCAGGGGCTGGAGGGCCGACTGAACGTAGCGTTCGCTGGTGGTGTCCAAGGCCGAAGTGGCCTCGTCCAGAATGAGAACGCGGGGTTGGTGCAGAATCACCCGGGCGATGGACAACCGCTGCCTCTCCCCTCCGGACAGGCGGAACCCGCGCTCACCCACCACCGTGTCGTACTCGTCTGGCAACTCCATGATGCGGTCATGGATGAAGG
The DNA here is from genome assembly GCA_965222595.1 of Dehalococcoidia bacterium. Classification (GTDB taxonomy): domain Bacteria; phylum Chloroflexota; class Dehalococcoidia; order Lucifugimonadales; family UBA3495; genus VXOI01. Next base: position 271,030 of record CBDCUJ010000001.1, on the reverse strand, counting down.
CGGCCTGGGCCGCTTCGATCATTTCCGCTCTGGTCGCGTCGGGACGGGCGTAGAGCAGGTTCTTCTCCATGGTCGCGTGGAACAGGTAGCTCTCCTGAGTGACGAACCCCACGATTTGGGACAGATCGGCCAGCCTGACGTCCCGGACGTCCAAGCCGTCGATGCTCACCCGTCCCTCGGTCACGTCGTAGAGGCGGGGGACCAGGTTGGCGATCGTAGATTTGCCGGCGCCGCTGGGGCCGACGAAGGCGGCCAGTTGCCCCGGCGGAATGCGGAAGCTCACGCCGTCCAGCGCCCATTGGCGTCCGTCCAGGCCCTCCGCGTCAGGGTCCTCCGGCTCCTCGCCGTCGGCGTAGTTTACCCGCACCGAGTCGAAGGCTATTGCCCCGGCAACCTTGTCAGTGGGCAGGGAACGGGCATTCGGCGAGTCGACGATTTCCTGTTTCATGTCTAGGTAGCCGAAGATGCGCTCGAACACCGCCAGGGAGGACTGAAGCTCCACCGATACCTGCAGCAGGCGCCCCACGGGGAAATACAGGCGGTTTTGCAGGACGGTGAAGGCGATGATGGTGCCTGCGGTAACCACCGACGGGCCGCCCCCGGACATCATGTATCCCGCCAGCAGGTAGATGGCCACGGGACTGACTGAAAGGAAGGCCATCACCACCGCGAAGAAGGAGTGTCCGATCATTTGCTGGCGCACGGTCAGGTCGGACAGCTCTTGGTTGTGATGGCGAAAGTTGGCCATCTCCTCGTGCTGCCGCCCGAAGAGCTTAGCCAGCATGATTCCCGATACCGACAGTGTTTCTTGGGTGATGACGGTCATCTCGGCCATGGACTTCTGAGTCCGGGAAGTAATTTCCCGCCGCTTATGGCCCACCCACTGGGCCATAAAGAAGTAGAGAGGCACAGTGGCGACGGCCACCAGGGTCAACTGCCACGACAGGAAAAGCATGGCGCCGAGGGTGCTGGCCAGTATCGCGATGTTGGCTATGGCGTCGCTCAGGGTGGTGGTCACCACCGACTGAATGCCGCCGACATCGTTGGATACCCGGGACTGGATCTCGCCGGTGCGGGTCCCGGTGAAAAACCGGAGCGACATCCCCTGCAGGTGGGCGTACACCGCATCGCGCAGGTCTCGCATGACGTGCTGCCCGACCTTGTTGGTCATGTAGGTCTGGAAAATCCCCATGCCCGCGTTGGCCGCGGCAATCGCGATCATCACGCCGCCCAGAATCCACAGAAGGTTGATGTTGGGGCCGCTTTCCGACGCCACACCCAGCCCGTCGTCGAAGACCACCTGGATGAGCATCGGGTTCACCACGCCCAAGGTGGAGGTTGCGACGATGAATACCACGACTATGGCGACTTGGACCCGGTAGGGGCGGAAAAGCCGTACTATCCGAGGCACGAGAGGACGCCCGGCGTCGGGCGCCGGGTCAACGGCGGGCGGCTCCGCCGGTGTGCGGCGGGGGCGGTCTGGCGTCAGGGCAACCATTTCGGAAAGTCCACCGGCCTGTATTCAGCCCGCGCGCCGGGCGCCGGCCATGTTAGTTGGCATTCTATTACAGTATTGTATATCAAGTATAAATTCACTAAGAAATTATCTCAAAAGTCCCTTCCCCCTCAGGGGGAAGGTTAGGATGGGGGTGGACCCCGCCGGGTAATTGACGCCAAAACAGATGATTATGAAAGGCGCCATCAGTTTTGAGATAGTTTCTAAGTCTTGATAACCGGCAGCACTTCCTTGCCGAACAGGCCGATCTTGGACATGGTGACCTCCTGGGACGTCTTGGATTCTTGGCCGTACCTGAAGAGGTGCTCCATGCCCAGCTCACGGTGCAGGCACTTCAGTTTTTCGAGAGACGGTGTCTGGTTGGCCTGCTAGGGGTCGAAGAAGCTATGGGGAAAAGGCAGCCGCGACGAATACTCGGCCCCCTCCTCATCGCGGTATTCGTGATAAGGAAATTCGCGGAAGTAGTAGACCTTCAGTGGGCAGGATACAATGACGCATTGATGTTGTGGTTAGCCGGGTTCACTCGAACCGCAACTCGACGGTTTCTGGGCTTATATGGAAGCGGGTGAGGAGTCTTCTGCTACTCGCAACGATTTGTTTTGAGTTCATCTGCACATTTAGGTAGAGACCCCCTGAAACCTGCTTGGGCGTAAAGAAAGGCTTTCCGCTTGGGTGAATTGGACTTGAATTTATAAAACCCAAACCGGCGATGGGGCAATGGTCGGCTGTCAACTCCCCGCTTTTTACCAGCCCCTCGGCCACTCCTGTTAACACCTGCCACCAAGTTTTGATAGGCTTCATTTCTCCACCGGAGAATCTAACTGCTATGGGAGGCTTTTGGCCTTTTCCGGTTTCAACCTTCGCAAGGGAAATCCAGTTGCCGGCGTCTGGGTCAGGCATTGGAGGAACCGGATCTGGGACACCCTGCAACGGCTCGTTCGCCTCCACCGCCTGCCCCGACACCAGGTTTGGCCGCCAGAGCAGGAGCATTTTCAGGGTGGCTTCGTGTGCGGGGGTGCTGGCTATGGATACGTCCAGAACGAGTTTTTCTACCAAGGGCATAGGTTCGAAAGTTCGATACAACTGCCAGTGACTGCCATCGGTCACCCCTGCGTATGCAATCCCTTGCTGAATGCAATAGCCCACCGCTTGGTCCAAGTGATTTTCAACAATTGATCCCAGCCGTTTGGCTTCTATAACTGCGGCTGGTTTGTTCCCGACACTTCGGAGGGCATAATCTGCCCATCCCACACCAACTCGGTACTCCGGCGTCACTAGTGCCGGGTCGGTCGTATCCCACCCCAAGGCCTGTAACAATGGGTCAATCAGCGCCATGCGGGTGCGAGTCTCGTTTTCTCGCAGGGTAGGTCCGTGGACGGAAATGCGCTCTTTGATAGTTTCGATTGTGGAAATCAGAGGTTCCAACAGCATGATATTGACCCCCGTTTGTTGCTCAGGCCAGCAGCTCATCCATCGAAATCTGGATGCCGGGCAGAGCCTGTATGGTCAGCGTGTCGCCACGGCTGAATCGCCGCACTTCAGCGTAGCCTTCCGGAGTGGGCTGACGGCAGACCTCGATTTGCTCGGTCTCCAAGACGAAAATCCACAACTCGGGGATACCGTTCTGGGCGTATCGCCTCGCCTTGGCGCCCCTGTCGGTTCGGAGGGTCGAAGCCGATACTTCAACGATCAGTAATATGTCTTCTGGTCGGGGGACGGTTTCTTCGTCCGCCGACGCTTGTGGATTAAGGAGCACGATGTCGGGCTGCGGCCCGGTTCTGTCGTCAAGGCGAATTGTTGAACCAATGTACACTCGCACACTCTTTGGCACGTGCTCCCAAAAGGCTCTGGCAACGTCGCTTACCCGATTTCCATGCGGTCTGCCGATAGGCGCCATTTCCACTATCACCCCGTCGATGAGCTCCACCCGGTCATCCGAATCTAGGATGCCTATTTCCGCCATTCGCACGAACTCGTCGACGGTGAATATGTATTCGCGAGAGTGGGCTTTCTCAATGGTATCAACGGGGGTATCAACGGGCGTGACATCAGATTTTGCCATCAAGCGCAACTGCGCTGGGCTAAATTTGTATCGTCCAATAATTTCACGCATCTACTGCCTCGCAGTTCAGATCCGGCACCGTAACCTTGGCCGGTCACGCCGCCAAGTCCTCCACCACCAGGTGGCAACCGACCGCGTCCAGGGCTTTGGCCACCTGCTTCATGTGGGAGTAGCGATCGGGAATCAGGAGCTTGCGTACTGCTGATTCGTTGATGCCGAGGCGTTCGGCCAGCTCCATGTTGCTGATTTCCTTCCGTCGCATCGTCGAGTACACCGCGAGCTTGGCCGCCGCTAGGGGCGGCACTGTAACCAGTTCCTGCCCCGGTGCAGTGGGACTGGGAGTGGGAAGTTCCTCGTTGCGCTCCACGCAAACGCACAGCGACACGAGCAGGCAGTCTTCGGCCATTTCCACAGCCGTTTTCCAATCGCGTCCACAAGTCAATGCACTGGGTATGTCGGGAAAGGACACGTTAAACCATCCCTGATACGCCTCGTCTTCCTCGGGTTCCAGAATGCAGGGATAGGCATACTTCATCGTTCAGAAATCCCTCCTGTCTATGCCCAACTCTCTGAACATGGACATCAAGGTGCCAGTGGCAATCTCGCCGTGCCGCACCTGTGTACGCCGGTCTCCTATGAATGCGGTGCCATGGCTGCCCTTTCCCTTGTCAGGATCGAAATAAAATTCCATCCTGTTGCGCCTGGCGTAGCGTCGCGCCGGCCGGATGAACTCTCTGCCGTTCATTCTCTGGTCAGTTCACCTTTGGGCGCAACGGCGAAACAGCTCTCTACTCCTCCAGGGTGGTGATGTCGCCGGGGTCCAAGCCCAATTCCTGCGCTTTTAGCAGGCGGCGCATGATTTTTCCGGAGCGGGTCTTGGGGAGAGTGGGAGTGAATTCGAGCTCTGCGGGGACGGCGATGGGGCCCAATTCGTTTCGAACGTGCAGCTTCAAGGCGTCCACCATGCTGTCTGAAGGATCGTTGCCCGCGCGCAGCGTGACGAAGCCCTTGATCGACTCCCCGCGCAGCTCGTCGGGCTTGCCGATGACCGCCGCCTCGGCCACCGCCGGGTGCGACACCAAGGCGCTCTCCACCTCCGCGGACCCGATGCGGTGTCCGGCCACGTTGAGCACGTCGTCGGCGCGGCCCACCACCATGTAGTAACCGTCGGCGTCCCGCAGCGCCACGTCGCCTGTAAAGTACACTCCGGGAATGGTGTTCCAGTCTTGGGAGTAGCGCTCCGGGTCGCCGAACACTGTCCGGAAGAAATGGGGGAAAGGCCGTTTAATCACCAAGAGGCCGCCCTTGTCCGGCTCGGTGATGGGCTGGCCCTCCCGGTCCACGATGTCCATTTCGGCCCCCGGCAACGGCCGGCCGACCCGGCCCGGCTTCACCGGCATGGTGGCGGTGGTGCCCAGACACGGCCCGCCGGTCTCCGTCTGCCACCAATTGTCCACCACGTGGCCCCACCGGCCGCTGCCGCAGATATGCTCGTAGGTCCAGCGCAGGGCCTCGGGGTTCAGCGGCTCGCCGGCGCAGGTGAGGAACCGAAGGGAGCGCAGGTCATACCCCTGGGGGTATTTCTCGCCGTAGCGCATCAGCATGCGCAGGGCGGTGGGCGCCGTGAAAATGACGTTTACTCCGTATTTCTCGATAATTTCGTAGAACACGCCAGGATGAGGGTAGTCGATGGCGCCTTCGCGGAACACGGTGGTGGCCCCCGCGACGAGGGGGGCGTAGACTATGTAGCTATGGCCCACCACCCAGCCGATGTCCGAAGTGCACCAGAAAACGTCGTCGTCTTTCACGTCCCAGAACGTCTTGAAATGGTAGTAGGTGCCCACCATGTAACCACCGTGTACGTGTTGCACTCCTTTGGGCTTCCCGGTGGTGCCGCTGGTGTACAGGATGTAGAGAGGGTCTTCCGAGTCCATCTCCTCGGCCGGGCAGTCCACGTCGCCCCGGGCCACCAACTCATCGAAATCGACTTCCCGGGGGTCCAGCGTCCCCCCCTTATTCCCCCCATCATTGGAGGGAATAAGGGGGGGCTTGCGCCTCCAGACCACCACGTGCTCCACCACGTCCAGGTTGGCCACCGCTTGGTCGGTGATGCTCTTCAGGCCCACTTCGTTGCCCCGGCGATAGCCGACGTCGGCGGTAATCACCGCCTTGGCTTGGGCGTCGATTATCCGCTCGCGCAATGCGCCGACGCTGAAGCCGGCGTACACCACGCTGTGGACCGCGCCTACTCGGGCGCAGGCCAGCATCGCGATAGCCCCTTCCGGTGTCAGCGGCATGTAGATGACCACGCGGTCGCCCTTGCCTACTCCCAAGGAGCGCAGCCCGTTGGCGAACCGGTTCACCAGCTGGGCCAGCCTGCCGTAGGTGTAGACTCGTTCGGAGCCGTCCTCACCCAGCCAGATGAAGGCCGCTTTGTTCTTGTTGCCGTTGGTCAGGTGACGGTCAAGGCAATTTCGAGTGATGTTGCACCGCGCCCCCAGGAACCATCGGAAAGTCGGGTAGTCCCACTCGAAGACCTTGTCCCACCGGCGGGACCATTCCAGTTCCGAGGCCACACCCTCCCAGAACACCTCCGGGGACTCCATGGAGTCGCGGTAAGCGCCCTCGAAGTCTTGGAGGGTCGCTTGCGCCACCAGCGCTGCCGGGGGAGCGATCTCGCCGGTTTCCTGAAGCAGGTGGTCGATCTGTCCTTGTTGTACCATGTCGGTCCTCCTGTTACTCCCTGCCGATAATAGGGATTGACAATTTGCGGCATATATTGCGGGCTAGGATGTCATCAATCTCGGCGTGTCTAGGTATGGATTGAACCTCTCCGGTGACCGGGTTGAGCCAGATTGAGTGGGACCGGCCTTCCCGCTTCAATCGGCAATGATGCCGACGGAGATGATGTAGCAGAGCATTGCGTCTCACTGGACTACGATGACTTCTCGGATGGCTTCGTTAGGCACGCCGCGCAAGCCGTCATCGCGGCTATCTTCCAATACCAGCAGTATTGCTTCGGCCAAATTATCCCGTGCCTCCTCCCGGGTTATGCCCTGACCGCTGGCGGCGGGCATTTCCGGACAAAAAGCGATGTACCAGTCTTCTCCCCATTCGATTATTGCCGTGAACTCATTGCGCAACGACTGTACAACCACGGTTTCGCGGGTGGCGTTGGGCGAGATATCGTACAGGACTTCGCGCATGGTTTTTGCGCGGCGCTCTTCCAGCGTCCGCGATACCGCTTCGGTCAAATTGGTCCGCGCCTCATCCATCGTTTTGCCTTCCGCGTTGGCGCCGGGGATTTCCGCGCAGTACGCGACATAGCGCGGCTCAACGCGGTCGTCGTCCATTTCGAATATCGCCGTGAACTCGTTTCGCATCACGACCTCTCATTGGCCTTCGGCCCAATCTCGGAGCCGGCTCTATCAGGGAAGCGGCGTTCCAACAAGACGGCCCGCCCCGGTCTTTGGGCGGGGGCGGGCCGACGGGCTTTCCCGCATTTTAGCTTTCAGGATTGGGGAACGGCAAGGTAAACCGACGCCGGAGCGCTCTGCCCGCGTTGACCGTGTTCGCGCCGGTGGCCTACAATCCCGAAACGACGGTCATAACGTCGCATGTCGCCGCGATGAGTCCGGCGGCGACTGGCAAGAGGGAATATGGCGACCGAGAACTACACTCATCCCGAATATCTTGTCGATGCCGCATGGGTGACCGCCCACAAGGACGACTCGAACGTCGTGGTCGTCGATTGCGACGTCGACGCCGCTTACAACCGCGGGCATATTCCCGGCGCGGTGATAGTCCCCGACAACTTCGAAAAGGACCCGGACACCGGCCGGGTCCACCTGATGTCTTCTGAGCAATTCAAAGCCATGTGCGAGGGGCTTGGTGTCGGCGACGACACGCTGGTAATCGCCTACGACAACTCCCAGAGCCTCTACGCTACCCGGCTCTGGTGGGCCCTCAACACCTATGGGCATGCCAACGTCAAAGTGCTCGACGGCGGCTGGAGGGGTTGGCTAGCCGCCGGGAACGGTGTCGGCGTCGATCGCTCTTCCGGGGCCGCTGGCGCTACTTTCACACCGCAGCGGGATGAGTCGTTGCTGGTGAAGGTCGATGAGCTGAAGGAGGCCTGCGGCCTGGCCGACGCCGTGATCTGGGACGTCCGGGGCGACGCCGAATGGGACGGCAGCGATTCCCGGGGCAACCAGCGTGTTGGGCACATTCCTGGGGCGATTCACCTGGAATGGTTCAACGTGATGGACCGGGGCACTCACCGTTTCAAGCCAGCCAACGAAATCAAGCGAGTCCTGTCGGAGGCCGGCATCACGCCCGAGAAGAAAGTCTACACGTATTGACAGGGCGGAATCCGTGCGGCGCACGGTGTGTTCGTCCTCCAACTGGTCGGTTACAACCAGACGAAAAACTACGACGCCTCCATGGGTGAATGGGCCAACCGCGATGATACTCCACTGGAGGTCTGATCCCTGGATAAACCGGAACAGCGCCGACTACACGGCCGCCTGCGCGTTCGGCCAAATAAGGGGAATCGACGGAGACCGGTACCCCGTCTAGCACCGGCCACATAGCCAACCGGCCTGACCTGCGCCGGTCCCCGATCACACCCGCGCCCCTAACTGGGGCGCGGGTTTTTTGTTGTATGCCGGGCGAGGGTTGACAATGGAGGGTCCGATGTTAATATTTAACCAAATGGTTAATAATGCCGTCGAGACTCTCAATCAGACCTTCTCGGCGTTGGCCGATCCCACCAGGCGGGCCATGCTGGAGCGCCTCTCACGAGAAGCTCTGCCGGTCACCGTTCTGGCGGAACCCTTCGAGGTTTCCCTACCCGCGATCTCCAAGCAACTGCGCGTACTGGAACGGGCAGGGTTGGTCACCCAAGAACGGGATGGAAGGGTCAGACGGTGCCGGTTGCAAACAGCGCCGATGCAACACGCAGTCCAGTGGATCGAACAATACCGGCGGTTCTGGGACCAGCAGTTGGAGTCCTTGGCCAGCTACCTTGAAGACGTTAACCCGGAGGACGCCCCACCGGCGCCAAGCGCAAATCAACTGTCGCAAGACCCCAAGTAGAAGGACTCCCAATGACCCAGCCAACCCCCGACCCGACCTTCAGCGTGGTAATCAACCGCACCATCAACGCCCCCAGGGAGCGGGTGTTCGAAGCATGGACCAATCCGGCGCACCTGCACCGGTGGTGGGCCGTGCAGGAGGATTTCACCGTGCCTATTGCGGAGGTCGACCTGCGGACCGGCGGCAGTTATCGCTTGGGAATGCAGGTGCCAGATCAAGAACAGCCTTTTATTGTAACCGGGGTATATAGAGAGATCACTCCACCGGAGAAGCTGGTCTTCACCTGGAAATGGGAGGCCGCGCCGGCGCCGTACGCCGCGGACTGGGCGCCGACCGAAACCCTGGTTACTATCGAGTTCTTTGACCGGGACGGGTCGACCGAGGTCAGACTCACTCACGAAATGTTCCCCGACGAAAACATGCGCGACGAACACAACCAGGGTTGGGGACGGTGCCTGGACAGTCTCACCCGCTATCTGCCTATCGCTCCGTCTTTGGACGCTTCGGGAAGAATTATCTAGGAGGCAGACAACGATGGCCCAGGCGATATATTGCATTCCGCTTTTGATCTTGGAACGGCCTAGGACGGATAAGTAGCGACCGTTCACCGGGATTCCACTCCCCGCCCTCCGGCTCAAGGGGCCCCAACACCTCGAGGCCGGAGGGCAGGGATCCAGGCCGGCCGTGCCCGGTCCGTCCGTCTGCATACATGGGGGAGTAGGGGGCGGCGCCGCGGTACGGCCGGTCTGGATCTTTTGGCAGACTCTTGTTCCGACCCGGGCCCTCCTGGATACCACCGGGCCCTCCTGGATACCACCGGGCCCTCCTGGATACCAAGGGAGGGGGACCGGGGGAGAGATTACCGGCAATTGCGCCTGGGGCGGCTTGTGTCTTAAAGTGGCGCCATGCTGTCCGAGCATTTTCACTTCAACGATTGGGACGAGGCCCAGGAATTTTACTTCCGGGAAGGGCTGACTGACGGCCTGCCAATCGTTCCGCCCACCCCGGAGCGCGTCTCAGCAATGCTGGAATATTGCAGCCTTGCTCCGGATTATGTTCTGGGTGTCGAGGGCATTCGCCGCAAGACGTTTCAGGCTGAGAGCGTGGCGGTCAACGCGGTGATGGCTGGCTGCCTGCCGGAGCATTTTCCGGTGGTCGCGGCGGCAATTTCGGCGGTCTGCGACCGGACTTATAATCTTCACGCCAGCAGCACATCCACCAACGGCATCGCGAACCTCGTGATAGTGAGCGGCCCCTACGCCTCCCACATCGGCATGAACCCGGGAGTCAACCTCATGGGGCAGGCGAACCGGGCCAACGCGGCCATCGGACGAGCGATCAACCTGGTCAAAGCCAACTACTACGGTTCGGTAGCTCAAGACATGGACAAAAGCACCTTCGGCCATCCCGGCAAATACAGCTTTTGCTTCGCTGAAGACGTCGATACCAGCCCTTGGGGGTCATTGGCGGAGGCCAAGGGTTTCCACGAAGGCTCCAGCACCGTCACCATGGTCGCCGCCAACGCGCCGTTGCAGTTGGAGGGCCACGGTGACCGGGAGCCGGAAGGTTTCCTCACCGCCGCGTCCCATGCCATGCTCGGCCTCGGACCGTCTATCTCGGAAGTCGTCTTGGTGATCAGCCAGGAGCTCATGGCCTACATCGCCGCGTTCGGTTGGACCCGGGAACAAGTCGCCGCCTTTGTCTACGAAAAGACCCGGCTGCCCGCCGGGGAGTGGGACCGGTGGCGGCGCATCGACCGGCTGGGGCCCGAGGCGGACCGGGAGAGGCTCATCGGTGTCGTCCCGGAACCAGGACGTATCACGGTGGCGCCGGCCGGAGGGGATGCGGGGGAGTTCATGGCCGCCATCACTTCTTGGGGCAGCAGCCGTTCGGTTACGAGGGAAATCACGGTCCCCCGGTAAAAATCACCGGGAGCCACCGGAGGGAAATCGGAAATGCCGGAATCACCAAGAGGTATTTACGCCCTTGACCCCCGGGACCGCGACCAGCCAACCCAGGCTGTGCTGGCCGCCCGCCCGGCCAGCCTCAATGGCAGGGTGCTGGGACTGTTGTCCAACAACAAGCCCCACTCCGAGGACCTGTTGCGTATGATGGCCGAGACCATTGGCGAGCGGTATTCGCTGAAGGAAGTGCTGGAATACAACAAGGGCGGCCACCAATGGCCTGCCGACCGCAGCGCGTTGGAAGACTTGGCCCAACGCTGCGACGTGATGATTCACGCCACGGCGGAATGAGGCTCCTGCACCTCGTGCAGTGTGCACGACGCGATGGAGATGGAGCTGCTGGGGGTGGCCTCCACGGTGTTGACCACCAAGCCCTTCGTGAGTCAAGCCCGCGCCATGGCCCGGATGCGGGGGGACGCGGACTACGGCTTGGCGATCATCGACCACCCGATTGTCACGTTGACCGTTTCTGAGCTTCGGGAACGGGCCGCCACGGCCGCCCCGCAGGCGATGCGGCATTTGCTGGACAGGTAGAGGGTGTATCTTTACTTGATCAACCCGATGATCGGGATAAGCCTTTGGGAGTAGGGGTCTACGCCAAGCCGCACCCCTTCAAGCGCGTAGGACCCCAACAGGAATGTCGATTCATCCTCGCCGAATATTGACCAAGTGACAGTACTTCGACCATCGACCGTGATCCAGTGTTGACCTAAATCCAACTCGGCGCGCCGACCGTCCCCGTATTCAAACTCGCCACGATCGCCCGGCGAAACCCCTAGGTCGGCCAACAGACTGGCAGGAAACACGCTGTAGCTGGCGCCGGTATCGACCAGCGCGTCCACGTCTACAGACTTTTCGCCGTCGAAGCTGGTTAGCCTGACCGAACAGTTGAACGTTCCCATTCGTTCCCTCGCTTCGATAGCACTATAACGGCAGGGCTACCGCTTGGCCGGTCTGGGCGCTGCGGGTGACGGCCTCGGTGAACTCCATGTAGTGGACGCCGACGTCGAAGGGGGTGCGGGTGATTCTTTCCTGGCCGCGTATGGCGCTGCAGAACTCCTCTTCCACCCGCCAGTAGGCCTGTCCTTCGGCGGGATTGGGGATTTCCGCCAGCTGGTGTTCGCCGCGCTTGCCGCCCCAGACGTTCAACCCCGAGTCCAACCGCAGAGTGCCCTCGGCGCCATAGATCCAAACGTCGTTCCCGGGCGCGAGGCCGGTCACCGCGCTGAAGCGCAAGTTGGCTTGGGCCCCGTTGGCCAACCCGGCCAGAATGTCGACGTGGTCGGGGATACTGACCGGCACACGGTTGCCGTCTTCGCCGGTCCGGTGGGAAGCGTTGATGCTGGTCATCGCCATTACGTTGTTAGCGCGCCCCACCCAACGGATCATGGCCTCGTACCAGATCCCCATGTTGAGGATGTTAAAGCCGCTCAGGTCGCGGTCGTTGCGCCAGTGCATCGGCCCTCCGGCCTCCATGAATGCGGGGGCCAACGATTGGACCGAGACCGCCAGGATGTGACCCACGTAACCCTCCGCGATCTTCTGTTGCAACAGGTTGTCCACCTTGAAGGTAAGAGGGGAAGGCACGATCTGGGTGACCAAGTCGGGGCGGGCCCGCGAGGCGTCGAGCATGTCGTGGGCTTCTTGGGCGGTGGCCGCCATCCGGGCCTCGCAGAGCACGTGCTTGCCCGCCTCGAGGGCCGAGATGGTCAACACCCGGTGCATGTAGGGCCAGGTGCCGATGCAGACGGCGTCGATGGTCGGGTCTTCCAGCAGCTCCTGCCAGTTGTCGTAGACGGTGGGGATGTTGAACTGGTCGGCCGCCTGACGCCCGGATTCCCGGGAGCGGTTGGCCACCGCGACTATCTCCACGCCGTTTACCTCTTGGAAACCCGGAATATGGCGGTCCCGGGTGTTCCGGCCGGCCCCGATTAGGCCGACTCGTATACCTTCGCTAGCCATGGTGATTCTCCCTTGCTGGTGGACGGTTTGAGTTAGATCCGCGGGGCGCCTTATGCTCTGGCCAATTCCGCTCCATCCATTCCTTCAGTAATCGCTGTTTTTCGTACCATCCTGGCAGCTTCATCAGTGGCAGTTCATCAACCAAGCGGTTTTGCGCCGGGTCAACTTTCAGGCCGAGGCCGGCCAGCGTGACGTGGCCCAGCCGCGCCGGGGCAGCGTCTTCATCAAAGACCACCGGCGTCGACGCGCTCCGGTCGTCAAGCCGCACCCGTGCGTCGGCGACTCCCAGTTCGACGATGTTCCCGTCGGGACTCTTAAATATCAACATTCTTGTGGGTGAAATACCAAGCCGGTAAAGAAGCGTCTGCGGGAGATGCAAGAATCCGGGCCTGCTGCTTGCCAGTACCTCCACGGTCTCTAAGTTGTCGCCGTTCAGATCGCCGACTTCTATGGAGCAATAAAACATCCCATTTCGCTGCCCCCTCCTCAACGGCTTCATTCTTCCTGTCCGGGGAATCAGCCGTTCCTCAACCGGGTCTACCATAAGCAAAAATTCTTGCAGCGCATTGGCGCCGATTAAGGGCTCGGCGTCGTCATCACCGAATGTGACGCGCATGGAGCTCTCGCTGTCGTTAATCACCAGCATAGCCAAGCCGACATCTCTCTGGATGATGCTGCCGTCGGCCATCTCGAAAGGCAGGAGGAAACGCGGTACAATCCCCAGACGTTCGAGCATAGTCCGGGGAAACGCTGAATAGGAAGAGCCGGTATCAACCAGCGCGGCCACCGTTTCTAAGTGCTCCCGGTCGGCGCTCCAGACGCCGATCTGCCAGGTAAACTCTCCCATAACCTCCTCCGCCTAAAGCGGCAGCGACACCGCCTGTCCGGTTTGGGCACTGCGGGTCACCGCCTCGGTGAACTCCATGTATTGCACGCCGATGTCGAAGGGAGTGTGGGTGATAGACTCCGTGCCACGGATGGCGTTGCAGAACTCCTCCTCCGCCCGCCACTTGCCCCGCATCTCCGGCGCAATGGGCAATTCCTCAAGCTGCTCGGCCCCTCTTTTGCCGCCCAGGACCTTGTTGAAAGGCGGACCCTGCAGGCTGATGGTCCCGTCGGAGCCGAAAATCCAGAAATCGGTGCCGGTCTGCAGACCGGTCACGGTGCTCCAGCTGAAGTCGGCCTGGGCTCCGCAGGCCATCTCGCACAGGACGTTGACGTGGTCGGGCACCGACACTGCCTGTACGATCCCGTTCTCGTCGCGGCGCCTGTTGGCGAACACCTTGGTCATGGCGGAAACGCGGGTAGCGGGACCGACGTACCGCATGACGGTCTCATACCCGATGCCCATGCCCAGGATGTTGTAGCCGCTTAGAGTGCGGTCTTGCCTCCAGTGCAACGGCGCTTCGGTGTCGATGAAGGTGTCAGCCCGGTTGCTGCGGCCGTGATAGTCGCAGACCCGCAGCCGCACCGCCAGGATTTCGCCCAAGTAACCGTTGGCCACATATTCCTTGACGGTAGCGTCGACCTCCAGGGTCTGGGGGGCGGGCACTATCTGGGTGACCAGGTGAGGGAACTGGCGGGAGGCGTCCAGCATGTCGTGGGCCTCTTGGGCGTTCATGGCCATGCGGGCTTCGGTGAGTACGTGCTTGTCGGCTTCCAAGGCGGCCAGCACCAGGTTGCGGTGCATGTAAGGCCAGGTGCCGACGCAGACGGCGTCGATGCTGTCGTCTTCCATCAACTCCAGCCAGTTGTCGTAGACCTTGGGGATTTCGTACTCGCTCGCGATGCGTTTACCCGACTCCCGGCTCCGGTTGGCCACGGCGACGATTTCCACTCCGGACTGTTCCCTGAAACCGGGAATGTGGCGGAGACGGGTGTTGGCCCCGGCGCCGATCAAGCCTATTCGGATCAAGCCGTTTTCCATCGTTGCCTCCTGCGGTGGTTGGTCGATGTTCCTTCTCGTTGCTGCCGGGATTGTAGGTTAGCGCCGGTGGTTAGTCTAGGAGCCACTTGCCGGCCGGACCGGGCTGTTAGTTGCGGCTCAGTCCGGTTCAAACCTAGAATACTGGGGCTCCCATGGCTACCAGACGTTCGTTACGACCCGCTGGCCCGCCCCTCTCCTGGGCCCAGAACTTAGTCAACCTGCTGTTTTCCGCCCGGTTCCGGGTGGAGGGCGACAGCATGAGCCCCACGCTGGAACACGGACAGTCGGTCTTGGTCGTGCGGCCTGTCTTCTCTTGGAACTATCTCCAACGGGGCGACGTGGTGGTGCTGCGGCGACCCGGTCTGCCCGAAGGAATCTACATCAAGCGGATCGTGGCCCTTCCCGACGAAGAAGTGAAGATGGCCGGGGGGAGGGTCTACGCCGACGACGTGCTGCTGCCAGAGGAGTACCTGGTAGCCCCCCCGCTGGGATATCCGGGTGTAAACGCCGAGCCGCAACAGACGTGGTGGAACGGTCCGGAGGAGGTCTTCGTGCTGTGCGACAACCGTCAAGCCAAGGACGACAGCCGCGCCTTCGGCCCGGTCCCCTTCGACCAGATCATAGGCCGAGTTTGGATCAGGTGCTGGCCGTTGAGAGAATTGGGGTTGGTGGGGTAGATTGTTCTAACGAGGGGAATGCTGTACAGCACAATAGGATAGCGAGGGGAGGAGCGTCATAATGCTAGAATATAAGCCACGATGATTACCCGAGTAGAAATTTCCGGCTACAAATCGCTTTGCGACGTCAAGTTGACGCTTCGTCCACTCACTGTGATCGTCGGACCGAATGCCTCCGGCAAGAGCAATCTGTTTGATGCGCTCCGTCTTTTGAGCGCGATGGCGACCCAACCTGACCTGAAAACTGCTTTTGACGCCCACCGCGGAATTCCAGTGGAAGCGTTCTTCACCGAACGCGGCATTCAGCATTCGCTTCAGCAGTCGAATCTTCAACTAAGGATAACCGTTGATGTTTCTCTTTCTGATCAAGCGGTTAACGTAACGGAGAAACGAATTAGGAATCTCCGAGAAGGACTAACGACCTACAGCACCAGGCACGTTACTGAACCCAACTTGCGATATTCTCTAGCGGTTGAGTTTTTGCCGGAGACCGCAGTGTTGAGGGTAGCTGACGAGCGGCTCGTAGCGTTGAACAAAGACGGGAGCGAGCGGAAGAGTAGAAACCCCTTCTTTGAACGAACGGGTGACAAACTCTCCTTACGAATGGAAGGGCAGGCACATCCGACTATGCACGATGTCGGACTACCTTACACTATTGTCTCACAGCCTTTATACGCGCCGCATTATCCGCATATTACTGCATTCAAAGAGGAATTGGCCCGCTGGAGTTTTTACTATTTCGATCCAATACTCATGCGGGAGAATACGCCGCTAAAGGAAGTGCGGGCGATCGGACCGAACGGTCAGGATCTGGCGGGTTATTTCTTCAATCTGAAAGCCAAGAATCCTAGACAATTCGATGCGCTGTCCAAGACTCTGCGGCAGGTCGTTCCAGCGGTTTCCGGCATGGACGTCCGACGCACCGACGAAGGGTTCGTGGAGTTGTTGATTGTTGAGGACGATGTTTTTTATTCATCGCGAGTCATTTCCGAAGGCACCCTGAGAGTATTGGGTTTATTGGCTATTCTGTCGTCCCAAGAAGACAATACTACTATCGGTTTCGAAGAGCCCGAAAATGGAGTCCATCCCCGGAGGATCGAGCTAACCGCCAAAATATTGTCGGAACGAGCCCGGTCGATGAGCCAACAATTACTCGTCACGACCCATTCTCCACTGATGCCCAAGTACTTTGAAAACGCTGATTTGGTAGTTGCGTACCGCGATGGGCACCGATCCCAGTTCACCCCCTTCCCGCTCAAGGCGCCGATGTTCAAGCCAGAAGACATTGACACGGCGCTAGACGAGAGGATTATCCGTGGGGACTTAGGTGGCTAATCGGTGAGAATAGGGCTGTTCCTCGAGGACGTTGGACATCACAATTTCATAACAAGTCTTATACGTAAGGTCGCCAGCCAAATCGTTCCCGGAAAAGTGATCGATTTCGATACACGCAACGCGACCGGTGGGAAACCCAGCATGGAGGGGTCATTCCGAAGATATGTCTTGGACTACCTGAAATCCGGTTATGCCGAATACGACATGGTGGTAGCAGCTCAGGATACGGACTGCCGGGGAGTACCGGAAACCAAGAGTGCGTTGCTGCGAAATGCCGACGGTTATATAGGCCCCTTGGTAATTGCGGCTCCAAACCCCTGCATAGAAGCTTGGTATCTGGCCGACCAGGAAGCAATTAGAAACATTGCCCAAGCAAATACCACACCGCCGATACCTGCCGGCTGCGATTGGGCGGCTTTGAAAACGCAACTCAGAAGGCTTTTTCGAGAAGGAGGAGTTGATTCCTTGCTGAACGGCGCTGAATATGCAGATGATATTGTCGGTACGATGGACCTCTCCCGGGCCCGTCAAAACGTAGCTTCGCTGAATATCTTCTTCGATGACTTGCGTACGGTGTTGGTCACTTAATTTAACCCGATACGCGATACCTGCAGTTCAGACGAAACCTTGTACCCTCAACTACAACCGGCTAGCGATTGCCTCAGGTGTACACACCCCTACAGCTTCCAGATGTTGCCCACTTGGCACACCATGTCTATCTCGTAAATGGACTCGGCGGGCCAGCCTACCATTTTCATCCAGTCTTCGAAGTGGGCCTGCTCGGCGGCCTCGCATTCGGTGACCAGCTTGCCGTTCTGGGTGTCGGCGTAAACCTTGAGGATGGTGGTGCGCCGGTCTGGCCGCCATTTGCGGACAGCCCCCAGCTTTTCCCGAAATTCCTCTTCGGTGAGTCCGGAGACTGTGTGGGTAGCAAGAAATCTGGCCATGCCATCTCCTTTTGGCGGCTGGTGGTCAGTGGCTGATGAATAGTGGTTGATGGTCAGTTGGCTGGCGCCAGGGTCGGCGACTATCCACTGACCACTAGGCGGGAGGCACGAAGGGGTAGGGAATGTCGGGTCCGCCCCGGAGCGGCAGGACGACCGTGGCCGTGCCCGGCATGCTCTCGATGCCGTCCTGGGTCTTCATGCCGATGTCCAAGTCCACGAAGCCCATGCCGCCCTTCTCGTGCTTGCCGGTGACGATTCCCCACATGATCAGGATGTCGCCCGGCACCAGCATCGCACGGTGCTCGAAGCGGGCCTTCCAAGGCCAGCCCTTGGGCAGCGTCCAGTCCTTGATGTACTGGGGCACCACGCTCTGCTTCCAAGAGCCGTGGACCAGGATGCTGGGGTTCTTGTCGTGGTTCAGCCCAAAGTCCAAATCGTAGTGGATCCGGTGGAAGTTCTCGATCGCCGCGCTCCACCGGAAGAGGTGGGTCGGGGTGGGGGAGTAGATGTACTTGGGCAACTCCAACCCGACATCGACGTCGTCGTAGTAAATTTGCTCCTTGTACCGGAGCTGGTCGCCGGACGGTTTCTCATTATGCTCCAGAATCTCTTCCGGGGCCATCTTTAGCAATTCTTCCAACGGTGCGCTCATCGTCATATCCTACGCCGGAAAATGGCGGCCGAGCTGCCATCGCCCCTAGCGGCGAATGGACGACTGGCGGGTGATGCAGAGCAGTTCTTCTTTCTGGTTGCGGTAGCTGGTTTCCACCATGATGATCAGGAACGGATTGCCCTCGCGGCCCACGCGCTCCCGGATGTCGGAATAGCGGTTCTGGAAGTAAATCTTATCGCCGATGCTGGGGTACTGATAGACCTCGATCTCGTTCCCGGCGTTCAACACCCGCACCAAGTGGGTGGGAACAGGAGGCAAGGCTCCGGGCCGCTCCACGCTGCCGATGCCGTCCGACTCCGGGTTCTCCTCGAACGCCCGGGTAATGGGGTCGTCTTGGTCGGGGCGGATGCGGCTGGTCATGTAGCTCACCATTATCGGGGGCGCGATTATCCCGCCGTAGTGGGTGTTGCTGGCGAACTCCTTGTCCCAATACCGGGGGTCGGGGTCCATGACCGCTTGGGTGAACCTCCGGAGGTACTCTTCATCGACGGTGCCCCAGGACTCCACCACGTCACCGGCGACACCGATCATTGCCCGGACTTCCGGGGTCAGCGCCGACTGCGTATCGGGCCGGGCTTCTTGAGTCATCGTCGTTTTCCTCCAACGGATTGACGCCCACAGACTACTCCAGCCCTGTAATTTCGTCAATTCGGCTTGTCGGATTTCGGGCGCTGGGATAACATTCTCCTTGGGCTGCTGCTGGGGGCTGAAACGAACGCAACGATGGCAGTGGAGGGGATAACGTAAGTAACTATCGTGAGGTCGAATTGGGAAGTCGCCCGGTTGCGCCGCGTGCAATTTGGGTGGCATTGGGCCTGCTGTTCATTCTATTGGCGGTGGGTTGCGGAGACGCCGCCGTCACGCCGGTAACGCCAGCCGTAGAGACGGCCACCCCAGCTCCGGACACTCCATCGCCAACCGGCACTGCCAAGCCGCTTCCGACAGACTCGCCACTCCCGGCCGCCTCTGCTACCGCCCGTCGCGCCACTGCTACGGCGCGTCCTGCCACCGCCACCCGTACGGCATCCCCCGCCACCGCTACGACGGCGCCAAGCCCAGGCTCATCGGCCACGCCGGCGGCCGTCGCGCCTACGGTATCGGTTGGCGGCGCAACCTTCTCGGTGGAGTTGGCTGTCACCAGCGACGAACAACAACAGGGACTCTCGGACCGGCCCTCTATGGACCCGGGCGCCGGGATGCTGTTCGTCTACGATTCGCCGAAGGGCGTGGTCTTTTGGATGAAGAACATGCATTTCCCCTTGGATATTTTGTGGATCGGCGCAGACTGCACGCTGGTCGATTTTTCAAGGAACGTTCCGCCTCCCGCCCCAGGGACAGAGAACTCGGACTTGGAACGCTATAGGCCGAGCGCTGATATCCAGTATGTGCTGGAAGTCAACGCCGGCGCGGCGGCCGGCATGCAGGTCGGAAACCCCGTCGAGTTCGGCGGCGCCATTGCCGGCGAGTACGGCTGCTGACATTTGATATTATTCACTCCCACCCACCGGCGGCAGCCGGGAGTGAGAAGCGAGGAACGGCTCACATGGAGATTTTGGTTTCTGGTTCCTTGGCCTACGACCGGATCATGGACTTCCCCGGCCGGTTTTCCGAACACATCCTGCCGGAACAGATTCACATGATCAACGTGAGCTTCACGGTTAACAGCCTGACCGAAAATTTCGGCGGCACCGCCGGGAATATCGCCTACTCGCTGGCGCGGCTGGGGGAGAAACCGAGGGTCGTTGCCTCCATCGGGAAGGACTATCACCGGTACTTCCAGTGGCTGGAAGAAAACGGCGTGGCCACCGGCGACATCCGCGTCGTTAATCAGGAACTCACGGCCGGGGCCTACATCACCACCGACGTCGACAACAACCAGATCACCGGCTTCAACCCCGGCGCGATGAAACACCAGGCAGGGTTCACGTTCGATGTCGCGGACCCCGGAAATGCGATCGCCATCGTCGCGCCCGGCAATATTGCCGACATGGCCGAATTCGCCGAGCGGCACCGGAAGTTGGGAATCTTTTCCATATTCGACCCCGGCCAGTCCCTACCCATCTGGGAGCCGGGCGATCTTGCCCGCAGCATCGAGGAGTCTAATGTGCTCGTCGCCAACGACTATGAGGTCGAGATGATCTGCAACCGCACCGGCCTTAGCCGCCAGCAACTGGCTGGCGCCGTCGAATACGTAGTTGTCACCAAGGGCGAGCACGGGGCGGAAATTCTATCCGCCGCCGGCGGCGTGACCATTCCCGGCGTGCCAACGGGAGCGGTCGTCGACCCCACGGGGGCGGGCGACGCCTTCCGTGGCGGGTTCATCAAGGGATTGATCGAGGGCCGAGGCCCGGAGCGAGCGGTGCAGATGGGCAATATCTGCGGCCATTACGCCGTCCAGTCCCAAGGCACCCAAGTTTACAGCTACACCGAAAAACAGTTCCGCTCCACCCTGGAACAGAACTTCGGTTAGCGATATTTCGGACATTGGTCAAATCCAGCGGCCAAATCCGCCGGTTGATTTTTGCCGCCGGGCCCATTTAGGCTTAACGAATATTCCCGCATTGGAGTAAATACGGACTTGGCCGACTCCCCAACCCTGCCGCCCTCGCTCGCCTTAGGCCCTTTGGACGGTGTCAAGGTACTGGACCTGAGCGAAGACATCGCCGGGTCCTTCTGCGCCCGTCTCTTGGCGGACTACGGCGCCGATGTGTTGAAGCTGGAACCGGTGGGAGGCTCGGCCCTGCGCCGGGCGCCCCCCTTTTTCGGTGACGACCCTCATCCCGAAAAAAGCCTGTTCTTCTTGTTGCTGAACCTGAACAAGAAGAGCGCCAACCTGAACCTTGAAAACGCCGCGGGCCGCGACCTCCTGAAGCAGCTGGTCCCGCACGTCGATGTGGTCGTCGAGAGCTTCCGGCCTGGCTACCTGGACGGACTCGGGGTGGGTTATGACAGTCTCGAAACGCTGAACCCGTCATTGATTATGACGTCCATTACCCCCTTCGGGCAGACCGGGCCCTACAGCGGGTACAAGGGGGAAGAGATTGTCAGCTACGCCATGGGGATGATCATGAGCATCAGCGGCTCCCAAGACAAGGAGCCCCTGAAGCACGGCGGATTTCAGGCCCAGTACGAAGGCGGCTTGAACGGTGCGGCGGCCACCGCGATGGCCCTGTTCATGGCTGGCAACACGGGCGAAGGCCAGCATATCGACGTTTCGGTAACCGAGTGTGTGGCTTCGACCATGATGGCCACCCAGACCATGTACCCGTTCATGGGCGGCACCCAACCGCGCCGCCGGCCCACCGGCAGTAATTTCGGCCATCCCATGCCCTGCGAAGACGGTTGGATAATCGTTCAAACCGGCGGCGGCGCCACTTGGGAGACTATCGCCGACTTCTTCGGCCCGCCGGAGTTGCGCGAACCCAGGTTCGCGGAGACGGGTCAGCGCAATCAGAACGGCGAGGAGCTGGACCGCATAGTGCTGGACTCCATCAAAGACCGCGGCAAGTGGGACCTGTTCACCGAGGCGGCCCAAGCAAGGATGCTGTTCGGCCTGGTGCAGACCCCCTCGGAGTTGGCGGACTGCCCCCAGTTGGAGTCCAGGGGCTTCTACCGGGAAGTCGACCACCCGGTGATCGGCAAGATCAAGGTCCCGGCGGTGTTGTTCAACCTGAGCCTGACCCCCTACCGTTACATCGCTCCGGCCCCTACCCTGGGGCAACACAACCACGAAATCTACGTGGACGGCTTGGGCTATACCCGGCAGGAGTTGGTGAGGCTCCGCCAGACCGGCGCGATATAGACTGTTTGAATCAGAATTATCAAGATTTTGGGATTCCCAGGATTGGGAACTGCGAACTTTGTTAATGCCCTAGTTCGGGGAATCCTGATTCAGACTGAATGGAGGCGTTAAGATAGCAATGGCTGGGCTCCCGCTGGAAGGCATACGGGTGGTCGACTCCACCTACGTGTTCGCCCTGCCCTATGCCGGCGGCTTGCTGGCCGACATGGGCGCGGAGGTTATCAAGGTCGAGGGGCCGGGCCGCCCCGACATCACGCGCACCGGCGGCTATTCCGGCGCTTTCCCCGAGAACGATTCCGGGGATGACTGGTGGAACCGCCCGTCCACCTACAATGTCATCCACCGCGGCAAGCAGTCCCTCACCCTGGACCTCACCGACGAACGGGGGCGGGACCTGTTCCGGCAACTGGTCAGCGTCAGCGACGTGGTCATGGAGAACTTCACGCCCAGGGTCATGCGCAACTGGGGGCTGGACTATCCCAACCTACGAAAGATAAACCCCGACATCATCATGGTGTCCAACACCGGCTACGGCCACGGAGGCGGACCGTACTCGGGCTACCCGGCCCAAGCCACGACACAGGAGGGGACCCACGGCCATTGCTGGGTCACAGGTTACCCCGACGGAGGTCCCGCCAAGGCTGGCGCGTCCTTCGTAGACTTCCTGTCGACTTGGACCGCCCTGTTCGCCATCGGCTCCGCGCTTCGCTATCGCAACAAGACCGGGCTGGGACAGTGGGCCGACATCGGCATGTACCAGGCCGGCGTGATGTTCCTGTCCGAATACATCGTGGACGCCGTGGCCAACGGCAGGGAAGGGGCCCGCATCGGCAACCGCCATCCCCACCGGGCGCCGCAAGGGTGCTATCCGGCTTTGGGCGACGACCAGTGGATTGCGTTGTCGGTGGCCGACGATGCGGAATGGCTGGCGTTGTGCGATTTAATGGGCCAGCCTGAATTGAAGGCCGACCCCCGTTTCTTCGACCTGCCGTCGCGGCGGCGCAATCACGACGCGCTAGACGACATCATCAGTGCATGGACAGCGGAGCGGGACCGCTACGACCTGATGCATGCCCTTCAAGGGGTGGGAATCGCTTCGGGCCCCGTACTGACCGGCAAAGACGTACACTTCGACCCCCACTACCGGGACCGGGGATTCCTGGAGCGTGTCGACTATCCCACGGAGCGGGGCATGGGCTCGCGGCCCTTCATCGGCCGGCCCTACAAATTCTCCAAAAGCAACCTGCGGATACACGGTCCCAGCCCCACCTTCGGGCAGCACAACGGCCCGATTTTGCAAGAGCTTCTAGGGATGGACGAGGAAGACTACCAGCGACTGGTCCAAGAAGCCATCGTGGCCACCGTGCCGCTGACCGGAGAAGCGTCCCCCCGGGCACCGGAACTCGAAGCATTGGAACGAGGCACACTGGCCGCCTGGGACCCCGACTACCGCCAGCGTTTGGGCCTGTAAGCGGCAACGCCGCAAAAGGCCAGGCCCAAGCCTGCGGCCCTGTTACTGTATGCCGCCAAGACCCCACCCGTCCGGCGGACAGTCCACTTGCCTTGACACCCTGAAAAGACCGGGCGTAGGCTAGACTGACGGGCCCGTAGCTCAGTGGTAGAGCAGCCGGCTCATAACCGGCTGGTGGCAGGTTCGATCCCTGCCGGGCCCACTTCTGCTTTTGGAAGCTTAGCGCATTGGCTGAAACAGCGGATTGACCCGCAAAACTCGCACTAAGCTTGGTACAGAAAATGGGGCAAGACCATGACCCGCACAATTCGCACTGAACTTGGTACAGAAAATGGGGCTTAGACTAACTGCACGTTTCACCTTGGTTTAGGTCAAGCTATTGCGAAATCTGGGTGGGTCAATATACTTCGGCTAATGCTACCGAACCAAGGCAGATTTGTGAGTGATGGTACATGCGGGTGAGATATGGACAGAGTTGATTATCAGTCGTTGATGGTGCAGGATATCCGAAACCTCGATAACTCGGGGGAGCTCAACTACTCTCCTTGGTATCAACGGCGCTCGGTTTGGACCACGCCTCAGAAATCGTATTTGATTAATACACTCATTGAGCAAAAGCCCATTCCAGCCATCTACATCAGGTATTCACTGGACTTGGATCGTGGGAAAACCGTCCGGGAAGTCGTCGACGGACAGCAGCGAATTAGGGCAATCCTCGGATTCTGCCGCAATGAGTTCTCAGTGAAACACCCGGAGAACGGAGCCAGACAAACCTTCTCTCAGTTGAACAGAACAGAGCGAGAGGCATTCTTGCTGACCGGAATACCGGTTGGGTATCTCCTGGGTGCTACGGATCCGGATGTAATAGACATTTTCGGTAGGATCAACTCTGTAAGCAAAAGCCTTAATTCCCAAGAAAAACGTAACTCGGCATTCAGCGGAGAATTCAAGCAATTCTGTCTACGGCAGGCATCGTCAAGGGTGGAACTGTGGCGGACTTACAATATATTCACTGCAAATGACATCGCAAGGATGAACGAAGTGCAGTTCATATCAGATTTGGCACTGAATTTGCTTGAGGGCTTGTCCGATTTCAGTCCTACGAGGCTTTGCAATATTTATAAAAAGTTTGAAGAAGACTTCCCATGTCAAACTGAAGTGGCTCAGCGAATGGACAGACTATTTGACTTCATTGCCGATATCGAGCCGTCGGTAATTCGCGACACTATCTTCGGCCGTCAACCTGTCCTTTTCTCTCTGCTTCTGGTGATGGATTCCATGAAAAAATTGGAAGTCCCGAAGGTCGTGAATTCATTGTACGAAATCGATGCGCGATATCATCAAGATAGCGAACATCAGACTTATGACGACCAGCAGTTCGTTATTGCTTCCACCGCTACAACGCAACGAATCCGGCAGCGGACCATTAGGGATGCTTACATACGAAGGTTCCTTACATAATGCCTGCACCTCGGGTGGATGTTACTGTACGAAATACTACCACTGATATCGAGCGTCTTGAAACATTTAGGGCAAACTCCCGGTCCCTGGCCCCAGTGCACCAATACTTGATTACCGAGTTGATAATACTGCGGCTGTTCTCGATTGTTGAGAGCGCGATCGAAGATATAGCTTGCAAACTGGTGGCAGGAGCCCCCTATGTAAACGGGGCTCGTCCGGCAAGGCTCTTCCCTGCCAACAGTATGGGTGGCGCAAGATCCGCCATGCTCACGTTTGGTCGATCAGAAAGGAAGAATTACCTGAGATGGACAAGCGTAAAGGACATTCGCGATAGCACTTCGCAAGTTCTCAATTCTACTGATCCCTTCATAGTCTATGCGCAAGCCCACGGAAACATACTCAGTGAAATGAGAAAGGTGCGGAACTTCTTGGCACACAGGAGTCCGCAGGCGAGACAGGGTTACAGAGAAGTGGTTCGAGTAGTCTACGGTGCTAATAGCAGGGTCAGAATAGAAGCGTTCTTGACCTCTCGCCAAAGACATTCCGTAGCCAAAGTTGATGAATATCTCACTACAGCGAAAATAATGATTGCGGACCTCGCCAGAGGCTGAAAATTGAACGGCACGATGTGCGTAATCGATGCAAGATCGGAGGACGGTCCAGCAACGCCGTTTGACCTCCTCTCTTCTGTCGACTAGGCTGGCAAAAAAGCGCTCCGTCTATCCTGCACCAGCGCCGTTGTTTCCTATCGTTTCCTCCTACACCGAGTTCCAGATAGCCTCATAGATGTTGAAGTCAGGGCTGTTCGCGGCATGCTCACCAGACGCAGGGTCAGGCCCGGATATCTAAGAGGGTGTGTGACAAACCGTTTTCGAGTGCAATGAGTTGGCGTGAGTTTGCCTTAGTTGCTCCTGCAGAGCTTACGGGACGCCCTCACCCTAACCCTCTCCCAGAGGGAGAGGGGACTTGTCACACACCCTCTAAGGACGACCGCATCGCCGGGCCCAAGTGGGTCGAGACGTTGTTCCAGATCACGTTGAGCCCCTGCCGTCTCTTTCCGGCAGATGCTCCAGGGAAACGAAGGTCCGAGGCAGTGATGAGGAAGACTGCCTCTGATAAATCCTACGCCCAGAGAAACCGACACGGTGATATTCGAATGCACGATCACGGAATGGCGTACCGAGGCTATATGAGAACCTCCCAGCGAAGCATTCGCAGTACAAATTGACACGAACAACTGAGGTACCCCAGCGCCCGTTTCTCTCCCCTACGGCGGGGAGGTTGGGAACGGGTCGTTCTCGCTGGCTGAGGCTTGCGATTCCCTCTTCACTATCCCCAGGCCCTCCGCCACCTTGTCCCCCCAGAGGCTCTTCAGGTAGTTGATGACGGCGACTATCTGCTCGTGGGAGAGGTTGTCTCCGAAGGCGGGCATTCCGCTCTTATAGCTGGGGGACTCGTAGGCGGCCCCGCCCTCGCTCACATAGGTGTAGAGGGTCCCGTCCCCATGGTGCCAGGTATGTCCGTCCCCGTTGAGAGGCGGAGGAGGCAACGTGCCGTCGGATTTCCGGACGTGCCAGTTGGGCTGTCCCTCTCCGCCTTGCCCGTGGCAGACGGCGCAGTTGGCCCCGAAGATTTTTTGTCCTTGGAGCAGCGCCGGGTCCTGCCCAGGCGCGGGCGGGTCCTGCTGGCACGCGGCGAGCAAGAGGATTGCCGTGAGGAACGCGGCGCCCAAGGTGACGGGCATCTTCGTTCTGCGTCTCATCGAGTCCTCTTGGCTGCAGGGCCTTTTAATTCTTCCTCTCCCTTGAGGGCGAGGGTTGGGGTGAGGGTGAAATGCTGGCAATAACGTTGGTCGCTCACGTTAGAGGACGCCCCCACCCTAACCCTCCCCCATTTGGGGGAGGGGACAATTAAATGACCCTGCTCTTGGCCGGATTAGGACTCAAGCGCAGCAGCGCCTACTTTACGGCCAGGATGTCGTAGGCCAGCGCCAGCATGATTCGTGTGCCGCTCATCAGGCTCTGGATTCCCACCGATTCGTCGGTTCCGTGGACATTCGCGATCATTGGGTCGTCGTCGGGATGGGAGCCGACCATGCCGTAGGTGGTGGTCCCCAGGTTGCGGGTGAAGCGGGAGTCGGTAAACCCGGTGCTCAGCGAGGGGACCCACTGGATGTCGTCCCGGTCAAAGGCCTTGGCGGTGCTGATCTGGATTCGCTGGGCAAAGTCCGTTTCGAAGGGAGAGGAGTTGGGAATCGACATGTAATCGATGTCAATCTCCACCCCCGGAATCCCCTCGAGTATCTTTTCCAACTCCTGCCGGACGTAGGCTTCGTCCTGATGGGGCAGCGTACGGACATCGCAGGTCAGGCGGACCGACTCGGGAACGCTGTTGGACTTGATGCCGCCCTGAATCATCGTGGGAGTGATGGTCATCCGCGATAGCGCTCGCATAATTGAGGCGAACCGGGGGTTCCCATCCTCGGTGTCCGCGACAATCTGGTCGATGTTTGCTGCCGACGGCCTGTCTTCGATGGCGAAAACCGACAGGTGCTGGAACAAGCTGGTGGAAGTGTCCCGCTCCGGCTCGTAGGCTTCAATCCGCTTCACGACTTCCGACAGGCCGAACAGGGCGTTTGTGCCCTGCCACGGAGTTGACGCATGGGCGCTGGAGCCCCGGACCTCAATCTCCAACTGCAAGCGCCCCTTCTCCCCAACTCCCAGCAGATAGGTGAGGTTCCCTGCCGCTTCGATGGGAACTCCGCCGCCCTCGTTCACGGCCAGAGGAGCCGCCAGCTTCTCCGGGTGGTTATCGGCCATCCAGCCAAACCCGTAGCGGCCGCCATGCTCCTCGTCGGCGCAGGAGGCCAGAATCAGGCTGTCTTTGAGTTCGACGCCGTTCCGCTTGAGAATTCGCAAGGCGACTAATTGGCAGGTGAGCAGGGCCTTGCAGTCCGACGCGCCGCGACCAAAGACCCGGCCATCGGCCACCGTGGCGCTGAAAGGAGGAAACCGCCACTTCTCCTCCTCTTCCACCGGCACCACGTCCAAGTGGGACATGAACATGAGCCCGGCCTTTCCCGAACTGCCTTCCAGCCGCGCGATCAGGTTGCCCCGGTCCGGAGCGGACTCGATAATCTCGCAGGCCACGCCGTCTTCGGCCAGCCATTTCTCGATGTACCGGCACAGCTCCGTCTCGTTGCCAGTGGGCATGAAGCCGGTGTTGACCGTGGGAATGCGGACCATGTCCCGCTCCAGCGCCACAATCTCGTCGCGCATTTCATCAACTTGGTCCAGCAGGTCGTCTAAATCAGGCATCAATTATCCTCCGGAAGATTGTCAGTGTTTGCCCACAGCAGGCGTGGTAGTATCGGGCTATAGTCGGGCCGCCGCCGAAGAGGCGGCGACATGTCGAGTATAGGGATGCGGAGCCCCTTATGAAACTGGCTCAGAATCTCTCGCATCGACCACGAACCCGAGGGAAGTAGCCGGAGGAAAAGATGCCGGAGGAAAAATGATAGTAGTAACCGGAGCGGCAGGAAGGCTGGGACGCCGGGTGGTGCAGTTGCTGGCGGAACAGAACAAAGAAGTCCTGGCGACAGACCAGGTGGCTGCCGATGACCTTCCAGCGGAGTTTGTGCGTTGCAATCTCATGGACCGGAAGGCAGTGGAAGGCATTCTCAAGGAAGCGGAAGCCGTCGTTCACATGGGAGCCATCCCCGGGCCGCTGCGGGCAGAGCCAAGGTTCATTTTCGAAAACAACGTGGCTGCCGACTTCAACGTCATGATGTCGGCAGCGGAGTTGGGACTGCGTCGCGTGGTGTTCTCGTCCAGCGCCTTCGGTATGGGGTGGGCCCACGACGGGAATGCTTTCGTGCCGCTGTACCTGCCATTGGACGAGGAACATCCCATGATGCCCTTCGAGCCCTACGGCCTTACCAAGCAGGTCGGAGAGGACATAGGCAGAATGATCGCCCGCAATTCAGGCACGACGGTCGTCAGCCTGCGGTTTACCAATGTGGCGTTTCCGGAAGTCCAGGCGGAGTTCCCTTGGCCGGCCCCTACACCGGAGGAACCCTTGACGCTGGTGATGTGGGCCTACGCCGATGCCAGGGACGTGGCCGAGGCCCACGTATTGGCGCTGGATGCGGAGATAGAAGAGTATGAAGCGTTTATGATCGCCCAGCCTTCCAGCCGTTTCGAAGAGCCCACGATTGACATCGTCAAAAACAACTTTGGCGACCGGGTGGAGATACGGGAAGGGCTGAGCGGCACTGCCAGCGTAATCAGTACGGAAAAGGCGCAGCAAATGCTGGGCTGGAGACCTGGCTACGACTGGAGGTAAAGGGCGGCGGCGCTTTCCTGCCTCATCAGCAACAACACCGAGTCAATTCGCCAGTAAACAAAATTGACACGTCGTAGAATCCAGCAATACGCTGTGACCGAGCGAAATTCTTTAACCCTGAAGGGGGTAAACAATGGGGAACCCGGTAGTGCACTTTGAAATTGCCGGCCCGGATGGGCCAGCCTTGAATCAGTTCTATAGCGACCTGTTCGGATGGAAGATTGACGTTCAGGGCGAAGAGATGGGCAACTACGGTATAGTGCCGGCAAATGAGGGCGGCATCGGTGGAGGCTTGTTGCCTACAACCGAGGATATGCCGGCGCGCAGCTATGTCACCTTCTATGTGCAGGTTGACCAACTTCAAGCGGCGCTGGATAAGGTGGCAAATATGGGCGGGAACGCCATCATGCCACCGATGGAGATAGCGCCCGGCATGGGCTCCATCGCTTTGTTCGGGGACCCTGCCGGCAACACCATAGGGTTGTATGCACCACCGCCGGAATGGGACGGACAGATGCCCCCAAAGGGGGACGGTCCACCGGTGGCGCACTTCGAGGTTGGAGGCAGCGACGCCGCGGCGCTCGTTGAGTTCTACACCGGGATGTTCGACTGGCAAATCGACCATCACGAGGAGGCCAACTACCGGTTCATCCAACAGGAATCTGGAGGGATTGGCGGCGGCATCTTCCAGCACATGGAGGGCATGCCCCCCAACCATCCTTCCGTCGCCGTTATTGTCAACGACCTCCAAGCGTATCTCGACAAGGCCGTGAGCCTGGGCGGCGCCGCCCTCATGCAACCCATGGAGATTCCCGGAGGATTCGGCTCCATTGCCATCTTCTATGACATCGCTGGCAACCGCATAGCGCTCTTCAAGTCCCCTGAGTAGAAACCGCGACGCTGGCTGGATTGGCCTGCCACGCGGCGCATCGGAGCCCTCACAGGGCTGGCAGCCCACCCCTGTGAGGGCCACACATGAACCGCAATACGAAGATTCTTGATTTTGCCCAGTTGGTGGGCAGGAGGGACGGGATAGGGGACTTGGAGACGAGTTGGTCGAGTCAGCTGGCCGTGCTTGTCATCATCGCTGTGAAACGCCGCTGCATTTCCTCCGGCGTAACCTCGTGGAGAAAATGGGCGACGTTCCAGCGATGGCCGGAAGGGTCACGAAACCAGCCCGACCGTTCGCCGTAGAACTGGTCCTCCGGTTCGCTCTCGATCTCGGCGCCAGCCTCGGCCGCGCGACGAATCACCGCGTCGGCATCGTCGACTTGCAGGTGCATCGTGACCGTGGTGCCGCCCAACGTCAGCGGTCCCAGGATGCCGTATTCAGGGAACTCTTCAGCGAGCATGAGCGTCGTACCGCCGAAATCGAGCACGGCGTGCCCAATGCGCCCGTTGGGGTCCGTCAGTCGAAACTTCTCAGTGGCCCCGAAAACCGACGTATAGAACTCGATCGCCTTAGCCCGAATCCACCGAAGGAGGGCGTCAGGTCAGTGTTCTGAAGTGGCAAGAAGGTGCTCCTGTGCTTCTGGGATAATGGTTTTGCAACAAAAAACCGACCCCGGAAAAGGAGCACCCAATAGATGCTACCACGCAACCACCCCGACCGGATCCAAATCGTCTTTGACGATCACCGCCTGGTGGCCAATGCCGGCCTGCTCCTGCCGGCCACCCTCGCCCAACACCTGGGGCTGGGGGAACTCGTAGACTATCACCTTGATCTCGGCAGCGCTCCGGGGCGGGCCAACACCGGCGACAAGATGATGACCCTGGTTGCGTCTGCACTGGCGGGCGGCGACTGCATTGACGACGCTGATGCGTTGCGCACCGGGGCGACAGCCCGCACCCTGGGCGGCACGGTGAAGGCGCCATCCACCCTGGGCACTTTCCTGCGTAGCTTCCGGTGGGGCCACGTCCGTCAACTGGACCGGGTGAGCCGGGAGCTGCTGGCGCGGGCCTGGGCCGCTGGGGCGGGACCCGGCGACGCGCCGTTCACCATAGACCTCGATTCCACCATCTGCGAGACCTACGGTCTGGCCAAGGAGGGCGCGCGTCACCACGGCTATACCGGCAAGCGGGGCTATCACCCGCTGTTGGCCATCGCTGCCGGAACCGGCGACGTGCTGATGTCCCGGCTGCGGGAGGGCCGGGCCAACACCGTTCGGGGCGCCGCCCACTTCCTGCGGGAGACGGTGGGGCGGGTACGCTACGCCGGTGCCAAAGGACAACTCACGGTGCGGGCCGACAGCGGCTTCTATACCCATGCCGTCGTGACCGTCTGTCGCAAGACGAAGGTCCGCTTCTCCATCACCGTCCGCCAGCGCCAGAGCCTGCGCAATCTGATCGAGGCCATACCCGAGGCGGACTGGAGGCCCATCCCATACTGGATGGACGGCGCCGCCGATGTAGCGGAGACCACCTACGTCCCCTTCCGGACTGAGCCCGGCGCCGCACCGGTGCGGCTCATCGTCCGGCGGGTGAAGCCCACGCCCGGTTCCCAACTGGCCCTCTTCGCTACCTACAGCTATCACGGCTTCATCACCGACCGGGACGGGGAGATGCTCGAACTGGAGGCCGACCACCGTCGCCATGCCGAGATAGAGAACGCCATTCGAGACCTGAAGTACGGCGTGGGGTTGAATCATCTTCCGTCGGGCCGCTTCGCCGCCAACGCCGCCTGGCTGGCGATACAGGTGATGGCCCACAACCTGGCCCGTTGGACAGCGCGGATCGGTCTGGGCGAGCAGGTGGTGACCACCAAGACCCTCCGGCGACGGTTCTTCGCTCTGGCGGGACGGCTCACCCGCTCGGCGCGCCGCCTCACTTTGCATCTTCCCAAGCATTGGCCCTGGGAAACCCAGTTCAGCCGCGCCCTCGCTCGATTGCGAGCGATTCCACTCCCTGCCTGACGGCAACGTCGGTGCCTGAGCCACCCAACGGACAACCGAACGTCCCCGCCAACTCGCGCCAGCCCGGTCCGCGTGGGTCTCTCGCTGCGTCCTCTCCCCACCATCTCACCCTGCCCAACGTCCGCAGACGGTCACAAGGTCTCCCCGCGGCGACTGAATACAGCCACCGGCCCCCTCTACCCGAAATCGTGCCCGGATCATCACCTCCACTTGCCCCTCATCGCCCATTACGCTGCTGTAACCTCATCCCTTCGGTGGATTCGGGCTTAGCGGCATTATTGACCTGCAGATATGCGAGCAGGTGATGGATCTTCATTGCGGCAGCGCACTACTTTCTATGAAGTTTGTCTTGCGGACGCCGTTGCGGCATCCGCTGGCCACATTCTTGGTGGGTGGCGGGCCAGTCTAGCAACGGTGGAGGGGTGCGTCAATTGGGGTGCCGGTGGAAGCAGGGCCTTTTAAAAAGCGTGGCCAAGCGGAAAGCAATGGAGGGAGGAGTGCGTAACTGTTCAGAGTAGATGAGTGTCCCCTCCTCTGCGGACGGGGGAGGGTTAGGGTGGGGGAGTTCCAACGCCTACCTCCCCCCTTCCTAACCTTCCCCCCAGTGCGCCGGGGGGAAGGGACACTCATCAAGTCTGAACAGTTACAGGAGTGCCCAAATCCACCACCTAAAGAGCGTCGGGGGCGTTGGATGGCGGCAGAGGGTACACTCGGACTGGTCAGGTGAGAGTTGGAGGGGTTGAAAAGCCCGTGGGTTGGTCGTGGCGCTGGGTATTGCAGCGTTGACACCCCAGTTCGGGCCGCTCTCCGGCTGAGGACGGCATAGGGACATTCTGGACGACTGGGGTGAGTCGCCTTCACGGGTGATGGGGGAACGGGTGATGGGGGAAACCGGCGCTAGCGTCCGGGCGGTCCGTGAGCCATCGCCAGGATTCTCCGGCGTGCGGTGACCAGCAACTCATATGAAGGATGGCCTTGCGCCAAACGGATGACCAGAGTCCTGGCGTGGCGCACCACTCGTCCCGCAATGTTGATGACCCCGAACCGGACTGCCTTCAGCCGCTTGCTCACCCACTCTTGGCCCAGGGCCAACCGCTTCATCGCCGAGTTCAGGTTGAAGGCCAACGCCGTTATGGCCCACCAAGCGGCGTTGGCCCCGAACAATCCCGAAGGCAGCCGCCCGCCCGCCAAGTCTTCCTTCAGCACGCTATGCACCTCCTCACCCTTGCCGCACCGCTGCCTAGACCACCAGATCAACTCCTCCGGGTCAAGGTCCCGGTTGGTTACTATTCCGAAGACCTTGTACCAGCCCCTCGCCCCCATCGCCATGCTGGGGGGCAGATCCAACCGGCTCTCCATACCCGGCAGAGGCGGATTCCTGAGGGGCTCCCTGATAGCGATGAAGCGGTACTCCGGGCTGTTCCAGGAGTGGCCTATCCAGTTGGGCACGTAGTTCACCTCAGCCCACTGTTGGCCGGTGTCCACCCGGCGCTCACCAGCCTCCCGATGCAGTACCTGCCACTCATCCTCTGCAACCTCTGACACCCCTCGCCGGAACTCCGCCGTCACATCCACCCCCACGGCGAACTCAATCACCCCGAAGCGTTCGTTTTGGCCCTCGGCGCAGTAGCGCAGGAACTCCTTCTGATAGCCCGCCGTGTCCGAGCGCACCAGCGCCCCCTCCACTCCGGAAGGCAGATCCTCCAACGACTCCTGGAGCATCCTAAGTTGCTGGTAGCCCGCCGGAACGTTGCCGTCCCGGAACTCGGTGCGCACTACCAGGTCAGCTTCCGCCCAATAGGTGGTGAACGGCTGATACGCCTTGTACTTCTGGTAGCAATACAAGGCCTGCTCCTTGCCGGTCTCGATCAAGGTCGCATCCATGTCCAGGGTCGCCTGCTTATGGTGGGTATGGCTTTGGACGAAGCCAACCAGGTCGGCGTTGACCCGGCGCAGGGCTTGGAGTCCGGCGGTGGGCGCCGGTATGAAGGCGGTGCGGGCCTCTCTTCTGCCCTCTTCGGCCTCAGCGTGGAACTCCGCCAGGCGCCGGAACACCGCCGAGGCCGACGGCACACTCCGCCGACGCTCCTTGCGCCACCTCTCCAGCAACCCTTTACGCTCCCTCCGGCCCATCCCGTGAGTCTCCGAAAGACGCAACAGCCGCCCCAAACCCTGGTCCTTCTCCAGCAGCCGCAGGTCTTCCACACATTGCCCGGCCGCCAGGTTCAGCAGCACCAGCGATGTCACCACCTGGGCCCCGGTCCAACCCTGCCGTCTTTCGTTACCTCCCAGATGACGCCGCACCGACTGGCTCATACCGGCAACCTCCCACAGGTCCAGGTACGCCGCCAGACCGGAGACGCCGGTCATCCCCGCTTCTTGCTGCTCTTCGGCATATTGGAAAGGCAATGCTCCCTGGGCCATAATAGTCACACCTCGTTGGTGATGGTTTTGTTTGATCACTTACCATCATAACCAGCTTCACTGTTGGCTCCAACGAGGTCTTTTTCTCCCTTTAGGTGGTGGATGTGGGGAGTGCTCCCTGGGTTTCGGTTTCCGTCACGCTGGGCTATAATATAGTGGCACGCTTAATTAGCGCACCAAGGTTTGACACAAGAACGGACCGGCCCCTCTCTCCCTCTCTTCTTGTTCACCCCGCTGATTCACCTGTGTTTTCACTCTAATTTAGGGAGTCCGTTCTCGTATGGCTCTTGCATATCCGTCCGCGCGTCCGCGCCCGTCCAACCGCACCCCATACCAGGCCGTTTGCGATGACTGCAATATGTCGGCCACCCTCCCTTTCCGGCCAACCCAGGGCAAGCCGGTGTATTGCCGCTCGTGCTTCAAGGCCCGCCGCCAAGGGGCTTCCCCGGCGGCCGATGCCGACTTGGTCCAGTCCATCCGTCCGCGTACTGTAAATGAGCAAGCCGTTGACAGCACACTGACCGGCGATGCCACATTTTCCGCGATGTCCGTGAACCCGGCCACCAAAACAGCGATTTCCCGGATGAACATATCCAGGCTCACCCCCATTCAGGAGAAAGCTATCCCTCAACTCTTGGCGGGACGCGACCTGATCGGCCAGGCGCGTACCGGCTCCGGTAAAACGCTGGCATTCGCAGTGCCTTTGGCGGAGATGTGCGACCCGTTGGTCCGGCAAGTCCAGGCCGTTGTGCTGGTTCCCACCCGGGAACTGGCCATGCAAGTGGCCGGAGTCATCCAAGCCTTGGCTTCCCCGCAGCAAATCCGCGTGACGCTGCTGTATGGTGGGCGGCCTCTGAAGCCGGAATATGCGGCGTTGAGGAACGGGGCCCAAGTCGTCATCGGCACTCCGGGCCGGACGCTGGACCATCTGCGGCAGAGGACGCTCGACCTGAGCGCCGTGCGATTCCTGGTGCTGGACGAAGCGGACGAAATGCTGGACAGAGGGTTTGCCCCGGACGTGGAAGCCATCATAGCCCACACGCCCAAAGAGCGGCAGACAGCGCTCCTGTCTGCAACGATGCCTGCGTGGGTGTCCCAGACCGCCTCAAAGCACCTGCGCAATCCGGTAACGGTCGAGGTTGACGCGGGCCTACAGGCGCCGCCCACTGTGGAGCACCTGGTCTACACAATCCAGAAATCCGACAAGTTGGAAGCTCTGCGGACTCTGCTGGACGGTCGGGAAGATGCCCCGGTTATCGTCTTTGGCAAAACCAAGCGCGGCGTCAAACAGTTGGCCCGGCAGCTGGATTCCTTGGGCTACCCGGTAGGGGCGCTCCAAGGCAATCTAAGCCAGAACGCGCGTGAGCAGGTGATGAGGGGTTTTCGTTCCGGCGCCGCGCCGATTCTGGTGGCAACCAACGTGGCCGCCAGAGGTCTGGACTTCGAAGGTATCGGCCAAGTTATCAACTACGACCTGCCGGACTCGGAGCAACTGTTCACCCACCGCATTGGACGGACTGGCCGCATGGGCCGCTCCGGCGAGGCGGTGACGTTTATCACGGCGGACGAAGAACGGAAGTGGCGCGAGATTGAGCGCGGCCTGGGCCGCCGGTTCGTCCGCAAGCCGTGGCAACCGGTCCGTAAGGCCAGGCCGCTTCCATAGCGGCGTCCGCTTCATACGCTTCGAGTCTGTCGGGTTGAATCCACCGGAGACTGCTCAGGAATAGACCCGGCCGGGACGGCAGGGTCTCTCTTTTTGAGGAGGGATGTTCGTCGATGCAAGAAGTGCGGCTCGGCGCTTGGCATGGCAGTGCCTGGTTCGCTTTCACCTGACCTGCTTTGACTGCCTTGAGGGGTGCTGTTAAAATCGCGGCCATATCGAACGCGCTCCACTTTGAGCGTGAAACACCTGAATCGCAACCGCCCGTTGGTTAGGAGGTCGTCGTGGCTATCGAGCAAGCTTCTCCGGAAATGGATCGCATCGTTTCCCAAGGCCGGGATATCGAAGAATTGGGCAGAGGATACAGTATTGCCGAGGGGCCCTTATGGGACAGCAACGAAGGCTGCCTTCTTTTTAGCGACATTCGCAATAACCGGACTATGAGGTGGACGGCTCAGGATGGCATGAGCGTCAGCCGGGAATCGACGAACGAAGCCAACGGGCTGACTTGGGACCCCCAGGGCAGGCTGGTAATCTGCGAAGGCGGCGCTCGGCGGATGACGCGCCTCGAGTCCGACGGGACAATCACCGTAGTGGCTGACAATTTCGAGGGCACCAAGTTTAATCACCCCAACGACGTGGTGGTAAAGTCGGACGGGACCATCTACTTTACGGACCCCGGCGCCCCTGACCCGGAGTTGGACATGGACTTCTGCGGGGTGTACCGCGTTTCACCCGACCTGAGCTCCATTAGTCTGTTGGTCCGGGATTTTGTGCTGCCCAACGGCCTTTGCTTCTCTCCGGACGAAAGCATCCTTTACGTCAATGACTCCACCGGGGTCTCCAGGCGAGAGGACAATATGTTCCTCAGTGTGGGACATATCCGGGTGTTCGACGTAGGTCCCGATGGCGGCCTGACCAATGACCGGGTGTTCAGCGAACTGAGGGCGGACCGGTCCGGAATCCCCGATGGCATGAAAGTGGACGTCGAAGGCAATGTGTATTGCACTGGCCCAGGAGGCGTGTGGGTCTTCGATTCTTCGGCCAATCATCTGGGAACGATACTGACTGGGTCCGAGCAAACGACCAACTGCGCGTGGGGCGGCGATGACTGGAAGACCCTCTTTATCACCACCTTCGACGGGCTTCATAGTATCCAGTTGAATATTGCCGGAGTGCCTGTTCCGACTTCTTAATCGGTGTCGCAACAGTAGACCAGCCAGTCGGACGCAGTTGACTGGCTGGTAGGAGTAAAAGTAACGGTTGAATCCGGCGGCCGCCAACCCCTTGCTCGGACCTATGCCCCGTTGGCCCGGCGGGCCTGCTCCATCGCGGCCTCGTCGGAACTCCACCACCTGTTGGCCGTATCTTCCTTCTTGGAACGCGGAGAGCTGTCCCCTGCCGACACCCTTGAAGTGCTCCTCTCCTTCCCTTGCGAAAAGGGCTGAGGGGACCCCGGTTTGGGTTTGGAACACCTCTTCGATGATATGTCTGGCGCCGTGCCCCCCAGCGGCCTGGCTTCCGTCCCGCGCCAACCTGCCCAGCAGGCGCGCAGATCAGTTCCGTCTCGCGGTCCTTCAAGTAGAATTGTTTAATCGCGACGATGCCCTGCAGTTTCATTATTCTGGCGGTTTGTACGGTGCTGTTCGCCCTGCGGGTGCTTGGGGCAGGCTCTGGTGGTGACCCGCGCTCCCCGGTGGCTTCCGTCCAACGAGCACTGGTACTCAGGTCTCATGCCATACAGGTATCTTTTGCCGGCACAGTTGGCGCTTCTGGCTGTCATGGCAGTGGCGACGTTTGACGTCTACCGTGACCAAGGCCTGTTCGCGGCGGACTGGTGGGCCGGCGCCGCGGCGCCCCTGGCGGTCTTGTCCTGGGTCTACTTTGCCGCGATGGTTGTGCGTTACGTCCTTACGATGACGCTGCGCCCGGAGTTAAGGTGGTTCAGACGCACCATCCCGATTTGGCTCCACATGGTCCTGGCGGTTGCGCTATGGGTGTTCGCCGACTACCACTGGGAGTGACTGTGTGCGATAAGCCGTGCTGCCCGATTGGCGTCGATGCGGATGTTGTAAATGCCTCCTCGCCCGTCGTAGTTGTGGCCGACGAAGTATAAGTCTGGGTAGTTGGTGCTCCGCACCCTGTCTCTGCGGTCGGCGAATCCACACCCGTCTCTGGCGCCGTAAACACCCATCCACTCGATAGCCCCACGATACCCGGTTGCAAGCATCACCGTATCGCCGGTCGATTCAGTCCCGTCCGTCAAGCGCACGCTGTTTTGACTCAATTCAGCCACGCCGGGCAGCACCCGCACCCTTCCTGCGTTGACGTGGTCCAGGACCGAACGACCGATCACAGGCACATCCTGGCAGACGTCGAAATCCCGCTTCCTCGGCAGACCGGCGGACCGGCGCTTGAGAAGACTGCCAATAAGACCGGTCCCACGCACAATGCGCCGCTTCATGGGTCCCGGAAGCCAGGATATGGACCAGCCGA
The DNA here is from genome assembly GCA_965222595.1 of Dehalococcoidia bacterium. Lineage (GTDB taxonomy): Bacteria > Chloroflexota > Dehalococcoidia > Lucifugimonadales > UBA3495 > VXOI01. Next base: position 232,300 of record CBDCUJ010000001.1, on the reverse strand, counting down.
AGTATTGGGACGGTATGCCCGCCATGCTTCTTGGGATGACGTTGGCCCCTGATCGCACCGACACCGCGACTTCCATCCCCGCGTTGGCTAGCTCCGAGGCTATCTCCGCCGCCGAGTTCCCTATGCCGACCACCAATATCGACCGCCCCAAGCGCTCGTCGGGCCGCCGGTACTCCGTGCTGTGGAACATTAGCTTGGGAACCTCTGAACAAGTTATCGTCATTGAGGCGAAAGCCGAAATCTCGGGGGAGAGCTTAACGGTATTAGGGAACCTCTGAATAAGTCAGCGACATGGCGGCGAAAGCCGGGATCCCGGAGGGTAGATTAGGGAGGTCAGCTATGCAATGAACGCCGGCACCCCCATCCTAACCTTCCCCCGTCGAGGGGGAAGGGACTTGTTCAGAGGTTTCTTAGCTATCAAATGAGCGCCGGCACCCCCATCCTAACCTTCCCCCATCGGGGGGAAGGGACTTGTTTAGCTCTCGAGGTATTCAGCGAACTCCGATCGGGTGGGAAACAGGGACGTGTGAGCTGGAAATGGCATTCCAGGGAGTGAACTTAGGTGTTTGCCGGTGTGCAACCTCAGGCTGTCGTAGACTTGTCCCCACATCCATCCGGCATGGTCTCCCCGTTCGAGTACGACGTTGGGGATGCGCCGCGCGGCCAACTGCTGAGAGACTGCGAGCCCGCCCGGCCCTCCCCCCACGATGGGCGACATCGAAACGCTCAACCGGCAATTCGTACAGACCGCTCACTCCAGTCGTCAGCTATGCGCCCCCTGTGTGCGGTACGGCTAAGCTTCATACACCGTTTTGCCGCCTACTATGGTGCGCTCTACCTGAATGTCCTTGATGGTCATCGGGTCCACTTGAGTGGGGTCTGCCCCCAACACCACCAGGTCGGCCAGCTTCCCCACCTCGATGGAGCCCTTGAGGTCCTCGTCAAAGGAGGCGTACGCGCTGTGCTTGGTGTAAATGCGCAGCGCCTCCTCCACCGTCACTTTTTGATTGGGACCCCAGACGTTGCCCCGGCTGTCGGTACGGGTTACGCAACTCTGGATGCCCAGCAACGGCTCGAACGGGCCGGGAGGATAGTCGGTGGCGCCGGTGCCGACCACGCCGTAGTCCAGGAAAGAACGCTGGGCGAACATCCACTGCAAGCGCTCTTCACCGTAGAAGGGCATCTTCTCGCCGTGGTGGTAGACGTAGGTGCAGAAGGGAGTGGCAATCGTGCCCAACCGGCGCATCTTGCCGAGAATGTCCGGGTTCACCAAGGTGCAGTGCTCCACCCGGTGGCGGGGATTGGGACGGGGATCGGCGGCTTGGGCTTTCTCATAGGCGTTCAGCACCATGTCGATGGCCAGGTCGCCGTTGGCGTGGATGCACACCTGGAACCCGGCCCGGTGCATCTCCATGACGTTCTCTTCGATTTCCTCGGCGCTCATCGCCAGGATGCCGTGGTCGCAGTCGCTGCCGACGTATGGCTCCGACAGGTAGGCGGTGCGGGCGGCGATGGCGCCGTCGGCAACCATCTTGATGCCTCCCAAGCGCAGCATGTCGTCGCCGAAACCGGTCTTCAACCCTGCTTCCCGCAGCGACGGGAACTGGGGATGGTACATCAGCGCGTACACCCGCAGGGACAGTTCGCCCGCGTCCCTTCCTTCCTGGTAGGTGACGAACTCGTCCCTGACAACCCTGGCGTCGTGGACACTGGTGAGACCGGCTTGGGTCAGCATCCGGCAGATGGTCCGCAGCCCTTCCCGGCGAATCTCTGGCGTGTCCGAAGGGATGAGGCCGAAACGCACCGGCTCGATGGCCCGCTCGTAGACCACCCCGTTCAGCTCCCCGGTGTCTGGGTCCCGGCCCAACCGGCCGCCGAACGGGTCCGGGGTATCCCGGGTAAACCCGGCGGCCTCTAAGGCCATGCTGTTGAGGTAGTAAATGTGTCCCGCCCGGTGGGAGACCATAATGGGGTGGAAAGTGCTTACCGCGTCCAGGTCTTCACGGAACAGGAAGCGGTTCTCCGCTGTCTTGGTGTCGTCGAACTTGAAGCCCTGCACCCACTGGCCCGGTGCGGTGGTCTCCACCCGTTCCCGCAGGGCCGTCAAAATGGAGGTAATGGAGGGCAGGTCGCAGTCGGCGGCCATGACGTGGCGGATGCCGCTATTCAATACGTGAATGTGGGCGTCAATGAATCCGGGGAGCACGGTCTTACCCCCAAGGTCCATCACCTTCACGCTTGGGCCAACGAACGTCTCAACGTCCTCATTGCTGCCCAAGCCGATGAAGCGGCCGTTGCTCATGGCCAAGGCCTGGACCCGGGGCCGGTCTGGGTCCATGGTGATGATATTGGCGTTCCTGATGACCGTATCCGCTTTGGTAGCGGCAGTAGACATGGCGTCACCCGTTGCGAGAATTTGCCTTTTTTCGCCCTCTCCCTATGAGGGAGAGGGCTGGGGTGAGGGTGGAATCATGGGTGTCGGTAGCTGGGTACCCAACGGGGGATGCCCTCACCCTAACCTTCTCCCCCCTTCTCCCCTTGGGAGAGGGAACTACTGAAAGACTATATACCTGACGGCGTCCGGTCTAAATTTCCAGTTCCAGGATGTACAGGCCGCCCTGGAGCCGGTCCACCACGTACACGATGCCGTTTTCGTCCACATGCACGTCGTTGATGCCGTTGGCGTCGGCGCCTTCGGGTATCTGCGGCACGAAGTAAGCGACCTCCTCGGGCTGGAAGGGATTGCTGGTGTCGAACACCCGGATTCCCCCGTTGAAGAAAGTGGCGTAGACCAGGGTGTCTGTCTGCAGGGACAAGGGGCCGGGACGGTTCTCGTGGATGTTGTGCGCCCCGTAGCGTCCGGGGCGGTTGAAGAAGTCATCGGTGTCCTGCATGGGCAGCGTGCTGATGATGACCGGGTTGCTTTCCAGCCGGTTGTCCATCATCCACACCAGCTTGGGGTAGTCCGCTCCCCCCAGCATGGTGGCCTCCTGCGTGACCACCAGCAGGTCGCGGCTGAACAAGGGCAGCACCGTATGGGTGAATCCCGGAAACGGAGGCGCGTAGTTCAACTGGGCGACCATCGACGGCCGGGAAACGTCCGAAATATCCAGCGTGACTATCCCTGAATCTTTCCACCCGCAGTAGGCCCGGTCCCGGGCGGTTGGGGTATACGTTGGTGTTGTGGACGCTGTGGCCCACGTCAAACTGGGGGTGCCGCGCTGGCGGCGGGGCGTCGTCCCCTTCCTGGGTGCCGGGCAGCCACCAGCGGCCCGCTTCCTTGGGATCGGTTGGGTCTTTCACGTCCATTATCACGTAGTATTGGTCGTCCTTCAGGTCGGTGGGGCTCGAGTCGGGCGTTCCCGTGGCCAAGTGGGCGTAGTCGCCGTCAACCCACCAGAGGCAGTGGCAGCCGCGTGACCCGGGCCCTTGTGTGTCGTAGAACGCGATACGGTTGGGAGCTTCGGGGTTGCTTATGTCGTAGACTCCCATGCCGGCGCCGGGCTGGTTGTGCTCCCGCGATTGGTAGGCCACCAGCATCGTGTCGCCGACGATGGACAAGGAGTTGGACCGCAGATGGTTGTAGTCCAGGTCGGTCTGGGCCACCACCTTGGGGTTGGCCAAGTCGGTAACGTCCACGCTGGTAAAGTCCTTGGGAGGGCCTTCGTGGGCCATGTAAAAGATACGCCGCCCGCTGGCCGTCTGGTGCAGGTCCACCCCCTCGCCCAGATTGTTGTGCCCGTTCAGATCGACGTGGGAAATGAGCCTCATATTCTTGATTTCTTGGGTTCGGGTTGACATCTAGGGTACCTCTCTCGCCTCTTGTGGCTACGGAGCAGATTCCAGTAACGACCACAGCGTCCGCTTCATCGAGCTTCGCCTCTTCGCGGCAATCCCAGCGACGTTCGAATGGAAGAGTAACAACGATGGTTGCGGGCTTGAATTCCGAGAACTCTTTTCGATCGGGGTCCAACTTTCCAAAGGACGGCGGCTAAGCGCTTTCGAAAGGATTCTGCAACTCGACGCCAAGTTGGCCAAAGTCTCGCACGTTTCGAGTGACCACCGTCAGTCTGTGAACGATGGCTGTCGCCGCTATCATGGCATCCTCGGTCACAGTGTCTGATCTCCTGTGCATTAGCCGTGCCCACTCCCGGAAGGCGGGCGCATCCATCGGTAATACGCCGTAGGAGGCCAGGACCTTGTCCAACCAGACTTCCAGTTCCTCCGCCTTGGCCTCATCCTGCTCACGGGTGATCTCGATCCCTGCCTGTATCTCTCCAACCGTAACGGCAGACACGAAGAGCTGTTCCGCCGACACATCCGCGATCCAATTCAGGACCGCGCCATGTGGACGGGGGCGACGCAGCTCTGAGACTACGTTGGTATCGAGGAGGTACACAGAGCTACTTCACGACCAAGGGTATTCGGTGGCGATGCTGTCCCCGTGGCGGCGTAAGACCCTCAGTCCGCGCCTCTGAGGTAAGGAGCAACTCCTTCAGGTCCGGCCTGGTCATCCGTTCCAGCTTCCGCCACTGCTCTATGGGAAGGAGTACGGCGGTTTCCACTCCGCGTTTTGTCACGATCTGCGGCCCTTCGGCTAGAGCGGTATCGAGTAACTCGCTGAACCTCGATTTGGCGTCTTGGACCGGCCATTTCCTGCTCATGGTACATCCCGCTTGATAATAGTCTGACTAGCTACCAGACTAGGTTAGGTTGACATTACTGTCAAGATCGATGGGCCAACGCGAGAAGTCTGTTGTCAGACGTTGGCAGAAACGGAAGGCGAGTTGGTATCTCGGGGTGATGGTGGTGGCAGGTATACGGATGTTGAGTGGACACGGAGGCGCACCCGGGGCTGCTCATCAATCGGACCACGACCACGCCGTCAACCGGTCCGGACCCGGATCAACCCCAATGCGATGTAGTGCGGGCGGGCCTTGGTAAACTCCGTCATGCAACTACGGGAATGGCCGCAAGTTGAGGTGTTCGTTAGAGATAATGGGCAAGGGGGCGGACCGGGTGTTAGTGGGGTGGTCCCAGACACTCGGATGACGCCATACCCCTTGCCTCTATCATCCCGCGCCGCCGCTAACCGTTGGTCAAGGGGTCGTTGCCCCAGGTGAAGAGGGGCTCCGGCCCTCCCTCTTTGACCACAAACACTTCCTCGATCCAGCAGCGTTCATTCTGGTCGCCCGGACACAGAAGGTGGGCGGCTATCACCATGCCCTCCTCCAGCCTCCAGTTGGGATCGGCATCGTCCTCCACCAGCGCCAGCACATCCGCATGGCTTAATCCCAGGCCATGGAAGTAGGTAAGCACCGATTCGTGTTGAGGCACTTCCAACTGTTGATACGTTCGCCGGCTCTTTTCCTGCAGTTCGCCGATCCTGACTCCGGGACGAATCGATTCGTGAATCTCGTTCATCGCTTCGGCAGTAGCCCGCGCGATGCGACCGGACATGGCCGAACTATGTTCCTCCACCACCCAAGTCTTGCCGCCATCCCAGCAATACTGGTTCTTGGTCCCATGGCAATCAAACATGATGTTGGTGCCCGGCTGGACCACGAAGTCTTCGGAGTCGATACGCAGGCGTACGGCAGGGTCGCCGTCTTGCGGGTTGGCGAAGAATACTCCGCCTGGATCGGAAACCCATCCGCCCAACGCGGTGATTTCGGTATGATAAGTCTCCACCAGCTCCTTCCACGTCTTACCTCGACTCCATGACTGCACCGTCCGTTCGATGGCCACCTGGTTCACTCGAGTGGACTCCCGCATCCATTCGACTTCTTGGGGGCTCTTCACCTCCCGGACGAACATCATCATGTTGTACGCGTCGATTACGTCCGCCAGAGAGCCCGCCAGTTTAGCCCCTAATCTCAGGTCATCGTAGCCGACGCGTCCATGGGAGAGGCTCAGGTCCTGCATCGCACCGCGAATAGCCTCGGTAAAGCCGCCGGCAAACCTGTCGCCAGCGCGCTTTACCCAGCCGGAGTCCTGCCGGGAAGCCGGAATAAACCGGTAAAACTCGGACCGCTCGGTGAGCGCAGCCACCGAAATGAGGACGCTTCGGTGGGGACGCAGGTCTTCGATCCATATGGGCGCATCCAGGAAAGGAGAGAGAAATATGTCGGGTCCAATCAGGATGGGATGTTGCAGGTCATGCCGCGAAATAACCACGGCGACTCCCGGCGGCTCGTCGGCTTTGGGCGCCGTGGGGTTGTATCCCGACAGGTAGGTCACGTTCAGGGGCGTGGTAATCACGACCCCGTCTATGCCACGGGCTTCCATGGCCCCGGCCAACCGTTCCAGATCGAATGGGGGACCCGGGACCGTTGCCGATCCATCGTTGATTTCTGTAGTCATGATCGACCCCTCCTAGTGTTTAATGCCAACGTGTTTAATGCCAACAAGGTGCAATCTGTGGCTGAAACATTTACGGCGGCGCAGATTCTTTAGTACCCATAGGCTGGCGCCCCAGAATGGCGGGAACAACGCCGCAAAGCCTGAACAGTTACGGGTCAACTAAGACGTGTGAAAAATCTCGAACGCGCGAATTATACGTAAGGGGATTATCTGTAGTCAAGAAATCGAACGTAATATACACATCTTTCATGCTTGAATTCTTCATAATGCGCCATAATTAATCGGATATGTTACGACAGTCGTTCCAATATGACGAAAATAGCCATCCAGATGGAATGCTAAGATTACGCTTCCCTTGAACAGGAAACGTGCGGCAACAAAAGCGGTTTGAGGGGACTTCGCGGGCGAGCCAGACCTGCTACTCCCGTACCCCTTTTATCTCATGGAAATGGGAGATACCGGCCGACGTCAACCCCGAGAAGACATAGCCAGCGATGTACTCGGGATCCACCGTCACATCGGCACGTACGTGGAACATCGGGATATTCGCGTAGTTATCGTAAAGCAAGTCGCCTATCGCCCGGGCGCACTGCTCCCTTCGATCGAGGTCTGCTGACCTCACGAGACAATCAAATTCCTCTTGCAGGAAGGGGTGTGGATAGCTCCACAAGAAGCCTGTGTTGGTGTAAGTGTTGCGGATGCCCTCATAGGTCGTTCTGATGGGGAGGTTTCTATTAGGCACTATGTGGTTAGTCAACTGGTGGCTACGAATTCGCGATACATATCCCCCAACCTCAAGCCTTTCTATCTGCAGCTCCACCCCAACCTCGGCCCACATCACCCCTACGACCTCGGTAACCTCGTGCAACTCAGGAGTCCCGGGGATCACCGTTGTTATCGCTTTAATCTTGAGAGGGTTGTCCGGCCCGAACCCCTCTTCCGCCAGTATGCTCCTTGCCTCATCGGGATCGTATCCGTAGTCCTCCTCCCACCTTTCCACCCACGCTGGGTTCCAGCCCTCGTTGTTGGGGTGAAATGCTTCCAAGTAATTGGGGGTGGCCCTGCCCAAGTAAATCTCGCTGTTGATGACATCCCGGTCTATGGCCTTGTTGAGAGCTTTTCTAACGTTAACGTTTTCCAAGGGCAGGCCAGGAGTGTAAATATCGGGATACTTCTCTGTATCTCCTTCGGTGCCGTAGTTCCCTTCTCCATACCATAGCTCTGTCCCCGATCCGTACAAACCGCCAAAGGCAAAAAAGGTTTGTGCGGCTTCCTGCGTGCCCTGAATAACCCTCATGCCCCGGGCCTCGACATCGGGTTGCAACGTTCTGTCGATCTGGGCGATATGCGCCTCCTTGGCCAAGAGCATTGCCATCCGAGTTAGAGTCTCCGCCGCCCAGACGAACTCGAACTCTTCAAAATCGACGTCATAGGCCCAGTGACCCTCCGGGACCCTTTCATAAGTAAGACTTGCCCCCAATTGACGCTCGGTTAGCTGGTAAGGGCCAGTGCCGGCGGTCTGTATGTTGTCGAAGGCGTCCAGTCCCTCGGCTTTAAACTGGGCATCGCTGAGGATAATCAGGTCACCGGCGTGCCTGGAGAACAGCCGTGTCCCATCGAGGTAAGGGTTCTCGAAGTGAAATTTGACGTTGTAGTCGTCTACGATCTCAACGGTTGCCTGGGACCACGCTGAGTCTTTCATGGTGGCCAGGCTGTCATCCCGGTTCACTAGGTTGAAGGAATGGAGCACGTCCTGCGCGGTAAACTCTCCCCAGCCAAATTGGAACGGGATGCCCTCCCTCAACTCGAACGACCACGTTTTGAAGTCATTGGTCGCCTCCCAGCCTGCGGCGAGCAGAGGACGGGCTTCGGCAGTCGCCGCGTCATCCCGCAACAGGGTCTCAGCGAACACGTCGTGCTGGGAAATATAGTTCCAGCCTCCCACCCAGGTACGGTTGCTCTCCGCGGTCGGGTGTGGCATTACGAACCTTACTTTCTGGATCTTGACCGTCCCACCGGCTGCCGGAGGCTTGGTGGGTATCGGCGCCGCAGTAGCTCGAGGGACGGGCGTTGCCGCAGGCGCAGTTGTTGCCACTGGAGCTACTGGAGCCGTTGTTGCTGCGGGTGCGGTTGTGGCCGCAGGGGCAACGGTGGCCGCAGGGGCAGCGGTGGCGGCGGGGGCAACGGTGGCCGCAGGCGCTGGCACCGCAGTTGCTTCTCCGCCGCAGGAAATGATGAACAACGTAATTCCGACCAAGACGGCCAGAGAAAATACGAGTCCGGGCCTAAATATCCGCACTACGGAAGGCATTTTCACCTCGGTCAGTCAATAAGGACGTTGAAATTCCAAACGCTGGCATTTTACGCTGGGGGAATGTGAGTGTCAAAAAATCGAACCTGAATAACCGTAAGACGTTCTTTTGCTATTCACCAAGTGACGAAAATAGCCGTACACAGGAGACGGATCAATGGTATGTATCCTGGGAAATGGCATGATTAACATCCTGCTTGAGCACGCCGACAAAAATCGGACTGCCTATGCGCCCATTGGCAGGGGCGGGCGGGTAACTTGTATGATGTAACTTGAATGAACCGGAAGGAGTATTTGGATGGATGTCGGAATGATGATGATCTTCTCCAGCTACGGCTGGGAAGACGGCTCGGACGGCCAGATGTGGGAAGAGGAACTGCGCCTTGCTGAAATCGCGGCCGACGAGGGGTTTGATTGCCTCTGGTCCGCAGAGCACCATTTCAACGATTATTCCTTCGTGCCGGACAATCTCCAGCTAATGACCCACATTGCGGCTAAACATCCCGACATCGACGTGGGGACAGCCGCTGTGATACTCCCTTGGCATAACCCGTTGCGGGTGGCGGAAAACGCTGCCGTTCTCGACCTGTTGAGCAACGGACGGCTCCGGCTGGGGTTCGGGCGAGGTCTGGCGCGGCGGGAATTCGAGACCTTCGGCATCAGCATGGACGAATCGCGGGCCCGATTCGACGAAGCGGCGCCCATGATTGCCGAGGCCCTCAAGACAGGCTTCATCGAGGGCAACGGGACTTACTACCAACAGCCCCGGACGGAGATCAGGCCCCGGCCGCAGCATTCCTTCGACGGGCGCATCTACGCCGTTGCATCCAGCGACGATTCTGTTCTCTCAGCGGCCAAACTCGGCGCGCACATTATCATGTTCGCTGACCGTCCTTGGGAAATGCGGATGCCGGGGATCGAGCGCGGGCGGGCCTTGCACCGTGAGTTTCACGGCACGGAGCCGCCAGCCCTGATGCTCAGCGAATTCGTCGTATGCGGCACTGATATGGCGCAGTGTGAAGAGCAGGCGCGTCAATACCAAGGTAAATTTGTCGAGAGCAATTTTTATCACTACGAATTTCTTGGCGATCACTTCAGGTCGGTGAAGGGGTACGACGCTTATCAACAGAAGGCTGAAATCGCGCGTTCGGCCGGTCTCGAAGGGGCGGTCGAAGGTTTTATGAAGGCGGCCAGCTGGGGCACGCCGGACAAGATTCTAAGGGGGCTTGAGGACCGCAGGGCCCTGCTCGGCGATTTCGAGTTGAACGTCGCCTTCCGCTTCGGCGGCACGCCGCTCCATATTGCGGAGCGAGGCCTGAAGCTGTTCGCCGATGAAGTGCTGCCGGTCTTGAAGTCTTGGTAGCATCCGAGGGTTGCTGGTAGGGGTCGAGGGGCGTGAGTCGCCTTGCCAGTGACGCCAGCGCCCCATTTGGGCCCGTTAGAACCAAGGACGGTATCCCTCGTCCCGTCTTTCCGGCGAAAGCCGGAATCCACGTCGCCTCCCGGGTGTCTTTACGTGGTCCGTTTCAATCGGCGGCGGCTTGGAGCGCATCGGCCAGATTGAACTCTTTCTCCCTTACCGTCATCCGTCGCTGTGAGGTAGGATGTTGAAAAATAACTGGCTGCGGACAACAGAGGTGAAGAAATTGGTTGATAAAGAACAGGATTGGGAGTTCGGCGTACGGACAGAAGGCCACGGAGCCGACGGTGAGAGTGGCGGCCCGGTGGCGCTCGGCGAAAACGGTTTCAATTACCGAGTTTCGGGCGAAAACTGGGGCACGCTCCCCGAGGGTTGGGTATACCAAGAGGGAACGGCGGTCGACGTGGACTCAAAGGACCAGGTCTATGTTTTCAACCGTGGGACCATCCCGATGATCGTGTTCGATTCTGCCGGGAACGTGTTGCGGACTTGGGGTGAGGGAGTGTTCGCCAACCCTCACGGGGTGACCGTCGCGCCCGACGGGACCGTTTTCTGTGTGGACAACGGCGACAGTACGGTCCGGCAATTTACACCCGAAGGCGTACTGCTTATGACCCTGGGAACTCCCCACAAGCCAAGCCCCAAAATGAGCGGCGAACCGTTCAGCGTCCCCGCTCACGTGGCTTTCGACAAACGGTCCGGGGATTTCTACGTTGCGGACGGCTACTCCAACGCAAGGGTGCACAAATACTCGCCGGACGGGAAGCTCCTTTTCTCGTGGGGGGAATCAGGCACGGGGGACGGGCAATTCAACATTGTTCACAACATCGCGGTTGACCAAGACGGCTGGGTATACATTGCCGATCGTGAAAATCACCGGGTGCAGGTTTTCGGCTCCGACGGCAGGTACGAGACCCAGTGGGGTAACCTTTCCCGGGCCGCCGCGATCTGTATCGACGCCCGTTCCGGCGAGGAACTGCTCTATGTCGGGGAGTATTTTTGCGGCATTGCCACCAACGACATCGGCACAGACCTTGGTCCGCGCGTAACCGTGATGAACACGAAGGGAAAAGTATTGGCCAGGGTGGGACGCGAGAGCTACGGAGACCAATCGGGACGATTCTATTCCCCCCATGGGATAGCTGTGGATTCGAAAGGAGACGTCTACGTAGCCGAAGTCTCTTGGACTGACTACGGCCGCCATATGGACCCGCCGCGCGAACTGCGTTCGATGCAGAAGCTGGTCAGGGTTTCGAACTAGGGGTTCGTTTCCGCGAACTGCCGGCCGAAGAGGCCCGCCAGCAGCGCGCTAATGATCGTTACGCCGAGGCACAGATAGCCTATTCCCCAGTAGCCCGTGTTCGCCAGCAGCGCGCCAGCGATCGCGGCCCCCAGCACGCCTCCCGACTGGTTGCTGAAGCCCACCAGGCCAACCCCCGTGGCCTTGGACTCTCCGGAATACTGGGTGCTGGCGGCGACCAGAGCGGGGAATGTCACGCTCAGCAGGCCAATTCCAACCGTTGCCACCGCCACTGACACCCAGAGTCCGAGATCGACAGTGAAGAACAGGAATCCGCAGACTCCCCCTGCGGCCGAAGTAACTCCGATTAGTAAAGCGCGGTACCTTCTTGTCGCCACGAATGCCGCAGAATAGCTTCCGATCATCTGCCCTGTTGCGGCTATCGCCAGGGGCAGGGCCACAAATCCCACGCTCACATCGTAAGTGTGTATCAAGTAGGCGGCGAAGAAGCTGACCATCCCCCAGAAAGCTGTGCGTTGCGTCAGACCAACCGCCAAGGCCACGCGGAAAAAACGTAAGGACAGCAGCGACCTATATCTGGAGAAGAAAACCCAGTTGCGAACTCGCTCCCTGCTGTCCTGCGGAAACCAGAACCAGCTCGCCAGAAACACCGTCGTCAGGAGCAGGCCCGCGACGAAGAAGGCCAACCGCCAACTACCCAAGTCCGCCAACACGGCGACCATTGGGACGCTGATGGCCGAAGCCAGCCCCTGAATGGCCAGCAGGGCGCTGACCGCCTGAGCCCTTCTGGCCGGGGAAATGACATCGGACACTGCCGCCACCACGTTGGGCGGGATCGTTCCCCCTCCCAGACCGGCCAACACCCTGAGCGCCAACAGCACTTCGATATTGGGCGCGAAAGCCGACGCAAGGACGGATACGGAAAGCACCACCAGCCCGGCAAGAGCCACCGGGCGGCGGCCGAAGGAATCGGACAAGGGGCCCACCGAGACCACCGAAATCCCCCAGGCCGCGAAGGTGGCGGTAGCCAACTGACCTGCGACTGCCACGGATGTTCCCAGGTCCGACGAGATTTCTACCAAGAGAGGCGGAACAATGAGGATCGCGCTTATAGTGGCAAAGACGGTAAGCGAAAGCACGGTAAGAAACCAGACCTTGTTTACCTCTCTATCGCCTGCTTGTGCCGTCTGCGCCCCGATGGTGTCTATTCCCCTTCCAGGATGGCGGCCGCTGTCACTTCCAATTGGCCGCAGTTGATTGAGCCGGCCCGGACCTGCGATACACGGCCCTCGAACCTGATGAAGACAGTGGTGGGCATCACGCGAATACGGCAGTTGTACAAACCCCGGGCGTCATCAGTATAGTCTCAAGACAGGTGACGCTGAGCGCGTCCCGCAACTTTCCGGCTTCCTTATGTGGACCCCGGCCGTTGACCGCGCCAACATCGGTTCCTAAAATTGCGTCACTTGGAGCCGCGTCAACAGGACCGCACCGCTTGAAATTGCGAGACCGCAAAGCCGCTGCGGTGAACACGAAGGGGGTTGAAGTGTCCGATTTCACGATGAATGTGAGTGGCGTTGAGATAGTCGCCCTCTCCGACATGAGTTTGCCATTCCCGATGCCCCTCACCGAGCTTTTTCCGGGGCCGTCGCTGGAGGCTTGGGCACCCTACAAGGAACGCTATCCCGACGCTTTTGTACAGGACCAAATGCTCATTGAGATCGGTTGTTATTTGGTCCGTTCCCAAGGAGAGACAATCCTCATTGACACCGGCTACGGCCCGGGCCCCATTGAAGCCATCGGGGGGCGGGAAGGCGAGCTCATGGCCGACTTGGCCGCCAAGAATATCGACCCCCAAGAGATAAACACGGTATTCCTATCCCACCTTCATTTGGACCATGTGGGATGGAACGTGGTGGAGCAGGGCGACACACTGGTCCCCGCCTTTCCCAACGCCCGGTACGTGGCCCACCAAGCGGACCTCGAGCACTTTCGAAGGCCGGACATCCAAGCAGAGTCAACCTTTCCTTTCATGGACCGGTGCGTTGAGTCCGTGGCTAGTCTGGGCCTATTGGATACACTGACCGAGGACACCTACCTCACTTCGGAAATCCGGGCGTTGCACACCCCCGGCCACACCCCGGGTCACATGAGCATCCTGGTTTCGTCCGGAGGCGAGCAAGCCCTGATTCAGGGCGACGTGCTGGTGCACCCGGCCCAAGTGACCGAGGACGATTGGAACTGTCATTTCGATTACGATTGGCCGGTGGCTACCGAGACCCGCAGAAAAATTCTCGCCCAGGTGGAGACCGACGGAACGCCCGTGATCTCATGCCACTTCCCCGCTCCCGGATTCGGAAAGGTCACCCGGCGCGAGGGACGCCGCTACTGGCAGGTAGGACTCTAATCCGGAGGTGAGTCGTGAGCACAGATACAGCCCAAAGGCTAATGGACAGCGTCGACAGGGAGGAGATGCTGCGCTTGGCGGAGGACCTGGTCCGAATCCCCAGCTTCAAGACCGAGGAGACTGACGCGGCCCGTTTCCTGGGTGATTTCTTGGCCCAGCGCGGCTATGAAGTGGAGTTGCAGGAGGTGGAGCCGGGGCGGTTTCAGACGATTGCCACCCTGAAGGGCAGCGGGGGCGGCAAGTCTCTCATGCTCAACGGGCACATCGACATAGACCCCTTGGCCATGGGATGGAAGCGCGACCCGTGGACGCCCAGCATAGAAGGAGACCTCATCTTCGGCGCCGGGATCCGCAACATGAAGAGCGGCGTGTCCGCCATGATCGAGGCGGCCGAGATGGTGCGAAGGTCGGGAGTCCCGCTGCGGGGCGACCTGGTGCTGGCCTGCGTGGTAGGGGAGTTGCAGGGCGGGGTGGGGACTTCCCACCTCTGCCGTCACGGCCCCCTTACCGACATGGCGGTGGTCCCGGAACCCTTCGGGGCCAACAACATCCTCACGGTCCACGCCGGCGTCTTGGAGATGGCGATTCACGTTTTGGGCAACTCACGGCACATCAGCCGAAAGGAAGAGGCCGTCGACGCCATAGCCAAGATGTGCAAAGCCGTTCCCGCCATCGACGGCGTGAAGTTTACCTACGCCCCTCGCGAGGACCTGCCCGGCCTCCCGCGCATCAACGTCGGCGCGATTATCGGCGGCCGGGGCAGGGACTACGACATGCGGGGCCCCAACTTCGTCTCCGACTTTTGCACGGTGATCGTCGACGTGCGCTTCCTGCCGGGTATGACTTCAGCGTCGGTGAAAGCCGACATCGAGAGAGCCTTGGACGAGGTCAAGCGGGACGACCCGGACTTCCAATACGAGATCGAGATGCCCCCCGACCCGAAATACCGGGTGTTCACGGTGGTCATGGAGCCCTTCGACCTGCCAAAAAATGAGTACATCCTGGAGACCGTGCTCCGCCAGTACCGCACCGTCACCGGGAAAGAACCCGACGGCGTGGGAACCGTACTGCCGGGCTCCTACACCGGCGACGACACCTGCCACCTGTGGGCGGCGGGCGTTCCCTGCCTCCTCTACGGCCCCGGCGGCGGTTCCGAATCGGCCACCATCCCCGACGAGTTCAGCCGCATCAGCGACATGGAGCAAGTCGCCAAGGTCCTGGCCCTGACCGCCCTGGACGTTTGCAACCTGCCTGATTAACGCAGGTTATAGCTATAGAATTGGAATATGGCCCTAAGCGAGTCCAACGACGGACCGAGATCGAGGCGGCGCTGGCACGCCTGAAGCGCTTGCTGTAATCGTTAGAAGACTGCGATCAGCCCCCCGGCGACGGCCGTTAGCAGTACTACGAGCCAGGGCGGGGCCTTCCAGAAGGCCAGCAGGACAAAGGCGCCCGCCGCCAATGCGAAGTCCTCGGGGGCGGCAATGGCGCTGGTCCATACCGGGTCGTAGAGTGCGGCCAGGAGCAGCCCCACCACTGCGGCGTTCGCGCCCCGCAGCGCCTGCCTGACCCGCCTGAAGCCCCGCAGCCGCTCCCAGAATGGCAGCACCCCCGCCACCAGCAGGAAGGACGGCAGGAATATGGCGCCCAACGCCAGAATGCCGCCGAGCCATCGCGGCGACAGGACGTTCATCACCGTTCCCAAGTAAGCCGAGAACGTGAACAGGGGGCCCGGTACTGCTTGAGCCGCGCCGTATCCCGCAACGAACTCGCCCTGGCCGATCCATCCGGGCGGGACCACCTCGGCCTCCAGCAACGGCAGGACGACGTGCCCTCCGCCGAACACCAGCGATCCAGACCGGTAGAAGCTGTCCGTCACCGCGAGGAGACCGTTGTCGGTGAGCCGGGCCGCCACCGGCAGGGCGGCCAATAAAAGCAGGAATACGGCCAGCGCAGCGGCCCCGACCCGTCTGGACGGCCCGCTGGTCCCTTTCGCTTGTTCCAGGTTTTCGGGGCGGAGGAATGCCAGGCCCAGCGCCGCCCCTCCGGCGATGACGGCCAACCCGACGGCGATACCGCTGGTGAACAGCAGAGCCGCCGCGGCGAGTACCGCGATGGTGATCCTTGGCCGGTCGGGCGCCAGAGTTCGGGCCATGCCCCACAGCGCCAGGGCGACGACTGCGGCGGCGGCAATTTTCAAGCCATGTAGCCAGTCGTCCGTATGGCCGCTGAATTCTTGTACGCCGTAGGCAAACAGGATGAGCGCGATGGCCGACGGGAAGGTGAAGCCCAGCCAGGCGGCCAGGCCGCCGAGATAGCCGGCCCGGCCGATGCCGACGGCGATGCCCAGCTGGCTGCTGGCCGGGCCAGGTAGGAACTGGCAGAGGGCCACAAGCTCGGCGAATCTCTCCTCGGCGAGCCACTGGCGGCGGACGACGTACTCTTGGCGGAAATAGCCGATGTGAGCGATGGGGCCGCCGAATGAAGTCAGGCCCAGCCGCGTCGCGACCAGCAGCACCTCCCAAGCCGAAACCATACCCAGCGGTCAGCGTCCCGGGCCCGGTGTGTCAGCGCCCGGCATCTCTCGGGCCAACAGCAGGTGGCGAAACGCGTCTACTTCGTCTCGGACGCGACGGCACGTGTCCAACCGGAGTAACACTGACATCCCTCCCTTCCCAACTCCGGTTACATGTCCCTACCATAATAACCCTCAGACCCAAACGTCCCGCCCCTCACCCCAGCCCTCTCCCTCTCCCTTGAGGGAGAGGGAGAGGGCTGGGGTGAGGGTGGAAATGTGGAAGGGCACAATGTTCGCTCATTAGCGGGGACGCCCCCACCCTCCCCCTCCCCCGGAGGGGGAGGGAACAACCAAAAGGCCCTGCCCTCAACCAGGTTGACGGGCCGGAATGGGGGAAATGAGCGAAAATGAGAGGGAAATCGAAAAATCCAACCCGTCACGCCCGAGAAAGTGGGCGGCCGAAAGGCGGGGCAGCGGACTCCCGCTTTCGCCGGGCGTGACGGTAGGGAGGCGGCAGTGAGCGGATGGGGCTGGAACGACCCTCGCAAACATGGGTTATGCGGCGCTGCCATATCGTGCCGCTTGCAGTGGCGCCACTGTGGGCTGCTTCACGGGTTCCGTGGGTCTGCGCTCGAGGATCGCCCTGAACACACCGGCGAATGACACTTGTATTGTGTTTGACCGACGCCTTCCCATTATAATGATCGTTAGCTTCCGGCGCTGAGAAAGCATTCTCAAGCGGCGTTGGGGAACCGGAGGAATTATGGTCAAATTGCATCGGTCTGGTGTTACAGCCGTGTTGATGGCTGCCGTTTTTATGCTGGCCTTGGTTGCTTGCGGGGGCGGTGAATCCGTAGTCCAGGAAGTTGAAGTTACGAAGGAAGTCGAGGTCGAAGTAACCCGCGAGGTCGACAGGGACGTAGAAGTAACCCGTGAGGTCGACAGGGACGTAGAAGTAACCCGTGAGGTCGACAGGGACGTAGAAGTGACCCGCGAGGTCGACAGGGCGGTAGAAGTAACCCGTGAGGTCGACAGGGACGTAGAAGTAACCCGCGAGGTCGACAGGGAAGTAGAGGCAACCCGAATAGTCGAGGTTGAGGCAACCCGGATAGTTGAGGTCCCAGTTCCGGCCGAGGCTCTTGACACACTGATAATTGGCAACCTCAATACGTTCACCGGCTCACTTTCCGAATTCGGGCCGCCGCTCCGCAATGCCATAGAGCTTGCCGCCAGCCACGTCAACCGCGCCGGCGGAGTGCATGGCGCTTCGGTCGACGTGATCAGCCGCGACACTGCGGTGAACCCGGTCCAGGGAGTAGACGCCGCGCGTGCGCTGGTTGACGTGGAAAACGCGGTCGCCATCGTCGGCGCGCTTTCCAGCGGAGTCACCGTTGCCGTGGCCAACGCGGTTACGGTGCCTAACGGAGTTCTCATGATTTCCGGCGCGTCTACCGCGCCCAGCATCACCGTGCTGGAAGATAACGATTTTCTTTTCCGGACCACGCCATCCGACGCCTCGCAAGGAGTGGTTCTGGCCCGCTTGGCGCAAGAGCAGGGGCACGAGAAAGTCGGCATAATGTACATCAACAACGCCTATGGCGAGGGTCTGGCCAACCAGTTCGAGGAGAGCTTCACCGCGCTGGGCGGAATGGTGACGGCCAAGGTCCCCCACGAGGACGTGCAGCCCACCTACGTCTCCGAGCTACAGAAGGCCACTGAGGATGATCCCGACGTGCTGGCCGTTCTAAGCTACACCGGCCAGGCCCTCGTCTATGTCCGCGAGGCGATGGAGGGTGGCTACGCCGACGAGTTCCTGTTCGCCGATGGCACAAAGGGCTCCGAGTGGATTGCGGACATTGATGCGTGGGACGCCCTGGACGGCTCCTTGGGCACCGCGCAAGGCAGCCCGGGTTCCCCGGCGAAGGATGCTTTCGAGACCTCTTACGAAGAAACGTTCGGCGTCGCGCCGTCCCATCCGTTTATGGCCGAGCACTATGACGCCACCGTGCTGGTCGCGCTGGCTGCGGCCAAAGCCCGCGACACCACCGATTCCGCCGCCATTCGCGACGCCCTGAGGGACGTGGCCAATGCCCCCGGCGAGGTCGTTGGCCCCGGCCGGGATGAAATAGCCCGGGCCTTGGCGCTTATCGCCGATGGCCAGGACATCAACTACAACGGCGCCGGCGGGGACATCGAGTTTGATGAACACGGCGACGTGTTCGGCACCATCGAAATCTGGACCATAATGGACGGCCAAATCCAGTCCACAGGCCGGTTCGAGTTGCCCTAGGTTTCCTGGCACGGCGCCAAGCAACAACTGGGGCAGCCTCGCGGGGCTGCCCTTTGGCGCTCAGGTATCAGTCATCAGTCTGTGGCTGGGGCGGCGCGTGCGGCTGCGGCGACGGCCCTTGCGACACGCGCCGCCGCTCCCCCAGGATTCCGCCGGGGCGCAGCAGTATCACCGCGACTATCAGGACGCCAATCATAAAGAACCGGAAGTCCGGGTCGGCCAGCGGCCCCGGCAGAAACTGCGTTCCCGTCCAGATTCCCCAGACAATGAACGCGCCCAGCACCGCGCCCAGGTTGTTGCCGGAACCCCCCACCATTAGCATGGCCCAGATGACGAAGGTGGCCAGGAGCGGGTCGAAAGTGATCGGCGCCAAGAACCGGACGTGGTGGGCAAACAGCGCCCCGCCGATGCCCATGATCACCGCGCCCAGAATGAACGCCTGCAACTTGAACCGGAACACGTCTTTGCCGCTGGCCGCCGCGGCCGTTTCGTCTTCCCGGATGGCCCGCAGGACCCTCCCCCAAGGGGAATTGACCACACGCTCCACCGCGAGAAACACGAACGCCAGAAAGATGAGCACTACGGGCAGATAAAGATAATCGTAGTTTTCCGGCTGCACCAGGCCGCCCAAGAACTCCGGTATCCGGTACAGTCCCTTGGAGCCGTTGGCCACCCACTTTTCGTTCAGGAAGACAAGGCGGACGGTCTCGGCGATGCCCAGCGTCGCTATGGCCAGATAGTCGTCGCGCAGCCGTAGGGTGACGTATCCGATGACGAGGGCGATTGCCCCGCATGCCATCGCCGCCGCGGCGATGGCCAGAAAAAACCACAGGTCAAACCCCAGGTCCAGGAATCCCGTTCCGGCCCAGTTGCCGCCGAACTTGAAATCTTCGACCAGCGCCAGTTCCGGGGGCGGGGTGGTCAGCAGCGCTGAGGTGTACGCGCCAAGGGCGAAGAAGCCGGCGATGCCGATATTGAACAGCCCGGTGAATCCCCAATGGACATTCAGGCCCAAGGCGAACACCCCGTAAATGCCCGCCATGATGGCGAAGCCGACCAGGTAGTCGAGAATCCCGATTAAGTCCATGCCGCTACGCTCGTATCGGGCAGGGCGCACCGCCGCGCGCCCCGGCCCTGGCGCCAGGCCGCGCCACCGGACTCAATTGCGGCCTCCGCCGAATATGCCGCGCGGCCTCACCAGCAGCACGGCTATCATAATCGCGAAGGCCACCGCCGGCTTGTAGCTGGGGTTGATCCACTGGGTTGAGACCTCCGAGGTGACGCCAATCACGAACGCGCCCACCAGAGCTCCGTAGGGGTTTCCGATGCCCCCCAATATGACTGCGGCGAACAGCGGAATGAGGAACTTCCATCCCATGATGGGCAATAGATGCGCCTGGAACACCGCCAGCAGTATGCCGGCGGTGGCGGCCAGCACCGCGCCCATGGCCCAGGTCCACCAGATGACGCGGCGGGTGTCGATGCCGCTGACCACCGCCAGGTCCGGGTTGTCGGCCGTGGCCCGCATGGCTTTGCCCATCCTGGTGCGGGTCAGCACCAGGTAGACGGCCACCACCAGTACGATGGCGACTATGGTGATGAAGATAGCGTCGGGAGGAATCCGCACGTCCATGGGCAGGTGATAGACTTGCCGGGTCTCCCTAGGGTAGTGTTGGGAGTCTCCGGTCCAGATTATCTGTACCAGCCCCCGCAGGGCGACGGCCACGCCCAAGGACGCCATCGATACCACCACGGCATTCGCGCCCCGGTCCCGCAGCCGGCGGTAGACCGTCACCTCCAGGACGATAGCCCCGATGGCCACGGCGGCCACCGCCAAGGGCAGGGCGATGAGTAGCGGGTAGCCGAAGGTGAATGGGCCCAATCCGCTGCCCTCGATTCCTAACGAAGGCAACATGGTGCCGACGATGAAGAGCGCGATGTAGGCTCCCATCGTCATGTAGTCGCCGTGGGCGACGTTGGCGAAATTCAGGATGCCGTAGACCAGGCTCAGGCCGACGGCCCCCAGCGCGATGATAGCCCCCACGAAAACGCCGTGGACGACCAGCCCCATCTTGACGAAGGGAAGAAACCCAATGGCCACGGCCAACACGATGATGAGAATGGCCGTATAGGCCGGCGTCCAATGCGGGGCAATCCGTCGTGGCCAGTTAAGTATGGAGAGCACAGAGACCTGCGGACCGCTCATCCACCCAGGTAGAGGCGGGCAATTTCGGGGTTTCCCAACAGGTCTTTGCCAGTATCCTCCAAGCGTTTCTCCCCCGCGACCAGGACGTAGCCACGGTCCGACATTCCCAAGGCCTGGCGGGCGTTCTGCTCCACCAAGAGCAGTGCGACCCCGGTCTGATTTATGTCGCGTATGCGCTCGAACACGGTGCTCATCATTGCCGGGGAGAGCCCGGCCGAGGGTTCGTCCAAGAGTAACAGCGCGGGGTCCAGCATCAGGGCGCGGGCTATAGCCAGCATCTGGCGTTGCCCGCCCGACAGGCTCCCCGCCTTACGGCCCGGTTGCAGCGTCAGGTCCGGGAACAGCTCGAACATCTCATCGATTCGCCCGCGAAAATCGTCGCCCCGGACGAACGCCCCCATTTCCAGGTTCTCCCGGATGCTGAGGGACGGGAACACGTTGTTGGACTGGGGCACGTAGCATAGGCCGTTGCGCACGATTTTCTCCGGAGGCCGCCCGGATATATCCTCGCCCCTGAAGGCGACGCTCCCTGTTCGGACCGGCACCAGCCCCACGATGGCCTTCATCAACGTGGACTTGCCGCAGCCGTTGGGGCCGATAATAGTCACGATTTCGCCTTGGTCTACGGTGATGGATATCCCATGCAGGATCTCCGTCTGCCCGTAGCCGGCGACTACCTTCGACGCCTCAAGCAGAGGCATGGACGGAGCCTCCCATGTAGGCTTCCAGCACCTCGGGGTTTTCCTGGATCTGGGTCGGGGTGCCTTGGGCCATGGCAGCGCCTTCGGCCATGACGATGATGGGGTCGCACAGGGTCATGACCAGTTGCATATCGTGCTCGATGATCATGAACGTGACGTTGCGCTCTATGCTGGCCCTCAGGATGTTGGCCGAGAGCCCCCGGAGCAGAGTGCGGTTGACGCCCGCGCCGGGTTCGTCCAGCAGGACCATCTTCGGCTCGGCCATCAGGGTGCGGCCCAGTTCCAGTAGTTTCTTCTGTCCTCCGGACAGGTTGCCAGCGTACTCATTAGCCAGATGGGAAAGGCTGACCAGGTCCAGCACTTCGAGTGCCTGGGCTTCTATGCGGCGCTCCTCCCGTGCCACTCGCCAAGGCATCAGCCAAGACGCCCAGATCCGTTCGCCCAGTTGGGGCGCAGGCACCAGCATCAGGTTTTCCAGCACCGTCATGCGCTTCATCTCTCTAGGGATCTGAAAGGTACGCACGAGTCCCAGCCCGAAGGTCTGGTGCAGGCTCAGTCCCTCGATGCGCCGGCCGTCGAAGATGATCTGACCGCTGGTTGGAGCCAACGCGCCGGAGACCAGGTTGAAGAGAGTGGTCTTTCCGGCCCCATTGGGCCCGATAAGCCCGGTGATGGCGCCGGGGTAGACTTTGAACGAACAGTGGTCCACGGCCCGCACCCCGCCGAAGTCCTTCACCACGTCACGGACCTCTAGAATGGGCTCAGTATCCGTCAATCCGCCTCCGACAGCGTTACAGTTTCCCCACGAGGCTGGCCAATAGACGTTCCGTCCGGGACAATGACTCTTCTTGGTTCTCCCCCACCGGGAACGGGGAAGCCAGGAAGTCTGTGGTCCCGGCGCTGGCGAATGCGCGGAGTCGGCCCTCGACTTCCTCTTCGTTGCCGATGACGGCCACGTCCGCCGGTCCGTCCGCCGACTCGATGTCCAGCGCCCTGCGGTAGATGACCATACCGTCGTAGGCCCCGAACAGAGTCGCCGCCTGCTGTAAGGCGGCGGTCTTGCCGTCGGTAACCGCCACGGGCAAGCCGACGCACACCCGCGGGGCGGGGCGCCCGGCCCGCTCGGCGGCCCTGTTGATGCGGGGCGCCACGTGAGTCTGGATGGTATGGAGACCGCACATCCAGGTTATGGTGCCGTCCGAAAGCTCCCCGGCAACGCGCAGCATCATTGGCGCCAGGGCCGAGACCAACACCGGGAGGGGAACGGCCCTTTCCATATACAGCTCGGCTTCCACCCGGTACATTTCGCCCGAGTAGCTGGCGTTACCTTCCGCAATCAACTGGTTCAGCACCGACAGGTACTCACGGACATGGCGGGCCGGGCGTCCGAAAGACAGTCCCCAGGAATCCTCCACCATCGGCCGGTGTGACGGGCCGATGCCCAAGGCCAGGCGGCCGTTGGTCGCGGCCTGCGCGGTCAGGGCCTGTTGCGCCAGGGCGGTGGGGTGCCGGGGATAGGTTGGCACAACAGCCGTGCCGAGTTCGATGCGGCTTGTCTGCCGTCCGGCCAATGCCAATGTGGTGAGGGCGTCGAACCCGCTGCTGGAGTTATGGTGCGTCCAAAACGAGTCGAATCCATCGTCTTCCGCCTTGACCACCTGTCCAATCACGACATCCAGCGGCTTCAGTTGGCCGGGTACGCTGGCGGGGAAGAGTCCTATGCGCATGGGATGCCTCCGAAGGTTCCGGTTGCTTCAACTCTAACATCCGGGCAGGGTCCCGCGGAGTCGGGCCTGCTCCCGGTAGGCCGTGGCGGTGGGCCGCGGCGTTTAGTCGCCTTCCATCATAATCTGGTCCAGGATGTCGCGGCTGGTCACGGCGCCCAGGAAATTACCCGAAGTGGGGTCCATGACCGGTATGACGGTGAGACAGTGGTCGGTCATCCGCTCCAGCACGTCGTCGATGAGCTCATCGGGCCAGGCTTCCGGGGTGTGCATACGCAGCAGGTTCCGCACGGGCGTGCCGTCCCAGGCGCTTTCGGGTACAGACCGCAGTCTGGTCAGCGATACGATGCCGGAGACGGCGCCTTCGTCAACGACGACGTAATGTTGTTGGTTGGGGTTGGCCCATTCCTCGTTGAAGATTCGCACGGATACGTCCGACTGCGGGTAGGACCGGCTACGGTCGAGCATGTCTCTTACCGTCACGTTCTCCAAGGCATAGCGGGCCAACGAGGGCGGCGTGGATGCGGGCAACCTCGGTCCTTCAGCCGCCCCGGCGCGGTCAACGGCGAACTTGATGGCGATGGGCGATCCCCGTAAGGGTGTAGGCGAATATGGAACTCAGGCCGAAGCGCCGGAGCACGCCCTCCAACAGCTTGGCGGCGACAACGAGAAGACCGATGGATAGAAGCACTTCTTCAAACATGGCGGTTGTCGTCGAACCCCGATGCGGCCATAAACTCGAATGCAGGTATTGAACACGTTTTTCACCCGCTTTGCCACAGGTTGAGCGATTGGCATCGCCCGGAGAGGACCACAGGGGCCAAGGCCTGACGGGCGAACGCGGAGGACGCCGGATACGACTGGGAAGCGATACGAGAGGACGACTGGACGACTGCTCCCTTGTGGATTTCGATAACGATGAATGCTAGTATTCGACCGGAAGCCGCTGCATCGCTCCACTGGTCGGCCTTCCGGTTGTGGGGTGGATTCCTTGGGTCCGGCACCTCTTGGTTGCATCGACTATCGCCGGATACATGATTTCTACTCCGTCGTTACCGTCAATGCCGTTGTCCCCTACGGTTGAATGGGTCATCCGGGGGCGGCTCGAACGGGAAGCCGGGAGCGTGACAGGAGGATCGGACTGGATGAAACTGGTATCCGCAACGATCCAGCGGCACCGGATCGATCCGGTGCATGAGGCTATGCTGGGCGTTGGGATCGCCAATATCATTATCAGCGAGGTTCGGGTCCTCGACGGCGGCGGCGCATTAGTTGACATGGTTAAAGTTGAAGCGGTAGTGCCCGACCAACTGGTTGAGGAGGTCGTCGCCGCCGTTCAGGAAGCGGGGATGGACCACCAGGCGCAACGCAGCTACGTCTGGACGTTGCCGGTACTGCCTGAGGTCGGCGATTCAGAGGACCAGGTGCAACTTCAAGAGGAGGGGCCAATGCAGGCGAGTTTCCAGAAGTCTGGCGGAACGGTGATCGTAACGGCAAACGGCCGGGTAGACGGAGCGAACGCTCGAGAGTTTCAGGACGCCTTGGGAGCGGCCATCGACCCGGAAGTCAGTGGGATGATTCTTAACCTCAGCCAGCTCACTTACATCAGCAGCGCTGGTCTCCGGGCTATCCTGCTCACTGCCAACGTGCTAAGGGAACGGGAAGCCAAATTTGCGGCTTGCGCCCTTCCGGATCGAATCCGAGAAGTGTTTCAAATCAGCGGTTTCGACCAAATCGTCCCGATCCACGACACCGAGGCGGAAGCAATAGCGGCTTTCGGTTAAATCAATGGCCTCTCGGGCGAATCATGGTACGTGCCGGCTGTTGCCGGAAAAGCAAGACCGCAGCCCTCGACCTTGAAAATTTCCAAACTTGTCGTGGCCGCGCCGGAGGCTGACATTGGTAGAACGCCCGTACAAGATATTGGTGGTGGATGATGAACCGGACGTGGAGCCGCTGATTCTGCAACGATTGCGGCGCGATATTCGCGCTGGCCGTTACAGTTTCGTCTTTGCTCCCAACGGCGTTGCGGCCCTACAGGCGCTGAGGGAGAGTCCGGATATCGACATGGTCTTGTCGGACATCAACATGCCGGAGATGGACGGACTGACCCTATTGCAGCAGATACCCCAAGTCGACCCCGACATCCGTGCCGTCATCGTTTCGGCCTACGGCGACATGAAGAACATACGTACCGCGATGAACCGGGGCGCCTTTGACTTCGTTACCAAGCCCCTGGACTTCGAAGACCTGCAGTTGACCATCAACCGGACGCTTCAGCACATGTTCGAGTGGCGCGAGGCGCGGTCGTCCCACGATAAGTTGATAGCGTTGCAAAACGAGCTCGACGTCGCCAGTGAAATGCAACAGTCCATCCTGCCGACCCGATTCCCCAATGTTGACGGGTACGAGGCTTTCGCCAGGATGGAGCCCGCCCGGGAGGTGGGAGGTGATTTCTATGATTTACTGGACCTCGGCAACGGCCGGGTCGGGCTGGTTATTGCCGACGTTTCGGACAAAGGCGTTCCGGCGGGCCTCTTCATGATGGTAAGCAGGACCCTGTTGAAAAGCACCGCCGCAGCCAGCGGAGACCCTTCCGTAGTGGTGGGATCGGTGAACGGCCTGCTGCAGGAAAATAATAAATCCTTTATGTTCGTAACCCTCGTCTATGCGATCTACGACCCGGCGAACGCGACTCTCACCTATTCCAACGGCGGCCACGACAGCCCCCTCGTTATCCGCTCCGACGGCACGTCCACCTTGGTCCCATCCACTGGGGGCATAGCCTTGGGGCTGGTGCCCAGCTATGAGTTTCGACAGGAGACCGTTTCGGTTTCCCCGGGCGATACGGTCCTCTTCTATACCGACGGCGTTACCGAGGCGATGAACGGCGACGGTGAAGAGTTCGGTCTGGACCGTTTGCAATCGATATTCGCGAACGCCCCTCCCGTGGATTCCCAAGAAGCTACCCAAAGGGTGTTTGAGGCCGTCCACGATTTTGCCGGCGGCACCCCTCAGTCGGATGATGTCACCTGCTTGGCCCTCTTTCACCGGAACACCAGCGCCTGACGTTCGTAGCCTGACGCTCGTAAATGGAATTGAACCTTACAATCGAAAACCGGATTGAGGAGTTGAGGCGTCTCGCGGCGTTGGTGGAGGAGTTTGGGGCCGGGGAAAATTGGCCGCCGGACCTCGTTTTCCAAGTGAATCTGGTCCTCGAGGAAGTGGCGATCAACGTCATAAATTACGGGCATGACGGCGGCCTCCACGAGATCGAGATTGCTCTTACGTCCGAACTCGATGCTCTGACGATAGAGGTCATCGACGACGGTCGGGCTTTCGACCCGACCGAAGACGCTAAGGTGCCCGACGTGACCCTTCCCATGGAGGAACGCCCGGTGGGCGGTCTCGGTGTCTATCTGGTGCGCACGATGATGGATGAAATGCGCTACCGACGGGAGGAGGGCAGAAATCATCTGACCTTGGTCAAATACAGAGCGGAATGAAACCGGGTCTTCTGTTGTCGACGGGGTCTCGCCGGGTTGCCGGCGTCTTGGGGGCCGTTGCCTTTATTATGACCGCCGCTCTGGCGGGTTGCTCCGGCCCGGAACAGCGACCCGCGGCGACCCCTCCCACCCCGGAAGCGCCCCGGCAAGGCGCCGTACAAGGTGGTGGAGTGCCCGGAGTCTCCTCCCAGCGAGTCCTCTTCGGCCAGTCTGCGGCGTTCAGTGGTCCGGCCAGTGAGCTGGGCGTCAATATGAAACAGGGTATATTGGCCGCCTTTGACGAGGCCAACCGGCAGGGAGGTGTCCACGGCCGCCTTTTGGAGTTGGTCTCACTTGACGATGCCTACGAGCCGGAAGCAGCCATCGCCAATACCATCCGCCTCATCGACGAAGAAGAGGTATTCGCGTTGATCGGCGCGGTCGGCACGCCCACGTCACGCTCGGCTACACCCATCACCGCGGAGTCGGGCATCCCGTACGTGGCCCCATTCACCGGAGCGGCCTTTCTGCGCGATCCCAATCTACCCAACGTCATAAATCTGCGCGCCTCCTACAACCAGGAAACCGAGGAGATGGTCGCCCGGTTGACCAGCGAGCTCGGCCTGGAACGCATCGCGGTGATGTACCAGGACGATTCCTTCGGCCGGGCCGGCTACCGGGGCGCCGTTGAAGCATTGGAGCGGCGGGGAATGCAACCGGTGGCGGTGGGCCTCTACCCCCGCAACACCATAGCCGTAAAGACGGCGCTGTTAGACCTCAGGCAGGGCAGGCCGGAAGCGGTCGTATTGGTTGGCGCTTATGAGCCTGTTGCCGCGTTGATAGCCTGGGCTCGCCACACCGGGTTGGACCCCGTGTTCATGACCGTTTCTTTCGTGGGAAGCAACGCCCTGGCGAAGAAATTGGGGCCTGCCGGCGCCGGGGTCTACGTCACCCAGGTGGTGCCGTACCCATGGGGCGACTCCCTCCCTGTGGTTGGGCAATACCGGCGGGCGCTGTCGGCCCTCGACCCCGCCGCCGCCCCGGGTTTCGTGTCCTTCGAGGGTTATTTGGCGGGCCGTCTGGCCTTGGCCAGCCTGGACGGCTGTGGCCCGAACGTGGACCATGCCTGCTTTGTCGATGGGTTGGACTGGGTGGACGAAATCGATTTGGGCGGATTCAAGCTTCGTTACGGCGAGGGCGACAATCAGGGTTCCGACTCCGTCTTTCTCACTGTCATTGGTCACGATGGGCTTTACCATCCCATTAGGTCGCTGAATGAGGCTGTGCCGTGATCGCTCGGCTCAGGCCTCTGGTGGAACTGCGTTTCCGCATCTCCACGCTGCTGTACGCCGGGATCGGCGGAGCGGTGGTGTTGACAATATTGGCCAGCCTGGTGGGCTGGTTTTCCTTCGAGCGGGTTGGCGACGCCCAGACCAGAGTCAACGAAGGGAGCGTACCCGAACTGGCGGCTTCCTTCGGAGTGGCCCAGTCGGGCACGGCGCTGGTCGCTGCGGCGCCTCGCCTCACTGCGGCTCCGACACAGGAAGAATTCACCGTCGTCTCCGACGAGATCGACGCCTCCTACCGCGCTTTCGAAGACCAGTTGAACATCTTGGAAGAGAACTCCGACCAGCCGTTCGAGGACATCCGGGGCAGCGCCGATATGCTGCTTTTCAATATCGATGCCATCGAGGACGGAATGTCGGAGTTTTACGAGCTGTCCCGGCAGCGAAGATACTTGGGAGCGGAGCTTGGCCTGATACGTAGCCGGTTGGATGGCACCCTGGCCCGGGCCATTGACGACCAACTCTTCTACGTTATGACCGGTTACCGGAACATAGGGGTCTCGCCAGCGCCCCGCTCCGAATATCTGTCGGAGGACGAGTTCCGGCGTTACCGTAACTTGGCCGAGTTGGAGGCGGCCGGCAACGCCGCCACCGAGCTGCTGGCCAACGCGTTCACCGTCTCCGACCCTGCGGCCATTGAGCCTTTTCGAGAGCGATTCGAAGCCGCCATCGGGCAGGTGGAACGCAAGCTCGCGGCCTTGGAAGAAACCGAGTTGCCCGGCGACGCTGCTCTCATCTTTGCCCGGCTGTTCGAGTTGGGGGCCGGGGAGCAGAGCGGTTTCGATTTGCTGGAACGGCAGCTGCGATTGGCGCAAACTCAACAGGAACTGCTGGCCCAAAATCGGGATATTTCCATCGAGTTGCTTGGTGGGGTCGACGTGGTGGTGAGCCGTTCGCAATCAAGCGCTGCCGAGGCCACCCGTGCTTCCTCCCAAGCGATCCTGACGGGCCAAACTCTGCTTCTGGTGATCAGCGGCGTCAGCATCGTTGGCGCGGGCCTCATCGCTTGGCTCTTCGTCGGCAGGCTGCTGTTGCGGCGCCTGGAACGGCTCTCCGACTGGATGCGCCGCATGGCCGCGGGCGACCTGGAGGCCCAGGTGGAAATCGGCGGGCGGGATGAGGTGGCCGATATGGCTGCGGCGCTGGAGGTCTTCCGGCGCCACGCCTTGGAGGTGCAACGGCTCAACCTCGTGGAAAAGCTGGCGGAAGACCTGCAGGACAAGAACGATGAGTTGGAAAGCGTGCTGATCCAACTGCGCCGGGCCCAAGACCAGGTCATCATGCAAGAAAAGCTGGCGGCCTTGGGCGAGCTCACCGCCGGCGTCGCCCATGAGATCAGGAACCCCCTGAATTTCGTCAATAACTTCTCCGAGGTCTCCGTGGAAATGGTGGCGGAACTGCTGGAAGTTATCGATGAGGACGGGACGACTCTCAGCGACGCCCAACGGTCCCTGATCCAGGATATCTCCGACGATCTGTCCGGCAACCTGCAGCGCATACACCAGCACGGCGAACGCGCCAACCGCATCGTCCATGAAATGCTCATGTTGGGCCGGGGGGCCGGAGAGCGCCAGCCGACCAACATCAACAATCTTTTGAGCGAACACGCGAACCTGGCCTACCACAGCGCCCGCGCAACAGACCCGGATTTCCAGTTGCAAATAAGGGAAGAGTTCGACCCGGACATGGGGGAGGTGGAAATCATACCCCAAGAGATCGCCCGCGTTTTTCTGAACATGGTGGGCAACGCCTGCCATGCCACCGACGAAAAGCGCCGTTACGCCGTCGGCTCCGACGAAAACGCCGAGCCGTATATCCCGACTTTGTTGCTCTCCACCCGGCGCGGGGACGATTCGGCCGAAATATCCATCCGGGACAACGGCAACGGTATCCCCCCCGATATCGCCGACAGGATATTCAACCCGTTCTTCACCACCAAACCGCCCGACCAAGGCACCGGCTTGGGGCTCTCCATCTGCAACGACATCGTGCGCGGCCACGGCGGCAACATTCGAGTGCAATCCGAGCCCGGCCAATACACGGAGATGTCCGTCGAACTTCCCCTGACGCCGCCCGTCCCGGTGGCTGCGGGACCGCCGGCGTTGCCCGCGTGACCCTGGCGTGAACCTTGCGCCCCGGCTGGCGCCGCGGGCCCCGTTTTTCTATGGGTGAGTGGTGCTGTTCTCGGCGGGGACTACGCAGGTGGTCCGGAACACCGCCGCCAGCTTGACTCTCGCGGTCTTCATCTACCCGCTGTCTGAGGACCTGGGATGGAGCCGTACCCTCAACGCCGGCGCGGCCAGCTTCGGCGGGCTGGCGGCCTCGGGTGTGTCGCCACTGGTCGGCTGGTTGATCGACCGTTACGGTACGCGCCTGATATTGGGGCTCAGCGTCTTTGTCCTCGGGCTTGCCACTATCTCCTTGTCTTGGGCGACCATTCCCATCACCTTTTATCTCGCCTACGGTGTGGGCCGGGTGATTTTCGCCAGTCCGGTCCAAATCGGGTCCTCGGTGGTCGTTTCCCGGTGGTTCATTCGGATGCGGGGCCGGGCTATCGGGACCCTGTTCATGTCCCATTCCATCGGCATGATTGCTTTCCCGCTCATTGCCTCGGCGGTGCCCTGCTTCCCGTGGTCCTGCTGATGGCCGAGAAGCCCGAGGACGTGGGCTTGCGCCCCGACGGCGACCCGGAAAGACCGTCCGCAAGTACGGGCGGAGCCCCGGCTGCGGAAGAGCCCGCCTGGGCGCTGAAGGAGGCGATGCGGACGCCGTCGCTCTGGATTCTGGCGACGGCCACCGGCTCGCTGTTTCTGGTCCAGGCGGGCGTCAACACCCATCTGGCCGCGCACCTGCGCGACCAGGGCCTGAATGCGGTCTTAGCCGGGGCCGGACTCTGCCTGAACGCAGTGTTCCTGGGGCTTGGAAGCATCTTCTGGGGATGGATCGTGGAACGGTTCCCGGCCAGGCACGTGATGGCCTCGGTGGCGGTCTGTATCGCCGGGACGGCGGCGCTGTTCATCGTCGCCGGATCCACGGCCGAAGCCTTGGTTTACTCCGGTCTCTTCGGCTTCGCCGTGGGAGGCATCCTGGTGGTCCCTCCGGTAGCCTACGCCAATTTCTTCGGGCGGCGGTCCTTGGGCGCAATCCGGGGGGTAACCGAACCCTTTACCACCCTGGGCCAAGCCATCGGAGCATTGGCCTCGGGAGCGGCCTACGATCTGACCGACAGCTATGGCCCCGCCTTCATCGCGTTCGCTTTGCTGGGGGCGTTCACGGTGGTCCTGGTGCTCTTCGCCAAGCCGCCGCGACGAGCGGGACCTGACGCTAGCGGTACATCGGCTTGAAGAAGCTGTGGAGGAAGTTACGGCCGTGGGCCCAGGAGTGGGAGCGGCGCAGGACGGAGTTGGGGATGGGCTCCCCGCCTTTGTGGGTGATCCGCATCGTCTCGTAGTCCCGCAACTCAGGCGGCGCGTCGACGGTGAAGATCAGCTCACATTCGTTGGCTTCCAGGTATAGCTTCAGGGAATCGAAGCCCTTGGCCCGCCTGTTGGGGGTCTGATAGACGAACAGCTCGGTTGCGCCGACCAGTTCGTCGAAGTGATCGTTGCCGTTGCCGCGCCCTCCGCCCTGGCGCAACTGGTCCCTTCCGAAACCAAAATTCCTCAAGCTCATTTCCGGTCGTATTTGACCCTTGGCTGCCATAGCCGTCGTGGACCTGCCGGCTAGGGGAACAGGGCCCAACCCTCCATGTCGGTCTGGGCTTTGAAGAAGTGGCCCTCTGCCGAGGTCACGAACAGGGTCGAGCGGTCCGGCCCGCCGAAGGAGCAGTTGGTGGGCCGTATACATGGGACCGGATGGGTCTCCAACACCCGGCCGTTGGGCGCGAAGACATAGACCAGCGGGCCGGGACCGGAGCTGGGCCAACCGGCGGTGGCGACGATATTGCCTTCCCGGTCCAGGCACATGCCGTCGATACCCCGTTGGGCGTTTTTCCCGTCGGAGCCGAAGGCATGGAGCACGGCGTAAGGGCCCAAGGAACCGTCGTCGTTGATCGGATACGCCCGCAACTCCCGGTCGATGGACGGGTCGTCGCTGTTGCTTTCGGCCACGTACAACGTTTTTCCGTCGATGGATACCAGAACGCCGTTGGGCATGGTGCTGTCCGACTCCACACGGGTCACGGTGTATGAGTCGTCGGGCTGAGGATCGGCGCGCAGCACGGAGCGATGGTCCAGCTCTTCGACTTCGGTGGCATCGATGTTCCCGGCGTTCCAGGGATTGGTGAACCAGATTCGTCCCAACGCATCTACGGCGAGGTCGTTGGGAGTGTTGAGTTGCTGTCTGTCGAGACGGTCGGCAACGGTGGCTGTGCTGCCGTCCGGGTCGAACCGTACTATGGAACGTCCGCCGGAGCAGCACCCGAACAGGCGGCCGGCAACGTCGTGGGCCAGTCCATTGGTCCGGTTGGTCCCGCTACGCCAGACCGAAACCTCGCCGGACTTGAGGTCGTAGCGCATGATACGGCTCGCCGGGATGTGGGTGAACAGGAGCGACTCCCCGTCCCAAATGGGTCCTTCGGTCACCCCACCCATGGGCTTGGTAATCAACTCGAATCGCCAACTCATGGACCGCACCTCCAAGGCAAACGGTATACGGAAGAGTTGCCCGATTTTAGCAGACGCGCAAGGCGCCGGACAAACGGGGCCGAATTGATGTGTTGGAGAGGGGACGGTTTGAACGGACGCCCCCTGTTAAAATAAATGACGACCATGATGTTACGCGTAGTTAGAGAAATCACCGAAGCCGTTTTATTGGCCCTGGCCGTATTTGTCCTGTTGCAGGCCACCGTGCAGAACTTCAAGGTCCACGGCTCCAGCATGGTCCCAACGCTGGAGGGCGGCCAATACCTGCTGGTCAACCGGTTGGTCTATCTCACGGTCGACATGGAGCGGCTTTCCAGGGTGGTGCCCTTCTGGAAGGTCACCAACGAAGATTCTCATTTCTCCCTTTACAGCCCCCGCCGCGGCGACGTCATCGTGTTCAAGGCGCCCCGGGAACCCGATAACGATTTTGTGAAGCGCGTTTTGGGGCTGCCCGGGGAGATCGTCGAGGTGACGAACGGACGAGTCTTCATCAACGGCGTTCGCATTGACGAGCCGTACCTGCGGGACCGGGACACCCGCAGCGCTGTGCCCGTGAAGCTGGGGGCCGACGAATATTACGTCTTGGGGGACAACCGGAGGCAAAGCAACGATTCCCGGGCTTGGGGGCCTGTCCCCGAGGGGTACATTAAGGGAAAGGTGTGGGTGGTGTACTGGCCGTTTTCCGGGGCACAGATAATGAACGTGGCCCGCCTGTCTCCCTGAGGTTATCCCCGGCTACGCAGTGGCGCTTCGACAAAGACGAGCCGGCTCCGGCAGCCGGAACGGAGCCTGGCTGGCCGGCGGCCAAACATACGATGACCCGTGGCTATTCCTGGGGCGGAGCTATCAGTATGTCGTCGCCGTCCACCTGGACCTGGTAAAGCTTGATAGGGTCGTCTGCCGGCGGGGTAAGGGCTTCTCCGGTAATCAGGCTGAAAATCCCACCGTGGAGGGGGCACTCCACTTCTTCGCCGTTCAGGTCCCCCTCGGAGAGGGACGCGTAGGCATGGGAACAGATGTCCTCGCAGGCGTGGATATTGCCATTGACGTTGGCGATGAGGACCTGATCGCTGCCAACATTCACCATCATCATTTCGCCGGGTCTGATCTCGCTGACCTGAGCTGCTTTCACGAAGCCTGAGTCGGCCATGGGTCGAGTCACTCCTGTGTGTAGTGTAGGAGTCCGCCACGGGGCCGGGCCGGAGGACGGGCTCCCCGCTTGGGGCCGAACCCAATTATAGGGCCTAAAGATTGAGTAGGAAACCGGTCTGTTGGACAGGAGCCGCTTCCCGGCGCCTTCCATTGTCCCAGACAGCTAACTATAATGGGCCTACGTCGTCCTGGAGGCTGGGCCGGTGAAGGCCCCGCCTTCGGGCGGGATTTCCGCCCCCTGTTGGAGAGGTGCCGGAGTGGACGAACGGGCGCGACTGGAAATCGCGTAGAGGCGCAAGTTTCTCGCGGGTTCGAATCCCGCCCTCTCCGCCACTGCCTGATTCAAGCGATTGCCCTGCCCGTCAACTAGGCCGCCCCCCTTGGACCTCGTAGGCCTCCGGATTGGCGCAATGGACCATCGGCTCGCCTTGGAGTCCGGCGACCAGGTTATCCGCCGCCATTATGCTCATCGCCCGCCGGGATCCCACCGAAGCGCTCCCGATGTGCGGAGTGATAGTAACGTTGCTCATGTCCAGCAACGGATGGCCAACGGGGATGGGCTCGGGGTCCACCACGTCCAGCCCCGCCCCGCCGATCCACCCCTCCCGCAACGCCCGAGTCAATGCGTCGGTGTCCACCGTCGGCCCCCGGGACAAGTTGATCAGGATGGCGGTGGACTTCATCTTGCGCAGGGCGTCTTCGTTGATGATGTGCCTCGTATCCGGCGTCAGCGGCACGTGCAACGACACGAAGTCGGCTTCGGCCAGCAGCGTGTCCAAGTCGGCGTGGATTAGCCCGTGACGGGATTCCAACTCCGGCTTGCGGCTGCGGGAGTAGTACAACACTCTCATGTCGAACCCGGCGGCGCGCCGGGCCATTTCCAGCCCAATCTGGCCCAACCCGATTATGCCCAACGTCGATCCTTGGACTTCGGCCCCCAGCCAATAGGTCGGGTGGAATTGCAGCTTCCAGTTGTTGTCCCGTACCCACTTGTCGCTCTCCACCACCCGGCGGGCCGCCGACAACAGCATGGCGAACCCGTGATCGGCCACGGCCTTGGAGAGGATGCCCGGTGTGCTACCGACCGGGATCCCGCGTTTGGTGCACTCGGACAGGTCGACGTTGTCCAGACCGGCTGCAAGCTGGCTGATCACCCGCAGGCGGGGCGAGGCCTCGAGAAGCTCCGCGTCGACCTGGTCCATTATATTGATGATCGTACCGTCGGCGTCCGCGAGCTTCTCCCGCAGTTGCTCGGCCTTGGGCGGGGCGTCGTCGGGCCAGACCTCCATGTCGGCGAACCCGGCGATAATGTCCAAGGCGTCCTGATGCATCCGGCGACTGACAAAGGCCCTGGGCCTGCTCATGCGTTCCTCCATGATGATTGAATGCTCCGAGATGGGCTCCGGGAATTGTAGCATTCCGATGCTATACTTAGCCCCGCCCAACATCAGACTGCAATGAGGTCGGAAAAACGAGGGGCCATATGGCGCTTTTCTTAAACGAACAGGAAGTCGTCAACCTCTTGCCCATGGACGAATGCATCGGCGCTTTGGAACGGGCCTTCGGCAACGCTGGGTCGGGCCGGGTGGAGAACAAACCCCGCTCCCGAATCGCCATGCCGGGGGGCTTCTTCCACTTCATGGCCGCAGCCGACGGCGCTCAGAAGGTGTTCGGCTACAAGGCATACCCGTCCCTCCGCAGTCCAGAGGCGGCCAAGATGATGGTGATGCTGTATGACTACGAGACGGGAGCTCTTCTCTCTTGCATGGAGGGTGGGCGATTGGGCCAGATACGCACCGGCGCGGCCAGTGGAGTCGCCACGAAGTTCATGGCGCGGGCCGATGCCGCCACCGTCGCCGTATTGGGCTCCGGGTTCCAGGCTCACACGCAACTGGAAGCGGTCTGTCAGGTCCGTGAGGTGAGACAGGCGAGGGTGTTCAGCCGGCGGGAGGAACGGCGGGATGAATTCGCTCGTCGCAGCTCGGAGCGGCTGGGCATCGACATCACCGCCGCGGATAGCGCTCAAGAATGCTTGGACGGAGCCGACATCATAATCGTGATTACCTCCTCCAGGGAGCCGGTATTGCTGGGAGAGTGGCTGGTGCCCGGAGTCCACGTCAATGCCGCAGGCGGCAATCACTGGATGCGGCGGGAGCTGGATGAAGAAGCGGTGCTACGGTCTGACCTGATAGTGGTCGACGACCTGGAGCAGGCGAAAATCGAGTGCGGCGACCTGATCTGGCCCGAGGGCCGGGGAATGTTCAACTGGAGTACCGTGCGGGAGCTGCGGGAAGTGGTGTCGAGCCAAGCGTCCGGGCGGCCCTCCGATCAATCGGTGACACTCTTCGAGTCCATGGGGGTGGCCTTGGAAGACATCGCAGCGGCGGACCTGGTCTACCGGAAGGCCATGGAGCAGGGTGTGGGCCAAGAACTGCCGTTCTGAACCGCTATCCGACGGATATCCCCCGGATATCCTATAGAAGCTTCTTGGTGAATGCGCCGCGTGGCTCCAAGGGGTGTAAACCAGAACGCAACGAGGCCCGGTTTGGCTTTTGTTATCAACGCCAAACCGGGCCTCGATTGTGTAGAGGCGCGTGGGGCCGGGTGTTACCAGCCTGCGCCCGGGAACCGCCTGATGGAGTCAGTCCCGGCTATCGTGTGGTGTAGCCGCTCCTGTTCGCTCATGGGAGGGCTGGAGAGCCAGTCGTATACCGACAGGAACCCCTCCTCCATGCGATGCAGTACCCTCGTTCCAGACATTTTCGCTTCTTTCATACCTACGGCTACCGAAACCACTTTGAACAATCCCTCCAATCATGTTTATCGATAATATTGATAATGTAACTACCGATTGATTTGTATTCATGATACAAGAGGAGTGAATATCGTGTCAAGATATAATGCGTGGCAATCACAATCGCATTATGGAATATTGATAATCGGAATTCGTCGCCGGCTTGCCGGATCACCATTCGAGATTCCGGGCAATAACATGGGGGTACCCCGGGGAGCGCCGGCGGCACTAAACGAACGCGGGCATCGAGTGAGAGGAGAAGGGGCGCGGCTAGGCTTCCAGACCAAGCCGTCCCGGGTTCATGATGTTGTTGGGGTCGATGGCTTTTTTGAGGTCCCGGAGAACGGCGTGGCCTACTCCCATCTCCCGTGACAGCAGATGGTTCAGCTTGACGCCAACGCCGTGGCAGTACTCCATCACCCCTCCCATGTCTTGGGCCAGCCTCAGGATCTCGTCCACCGTCCGGGCCAGCCGCTCCCGGGAGTCCTTGGGTCCGCCGAATTCGGGCACAATGAGCATCGAGAAGAGCTCGGGACGGCTCCAAATGGCATACTCCACCGCCTTGATACCGGCGGCGGCCATGATCCGGTCTGCCTCGCGGCGGTATTCCAAGACCCGCGAGGTGGGCAAAGCCAAATGGAGGTAGTCGAAACCGCGGCGGCTCGACCAGCGGCTCCAGCGCACGCTCCGGGGTTTGCCTAAAGCCGAAGACCGGTAGTTTACCGCCGAATCGCGGCGCACCTCCCAATAGGCCATGGTGGGCTCCGGGCCGGCCGGGCGGCCCCCGTGGGCGATGCACACCTGCATCGTTCGCTTCTCCTGAGCGGTTACGCCTTCGCTAAATCCCTCGAAGAGCAGGTGGAAGAGGATGCCGTCTTCCTCTTCGGTCAGGTCCAGCAGGGCGGGCCTGATGCCCAGCGCGACCATTTCGGCGGCGGCGTTAAAGCCGTTGTCGAAGGAATCGAATGCTACGGCGGCGAATACTTGGGCCTCAGGGAGGCGGAAGACCTTGATAGTGGCCTTGGTGATTACGCCGAAGCTGCCCTCGGCGCCGATGAAGAGGTGGTTGAGGTTGGGGCCGGATGAATACTTGGGAACGGCGCGCGTGGTAAGGGTCTGTCCGCCGGGCAGCACCGCTTCCAACGCCACTACCTGATCACCCATAGGCCCGTGGGCACTGGCGCGGTAGCCGACCCCGTTGGTCGAGATAGTCCCGGCGATGGTGGCGATGGGAACGCTGTAGGGGTCGTGCCCCAGCATGAGTCCGTATTCGGAAAGAATTTCTTCCACGTTGCCCAGCACGGCCCCGGCTTCCACTTCCGCAGTCAGGGAGACGGGGTCGACGGACAGGACCCCGTCCATCCGCTGCATGTCCAGCACGATGCCGCCGCGGACCGGAACGGTTCCTCCCATCACGCCGGTCCCCGCGCCGTAGGGCACTACAGGAATGTGGCGGCGGTTGGCGAAACTCACCACGGCGGAGACTTCGGCTGCCGTGCGGGGACGGACGACCACTTCCGCCAACTGCTCGAAGGCGCTCTCGGCGCCGTAAGCCCTGCTTGGGGACAGGGCATCGCCGGTGTAGCGATCGAGATCGAAGGGATCGGTCAGGACGTTATGTTCGCCGACGGCCTTGATCAAGGAGTCGATGACTGAAGTATCCAATCTGACCGCTCACCTAAGAAAGCGCTGAATAGCCGGTAATGATGGACGCCGGGATTATGGGGACGGGCGGCCGGGGTCCGTGTTTCTTCACGAAGCCGGGCGGAATTGCCAGATGGTCCCATCGGCCCTGTCTTCTACGACCACGCCCCGGCGTTCCAGCTCGTCGCGGATCCGGTCGGCCTGTTCATACTGCCGGGCTTGGCGAAGGTGGGTCCTGGTCTCCAGCAGAAGATCGATGAACGGCGCGGCCGCCAAGTCCCCGGCTGCTGCCGCAGGTTCTTGGAAGGTTAGCCCCAGAATGCCGCCAAGGTGACGCAGGCGGTCCTGAGCTCCGAGGATGGCCTGCCTCCGGTCCCGGCCGCGGTTTATCTCCCGGGCCAAGTCGAATAATGCGGCCAGCGCCCGGGGCGTGTTCAGGTCGTCGTTCATGGCTGCGAGGAACTGTTCTTGGAACGGCGATGGGTCGAGGACTTCGCCGGAGTCGCCGGTTGCGGGGCGCAGGGCGTGGCGCAGGCGCTCCAGGCTGCGCTCCATGGCGGCGCAGCCTTCGTCGCTGTAGCTGAGGGGGCTGCGGTAGTGGGAGCTCAGGAAATACAGGCGGATTGCGTCGGGCAGGTATCTAGCCAAGGCTTCCTCGACGGACACGAGGTTGCCCAGCGACTTGCTCATCTTGTCTTCGCCCAGTTGCAACAGGCCGTTGTGTACCCAATACCGGGAGAAGGGCGCCGTCCCGGTTGAGGCCTCGCTCTGGGCGATTTCATTCTCATGGTGGGGGAAGATCAGGTCCTGCCCCCCGCCGTGGATGTCTAGCGTCTCCCCCAGGTAGGTCATGGACATACTGCTGCACTCGATGTGCCAGCCGGGCCGGCCGGGGCCCCACGGACTGTCCCAAGAGGGCTCTCCGGCCCTGGCCCCTTTCCACAGGGCGAAGTCCATGGGGTGCTCTTTGTTTTCGTCCACCTCTACCCGGGCGCCGGCCTGCATCCCTTCCAGGGTGCGATGACTCAGCTTGCCGTACTCGGGGCTGCTCTTGACCTTGAAATAAACGTCACCCCCTGCCGGGTAGGCGTAGCCGCCGTCGATCAGCGTGTTGATAGTCTCCAGGATGGGGCGGATCTCTTGGGTGGCCCTGGGGTAGACATGGGCCCGCTGGATGTTCAAGGCATCCATGCCGCGGTAAAAGTCATCGATGTACTGTTCGGCAAGGTTCAAAGAGTCTATGCCCCGTTCTTGGGACCGCTGGATAATCTTGTCGTCGACATCGGTGAAATTCTGGACGTGCCGGACGTCGTACCCCAAGTATTCCAGGAACCGGCGCAACACATCAAAAGCCACGTAGCTAAGGGCGTGGCCCACGTGCGTCGAAGAGTAGGGAGTCACCCCGCAGACGTACATCTTGACGGTGTTGCCGTCGGCGGGGACGAACTCGGAAATATCTCCGGTGAGGGTGTTGTATAGCTTCATTGAACTAACCCCGGGCCGGGGCCTGATGCCTGGCCGGATACTATGGTCGCTACGGCGCAGGCCGCGATGCCCTCTTCCCGCCCGGTGAAACCCAGATAGTCGGTAGTGGTAGCCTTGATGCTAACGCGACCCAGAGGCAGGGACAGGGCCCGTGCGGCCTGTTCCCTCATGCTCTGGATAAACGGTCCCAGCCTGGGATTTTGCGCGATTATTGTAGCATCAACGTTTGAAACCCGCCAACCGCCCGCCGCCAGCAATCGGCCGACCTCCTCCAACAGGAGCAGGCTGGAAATGCCTTTGAAGCGCGGGTCGCCGGAGGGGAAATGGGCCCCCTTGTCACCAAGGTTGGCCGCTCCCAGCAAGGCGTCCATAACGGCGTGCACCAGCACGTCGCCGTCGCTATGGCCGGAGAGGCCCCGGTCGTATTGAATTTCCACGCCGCCCAACACGAGCCTGCGTCCGGGGGTCAATGGGTGAGAATCGAAGCCGATGCCAGCGCGGAAATCGATGTCTTGAGAAGCTGCCATCCCCGGCCGATCAGCCCCGGCGCCCCTTGGCCCGCAGGAATGCTTCGGCCAGGATGAGGTCTTCGGCGGTGGTGACCTTCAGGTTCTCGTAGGAACCCTCGAACATTCGCACCGGGCGGCCCAAGGCTTCCACCATGGAGGCGTCGTCGGTGAAGGCGCCATCGCAAACCCGGTGGGCCTCGCTGAGCAAGGAGTAGCGGAACACCTGGGGGGTCTGCGCGGCCCACAAGGAGGAGCGGTCGGGAGTGACCTCCACCGTGCCATCGTCTCCGACCACTTTGATGGTGTCCTTGACCGGCATCCCGGCCACCGCCGCGCCGTCTGCCGCTGCCGCAGCCATCCCTCGCTCAAGCACGGCTTGGTCCAGGCAGGGGCGGGCCCCGTCGTGTACCATCACCCAATCGCACGGCTCCAAGAGATCCAGCCCATTCCGTACCGAGTCTTGCCGGCGTTCCCCACCGGAACACACGTGCGGGACCTTGCGGTACCCCTTCCGCCGCACCAACTCCCGGCCGGCCGTTACGGACTCGGCGGCCAGCACCAGAACGATCTCGTCCACCCGGGGAAAAGCCTCGAATTGGTCCAGGGTATGGGCGATGAGGGGCGCGCCCAACAAAGTGGCGAAGGTCTTGTCGACCCCGCCCATCCTGGTGCTGCGCCCGGCGGCGGCGATGATGACCCCCAGCCTGTTCCCGCTTCGGGAAGCCATTGGCTCAGCCGCCCTTCGGTTGAGCGAAAATGATGCGCCCGGCGGCCGTCTGGAGCACCCGGGAAACGACAACGTCATGGGAGGAGTTGATATAGCGCCGTCCACCTTCAATGACCACCATAGTCCCGTCATCCAGGTAGGCCACGCCCTGGCCTGCTTCCTTGCCCTCTTGAACGATGTCGACCCGCAACTCCTCTCCGGGGATTACGATGGACTTCAAGGCGTTGGCCAGCTCGTTCACGTTGAGCACCTGTACCCCTTGCAGCTCGGCCACCCGGTTCAGATTGTAGTCCGTTGTAAGAATGGATGACTGCATGGAGCGGGCCAACTGCACCAGCCGGGCGTCCACCTCCACGCCGTCGACTCCCACGTCGAGCACCTGGAGGGGCACGATGTCGTCTTTCCGCAGACGTGCCAGCACCTCTAGGCCGCGGCGGCCGCGGTTGCGGCGGAGAGGGTCGCTGGAGTCGGCTATATGGCGCAACTCGTCCAAGACGAACCGGGGCACCAACAGGGAGCCCTCCAGGAAGCCGGTGATGCTGACGTCGGCGATGCGGCCGTCGATTATGGCGCTTGTGTCCACCAGGATGCTGCCGTTCCTGGTGGAGGGAAGATGGTCGTCCGAGCTGGCGGGAGGTTCCAGAGCCGGGAAAACGGCTCTCATGTCCCACTGTCGCTGCGTTCCCAGCCAGAGGCCGATTCCTCCCAGGACAACGCTGATCAGGATGGGCACGGCCCAGCCCGGCCAGCCGTCTATGGTGTACAGCGGGATAGACACCAGTGACGCGACGATGAGGCCCACCAACAGGCCCACGATGGCAGCCGCCAGGTTGGGCCCAGGCAATGACGAGATGTATTCGACGCTGGCCCGCCAAGGCTTGAGGATTATATACGGGGCGGAAGCGCCGCCCAGCACGACCCCGGTCAGAGTAAAGGCCAGACCCCAAGGTATGAATTGCTGAGTATCGAATGATAATTCCGAGATTAACAGGCCAAGCCTCCAACCGAGGACCCCAACCCCCCCGGCGCTCAACGCCCTGAGCGTCCAAAGGGCCATCACGATGATCACCTCCTTCCGGCGACGAGAAAGCGATAGTCTATAAGATCATACCGGAGCTGCCGTGGAACATTCAGCTTTGAGGGGGCTTTTAGAGTCAAAAAAGGGCGGTCTCACAACCGCCCTTTTGAAATTACCGGTCTGTTCCCCATCCGGGCCTCTGCTACAACCGCCGTACGCAACCGGCCGTGCCATTACGGTGGACTCATAATGCGGACTATTTGGAAACAGGATAACATACGCGGCCCGCGCCGAAAAGATTGTGCCGGGGGAGTCCCTGGGTCATTTAATGTCCCCCCCCATCTGGGGGAGGGTTAGGGTGGGGGCGTTCCCTAACGTGAGCGACCATCGTTATTGCCAGCATTTCACCCTCACCCCTGACCCTCTCCCCCAAGGGAGAGGGAGAATTAAAAGACCTTGGGGGGAGTTCATTGTGACGACGCTGTGGCGCCGGCGCCGAGCCACGGGCCAAGTCGTCAGGCGACGTTCAGCGTTGGTCCCGGTAGTTGGGAGCGGTGATGGGCACCCAGTTGATTACGTTGATGTCCACCAATCGAGCGGCGATGCGAGGTTTTGACTGTTCCAGTTCCTCCATGGTCAGGGTGGTGGTGATGACGGTGGGCAACCTGGCTTCGTGGCGGTGCACCACGATCTGATACAGCTTCTCCTCGGCCCAAGAGGTGCTGGTCTCCGCCCCGAGGTCGTCCAAGACCAGCAAGGGCACGGTGTTGAGCTGCTCGAAGAGTTCGTCATAACGGATGGGACTGTCGGGACTGAAGGTGGCCCGCAGATGGTCAAGGAGAGTCGGGACGAAGGCGAAGAATACCTGCCGGCCTTGTTTCAGGCTGGCCCCGGCTACGGCCACCGCCAAGTGAGTCTTGCCGGAACCGCGAGGCCCGGTGAACGCCAGCCAACCTTCCGGTTCGGCGGCGAAATACCGAGCGGATTCCAAGGCGCTGTCCAACGATTCTCTTTCGGCGGCCGTAGCGCCTTTGCCGCCCCTGAGGTCGAACCCGTCGAGGGTCATTCGTCCCAGCATCTCCGCCGGCGCCTCTCCGATGCCGAGCTCCAGCCGGGTGTTGAAATGGCCCAGTTGAACGACGCGGGACGTGCCGTGCGCACTCTCCAAACGACTGCGCAGCGATTCGTCCAACCGTTGTATGGGGCCCCGCACGGTTACCACGGTAGGCAGGTTATTGGTGTGGCGGTGGTTGATTACTTGGAATAGCTTCTCTTGGGCCCAAGGAGTGGCGCTCTGCGCGCCCAGGTCGTCGAGCACCAGTAGAGGCACGTTGCGCACTTGGTCGAACAACTCGTCGTAGGTCACGGGGCTGTCCGGCGAGTAGGTGGCCCGCAGATGGTCCAAGAGGTCTGACGCGACGATGAAGAACGTGGTCTCGTGTCGTTCAATGCAGCGGTTGGCGATCGCGGCCGCTAAATGAGTCTTGCCGCAGCCACTGGGGCCGGTCAGGACCAGCCACCCCTCGGGGCTATCGGCGTATGCGGCGGCGGCGGTCAGACCTTGTTCGAATAATTGGCTACTGGCCGGATCGTCCAGTGGACCGTGGACATGGGTGGCGGCGAAGGAGACGCGGGCGAGGGCGCCCAAGTTGCTATAGCGGCGCAGCGATGCGACGCGGACCGAGGAGTCCTGGGTCCCTCGGCAAACGCAGGATACCGCTTGGCCGAATTCCGGGTGCCCAACGTGTACTCGCCGGGTCACCCAACCGCTGCCGTTGCAACTGCCGCAGAGCTTAGCCTCGGTTTCCGGCGCCGGGACCGGGACGTTTTCCGGCCAGACGGTCGCGGTGCCGTTGGTATTCCTCAAGGTACTTCTGGCGCTGATCCGCCGCAGTATGTCGCCCAGGCTTTCCATCGTATCCACCCTCGTACTTCCTCTCGTCTTTCCCCTCTGCCGCCCAACGCCTGAGGATACCGGCGATATACCTCCAACTGCGCTTGTTCTCCGACGCGGCGATCTGGAAAGCCTCTCTAATCCACTGCCACGAATAGCGTGACTCCGCTTCCTTCAGCTCTTCGGCCAGGATTGGAGACAGGCTACCGATATTGTCTTCGTAGAGTACGAATATGTTTGGTTTGCTCTGGTCCGGCAGCTCGCCGGAGTTATCGGCGGGCGCCGGTCCCGGGTCCTGTTCGAGGTCGGCCCCGGCCGATCTGGCCCGTTCCGTATTCAACAGGATGCGCTGAGTGGGACCCTCTTGGCCGCAGGCTACGAAGATGCCCCGGCCTATCGCCAGTCCCAGCCCTCGCCGGACCTCCGATTCCGGGTCCTTGCTACCGCCGCCCAAGCCACGCAACAAAGAACGGTCGCCAGCCAACTCCGATATGGTCACGGCCTTCAACGGGCCCTTTTTGCGGTGCAGCATCCATAGCGTCCGTAGCGTCACCTTCAATTCCGCCAAGTCTTGGACCTCCTCCAGGACCGGGCCCAG
The DNA here is from genome assembly GCA_965222595.1 of Dehalococcoidia bacterium. Lineage (GTDB taxonomy): Bacteria > Chloroflexota > Dehalococcoidia > Lucifugimonadales > UBA3495 > VXOI01. The sequence continues at coordinate 187,804 of CBDCUJ010000001.1, read as the reverse complement.
CAGCGGGTTGGGGACCGGAGTGTAGAGGGTGTCGCGGCCGAAACCGTTGGCTGTCATGGCTAGAAGCCGTCCACCCGAGCCAGGGAGTCGAAGCGGACGAGGTTGTCCCTGAAATACAGTTGGAGGTTGCCCGTCGGTCCGTTGCGGTGTTTGGCCACGATGATGTCGGCGATGTTCTTGGGGTAGGGGCGACCGGGAAACTGCCGCTCCCATTCTTCTTCGGTCGTGTAAACGTCCTCTCTATGGATGAACATCACGACGTCGGCATCTTGCTCGATGCTGCCGCTGTCCCGCAGGTCGGAAAGCTGGGGGCGGTGACCGGGGCGGTTCTCCACCACGCGGCTCAGTTGGGAGCAGGTGACCAGGGCCACGTTCAAGTCGCGGGCCAGGCCCTTCAACGACCGGGAAATCTCACTGATCTCCTGCACCCGGTTGTCTCCCCGGCCGCGGCCCTGAATGAGTTGCAGGTAGTCGACGACCAGCAGGTCTAAACCGTGCTCCAAGGACAGGCGGCGGGACTTGCTTCGCATCTCCACCATGCCTTGGTAGGGGGTGTCGTCGATGTAGACCGGCAAATCGGATAGCTGGCCGATGGCGTCGATGACCCGCTGCTCCTCGGCGTTGGTCAAGAGGCCCAGGCGCAGGCGGTGGGAATCGATCTCGGCTTCCGACGACAGGATTCTTAGCGCTAGTTGCTCCCGGGCCATCTCCAGGCTGAAGACCCCGGCCGTCGAGCCGTTCTTGGCCGCGTTGAGACAGATGTTAAGCGCCAGGGTGCTCTTGCCGAGGGCGGGGCGGGCGCCCAGGATCAACATGTCGGACCGTTGGATGCCCCCCAACAGCTCGTCCAGGTCGGTGAAACCGGCCATGACCGGCCCGGTCGCCTCGGCCAGTGGCTCGACTATGGCCGCCCGGTCCTGCAGGTACTCGTCGTAGATCTGCCGCAGTGCAATGAACCCGCGGACCGGTCCGCCGTCGCGGACGTGGAATAGTACGTCTTCCGCTTGGCGCAGGGTCGAATCTACGTCGTCGGTGTCCTGGTACCCCATGGCGGAAATGCGCGAGGCGGCGTCGATGAGCTTCCGCATTACCGAGGTACGGGACACGACCTGCGCATAGTCCTCGGAGTGGGCCGAGGTGGGGGTGACGGAGACCAAGTGGCTGAGGTAGGCCATGCCGCCGACGGATTCCAACTGGTTGGTCCGGCTCAGTTCTCTGGCTAGGGTCAGTTGGTCGATGGCCTCGTCCCTTTGGAAGAGGGCCAGGCACGCCGTGAAACAGATTTGATTCCGTTCACGGTAAAAATCGCCGGGGTGCAGCAGAGGGGCAATACGGGGGAAGCATTCCCCATCGATCAGGACCGACCCAACAACCGCCTCCTCCGCCTCCAAATCGTGAGGAAGGAGCTTCTCCGCGTACATTCGCCTATTCTTCTACCTCCGCAGTCACATGGATGGTGGCCGTGACGTCGGTGGACAGCCGCAGGTCGATCTCGTACTCGCCGGGCTCGCGGATGGCCTCCGGGATGTCCACCCATCGGCGTTCGATCTCCCGCCCCACGACGGCGCTCAACTCCAGGGCGATGTGTGTGCTGGTGATCGCTCCGTAGTAGCGGCCCATGGGGGTTATGCGGGCACTGACGTTGATTTGAGTGCCCTCAAGGGCCTCTTTTAACTCTTCCATTACGGCGGTCTCGCGCACCCGGGCCTGGTCTCCGGCCGTCCGGATCTTGTGCAGACGCTTCAGCACCTCCGGCGTGGCCATTTCCGCCAACCCCTTTGGAAGCAGGTAATTGCGGGCGTAGCCGTCGGGCACTCGCCTTACCTCTCCGGCTCGGGCTTTGTTGGGAACATCCTGGGTGAATACTACTTCCATGATCAGTCACATCCGCAGGCAGTTGCACGCTTAAGAATACAAGTCGGCCCCATTATACGCCAAGCTCCCCGGCCCGGAAAGCGAGCATCGTCGGCCCACATCCACCACCTAAAGGGAGAAAAAGACCTCGTTGGAGCCAACAGTGAAGCTGGTTATGATGGTAAGTGATCAAACAAAACCATCACCAACGAGGTGTGACTATTATGGCCCAGGGAGCATTGCCTTTCCAATATGCCGAAGAGCAGCAAGAAGCGGGGATGACCGGCGTCTCCGGTCTGGCGGCGTACCTGGACCTGTGGGAGGTTGCCGGTATGAGCCAGTCGGTGCGGCGTCATCTGGGAGGTAACGAAAGACGGCAGGGTTGGACCGGGGCCCAGGTGGTGACATCGCTGGTGCTGCTGAACCTGGCGGCCGGGCAATGTGTGGAAGACCTGCGGCTGCTGGAGAAGGACCAGGGTTTGGGGCGGCTGTTGCGTCTTTCGGAGACTCACGGGATGGGCCGGAGGGAGCGTAAAGGGTTGCTGGAGAGGTGGCGCAAGGAGCGTCGGCGGAGTGTGCCGTCGGCCTCGGCGGTGTTCCGGCGCCTGGCGGAGTTCCACGCTGAGGCCGAAGAGGGCAGAAGAGAGGCCCGCACCGCCTTCATACCGGCGCCCACCGCCGGACTCCAAGCCCTGCGCCGGGTCAACGCCGACCTGGTTGGCTTCGTCCAAAGCCATACCCACCATAAGCAGGCGACCCTGGACATGGATGCGACCTTGATCGAGACCGGCAAGGAGCAGGCCTTGTATTGCTACCAGAAGTACAAGGCGTATCAGCCGTTCACCACCTATTGGGCGGAAGCTGACCTGGTAGTGCGCACCGAGTTCCGGGACGGCAACGTTCCGGCGGGCTACCAGCAACTTAGGATGCTCCAGGAGTCGTTGGAGGATCTGCCTTCCGGAGTGGAGGGGGCGCTGGTGCGCTCGGACACGGCGGGCTATCAGAAGGAGTTCCTGCGCTACTGCGCCGAGGGCCAAAACGAACGCTTCGGGGTGATTGAGTTCGCCGTGGGGGTGGATGTGACGGCGGAGTTCCGGCGAGGGGTGTCAGAGGTTGCAGAGGATGAGTGGCAGGTACTGCATCGGGAGGCTGGTGAGCGCCGGGTGGACACCGGCCAACAGTGGGCTGAGGTGAACTACGTGCCCAACTGGATAGGCCACTCCTGGAACAGCCCGGAGTACCGCTTCATCGCTATCAGGGAGCCCCTCAGGAATCCGCCTCTGCCGGGTATGGAGAGCCGGTTGGATCTGCCCCCCAGCATGGCGATGGGGGCGAGGGGCTGGTACAAGGTCTTCGGAATAGTAACCAACCGGGACCTTGACCCGGAGGAGTTGATCTGGTGGTCTAGGCAGCGGTGCGGCAAGGGTGAGGAGGTGCATAGCGTGCTGAAGGAAGACTTGGCGGGCGGGCGGCTGCCTTCGGGATTGTTCGGGGCCAACGCCGCTTGGTGGGCCATAACGGCGTTGGCCTTCAACCTGAACTCGGCGATGAAGCGGTTGGCCCTGGGCCAAGAGTGGGTGAGCAAGCGGCTGAAGGCAGTCCGGTTCGGGGTCATCAACATTGCGGGACGAGTGGTGCGCCACGCCAGGACTCTGGTCATCCGTTTGGCGCAAGGCCATCCTTCATATGAGTTGCTGGTCACCGCACGCCGGAGAATCCTGGCGATGGCTCACGGACCGCCCGGACGCTAGCGCCGGTTTCCCCCATCACCCGTTCCCCCATCACCCGTGAAGGCGACTCACCCCAGTCGTCCAGAATGTCCCTATGCCGTCCTCAGCCGGAGAGCGGCCCGAACTGGGGTGTCAACGCTGCAATACCCAGCGCCACGACCAACCCACGGGCTTTTCAACCCCTCCAACTCTCACCTGACCAGTCCGAGTGTACCCTCTGCCGCCATCCAACGCCCCCGACGCTCTTTAGGTGGTGGATTTGGGGTCGGCGTCACTGACAGTTGTTGGTGCATGGAATTACGGCCGTCTCGGTACTATACTGAAAATCACACTTCAGGAGCGGCGAATTGGCATTGGAGCAACGAGTCAGCAGGCTGGAAGGGGCTTACGAGCAGAGCGACCGGCGAATGGAAGACGTGAGCCGGTCGATTGAGTCCCTGCGCGCAGACACGAATAGTCTACGCAGTGAGATGAACAGCCGGTTCAATAACTTGTACGTTCTGATGGGTGGTATGTGGGCAACAATGGTGGCCGGGTTTGTCGCATTGGTCCTGGCCAACTGACAGAGGCCGCGCCAGTGTCCCCGCGTGAGTCGCGACTATTAGCGCAAGACTAATGCCGTTTTAGAGGCCCCGAGAGGGGCCTCTCCTTTTTAGTACGGGGCGGCGGGCTGCAAGGAGAGCATCATGGGATTCATGGAGGAGGTCGAGCAGCGTTCGCTCCCCATCCGGCAGGCGATACTCTCCCACCCGTTCGTTACCGGCGTGGGGTCGGGAGACCTTCCCGTCGAGAAGTTCAAGTATTACGTGGCCCAGGACTACGTTTACCTGATCGACTACAGCCGGGCGCTGGCCTTGGCGGCGGCGCGGGCCCCGGACTTGGACGCGATGTCGTGGTTCGCTGGGCTTTTAGACTCGACGCTGAACACCGAAATGGCCCTGCACCTCAACTATTGCGCCGAGTTCGGCATCTCGGTGGAGGAGCTCGAAAATACGCCGGCCGCGCCCACGACGGTGGCCTACACCAGCTTTCTGCTGAAGACCGCCTCCCAAGGCAGCTTCGGCGAATTGGTGGCTTCTCTGGTGCCCTGCGGATGGGGTTACTGGGAGATTGGCGATCACCTGGCCAGCCGAGGAGCCCCGCCCCGCGAGCCCCTGTACGCCCAGTGGATCGGCATGTATGCTTCGGACGAGTTCCGCGACCTGGCGTTATATCTGTGGGCACTGGCGGGACGGCTCGGCGACGACGCCGGTCCGGCCGAACGGGCGGCGATGGAGGCGGCCTATGTCACCAGCCTGCGCTTGGAATACCAGTTCTGGGACATGGCGTACTCGCTCGAAAAGTGGCCGGTCTGAAGGTTATTTTTCCCTATTGAGATCACAGGGAGCGAAGAGGAAGCGTTAACAGAACTTTGTGTCCCTCGTGACCTGTTCGGGTTTAACTAGCCTTTCACCGCGCGGAAAACCCAGGTCGGCCAAGAGGATATAAAGTCGCCGGTTTCGTCTGCCGGATGCACTTCGAAGGCCGCCTTCACCTCGGGTCTGGCCGACTGGAAGTCCCGGCGAAGGGCGTCAACTTCCTGTGCGTCCACCTTGGTGCGGGCCACCCAATCGTTGAACTCCAGGTAGACCCGGGCGCACTGCCCGTCACTTCGAAGCCGCGGTCGTCCAACATCCGCTGGATGACCGATACCCTACGGTCGGAAACGTGGCTGAAGTCGCGCCGCGATTCGATGTCGTTGATCCACTCGAACAGAGCGTCATCCTCGGGAGAAACGCTGTCGGCCATTACCAGTGACCAGCCGGTCCGGAGTGTCCGCCGCATCTCGTCCAGGGCGCGTTCGAAGCCGCTGAAGTGGTGGGCGGCCTTGCGGCAGGTGATGAGGTCCAACGGAGAGTCGGCGAACGGCAGCGCCTCGGCAGTGTTCTGGGTGAGCCCCAGGTTCTTCAACCCGCGATCGCTGCCGAGGCTCTTGGCCTGTTGCAGCATCGGGTTGGTGATGTCGCTGGCCAAGACACGCACTGAGAGCCCGGCCATGGCGAAAGCGGTGAATCCCGCGCCGCTCCCGATGTCTACTGCCCAGCGGTAGGGAGCGCCGCCGGCGGCAAGCCGCTCTACCTCGTCAAGAGAATCGTCGCGGATATGGACCTTGCTAACAGCGTAGAGGGGAGCTTGCGCCCCGAACATGCGCTGCGCCGCAGTTTGGCCGGTCATCCTCATCCCCATTGTCAAAAAAACTGATCGTCAAAAAACTGGCGCTTGGAACCAAATCCAAGCGCCAGATGGTTGCCGGGGTGTCGGGGCCGGGGTTAGACCAGGACCGGCTCAGTGTTCTTTTGATAGACCTGGAACCGGTGTCTGATGGTGTCGGCGATGATTACCCGGCCAGTGTCGTCCACCTTGACCGCCATGGGCCCCCACAGGACCTTTTCGGGGGTAAAATCGCGCACGCCGTTGCGCTGCCGGATCATGTCCGGGTTGGACTCAATCTTAGTCACTCCCCACTTGGAGAGACCGGCGTCGCCGGTGAACTCGGTGATGAATCGCCCCTCGGGAGTCAGCACCTGAACGCGGTTGTTGAGCCAGTCGGCAACGTAGATGTCGCCGTCCTTGTCGACCGCCACGCCCGTGGGCCGGTTGAAGACCCCCACTGGCTGCGGCACAACCCGGATGCCGCCATGCGCTTTCATCATGGAGGCGTCGCCGCCGGTGCCGGGCCGCCCGAAGCTGGCCAGCCACTCTCCGTCATTGGTGAAGGACTGGATGCGGTCGTTGCGCCAGTCGGCTACGAAGATGTTGCCATCCTTGTCAAGGCAGATGCCCCAGGGTGTATCGAGCTGCCCGTCGCCGCTGCCGTGACTGCCGAACTGGCTGATGTACCGCCCGTCCAGGGTGAACTTCTGCACCCGGTGGTTTCGGCTGTCGACCAAGTAGACTACGTCGTCGCGGATGGCGATGCCGGCCGGGTGGTCGATCTCGCCGTCGCCGGAACCGTGCGTACCCCAATTGCTCAGGTAGTCGCCGTCTTTGTTGAAGATTGTGATCCGGTGCAGGTATTCGTCGGTTACGTAGACGTTAGTCTGGCTGTCCAAAGCGCAGGCCATCGGCCACCTGAATTGGCCGGGGTTTTCCCCGTAACTGCCGAATTCTGTGATGTATTCTTCTCCGTTTTCGTCCAAGCGGAAGAGGTTGATCCGGGTCCCGTCGGAGCGGGACTCGAAGGACCGGTTGACGACGTAAATCAGGTTGTCGGGAGCCAAGGCGAAGTCCATCGGATTACGGAACCCGGTGCCCTGGAACTCGGACCTCCCGGCAACGAAGCTGTAGGTGTAGGTCCGGTCGTTTATGCCAAGAAACACACTTGCCACGGTTGACCTCCTGTTGCGAGTATTGAGAGATCGGGAGTGAGGAGAGAGAGGGAAAAGTAAGCTCTCTCTCCTCACAACTCTCTTACCTAGATGAAATCGAGCTTTTCCCAGTTGCCGCCGACGATGGGTTTGGCGTCCAGGCCCATCCAGTTTTCCAGCAGCGTGGCGTAGGTGGACCGGAAGTCGTTGTTGTGGAGCAGGTTGCCGCCGTCCTCCAGTCCTTCGGGCTCAAGGGAGGGGTACGTGCCGTAAAGGCCGCCCTTTACGTTCTCACCGATGACGAAAGCCACGCCGCCGGTACCGTGGTCGGTGCCGGAGCCATTGTCCATGGCGCGCCGGCCGAACTCGGAGTAGAGCAGCGTGGTAACGTTGTCGCTGATGTCGTGGTGACGCAGGTCGGTGATGAACGCATCGACGTTATTGGCCACGTCGTTCAACAGGTTGGACTGGCCCACGGCTTGGTTGGCGTGGGTGTCGAAGATGTTGTAGGGGGCTGTGGTGAAGAATACCCTGGTGCCGAAGTTGGCGTTGTGCACCTGCACCATGTCACGGAGATAGCCGCCGATGTTGCCCAGCAGGTACTCGACCTCTCCGTGGTACATGGAGGGGGCGGTTCCCAGGATGTCCGCGCCCTTCATCGCCTCGATGCCAGTGCGGCGGATGAAGTCGCTGACGGCGCCTAGGCCGATGGCCGGGGCGTACATGCGGCCGAACAGGTCGAGGGCCTCATCCCGCTCAGATTCCTTCTCCATCTCGGTCAGCAGGCCGTAGCTGTTCAGGTCGCCGACCGACGCGACGGGCACACCTTCCAAGGCCAAGGACCGCGGGAGGCCGCGACCGAAGTTGACGCCGGTCAAGACGTTTTCGCCAGCGGGGTCCAGCTCCTTGAGGACTTTACCCAGCCATCCGTCGACGCCCAGGGTCTCGGGCTCACACGTGGCCCAGATATCCATGGAGCGGAAATGGGACAGGCTGCCGTTGGGGTAGCCGATTCCTTGGATAATGGCCAGCTTGCCCTCGTCCCAGTACTTCTTCATCGGGGCCAGGGACGGGTGGAAGCCCAGGTCGTCGGTTATCGGGATAATCATCTCTTCGGGAATGCCCAAGGTGGGGCGGTAGTCCCGATAGCGGGGATTGGTGAAGGGGATCACCGTGTTCAACCCGTCATTGCCGCCGGACAGTGAAACTACCGCCAGCACCGGGTCCTTCTTGGTGGAAACCATTTCATTACCTCCGTATTAATAGTGAGCAATCAGGAGTGAGAAGTGAGAGGAGTGATGAGAGCCTTCCCGCTACCCACTCCTCTCCCACTCTTTTCTCGGTTTTAGCCGAATTGGAACTCGGAAGTGGTGGCGATCATCTGGAAAGTCTCGCCGGCGCGACGGGCGAAATCGTCCCGCTCCGACTCGGTGGCGTGGCGCAGTCCGCCGCCGCGAGAGACGTGGCCCACCAATTGCTGGCGGGTCTCTTCGGCGATGGTCATAGGGCCGACCAAGTCCAGGCAGCCGTCAACCAACTGCTCGGCGCTCAGTTCGTCGCCCTGTCCCATCAGCCGGTCCACCAAGGACCGGATGCCGGGAAGCTCGGTATTTCCCATAATGTTGGAGGCGAAGTTGATCCGGTCGATCAAACTCCCGCTGTTAATCCATTCCCGGCCCATGTGCCAGCCCTCTACGGTGGGAGGGTTTAGGAGGTCCATGCCCATGTACTTGGGCTCCATGGCCACGAAGAGCAGACCGGGCTTGGGTTCAGTGTGGTCTTGGGCCATGCGGACGGCGCCGATGACCACGTCGGCGGGGCTCTTCACCTTGGCGTAGCGTACCGCCTCGTCCTTGAAGAAGTCGGAGGTGAACAACACGCGGAGCATGGCCCCGATGTCGTACCCGGAGTCGAAGTATGCTTGCTCCAAGGCCTTGATGGCCTCGACGTCCTTAGGGGCCGCCAACCGCCAGGACGGGACCGGGGGTTCGTCGGCCACGAAGAAGTCGTACAGCTTCCGGGACACGAAGCGGGCGGCGGCGGGCTGTTTGCAGATGATTTCTACAACATCATCACCGTTCCAAGGACCTGTCTCGCCCAGGAAGGTCTTTTCGCTGTAGTCGTGGTCGGCGGGGTCGAACCGGAACTCGAAGGGAGTACGGCCGTAGGGGAACACCGGCACCGTGGGGGCCAGGTTCCAGCCGGTAAACGCCCGGGCGCAGGACTTGACGTCGTCTTCGCTGTAGTTGAAATCGCCGTCTTTGCCGACACCCAAGGAGAAGAGTTCCAGAAGCTCCCGTCCGTAGTTCTCGTTGACTGCGGTCTTGTGGCTTTCGATGTTGTCCAGGTAGTAAAGCATGGCCGGGTCGGTGGAGAGCCAGAGCAGCAGTTCCTTGAAGTTGCCCATGCCTCTGTCTCGGAAGGCGTCATACTGCATGCAGGTCGTTCGGGCGTTGTCCACCTTGTTGTCTCCGGCGCACAGGATAGTGTGCCAGAACAGGGCCATCTTTTCCTTCAACTGGTACTTGTTGTTGATCATGCGGTAGACGATCTCGGTCTGGCCGGTCTCGATGGCCGCCTTATCGAAATAAGACGGGTAGGCCCGGAACAACATGTCCTCGTCCAGGCCGGGGCCGTCACCGGGATTGAGAAGCTCCTCGACCACGCTGTCGTAGCCCTGAGCGGCTTTGGCTTCGATGTCATCTCGGCTCGCTCCGAAACCGGCGCGGCGCAACAGGTGGGCCATTAGTCCGATGTCGTGTTGGTCAGCCATTTATTCCTCCTTATCTTTCGATTCGTCATTCAAGACCGTCGTTTTCTTCTTTAATTCGCTATCGGCTCCTCCGTGACTGAGCGGTGGGGCGAACGCATCTGGGTCCGCGATGGAAATAGCAATTGACCGCCCCTTTTTCCGGCGGCGATTCACCCTTAGATACATGAATATTTAATATGTTGAAGCGTGGGATGTCAACCCGCCGTGCGTAAGCTTCGCGAGACTAGGAGGTCAGCCCAGCCGGGTCCGGTTTAGTTGCGGATGAGCATGCCCGGTTGGCAGTGGCGGCAGTAGCTGGTGATACGCTGGTTGGCGGTGATTTCGGTGATGTTGCTTCCGCAGGCCGGGCAGGGTTGACCGCCTTTTCGGTGTACCTTGAGGAAGTCCCTGATCTTGTGGTGGATTTCCTCGGCCATACGCTCCCGAAGCACCTCGATAGCCTCCTCCAACACTTGGCGGCACTGGTGGTGGAGTTCGGCAACCTCATCCGCTTTCAAGGCTCGGGCCTTGCGGAAGGGAGAGAGCCCGGCGGCGAACAGGATTTCGTCGGAATAGGCGTTGCCGATCCCGGAGACAAGGGAGCCCCGGGTCAACACCCCTTTTATCTCGCCGTGGAACCGTTTGAGGCGCTCCCGGAATTCCTCCAAGGAGATACCTGACAGAACGTCGGGCCCCAAGTCATTGTACTGGGGTATATCATCGTCTTGGTCCGGCCCGACGTGATAAACCTTGCCCATTTGCCGGTCGTCCAAGTACCGGAGGTCCATGCCGTTTTCCAAGGAGAGAGACACGCAGGTCGACTTTAGCCAGCGTTCGTTCTCCGGACAGAACTGGAGGACGCCGGTGAGCATCGGGTTGATCACCAAGGAGTGCTGCCCCGAGAATCGCAGGGACAGGAACTTCCCTTGGCGGTGCACTTCATCCAGGGTGCGCCCCGGCAAGTCCGCCGTGAGAACGCCGACCAGGTCTCGCACCACGGTGGCTCGCGGCGCCGTGCAGGCCTTCACCCGCAGTCCCACGGCGCGTTTGGTAAGAAACTCTTTAACTACCTCAAGGTCGGGCGCTTCGGGCATGGCGCTATTATACTTCTACATTGTAGAAAATGTGTTATCGGATGGTCTCCTCGGAATGTCGACCAATGTCCGCCAAGAGTAGAGATCAATGCTGGTGGGAGTGATATCCGATACCCACGGGTTTTACGACCCTCGGGTCACGTCTCTTTTGGACGGTGTGGAACACATCCTCCACGCCGGGGACGTCGGCAGCCCGGATGTCGTCCGGCGCCTGTCTGAGATTGCCCCGGTGACGGTGGTGCGCGGCAACAACGACCGGGATGGGGAGTGTGCTTTGTACCCGGATGCGGAACGGCTGGAGCTGGCGGGGTACCGTGTGCACCTCACCCACATCGTCAAGGTGCCTGCGGAAGGCAGAGCCGGGCTGGACGCCTATCTTGGTTCCGACGTAGTGGTGTACGGACACAGCCACATCGCATTTCAGGAGCGCCGGGGCCCGGTCTTGTTCTTCAACCCCGGAGCGGCAGGCAAACGCCGGTTCAAGGTCGTTCCCTCGGTAGGGTTGCTGGAGCTGGGACCCGGCGGGGCCAAGGGGCGGATATTGCCGCTGTAACCCCCGGCCCTTTGGAGCCGGGCCATCTGTGGGCGTTTTCAGGGCAGAGCCCACGGAGCAGCGTAATACCCCATAATTTGTACTATCGACTCCTGCCTGTCCGCTTCTATGCTACTATTTAGAAACTATCGCAAAACCCGGCAGATTTGCTGAGAGGCCGCCAATCGTCCGGCTAGCGCGTGGATTCCCGCTTTCGCGGGAAAGACGGGTAGGGCGGGCCGCCAGTTTTGAGATAGTTTCTTACCCGGAGAACCATCAGTTCGACGAGGCCAGCCAGTGGACTACTCAAAGATTATCACCATCGAACCGGACAAGCGCAGCGGACAGCCCTGCATTCGCGAGATGCGAATGACGGTGTACGATGTCCTAGAATACCTCGCCGGCGGTATGTCGTACGAGGAGCTTTTGGACGATTTCCCAGACCTTACCAAAGAGGACATCCTCGCGTGCCTGGCCTTCGCCGCTGACCACAAGCGGCGCTACGCATTGGTGCCCCTGAGTGAAGTTACTTTTCGACCAGAACCTCTCGAATAGACTGAGCAGCAGACTGCAAGACCTGTTTCCGGGTTCCATCCATGTTCGGCAAATCGGTCGGCGTGACGCGGCTGATCCTCTGATTTGGACGTACGCCAGGGAAAACGGCTTCACGATCGTATCCAAGGATTCAGACTATCGTCTCGTTAGCTCCGGGTTTGGGCATCCGCCAAAGGTCATCTGGATTCGAAGCGGCAATGGGCCAACTGAAGAAGTCGAATTACTCATCCGCGACAACTACGACGAGATCGAGGCTTTCGGCCAAAATTCAAGCCGTTCGGTCTTGGAACTGGGCTGACGCCGGCTTTCCCTCCGTCCTACTGCGCCGTCGCGCCGCCGTCGATTACCAGTTCACTGCCGGTGACGAAGGACGACTCGTCGGAAGCCAGGTACAACACCCCGTATGCCACCTCGATGGGCTGGCCGGTGCGGCCAACGGGCGCGATGGCTTCGGCCTCCCGTTGCAGCTCGGGATTGCTCAGCCTGTCGCCGGCCATAGGGGTATCGATGGCTCCCGGATGCACCGAGTTGACCCGAATCCCCTCCTTGGCGTATTGGACCGCTGCCGACTTGGTGAAAATGCGCACTGCGCCTTTCGACGCGTTGTATACGGGCTGAATATCGCTCTGTCCGACGATGCCCGACAATGAAGAGATGTTGATAATAGAGCCGCCTCCGGCCTTCCGCATTTCGGGGATGGCGACCTTGGTCCCAAAGAACACTCCTTTGGCGTTGATGTTCATCACCCGGTCCCACTCCGCCACCGTGGTGTCTTCCAGCACTCCTCTGGACACCACCCCGGCATTGTTGACCATTATGTCCAGCTTGCCGAAACGGGCGATCGCGGCGGAGATTGCGTCGGCCCAAGACTCTTCGCTGGTCACGTCCAGATGCACGAATAGGCATTCGCCGCCGAGCTCGCTGATTTCAGACTCGGTTTGTCGGCCTTCCGCGTCCAACACGTCGCCGATGACTACTCTTGCACCCTCTTGAGCGAAGAGTTTGGCCTCGGCGGCGCCCATACCCCGGGCCCCGCCGCTGATGAAAGCGACTTTGTTTTCCAGTCTCATGAAGCCTCCGTTGTCTTGATTGTGACTTTCAGTTTGACCCGTGGGTCTGGCGTGTGGCCGATTGGTCCGTGGGGCCGTACTCAGGTGGGCAACGGGCCCGTATCACCGGTCGTGTCGGAATGGCTGAAGTGGGGGGAGCTTCGGTGACAAGGTACGTGGTCGGGGCGGGCAGATTTGAACTGCCGACCTCCTGGTCCCAAACCAGGCGCCCTGCCGCTGGGCCACGCCCCGGGAAATAGTGGGAGCTTTTTGCATGGTACCCCCGGAGAGGGTCGAACTCTCGTCTCCGGCTCCGGAGGCCGGCACTCTATCCACTGAGCTACAGGGGCAACCTACTTTAGAGAATAGCACGATGGGCCTTTCTGGACAAACCATAAGCCCGGTAATAGACTAGGGCCACTTTCCCGCGACCGGTACGGACGAGGTGCCAATATGCCTGTTTTCACGCCTGAATACCTGGAGAAAGCCGCCTTTCACATCTACCGGGCCAAGGGCGCCCCTGAGGATGAAGCCCGGGTGGTCGCCACCCATTTAGTGAAGGCCAATCTGACGGGCCACGACTCCCACGGGGTAATCCAGATTCCTACTTACGCCGAACGGATCGACGCCGGCCACATCGTTCCGGGAGCGCCTTTCGAGATCGAACGGGAGGCCCCCTGCACTGCCGTGATCAACGGCAATTGGGGGTTCGGTTTCGTGGTCACCGAGCGGGCGATGAACATGGCCATCGAGAAGGCCAGGACCAACGGCGTGGCCGCCATTACCGTACACCACCAGAGCCACATAGGGCGTTTGGGCGATTATCCGACCATGGCCCTGAAACAAGGAATGATCGGCATGATCACCGCCGACTCCGGGGCCGCCCCGAAGCATGTGGCCCCCTTCGGCGGGCGCGCCCGCAAGCTGGGCACCAATCCCATCTGTATTGGTATGCCCAGCAACCTGGATGGTCCCGTGCTGATGGATATGGCCTCCAGCACCGTGGCCTTGGGCAAGATCGCCTTGGCCCGCAGCCGGAAGGAATCGATTCCGGTGGGTTGGATCGTGGACAAGGACGGCAACGCGACGACCGACCCCAACGACTACTTCAGCGGCGGGGCCATCCTGCCGGTCGGTGTGGACCAGGGACACAAGGGGTACGCCCTCTCCTTTATGGTAGAGGTGTTTTCCGGGCTGCTCACCGGATTGGGCTTCGGTATCGACCCCGAAGGCCGTCACAACGACGGGGTATTCATCGCGGCCTTCAACTTGGAGCATTTCCGTCCACTGGAGGAGTTCAAGCAGGAGATGGGCGAGTTCGTAAAGTTCGTTAAAGACTCGCCGCCCGCATCCGGTTTCAATGAGGTGCTCTACCCAGGCGAAATAGAACACCGGACCGAGCTGAAACGCCGCGAAGAGGGTATCTACGTGGAAGACGAAACGTGGTCGCAAATCAGCGGTCTGATGAAATCACTGCGCGTCGAAGATTTGGCAGGCCAGCCGTAGCCGGCTCCGGGCGGAAGCCTTGCCGGCCAACTTCGACCGGCTTATCTGACCGGGCCGTCCTGCTCCGGTTCCCCGTGTGCCTGCTGTGATTTCTGCTTATCGTACCGCTGGGGCGCTGCTGCTGCTGACCGCCTTGGCGACTGCCATATCCGTTTTGTTCCGCCTGAGCGCAGGCGCGGACCAGACCCCATTGGCGGAGTCGTTGGGGCAATCCATGGGCCTTGACGCCGAACGGATTGCCCAGCTTGCCGCGGCCGAAACCCTGTCCGCCATCGGCGCGGCCAAGTCCGCTTACGCTGCCGGCGGGGCTGCCCGCCTGGTGGCCGGGTTGGCGCTGCTGGCGGCAAGCATCCCGCTGTGGCGCGTTGCGGGGCCGTATCATGCGCGGGCGATGGGGTTGGCCGCGGCGCTGCTGGCGGCATCGGGCATCATCTCGGCGGTGTCGGGCGGCTGCGCCATGGCATTGGCGGCGCTGGCCGCGGAAACGCAGTCAAGCGTTGCGCTGGTTCCCGGAGCAGACTTGATAGGTCGGGCTGAGGATACGCTGCTTACCATGCGCTGGGCTTTCGGGGCGCTGGGCTTCACCCTGGGCGGGCTGGGGCTGGTTGCGCTGGTTCCGGTGCAGTGGCGGATTGGAGGCCGCGTCCTGCGCGTTTCCGCGGTCGTGTTCGCCGTTCTGGGGGTGGCGATGCTGCTCATCTGGGTGGATGCCGCTGCTGTATTCCACCGCATAACCGGCATCGGCTTCCTGATTTGGCTGATAGCAGCAGGCCTGTGGCTGATAGCCGGGCGCACGAGGCCGCCTACAACCTTGCCCTAACCCATGAATACCTGGGGTGATTTGGGCTCTCGGCGATTAATCCGGCGTCAGCTTTCCCGTTCCCGCAGTTTCTTCAGCAGGGGAATCTGCCGGATTTTAGCCGGTGTGAGGTCCTCCCAATAGATGCCGGTGGGACGGGGCATCTCCCCGATGCAATGGATGACCTCCTCGGCGGTGGCCACATAGTCCAGGAACACGTCGTGATGAGTGCACGGCAGTTCTTCTTCGAGGACTTGTATGGGGTGCACGGTCGATATCACCGGCGTTTGGGGCGAGATGATTCCGGCGGCAATGGCCAAGCCGTATTCCAAGTCGGCGAAGCCGCCGCCCTTGCCCACCCGGGCGCCCAATCGGTTGACGGCCACCGACCCCGATATCACGAGGTCCACGGGCCGCATGTCCTCCACGTACACCGGCCGGCCGTACCGGAAGGCTCCGGCGATGGTCGACGCCTCGTCGGGAGAGGCCCCCAGCACTGCGGGGTCCAACTCCACGAAGCATTGTTCCTGCTTCAGCCGGGGCACGGCCATGTAGACCACCTTGCCCTCGGCCAACGCCTGGCGCCGCACGGGGCGTTGGGCCTTGTCGGGGTTCCCCTTGATCACGCGGGCGGCATGCCAGGTCGGCAGGTCGAACACGCGGGCGGCGGCCTCCTCGAAACCTTGGAAGTGGGGAATTTTGTCGTGCAATTTCTTGGTGTGCCCAGCCCCGGCCAGTTCCATAGCCGCCCAGACCGCCTCCCTGATTTCGTCTTTGCTGCGCATGCTGCCATCGTCCCGGGAAAAACTTCGCCCCATGATACTATGCTTTTTGAATCAGGATTTTCAGAATGTTGCCTTTCACTGGAGTGGTCTGATTCACGGGAGTGGTCCGGATGAATCACGACCATCCAGACAGTCCTGTGGTCCGGCGAATGCTGATTCGAGCGCTGGTTACCGCATTGCCCGGTTGCCGAAGTCGTGTTATAGTCCATGATGACGAAAGAGAGAGAAGAAGCTAAAGAAGAAACGACCTGCAAGAATGCTAGACGGCGATACGAAGACAAACATCATTCAGGGATACCGCCTTCACGAAAGGGACACCGGCTCCGCTGAAGTACAGGTTGCGGTACTTACCGAGAACATCAAACGGTTGACGGATCACCTCAGGACCCACCGCAAGGACGTGCACTCGAGACGTGGGCTATTGGGGATGGTGTCGCAGCGGCGCAGGCTGCTGAAGTACCTGAGCAATGAAGACGTTTCCCGCTACCAAACACTGATATCCCGGTTGGGTTTGCGGCGATAGGTCCCTCCTGAACAACACCCCGAATCGGGGTGTTGTTTTCACGTCTAGCCGCCTTCGCTCCCCTGCTCTTCCTTCCTTATAGTCTGTTGCCCTATTTTTGTTAAGCGAGGTCACCCAGTCCCAGTATGACAACTTCAACTGCTATCCCCACCGCCGTCCAGATAGAGCTTGGCGGCCAACCCATGATTATCGAAACCGGCAAGCTGGCGTTCCAGGCCCACGGCGCGGTCACTGTGCGCTACGGCGACTCCATCGTGCTGGCGACCGCGGTCATGTCCGACCGGCCCCGCGCCGAGGACGTGGACTTTCTGCCGCTCACGGTGGACTACGAAGAGAGGCTCTATTCCGCTGGCAAGATCCCCGGCAGCTTCTTTCGCCGGGAGGGTCGCCCTGGGCAGGACGGCATCCTGGCCTCCCGGATGACCGACCGGTCCATTCGCCCCATGTTTCCCAAGGGGCTCCATAACGACATCCAGGTGACCCTGACCGTGCTCTCCGCCGACCATGAAAACCCCCCTGAAATCCTGGCTATGGTGGGCGCATCGGCAGCCTTGTCCATTTCCCAGATACCCTTCGACGGCCCCATCGGCGCCTGCCGCATCGCCTACCTGGGCGGCGAATACGTCATCAACCCCACCTATCAACAGTCCGACGACAGCCAGTTGAGCATGGTCGTGACCGGCACGCGGGAAGCCATACTCATGGTGGAAGCCGGGTCGAACGAAGTATCGGAAGAGATAATCCTGGAGGCCATCCGCCGCGCCCAAGAGACCAATGTCGCGGTTATCGAAACGATAGAAGGGCTGGTCAGCCAGGTCGGCAAGCCCAAGACCGCGGTCAAGACCGACAAGGACGAGACCGAGCGGCTTGACGGCCGGATCAAACAGATCGTTGGTTCCCGCCTGACGGAACTGCTCTCCGGCAACCCGGACAAGACCACCTTGGAAGAGGGCGAGAACCGGCTGGAAGCGGAAGTCAACGCCGAGTTGGCCGAAGAGTTCTCGGGCAAAACGATTGCCGAGGGCTTCAAGAGCGTCCTGAGGGGCGAGGTGAGACGCCGCATACTGGAGCAGCACATCCGCCCGGATGGCCGCTCCCCTGAAGAGATAAGGCCTATCTTCTGCGAGACCGGGATCCTGCCCCGCACCCATGGTTCCGGGCTGTTCACCCGGGGGCTCACACAGGTGATTTCCACAGTCACCGTCGGTTCCCTCAGCATGAGACAGACCCTGGACAGCGTCGGGCCCAACGTAACCAAGCGGTTCATGCACCATTACAATTTCCCGTCCTTCTCCACCGGAGAGGCCCGCCGGGTCGGATCTCCCGGCCGCCGGGAGATCGGCCACGGCGCTTTGGCGGAGCGGGCCGTGCTTCCCGCCCTTCCCTCGGAGGATGAATTCCCCTATGCCATCCGGGCGGTTTCGGAGGTGGTGAGCTCCAACGGCAGCACCTCGATGGGCAGCGTTTGCGGCACTTCCCTCGCCCTGATGGACGCCGGAATCCCCATTAAATCGACGGTTGCCGGCATCGCCATGGGGCTGGTTACCGGCGATGACGGCCAGTACGCCATCTTGAGTGACATTCAAGGCGTGGAAGACTTCCTGGGAGACATGGACTTCAAGGTGGCCGGCACGGCCGCCGGGGTTAACGCCCTGCAGATGGATATCAAGTGGACCGGGCTGACCCAGGAAATTTTAGGCCAGGCCTTGGAGCAGGCCCGGGTGGGCCGGCTCTATATCATGGACAAGATGAACCAGGCTATTTCCGAGCCTAAGGGCCAGATGAGCCCCTACGCGCCGAAGATGGTGCGCATGAAGATCGCGGTCGAAAAAATCGGAGCCCTGATTGGCCCAGGCGGGCGGGTTATCCGCGGCATTATCGAAGAGACCGGGACCACAATCGACGTACAGGACGACGGCACGGTCACCATCGGCGGCGTCGACCAAACGATGATCGAAATGGCCCAAGCCAGGGTGGATAGCCTCACCCGGGAACTGGCGGTGGGCGACATTTTTACCGGAAAAGTCGTCCGTATCACCAACTTCGGAGCGTTCGTCGAGCTCGTGCCGGGAAGGGACGGTCTTATCCGCAACGGCGACCTGGGAGACTTGGAAGAAGACCTGACGGAAGGCCAAGAGATCACGGTGATGATTCACGAGATCGACGCCCAAGGGCGGGTCAATCTGTCGCGGCGGGCCCTCTTCGGGGACGATCCCGCTCCGGCGGGCGGCCCCAGGCCGGAACCCAGGCCCCAAGCCCAAGGATTCGACCGCAGCGGTCCTCCCCGAGGAGGCCCGCGGCCGGGAGGCCGGCCTAACGGGTTCGGCGGCAATCGTGGCGGCCCGGACCGCCGGCCCGGGCCCGGCGGTCAGCGGCCCTCCGGCGGCAGGCCGGGCCCAGGGTCTGGCCCCGGCCCAGGGCCCGGCCCCGACCGGCGCTTCGACGGCGGCAATCGCCGGGGCGGCGGGCGCTAGATCCCCAGTTTCTCCTTCGGACGAAGGGTCCCCTTCACATTGGAACTTCACCCCAGTCCTCACCTCCCTTAAGGGGGTGAGGACCGCCGTTACTGGCGGTTTCGCCCCCTAACCGTCCGTGCTATCATCGACGAATAGTACCAACTGGTCCGGGATCAT
The DNA here is from genome assembly GCA_965222595.1 of Dehalococcoidia bacterium. GTDB lineage: Bacteria > Chloroflexota > Dehalococcoidia > Lucifugimonadales > UBA3495 > VXOI01. The sequence continues at coordinate 168,645 of CBDCUJ010000001.1, read as the reverse complement.
CCGACGACGCACGTAAGAGAGATCGATATGGCAGCCATAAGAGTCGTGGTCAACGGGGCCACCGGCAAAATGGGCGTGGAAACCGTCGCGGCCGTCTGCCGTGAGGACGACCTGGAACTGGTGGGGGCGGTCTGTGCGAGGGAACGAGGGGCGGTGTTGAGCACGCCGGCGGGAGAGACGCCTCTCTCCACCGACCTGGGTTCGATGTTGGAGGAGACACGGCCCGACGTGGTGGTGGACTTCACCAACGCTACCGTCTGCATGGAGGCCGCCATGACTGCGGGCGGCCGTTCGACCCACCTGGTTCTGGGCTCCAGCGGGCTCTCCGCAGACCATCTGGCGCGGCTGGATGCTTTGGCCAACGACAACAACATCGGCATTATCGTAGCTCCAAACTTTGCCCTCGGCGCCGTCGTGTTGAAGCGCTTGGCGGAGCAGGCGGCGCCCTATTTCGAATATGTGGACATCGTGGAATCTCATCACGAGGCCAAGATCGACGCGCCTTCGGGGTTCGCCCTCGCCTTGGCCGGAAGCCTGGCCCAGCAGAAGCAGTTTACCCGCAACCAAACGGAGAAAGAGAACCTGCCCAACACCAGGGGTGGAGAGCAGGGCGGGGTCACGGTGCATAGCATCAGGATGCCCGGCCGGAGCGCCCATCACGAGGTGATCTTCGGGGCCGCCGGCCAGACCGTCACGCTGCGCCACGACACCCTGAACCGCGAGTGTTACATGCCCGGGGTGGTGCGCTGCATCCGCGAGGTTGTGAAACGCCCCGGACTCGTGGTCGGGCTGGAAAATATTCTTGGGCTTTAGGTTGGTGACCTGAGCGTCGTCCCGCGACAGGCACTGTTCATCGGACGAGAGAATCTCAGTGAGGAAACACCAGTGCAAGACCTGACCGTGGCCGTGGTGGGGGCAACCGGCCCAGTGGGCGCCGAGTTCCTGCGCATCGTGGAAAAACGTTACTCCACACGTCCCCGACTCAAACTGCTTGCTTCCCGCCGTTCGGCGGGCAAGCGGTTGCCCGTCGGTGGGACTGAGTACGTAGTAGAGGAAGCCACCCCGGACTCCTTTCAGGACGTCGATATCGCCTTCATCTCCGCCAGTGGCGACGTTAGCCGCGCCTTGGGGCCGGTGGCGGTTGCGGCGGGGGCCGTGGTGATCGACGACAGCTCGGCCTTCCGCATGGACCCAGAGGTGCCCTTGGTGGTGCCCGAGGTAAACGGGGCCGACGTGGAATGGCACCAAGGGACCATATCAATCCCCAACTGCTCCACCACTCCCCTGGTCATGGTGGCCCACCCCCTGCGGCAGGTCAGCCCGCTGGTCCGGGTTATCGCCGATACCTACCAGTCGGTATCCGGAGCGGGGGCTAGCCTGATGGCCGACCTGAAAAACCAGTCCGGGCGGCTGAAGGACCGCGATTCCCGCGAGTCCGCCAGCGAGCCGGGCCAGATCGCCTATAACGTCGTTCCCCACATAGACCGGTTCCTGGAATCGGGTTACACCTTGGAAGAGCAGAAGATGCGCCAAGAGACCCGGAAGATACTGCACGAGCCAGATATCCGCATCTCGGCAACCTGCGTCCGGGTCCCAGTGTACATCTCCCACTGCGCGGCGGTGCACCTGGAGTTCGAACGGCCCGTAAGCCCGGAAGAGGCCAGGGAATGGCTTTCGGCCATGCCCGGCGTCACCGTCCTGGACGATCCCGGCTCAGACGGATACCCGATGCCTTGGGACGTTGCCGGGCAGGACGACGTGTTCGTCGGCCGTATCCGGCAGGACCTGTCCCACCCCAACGGGCTGGCAATGTGGGTGGTCTCTGACAACCTCCGCAAGGGAGCGGCCCTCAACTCCATCCAGATAGCCGAGGAGTTGGTGGCCCGGAACTGCCTGAAACTCCGCCGCCCAGTGCGGACGACCCCCGAGTAAGCTGCGGCTAACTTTCCCCGCCCCGGCGGCGCAATTCCTCCCGGAGCCGCTTATTCTCCTCCTCCACTTCGCGGAAATTACGCAGGTAGGCGCCCGTCGCCGGGTCGTAGAACCGAGGCCAACCCTTGTCCCAGCACAGGCTGAGTTGCAGCACTTCGCTGAACCCTTTGAGGATGCCGTCCGGTGCGGTGGTCAACTCTACGGGCTGGTATACGCCGTTGACCAGGCGCCCGCCGTACAGCGGAGCACCGTGGTAGTTGCCGCCGGAGGGGTCGAACCGCCAGAACTCGGGAACTCCGATTTGGGCATAGATTGCGGGTTTCCGATTGACGTCCGCGCTGGAAGTGCTTTCCGAGGCGACTTCCAACACCCAGTCCGGTGGTTTCTGTACTTCCCAAGGCAGGTAGATTCTTCGCGGGCGAACGGCTTCGGCATCGACGCCGAAGGTGATGTATACATCTGGGGCGACTCGGACATTCAGGTTGTTGGGGTCGTAGCAGACGAAAGTTTCCCGGTCGAGGAAAATATCTGGACGACGATCGAAGTCGGTAAACCTGGCGGTGAGTAGATAGGTGACTTCATCGATTTCTCGTCGTTGTTCCATGTGATCGGGTGGCAAATCCTTGTCGTCTGGGTTGAAATCGAGACTAGCGTAGTCGATATCACCCTGCCGGAGGTAGGGCAGAATGGTGAAGGTGGTGGCGTCGGTACTCATGGTGAGCCTCAAGGCGGCGTGGGGTTCCCCGGGCCCAGTATAGCAGGGCTGCGCAGGGGTGCGATATCAAGTATGGCCGCGTATAATAGGCCGCACCAACGTGTTCGCGCGTTGCGGAAGCGGGGCCGAATCCTTGTAGAGGCCCCGGTTGGCAGCCGCTAAGGGAGGGCTATCATGGCAGAGATAGGCAGGCTAATCACGGCGATGGTCACACCGTTTTGACGTCGAAGGCAAGGTGGACTACGAACAAGCCAAGCGCCTCGCCAATGCCCTGCTTGATTCGGGCAGCGACGGCGTTATCGTCTCCGGCACCACTGGCGAATCGCCCACGCTGAGCACCGAAGAGAAACTCCGGTTGTTCGCCGAAGTGAAGGAAGCGGTGGGCGAACGGGGCGCGGTGGTGGCCGGGACCGGCAACTACAACACCGAAGAGAGCATCGAGCTCAGCATGGAAGCCCAGAAGCAGGGGGTCGACGGCCTGCTCTTGGTGGTCCCTTACTACAACAAACCGCCGCAGGAAGGACTGTACCGGCACTTCAAGGCCATCGCCGAAAAGACCGACCTGCCGTGCATCCTCTACAACGTCACCAGCCGCACCAGCCTCAACATGTCCCACGAGACGACGGTCCGCCTCAGCGAGATCGAGAACATTTGTGGGCGTCAAAGAAGCCGGCAGCGACATGGACCAGATCGCCCGCATCATCGAAGGTTCTCGCCAAGGGTTCCTGGTGTGGAGCGGCAACGACAACGAGACGTTCTACATTATGAGCATGGGGGGCTTCGGGGTGGTCAGCGTCGCTTCCCACCTCATCGGCAACCAGATTAAGCAGATGATGGGCCTGCTGCTGGAAGGCGACGTGGAGCGGGCCGGCGCGGAGCACCGCCGGATGCTGCCGATGTTCAAGGTGCTCTTCGTCGAGTCGAACCCGATTCCGGTGAAGTACGGCTTGAACCAGGCCGGGTTCAACGTAGGGATGCCACGCCTTCCCTTGGTGTCGGCTTCCGACCAAGCAGCCGCCCAGATAGACGCGGTGATGTCCCAGTACAATATCGACATCCCGGTCTAACCCTTGAGCCCTCCCCTCTTGGGAGGTAAGGTTAAGGAGGGGGTGGGGCAGCGCCCCGGGCGTGAACGACACTCGCAATACGGCCCCGCTGAAATAAGCGGGGCCGTCGTTTGTGTCGTATTTGCGGAGAGACCTGGGGACTGCCAAATAGCTATCGACCTGCGCGGGCCGCACGGGCCGCGCTAAAAGACGGGGCTCACCAGGATGGTCTCGGTCCGGCTGGGGCCGGTGGAGATGATCTGCACGGGACAGCCCACCAGTTCCTCGACGCGGCGCACGTAATTCAGGGCATTCTTCGGCAGTTGGCCCAACTCGGTGGCGCTTGCCGTGGGCTGGTCCCAGCCGGGAAGCTCTTGGTATACCGGCTGGCACTGGGCCCAATAAGGCCGTATTGGCCGGGAACCGCTCTATTTCTTTTCCATTGGCGGTGTAACCGACGCAGACCTTCACTTTCTCGAACCCGTCCAGTATGTCCAGCCGGGTCAGCACCAGGCCGGTGAACCCGTTTACCAGTTGGCTGTACTTGGCGGCCACCCCGTCAAACCAGCCGATGCGCCGGGGTCGGCCTGTAGTCGTACCGTATTCTTGAGCGATCTGCCGGATCTCGCCGGCCGTATCGTCGGCAATCTCCGATGGCATGGGCCCGCTGCCAACCCGCGTGGAGTAGGCCTTGAATACGCCAAGCACACCGGATATGGCCTGGGGATTGAGGCCCAAGCCGGTACATGCGCCTCCGATGGACGGCGAGGACGAGGTGACGTAGGGGTATGACCCGTGGTCCAAGTCCAGCAGCGTTCCTTGGGCCCCCCTCCAAAAGCACCCGTTTACCCTGGGCCAAGCGGTCTTGAACGATCTGTTCGGTGGGACGAGCGTATGGCCGGAGCTGCTCGGCCCAAGTGACGCACTTGGCTGCAACGTCATGCAAGGCCAAGGCTTCGCCGCCGTATATTTTGGTGATGAGCGCGTTCTTTTGGGCTAACGTGCTCTCCAGGCGCGGCGCCAGAGAGTCCCAGTCCAACAGGTCGCCGACGCGAATGCCGGCGCGTCCGGTCTTGTCCACGTAGGCAGGCCCTATGCCGCGGCCCGTGGTGCCAATTGCGCTGGAACCGCGGGCCTCTTCTTCCAGGCGGTCCAACATCACGTGGTAGGGCATGACCACGTGGGCGCGTTCGCTGACGTAGAACCTGGTGGTATCGATCCCCCGGGAGGCCAGGCCCTCCAACTCGCCGATGAGGACGTCCGGGTCGACCACCACACCATTGCCAATGATGCCGTCCACATCGGGCCAGCAGATGCCCGAAGGGACCAAGTGAAGCTGGAAGGTGCCCTTGTCGTTGACGACAGTGTGGCCGGCGTTGTTGCCCCCGGCGTAGCGAACTACGCTATCCACCTGGCCGGCAAGGTAATCGATTACCTTGCCCTTGCCCTCGTCTCCCCACTGTCCGCCGATCACGGCGTATGCCGGCATTGCTGATAGCCTTCCTTAACCTAGAACTGTGCCTTGCGCAAGTCGCTCTCGTCCCCCAGAAGGGGCGCAGACGTTCCGGAGTATAGCAAATTGAGTTTCTCAACGAAAGTGAGCGGACGCCAAAACGGTACGGTCCGACCGCGAATCGCCCTTGCCGGGCCGGGCGCGGCCACGGCCCACTGGCGCCGACCGTATCGGGACAAGCCAACGGTAAAAGCGTAGAATACCCTTACAGGACGCTATTCATTTGAATATGGCCCGAACATGCCCGAAGATATAGAGCGAAGACGCAACCCGAAACGGCGGTAACCATGACCCTTAGAGACAGGTTGGAAGACGACATTCGCGAAGCGATGCGCCAGCGGAGCCAGGCGCGCCTCGATGCCCTGCGCTTCCTCAAGTTCGCGGTGCAGGCTATCGAGAAGGAACGCGGCCAGGCCTTGGACGATCAGGCTATGGTCGAGGTGGTGGCGAAGCAGGTGAACGACCGCCGGGAGAGCATTCGGGCCTTTGAGCAGGGCTCACGAAACGACCTTGTCGTCAAGGAGGCGGCCGACCTCAGCGTATTGGTGGAATATATGCCGCCCCAACTCACTGGAGAAGAAATCGCCGAGTTGGTCTCAGGCGTCATCAACGAAGTCGGCGCGGCCGGCCCTCGGGATAAAGGGAAGGTCATGGGGAAGCTCATGCCCCAGGTGCGGGGAAAGGCCGACGGCGCCGAGGTGAACCGTCTAGTCACGGAACTGCTTGAGTCCCTTGGCTAACCCTTCGACGGTTTCCCAGACTCCAATTAGCTCCGGGGTCCTCACGAACCGGGCTGTGCGGGCGTCATGCGCTTCGGCATCCTAGTCTTCCCAGGCACTTGGAGCGACACCGATTGCTATTATGCCGTCAAGGACGTGTTGGGGCAGCAGGCCGAATACGTCTGGCATCAAGAGACCGACCTTTCCGGCTTTGACTGCGTAATTCTGCCCGGCGGCTTCTCCTACGGCGATTATCTGCGTCCCGGCGCCATGGCCCGGATCGCTCCGGTGATGGACGCTCTGCACGATCACACGTCGGCGGGGGGCATGGCCATCGGAATTTGCAACGGCTTTCAAATTCTGTGCGAGTCGGGTCTTCTGCCCGGTGCGCTGCTGCCCAACCAACACCTGGAATACCGGTGTCAATGGACTCACCTGAGGACCGAGCGAAACGACACGGCGTTCAGCAGCGCCTGTGGGCAGCGTCAGTTACTGCGAGTACCGGTCTCTCATGGCGAGGGGAACTACTTCGCCGACGCTGCCACGCTGGAGCAATTGGAAGACCGTGGACAGGTACTCTTCCGCTACTGCGATGCCGCCGGGGAGGCGACCCCGGAAGCCAATCCAAACGGTTCAGCCAACAACATCGCCGGTATAGTCAACGAAGCCGGGAACGTGCTGGGTATGATGCCCCATCCCGAGCGTAGTTGCGAGTCCCTTCTGGGAAGCGCCGACGGCAACCTGATATTCCAGTCCGTGATTGACGGCTTCAGGGATACCTTAAGGCAGTCTCCGCCGGGGTAATGGCCATCGGCATGGCTACCGGCGCCATCCGCCCGGCCCCGACGAATCACTGAATGACGGCCGTCGGTCTGGCCTTGGCGGCCGCTCTCGGATTCGGGAGCGCCGCCATCTTCGCCCGGGTGGCAATGCAGCGGGCATCACCCCTTCCCGTCATCTTCGTGTCCTTGGTGTCCAGCTTCGCCGTGTCAGCCGGGCTGGCGTTGGCATTCGCCTTTTCCGATTTAATAACTCTTCCGCCGGTGGTATTGGCTTGGTGCCTGTTGCTGGGAGTGATGAACTTCGTGGGCGGCAGGAACCTCAGCTACATGGCCATCAGTCGGATCGGGGCCTCTCGAGCGGCCGCCATAGTGAGCACGTCAACCGTGTTTGCGGCCATTCTGGCCATAACCCTCACCGGCGAACGGCCTCATGTCCTCGTGGCGGCGGGTACCGTGGTGGTGGTCGGCGGGTTGGCTGCCGCTATGGGCCGCGGCATTCTGGAAGGGCACACCGTCGGCAGGACCGCGCTCACCGGGTACCTGTTGGCATTTGCGGCGGCGGCCTGCTACGGCGGCACCAACGTGGTGGCCAAGGAGCTGACCCACCAGCTCACTTCCCCGTTGGTGGTATCTTCGATCAGCCTGTTCTTTGGGACGTTGTTGCTTTTGCCCGTGGCCGCCCGGCCGGCAATGGCGCGGCTGCGGCAACCTGGGGCTTCCCTGAGCTTCGCCGGGTTCGCGGTCCTGTCGGGAATCGTCGCCGCTGTGGCGGTCAATTGCCTGTACTTCGCGCTGCAAGAGTCGGAAGTGGTGGTGATCAGTCCCATCGCTTCGGCCAATCCGCTGGTCACCTTGATGCTGGCCTGGCTGTTTTTGTCCCAGTTGGAAAACGTCAACCGCTGGCTCTTCCTTGGAATGGGCATAACGGTAACGGGGGTGGTGCTGGTGGTCTTGGGCAGCCAGCTTTGATGGCGCGGCGTTCCGGGGAGAGGCCTTGAAGGTCCCCTTGGGGCCGAGATTCTTCGCTACGCTGAGAATGGTGGTGACCGGCGGCCCGCTGTAGACGCCGGACCCTCCGGCGCTCACTGAACTGGCCCGGCAGTCCGGGTTTGTGGGATAATCTGGCGCATAGCCAGTCCGTAGAGAGGTGACCGATGCCCGGACTAATTGAGACCAAGAAGATCAACCACGTTACCGCGATGGTGAAAGACACCGCCCGCGCGATGGAATTCTACAACCGGCTCTTGGGCATCAAGCAGATTGAGAGCCAAGTGGACAACCCGGAGATTACCTGGCTGCAACTGGAAACCGGTATCATGGTGCATCTCATCGAGACCGAAGAGGCCCCGGTGAAGCCGGAGCGCACCCACCACGCTTTTGAGGTGGAGGACTTCGAGGGCACCCGGCAGACCCTGGTGGACAACAGCTTCGAAATTCTGCGGGAAGGTGTCCGCTACGATGGGCAGGCGTTCCTGTTCATCCACGACCCCGACGGCAACCGGGTAGAGTTCTGCACCGCGTCGGGCTATGCGCCCGCCCCGGCTCGCCCGTCGCACTGCTAGGAAACCAGCTCGACCGAGCCCCTTTACGAAAGTGAAGACTGTCAGCATCTAGGAAGGGCGCTCGTACCGACAGGAGGAGCATGTTCGACAGGATTCAGCACATCGGCTACTTGGTCCCGGACCTGAACGGGGCCGTCTCTTGGTTCGAACGCTCCTTTGGCGCGGTTAACGCGGGCGGCGGTGCCCTGAACCCCGGCTACACCGTGCCCAGCGGCGGCGGCAACGCTTACGTCCGGTTCGGGAGCGTCGAGGCCGAGCTGATCGAACCCGAGGACAAGTCGGGACTCTCCAGCGATGCTCTAACCATGCACCACGTCGGCTATGTGGTTACCGACATCGAAAGGTCTACGGAGGAGTTGAAGGCACGGGGTTTCGCTTTCGCCGCCGACGGGCCCTTCACCAACGTGATGGGCCAGCGAGTGCTGTACTTCGACTCTTCCACCACCAACGGCGTGATGGTGCACCTGACCCAATTGGGCCCCCTGCCCGACACGACCGGCTTGGGCGCGGGCCTCAGCGTCGACTTGATAGTCCATGCCGGGTACCGGGTCCGAAACCTGGAAGAGGCCATCGCTTGGTACGTGGACAATCTCGGCGGTACCCACGTCGGTGGCGGGGCGTCGCGGGCCGGGGGGCGCAACGCCTTCGTCAACTTTGGCCAAGTGCAGGTGGAGCTCATCGAGCCCGGCGAACCATCGGTTGTCCCGGCGGGCGCACACACTATGGACCACGTGGGCTACGTCGTGGGCGACATCCCGTCGTGCATGGGCCAGTGCCAAGCCAACGGCCTGCGTTTCGTCGCCGACTCCCCCAACACGAACTCCATCGGCCAGCAGGTGCTGTACTTCGACACCGCCACCAGCCAAGGGTCCCGCATGCACCTGACGCGCCTGCCCGATTAGGCGCCGCAGCTCCCTGAGCTCGTACTGATGGACTCCGTCCGCAACATTTTCTTGGTCGGCTTCATGGCCTCGGGCAAGACCAGCGTGGGCCGGGCCCTTTCCAAAGCGACCGGCTGGCCGTTCATCGACGCCGACGACCGGGTCGTACAACGGGCCGGGAAGACTATCGACCAGATTTTTCGGGACTCCGGAGAGCCCGCCTTCCGGGCCTTGGAGCGCTCGGTGTTTCAGGAGCTCAGCCGCCGGGAAAACCAGGTCATAGCCGCCGGTGGAGGAGCGTTCGTTGACCAGCGGAACCGTGAGCTTATGTTGAGCAGCGGGGCGGTCTTTTGGCTGAGCGCCCGGCCGGATACCATCTACCGGCGCATCCTCGAGCAGGACGCTGGAGCGGCGGTGAGGCCACTGCTGGCCGGAGACGACCCCATGGGTCGAATAGAGGAGTTGCTGGCCCAGCGGGCCGCGGCCTACGCTTACGCCAATCACACAATAGAGACAGATACGCTGACGCCGGAGGAGGTTACTAACGGTATCTTGGAGATGGTTTGTTGATGATTGAGCACGGATGGGAACCAATCACGCCGTTGAAGCGGAATTGCAGCTACGATTTCTCGGAACTCGATTCTCTGCATCAGCAATGGGTAAATGTTAAGAAGCAACGAGAGGGTTCAACTCCAGACGTATATCGGGGGTTTCTTGAAAGGTTGCAAAGGAGTTGGGCAATCGAAACTGGAATAATTGAGGGATTGTACGAGCTGGATCGTGGCGTGACTCAAACCTTGGTTGAACACGGAATATTAGCCAATCTAATCGAGCGAAGTTCCACTGACAAGGATCCTCAACAACTCGTCAGGATACTTAGGGACCACCAACAGACCGCAGAATTCGTGTATGAATCTATAAGGCGTTCTTCTACTTTTTCCCGGCAATTCGTTCGTGAGATACACCTGATTTTGACCCAGAACCAGCCTAACTTCAAAGCGGTGGATCAGTTCGGAACAGTGTTTGAGACACTACTAGACAGAGGCAACTTCAAGAAGCTTCCCAACAACCCTACAACGAGCCAGGGGAGCATTCACGAATATTGCCCCCCGATATTCGTTGATGACGAAATAGAAAACCTGGTGTATTGGTATAGGGAGTACGAACAGCCTTCCAACGAATACCACCCGTTCTTGGTTGGTGCTTGGCTACACCATCGCTTCGCTCAGATTCACCCATTTCAAGATGGCAATGGACGTGTTGCCAGGGCGATGCTTATTTGGCATCTGGTCAAACGCGAATACTTGCCCGTAGTAATCTCCCGTGACGATCGAACCCGATATCTCGATGCTCTTGAGGCGGCTGACGCGGGAGACATATCGCTGTTCGTAGACCTTCTGGTGCAAATTGAAAAGAGGACAATCCTAGAAGCTCTCGGAGAGCCTGAACCGGTAGAGGACTCCAGATTGGTCGCCCAAGTTGTTGATCATATTGTCGACCAAATTATGCGCCAAAATCTGAGGCGCGAAACCCAGATGCGCTCCGTAGGCGATGTCGCCCGAGCCTTGCAAGAAAGAGCTGCGGATCATTTGGTAGGCGAGGCCAATCAAATCGTACAAAGACTGAACGAAGCCGGCATGTTGATAGTGCGTTCCATCGATAGCGGTGGGCCAGAAGATCGGGAACACTGGTACCAGGCACAAGTAGTCGAAACCGCTCGACTGGCAAAGCATTGGGTCAACTTAAAAGAATCGAGGTTTTTCGTTAAGCTGGCCCTAAATCCCGAGGCGCAATCTCGAAGCCCTCGCCTCGTTTTCGTGATTTCTCTTCACCACATCGGGCAGCAGTTAACCGGGATAATGGCAGGAACCGCTTTTGCGGAAATCGAATATTATGTCGAAGGGGAGCAGCTTCGTTCCGAAGAGTTTACCGGACCACGTTTTAGGAATTGTGCAATTGATCCGTTCACATTCACCTGGAATGATGATGTCGAAGCAATAACTGCACGCTTCAACCGTTGGACGGAAGAATGCTTGAGTGTCGCATTGCGGTATTGGAGCGAGTTCATGGCGTAAGATTGTCTGGTCGAAGCACAAAGTCTACATTCAAGGAGATGGAATAACAATGGCCCACCCAGACGTGGCTGCGGAAGTCCACCACTCCGGCGGCTCCTATCCCGTGATAGCCGGATGGGGGATCATCAACGGCCTCGGCGACCGTTTGTTGGAGGTGGGGGTCAAAGACACCGCCTATATCATCACCGACGAAAACGTGATGAACCCCTACGGCCGGAACGTGCAGCGGGCCTTGCAGAAGAGCGGTATCGCTGCTCACTGTTTCGTCATTCCAGCGGGTGAGACCAGCAAGAGCTTCGAGTTGGCCCAAGCCATTTACAACTGGCTTGTGGAGTTGCGAGCGGAGCGGGGACAGGCGATCGTCAGCGTCGGGGGAGGGGTCGTTGGGGACCTCGGTGGGTTCGTGGCCGCGACATTCCTGCGAGGCGTTCCTTTCGTACAGGTGCCGACCAGCATGGCGGCGATGGTGGACGCCTCCATCGGCGGCAAGGTGGCGGTCAATTTGCCCCAAGCCAAGAACCTGGTGGGGGCGTTCTATCAACCCAGAGGGGTGTTCGCCGACGTCGAAACCCTCTCCACATTGGGGAAGCGCGAGCTGGCCGAGGGATGGGCGGAGGCCATAAAACACGGATTTATTCTGGACCGCAGCCTGGTGGATGTTTTCGAAGAGCACGCCGAGGCGTTGATGGACGTGGAGCCGGAAATCTCTACCGAGGTCATCCGGCGCAGCATGGCCATCAAAGCCGACGTGGTCAGCCAGGACGAACGGGAAACCCTGGGGATACGGGTGTTGCTGAACTACGGACACACCATCGGCCACGCCCTCGAAGCGTCCACCGAATACGGACGCTTCCTACACGGCGAGGGGGTGTCGGTGGGAATGATGGGCGCCGCCCGAATGGCCCGGGAGATGGGAATCCTCACCCCTGAGGTCGTCGACCGGCAGCAGAGTCTCTTGGAGCGGTTCAATCTGCCCATCACCGCCCATGGGGTGGACGTCGACCGTGTGCTGGGAGCGATGTCCCTGGACAAGAAAAACCAAGGGGGCAGCAACCGCTGGGTGATGCTGGATGGCGTGGGCTCCGCGGTAGTCCGGAGCGACGTGCCCCGTGAGTTGGTAGAGCGGACTGTCCGGGAGTTAGTGGCGTAAAGGGACGCGGCGTTCTCTTGGACGCAATAGCCATCTGAGAGCATGTATTAAATGAGTCAGACGACCCAATGGAACCTTACGAACAGAGCAGCCACGCTGTTGTTGATTACCGCCAACAGTCCATGACCTTCTTGGCCAGAAGCCGTGATTACTTGGCCGAAGGCGACCTGCATCAGGCGGCGGAAAAGGGCTGAGGAGCGGCCGCCTGGATGGCCAAGGCCGTGGCGGAAGCCCAAGGCTGGCAATACCGGAAGCACGAAGAGTTTTTCACAGTAATGTACCAAGCCGAAGACCTGTCACGTGATCCACGGTTGCCGAGTCTATGGCACGTGGCGAATACCATGCACGGGTTCTTTTACACCCGCAGAATGTTCCTACGCGCCGATGCCATCGGCCGAGGGCTTGACCAGATGGAGCTATTGCTGCACATTCTGCAACCGCTGGCCGAGCCTGGACCCAGAGGCTAAGGGGTAATTGCCACTGCCGTCTGACTCTTGTCCGTTGATTAACGGGATCATTCCATTCAGAATGCTAATGGTTCCTTGCCATCTCTTCGTGGGCTGCTCGTCGCAGGGATGCAGAATGGCTTGGGGGGACTGATCAGCTCAAGTTTGGAGATTGGTGGGGTAGGAATTGGGGAATCCGATCTTGGCTTGGGAAGCCTTACATGAAAATCCGGGCGTTGGCCAGTTGGCGAGTCGTACAGGAGCCCGTCAAGCATTATTTGAGCGTTTCGCCACGCGCGTTCAGGTTAACGACAGCTTAAGTCGCAAGCTCGTTTCCTATCAGGGGAACAGGAACGCCCCGGGTCTCCGCTGGCTAAAATATAAGGAAGGGTTTTCCTCCAACCTGGTCAGAGGCTTGCTCAGCCGGGCCAGCCCGAAGTCCGTCCTCGACCCCTTTTCCGGTGCCGGTACGGCTGTTCTTACTGCTTGCAGCATGGGCCTGAAGGGGACCGGAATCGAGATCATGCCAGTTGGGAATCTGGGAGCGCGTGCTGTTGCCGCGTCCTGCAACGGTCTGGACCTCGGTTGCTTTAGAGAGGTGTCCAACGGTCTTCTCAGTGCTGTATCCCAGGAATCCCACAGCGATAATTTCCTGTTCCCTCATGTGCCCATCACAGAACACGCCTTTCCTCAAGCCACCGAAAGGGACTTGGCCAATGCCCGAGAGTTCATCGCAGGCGTGACCAACCCGTCTCTATCAACTATTTTGACCGTAGCCTGCCTAAGCGTCCTTGAAGAGGTCAGCTATACACGCAAAGATGGGCAATTTCTGAGATGGGATCCTCAATCCGGCCGCGACGTAAGCCCGACGCTGCATAAAGAATCGATCCCCACGCTTGAAGAGGCCCTGCGCCGCCGTTTGACCGCGATAGCCAGCGATATCCCAGTGCTGCGACGCAATTTCGACGGTCCCATGCCCGAATTCATTGACGGTTCAAGCCTTACAGAACTTAGAAGGCTGCCCACCGCAAGCTTTGATGCCGTAGTAACCTCACCACCCTACGCCAACCGCTACGACTACACCCGTACCTACGCCTTGGAACTAGCGTATCTCGGATACGACGCTGTCCAATTCAAAGAGCTGCGGCAAGCGCTATTATCCGCAACCGTCGAGAATCGGTCGAAGCGGGACCTCTTGGCCAACGAATACGGGGTTTCGAAACTGTTCTCCGACTCGATCAGCATGGCCGACGGCCAGCCCGGTTTGCAGGAAGCATTGACCAACCTCAGGGAGAACGCCAACCAACTGAGCAATCGCAATGTCATTAGCCTAGTCGAAAACTACTTCACCGAGATGGCCCTGGTTATTAACGAATTAGGGCGGGTGGTAATACCGGGCGGAAGTGTATTCATGGTAAACGACAACGTCCGCTATCACGGAGAGGAGATTCCGGTAGACCTGATTCTATCGGACTTTGCCGAACAATCCGGCTTTCGTTGCGAAGCAATCTGGACGCTCAAACAGGGCAAAGGCAATTCCAGCCAGCAAATGGGACGTTTCGGCAGGCAGGAAATCCGTAAGTGCGTGTATCACTGGAGAAGGCTCGATGCTTGACCAGGAGGCGCATCTGGACGCAGCCCGCCAACGCGCCTTGATTATTACCGAATCGATCCGGCAGCGTTCCGACTTGGAAGCCCGCCGACTGATTGAAGCCTATGACAAGCCTCTTGACTTCGAAGGTCAGTTGGAGGAACTCGCCATTCCGCAGGAGGCCTGGCAATACATCGACGAGGCCCAAATCGACCCCAAGCTCGTGTTCGCTCATCCCAACCTGCTGAATGCGCACCCTGAGACCTCTCTGCACTACCGGGGCATCGCCACCCTTTCCCTCAAACGTGTTCAGTCAATGGCAACACAGGTGAGCAATTGGGAAAACGGTATTTACCGCCGAAGACCTGACATCGGCCGATGTCTCAGAGTGGCCCGTACCTACAATGCGGTGATTTCTGTAATTATCATCGGGACGGACGGGTGGACGCTGGAAAACGGTTACCGCAACGTGCTGGCCACGATGGGCATTACCGAAGACGGCTCACTGCGCAATATCGTCGGGCAGGAGGGCGAAGCAGCGGTCAAGGAGCGGATTGCCCTTTGGCTCGCTGCCAGCAACGAAATCGCCACCGAAGCAGTTGGGTCAATTACTCTGCTGAATGCCCAAGGCAACTTGCGGATGATATATGGCTCCGAGCCGGACGTTAGTTTTCAACGGCGTAGCGAGAATGGTGAGTGGCAAATCGAGGCGACCATAGAGATCAAGAGTGGCACCGATCCGGCTGGCGCTCTCGAGCGCTTGGGCGCAATCCAAAAAAGCTTCGCCGAAACCCCAACCAGGTCACAGAACTTTGCCGTCCTCGGCGTCGTGACGCGGGAGATGCGCAGACGATTAGACGACATGCACGTTGCCAGAGACTTTTCCCTCTTCCGAATCCTCCACGATAACGACTACTGGGAGGAATTTATCCGCGAGATATTTCACCACACCCTCCGCATCGTCCCTTAACGTCACCCTACTTCCTCCTCGCCCGCAGCATTAGCACCCCCAGGAACACGCACATCCCGCCGCCCACGCCCAGGAGCACCACGGCCGCGGCTATGGAAAGAAATCCCGCCCCCTGTATTGCGTGGGACGCCTGCTCTATCCCCACCGCAATGCCACCCGAAAGGACCAACACTCCGTAGAGGAACCGGATCCTCGAAGGTTCCACGTACCGGGTGGCGCTGGTCCCCAGCTGGGAGCCGATGGAAGCCGCGGCCAGCATGATTACCACCATGAGAGGGTCGACCCGGCCGGCCAATGCGTAGACGAAGGTCCCCGCCGCCCCGGTGATTATCACTTGGAACAGGTCGGTCCCGATGGCCACGACGGTGGGTATACCCACTAGGTAAATAAGCACTGGGGTGAGGATAAACGCGCCGCCCGCCCCGAGAATTCCGGCGAAGAATCCCGCCGCCAAGCCGATCAACACCGGAACGAAGACCGATATCCCCTCCACTCCGGACACCGGCAGCGGGATTACGGTGCTGGTCCGGCCGAGCCCTGGCAGGTAGACGTATCGCGGGGGAATCCGCCACGATTGCAACCGCCTCGCGAGTCCTTCGGTGGTCGTGTTCTCCCCAGTGACGTCGCCGCGGCGACGGACTCGCCAATAGTCCCAGAGAATGAAGAGTCCCAAGGTAGCCAGAAACACTACGTAGAGGTAACGGATCACCGGCCCGGCCACCCCGGCGGCTTCCAGCGCATGATTGACCCGCTGCGCCGCGTACAGGGCCGGAACGGTCCCAATCACCATCAGCAGCCCCAGCCTGAAGTCTACGTTGCCCAGACTGCGGTGCCGGAGGGTGTTGATCACCGACACGCCCATCACCAGGCTCAAGCCGGTGCCGACGGCGAATAGCGGGGGCATGCCGAAAACCAAGAGTCCGCCGGTGATGAGGAAGCCGCCGCCCACGCCAAAGAACCCGCCCAGCGTTCCTACTATCACCCCCAGCAGGACCAGTAGCGCCGGGTTGATGACGACGTCGGCGTTCGGAAAGTACATCGGCTAGCGGGGTGAGGTCTTTCTGGTGACGATCGCGATCACGGACCCCACTCCGTTCCAAAACAGGCTCAGGAGAAGCGCCAGGCCGGCAATAACCCCCAAAACGAACAGGGCCCACAGCAGGGGCTGGCCGGAGCTTAGTCCGCCGAGAAATTCATACATGAGGATTGGCGTGGGACAAAAATGGGCATAGGAGGTGCGGGGCGACGTATCAGGTTGGGGTCAGTGTAAGTTATCCCGTATACCCTGTACATCCATGTTAGATTATCAACGATGAACGGATTCGCGTTTCAGCTACTGCAAACTGACGGCGCAGCGCGGGCCGGCGAGTTGCACACGCCCCACGGTTCCGCCCTCAC
Source organism: Dehalococcoidia bacterium (assembly GCA_965222595.1). Lineage (GTDB taxonomy): Bacteria > Chloroflexota > Dehalococcoidia > Lucifugimonadales > UBA3495 > VXOI01. Next base: position 151,865 of record CBDCUJ010000001.1, on the reverse strand, counting down.
CCCGCTGTTCATGCCGGTGGCCACTCAGGCGACGGTGAAGGGGTTGACCCCGGAAGAAGTCGCCGGGGCGGGCGCTCAGGTGGTGCTCAGTAACGCCTACCATCTTTATCTTCGTCCCGGCGTGGAGACGGTCGAGTCTCTCGGCGGGCTGCATCGCTTCATGGGATGGCAGGGCCCGATATTAACCGACAGCGGCGGTTTTCAGGCCTTCAGCATGGGCCCGTTGCGGAAAATCGAAGACACCGGAATCCGCTTCCGTTCCCACTTGGACGGCAGCGCCCACCATTTCACCCCGCAATTGGCCACCACCAACCAAGTACGGCTGGGCGCCGACATAGTGATGTGCTTGGACCAATGTATCGTCTATGGCGCGTCGGAACAGCAAGTCCGCCAAGCCATGGAGCGGACTCATCGCTGGGCCAAGGAGTGCTTCGCCCTGCACGAGGCCTCAGGCGCGTCGATGCGGCAGGCCCTGTTCGGCATCGTACAGGGCGGTACCTTCGAGAAGCTGCGGGACGAATCGGCCCGGGCCATCGCCGAGGTCCCGTTCCACGGTTATGCAGTCGGCGGACTGGCGGTGGGGGAGACCAAGGAGCAACTCTACGAATTTGCCGGTCAGGTGGCCGCTCTTCTGCCAACTAGCAAGCCCCGGTACTTGATGGGAGTGGGGTCGCCGGAAGACTTGGTGGAGGGCGTTGCCCAGGGCATCGACATGTTCGACTGCGCCCTGCCCACCAGGGTGGCCCGCAACGGGGCCCTGTTCACGCCGGAGGGGCGGGTCGACGTCACCAAGAGCCGTTACGCCGGTATCGACGGCCCCTTGGACGAAGCTTGCGACTGCTATACCTGCCGGAACTACTCGTCGGCCTACCTTCGCCACCTGTTCCGCGCCAAAGAACTCTTGGGGCTGCGTTTGGCCTCGGTCCATAACCTCAGATTCGTGCTGCGTCTGATGCAGGAGATTCGCCGCGCGGTTGTGGAGGGCCGGTTCGAGTCCTTCCGCAAAGAGTTTTTCGACCGGTACCGCCCCACCAACGCCAAGGCTCGCGACGAGCAGAAACTCCGCTGGATCAAGAACCGAGGGGTGTAGGCGCGACTGGACCTTACGCTAATATGTGGTTTGACGGAAACCTCCATCCTCTATCCCGCATCGTTGCGGCTCTCTCTCACGATTTCCACGATCCGATTGACGAAGTTATGTACCTTCGGCCGGTCATCTTGAATGTCCTCGTCTTCCATGAAATCGCGGTAGAAGTTGTTGTGGAACTGTCTTGCCACCGAAAAGTAGGCGTCCAATAGCGGATCCCCGTATTCGTCGGCCAACCTCTTTACGGCTTCGGCCCGTGCTCGATACTTACCGAAAGGCCAGCCTCGTTGCTTGGCTATGGCGGTTATAGCGTGCGAAGCGGCTCCCCATAGCTTCTCTGAGGCTTGCAGAGCATCCCCGTCGACGAACTCCCGGTCCGAGTGGTCCAAGAACGCCAAAGCGGTCTGGACGTGCTGGTCAACCGTCATTTTGGCCTTTAGAGTCACAGCCGTTTAACCCGCTTCATGTGATAACCGACGCCTTGGTCATAGAGATACACTCTGTTCGGCTGATAGCAAAGAGCGCCATAGCGGCGCTCTTTCAGTCTACGATAACCGGGTCGTCCCGCTGGGGCGGCGGGTCGCGCTAGCCGCCGGCCACCGCTGGGACGATGCTTATCTCGTCGCCCGAGTTGGTCGACGTGTCCAGCCCGTCCAAAAACCGCACGTCTTCGCCGTTCAGGTAGATGTTTACGAAATAGCGGAGATCTCCGTTTTCGTCGACCAGCCGGTCCTTGAACCCGGGGTATTCGCCGTCCAGCTTCTCCACAAGCTCACTCAGGTTTCCGGACTGCAACTCCACCTTGTCTTTGCCGTTGGTCATCCGGCGCAGTGGGGTGGGTATGCGTACCATAACAGTCATCTGAGGCAACCCTCCTTATTTCTCACCCCGCCTGTTTTCAGCCCGGTGACGGCGGAGGTCAATCGCCGCTGGGTCTAACCCTCGACCACGTCGCCCGCCGCCGGGTCCACCCTTACGCCGGTGGAACTCACCCAGTCGAGGCCCCGTTGTATCTCAGATTCCTCGCCGTCCAGCTCAAGCAACACCCAGCCCAACACGTCGCCCACATCGGCCCGGCGAATATTGGTCACTATTTCAAAGTTTCGGCCCAGCCTGTAGATTACCGGTTCCTTGATCATTTCCCCGTTGAAGGTGAATTTTACGCGCTTCTTCCCCATTTCCCAACACCGCACCTCTATGTTCGGAACAGTTCGGGGGCCGGGCTTACGCTATTGCCTGGAAGGCGCTCTCAAAAGAACCCATTGTGGGTCTGACCGATAGGGGTTTGACCACTTCTTCCACTGCTTCCTGGGTTTTCAGGCCGTTGCCGGTAATATACACAACGGTCAGTTCGTCGGGCTTGATAGCGCCGGTCTCGGCCAGGTGTTTTAAGCTGGAAACCGTAACCCCTCCGGCCGTCTCGGTGAATATGCCTTCGGTCTCGGCCAGTAGCTTGATACCGGAGACGATCTGGTTCTCGGGGACCGCGTAGGCCGACCCGCCCGATCCGTTGATCACCCGCAGCGAGTAGATGCCGTCGGCCGGGTTGCCGATGGCCAGGGACTTGGCAATGCTGTTGGGCCGGACCGGCAGCACGTGGGCCTGGTTGTTTTCCCAAGCGGTCACTATGGGAGCACAACCCTCTGCTTGGGCCATATGCATCTTGGTGGAGACCGCCGGATGGTGCACAGTGTTCTGGTCGCTGCCGAATGGGTATGGATCAACGCCTTCCAAGAGACCCAGGCACGCCAACTCGTTGAACCCCTTCCAGATTTTGGTGAACATAGCCCCGGAAGCGGAGGGCACCACCACATGGTCGGGAAGCCGCCAGTCTAATTGCTCGGCCACTTCGTAACCGAGGGTCTTGCTCCCCTCGGCGTAGTAGGGGCGCATGTTGATGTTGACGAAGGCCCAATCGTAGTTGTCGGCGATTTCGCTGCAGAGGCGGTTCACTTCGTCGTAGGTGCCGTCGACGGAAACCAGGACCGGCGCATAGACGGCCGCTCCGATGATCTTGCCTCGTTCCAGGTCGGACGGTATGAATACCACCGCTCGGATGCCGGCCCGAGCCGCATGGGCGGCGACGCTGCACGCCAGGTTGCCGGTGGAGGCGCAGGCCAGGGTCTCGAACCCGAACTCCACCGCTTTGGTGGCGGCCACCGAAACCACCCGGTCCTTGAACGAGAAGGAAGGGTTTACGCTGTCGTTCTTGATATAGAGGTTGTTGAGCCCAAGCTTCTTACCGAGGTTGCGGGCCTTGATCAACGGGGTGTAGCCGGCCATGATGTCCACCGGGTCGTCGCTATCGGTCGGTAACAAGTCCCGGTACCGCCAGATGCTGAGGGGGCCCTGGGTGATCCTGTCACGGCTTATGATCTCGGAGATCGTCGCGTAGTCGTAGACTATTTCCAGAGGGCCGAAACAGTAATCGCAGACGTTTAACGGTTCGGCGGGGGACTCCCGGCCGCATTCCCGGCACTTAAGTCCATTTACAAATGCCACAGACTGTGGTCCTCCCCAACTAGGTAGCCTGGCTACCGACGCTGGTCAGAAAACTGGAAAACAGGCCAAGCCGATTGCCTGCCCGGCAGGTGAGGAAAGCATGGGAAAACGCCTGGCGCTAATGTCCCGGAGTGCGGCTGATAGTAACAAAGGGCCTATGTATTGTCAAGCTGAACCGTGCCTGCCGGCCGCTCATCCGCCCGGCCTGGACGACCCTTGGGCCGGTTTGGCGCCGATGTTATAATTCTCCGCGGTTTGCCGCTAGTAGCTGATTCAAAGGGGTTTCCTTGGCCCGGGCCCGCCAGATAATAACTCTCCTTCAAGACTATTCCATCCCCCTAGTCGTCGGTGTTATCACCGGGCTGGTGATGGCCAATGTCGATCTCCACCAATACGAAGAAGTGGTGGACTATCACCTATTCGGGCCCAGCGTCGCGGTGTTCGGTAAGGCCGTCACGGCCCACTTCCTGATTAACGAAGTGTTCATGGTGTTCTTCTTCGGCATCGCCGCCAAGGCGATCACCGAATCTGTACTGCCCGGTGGGGCGCTGAACCCGATACCCAAGGCCGTCAATCCGTTGATGGGCACCCTGGGGGGAATCTTGGGGCCGGCGGGACTTTTCTTCCTGCTGGCTTTCGTTTTCTATGGCGGCACCGACGACTTCGTCACTGTTGCCAACGGATGGGGCATACCCACAGCAACCGACATCGCGTTGGCCTGGCTGGTGGCCCGCATCATATTCGGCAACGGACATCCCGCCGTCAATTACCTGCTGTTGCTGGCGGTGGCCGACGACGCCATCGGACTGGGCATCATTGCCATCTTCTACCCTGACCCACTCTATCCGGTTGAGCCGGTATGGGTGCTGCTGACCGTCGGAGGTATGGCCGTCGCTTACCTGATGCGCCGCATCGGCATCCGGTCCTGGCCGGTCTACATCCTCATCGCCGGCGGCCTCAGCTGGGTGGGACTGGTCAAGTCCGGTGTGGAACCGGCGTTGGCGCTGGTCGTGATCGTTCCGTTCCTGCCCGCCGCTTCCCGGAATGAACAGCACGCGGAACCAGAGGTCCACCCGGACGGCCAGGCGGTAGCGGGCGGGCCTAATGACGCCGAAGGGGGCGTACACGTCCGCAATGACTCCCCGTTGGACATGTTCGAGCATCACCTGAAGTTGCCGGTGGACTTCGGCCTGTTCTTTTTCGCGTTCGCCAACGCGGGTGTGGCGTTCGGCAGCATCAACTCCGTCACCTTCGTGGTCCTTCTATCCCTGATCGTGGGAAAGACCGCCGGCGTAACCCTGTTCTCCGCAGCAGCCTCGCTGGTCGGCTTCCCATTGCCGGACCGCATGGGGGTCAAGCATCTGGTGATCGCCGGACTGATCGCCGGCTTGGGGCTCACCGTGGCGTTGTTCGTCGCCAACAAGGCCTACGTGGCCCCAACTTTTCAGGACCCCGCCAAAATGGGGGCAGTGCTCAGCGCGTTGGTCGGTGTTTTGGCCTTTGTGGTCGCCCGGGCCATCGGCATCCGGCGCGCTCCCGAGCAATAAGACGACAATGACGACAGGGGGTAGCGAACTATGATCGGAGTACTCACCCATCATTGGGCCAAGGCGGACAAGATCGAAGATGCCAAGAAGCTGCTGGATGGAAACGGGCTTGCCCAGAGCAAAGCGCCGGGGTTCGGCAGCCGCCAAACCCTTATTTCCCGCAACGACCCATCCAAGATATCCACTCTGGTCACTTGGGACAGCAACGAAATTTACGACGCTTGGCGGGCCAGTCCCGAACGGGCCGCAGCAATGGCCGGCGCGGAAGAGCTGTGGGCCAAGCCGCCGGAGTCGGAGCGCTTCGACATTGCCGGATAATCAGGGCGGTGACCCCGGATAGTTTCGCCCTCTTTCAAAATGGCCGACACTTGGGCGTGGTAAAATCCGACTAGACATTGAGACGTCCGGAGAACAGGCCATTATCAGTCTGGGCCCCGAGGCTATGAAATGGCTGCTGTCAATAAAGCAACCGCCACAAGTATGCTGCCCTATCGTCGGCGAGGGGAAATCGACTACGCTAGCCTCGATTTCAACCCCGATGAGAAGGAATTGCCGCCCGACCACATGGAACAACGCCGGGAAATAGACGCCATCCTCAGTCTCCTTGGCGCTCGTTTTGCCGATTTCGACAGCCGGCTCGACGTTTTTCTTGACCGGGAAAGCAACATCTGCTACGACCCTGATAACCTCAATGTACAGGTTGCTCCCGACGTCTACCTGGCATTTGGCGTCGACGCCGAAGCCATCCGCCCGCGCAAGATCTACTTGCCGTGGGAAGTGGGCAAGCCGCCGGACTGGGTGCTGGAAGTTGCCTCGGAAAGCACTTCTCGCGTGGATGTCAACCGGAAACCCGGCATCTACGCCCAGATCGGCGTCCAGGAGTACTGGCGCTTTGACCCCACGGGAGGCCGTTACCACGGCCAACCGATGGCCGGAGGACGCTTGGTTGACGGCGTTTACGAGCCAATTGAGTTGACCACCGAACCCGACGGTATCCTGAAAGGTTACAGTGACGTATTGGAACTCAGCCTGTCTTGGGACGAGGGCTGGCCCCGGTTCTACGACCCGACCAACGGGACCTATCTTGAAAACTGGCGGCAGGACCGAGAATCCCTGCTGGCAGAGCGAGAGTCCTTGCGGGCCGAGCGGGCTGCTCGGGCGGCTGACCAAGACCGGATACGTCAGCTTGAGGCGGAGTTGCGCCGCCTGCGGGAAGGTTAGACAGGAGCGTCTCGTGATCCTAAGGAGCTTTCGGGCTCGGGCCACTTCGAAAGAAATGGGCCATGGTAAAATCAGCCTGGACGTACAGCTAGGCTGGAAGAACAGGCTATCATCAGCCTGTCCCCCGAGGTTGCGGAATGGCTACGCCCAATAAGGCGACCACATTCGAGATGCTGCCCTACCGGCGGCAAGGCAGCATCGACTATGCCAGCTTGGACTTCGACCCCGACGTAGTGGAAGTGCCGCCCGACGCTATGGAACAGAACCTGGAATTGACGGAAATCGAAAACCTTCTCCGCGCCCATCTCACCGACTTCGGCGGCCGGCCGGATGTCTTCCTCGATCGCGATACTAACATCTGCTACGATTGCGGGAATCTCAACGTCCGCATTGTTCCGGACCTGTACCTGGCCTTTGGCGTCGACGCCGAGGCCATCCGCCCACGCAAGATCTACTTGCCTTGGGAAGTGGGCAAGCCTCCGGACTGGGTGCTGGAAGTTGCCTCGGAAAGCACTTCTCGCGTGGATGTCAACCGGAAACCCGGCATTTACGCCCAGATCGGTGTTCCGGAGTACTGGCGCTTTGACCCCACGGGAGGCCGTTACCACGGCCAACCGATGGCCGGAGAACGCTTGGTTGCCGGTGTTTACCAACCCATTGAGTTGACCACCGAACCCGACGGTATCCTGAAAGGTTACAGTGAGGTGTTGGAACTCAGCCTGTCTTGGGACGAGGGCTGGCCCCGGTTCTACGACCCGGCGGACGGGACCTACCTAGAAAACTGGCGGCAGGACCGGGAATCCCTACTGGCAGAGCGGGAATCCCTGCGGGCGGCTCGGGCGGCTGACCAGGACAGAATACGTCAGCTTGAGGCGGAGTTGCGCCGCCTGCGGAAAGATTAGGCAGGAGCGTCTTGTGAGCCGAAGAAGCTTTTGGGCTTGGGGTCTGGAGTCGGATGAGCCGACTCCGCAACAGATGTCGGATGCCGCTACCGCGGTTTCCCGGCGCTACGGTGTGAACGTGGAGCCCCGGCCGGCCCCAAGTTCGGCCGGCCTCCAGCTCCGTCCCCCTCGCGTGTCCGCCCCGTCGGCCCTCGCCGCCATCTGTTCTACCGACGACCACAACCGGGCCGTCCATACTTACGGGCGCAGTTTCCGGGACCGCGTGCGCGCTTTCAACCTCCAGTTTCCCAACCCGCCCGACATAGTGGCCCGCCCGACCAACGAAAACGAGGTGGAGGCCCTGCTGGACTGGTGTTCTTCCTTGGGTTACGCCGCAATCCCCTACGGCGGCGGCAGCTCCACCGTCGGCGGGTTCGAACCTCCCGAAGGCTACGACGGTATCGTCACCATCGACCTTTCCGGGCTTGACCGGGTGCTGGAAGTGGACGACGTTTCGCGCGCGGCTCGAATCGAGGCCGGGGCTTACGGGCCGGGACTGGAAGCGCAGTTGCGACCCCACGGATTCACTCTGCGCCACTACCCCCAGAGCTTCGAGTTCTCTTCGTTGGGCGGCTGGATTGCGACCCGCTCCGGCGGGCACTACGCCACCAACCATACCCACATCGATGACTTCGTCGAATCCGTGCGTATGCTTACCCCCGCTGGCATCTGGGAGTCGCGCCGGTTGCCGGGCAGCGGCGCCGGCCCGAGCCCGGACCGGTTGGCCATCGGCAGCGAGGGTATCCTAGGCATCATCACCGAAGCCTGGATGCGAATCCAGGCCCGCCCCCAATACCGTGCCTCGGCCGGAGTCACCTTCCCGAGTTTCGCCGCCGGAGCGGACGCAGCGCGGCGGATAGTCCAGACCAAGCTATGGCCGGCCAATTGCCGGTTGTTGGACCCTGGAGAGGCCGCGGCCGCCGCCGGCTTGGACGGCGCCCTTTCCCTGCTGGTACTGGGCTTCGAGTCCAACGAACTCCCCCAAGACGATTTCATACGGCCCGTCGTAGCCATCGCCCGGGAAGCCGGGGGCACAATCGACGAGGCCGACATCAAGATTTCCACCCCTTCTGACCGAGCGGATGGAGAGACCGGCCGGCAGGGGGCGGTGGGGGCGTGGCGCAATGCCTTCTTGGGTGCGCCCTACCAGCGAAATATGACCACCGGTCTGGGGCTGGTGGCCGAGACCCTGGAAACGGCCATCACTTGGGACCGTTGGCCAGCCATGGACGAGATGGTGCGCGGCGCGCTGCGGGAGACCCTGGACCGTGTGTGCGGGGGTGGTTCGGTCACTTGCCGGTTCACCCACGTTTACCCGGACGGCCCGGCGCCCTACTACACTTGGGAGGGCATGGGACGCCGGGGCGCGGAACTGGAAATGTACGACGAGGTAAAGAAGGCCGCCTCTGACGCCATCATGGCCGCCGGGGGCACCATCACCCATCACCACGCGGTGGGACGCCTGCATCGGCAGTGGTACGACCAGCAGCGCCCTGAGCCATTCGCCCAGGCCCTGAGGGCTGCCAAGCGTGCCGTGGACCCCAACGGAGTGCTCAACCCGGGACTGCTCATCGACCTGTAGCCTGGCCGCACCGTGAAACCCGGCTTCATGTGACCGGGAAGGTCCAAGCGATATTTGACGTCGGTGTCTCCTTGGCGTCCCGGGTCCCAAGCGAAGCCCCCCTCCACTGTGGCCGGCGTCCTGTATCGAGCTTTCTGTATCCCGTTTCTGTATCCTGTTTTCTGTATCCCAATGCAACGAATGTGTAAAATGGGGCATCCTCCCAGAAGCAGGACGGGTGTTTAACTTCAGCCTTCGTCCACAAGGGCCGGCGAATGGAAACCGGCGTTTCCATTACGCTTGGGTGATCGTGGGCGTGGCATCCGTTATGTGGATGACCAGTTCGTCCCTGCGCTTCGCTGTCGCACTGCTGGTCCCGGAGTTCAACAAACCGGAGCACTTCGGATGGAGCATCGGCGCGATTACCGTCGGCTTCACCATCCAATGGATCGTCTCCGGCGCCTTGGGCCCGGTGTGCGGGTGGCTGGGGGACCGCTACGGCGTACGCCGGGTGATGTGGACCGGCGGCCTGTTCTTTATTGCCGGAATGGTCTTGACCGGCGCCATGACCCAGCTCTGGGAGTTCTACCTCTACTTCGGCGTTCTTCTTGCTGCGGGTATGGCGGCTTTCCAGGTCACCCTGGTTTCGGGCGTCACCCTCTGGTTCCGCAAGGGGTTGGGGCTCGCCATGGGGATACTGCAAGCGCTGCAGGGGCTGGGCACCGTAGCCGCGATCCTCATGATTTACCTCATTTTCGATGCGCTCGGTCTGCGTTGGACCTTCTGGATTCCCGGAATTGCCGGGGGAGCGGTCCTCCTCTATCTCGTGCGATGGTTCTACAACGAACCGGCGGATGTCGGCCAGCGTCAATGGGGGGCCCCGCCGGATGAGCCCATCAGGACCCTTCAAAACAGTCCCTTGGCCAAACTGCGCACCAACGTATTCCTGAAACAGGCCCAGAAGACCCCTACCTTCTGGAACTTGGTAGGCATCCATTTCTGGGGATGCGCGGGACACAACATCATCCTGATCCTTCTGGTTGCTATCGCGATCGATTCGGGAATGTCCGCCGCTCTGGCTACGGGCGTATTGATAGTCTTGAACGTGGTCAGCACTCTGACTCGTTTCGCCACTCCGGTCCTGGCCGACCGGTGGGGGAGCAAGGTGGTGATGGGAGTCTGTTTCAGCTTGCAGACGTTCCCGGTGTTGATGCTCCTGGTATCGCAAGATACGGTTTCGTTCTACCTGTTCGCCGTGCTGTTTGGCATCGGAATGGGCGGCGAGATGACCGCCTTTCCAATCATCAACCGGCAGTATTACGGCGACGCCCCGACAGGCACCACCTACGGCTGGCAGATGGCCGGAGCCGGAATCGGGATGGCCATCGGTCCGGTCATGGCCGGGTACCTCAGGGATTTCACCGGGGACTACACCTGGTCTTTGCTGCTGGCGTTCGCCCTTAGCGTGGTGGGAGTGGTCTCTATCCTAGGATTGCCAGACACGCGAATCCGGCAACTACCCGGATGGGAAGACGCGCTTCCGCCGGAGGCCCGCACCGGAGCGCCTCCCTCGAGCGCAGGAGGGCAGAATCCGCTCTTGGGCGTGGCGGGCAGCGGAGGTAACGCAGACGGTGACGGAAACTAACCCTCGTGGCGCAGCTGGCGAGAGCGCCGGGTTCCAAGACCGGGAACCCGGCGCCGGCGACTCATCCGGCGCCCTGACGATTGCCGCCACCGAGCTCGGCTATTACGCCAGCTTCGGTTTTTGTTCACGTTGCGCGTGGGTCCGGCTCCACGTCAAGGACCTGCCTTTCCAAGGCTTCCCCGGCATATTCAGCAGTATCGACCGCTATAACAAGCTGCTGGTGCAAAATCACTTCCTCCGGGAAGAGCGGCCCCCGGAGTGGCTGGCGGCCATCGGCGACGTCAGGGAGTTTGTCCGACCGCCCCACTGGTCGGCATTCAAGGCGGTCGATTCCCAGACGGGAGTAACGGTACGGGGAGAAGCCGACGCAATCTTCCGGTGTGCCGACGGCTCTTACGCCATCGTCGACTACAAGACCACTCGCTACAACCCGGCCTACCGCAGCATGTTCCGGGCCTACCGGGCGCAGCTGAACGTCTACGCCTACATCGCGGAGCGAGTTGGGCTTTCGCCGGTATCGCGCCTGTCCCTGGTATACATGGAGCCGGCCACCGGTGAAGAAACGGCCCAAGAACCCAAGTTGGTCCACGGCCAAGGCTTTTCCATGGACTTTCACGCCCGCGTGGTCCCGGTGGACCCGGAGCCGGAACGGCTTGTCCCCCCACTGCTCCGACAAGCTGCCCGCATCTATGACATGCCGACGCCGCCTCCGGGCCGCAACAACTGCCGGGACTGTGAGGCTATGGGCCGGTTGCTGGCAGCAATCAGGTGATGGATAATCAGGGCGGACAAGACTTTTAGCGGTGTTCAGTGAGTGGCATGGCGACAACGAAGATGAAAAGTCTGACCGCCGGCGACCTGCTCCGGCTATACAGCCAAGGAGTGCGAGGCGAACTTATCCGAGGGGTATTGTGCGAGACTGTGTCGGCAGGAACAGAGCATGGACAGGTAACAATCACACTAGGCTCCGCGCTTCATGTGCATGTCCGGCGACGGCGCCTTGGGCGGGTAATCGGCAGTGATTCAGGAGTCTGGTTGGCCAGGGACCCCGATACGGTACGTGAACCCGCCATCGCCTACATTTCCGCAGAGAGGTTGCCGTTAGACGTTCGGATCATAGGGTATTTGGAGGTCGTTCCCGAATTGGTGGTGGAAATTATCTCCCCCAGCGACACCCAGCGGGAAGTCAACGACAAGACCCGTATGTGGTTGAGCCACGGAGTATCCATCGTTTGGGAAATCTATCCGGCGGATCGCGCTGTCATGGTGCACCGCTCCGACGGCTCTTCGATCATCCTGAACGAAGACGATACACTGGACGGCGGCGACGTATTGCCTGACTTCAGTTGCCCGGTCCGGGATATTTTCGACCTCTAACCCAAGGCTCCGTGCTGTGGACTAGTCTCGCTTTCCTCGGCGTAACGACCGGCCGGGAAGCGCTCCGGTGTTCTCTCCGTTGTCGAGCACCACTTGCCCGTTGACTATTACGTAGTCGATCCCCACCGGGTACTGTTTCGGGTTCTCCTTGGTTGCCAGCGCTTTCACGGTATTGGGGTTGAAGATCACGATGTCGGCCTTGAACCCGTCACGCAGTATGCCCCGGTCAGGCAGGCCCAGGCGCTGGGCCGGGAACGAAGTCATCTTCCTGATGGCCTCCGGCAGCTTCAGGTGCTGCTCGGCGCGGACGAACTCGGCCAGCACGACAGGGAAGCAGCCATAGCTCCTGGGATTGGGATATTCCCCGAACAGGATGGCGTCCGAGGCGATCATCCCGGCGGGGTGGGAAACAAAGGCATAGAGCGTCTGGGCGTTGGTCCCCAGACCAACCGTCGAAATCCCTAGGTTCTCCTCCAGTAGCAGGTCGAACAGTGCGTCCTCCGGGTCTTGGCCGCGCATCTCAGCAATGTCGGTAATCAACCGGCCGTCGTATATTCGGTTCTGGGGCTGGGTGAAGTTGGTGAGCCAGTTGTTCTCCAACCGGTCGCGCGAGAGTTCTCTCTTCATGCGCACCCGGTCATCGGCGTCGCTGAGGGCGGCCATCAGGCGCTCGGGGCCGCCGTCCTTGGCCCAGTGGGGCAGACCGATCGTTACAGTCGTGCCTGAATAGGGGTAGGTGTAGCAGTCGAAGGTGACGTCCATGCCTTCGTCGCGGCCCTTCTCCACCAAGCCAAGGTAGTCCAAGTGGCTGCCCACACCGGACGCGCCTTGCCGGTAGTGAGTAAGGTGGACGGGACAGTCCCCCAGCCGTCCGATTTCCAGCGCCTCCTCCCACGGGGCCAGCAGGCCTTGGGAGCGAAGACTGGCGCGGGTATGGGTGTGGTAGTGGCCGCCCATACGGGCGGCGACATCGGCCAGCGCGCCCAACTCTTCCGTGGAGGCGTAGGAACCGGGCGGGTAGTCCAGGCCTGTCGAAAGGCCCCAGGCGCCTTCCTCCATAGCCTCCCGGACAACCGCCTTCATGTCTTCTAATTCGGCGGCCGTGGCGGGCCGGTCGTTCCACCCGACGCTCCAGATGCGGACCGGTGAGTTACCGAGGATGTAGGCCATGTTGATGGCGACCGAGTCATCGTACTTGTCCAGAAGGTCGGCCACGGTCAGCCAGTCGGCGGGCAGAGGCGGGTAGCCATTGAGGCCGGAATCCAGCCAGATGTAACGCTCCAGCTCCTCCCGGGTCTTGAAGGGAGCGTGGGAGATCCCATCGATGCCCACCAGCTCGGTGGTGACGCCCTGGCGCACCTTCGGGTCATGGTGCGGTTCCCCCAGGATGGTCAACCCCGCGTGGGAGTGCAGGTCTACGAACCCGGGACAGACCACGTAACCGGTCGCATCGATGGTGCGGGTTGCCTCCAGCCCGGACACGTCGCCCCGTTGGATTGCCACCCGGTTTCCCTCCACCAGGACTGTGGCAAAGAAGCCGGGGCTGCCGGTACCGTCGATAACCAGGCCGTTTGTGATGAGCAAGTCAAGCATGAATCCCTCTACCGGGTAGAGTACCTCTAAAATCGCAAAGTATTTCGGAGCAACGGTATGCCATGATTATGCACGGCAGAGTCACGCCGAAACAATGGTTGGACGCCGTTGCAGTATTTCCGACGATCGTGGAGTCTGCTACATTTAGCTAATCTAGCTAAATTACGGGTGCAGAGATGCAAGTCAACATGCACGAAGCCAAGTCCCAGCTTTCCAAACTAGGTCAGTTGGCGTGGGAGGGGGAAGAGGTGATTATTGCCAAGGCTGGCAAGCCGTTTTTGAAACTGGTCCCCTATCGGGCGGAACAGGAACGACGACCCTTTGGGTTGCTGGCCGGGCAAATTTGGATTGCTCCAGACTTCGATGAGACTCCCGAAGATATCGTCGAAGCTTTCGAAGGCAAATGGTCCAACGATTACTTCTAGATACGCATGTATTGTTGTGGGTGTTTGAGGGTACCCGCAACTGGGCGTTACCGCCCTTGACGCCATAGGCGCTCCGGAAAACCGGGTATTCGTCAGTGCTGTGACCATTTGGGAGGTCGCTATCAAACGCGCGGCAGGCAAACTCCGAGCACCGGAGAACTTGGCTGTCTATGTCGAACGATTTCGGCTTGAGGAGTTGCCCATTACCATCTTCCACGGCGAACAAGCCGGTAGCCTACCACTGATCCATCGTGACCCGTTCGACCGTATGCTGATTGCACAAGCTCAAGCCGAGGGGCTAGTGTTGGTTACTAACGACGCCAAGATTGGGCGCTACGGAGTTCGGACCATGGCTGCCCAAGCCTAACCGCCGCCTTCACGCTCCCCAATAGCGGCCAGGATGACCACGCGGTCAGGACATAATGGCCAGTGCTACATCCGCGGCGAACATCGACTTACCTGCAACTCTAACGCGGCGTAACTCCTGTAACTCGTCGGCCCTCTGCGGTGGGCCCTACGGCAGGATTCCGCCGGTCCCTCTGGGCAGGTCCCACGACTCTTCCTGCAGGCCGCGCAGGTAGTCAATCTGCCCGTGGTGATGGTTCTTGTGGGTAATCATATGGCGAAGGGAACCGGCAACCGTTTGACCCGGGTCGGTCGGCCCCACCGGCCGGTCCAGGTCCTCCGCAGGGAGCTGTTGAAGGAAATCGAGCGTCCTTTGGTGGACCGCATCTGAATAGCCCAGCAGAGTTTCCAGAGAAGGGATGGCCAGGCTGCGGTACCCAAGGCGGTCGCCCGGGTCGGGCGATTGCATGGCTTGGTCGAAGGCAACGTGCCACCGGTCTGTCACCCACAGGTCCGGAAGACCGCCGGTCTGGGCGATCCTGCCGTCCTCGTTACGGCTCAGGTGCCACATGATAAAACCGATGTTGTTGGCTGCCGGGGCGGGTCGCCACGTCAACTGGTCGTAAGTCAGACCTCCGCAGGTCCCCGCCAAGCGGATTTGGACCTGGGTAAGGCAGTCGACAATGAACTTGATGGCTTCCATTCTGGCGCTCCGGCTCGCGCGGCCGCCGGTCTTCAGTCTAGAAAGCGGGTGAACACCTGGTTGGCCACCAGGTAGGAATCCTTGGCCAGCCGCAAGGCGCCATTCTCCTGTTCCAACAGCCCCATCGCCAGCAGGTCCCGGACCTGTCCGGCGTAACGCTGGCGAAGGTCTATGCCAGCTCGTTCGGATGCTTGGGTGAGGTCGAGGCCGTCCAGCAGGCGCAGTCCCAAGAACATCGTCTCGGCGGCGAATATAGCCGGCGACAGATGCTCCCAACCGTCGATTGTTACCGCTTTTTCCAAGGCGGTCTCGTCAAGACCTGCCAACGGAGATTGTCCTTGCCGCAGCCATTCCGCAGCCTGGGAGCCGTATTCTCGGGGGGAACGCACGGTCCAGAACCGGTACTCCCCCAAACGGGAATGGGCGCCCGGCCCCACACCCAGGTACGGCCCGTTCAACCAGTAGACGAGGTTGTGCCGGCATTCCCGGCCGGGGCGCGACCAGTTGGATATTTCGTAATGATGATAACCCTTGCCGTCCAACACCTCTTGGGCGTGGAGGTACATGTCTGCGGCCAGGTCAGGGTCGGGTTCGGGAATCTTGCCCTCCGCAGCCCACCGGTGCATCGGAGTACCCTCCTCCAGGGTGAGGGCGTAGAGCGAGATGTGTTCGGGGGACAAGTCTACAAGACGGGATACCGTGTCCCTCCACTGCTCCAGGGTCTGGTGGGGCAGGCCGTACATGAAGTCGAGGTTCACGTTGCGGAAGCCCGCCGATCGGGCCGTCTGTAATGCCGCCACCGCTTCCGACGCGTCGTGACGCCGCCCCAGCAGCCGGAGCGATTCATTGTTCAGGCTTTGGACGCCGATGCTCAAACGGTTCACTCCCTGGCGAAGCAGGGATTCGCAGGCGTGGATGTCCAAGTCCCCAGGGTTGGCTTCGATTGTTATCTCCGCGCCGGGGTCGACGTTGAACGCGTTGCGGGCGGCAGACAGAATGTCGCCGATTGCCCCCTCTGGAAGGTAGGAAGGTGTGCCGCCGCCGAAGAACACGGTCCCTACCGCCGGACGGCCAAGGCCGTGCCCCCAAAGGGTCAGCTCAGCGGCCAAGGCTTGCTGGAACTCCCCCATAAGCCCCTCGATCCCTTGGTATGTATTGAAATCGCAGTAGGGGCATTTCGTCTTGCAGAAGGGCACATGGATATAGAGCCCCATACCGTCAGGGGGAAGTATCGAGGTGGTGGAAGACAAGGCCGCAGAGGTTGAGATGGGAGTCACTCCCAAGCAATCGTGTAGCAGTCAGCGGGTTAGTCGTCTATCAATCGGCTCGACCCGTCGACCACCTTGGAGGGCTCCTTGTCTTCCGGACGGTCGCCCGCCTTGATCTTGCCGTTGTGTTCATCCACAACTGCCTTGGGAGAGAGGGTGACCAGGAAGAGCATCGCCAGCCCCGCCACGATCAGGTCGTCGAACCGGCCGACTATCGGAATCGTGTCTTTGAGAAAGTCCACGGGTGAAATAACGTAAACAATCGCCAGAGGCAGAAGCAATCGGAGGACTATCGGGACCCGCTTGTCGAAGCTGAGCCGCCATACAAGCCGTACGAACCGCAACGCCCGCGGCAGGTAGCGCGGGGCGAGGAACATAATGAGTGGAATCGCTACTCGGGTGAACACGTCGTCTCCGGCTACGGTGGCCAAGTTCAATTATAGACCAAGGTGTGGTAAGTTGAAACCTGCCGCCCGTGTGCGCAGGGCGTACGGGTGGGCCGCCGGCAAGAGTTGGCCTCCCGCCGGTGTGAATCGACCTTGGAGCGGTGATTATGCCTGTTGCCGAGCACCCTCGGAACCTTGGAGAGCTCCGCCAGAGCGGCTACCAGGCGCTTCCGGTCCGCGAAGAGATGCGGAATAACCTGATAGACAAGATTCGGGCTGAGGAGATCGTCTTTCCCGGAATCATTGGATTCGAAAACACGGTGATTCCACAATTGGAAAACGCCATTCTGGCCGGGCAGGACGTGATACTGCTGGGGGAACGCGGCCAGGCTAAATCACGTTTGATCCGCGCCATGGTCAGCCTGCTGGACGAGTGGATCCCCAAGACCGCCGGCTGCGAGATCAACTGCAATCCCTACGCTCCAATATGCCAGCCGTGCCGGGACCAGCTGTCGAAACACGGTGACGAGACGCCCATCGAGTGGGTCGCCAGGGATGACCGGTATTCGGAGAAACTGGCGACCCCGGATATCTCTATCGCCGATCTGATAGGGGAGATCGACCCCATCAAGGTGGCCGAGGGACATTACCTGTCCGACGAATTGGTGATCCACTACGGCCTGGTGCCCCGCACCAACCGGGGCATATTTTGCATCAACGAATTGCCCGACTTGGCCGAGCGGATACAGGTGGGACTCTTCAACCTGATGGAAGAGCGGGACGTTCAGATCAAGGGTTACCGGGTCCGGCTGCCCTTGGACGTATTCGTCGTTGCCACGGCCAACCCCGAGGACTACACGAACCGGGGCCGGATCGTTACGCCTCTCAAGGACCGGTACGGGTCCCAGATACACACCCACTACCCCCAGGACTCGCGCGATGAGATCGCCATCATGGACCAGGAACGGAACCGTTTCCCCGATGAAGAAAAGCTGGTCGTCCCCGGTTACATTAAGGAAATTCTGGCGGAGATCACCGCCCAGGCCCGCCAGAGCAGCGAGATCAACCAGCGTTCGGGTGTCAGCGTTCGGGTGTCCATTGCCAACTTCGAAACGATGCTGGGGAATGCGGTGCGCCGCAGCCTGATCAACGGCGAAGAATGGGTGTGTCCCCGGGTGAGTGATCTCACCTACATCGTCGCGTCCTTTGCCGGCAAGATCGAACTGGAAACCTTCGAGGAAGGCCGTGAATCACGGGTAACCGACGACCTCACCCGGCGGGCGGTACTGCGGGTGTTCGGCGGTTACTTCGACTTGGAGGACCTGGAACCGGTGGTGACGGCCTTCGATCTCGGTGGAATGGCTGTGACCGGCAGCGACCACCCGGCAGCCGGTTACCCGGCGATGGTGGAATCCATCGACGGTCTCGGGGACGCCGTGAAGAAGTTGACGGACGACGTACGGCCCGAGGTCGTGGCCGCCGCCGCCGAATTCGTGCTGGAGGGACTGCACCTGAGCCGCCGGCTGAACTGCAACCGCTCCGCCGACGGTTACCGCTATAGCAGGTGACCGCCCAATGCGGTGAACGACTATCCCGGACCGAGTGCGGCAGGCCAGCTAACGCAATGACTTCGGCCCTGACATTCGCGTAATGACATTTGATCGTTGACGGTTCGCGTGGCCGCCATTATTATCAGAACAAACGTTTCTATGACGTATGTTTGTTCGGCGGAGAGGAATAATGGCGGGCGCACAAGTCCAGGAAATCCAATCGAAATCGATGCTCAACCGGATAGATGTTCCGAACTTCCCTTTCCGGTGGACGCTGAACCCGTACCGCGGTTGCCGCCACGCCTGCAGCTATTGCTACGCCAGACCGACCCACGAATACTGGGGGCTGGACGCCGGAAGGGATTTCGAGCAGCGGGTCTTCGCCAAGATAAACGCCCCACAGGTGTTGAGGCAGGAACTCAGACGCCCCAGTTGGCGGGGTGAGTCCATCGCCATCGGCACCGCCTCCGATCCCTACGAACCGGCCGAGTCGGAATACCGGCTCACCCGCAAGATTCTCCATGTGCTTCGCGACTTTCAGAACCCCTGCTCTATCACCACCAAGGGGGTCCTGGTGAGGCGGGACATCGATATCCTGAAAGAGCTCAGGGATGTTGCCGAGGTGCACGTCAACTTCAGCGTTGGCAGCGTCGATGATGACGTCTGGAAGCTAACTGAGCCCGGCACGCCCCGGCCCATGGCCAGGTTGGAGGCAATGCAGGACCTGGTGGAGAACGGCATCTCGGCGGGGGTGATGATGGCCCCGCTGTTGCCGGGAATCAGCGACGGCGAGGCGAATATCGAAGCCGTGGCGCAGGCCGCTCAGGCCCACCGCGCCCAGTACCTCGGGGCCAACGTGCTGTTCCTCAAACCCGGATCGAAGGAATGGTTCATGCCCATGTTGCGGGAAACCTACCCGCACTTGGAGGACGGTTACGCCAAGCTATACCGGAAGACCTACGCCCCAAAGGAGTATACAAAGGGCGTATTGGACCTGGTGGACCGGGCCCGGAGAAAGTGGGGCCTTACTGGGAAGCGGGACGTCGTTAAACCGGCGGGGCCACGGGGACAACTGGCCTTGGCCCTGTCGGCCTGAGTACTCCTGAGTACTATCGATAGCCTGATATCGGCTGTGATTACGAAAAACGAATTTACCTTCCCCCTCAAGGAGGAAGGTAAGGATGGGGGTGGGAGTCTTGGTACAGGTCCGGTCATCGGACGGTGGCCAACGCGAAGAGCCGCGACCCCCTCCCTGACCCTCCGCCTGGCCAGTGGGAGGGGACACGGGCAAACGGTTCTGGATTCCGACTCAGGGCCGGAATGAAGTATCAAGCCTGAATAGTTGCTAATACCGGGAAGCGTTGACCTCGACCAACTTTCCGGTCAGCAGGAAGATGACCCGTTCCGCGATGTTGGTGGCCCGGTCGGCGATCCTTTCCAGGTCGTGGGCGACCCAGAGAAGGTAGGTGGCCCGCTGGATGGTGGACGGGTCTTGGATCATGAACAAAAGGAGCTCCCGGTACACCTGATCGTAGAGGGCGTCCACCTCGTCGTCGGACTGACAGACTTGGTTGGCCTTCATCATATCGCGGTTGAGCAAGGAATCGATGCTGTCGCTCAGCATCGTCGCCGCTTTGTCGGCCATGCGGGGGATGTCGATCAAGGGTTTGAGGGGTGGGGTGTCTCCTATGGCGATGGTAATCTTGGCGATCCCTTCGGCGTAGTCCCCCATTCGCTCCAGCTCCACGACAATGTGCAGCAGCGCGATAATGACCCGAAGGTCGCGGGCCATCGGTTGCTGGGTGGCAATGAGGTCGACGCACCGGTCCTCGATCTCGAACCTCCGGCGGTCGATGTAATCGTCGTCGTTGATTACTTCTTGGGACGCAATCAGGTCCCGGCGTTTCAGTGCGTCGACGGAGCGGTGGATCGACTTGCCGACGAAGGCGGCCAAGGACTCCACGTCCTGTTCCAGAAGATGGAGTTGTTGGTCGAAATCTTCTCTGGGCATATACGCTCCCTTGGACCGCCGGAGAAGGGCCTAGGTCCTCCGCCAGAACGGCTCCCGCCGCCGCTGGGTCTCCAACAGGGACTCGTCCATCAACGCCGGTTGGGCTCCCTCGCCGGGTGGCCCGGAACGGTCGTATCCGATGGCGTCAAAGACCTGAGTACTGATGTAGTATCCATTATATGCCTGCTGTACCAGTTGATCAAAGAATTCCGGACTGGATGATTCGACCTGGAGCAGGGTATCGTCCTGTTCCGCGTCCGCCATGGCCAGAAAACCGCCGGGTTGAGACTTCGAGGCGGCCACCAGAATCGTATTCAGGCCCTCGTTGAACATCCGGGTAAGGCCGGGGGTCTTGGCGGCCGCTTGCTCCACGAATGCGGCTATTCCCAGGTCGCCGGCGCCGGGGCGGTCGCCTTGGGCCGGGACTATCCGGTTGAGCACGGCGCTCAATAGCTCCCGCTGGGAGTCGGAAAAAATCTGGTTGCCGACGGTCATGGGGTGTGTCCTCTTTCGGGTCTGACGATTGCCGGGACTCGACTCCGGGTTGGTCTGGTCCCGGTTTGTCTAATCCCCGGTGTCCCTCCGGGATTGTCCGCTTGGCGGCTACGCCCGGGGAATTACGGGCAAGACCACATGGGACGGATGGGCGGCAGAATGGTGCACTGTCTGCCGTGCGGATTC
Organism: Dehalococcoidia bacterium; assembly: GCA_965222595.1. Classification (GTDB taxonomy): domain Bacteria; phylum Chloroflexota; class Dehalococcoidia; order Lucifugimonadales; family UBA3495; genus VXOI01. Next base: position 131,022 of record CBDCUJ010000001.1, on the reverse strand, counting down.
CAACCGGGCGTCCTGCCCGATAGGCGCGCCGGTGTTGGGGTTGCGGTCGAACCTCGGGAAGTTGCTGCTGGAGACTTCCAGACGCAACCGGTGCCCTGTTTTGACCAAGTGGCTCACCGACCAGAGATCGATCTCGAAATCGTAGACTCTGCCCGGCTCCAAAAAAGACGGCTCAGCCGCCGAGGTCCGATAGCGCGCTCGCACGATCCCGTCCTGGAGGTTGTGGGCGTAGCCGTCGGGCCGCACGTCGACCAGCTTGGCGGTGAAATCGGTGTCCACGGCCGTGCTGCTGGCGAACAGATGAACGGCGATGGGACCGGTCAACTCCAGGTCGCGCTCCAGCGGCGCGGATGTGTACACCAGGACGTCCGGCCTGTCTTCGACCTCTCGCTGGTCTTCGACGCCCTGGGGGATGATCAGGGTGCTGCCCCGCCGGGTCGGCGCCGGGTCGTCGGGGTCGTAGACGAAAGTGTCGGCTGGCTCCTCACCGGGCGGCGCCGTCGATAGTGCGCCAGCGCCGTGGCGGGTATTGGCCGGGGAGTCGGCGTGCAGGTAATAACGGGTGTAGTGAGTGCGGGCCAAGGGCCATTCGTTCTCGGCGCGCCACCGGTTTTCGCCCATCACGAATATGGAAACCGGGGGTTCGTCCATGATCCCGGTCTCGATGTCCTTCAGCCAGTAGTCATACCAACGGAGCATGTGTTCATGCAGCTCGATGCGAGCGTCGGGGCCAAAGTCGATGTCCCCCGTTTCTCCCGACGTTGGAGCTGTGTAGGGGCGTATGTGGGCCCAAGGCCCGACCAGCAGCTTCTGGTTGTTCCGGGCCCGGACCGAGACGGCGTCGTCCCGCATTGCCCGGTATGAATTGAGGGCCCCTTCCAGGAAAATGTCGTACCACGAGCTGACGTGGAACATGGGCAGATCAATGTGGTGGACGTGCTTCAGCAGATTGATCTTCCACCAGTAGGGGCCGTCCGTTTCGTTATCGAAGTACTCGTGGAAGTAGGGAGCCGCCTCCTTGAGCCGGTCAATCCAGTCCCGCATCGGCAGGTGGCGGTACCATGAGTCTCTCAGGGGACGGGCAAAATTGTCGGCCTCCAGAACATACTCGTCCATCTGGGCCAGCAGGTCGTGACGGCCCGCCCGTTCCAGGGTGTTGCGGCCTTTGTGGATGGCGTAGGGCACCGTCCAGCCCCACTCCATAGCGCCTCCGGTGTGGTAAACCCAACTCTGATGAAAGTCGGACGACGCCGACACCGGGACCATGGTCCGGAGGTGAGGAGGCGGAGGACCGCCGGCGGCCAGGGTATACTGGGTGGCCCCCAGGTAGGACTGGCCGGTAGTGCCGACCCGGCCGTCGGACCACGGTTGGCGGGCCGCCCACTCCACGGTGTCGTAGCCGTCCTGGTACTCTTGGAACAGCGGATCGTAGGTGTCTCCTTCCGAGTCGAACCTGGCTCGGCAGTCTTGGCTGACCACCACGTATCCTCGTTCGGGGAAAAACCAGGCGGAGTGTTCCTGGTTGTCGGCGTAGGAGTCTTTACCGTAAGGCCCGCGGGTTACCAGCACGGGAAAGCGGCCCGGAGCGTCCGGCCGGTATACGTCCGTCGCCAGACGAATGCCGTCCCGCATGGGCACCATGACGTTGCGTTCACGGACCACTTTGTATTCCGCTGATTGCGACATTACGCTAGGACCCGTCCTCTTTTTGTAGTGGCGACGACACCGGGATTCCCCAAGGATTCCCCAAGGAAGAATTGGTTCCAGAATACCCTCGCCATTCACCGGCGTCAATTTACGTGGACCGGTTCCAAGGCCCCGGAAGGCTGTTGAACGACCGCCGGGGCTGGGAGTATCATATGCTTCACAATTTACCGGTCGGTCCGGGAGACGGCGAAGCATCCGTTGGAAGGACCGGTCCCCCTCAGCCGCCGGTGGCTAACAAAAGACCCCTCGGACCAGATTCCTCGAATATCCCGAGATGAGGTCGGCAGCCGACTTCCTTGCTCCGGTCTCAGGGCAGATATCGGACTACTCTATGACCCTCCTGACACCACTATTCTGGTTCCTGAAGGCCGCGATTTGCTTCGGCGAGCGTTGGTTGCAAGTGAACGGCGGAGTGATAGACTCCGTGGCCGATGGCCGGCGCGATCATCGCTATTGGCTGGCGGTCCGCTACGTCAGTTGGCGAAAGCTATGGAACCTCGCCCGTGTTGAGTTACAACTGCGCTTGGTCCGCAAGACCGTGTGGGGCTCTCCGTACGAATGGGAGATCGACACCACCAACATCTGCCAGCTCAAGTGCCCCCTGTGCCATACTGGTCTGGGTAATATTCACCGGGAAAAAGGGGTGATGAGCTTCGATGTTTTCACCGGCGTCGTCGACCAGATCAAAGACTCTTGCATTTGGCTGACCCTTTATAGCTGGGGCGAACCGTTCCTGAATCCACGGGTCCACGAGTTCGTGGCCTACGCCCACAAGCAAAAGATAGCCACCCTCATCAGCTCCAACCTCAACAAACCCATGACCCCGCTGTTGGCGCGGCAAATCGTCGGCTCCGGTCTGGACGTGCTGGTGGTGTCCATCGATGGAGTAACCCAGGAGGTGTACGAGACCTACCGGGTCGGCGGGCGTCTGGACCGGGTGATGGACAACCTCAACCTCTTGGCGGAGGCCAAAAGAGAGATGGGGTCCGCCACGCCTCACATCGAGTGGCAATTCATCGTAATGCGGCAAAACGAGCATCAGATGGACGAGGCCAGGGCTTTGGCGGGCCGAATGGCGGTGGACTCAATAGTTTTCAAGAAAGTCGATTTCCCCCACGGCTCCGGCGATCCGGAAGTAGCGGAGCGGTGGCTGCCTCGGCAGCACCCCGGCTATCTGCGGCCCGATCCGTTCTACAAGCCGTACCGCGAAGACGGCGGGGTGTGCTGGCGGCTCTGGCGAAGCGCCGTGGTGAATTGGGACGGCGGGTTGGCCCCCTGTTGTTATCTCACCGATAAGTCCCAGGACTTCGGCGATCTCGGCAAGACCCCGGTGCAAGAGGTTTGGAACAACGACAAGTACGTCACGGCCCGAGGCTTGTTCACTAAGGGGCATCTACCGCAGGCTTGGGTCGATTGTTTGGAGTGCGGCGTCTATCTGGGAAGCCGGGCTGCCCGGGAGCGGGGCCCGGTGGCGTTGCCACTGCTTCTACGGCGAGAGACGACCAGCGTAACCGTGGATAGCCCGAAGGGGAAGTTGTAGCTAAACGAGGTAACTGTTCACGTTTGAGGGGACCAGATCGGTTTGCAAAACAGATTCTGTGCTTGGCCACCCGTCCGAAACCAGTCGGAAAGGCTGGAGGTCCCCTCAACTCTGAACAGTTACTAAACGAGGACTTCCGTTGGCGTTGGACCGGGTCAAATGGCAGTCGGCTCGGCGGTGGCTCCCCCACCTCAGGGAGTTGGCCGTCGTTGCCGTCGCTTATTTCATCTACATGTACACGAGGAACCTGGTATTCTCCGACTTCCAGGCCACGGCGTTGGAGAATGCTCGGCGGATCATCAGTTTCGAGTCCGGCCTGGGTTTCTTTTGGGAGCCGATCTGGCAGGACTGGGCCATATCCGGCGCCAAAGGACTGGTGATATTCTTCAACTGGGCCTATATCGTCACGTTCTGGCCCATCATCGCGGTGGCCGCTGTCACCCTGTACGTGACCAACCGGGTAAAGTACAGGTATTACCGGAACGTCGTGCTGCTGAGCTTCGTCGTCGCCCTCGTCGGATTCATGGTGTTCCCGCTGGCGCCGCCCAGAATGGTCCCGGAATACTTCATGGACACCATCAAGGTCTTCGGACCGTCGGGTTACGCCAGCCGCGAATTCGCCAACTTCTACAATGCGTACGCGGCGATGCCCAGCCTGCATTTCGGCTGGACCCTGATGTTCGGCGTTTTATTCCTGTCCACGCCGAACTGGTGGATCAGGGCCATGGGGGTGGCCTATCCCACATTGACCCTGTTCGCCATCACGGTTACGGGTAATCATTACATCATGGATGCCATCGGCGGTGGAATGTTGATCCTGGCATCGTTCTTGGCCATGGAACTGGTGGTCCGACGGAGGTTCTATCTGACGGTGTTGGCCCCCGGAGTCGTCCATCTCGTTCGCCGTATCCGGCCCGATTGCCCGGCGGCGGACCGTTGGGAGGCCCGATCATACTGACCGGTCGAACTCCAAGGTGGAGAGCCCTCTCCCACACCTGGCTGAGCGCGGTACGGACGGCGAGGCCTCGTCCGTCCCGTTACCCGCGGGAGTCCGTCGCCGCCGCTATCGGTACACCCCTGCGGCGGTGGGTGATGGTGCTGTCCGCCTTCTGGACCCGCCGGCCTGTGGCAGCCGAGTTCGCGCTGTATCTCGGCGGCTACCTGGCTTACCTCCTTACCCGGGGGCTGGTGCATGAGGACCCCAGGACGGTGGGCATAAGCAACGGGCAGGCCATCGCCTCGTTCCAAGACAACCTGGGGATTCTGTGGGAGCCGGGCTGGCAGGCCTGGGCGATAGAACACATATACCCTCTGGTCGTGTTCTTGGACTGGGCCTACCTTGTCACCTATTGGCCGGTGGTCCTGCTGTTGGCGGTGGTCTTGTTCGTGAGGGACCGGGGCCGTTATTATCGCTACCGGTTGGTGGTCCTGTTTAACTTGATCGCCGCGCTGGCGATATTCATGCTCTTCCCGGCGGCTTCCCCCTTCGCTATTCTCACCATAGAAGTCGTGGACACTATCCAGGCGTTTGGTCCCAGGTTCTACGGAACACCGGAAATGGCCTCTTATTACAACATTTCGGCCGCGATGCCCAGTCTGCATTTCAGTTGGACGGTGATTCTAGGGGTCTACTTCGTGAGCACCCTTCGGGGTGCGGCGAAAGCGCTGGGGTTCCTGTATCCGGTCCTGACGTTCTTCGCCATTGTCCTCACCGGCAACCATTTCATCGTGGACGCCATCGCTGGGGGTTTGCTGGCCGCCGCCTGTTTCGGGCTGGTGGAGCTACTGCGCCGGACCGTATGGAGGCCTGAGGAGCGCGGTCAGGAAGGTTAGAGCGCGGGTCAGCGGGCTGGCGGTTTCTTGCCCCACATCGGGTGCCGGAAGGTCGGCGGCGGCAGGATCCGGTCAATGGGCCGGTCCGCTGGAGGCGGTTCCGGTCTTTCCGGCTCGGTGTCGGGCCGGGGCGGCCGGTAGGGGGCGGGCGTCCCGCGCTGCGGGCTCAGGGAACTCAGGCGGCTGGCCAAGGCTTCCAGACTGGTCAGGTTGTGGACCGGCAGGAAGTCGTCAACGTAGGGCAGCGCGGCTTGCATGCCGACGGTGAGGGGCTGGTAGTCGGGCGAACCCAGCAGCGGGTTCAGCCAGATGAGGCGGTGGCAGCTACGCTGCAACCGGGAAGTCTCCCGGGACAGCAACTCCGGGTCGCCCCTGTCCCATCCGTCGGAAATGACCAGCACCACCGATTGACCCCGGAGGACGCGCCGCAGCCACTGGTAGTTGAAGGTCTTGACCGCTTCCCCGATCCTGGTGCCGCCGGCCCAGTCTGGCACCGCCTTGGCCACCTCGTCGATCGCTTGGTCGACGCTCCGGTACCGCAGGTGGCGGGTGATCCGGGTCAACCGGGTGGCGAACAAGAAGGCCTCCAGGCGCTCCTGGCCCAAGGCGATGGTGTGGATGAAGTGCAGGAACATCCGGGTATACCGCTCCATGGAGCCGCTGACGTCGCAGATGAGTACGAGGGAGCGGGGCCGGGCCTTCGGCTTTTTGGACGCCAGTTCTAGGAGCTCTCCGCCATACTTCAGGTTTCGGCGCACCGTTCGGCGCAGGTCGAGCCGGCCGCCGTCGCCCGGGACCATGCGGCGGGTGAGGCGCCGGCCTAAATCCCACTGCAGCGCGGCCATCATCCGTCGGGCTTCGGCCATCTCCCGGCCGTTGAAATCGGCGAAATCCTTCTGCCGCAACACCTCTTGGGCGCTGTAGGTACGGGTCAGGTCTATGCGCTGCACCGAGTCGTCGTCCGGGTTGCCCTCCCCGCTCGGCAGGTCGTCCGGCTCGTTGTCGCCGCCGGCGCTAACCTGGGGCTTCCGGAACCGGCGCTGCTCTCCCATGGACCGCAGGTCCATGCCGGTGCTTCCGGTGGCGGGCTTGCGCCAGAACACCTGGAAGGCCTCATCGAAAAGGGGTATGTCCTGCTTCCGGTGTACGAATATGCTGCGGGCGGTCTGGTAGAACTCGCCGCGGCGCCCGATTTCCACGTAGTCCAAGGCCCGGACCAAGTCGAGCACATTGCCGGAACCGACGTCCAACCCCAACCGCCGGAGCATTTCTACGAATCGCAGCAGGTTGGGCAGTATGTGACCGGGTGGATCGAGCGTGGGGGGGACGGTCGGGAAATCGTCGGTCATGCGCCGCCGCCGCGGCGTCCTTGGCGCGGCCCCCGGTTCCTGGACCGTTCAAGCATTGCCCGGACCGGTCCACCCCGGACCAACTCGATATCGTCCTGGTATTTGAGCATCAGGCCGAGGGTGTCGTCGATAACCTCCGGCTCCAACTCCATCTGGTTCAGGGCCAGCAGGGCCGAGGTCCAATCCAGGGTCTCGGAGATGCCGGGTATCTTGTATAGCTCGGTCTCCCGGAGCTCTTGGATGAAGGCCGTGACCTGCTCGGCGAGTCTTCGCGGAGCCTCCGGCAGTCGGGAAGTGATGATTTGCATCTCCTTCTGGAAATCGGGGTAATCGATCCAGTAGTAGAGGCACCGGCGTTTCAGGGCGTCGTGTATCTCCCGAGTCCGGTTGGACGTGATGATGACAATGGGCGGATGGACGGCCGCAAATGAGCCCAGCTCGGGAATCGTAATCTGGAAGTCCCCCAGCAACTCCAGCAGGAACCCCTCGAACTCTTCGTCCGAGCGGTCCAACTCGTCGATAAGCAATACCGGAGCGCGGCCGTGGCTGGCGTCTATGGCTTGGAGCAGGGGCCGTTTGATCAGGAACTCTTCACTGAACAGGTTGGCCGACGCAGCCGCGACTTCCACGGCGCCCGCCGCCTCTATCAGCCGGATCTCCAAGAGTTGGCGGGCGTGGTTCCATTCATAGACGGCGTGGTTGATGTCCAACCCCTCGTAACACTGGAGGCGGATCAACTCCGTGTCGAGTCCTTGGGACAAGGCGCGGGCGATCTCGGTCTTGCCGACTCCGGCCTCGCCTTCGAGGAAAAGGGGACGCCGCAGCTTCAGGGCGAGGAAAATGGGAACGGCCAGCGACCGGTCGGACACGTAACCCTGGGAACGAAGCAACTCCTGTACCGCTTCGATGGAATCGGGAGTGCGGGAGTCGTCGGATGTATCTGTCTGGGGCATCGTCAAAAGAAGGCTCTCCAAGGTGCTAGGACTATCCGACATTGTATCTTAAAGCTACGGGGCGGGCACATACAGGGAAGTGAAATAGCGGCTTACCAACTGCCGCAGGCGGGTCCAGTGGTCGTCAATCGAGGCGCGTTGCGCCGGGGTCAACTGGTCGTAAGTCTTGCCGAGCTGGGGAAACCGCCAGACCGGGAACACCCAGAACTCCGGGACAGGGCCGGTGCCGGCCCGCCGTTCGTCAATGAGCCCCTCGCCGCCCGTCAATTCCCATGAGGCCAGCACCCGGCCCCGGTCGGCGATTGCCAAAGCCTCGGCCCATGAAGCGCGCCGGTCGGCGCCCTGAAGCGGGCGCATCAGTTCCAGCAGCCGCTCCAACCGTTGGGCGCCGCTGACCTCCTGGCCAGCGAAGCGGTGGGTGTAACGGCTCTCCCACTGCGGCCCAAGGGCGGGGATGACCAGGCCGCCGTCGGATGCAATGGCCAGCATGGAGGCGGCCCGTGACCACTGCGCCGCCTTGTCGCGGGCGATGGCTTCGTGGGTGTCTCCGGTCTCTTCGGGACTGGCGGAGGCGCCGGCCTGCTGCGGTGTTACAGGGTCGAAAGGCAGGTCTGCCAGGAGTTGCCTGAACTCACCCTGCTTGTCCCGGTTGCCGGTACCCAGAAGGACGCGGGTGAGAGCCCGCCCTTGGTATCGATTGACCGAGTTACTCTCTACAGCACACAATGTGTCATGTGACTCGCAAATATCAATATTCAGTTGCCATTTCGTTGAGGACTAATGACATCGAAACCAAGCATGACAGTAGCAGACCATGCCCGCATCGCCCTGGAGTTTTTGGAGAATTCCGACCGGGAGTTTTCCGGCGGTGACAATCTGCAGGGATCAGAGAAATTGTGGGGCGCGGCCTCGCATTCTGTCATGGCTATTGCTATGCGGCGAGGCTGGAGTTTCAGCAAGCATAACGCCAAAGTGGCCGCCGTGAACAGATTGGCTCAAGAGCATGAGGAGCCTTTACTGGAATCGGATTTTCTCGTGGCCGAGCAGTTCCATGCCAACTTCTACCACGATTTCATGGAAGACGACCACATCGCGCGAGCGCGCCCAGCCGTCGCGCGCCTTGTGCATCGGCTACTCGGACTCTTGGAACCCTCCGTATGAAACGGTTGAATAAAACAATGCTGCCGGTGTCAGAGGATACGAGCGACCGCTCGTGTGGCGGTGCCGTCGCCGCCTTTGAGCTTGAGCGGCAGGGCCCATAACTCGAACTCCCGGCCCACCAGCAGGTGCAGGTTGATCAGGTTCTCTATGAGCGGGATGTTCCGGCCCAGCAACAGGCGGTGCACCGGGAAGTCATGGATGGTCGATTGGGGCGTGGCCGGATGCTTGTCGATGGGGAAGTCCACCGCGACTGCGTTGGCCCCATTGGCGGCCAGGTAAGAGGCTCCTTCGGTACTTAGATACGGCCCATGCCCGTAGAATCGCGGACCGCCTGACTCGGCCTCCGCCCAGCCGGTGAATAGCACCACGATCTTACCGGCGATGGCGTCGCCGGAGCCTCCCGCCGCTTGCAGCTCCGAAACCTGCAGGGGTTCCTGGCCGCGGGCGACATTGCGCAGGTCCAACAGCAGCGCCGGCCCCGTGTATTTCTCCAGCGGCATCTCCTCGATGGTGGCCGCCCCGACCACGAAATGGAACGGCGCGTCGACGTGGGTGCCGATGTGAGTGGCCAGGCACAGCTTCTGGTTGGAGCGGGCGTGGGTCTCATGGGTCTGCAGCGGCGACGTTTCAACGCCCATCAACCCTGGAACGGTGCTGACCCGGTCGCTGCCCAGGGTCAGGGTCAAGTCGATCAGTTCGGCCATGGAGCTCCGTCCTTCGATTTAGTCTTTGGAGTATCGTCCTATGGGGAGTGGATACGCGACAGCGTACCAGCGTACCAGCGCGCCGGCCGTTAGGTTGCGCCCGCGCGGGCTTCCGGTGGCAGGGAGTCCTCCCAATTGGGAATCAGGACCTGGCGGCTGGACTCCAGGGTCAGGATGGCCAACACGCCCACCATGCTGAAGGCCATGGACATCGCCAACACGGGCTTGAAGGAACCGGTGGCCTCGATAACCAGCCCTCCCAAGAACGTGGCGATGGCGTGACCGATCATGGCCCCCATGATTTCGTAGCCATAAAAAGTGGCTAACGGGCCGGTGCCGAAGTATTGACGGTTCACCACAAGGTAGGCCGACATCTCCCCGCCGAACCCGAGGCCGAAGAGCATCCCGAATAGATAGAATGTCCAAGGGTCGTGAGCCCAGAACAGGACGAGAACAGTGATGCCCTGTATGAATAACGCCACGACCATGACGGGTTTGCCGCCCAAGCGTTCGGCCAGGATCGGGATGACGAACCGCCCGGCGATGCTGAACACGGAGATCACCGAGAGGATAAGCGCCGCTCCGGTAAGGCTGATCCCTTGCTCCACGGCCAAGGGGATCGTGAAGATCAGTATGATGCCGTGCCCGGCGCACCCCAGACCGTGGATCGTCGGCAGGTTCCAAAAGGCGCGGGTGCGGCGCATGTGCTGGCCGAACACCTTGATACGGAGCGCCAACACCCGCTTGGATATAATCAAGTCGGGAGGGTCACTGGCAAGCGCTCCGTAGGGTCGAGTTTCGACGTCGGCCGGGCGGGACCGGAAGAATAGGCTCATCAGAATGATCATGGCGCCGCCGCTGAAGCCGATGACCCAAAAGGTGTCGCGCCAACCGGCGAGTCCCAGCAACTCGGCGACGCCCGGCGCTATGGCGGCCGCGCCGATGCCGCCGGCAGCCTGGAGGATGCCGGTGCCGAGACCCAGGCGGCGTCTGAACCATCCGCCGATGGAGGCTTGCAGTGGTACGAAGGTGAATGCTTGGGTAATGGCCAGCATCACGCCAAAAACGAGGAAGAAGTGCCAGACTTCGCTTACCAGGCCCAACAGGAACATGCTTGCCAGGTAGAGGATTCCGCAGCCGAACATGATGGGCCGGGCCCCATAGCGGTCGCCCAGCATACCCGCCACAGGGGCGGTGAAAGCGCCGACCAGGTAGTAAAGGCCGATTGCAGAGCCGATGATGCGCAGGTCCCAGCCGAATGCGCCGTCTTGGTCGTTCAGGGGTGGGACCATGATCCCGGCGGACATACTGATGGCCTGACCCACGACCTGGACTACCACCAGGATTGCCAGGATGGTCCAGGCGCGGTGAAAGCGGAGAGTGGGTCTGGCGGTTAATATTGCCATATCGGCGTTAGTGGAGCGGACACGCCTTCAGGAATGCCTTACCCCACCAAGCCGCTTCAGCGCCGTCTTCCGACTGGCCGGCGGGCAACTGGCCGATGCGCGCTATCTCATAGGGATTGGACCCGGACTGTTCAGGGTCTTCGGAAACGAGGCTTGCCGGGCCCGTCAGGCCGAAGCTCAATGAGCGTTCGTTCTCGGCGCTGGCCGCCACCGCCCACGCGCCGAAGAATATGATCAGGGCGATGGTCAGGCCAATTACCAGAAGAAACGCGAATGGGACCGGCAGGCGCCAGGAGCGTGTCAGGCGCGTACCTCCACGTCTACCGGGAACACCATGTTATTGCCGTAACCGCGGCCGTCCCACTTGTTGGGGAACTCCATTGGCTGGGTGTCGCCCGCGCTGTTGGTAGCACGGCACATCAGGGTGTGATTGCCCGGCCCCAAAGGCTGCCAGCGGTGCTCCCAGCGATACCACGAATACGCTTCCCTGGGGTGGAGCGTGTCCACGGGCCCCCAGGTCTGGCCGCCGTCGGTGCTGATTTCCATCTTCACCACCTCTTCCTCCCCGGACCAGGCAGCGCCGGCCAGGGTGTAGCCGCTGGCCGGTATGGTCTCTCCGGGGACCGGGCTGGTGATGATGGACTTGACCTTCATCTTGGTGTAGTAGTTGTAAGGGATTGGTGACCCGGGCTCGTTCTGGGTCATGTACCGTTCGGTCATGTAGAAGCCCTCGAACTTGTGGTCGAGGACGTGGATGCCCGCCAGCCATTTGACCGAGTTCATGCCGTACCAGCCCGACACCAAGAGCCGCAGCGGGAAGCCGTGCATCACGGGCAGCGGTTCGCCGTTCATCTCGTAAGCCAGAAGGGTGTCGGGGTGCAGGGCCTTGGACACGGGCAGGCTGCGCTCGTAAGTCACCTCTGCCGGGTCGTCGACCACCTCGTCGGGACCGTGGTCCGTTCCTTCGAACATCACCTCGACCGCCGTGTCCTTGACCCCGGCCAATTCCAGCACATCCTTCAGCGACACGCCGGCCCACTCGGCATTGCCCATGATGCCGTGCCCCTTGATCCCTTCCATCGCCGTACTGATGCGCAACGACTTGGTCCAGTATTCGGGCACCGGGCTGTTGCCGCAGCACTCGAAGGTCACCTGGAAGCGCTTCTGAGGGAGGGCTTTGATCTGGTCAAGGGAGAGCGAAATAGTCCGCTCCACCTCGCCGTCGATCTTCAACTGGAAGGTCGTGGGGTCGATTTCAGGGCAGTCCTTCCAATGGTTCCGGACATAGAACAAATCGTTGGGAACGATGCTCTCCTGAAGGGCCTGGGGAGGCGCCGCGAAGGTACGGTAACCGGCGTTGGTGGGTATGATTTGGGGCTCAACTTTGGCCCCGATTTGCGTGGTGGCCATTATGTCCTCCTGACTGCTGTTGCCTGCTGCTGCCCGTTGGTACTGATCGACAAAGGGCCGCTATTCCAAGTGGGTGGTTTCCAGCTCCGCGGACGGGTAGGTAATCAACAAGACCACCGGAACCCACAGATGGTTGACCAATTTGTGAGGCACACCCGGAGGGGCCAGCACCGTGGCGCCCGCCCGGATGGTGCGCATCTCGTCTCCGATTACGACCTGGACTGCTCCCGAAGTCACCTGGATCGAAACGTCCACTTGGTGGGTGTGCAGGGACCCCTCCCATCCGGGGTGGATCTCCACCTCTTTCACCGTCAATGATACCGCGCCGTGTTCCCTGGATACCAGGTACCGTTCACTGATGCGGTCCACCGGCGGCGGCATTCGTACGTCGACATGGTCGATTATGGGCATTTCCGTACACCTGTCAAAAGGCTGTTACTCTACGCCACGGTCACCGGGTAGCCGACGATGGCGCTGAAATTCTTGTTCATATTGTTGTAGCGAGGCTCGTGGGACTGCACCTGTCCCACCTCGTCGGTGGCCCGGGACATTATGTTGTACTCCCCGCTTTCGCCCACGTCCCAGCGGTAGGACCAGCGGACCCACATGAAGCGTTCCCGGGGCGGTTCGAGGTGTGCGGCGGCCCAAGCACGGCCTCCGTCGACGCTGACCTCCACCTGGGTGATCGCGCCGGCCCCGCTCCAGGCATAACCCCGTATTACGTGAGGCCCGGTGGACATCTTTTCGGTGTCGTCGTTGGGGCTGGTGACTATCGACTTGACCCCTATGGTCGTGATCAGCTCTTTGTCGTCGGCATCGGCGGAATCGGCATAGTAGTAGAACTGGTAGTGGTACCAGCAATCGGGTATATGGTCCATTACTTGGAGCCGGCGCAACCATTTCACCGACCAATTCCCCGACCAGCCGGGCACCAGCAGCCGCACCGGGGCCCCGTGCAGGTGTTCCAACAACCGGCCGTTCTGGGCCCAAGCCAAGATGGTGTCGGGGTGCAGCGCCTTCTGGACGGCGAGGCCTTTGTCGTAAAAGAAGGGTTCGGTGCCCTCCTCGGCGGTGGGCGGCACGCCTTGGTCCCAGCCCTCGGCCCTGATGTACAGCGACTTGTCGGTGAGGCCGGCCTCACGCAGCACCGTGGCCAAGGGCGCCCCCGTCCACTCGCTGGCGCTCAGGATCATGCACTCCTGGGTGCGGGACGGCTTGGGCCCCTCATCCTTGAAGTATTCGAAGAATGTTGCGTCGCTGCCGGAACACTCCATCACCGTGCGGACCGACCGGCCAGGTAAGCGCCGCAGGTCGTCGAAGCTGAGGGTCAAGGGGTTCTTGACCTCGCCGTCAATGGAGAGGGACCACTTGTCGGCCGGGACTACCTCAGGCACGTCGAAGTGCTGCACCGTGTAGTGTAGCTCGGTGGGCGTGATCAGCCCCTCCAGGTCCATCACCGGGGTCCTGATACGAACGGTGCGGCCCTCGTCATCGAGCAACGTGACGGGCTTCACGTCCTTCGACGGCCAACCGTACCAATCACCGGACAGATCGATCTTGGCGGCGTCAGAGCTGCCGGGGCCGTCCATGCGAAGAAAATCGGGGACGGCTCCCTCCTCTCGGGTCGTGGCCATCAGAGTCCCTCCTGTTTAGCTCGTAGCGTATTTGAACCCCAACTCGGTTTCCCATCGCAGGTAGTTCATCATTTCGCCGTAGCTCCGGTCGACGCCTAAGTAGTTGATGTCGGCCGGGGGGCGTACGATGCCTGTCAGTCCCTGTTCGACAGGAAGCCCGGCCTGTCGCCAAGCAGCCATGCCGCCTTCCAAGACCGAGACGTTGGTGTAACCCAACTCCCGCAGGGTAGCCGCCGCAATGGTGGAGTTCCTGCCGTTGTTGCAGGTTATTGCAATCGATGCGCCCTGATTGGGGATGGCTTCAGGGGTCTCAATTTCCAGCCAGCTCCTGGAAATCCACTTGGAGCCCGGAACGTGGCCGCCGGAAAAGTCCTGGCTGGTGTCCACGAACAGGATGAACTCGGGCGAGTTCTCGTGGAGTTCTTGAGATGAGACGGTCCGCGCCTCCTCTTGGGCTTGGGCCAGACCGGCGATGGGGGCTCGTTCCATCCCGCTGTCCAACCCATGGCCGGCGGCGGTCCAGGCATTGACCCCGCCGTCTACTACGGATATTTCCTCAAAGCCCATCTGCCGGTAGAAGGAGGCCGTGACGGTTGCCCGGGCACGGCCGTCGCAACAAAAAACGATGGTTGCGTTCTTGACCACGGCGATGTCGTCAGCCCGTTGCACGGCTTGGCCGCCGGGCCACCATTTGAAGCCGGGAATGTGGCCCTGAACGTACTCGGCATCGGTCCGGACGTCGATCAGATAGACGGCCTCCGATTGTTGCCGGTCCATAACCGCCTGCAAGCCTTCGGCGTCCAGATAACGCACGCCGTCTTCTTCGGCCAACCGGGAGGCGTACTCGTTGGCGGCGGCGGCCCCCTCTGCCGACACGGTTGGGAGTTCCACCCGGTCTGGCCCGTTCTCCAACTCGTAGCCCGCCAGCAACCAGCCGGAGGTGCCGTTTTTCAGTCCCAGGGCCGGGACTCCCATGCGTTGGAGCACCCGGGTCCCGGTGATGCTGCGGGTGCGGCCGGCGCAGTGGAGAATGATGGTCGTGTCTTCGTCGATCTCGTTTTGAATGTCGGTGATGCGCAGGGCCAACTCGCCGCCGGGCAAACTGCGCCCGCCCGGGATGCAGAACCTCCGGTATTCCTCGGGAGTGCGGGTGTCGAGGATGACCAGCTTGTCGCCGCGTTCGATGCGTTCGTGGAGGTCTTCAGCACTGATTTCGGGTACGTGGTACACCGCCTCCAGCTTTTCGCCGAAGTCCTTGCTGGGCACGTTCACCCCCCATTCGGTCGGGTAGTCCCGGCTGGACCAGCGGTTGACGCCACCCTCCAGCACGGAGACGTTGGTGTAGCCGAGACGTTCCAGCGTGGCCGCGGCAAATGGGGCGCGGCGCCCGTCGTCGTCGCAAACGACGACGGGGACGCCCTTGGCCGGCACCGACGATTCGATGATGTATTCGATGCGCCGCCGGGGTATCAGGCTGGCGCCCGGGATGTGAGAGCTGTTGTATTCTCCCGACTCCCGGACGTCGATGAGGGCAAACTGGGAGTTCCCATCCATGAGCCCCCGCAAGCCCTGTGCGGTGATCGTTTCTGCCATGGAAGCCTCCGTTGCGTACGGTTGGGCATGGCTCGGCCGTGTTTCTAATTTATTGATCGCGCTCAATGGGCTCCCCGCCGGGGCTGGCGGCCGAGCCGGAAGGCCAAGAGGATTCTGGGCCGCATGCAATTATGGTTAGGGCCGAATAAGGTGTCAAGCAAAGAAGGTGAACCCAAATCCACCACCTAAAGAGCGTCGGGGGCGTTGGATGGCGGCAGAGGGTACACTCGGACTGGTCAGGTGAGAGTTGGAGGGGTTGAAAAGCCCGTGGGTTGGTCGTGGCGCTGGGTATTGCAGCGTTGACACCCCAGTTCGGGCCGCTCTCCGGCTGAGGACGGCATAGGGACATTCTGGACGACTGGGGTGAGTCGCCTTCACGGGTGATGGGGGAACGGGTGATGGGGGAAACCGGCGCTAGCGTCCGGGCGGTCCGTGAGCCATCGCCAGGATTCTCCGGCGTGCGGTGACCAGCAACTCATATGAAGGATGGCCTTGCGCCAAACGGATGACCAGAGTCCTGGCGTGGCGCACCACTCGTCCCGCAATGTTGATGACCCCGAACCGGACTGCCTTCAGCCGCTTGCTCACCCACTCTTGGCCCAGGGCCAACCGCTTCATCGCCGAGTTCAGGTTGAAGGCCAACGCCGTTATGGCCCACCAAGCGGCGTTGGCCCCGAACAATCCCGAAGGCAGCCGCCCGCCCGCCAAGTCTTCCTTCAGCACGCTATGCACCTCCTCACCCTTGCCGCACCGCTGCCTAGACCACCAGATCAACTCCTCCGGGTCAAGGTCCCGGTTGGTTACTATTCCGAAGACCTTGTACCAGCCCCTCGCCCCCATCGCCATGCTGGGGGGCAGATCCAACCGGCTCTCCATACCCGGCAGAGGCGGATTCCTGAGGGGCTCCCTGATAGCGATGAAGCGGTACTCCGGGCTGTTCCAGGAGTGGCCTATCCAGTTGGGCACGTAGTTCACCTCAGCCCACTGTTGGCCGGTGTCCACCCGGCGCTCACCAGCCTCCCGATGCAGTACCTGCCACTCATCCTCTGCAACCTCTGACACCCCTCGCCGGAACTCCGCCGTCACATCCACCCCCACGGCGAACTCAATCACCCCGAAGCGTTCGTTTTGGCCCTCGGCGCAGTAGCGCAGGAACTCCTTCTGATAGCCCGCCGTGTCCGAGCGCACCAGCGCCCCCTCCACTCCGGAAGGCAGATCCTCCAACGACTCCTGGAGCATCCTAAGTTGCTGGTAGCCCGCCGGAACGTTGCCGTCCCGGAACTCGGTGCGCACTACCAGGTCAGCTTCCGCCCAATAGGTGGTGAACGGCTGATACGCCTTGTACTTCTGGTAGCAATACAAGGCCTGCTCCTTGCCGGTCTCGATCAAGGTCGCATCCATGTCCAGGGTCGCCTGCTTATGGTGGGTATGGCTTTGGACGAAGCCAACCAGGTCGGCGTTGACCCGGCGCAGGGCTTGGAGTCCGGCGGTGGGCGCCGGTATGAAGGCGGTGCGGGCCTCTCTTCTGCCCTCTTCGGCCTCAGCGTGGAACTCCGCCAGGCGCCGGAACACCGCCGAGGCCGACGGCACACTCCGCCGACGCTCCTTGCGCCACCTCTCCAGCAACCCTTTACGCTCCCTCCGGCCCATCCCGTGAGTCTCCGAAAGACGCAACAGCCGCCCCAAACCCTGGTCCTTCTCCAGCAGCCGCAGGTCTTCCACACATTGCCCGGCCGCCAGGTTCAGCAGCACCAGCGATGTCACCACCTGGGCCCCGGTCCAACCCTGCCGTCTTTCGTTACCTCCCAGATGACGCCGCACCGACTGGCTCATACCGGCAACCTCCCACAGGTCCAGGTACGCCGCCAGACCGGAGACGCCGGTCATCCCCGCTTCTTGCTGCTCTTCGGCATATTGGAAAGGCAATGCTCCCTGGGCCATAATAGTCACACCTCGTTGGTGATGGTTTTGTTTGATCACTTACCATCATAACCAGCTTCACTGTTGGCTCCAACGAGGTCTTTTTCTCCCTTTAGGTGGTGGATGTGGGGTGAAGGGCGCCCAGCCTCCAGCCCCGGACTGGCGGTGTTAAAATATGTGCCTGCCAAAGACTGGACCCGGGGGTGGAAGAGCCCCGCCGCCGGGCCGGAGCAGCTGAACGCAAGCCAGTGGCCGCAGCCGAGGGAGGCCGCAGTTGGAAGACCAGCAGTTCATCGACCAGGTCCGGGAGAAGATCGAGCGGTTGACCGGAAGGACCGTGGAGTTGAGGGTCGACGAAGACGATTCCAGCCAGTTGGGCGTGGACCTCGAACGGGAAGTGCCCTTGGTCATCATGGGGAGCAACATCCTGGAATATTCCGGGTTCGCCAGGATGTGCATCGAGTACGCCGTCGCCAGCATACGACAGGAGCGGCCCATCGACCCGGTGGAGTTCCACGTTCTACTGGCGCGGAATTAGCGGGCGCGGCCCAAGACCGCCGGACTGCGAATACCGGATTTGTAATGCCGGATTTGTAATGAGTGAAGACAACCCCGTAGGCGACTACCCCCGGCCCTGGTTCTACAGGCCCGAGTTTTTCATGGGGTTCTTCATCTTTCCGCCGGTGTGGTCGTTCTTGGCGCTTCGTTCGCCCTGGAACAGAAACGTATTGGTTGGCGGCGTCGCTTGGGCCATTCTGATCGTGGGTGCCGTACTGGCATTCAGATGGGTGAGGAACGGTTCGATCGAGAACCTGGTTATCTTCATACCGGGAGTCCTGCTGACCGTGGTCACCCAAGTACAGTGGTCCGTCCACCGGGCGCGGCACGGACCGCCGCCGGCGCGGAAAGATGATGAAGATGCGCCAAGGACGGCGGTTGACCAGACCAATGATCAAGGACGGGCGCCGACCAGCCCCGCGCCTTCGCTGGACGCCAAGCCAACGAGGCCCAGCGTCCGGCGGCGGAGCCGCGTACGGCGAGCCCGCCGCTAAGAAATTATCTCAAAAGTCCCTTCCCCTCAGGGGGAAGGTTAGGATGGGGGTGAACCCCGCCGGGCAATTGACGCCAAAACAGATGATTATGAAAGGCGCCATTAGTGTTGAGATAGTTTCTGGAACCCGTCTGGGGTCAGAACCGCAACAGATTGGTAATGGTCTTGACCCCGCCCTGGGGTCCGACCAGCGCCAGCCTCAGCTTTTCGGTGTTGAAGAGATCACTGGCGACCCGGGCCACGTCCTCAGGCTGCACCGCGTCCAGCCAGTCGACTACTTCGTTTGGGGTGGCGACCTGGTTCTGCAACAGCTCTTGCCCCCCCAACCAGGACGCCACCGCCCGGGTGTCTTCCATCCTCAGTAACAGACGGCCCTTGGAATACTCCTTGGCCTTGGTCAACTCCTGCTCGGAGGCCGCCTCCCGCATGCCGTTCATCTCTTCCACCAAGGCCCTTACGGCCTCGTTGGTCTTCTTGGGTTCCACGCCGCAGTAGACTACCAACGACCCACAGTCGCGGTAGTTGCTGATGGAACTGCTTACGTCGTAGGCCAGTCCTTCTACCTCGCGGAGGCGGAGGAACAGGCGGCTGCTCATACCGTCGCCCAGCATCACGTTAAGGATGGTCAGGGCGTAGCGGTCGGCGTGGTTGAGGGGCAGTCCCGGTACTGCCAGGCACAAATGGGACTGGTCGGAACGCCGCCGCTCGATCTTTACGATGGGCCCCGGTTGCCCGTCGGTAGCCGCCTCCCATTCGAGTGATTCGAGTGGTCCCCATTCCTGGGTCGTCTCGTTCAGGGCGTCGACCACCTCCTCGTGGGTGATGTTGCCGGCGACGGCCACCACGGTGTTGGCCGGGTTGTACTGCTGGCGCATGTAGTCGCGAATGCTGCTCTGCTGGATGGCGGCCACCGTGTCCGGAGTGCCGCCCACGTCACGCCCCATGGCTTGGTCCGGCCACAACGCTTCGTCGATGAGCAGGTCGACGCGGTATGTGGGCTGGTCGTAGGTCATCCGGAGCTCTTCTTGGATGATCTCGCGCTCCTTCTCCACCTCTTCCGGGTCCAAGAGGGGGTTCAGGACCATGTCCATCAGCACCGAGAAGGCCCGGCTGAAATGGGGCCGGGCCACCTTGCACCAGAACACGGTCATCTCCCGGTCGGTGCTGGCGTTCATTACGCCGCCCATTCCCTCGATGGCTTCGCTAACCTCGCGGGCGGTGGGCCAGTGCCGGGTGCCCTTGAACGGCAGGTGCTCGATGAAATGGGATACGCCGGCCAAATCCGGGGGTTCGTACCGGGAGCCGGCGCCGACGCAGATGACGATGGAAACCGATTGAGTATGCGACATCATCGACGTCAACACCCGCAATTGATTGCTCAGTACTGATCGTTCGTACATTGGCCGTTCGGGCATTCGAGCTCCGCCGACTAGCTCTTCAGCCATTCGACGTCACCAAACAGGCCCTCAGGGTGGCTGCGAGACGCGTAGTCTTCGTACTTCTGGCGGGCGTCTCCGATGGTGGTGTCGGTGCCGTGGCCCGGATAAACCGCGGTGTCGTCGGGAAGCGCCAGCAGTTTGCTGGTGATGCTGTCGATTATCTGGGTGAGGGCCTCCGGGCTGCGGGTCTTGCCGGGCCCCCCGGGGAAGAGGGTATCGCCGGAGAAGAGGTGCTTGCCCACCAGGAAGCAGGTCGCGCCTTCGGTGTGGCCCGGAGTGGACAGCATCCGCAGTTCATGGTTGCCGAACTTGACGGCCTGGCCGTCCACGAGGTCGAGGTCCGGGGTCTTGGGCAGCGGACCGGCGTCGGCCGGGGCGATGCCCACCGGAGCGTCCACTTGACCGGTGATCTCGTCGAACCCCAACAGGTGGTCCTGGTGGTTATGCGTGATCAGGATGGCCTTGATTTCGACGTCGCCGATGTCGTTCAGGAGCAGTTCCGGCTCGGCCGGCGTATCGATGAGTATGCCCTCCTTGGTCTCCGGGCAGGACACGATGTAGCCGTTGTTGTGATATGGGCCCATGTTGACTTTCGTGATGCGGACTTCGCCATCGTAATGCAGCGGCATATTCAATCTCTCCGAATTCTTTGATGATAGGTTTAGAAAATAAGGTTCAATACGTCGGCAGTATTCTAGCAGACGAGCGGTCCAGCCGTACGGGGCCTCTCCGGCAAATTCCGGCTCAGGGCCTTTAACGGCGCGGGCGGTCAGCCTGCCTTGGCATCCAGAATTTTTTCGACCAGGCGTTGGATGTCCGGCAAATAGCCGTCCAGGTCTTCCTGCTCCATCCAATCGTTGTAGAAGTTGGCGTGGCATGACTGAGCAAGGTGATACACGAGCCGGATGGAGTCATCGTTGCTTCCGCTAGCCAGTTGCAAGGCGGCATGGCGGCGTTGGGCATATTTGCCGTGGTGCATTCCCCGGCTGGCGCAGTAGGCCCTTAGCGCCTGGGTGGTAGCGCCCCATAGTTTTTCAGAGCCCTGCACCAACTCCCCGGCGGCGATTTCGCGACTTGCGTCGGCCAGGAGCTTGTGGGCCAAGCGGGTGTGTTTTTCGGCCGGGGTTTCGTTGGTAGTCATTTGCGGGTCCCGTTCGTCGCCGTGGGTTCTATTCTAGCACGGCGTCAATTCGAAGTCCGTACCTGCTAGTCCCCTGCGGCCGCGGCGGCCAACTCCCGCGGCTTCTTGGGAGTGGCGGCGCGGCGCTTCTTGGGGGCCTGCGGGGTCTCGTCGCCGGGCACGGGCTCCGGGGCGGCGACGTTTCGGGCATAGGCGTTAAGGGCGTCTTTGATGTAGCGGCCCGTTAGGGAGCGGCTCATCCTGGCCAGCTTCTCCGGAGTGCGAGTCGCGATTAGCTTGCCCCCGCTGTCTCCCGCGCCGGGGCCAAGGTCGATGACCCAGTCGGAGTTCTTGATGACATCCAGGTTGTGCTCGATGAGGCCGGCGTATCGATGAGGGAGCCCTCCTTGGTCTCCAGGCAGGACACGATGTAACCGTTGTTGTGATAAGGGCCCATGGTGACTTTCGTGATGCGGACTTCGCCATCGTAATGCAGCGGCATGTTAAATCTCTCCGAATTCTTTGATGATTGGGTTTAGAAAGTAAGGTTCAATACGTCGGCAGTATTCTAGCGGACGATCCGGTCCGGGGTTTTCGTTGGTGGTCAATTTGCGCGCGCCGCCGTCGGCGGGGCTTGAGAATGGGCTGTGTTCTTATCGGTCGGGCGCCAGCATTACCGTTACTCCGCTGGCATCGGCCAGTTCGGCACGGGTGTCATCGATGTGAGAGCCTATAACCGTGGGCGATACGGGTTGACCAATGACCGTGGCCAGTATTTTGGCTCGCTTCGCTGCCCTGGTGATGTCTTCCCCGCCGATGGTGATGGAGGCTTCGGCGGCCGCGTAGACGTTGGCGCCGTCACTTTTTCGCTGGCCCATCAGAACGAAGTCCAGCCGTAGGACCTCGTTCAACTCTTCTTCCGTGATGGTCCCGTTTTCTTCGGCTTTTTCAAGGAGTTCCATGAATTCGGGATCGGGACCGGTCGCGTTTCCTTGCAAGACCCGTGTTCTTCGGATGTGGAGGAATTGCCCTGCTATGCCTCTCATGTTTTTCGCGATTTTGAATTCGTAGTTCATGCCAAACCCGTTGTCCATCCTCCCGTCCATTCGGTTTAGCGTGGCGTCGATTCGGACTATATGGCCATCGATTCGGACTATATGGTCATCGATTCGGACTATATGGCCATCGATTCGGACTAAATGGCTGTCGATTCGGTCTATATTGCTGTCGATTCTGGCCACGTGGGTTTTGAGTTCGGTCACGTCGGATTCGAGCCGGTCCAACCGTTCGTAAACCAGTTGAAAGTTCTGGTTTACGAGTTGAAAGTTTTGTTCTGTCAGTTGGACGAACTCGGCGAACCGTTCCGGCAACTCCAGCAGTTCTTTGCCCAGCAGAATCCCCCGGATGGTGTCGGCCCATTCGGGTTGTTCCCGCAGGATCCTGGCGAGGTCGCCGATGTCGTTGATCGAGGTCATGACGAATCTCTTGGTCCCTCAGGACATTATAACTTATTGAGGCGTTCGTCCCTGCCTTGCCATGCTTGCGGTCAGTCCCCTGCGGCCGCGGCGGCCAACTCCCGCGACTTCTTGGGAGTGGCGGCGCGGCGCTTCTTGGGGGCCTGCGTAGTCTCGTCGCCGGGCACGGGCTCCGGGGCGGCGCCGTTCTGGGTGTTGGCGGCCTTCAGGGCGTCTTTGATGTAGCGGCCCGTCAGGGAGCGGCTCATCTTGGCCAGCTTCTCCGGTGTGCCCGTGGCGATTAGCTTGCCCCCGCTGTCTCCCGCGCCGGGGCCCAGGTCGATGACCCAGTCGGAGTTCTTGATGACGTCCAGGTTGTGCTCGATGAGGATTACCGTATTGCCGGCGTCCACCAACCGGTGCAGCACACCCAGCAGGGCCGCGCAGTCCTGGAAGGATAGGCCGGTGGTGGGCTCGTCCAGCAGGTAGACGGTCTTGCCGGTGGCCCGTTTGGAGAGCTCGGTGGCCAGCTTGACCCGTTGGGCCTCGCCTCCGGAGAGGGTGGTGGCGGGCTGCCCCAACCGGATGTAACCCAGCCCCACATCCCGCAGCGTCTCCAGCTTGGGGCGTATCCTGGGGAAGTTGTAAAAAAAGTCCAGCGCCTGCGCCACGGTCATGTTGAGCACGTCGGCGATGCTCTGGTCGCGCATCGTCACTTCGAGGGCTTCGCGGTTGTAACGGCGGCCTTGGCAGATCTCGCAGGGGACGGTGACGTCGGGCAGGAACTGCATTTCTATCTGGTTGTAGCCCTCGCCCTCGCAGGCCTCGCAACGGCCGCCCTTGACGTTGAAGGAGAACCTGCCGGGGGCGTAGCCCCGCACCCGCGCTTCGGGAAGGCTGGCGAACAGCTCCCGGATGGGCGTGAAGGCGCCGGTGTAGGTGGCTGGGTTGCTGCGCGGCGTGCGGCCGATGGGCGACTGGTCGATGTTGACCACCTTGTCCACGGCCTGAATCCCGGTCACTTCGTCGTGCTGTCCCGGCAGGTCCCGCCCCCGGTTGATCACTTGGTTCAGCTTTTTGTAGAGCACCTCGTAGACCAGGCTGCTCTTGCCCGAGCCCGATACGCCCGTGACGCACACCAGTTGTCCCAGCGGGAAGTCGACGGTTACGTTCCGCAGGTTGTTCTCCCGCGCTCCCACCACCCGGAGGCTGTTGCCGTTGCCGGCGCGGCGCGTCTCGGGGACCGGCACCCGCTTGCGGCCGCTGAGGTATTGGCCGGTGATCGAGTCCGGCGAGGCTTCGATGTCCGCGACGGTGCCGGTGGCCACGACGTACCCGCCGTGCTCGCCGGCGCCGGGGCCGAGGTCGGCGATGAAATCGGCGGAGCGCATCATTGCTTCGTCGTGCTCCACGACTACCACCGTGTTGCCCATGTCCCGCAGTTGGGTCAGGGTGTTGATCAGCCGCTGGTCGTCGTGGGGATGCAGCCCCACCGTGGGCTCGTCGCAGACATACAGCACTCCGGTCAGGCCCGACCCGATCTGCGTGGCCAGCCGCACCCGTTGCGCCTCGCCGCCCGAGAGGGTGCGGGCGGTGCGGTCCATGGTGATGTAATCCAGCCCAATGCCGTCCAGGAACTTGAGGCGGCCGTCGATTTCCTTCAGCACCTGGTTGGCGATGGTCTTCTCCCGTTCCGTCAACACCTGCTTCTTGTGCTCTCCGCCATCGTTATTACTTACCCGGTCGGGGTCTATCTCGCGCACCCACTCCATCGCCTTGCCGATGTTTTTGGAGCAAACGTCCATGATCCCCAGCCCGCATACCCTTACCGCTAGGGCCTCCGGCCGCAAGCGCTTGCCCCCGCACGGCTGGCAGGTGCGGGCCGACATATAGCGTTCGATCTGCGAGCGCATGTAGTCCGACTCGGTGGTCTTGTAGCGCCGCTCTAGGTTGGGAATCACCCCTTCGAAGGTGGTGTCCCAAGAGTAGGTCCGGCCCCGGTGGGTGCGGTGCTTCACCGTGATTTTCTTGGACTCGTTGCCGTAGAGGACCAGGTCCAGTTCTTCTTGGGCCAGGTCTTTGACCGGTGTCTTGGAGGAGAAGCCGTTGGCTTGCGCCACCGACTCCATCAGGCTGATATACCAGCCGCTGGAGGGGCCGCCCCTGGTCCACGGGGTGATGGCTCCTTGGGACAGGGAGAGGTCCCTGTCGGATATGACCAGGTCCGGGTCGATGGCCAGCTTGTAGCCCAAGCCGGTGCACTCGGAGCAGGCCCCGTGGGGACTGTTGAAGCTGAAGGTCCGCGGCTCTATCTCGGGCAGGCTGATGCCGCATGGGGCGCAGGAGAACTTCTCCGAAAAGACCATCGCGTCGCCTTTCTCGGGCAGCGCCTCCATGACGCCGTCGCCCTCCCGCAGGCACGTCTCGACCGATTCGGCCACTCGGCTGAGTTCGATGTCGGGGCGTATGATCAAGCGGTCGACCACCAGTTCGATGTAATGCCACTTCTGCTTGTTCAGGTTCAGGTTGTCGGTCTCGTCCAGCATGTGGGTCTGGCCGTTGACGCGGATGCGGACGAAGCCCGCCTTGCGGGCCGACTCGAAAACATCCTTGTGTTCGCCCTTCTTGCGGCGGACTTTGGGGGCCAGCAGCGTGATGCGGCTGCCCTCTTCCAGGTTGATGATGGCGTCGACGATCTGGGATACGGTCTGCCGTTCCACCGGCCGGCCGCACTTCGAGCAATGGGGATGGCCTATCCGGGCGAACAGCAGCCGCAGGTAGTCGTATATCTCGGTCACCGTGCCCACAGTGGAGCGCGGGTTGTGGGACACCCCCTTCTGGTCGATGGAAATCGCCGGGGAGAGCCCCTCAATGTAATCGACGTCCGGCTTGTCCATCCGCCCCAAGAACTGCCGCGCGTAGGCGGACAGCGACTCCACGTAGCGCCGTTGGCCCTCGGCGTAGATGGTGTCGAAGGCCAAGGAACTCTTCCCGGAACCGGAAACGCCGGTGATCACCGCCAGCTTGTCCCTGGGAATGGTGATCTCGATGTTCTTCAGGTTGTGCTCGCGGGCGCCTTTGACGTGTATGAATTCCTGGGGCATTTGCCAACCCACCCTTCACCCAAATCTCAAGGCTCATTCTAGCATCGTTCCGGCGCCAATGCCTTCAGGCGACTTCCGTGAGGCGACTTCTACGACGGACTTAGGCCCCCCGGATATGTGCTAGGATTAATCTACCGCTCACGCGGTCTGAGGGTCACCGCATGATTGTCATATGTGGTTGCTGTGCAAACGAGTTCGAGGCGCCTCCTGGGCCTCAAACAGGCCAAGGCTTTTGCTGGCGTTGCGCCTCCTGCATCGAGTCAAAATCCAGTCCCGCCAAGATGACTGGCGGGGACGGTTCTATCCTGGCCGCAGACCCGGTGCTGACGGAATTATGGGACAATGATGTCGATGCCGCCTACGACCTCGTATAGACACGGCGACATTGTCCTCGTCAATCTATTGTTCACCAACGAGACCGGCCGCAAACGTAGGCCGGTCTTGGTAGTTAGCACCCCTGCGTATCACGAGGGCCGCCAAGAGGTCGTCGTTTCTGCGATTACCGGAAATACGTCCCGCGTCTTAGTCGGCGACCATTTAATAGAGGACTGGGTAAACTCCGGTTTGATGTTTCCTTCGGTCGTCACCGGGATCATCAGGACGATTAAACAGTCGATGATTGAACGCCAAATCGGCAGTGTGTCTGATCGGGATATGAGAGCGGTCGAAGGCAATTTGCAATTGATGCTTGGTCTGGCGCCCTGAATCATGCCCAGAGAGCTTTTTGGTTCCGGCAGGGTGTTCATCGGCGTGGTCCACCTTCACCCGCTGCCCGGGTCACCCCGCTGGAACGGCGACTTGGGGCCGGTGCTCGACCGGGCGGGCCGTGAGGCCACGATCCTGGAGCAGGGCGGCGTGCGGGGGATTATCGTCGAGAATTTCGGCGACGCTCCCTTCACCGTCGGCCGGGTCTCCCCGGAAACCGTGTCCGCCATGACCCTGGCCGTCGACCGCGTGCGCCAGACCGTCCGGCTGCCCGTGGGCGTCAACATGCTGCGGAACGACGCCCGGTCCGGCCTCGCGGTGGCCGCCGTCACCGGTGCCCCGTTCATCCGGGTCAACGTCCACTACGGCGTGATGGCCGCCGACGAGGGAATCGTGCAGGGCGAGGCCGGCGAGACCACCCGCCAGCGCCGCGCCTTGGGAGCCGACGTCAAGATAATCGCCGACGTGCTGGTGAAGCACGCGGTCCCGTTGGGGCAGGTCGACCTCGGCTTGATGGCGCGGGAAACGGCGCAGCGGGGGCTGGCGGACGGGCTCATCGTTTCGGGCCCCGCCACTGGCCAGCCCGCCGCCAACACCGACGTCCTGACGGTGCGGCGGGCCGTGCCCGACGGCTTCATCCTCGTCGGCAGCGGCGTTGACGAGCGCAACATCTGGCGAGTGCTCGAACACGCCGACGGTGCAATAATCGGCACCAGCCTGAAATACGACGGCAAAATCACCAACCCAATAGACCCGGCTCGAGTAGAACGAATGGCCGAAATCTTCGAAACCCTCACCTAACCCCCAGAAACCCTCACCCGCACCCCACGTCGCCCCCATTCCCCATTCGAGACGATTTCAAAATTCACGGGAAGAGCCGGATGGCGTTTGACCAGGTGTCACCACACCCGTAACATCAAGTGCACACGGCAACATCCCGCCCAAAAGAAGGGACGCCACCCGACCCGACGAGCAAGGTGCGAAATGACCACCGAAAACATCCTCCACAGAGCGGGCAGGTTCAAGCTCCCCGACCCGCCCCCGAGAGAACCGGATGAAGTGACTGCATTCGATCATATCTATCGACACGGCAACAATCACCACCTGGCCATGCACTTCGGCAACGCCGAAACCACCTTGGTCGAGTACGACCGCTGGATAGTCGCATCCCCGGAGGACAACCGGGCCAGGGCCAGGAGGCCGGATCTGCTCATCGCCTTCAACGCCAGCCCGGATGACTACGCGGCCAGCAACGGCTACATCATCTCCGAGCAGGGCAAGCCGCCGGACTTCGTTATGGAAGTCGCCTCGGAGAGTACGGCCGACGTGGACACCGGAGCCAAAAGGGTTGACTACGCGGGTCTGGGCATCCAGGAGTACTGGCGCTTCGATAAGACCGGAGACCTGCACGGCTCCAAGCTGGCCGGCGACATCTTGGAAGGAAACTCCTACAGGCCAATACCCATTGAAGAAGTGTCCCCCGGAATCCTCCAAGGGTACAGCCCGGCCTTGAACCTTATAGTCAGATGGGACCACGAAAAGCTGGTCTGGTGGGACCCGGCAACGGAGGCGCCCATACCGACCTATGAGGACCAACTGGAAGGACGTATCCGAGCCGAGGCCAGGGTCCAGGAACTGGAAGAGGAGAACCGCCGGCTGAGAGGACAATAGTTCCATATCGGCGTGGGTTCCTGGGTCCCGGTCGCAACCGGGACGACGGGAGGGGGCGGAAAAATCCCCCCGTCTTTCCGGCCAAAGCCGGTATCCAGGTACTTTCAAGCAGCGGCCCTCTTCACTGACAACCTGCCCTTCCCGTCTGCGGTTGCCGCCTCCTATCATATTTGTTGTGAAGAATCGCTCATGTCACAATCCTCAGTCACCCGCCAAACCCCTTAATGGCACACTTTGGCTCAGGATGGCCCAAGAATTAAAAACTCCAGCTTCGATTCCGCCAAACCTGCGCCAACGCCTTATGGAGTGCTCCTTCGACCTGGTCTGTGCCCAACTCTCCCCCAAAGTCTGAACAGTTACAGTTACCCCAAATCCGCCATCAAAAAAGACAGAAGAACCTCGTTGGAGCCAACAGTGAAGCTGGCTATGATGGTAAGTGATCAAACCAAGCCATCACCAACGAGGTGCAACCATTATGAGTCAGGGAGCATTGCCTTTCCAGTACGCGGAAGATAGGAGTTCCAGGGGCATAACCGGTTTGGCCGGTCTGGGGGCGTACCTGGACCTGTGGCAGGTTGCCGGATTAGGCGAATCGGTCAGCAGTCACTTGGGCGTGAATCAAGGGCGGCAGGGTTGGACTGACGCCCAGGTGGTGACGTCTCTGGTACTGCTGAACCTGGCGGGCGGCGAATGTGTGGAGGACTTGCGGCTGTTGGAGAAGGACGAGGGGTTGGGGCGGGTGCTGCGCTTGGCGGAGACTCACGGTCTGCGCCGCCGGGAGCGCCGGGCGATGGAGGGGAGGTGGCGCAAGGGGCGGCGGCGCAGTGTGCCGTCGGCCACGGCGGTGTTCCGGTTCTTGAACAGATTCCACGACGAGGAGGAGGAGAGCAAAAGGCAGCCTCATGCCGCGTTCATACCGGCGCCCACCGCCGGACTTCTGGGTCTGCGCCGGGTCAACGCAGACCTGACCGGCTTCCTCCAGGGTCACGCCCAGCATAAGCAGGCGACGCTGGACATGGACGCGACCCTGATAGAGACCCACAAGGAGCAGGCGCTGTACTGCTACAAGAAATACAAGGCTTACCAGCCCTTCACCACCTATTGGGCGGAAGCCGGGCTCATCGTGCACACCGAGTTCCGGGACGGCAACGTTCCGGCGGGCCACCAGCAACTGAGGTTGCTTGAGGAGTCGTTGGAACAGTTGCCAGCGGGGGTGGAGCAGGTTCTGGTGCGCTCGGACACTGCAGGCTACCAACAGGAGTTCTTGCGCTACTGTGCCGAGGGCCGGAACCAACGCTTCGGGGTGACCGGCTTCGCCGTAGGGGTGGATATGAGCCGGGAGTTCAGGGAAGTGGTAGCCCAAGTGGACGAGGATGAGTGGCGGGACCTGCGCCGCAAGGAAGATGAGAGACTGGTGGGCACCGGGCAGCAATATGCGGAAACGCCCTTCGTGCCCAACTGGATAGGACACTCCAAGAACAGCCCGGAGTACCGGTTCATCGCCATCAGGGAACCGTTCAGGAACCCGCCGCTGCCGGGGATGGAGAGCCAAGCGGGGCTCTCGCCGCACGTCATGGAAACGGCGGATGGAGGCTGGTACAAGGTCTTTGGCATAGTGACCAACCGGGATCTTGGCCCGGAGGAGTTGATCTGGTGGTACCGGCAGCGGTGCGGGAAAGGAGAGGAAGTGCACGCGGTGCTGAAGGAAGACCTGGCCGGAGGGCGGCTGCCGTCGGGACTGTTTGGAGGCAACGCCGCTTGGTGGGCCATCACGGCGTTGGCCTTCAACCTGAACTCGGCGATGAAGCAGTTGGCTCTGGGCAAGGAGTGGGTGAGCCGAAGGCTGAAGGCCGTGCGCTTCGGGGTCATCAATCTTCCGGGTCGGGTGGCGCGCCATGCCAGGACGCTGTTCATCAACCTGAGCCGGGGCCACCCCTCGTACGGGCTGCTGTGTCAAGCGCGGCGGAGCATCCTGGCCTTGGCCCACGGGCCGCCGGAGGGCTGACCCGGCCCTTGCGGGCCCAAAAGGCGACCAAAATCGGGCCCGGCCGGGCGCCGGGCGATAGTCCTGTGGCCTGAGCCGGCCGGAAATGGCCGCCCATGCTCCCCTGGCTCCTTCGAATTGCCCTAAACCCCCTGTTACCAACCCCAGGCCTGTCTGCAAACCCCTCCAGTCAGTCAAATCTCACCCTCGCACACCCCGCCCCCAGCTTAGGTGGTGGATTTGGGCACTCGTTCAGCAGGGTCTTTCGATAGTCGCTGCTGTCGGGCCTGGCATTCCGAGGAACCACTTTTGTCATTCTGAGCGTAGCGACGAATCTCGCCACCGAGGGAGAGACCCTTCGCTGCACTCAGAATGACAACTAAAAGACTCAGGGGAGAAATAAAGACCTGGGGGAGAACCAAAAGAACCTGACATACCGCACCCACCGCCGCAGTACCGCCCGCCGCCGACACCCATACCCAAGCTGGAGAAAATGGGGGAGAAATCGAAAAAATCGCCCTCACCCCTCGCCCGGCAGTCCGCTTGCGAAAAAGAGAACCATATGGAGCGGGCTTGTATAATGCAATCAGCATTGTCGCATCCGTGGGAGAGAATTTGAGCGAGCAGCTAGTCCTCAGCGTGGTCGATCAGTCGCCGGTCAAGGAGGGGGGCACCGCGGGCGAAGCCCTTCGGGAAACCATCGAGTTGGCGGCGGCGGTGGAGCGAATGGGCTACATTCGCTACTGGTTGGCGGAGCACCATAGCCTGCCCAACTTCGCAGGCACCAGCCCCGAGGTGCTCATCGGGCAGGTGGCGGCCCGGACCAATACCATCCGCGTAGGCAGCGGGGGTGTGATGCTCTCCCACTACAGCGCCTTCAAGGTGGCCGAGAATTTCCGCATGCTGGAGTCCCTCTATCCCGGGCGCATCGACCTCGGCATCGGGAGGGCGCCCGGCAGCGATCAGATCACGGCAGCCGCCCTTTCGTTCCCCGGGCATCCCAGGGAGATACGGCATTTTCCGCGGCAGGTCGTGGACTTGTTGGGGTACCTCAACGAAAGCTTGGAAGACGTCCACCTTTTCTCCCAAATCCACGCCGGGCCGGGTGAACCCCAGGCGCCCGAAGTCTGGCTGCTGGGGTCCCGTTACGAAAGCGCGTATATGGCGGCACAACTGGGGCTGCCCTTTGCTTACGCTCACTTCTTCGGCATCGCCGTGGAGGAGGGGCCGGCAATCGCAGCCAACTACCGGGAGAATTTCCGGCCGTCGGACTTCTTGGCGGAGCCTAAAATCAACGTGGGAGTCCATGTGATCTGCGCGGAGACCGAGGAGGACGCCAATCGCATCGCCTCAAGCCGCAACCTGGCCCGTCTGCAGAATATCACCGGCCGCGGCAAGGGAATTCCTTCGATCGAAGAGGCGACGAGCTACCAGTATGCTCCCGATGAATGGGCGTTCGTGCAACAGTACGCCAGGGTGTGCGTGGACGGCACACCGGAGCAGGTCAAAGAACGGCTCGACGACATCGCGGAGCAGTACCAGACGCCGGACCTTTCCATCGTCACGATTACCCACGACTACGCCGACCGCACCCGGTCCTATGAACTCGTGGCGGACGTCTGCGGCATCAAGCCGGCGGAGTCCGCCTAGGGCGCGAGGGCGTCTATGGTGAGGCGGTGGGAGGTCTTGTTGTCCCCCACCGCGAAGGGCGCGATCACCGGCAATTGCAGTCCGGCGGCCCGTCGCCGCTCCAATTCCTCCCGACATTCGTCGGGAGTACCCACGATTGCCACCTGGTCCTGCATCTCGGGAGTAATCGCCTCGGCCGCGGCGTCGGAGTCGCCGGCGGCCAGGGCGGCGGCTGCCGCCTTCATTTCTTCCCCGAACCCGGTCTGAACGAAAAAATTGGAGTAGAAGGCGTTGCTGGCGTAGCGGGCCACCTGGCGTTGCAGGGAGGCCCGGGATGCAGCCGAGTCTTCGGCGACGGCGACCCTCACGTAACCCGCGATATCGATCTCGGAGATGTCCCTTCCGGCTTTGCCCGCGCCCCGTTTGATGTGGCCGATGGCCTCGACGATAAAGCTGGCGGCAGTCCAGTTCATCAGGACGCCGTCGGCCAACTCGCCGGCCATCTCCAGCATCTGAGGCCCCAACGCCGCGATGTAGATGGGTACCCTGTCCTTGGGGGCCGCGGCTCCCAGTGTTGCTCCCGACAGGTTGAAATGCTTGCCGATGAAGTTGACTTCTTCGCCCGCCAGCAGCGCCCGCGCAATCTGTATGGTCTCCCTCAGCCGGGTCATCGGCTGTCTGAAAGGGACCCCATCCCTGGACTCGACGGTGGGACGGTGTCCGACGCCCAGACCCAAGATGAAACGGCCGCCGGAGATTTCTGCGATCCCGGCGGCGCCCATTGCGGTATTGACCGGCGTCCGGGCGAAGATCGGCAGGATCCCTGTACCAAGCTTGATGCGCTCGGTCCGCATTGCTATGGTAGCCAAGCCGGTCAAGGAGTCTCGTCCGGCGCCCTCGGGGACCCAGACCATCTCGTAACCCCGGTCTTCGGCCTGGCGGGCCAATTCCTGATAGTCGGCCGGGGTCAAACTGGGGTCGTTCTCAAACCGGACTCCATAGCGGGCCATAGGTTCCTCCAAACAAGCGGGATTCAAACTCTTGCTATTATAATGGTCGCAATGTCCTGCGGGTCCACGTCAACTGATTCCTACGATGGGCCGGTAGATTGTTCTCACGCGATATGGGATTGGCACATCACGCGCAAGCATCGGGAATTGGAGGGCCAGCAAGATGCGGTGAGGACTACACTGGCAAATCCGGACCACGTATACCAGAGTGGCAGACATTCGGAGCGACTGCTCTATTATCGCAGGTTTGTCCTACCAGACCCGCATTACCGCGAGTACCTCCTAGTCGTGGTGGCCTATTCGGGTAGAGCGCCTTCGGTTGTAGGAAGAATATTGACCGCCTACAGCACGCCGAATATCAAAAGGGGTGATACGGTGCTATGGACATGGTGACAATGCGCGACGATCCGGTGGAGATTCCACCCTTACGTTGGCCTGAGATGCAGAAAGTCCAATTTTCTTATACAGGGAACGTTGACGGCTTGGAGATCGACAGCCTGTTGGTACTGTTCCAAGAAAACCGGCCAGCATCGTCCCTTGACGTGGACGGTGAACTGTGGGTCCGATACGATCCGGAATCCGGCGACGTAATCGGGGTTGAAATTGATGATTTCGAGCAGTTCTTCTTGGAGAAATACTCGATGTTAGGGTATGGCTGGGCAACCATCAAAGTGGAGAGTCAGGGAGAAGCATGGCTAACCGGGCCTTCGGCTACGGGTTATGCCGGGTTCCTTCAGAGTATTGCACTTCAGGGTATCGCGCAATGGGAAGGTTGGCGAACGATCAGTATTCGCGGGCCGCTCCCGCAATAGCGCAAAGCGACTACCCGGACCGCTATAGTACCGAGTGAGGATGGCCTGCTTTGGTCCCGCTTTCGCCTTACCCGCTTAACACGATGGCAGGCCAAGCTCCGACAAATCATTTTTCTCTACATTCCGCAGGCCATCGGGTAGACATCCCGTCAATTGATTACTCGCGAGGTACAGCCCCTTGAGGTTGGTAAGGCTGGCGAGTCCGGGCGGTATCTCCCCTCTCAACCGGTTCTCATGAAGATCCAGTTCGGTTACCCTGCCGCTACCGTCGGTTGTGACACCGTGCTAATGGGCGATTGGCGCACTGGTCGTTCTTCCAGTTCCGTCCGTAGCGTTGTATAGCTCAATCAGTGCGGCCCGGTCCGGCAAGGGAGTCGCTGATCCTGAATCTGTAGTCCCAGCCGTACCCGTTATAGTACGGACTCATCATCCAAGCAATTCTAGTTCTGTCAGTATCTAAGCCGTCGAGTTGGAAGCTATAGAATTCTTCGGCGTTATTGCTGGGCAGGTCCACCTCAAAACTGTTGTCTGTGACGTCTTCAAAGAGGACAGACCTTATGCGAGTGTACGGCTCTCGATAGAGGGTGACTATTACCACATACGACGCGGATTCCAGAACGGGCTCCCATGTGAACAGTAGCGGACCTGGCGCGTACGTTTCCTTGGGGGCGTCGGTGTGACCGAAATCCCTCTTGTTATCGACAGGGCCGGTGAGGTGAATTACCTTGTGTACGTCCAGGTCACTCTCCAGAATTAGCTGACCCTCTAATATTTCAAAGCTCGTGAATCCTTCGAAGTCCAGCGCGTACCCTCTTTTGCCGTTGAAGGGTTCGCCGCTGTCAACCAAAACAAAGAACGACCACTTTATTGCCCGTGGCGGATTCGGTATTTCGTATCGTCCCGTAGACCTATCGTACAAAGGAACGTCCAAGTATACAGTTCGCGGTTCCTGCCTCGTGAAGACCAAGAAGGTGGGGATCACATCAGTCGTCTCCGGGAGGGGCGGCCATCGTAGAGAATGGTGCCTCTGACCAAGGTGCAGAACGAGAGGTTGAGACCCGACAAGTCGTTTTTCGCTACATTCTGCAGGCCATCGGGTATGCAGCCGGTCAGCCGGTTGCCGGCGAGGTACAGCGATGTCAAGCTGGAGACGCTGGCGAGTTCGTGCGGTACGTTTCCGGTCAACTGGTTATCCGCGAGGTTGAGCAGTGTTAGCCTCGATCGGCTGCCGAGTTCGGACGGTATCCCCCCGCCCAGCCGGTTACTTTTGAGGTTCAACCGTTCGAGGTTGGAAAGGCTGGCGAGTTCGGACGGTATCTCTCCGTTCAACAAGTTGTCGTCGAGGCTCAGTCGTGTAAGTTTGGTGAGGCTGCCGAGTTCCGATGGTATCTCTCCACTCAAGTTATTCTCGAAGAGGAACAAACTTGTCAGGTTGGTAAGATTTCCGAGTTCCGACGGTATCTCCCCACTCAAGTTATTCTTGAAGAGGTGCAAACTTGTCAGGCTGGTAAGATTTCCGAGTTCGGGTGGAATCTCCCCACTGAGCTGGTTTAAGGGGAGGTGGAACTGTTCCAGCTTGGTGAGTCTGCCGAGTTCCGACGGCATCTCGCCTCTCAACCGATTAACAGGCAGGCTTAGTGCGGTGACGCGGCCGCTGGCGTCGGTGGTGACGCCGTTCCATAGTCCGATGGGAGCACTGGTCAGCCAGTTAGTATTGTCGATCCAGTTGGGGCCGTCCGTGGCGTTGTAGAGTGCGACCAGCGCGTCCCTGTCCCGGACGGGAGCGGTAGGCGTGGGCGCGGGAGTTGGCGTGGGCGCGGGAGTTGGCGTGGGCGCGGGAGTTGGCGTGGGCGCGGGAGTTGGCGTGGGCGCGGGAGTTGGCGTGGGCGCGGGAGTTGGCGTGGGCGCGGGAGTTGGCGTGGGCGCGGGAGTTGGCGTGGGCGCGGGAGTTGGCGTGGGCGCGGGAGTTGGCGTGGGCGCGGGAGTTGGCGTGGGCGCGGGAGTTGGCGTGGGCGCGGGGGTTGGCGTGGGCGCGGGGGTTGGCATGGGCGCGGGGGTTGGCGTGGGCGCGGGGGTTGGCATGGGCGCGGGGGTTGGCATGGGCGCGGGGGTTGGCATGGGCGCGGGGGTTGG
This sequence comes from Dehalococcoidia bacterium, assembly GCA_965222595.1. Taxonomy (GTDB): domain Bacteria; phylum Chloroflexota; class Dehalococcoidia; order Lucifugimonadales; family UBA3495; genus VXOI01. The sequence continues at coordinate 95,700 of CBDCUJ010000001.1, read as the reverse complement.
CATGGGCGCGGGGGTTGGCATGGGCGCGGGGGTTGGCGTGGAGAAAAGCCTTCCGGGTGGCGGCACAGGAGTCTCCAATGCCGACTGCGGACTTAGGTCGGGGGTCGGCTTGGTACCCTCGTCGCAAGCGGGGATGGCGAACGCGAGCAACAGCAATAATACCCATAGGGTCCACGATTTCACGCTAAGGAATCTGGTTGGCATACGTAAGTCTTCTCGAACTCCCAACTGCATTAAACGCCAAGTTGCGACGCCAGGTCGCGGAAGTCTTCGGCTACGAAGTCGAACGAAGGGTCGGGAGTCATGTCCGGGGCGCGGCCGGGGCCAAACTCCATGGGCCGGGGCACGAAGGCGGTCTTCAGCCCCACGGCGGCTGCTGCCCGCAGGTCGCTCTGGTGGGCCGCCACCATCATCACCTGCTGCGGTTCCAACCCCAGTAGCGCGACGCCGGTGAGGTAGGTCTTGGGGTCGGGCTTGTAGGCTTGGGCCAGTTCCGCGCCCAGGATGCAGTCCCAAGGAAGGCCGGCGTACTTGGCCATGTTGGTCATGAGCGCGACGTTGCCGTTGGACATCGTCCCGATGATAAACTTTGCCTTCAAGCGTCCCAGCCCCGGCGGAGAATCGGGCCACGGGTCGAGGCGATGCCAAGCCAGGTTCAGGTCCGCTTTGGCCTCCTCGCTGACCCCGGTGATGCCGAACTCACCCAGCAACTCTTCCAGGCCCATACGGTGCAGCACGTCCAGCTTGGTCCAAGGAAGCTCGCCGGAACGGACCTTGCCCATGTAGGGCTGGTACTTGCCCCGCCAACCGTCGGCGAAAGCCTCCCAATCGGCGCTGGTCCCATTGGCCTCCCCGAATGCGGCGGCGTGTTTGGCTACCGAGGTCCTCCAGTCGACGACCGTACCGAAAACATCGAAGACCAGTGCTTTGACATCCAGCGCGACCATGATTCCCTCCTATTCGATTAAGCTCAGGTTCGATTAAACTCAGGGAGCGCATAGACCGCACAGGATTATTGAAAAAACTCTGCGTCCAATTCAAAAGCTGCTTGCGATGCCTGCCAGGATTTCGGCCAACTCCTGCGGGTGCGAGACCATGGTGTCGTGGCCGGAATCGACGTGGTAGATACCCCAGCCGTCTTTCTCGACGCGCTCCGCCACCGATTGGAAGCCTGCCTCGGCGCCGCACACGAAGCTGCGGGGAATGGCGGCGGCCTCGGGACGGCTGATACGGACCGGGGAGGCCATGGCCGCGGCCGGCTGAGGCGTAACACGGGCGAACATCCAGTCCCGGTCGGCGGGACCGGTGATGCCCCAACGCTGGCCCAGATCTTCCGGGGAAGCAGGCGGGGGCAGGAACCCCTCCCCGCGATCAATGTGTCCCCGGACCCAAGCGGCGAACTCGGGCCCTCTCACCGGAGCCAGTTGGTCGGCCATAGACTCCCCGTCCGAGGGCACGACTCCGTTCACATACACCAAGTGGTCGATCCGGCTATGGCATTCTTCGGCTGCCCCGCTGATCACCATCCCGGCGTAGGCGTGTCCCACCAGGATTACCTGCTGCAGGTCCTCGTATTCCAACAACCGGATTACATCCTGGACGTGGAGGTCGAGGTCGATGTCGCGCGGGTCCATACGTTGCGCCAGGTGGGCCTTCTCCCCCAGACCGCTGAGGGTGGGGACGAACACCTCAGCGCCGGTCTTGCGAAGCAATGGCGTTACTTTGTTCCAGCACCAGCCGCCGTGCCACGCGCCGTGGACCAATACGAAAGTCGCCATTTTGCTCCATACCGCGCCACGGATAATGGTGTTTGTGGGGTCGGCGGCGTCGCCCGCCCATGTCGCCGGGCCTGTGTCGCCGGATAGTATAACCCAAGCCGCCGGGCGCGGAATGGTACCATGTTCTGGTCCAGGTTTGGGCCCGGCGCAACGCCATGCCCAACGCCCTCCCATCAAAGGCAAGGCTTGGCAAAGCGGTCCTGCGGGTGACTCCAATGAGCAACCGAATCATCATCGACTGCGATCCCGGCATCGACGACGCTGCCGCGATGTTTCTGGCGCTGGCCAGCCCGGAGTTGGATGTAGTCGCCGTCACCACGGGCTATGGCAACGGGCCGGTGGAGGTCTGCACCGCCAACGCCCACCGGATTCTGGAGGCGGCGGGACGCACCGACATTCCGGTGTACGCGGGGGCGGGCAAGCCTCTCCTCCGCGACCCCAACGCCGGGTGGGCTTCCCACATCCATGGAGACGACGGCCTGGGAGGTCTGGAATTGCCATTGCCTCCGCCGGAACACGGCGGCGGGAAACACGCCGCTCTGGCCATCTTGGACCTGGCCCGTGAGTCACCCCGGAACATGAGCGTCGTCGCCTTGGGCCGGTTGACCAACGTGGCGCTGGCGCTGGCGTTGGAGCCGGACGCGGCCGGGGCGTTCCAACGCATCGTCGTGATGGGAGGAGCGGTCAACGTTCCCGGCAACGTCTCGCCCTGCGCTTCGGCAAACCTCTACGAGGACCCCGAGGCCGCGGCGATGGTCTACCGCTCCGGCGTGCCCATCGTGCAAGTGGGGCTGGACGTCTGCAACCAAGTGACGGTGAGCCCGGCCCAGTTGGATGCGATCGCTGCTGCCGGTACCCCGGCCGCCCGGCTATTGTCCCAGGCGGCCGCCTTTCTGCGCCGTTCTTACGAGTCCCGCGGCCTGATGTCGCCGGGTGAGGGAGTACGCTTCAACGACATGCCGGCGGTGGGCCATGCGATTGCTCCGGGACTATTCACCACAGCACCGGCGCGGGTGAAAATCGAGACCCAGAGTGAAACGAATCGGGGGCAGACCCTGGCCGATTGGCTCTCCCCCAACCCCAACGCCCTGGTCTGCACCGAAGTCGACGCCACTGCCCTGACCGCGCTTTTTGCCCGGCGCCTCGCCCAGGGACTCAGTCCGGGTTAGTGCGCCGAAGTGGACTTCACCACAGAGGGTGAAAGCCCCCAACCGATGTCCATAAAGAAGCGGGTACGCGAAATCCTGGAAGTGGCCCATACGGGCGACTGGGCCAGCCGCTGGTTCGACTGGTTTCTCATCTCCCTGATCTCCATCAACGTGATCCTGGGGTCAAGTTTCTTGGAGCAAATACAACGCCGCCGGGAGCACGAAACCAGAATCTGCCCCCACTGCGGCGAAGAGGTACACGAGTGACGGGGGGTGAGGTACATGTCCCTTCCCCCCGGCGCACTGGGGGGAAGGTTAGGAAGGGGGGACGTTGGCGTTGGAACTCCCTGAATCCAGTAGACGCCTCCAACGAAGGCGCCCCCACCCTAACCCTCCCCCGCGCGCGGGGGAGGGGACCAAAGGAGGAAGAATGGCAAAAAGGAAGGCTAACCCTACCCCGTGCGCGGGGGAAGGGATATTTGTTGTCAGAGAGGGACACTAGTAGTCAGTCAACTTGGTTTTGGGATTTGTTTAAGAAAGGGGCCAATTGAGCTATCCTGCCTTGTGGGAAGTGTTGATGGCGGGGGTGGCAGCGATGGTCAGGGACAAATACGCGGTGCGGCTGGCACCGGAACAACGGGAAGAGCTCCAGCGACTGATCCGGGTGGGCAAAAGCTCAGCTCGAGTGACCGCTAGAGCCCGGATTCTCCTAAAGAGCGACGACGGTTGGGTGGCGCCCCAAGTAGCCGAAGCTTTGGATACGGCCCTGAGCACGGTATACCGGGTCAAGCAGCGCTTTGCCGAAGAAGGGTTGGCGGGTGTCTTGCAGGACCGTCCCCAGGCCAACCGCCCCCGGAAGTTGGACGACCGGGGCGAGGCCCACCTGATTGCCTTGGCCTGCAGCCCGCCGCCGGAAGGGCATGACCACTGGACCCTGCGTCTGCTGGCCGGGAAGGTGGTCGAGTTGGGGCTGACGCCCTCCATGTCCCACGAGGGGGTGCGCCAGCGTCTCAAAAAAACGCCCTCAAGCCGTGGCAGAAGAAGGAGTGGTGCATTCCCAAGGTGAGCGCGGAATTTGTGGCTAACATGGAGGATGTCCTGGATCTCTACGCCGAACCCTATGATCCCCAACGTCCGGTGGTCTGTTTTGACGAGACATCCACCCAGTTGTTGGCGGAGACCCGGCCCGCTCTGCCGCCCCGGCCGGGACTTCCGCTGCGGCAGGACTACGAATACCGGCGGGAGGGTACCCGCAACCTGTTCCTGGCCTGCGAGCCCTTGGCAGGTTGGCGAGAGGTGGCGGTCACGGAGCGACGCACGATGCAAGACTTCGCCCGCCGGATGCGCTGGCTGGCGGATGAAGCCTACCCGGAAGCCGAGGTGGTAAGGGTTGTCCTGGACAATCTGAACACCCATCGCCGGGCATCGCTGTACGAGACTTTCCCGGCTGAGGAAGCCCGGCGGATAGCCAGGCGGCTGGAGTTTCATTACACCCCCAAGCACGGGAGTTGGTTGAACATGGCGGAGATCGAGTTCAGCGTTCTGTCCCGCTCCTGCCTGAAGCAGCGGCTCTCCGGCGAGGAGGCCCTCCGGCGGGAAGTCGATGCTCTGGTCAAGGAGCGCAACGCCGCCAGAGCCACCATCAACTGGCGGTTCAACACCCGGGACGCACGAACCAAACTTCACCGCCTTTACCCTTCCGATTTTACGGTTGACTGAGTACTAGCAAACGTTTCTGGATTCCGACTCAAGGCCGGGAATGAAATATCAAGTCTGAACAGTTACGATTATGGCGATGACACCGGAACGACAATCTCGGGTCAATATAGACAGGATGCTGGAGCAAGCCGGGTGGGCGGTGCAGCACACGTCATCCATCAACCTGTGCGCCAGCAACGGAGTAGCGGTCCGGGAGTTTTCGTTGAAGCCAGGTCATGGAGGGGCAGACTACCTTCTTTATGTCGACGGCAAGGCGGCAGGGGTAGTGGAAGCCAAGCCCGAGGGGCACTCTCTTACCGGCGTCGAAATACAGTCCGAGAAGTACGGCACGGGGTTGCCCGATAACCTGCCCGCCCACAGGCGCCCCCTGCCGTTCCTGTATGAGAGCACCGGCGTTGAGACCCGGTTTACTAACGGCCTCGATCCCCAGCCGCGCAGCCGGGGCGTCTTCTCCTTTCACACGCCGGGGACGCTGGCCGAGTGGCTGGGTGCGCGGGACGCCTCTGTTGAAGCGTCGCCAGATGGGCCGGAACTGATAGCGGACGCTGGCGGCGGGGGTTACCGGATCCGCCGCAGCCTGCGTCGCCGGTTGACCGCGATGCCGCCGCTGGACGACTCCAATCTCTGGACGGTGCAGGGGCAGGCCATCCGGAACCTGGAACAGTCGCTGGCGGAGGCCCGCCCGCGCGCCTTGGTGCAGATGGCGACGGGCAGCGGCAAGACGTTCATGGCCTGCAACCAGGTCTATCGCCTCATCCGGCACGCGGGCGCAAAGCGGGTGCTGTTCCTTGTCGACCGCAGCAACCTGGGCCGGCAGACGCTCCGGGAGTTCCAAGGATTCACCGTGCCCGGCGATGGGCGAAAGTTCACCGAGCTTTACAACGTCCAGCTCCTCCAGTCCGCCAGCATCGACCCGGTCAGCAGGGTGTGCATCGCCACCATCCAAAGGGTCTACTCCATGCTGAAGGGAGTGGAGCTGGACCCGGAGATGGAAGAGCCCTCCGGCTATGACATGGCCTCGACCCGGCCCTCTCCGCAAACAGTGGAGTACAACCGGAACTTCCCCATCGAGGAGTTCGACTTCATCATCACCGACGAGTGCCACCGCTCCATCTACGACCTGTGGCGGCAGGCGCTGGAATACTTCGATGCTTTCCTCATCGGGCTGACCGCCACTCCCTCCAAGCAGACCATCGGTTTCTTCAACCAGAACCTGGTGATGGAGTACAACCACCAGCAGGCGGTGGCCGACGGCATCAATGTGGGCTACACCGTCTACCGCATTGAGACGAAGATTACGCAGGAAGGGGCCACCATTGAGGCTGGCCTGACGGTGGACCGGCGCGATCGCCGCACCCGCGATAAGCGTTGGGAGGAACTGGACGAGGATTTGACCTACACGCCCGGCCAGCTCGACCGCGACGTGGTGGCAGTGGACCAGATACGCACGGTCATCCAGACCTTCCGCGACAAGGTAACGACCGAGATATTCCCCGGCCGCGAGCACGTGCCCAAGACCATCATCTTCGCCAAGGACGACAGCCACGCCGACGACATCGTGAACATCGTTCGCGAGGAGTTCGCCAAGGGCAACGACTTCTGCCAGAAGATCACCTACCGCACCACCGGAGCGAGGCCCGAGGACCTGATCACGCAGTTCCGCAACAGCTTCAACCCCCGCATCGTGGTGACCGTGGACATGATCGCCACCGGCACCGACATCAAGCCGGTCGAGGTGGTGTTCTTCATGCGCAACGTGCGCAGCCGGAACTTCTTCGAGCAGATGAAGGGGCGCGGCGTCCGCACCATCTCCGCCACCGACTTCAACGCGGTAACGCCCGACGCCGACGGCAAGGACCGCTTCGTCATCGTGGACGCTGTGGGCGTCACCGAAAGCGAGCTGTCCGACTCCTACTCACTGGACCGCCACCCATCGGTGCCCTTTGACAAGCTGCTGGACATGGTGGCCATGGGCGACCGCGAGCCGGACACCCTGTCGTCGCTGGCCAGCCGCCTCGCCCGTCTGGACCGGCGGCTCTCGCCCCAAGACCGGCAGGCAATTGAGGCCGTGGCCGTGGGCGCCACGCTCAAGGGACTGGTGTCGGAACTGCTGAATGCCACCGACCCCGACGCCGCCCTGGACGCCGCGCGGGCGGCCACCGGGCAGGACAACCCATCGGAAGAGGCCATCGCAAAAGCGGAGGAGGAATTGTTGGCGGCCGCGGCCAAGCCCTTCGCCGCCAACCCGGAACTGCGGCAACGGCTGATAGAGACCCACCGCGCCTACGAGCAGACCATCGACACGGTATCCCAGGACACAGTGGTCCGGGCGGAGTTCTCCGGGGCGGAGGCCGACGCGCTCACCCGATCCTTCCGCGAGTACATCGAGGAGAACCGGGACGAGATAACCGCGCTGCAAGTGCTGTACCAGCGGCCTTACAGCCAGCGGTTGAGCTACGGGGAAATCCGGGCCTTGGCCGATTCGCTGGCAAGCCCGCCCCGCTCCTGGACTCCAGAACGGCTGTGGGACGCCTACCGGCAGCTTGAGCAGTCCCGGGTGCGCGGCTCCAGCCAGCGGGTGATGGCCGACATCGTGTCGCTGGTGCGCTACGCCATCGGAAACGATGAGGAGCTGGCGCCCTTCGCCGAGCGGGTGGAGGAACGGTTCCGCGGCTGGCTGGCGATGCAGGAAACCGCCGGGCGGGAATTCACCGCCGAGCAGCGCCAGTGGCTGGAGGCCATCAAAGACCACATCGCGGGCAGCGTCAGCATCGAACCCGGCGACTTCCAGTTATCCCCATTCGCCCAGCGCGGCGGCATCGGCCGCGCCTATGCCGTCTTCGGCGATGAGCTGGCCGCGCTGCTGGAGGAGCTGAACCTGGCGCTGGCGGGGTAGGAGAATCCCCGGGCGTATAATGGGCAGAGATGGACGCGAGAGGGCCTTATATGAGAACCGTGGCGGAGATTAAACAGGATATCCTGGCCCTGCCAGAGGCTGAGTACGCCTATCTCTGTCGCTGGGTCCTGGACCAGGACTGGGAGCATTGGGAGGGAGAGTTCGACGAGGACGTACGAGCCGGCAAGCTGGACGCTCTTGCGGCTGAGGCACTGGAAGCAAAAGCCAAGGGCGAACTCAAAGACCTATAGATGCACAGGGCGAATCCACGTTTCTGGCGGCTCTTGGAGGATTTGCCCGAATCGGTGCAGCAGACTGCCCGCAGAAACTTCGAGCTTCTGAAGGCAAACCCCAGGCACCCCTCGCTGCATTTCCGAAACGTCGGACGCTACTGGTCAACTCGTGTGGGCGCTTCCTACCGGGCGGTGGCCGTCCAAGACGGGGCCGATTTCGTTTGGTTCTGGATCGGGAGCCATGCCGAGTATGACAGGATAGTTGGGTAGCCGGCCGCGCTCACGCCCTCTTTGGCGACGGGCTGACGGGGCTGCTGGAGGAGCTGAACCTGGCGCTGGCAGGGTAGGTTGCAAGACGCAACCCGCCTGTTTCTGTCAAGATGTTTCTTGATTATTCCGCCAAGCCGCACAATAATGAAATAACACTGCTAGGAGGTATCGGTGATGGTTGCAACGCGGCAAAAGTTTTCCAGTCAGGCCGACCCGGAGTTGCTGGAGGGAATGCGAGAGATTGCCCGCAAGGAAGGCAGGCAGTTTCAAGCTGTCCTGGAGGAGGCTATGGCCGGCTACATCGAGAGCAAGACGCGGGAGGGGGTGCGCCCCGAGTTCATGGCCCACTACCGGGCCAGCCTTGAGCGGAACCGGCTGCTGGCGGAGCTGCTGGCCCAATGAGCGGCAACTTCCCGACCATACAGGAAATCCTCGCCGTCCACCAAGACCAGATTGAGCAGTTCGGCGGCTCCCACGGCCTGCGGGATATGGGAGCATTGGAGTCGGCGCTTTTCCGCCCACAAATGGGATATTACGACGGCATCATCGAGGAAGCCGCCGCGATGATGGAAAGCCTGGCCATGAACCACCCTTTCGTAGACGGCAACAAGCGGGCGGCTTTCTTCGTAACAGCGGCCTTTCTCATGCAGAACGGCCACTTCATCGACTGCGACAGCCGCGAAGCCTACGACCACTTCATGCGCCTGTTCGACACCAATTCCTTCCGCTTCGCCGAGTTGAAAGCCTGGCTTGAGGAACACGTCCAGCCCCTTCCGCCAAACGGGTAGGGATTGAGGAGACCGAAAATGCCAGATAAGGAAATAATCTTCCAAGTGCGGGAGTCCCCCGAGGGCGGCTACACAGCCCGCGCCGTGGGCTACGGCATCTTCACCCAGGGCGACGACTGGGATGATTTGATATACATGATGCGGGATCCAGTGCTGTGCTATTTCAACGATGGCGAAGCGCCTCAGGCAATTCGGGTAGTTGTATCGCAGGATAACCTTGCGTTGAGCGGGATTGTCTTATGCCTCCCAGAGTGCGGGAAGCAATCCGTATAGTCGAGCGGGATGGCTGGTTTCATGTGAGGACAAGGGGCAGCCATCGCCACCACTATCACCCGGAGAAACCGGGCACGGTGACTATTGCCGGCAACTTGGGCAAAGAACTCGAAACAAAGACTTGGTACACTATTCTGGCGCAGCAGGGTTGGACAGGAGGGATTACCGATGAAATACGTAGCGCTGATCGGCAAAACCGGCAACGGCTATTCGGCGCACCTGCCGGACTTGCCCGGCTGCATCGCCGCCGCCGACACCTTCGAGGAAACCGCGGCCCTCATCCGCGAGGCAGCCAATTTCCACGTCGAAATGATGGCCGAACACGGCGAATCCATCCTCCAACCTATCTACGCCGCCATCGACGTGGAAATCCCGGCCCTCGATGTGCCGCAGCAGGTCGCCGTTGAAACTGGCGGGTAGGGGTTGAGGAGACCGAAAATGCCTGACAACGAAATAGTTTTCCAAGTCTGGGAATCCCCCGAGGGCGGTTATGAAGCCCGGGCCGTCGGCTACAGCATCTTCACCGAGGGCGATGACTGGGATGATTTGATATACATGATGCGGGATGCAGTGCTGTGCCACTTCGACGATGGGCAAGCGCCCCAATCGATTCGCGTCCACCTGATCCAAAGCGGGGTCATACTTGTGTGAGGCTGCCACGAAATATGTCCGGCATGGAACTTGTCGTCCTGTTGCGACGGCGGTTGGCTACACCATCGTGCGGCAGAGAGGCAGCCACATGAGACTTGCCAGCAACTTTATGGGCTACGAGCATCACGTCGCAGTCCCCAGACACAACCCGCTAAAGGTTGGCACCTTGGACGGCATACTCGGTGACGTGGCTGAATATCTGGAGATTGAACAGGACGAGTTGATGCGCGAATTGTTCAGCAGGTGACCGACCAAGACCTCCCCGCAGGCTGGCTAACAACCCCATTAGGGGCTATCATTCAACCTCGGGGTACAAAGGTCAAGCCGTCGGAAATACCGGGTGCTCCGTTCATTGGCTTAGAGCATATCGAAGCTCACACTATGCGGCTATTGGATACCGCGAAAACGGGCGACGTTAAGAGTTCCGGTTCTTACTTTGACCGTGGCGATGTCCTGTATGGGCGGTTGCGGCCCTATCTGAACAAGGTTTATATGCCGGATTTCGGTGGGTTGGCTTCGGGTGAGTTTATCGTTTTCCCAAGTCAGCCGAACCTCGACAACGCTTACCTAAAATATTTTCTCAACCAGTGGGAGTTCGTTTCCTTCGTCACTCGATTGAACACAGGGGACAGACCCCGCGTTGACTTTACCCAATTCGCCGACTACCCCTTTCCCCTCCCACCCTTCCCTGAGCAACACCGCATCGTCGCCGAGATCGAGACGCAGTTCACTCGGCTGGACGCGTCGGTGGCGGCGCTGCGGCGGGTGCGGGCCAACCTGAAGCGCTACCGGACCAGCGTCCTGAAGGCCGCCTGCGAGGGCCGGCTGGTCCCCACAGAGGCGGAGCTGGCCCGCTCCGAGGGCCGCGACTACGAGCCCGCCGGCGTCCTGCTGGAGCGCATCCTGGCCGAGCGCCGCGCCCGCTGGGAGTCGCAGGAAAAGCGGCGGGGCAAGTACAAGGAACTCTCCGCCCCCGACACCTCCGCACTGCCGGAACTGCCAGAAGGTTGGGCGTGGGCAACGCTCTCTCAACTTACTGAACTCAAGGGAGGAGTCACCAAGGGGCAACGCTACAAAGACGGGCAAACACTCCGGGCAGTCCCTTACTTAAGGGTTGCAAACGTACAGCGGGGCTTTTTGGACTTAAAGCAGATCAGCACGATTGAGACATCGCAAGAAAGCATCGACCAACTCCGATTAATTTCAGGAGACGTTTTGTTCACAGAGGGCGGCGACAGAGACAAACTCGGTCGGGGTTGGGTTTGGAAAGGCGAGATCGAAGAGTGTATTCACCAAAATCACGTGTTCAGAGCGAGGTCGATCTCCAACGGTGTCGTACCAGAATTTGCGTCGTGGTGGGGAAATTCGTTTGGACAGGACTTCTTTTCGCGATTCGGTAAACAAACCACGAATCTGGCGTCGATAAACCTGACGGTTCTTTCTCAATTCCCCATTCCGCTTCCGCCGCTGGCCGAGCAGGCCCGCATCGTGGCGGAGGTGGAGCGGCGGCTGTCGGTCGTCCAGCAGGCGGAGGCCACCGTGGAGGCCAGCTTGGCGCGGGCGGAACGGCTGCGGCAGAGCATCCTCAAGCAGGCGTTCTCCGGCAAGCTCGTCCCTCAGGACCCCGGCGACGAACCGGCGTCCGCCCTGCTGGAACGCATCAAGGCCGAGCGCGAGGCGGCAGCGCAGGCGTCAGTTCTCGGCAAGGGCAAGTCCGGTCGCGGCAAGGGGAAAGCAACGCGGTGATTTCTGGTATATTGGCCGCCAAGGAAGGTGAGCGAAATGGTTTCCAAACCTGATGTGCATAGCCCGGCAATGGCGTCTGATGAGGCCCGGCTTGAGTGGGACCCCCTTTCCCTGCCCATCTGCCTGGAGTTCGGGCCGGTGCTGGAAGTATTGGCCGAGGCCGGCTACGTTGGCGAGCGGCTTAACGAATGGCTGGTCCAGTTCAACCAGGCCAACAGGACAATGGCGGGCAAGCTGGAGTTGGATGCGGAAGGAAGGTTGCTGGTATCGCCCATGCAGAGCATATCGGGTTCCCGATTTGAGATGATATTCAGCTTGGAACTGGGCCTCTGGGCGCGGGAGTACGGCGGTGAAGCCCACGGCGCGCGGCTGGGCGTCGAACTGGCCAACGGCGCCCGCTATGCTCCCGACGCGGCTTGGCTGTCACCGGAGCAACTTGCAGGCTACTCGCCTTCGGAGGAGACCTGGTTGCTGCATTTCTGCCCTCACTTCGTGGTGGAAATAATATCGCGCAACGACCGTCCGTCGGCCTCTCGACGCAAGATGGACGACTATAACACCCACGGCGGGCGGCTGGGCTGGCTCATTGATCCCTTCCGGCGGCAGGCGCATATCTACCGCCCCGGCGCCGAACCCATCACCTTGGACGACCCGGAGCAGTTGACCGGCGCGCCCGAACTCCCGGGGTTCGTGTTCGATGTCCGCGCTCTGATTTTCGACGCTCAGTAGGCGACGGCATGACGACCTCGGTGAACATCGGGCAGAAGCTGTGGAACTACTGCAACATCCTGCGCGACGCCGGGCTGTCCTACGGCGACTACTTGGAGCAGCTCACCTTTCTCATCTTCCTCAAGATGATGCACGAGCGCAGCCTACCGCCCTACACCACGCTGCCTAGCTACCAGCCTCCGCCCATCCCCGGCGGCTACGGCTGGGCCGACCTGCTGGCCCGCGACGGCGACGAGCTGGAATCCCACTACCGGCGCACCCTGGAGACGCTGGGCGGCCAGCCCGGCACCTTGGGCGTCATCTTCCGCAAGGCCCAGAACAGGATCCAGGAACCGGCAATGCTGACCCGGCTGGTCCGGGAGCTCATCGACAGCGAGAACTGGCTGTCGATGGACGCCGACGTGAAGGGCGACGCCTATGAGTCGCTGCTGGAGCGCAACGCCCAAGACGTGAAGACCGGGGCGGGGCAGTATTTCACGCCGCGCCCGCTGATCCGGGCCATCGTGGAAGTGATGCGCCCCGGACCGGACGACGCCTTATGCGACCCGGCCTGCGGCACCGGCGGCTTCCTGCTGGCCGCCCACGACTACATCGTGGCTCGCCACCCGTCCATGGACCGAGGCCAGCGGGAGCGGCTCCAGCGGGACGCCCTGCACGGGTGGGAGATCGTGGACAGCGCGGCGCGGCTCTGCGCCATGAACCTCTACCTCCACGGCATCGGCGGCGACGAGACCAATATCGCCGTGGACGACAGCCTCCGGGCCCATCCCGGCGTCAACTACGACCTGGTGCTGACCAACCCGCCCTTCGGCCGCAAGTCGGCTCTGACCTTCGTGAACAGCGAGGGCGAGTCGGAGCGGGAGTCCCTGACGGTGGAGCGTCCCGACTTCTGGGCCACCACCAGCAACAAGCAACTGAACTTCCTGCAGCACGTGCGCACCCTGTTGAAGAACACCGGGCGGGCGGCCATCGTCGTGCCGGACAACGTGCTGTTCGAGGGCGGCGCGGGGGAGACGGTGCGCCGCCGGCTGCTGGCCGAGTGCGACGTCCACACCCTGCTGCGTCTGCCGACGGGTATCTTCTACGCCCAGGGCGTCAAGGCCAACGTGCTGTTCTTCGACCGCAAGCCGGCCAGCGAGACGCCTTGGACCAAGGAGCTGTGGATCTACGACCTGCGCACCAACCGCCGCTTCACGCTCAAGACCAATCCGCTGACCCGCGCCGACCTGGACGACTTCGTGGCCGGCTACAACCCGGAGAACCGCAACCAGCGAGAGGAGACGGAACGCTTCCGCCGCTTCACCTACGACGAGCTGGTCAAGCGCGACAAGGCCAATCTCGACATCTTCTGGCTCCGCGACGAGAGCATGGAGGACTCGGCGAGCCTGCCGCCGCCGGACGAAATCGCTGAGGAGATTGTAGAAGACCTGCGGGCGGCCTTGGAGCAACTCGAGGAAATAGCCGCCGACTTATCGCCTGGCCCCACGGCGGTCCAAAACTAACGGACACAGCAAAGCGCTCCTCCGTCCGGGGGAGGAGCGCTGCTTTTCCTCAGGGCGGGACTTAGAAATTATCTCAAAAGTCCCTTCCCCCGCAGGGGGAAGGTTAGGATGGGGGTGGACCCCGCCGGGTAATTGACGCCAAAACAGATGATTATGAAAGGCGCCATCGGTTTTGAGATAGTTTCTTAGCCGAGCTTGCCGACCTCGGCTTGGACTTCGTCGTAGTCGGGCTCGTTCAGGGGGGTCTCGCCGACCCACTTGAAGCGGATCACGCCCTCTTTGTCCACCACGAACACGGCCCGCTGGCAGGCCACGTAGCCTTCCATACCGGCCAGGTTGTGCAGGGCGACGTCGTAGGCGGAGATGGCCTCCCGGTTGAAGTCGCTGAGCAGGGTGAAGTTAAGGTTATTCTGATCAGCCCAAGCCTTCTGGGCGAAGGGCGGGTCGGCGCTAATGCCCAACACCTGGGCGTTCAGCGAATTAAGGGCGTCGTTCCGGTCTCGGAAGGTGCACATCTCGTTGGTGCATACGCCGGTGAACGCGCCGGGGAAAAAGGCCAGCACCACGTTCTGGCCCTTGAAGTCGCTCAGCTTGCGCTGCTGACGGTCGAAATCGTAAAGGTTGAAGTCCGGGGCTGCCTGACCAACATCCGCTGCCATAGTCCATCCCTCCGTAGGTTGTAGCCCATATTAACACAAGGCGGGAGAAGTGAGGGAAAGGAAGTGAGAGACCTGCCGCGGACAACCCCTTCGCCTTGGCGAAGGGGACACTAACAAACGTTTCTGGATTTCGACTCAGGGCCGACGGGGCCGGACCGCGTTGTGATATGATTTTTTCTCGTGATGGAGCATGCGGTCCGAGTCGAAAACTTGGTCAAACGGTTCGGGTCTCTAACCGCAGTCGACGGCGTCACGTTCTCCGTCGAACGCGGTGAGATTTTCGGAATACTAGGGCCCAACGGCGCGGGCAAGACCACGACCCTGGAGATTATCGAAGGCCTGCAGACCGCCACGGAAGGATCGGTGGAGGTGCTGGGGTTGGAAGTCCGTACCCGGTCCCGACAGGTGAAGTCCCGAATCGGGGTGCAACTGCAGTCCTCCTCCTATTACGATTACCTTACCCTCTCCGAGACTATCTCCCTCCTCGGCAGCTTCTATCCCCGGCGGGTCTCACCGCGAACTCTGCTGGAACAGGTGGGACTGGCCGACCGGGCCAAGAGCTACCACCGCCAATTGTCCGGCGGACAGAAACAGCGGTTCGCCGTGGCGGCAAGCCTGGTCAACTCACCCGAGGTGGTGATCCTGGACGAGCCCACTACCGGCCTCGACCCCCAGGCCAGGCGCAACCTGTGGGACCTGGTGCGCGACATCCGGGAACGCGGCGTTACCGTGCTGCTCACCACCCACTACATGGATGAGGCGGAAGCCCTCTGCGACCGCATCGCCATTATGGACGGCGGCCGGCTGTTGGCGGTGGACTCGGTGGAGAATCTGGTCCACGGCGTGAAAGCCGCCTACTCGGCCAAGTTGGTCTTGTCCAGGCCTCTGGACGCCTCCCGCTTCGCCTCCCTCGGGGTGGACATAACCCAAATGGAGACCGGCGAAGCAACCACCTACGTCCTGCGGTTGAAAGACGGCGCCGGCGGTCTCAACGCCGTCTTGAGCGAGATAGCCAACTCTGACCTCGGTCTGGAACACCTGGAGATAACCCCGGTGACCCTCGAAGATGTCTACTTGGGTCTTACGGGCGCCGGCCTGCGGGACTAACGGTGACGGACTGACCCATGCTGGCTCTCACCCGCTCAAACCTGATGATGATGGCGCGCAATCGCCAAGGGCTTTTCTGGGCGCTCTTTTTTCCTCTACTGCTGGTGGTGGTATTCGGTCTGATCGACTTCAACGCCGTAGTCCCCGCTCCCGTCGCCGTCGTCGACCTCTCGGACGGGTCTCGCGCCCAAGTGTTTCGGGAACGGCTGGCCGATGTCGAATTCCTGGACGTAGAAGAGTTCGTGCGGACGGACATGGCCGAGGCCCTGCGGGAAGGAGACCTGGGTTATTTGATCGTTATTCCGCTGGGGTTTGACGAAACGGCCGCCGCAGTCGGGGAGCCGGGCCATGACCCGGTGGGGTTGGTCTACACTTCCCGCAACCCCGACCGCAACCAGTTGGTCGAGGCCGCGGTGCGCGGCCTAGTGGCCGAGGTCTGGTCCGAAGGCCAACCGGTCCAGGCCTTTCGGCTGACCACGGCCAACGTCATAGACGTTCCGGAAGTCGACTATTTCGATACCGTGCTGCTCGGCCTGTTGGGGCTGGGGATCATGACCAACTCGATAATCTCCATAGCGGTGCGTATCTCCACCTACCGCAACCAAGCAATCCTCAAGCGGCTGCTGGCGACACCCCTTCCCATCTGGAAGTTCTTCGCCAGCGAGATCGCGGCCCACCTCCTGCTGGCCCTCGTGCAGGCCGGTATCATCCTGGCCGTGGGGGTGTTTGTCTTCGGAGGCAGGCTTCACGGCAACCTGGGGTGGGTGTTGCTTATCACAGCGTTGGGTAGCATCGTGTTCCTGAACATCGGCTTCATTCTGTCCGCATGGGCCCGCAGTCCCGCCGCCGCGTCGGGCATGGGGAACGCGGTGGCCCTGCCCATGGTGTTCTTCGCCGGCACCTTTTTCTCCACCACCTCACTGCCTTGGGTGCTGCCCTACGCCGCCGAGGTCCTGCCCCTGACCCCAATGCTCTCCGCCCTGCGGGAGGTCGGGTTAGACCAAGCCCCGATCGCCGAGGCTTGGCCCCAACTGGCCGCCTTGGCTGGCTGGGCGGCGGCGACGGCGGTGGCAGCCACCAGGGTTTTCAAGTTCAGCTAGTGGCCTTCGGCCAGTGAAACGAAACTCCTGTCAACGGCTGGCCCGGTCTTTGTGTTTCGCCCTCGTGGCTTTGGCGGTCGCTTTGGGTGTTGGACTTGGATGCGAAGGCGATTCCGGGGCCGTTCGCGGCATAGTAATCGAAGTGGTGGACCGCGACATTGCGGAAATCGAAAGGCTGAGAATCCGTGACGGCGACGGCGAGCTGTGGTCGTTCACCACCGAGGGAAGCCTGGGCAAGAACGGGTCCCACCTGCGGTCGCACCAGCTTCAGGGGGAGTCCATCCTGGTGGCTTGGGTGAGGAAGGGCGACGCGCTGGTGGCCATCCAGTTGCGGGACTGAGGCGTTACACGGCGCCTAGAGCTTCCGACAGCGCCGCAACGATTGCTCCTGCGGGAGTGAACTGCTCGAACTTGGCGCTGATCAATCCACGGGCGTCGACAACGAAGACCCAAGGCTCGGTTGGTAGCCCCCATTCCTCCACGGCGGGGACCAACCCGGCGGTGGGACGGCCGCCGGTGATCAGATGGGGGTCTTTGAAGACCTCCACGTGAACGAAGTTGGCCCGGCCCTCGAACTGCTCTTTGACCTTGCCCAACTCCGATAATTGCGGCCCGCAGGTGGCGCTGACGCAAAAGGCGGGCGTGGCAAACACCACGACGAATGGTTTTCCCTGATCCAGGGCCTCGTGGAGCGAAAGCTGGTAGAAGTCGGGGTCGGGAGGATTGGCGGTGCTGATGTGGGACAGGTTGTCTACGTCGGCGGCGGTCAGGGTGACACTGGCTGGCGCGGGGGCGCCGATGAAGGGCGTGTCGCTGGTCTCTTTGACCGTGAATTTGGATGCGGCGGTGATCGATGCGCCGTCGGAGGTCAGGTCGGCTTCAAGCTCCCAGAGTCCCGCCGTATCGAAATCGAGTTTGGTGATGAAGATGCCCGCGGCGGCGTTCCATTGCTGGAATTCCGCAGCTGCCGCCCCTCTGGGCTGTCGCTCGTCTTGGCCTTCCGGCAAAAAATAGGTGCGTATCTCTGCCTGGCCGGCCCGCACCGGCATCCCCTCACGGTCGAGGACACCGAACGAAAGGCGGTTCCCGTTGCCAACGGCCAAATCGGTGGAGACGATAATGACCGAAAACTCCGGCCCGCCAAACTCCTCCGTAGGCGGCACGACGATCGCCGTGTCCCGGCCTGCCGAAGCGCAGCCGGAAGCGAAAAGCAAGGCTAAAAGCAGCCCACCCAAACTCGCGATTCTAAAAATCAGTAGTGGATCCCCCGGCCCGCGCCGCCCTCGACGGCTATGGTCTGGCCGGTGATGGCCCCGGCTCGGTCGGAAACCAGAAAGAGCACAAGGTCGGCGATGTCCTCGGGCTCCACCATCCTGCCGATGGGTATCTGGGCGACAGCCCGCCGCTCGGCCTCGTCCACGGATATATTCCCGTCCTTGGCCTGGCGTTCCAACATCATGGTCTGACGGGGAGTCCGGGTGGCGCCGGGATGGATGCAGTTGACCAGAATGCCGTCTTTGGCGACCTGGTCGGAGAGGTTCTTGGCGATGTTGGAGACGGCCGAATTGGTCACGCCGTTGCTGTTGGTCAGAGAATTAGCCGTCCGCGCGGCCATACCGCCGATGTTGATGATGCGGCCTCCGCCGCGAACTTGCATGTGGGGGATAACTTCCCGCGAGCACCGCACGTAGCCCATCACCTTGACGTTGATGTGATTGAGCCAGTCCTCGTCGGCCAACTCCATGAAGGGCGCCGCAGTGGAATTCACGGCGCTGTTGACCAGAATATCCACGCCCCCAAGCTCGGCCACCGTGACGGCCACCAGGTTGGTGATATCCTCGGGCACCCCGGTATCGGCGCGGACCGCCACGACCCTGCGTCCCGTCTTGGCGCGTATATCAGCTGCCGCGTCCTCCAGATCCTCCATGCCGCGGGCGCAGATGGCGACGTCCACGCCCTCTTGGGCCAGCGCCAACGCCGTGGTGCGGCCGATGCCCTTGCTGCCGCCGGTTACGATGGCGATCTTCCCTTCCAGCGAAAGGTCCACGTTTCGTCCCCGCTCTTTTCTTGGGATTCCGGGCTACCCTTTGAAATACAGTCCAATGATCGCGGCAATTATCGTGACCCAAGAACCGCAAAGCAGGACCAAAATAGTGTTCAGCCGCCGGTTCATATCGTCCAGCCGCTTGTCTACTTGCGCATAGGCTCCTTCGAGCCTAACGACTCGTTCTCCTATAGCAGCCATTGCTCGACTTCTATTTGAAAGTTCCTTTCCGGAAGGGTTATTAGGGAACCTCTGAACAAGTTATGGTCATTGAGGCGAAAGCCGAAATCTCGGAGGAGAGCTTAACCGTATTAGCTATCAAATGAGCGCCGGCACCCCCATCCTAACCTTCCCCCGTCGGGGGGAAGGGACTCGTTCAGATGTTCCTTAGAAAGGGTTATTAGAATTGTACTCTCTTGTGTCAGGAAAAAGGACATCGCTATTTTAAGACGGTACGCAGGCGGCGATGAGCCCGCCGATGTCCGGCTGGTGTTCGATGTCGTTCACCGCAGCCACCAAGCTGTCCAGTTGAGAGGCGGGCCACGGCAGGTCCGGGAACAACGCGCTGATGCGCCCGGTCTCGGTGGCGAGGTCCCACTCCAGCTCATTGCCGAGCATCTCGTCGCTGAATTCTTCACCGGAATGGGTGCGGACGGTGATCCGCGGGGCGAAGCCGCCCCGGTCGCGCTGTCCCACTACTTCCACTCTCTGCTGGAACTCCGTCACCGCGCGGTCGGCCTCGGTCGCGCCCTGCCCAGGGTCGAGCCGTTGGCGCAGGGGCGGATAGCTGCCGTGGACCCAGGTATAGGCGGTGAAGTAGTGGGTGCTGCCAACTCCCGGCATGTTGCGGTCGGGGTTGGGGAAAGCGGGCGACGGATAGGTGGTTTCGAGCCAGTTCATCTCCACGGTGATGCCCGCGACATCGCCGGGCGGTATGGCGTGGCGTGCCCGCATCCTGGTGGCGAGCTCGATCACCGGGCAGTTGTAGCCCGCCGTGGGGTAGATTTTGGGAGTGACGTGGAGCAGCTCCCAGCGGTCGCCCAACCCTTGTACCGTTTGGGCTAGGTCGGTTTGCGGGGGCCCGCCGAAGGTATAGGTAAGCTCGCCCCGGTTGTTGCCGGTGAACGCGTTGTAGAAACCGGCGTCTCCCTCCAAACAGGTCTCGGAGCCCTGTAGGTCCTCGCGGGCCAAGAGGGCCGCCATTATGCCGTTTCGGGTGGCGTTGGGCTCGTGGTAGAGTATCTCCCGGCCGCTGGTCCGCGGACCCTCGGTGGTGCCGCCAGCGAAGGTGCAGGCGAGGGCCAGGGCGGTAACCGTCTGGTCTTGGTTGAGCCCCAAGAGCTTGGCGGTGGTCACGGCCGCTCCCAAAGTGCCGTAGACCGGACTGCACCGGAACCCCCGGGCCTGGGTCGTCGGGATAAAGTCCCCGGCGATGCGGGCTTCCACCTCGTACCCGGCAGCCATGGCAGTGAGCAGGTCCGCTCCGGTTTTGCCGCCCAACTCTCCCGAAGCCAGGCCCGCCGGGATGATGCAGGGGCCGGGGTGTATCAGCATCCGGTAGGAGTCCGTCTGGTTGGTGGCGTGCATGAGCTTGCTGTTGGCGAAAGCCGCCCCACCGCGGGTGGCGCGACTTCCATCCACAAGGACCGTCGCCCCGGAATCTCTGCTTTCCTCCTCTTTGGCGAGGACGATGGCGGCTTGGCCGTGGCTGGTCTGGGCGCCGATGATGGACACCACCATAGCGTGTAATAGTGAGGCCTTCAGCTTGTCGGTCACTTCCGGAGGAAGATGCTCGTATTCCAGGGAGGAGATGAACCTGGCGTAATTTCGACTAAGGGCTTCGGGCATAGTTCGGCTCCTTCACAAGTCCCGGAGGTGAGAGCGGAGGGCCAACTTGATCAAGGCCAGCATGAATACCGCCCCGATGATGCTGCCGAAAATGGCCGCCTCCCATTCCCGGCTGGCCATTCCGATGGCGGTGGCGGCGGCCGGAGGGTGCTCCGCGTTGGTGATTGCCATCAGCAGCACGGACAGGCCAACGACAGAGGCGTACGCCAAGTTCCTGAACACGTCGGTCCCTTCCAGGAACGCCGCCACCGGCGTGAAGAAAAGAAAGAACGAGAAGGCGGAACCCAGGACCAGCGCCAAGCCGTGCCCGCCGACCACCGCCCTGATTCGCGCTGTGCGGTTTGAGGGATTGATGAAGATGATTACGACGCTGGATGCCAAACCGGCGGCGATAGCGGCGTTGGACAGTGAATCGACGAATATCAGGGCGACCAGCATCACCAGAGCGGCCAGACTCGCTTGGACAACGAACCGGGCCGGTTGGGCGACAAATCCCGGGTCTCGCCAAATCCATCGGTCGCCGGTCTCCGGGTCCCGCCCGTGGAACAAACGCCGGAAGACCAGGTTCCGGTCCAGCCTCCTGCGCCGCCACAGACCCCGGTTGGTTAATCTTTCCGGCATTCGATGCAGTCTTGTCTCCGGGAGCGTGGGCGGAGCACCCTACAAGTCCCGGACCCAGTCCAGCCAGGCCCGTGCGCAGGGAACGGGCAATATGTGTTGCACGAATCCGTAGACTCCGGGGAACACCAGCCGTTTGCCGTTGGGGAACAGGTCGGCCGCGCCTCGAAAATCGCCCAGCACCTCCTCTCGCAGGTTGGCGGCCGCCAGCACGAGGACCGGCGTTTGCACGTCTTTCAACAAGGGGCCGATATCGCCGGAGGCGTTGGCCTGGAACCCGGCCACCACATGGGCCGGCGTCGCCTTCATCTGGTCGGCGTACCAGCGAATGTAGGCCGGGTCGACCATCTGCGGGTCCAACCGGCGTCCGATGGACTCGTCCACCCAGGTGTCGATTCCCTCGCGTTCGATGAGGGCCGCGCTTTCCTGGTGATGGGAATCGAAGCTGGTGGGCGAGGTGCACACGGCGAGGGACCGCAACCGCTCTTGGCGCCTGGCGGAGTAGTTCATGGAGATGGAGCCGCCAACGGTCTCGCCGATGAGGTGAAACTTCTCAAGATTGAGCTTGTCGGCCACCTCGGTCAAGTCGTCGGTAAAGTGGTCTAATGACCAAGGGTAGCCCGGTTCGGGGACATCCGACTGCCCCATTCCTCGCATGTCGAAGCGTATCACCCGGTAATGGCGGGCGATGACCGGGACCCAACCGAACCACATCTTGTGGTTCTTGGCCATGCCGTGGTGCATTACCACGGTTTCCGGTTCAGTCCACGGGTCGGTAAAGTCGTCCACGGTGTAGAATAGTTCTGTGCCGTCGTCCAAGCGAAGCTTCATACCAGTCCCTCTTAACTTGCCAGTCTCTCTTGACGTGAATCAAGATCAGTACATCTTGGGTTCCGGACCGGCTTTACGTTCCATAATTCGCTGTTCACGGCTCTAAGGAACCTCTGAACAAGTCCCTTCCCCCCGATGGGGGAAGGTTAGGATGGGGGTGCCGGCGCTCATTTGATAGCTAATACCGTTAAGCTCTCCTCCGAGATTTCGGCTTTCGCCTCAATGACCATGACTTGTTCAGAGGTTCCCTAGTCCGCCGGGGCGGGCGTCAGGCCGTGTTCCACGAATACCGAACGGGCCACCCGCATCGCGGTACGCGAGTTGGTATAGCTGCCGTAGAAAATCAATTGAATGAACACCTCCATGATTTCCCGGGGCGTAGCGCCAACGTGAAGGGCGCCTTCGATAAGACGGCGTATCTGGCGGTCGTATTGGCCCATGACGGTCATGGCGGAAAGGCCGCAGAGCGCCCGGGTCTTGGGGGACAAGCCGGGGCGGCCGTGTATCGCTCCCCAGTGGTACTCCTCGACAATACGCTGGACCTCCATTTCCACCGACTTGGGATCGTCCACCGGATAGAGTGGAGGTTCGCCCATCTGCTCATCGTATATTTTCATCCCGGCTTCGTGGAGTTCGTCCACGGTCCGGTCGGTGTCGTACACGAGTGTCGGGGTGTAAGAGATGCCCTGCTCCTCGAAAATTTCCTTGGTGATACGCATCGCCGTCTCCACGCCCGGAACACCGACGAAGAAGGTCATTTGGATGAAGACCTCCACGATCTGGTCCGGTGTCACCCCCAAATTCAGGCTTCGTTCGATGTTGCGGCGCAGCAGAGGAAGCTGATTCAGCGCCGTGAGGGCCGACATGGTGCACATGCAACGGTGCGCCGGGTCCAACCCCGGCCGGGTCCAGACCGAACCCCACAGCGCTTCGTCGATAATCCGCTTCAGGTCCGGGGCGAGTTGGTCAATGCCCGGGAGGGTGTAGTGACTGGGGTTTCCCGCAGCCATGCGGCTCCGCATCTCGTGTCCGCGGTTATAGCGGTCATCCAACGTATCCAACGTTCTTCTCCTTTTCAGTTATTCTCCCTGGGGAGCCTGGCTCGTATTCCCGATGCGGGCAAAATCCGGCTCATGAGGACCCCGGCAGAGCCGGGATACCTTCCACAGGGAGAGAGAGTTTTATGTGGGTGTTCGGCTACGCCGCCGCCATCACCTCTTCCGCGAAGCGCGACATCCGCTCCTCCGTCTCGCTGTGGAACGGGCTGCGAAAATCGAATATCAGATGGGTGGCGCCGGCCTCCGCGTAGGCGTGGACGTCCTCCAGAACGTCCTCGGGAGAGCCGGAGAACCTGCGCCTTGGGCCTTCCTGGTCGCCTCTCTGGTCGATTGATGCGTCATACAGGGGCGCTTTCATCGACACCTGGATCCGGTCCGGGTCGCGTCCCACCCGTTGGGCGTGGGCCCGCATGACCCGCACGTTGTCCGCCAGTTCATCGGGCTCCAGTGGCGCCGCCGGAATCGCTCCCACCGGGTGCCAGGCGTCGCCGATCTCGGCGGCGCGCCGCAACGCCCGGCGGCTCTGCCCGCCGATCCAGATGGGAGGATGAGGCTTCTGCACTGGCTTGGGCAGGAAGGTGATGTTGGAGAATTCGCAGTATTTTCCAGAGAATGTCGGGTCGTCGCTGGTCCAAAGCTCAATGAAGGCCCGGAGGTACTCGTTGGTCACTTTTCCACGCTCCGCGAAGGGGGGAGCGCTCAGCAATCGGAACTCCTCTTCCATCCAACCGACGCCTGCGCCCACGACCAGACGCCCTTTGGAGAGCACGTCCAGGGTGGCCAGCATCTTGGCCGTCAGGAGGGGGTTCCGGTAGGGGATAATCATGACGCTGGTGACCAAGCGGATGTGTTCCGTCACCCCGGCCAGGAAGGCCAGGGTAGTGACCTGTTCCGGCCATTCTCCTTGGCCCGAGTTGCCCCCGGCGAGGATGTTCCCGGTGACGCTGTAGGGATACCTGGAATGTACTTCCCGGGGCTGGAGTATGTGGTCCGGGGCCACCATGCAATAATAGCCCAAGCGGTCTCCGGTGCGGGCTATGCTGGCCAGCGCATCGGGGGAGGCGCCCTCGCCGCTATTGGGCAGATAGAACCCGAACTGCACCTGTCAACTCCGCGGCCCGGGTTCCATCCGAAAACGGCGACGTCGGGCCGATTGAGTGTCCAGACTATATTACGACGTAACGGGCTTGGCAACGAGCCAACCGTACCCGGCTCGCGGCCGCTTGGGCGCCTGGTCAGACTTGATACTTCATTCCGCCCTGCTGGAATCCACCCTCATCAACACTGAACACTTACGCGCTTGGGCCGTTCTTGACACTACTATACCCTACTTGTAGACTGCGATTTCGAGGGCCGAGTTAGAGGCTGCAAGTGAACACTCCAGCGTCGTTTTTGACCGAAGAAATGCGTGACCGGGCTATTGGCCAAGAGAGCCAACCCGTGACTGCGGACGTGGAGAAAGGGGCGATTATTAAATTCGCCCAAGCCATAGGCGACGATAATCCCGTATTCAACGACGAAATGGCCGCGCGGCAGTCCCGCTACGGCGGGCTCGTCGCCCCGCCGACCTTCCTGCGGTCGGTGCCGGTGGGCCGGGCCGAGTACCCGTTCGAGATGCCCTATGACCGGCTGCTGGACGGTGGCAGTGAATGGGAGTATTTCGAGCCCGTCCGCGCCGGGGACCGCATTACCGCCGTCTCCAGCATCGCCGACATCAACGAACGAACGGGCCGGATGGGACTGATGATTATCACGACCTACGTCATCACCTACCGGAACCAGTTCGATCAGGTAGTCGCCACCCAGACCAACACTTCGATTCGATATTAGGGCGGCCGACATCGAATTCCAGACGAAGCGCCGGGAACCGAGAAAACCGTTAGGGGTGCCAGGTCATGGCGGACCAGGTTTATTGGGACAACGTTTCCGAGGGAATGGAACTGCCCTCCCTGCGGAAGGACCCAACCACACAGCAGTTGGTGAAGTACGCCGGGGCGTCCGGCGACTATTACCAGATCCACTACGATAAGGATTACGCGCAAAACAACAACCTCGATGACGTAATTCTCCACGGGGCGCTGAAGAATGCCTTTCTGGGCCACCTGATGACCGATTGGATGGGACCCGACGGGACCCTGAGACGGCTGGCCTGCCAGTACCGCGGCATGGATAGTCCGGGCCGCCCCATCACTGCCAAGGGGGTGGTGACCCGGAAGTACCAGGAAGGCGGCAACTACTTGGTGGACTGCGATATCTGGCTTGAGAACGTGGAGGGAGAGAGGACCACGCCGGGTTCGGCGACTGTAGTTCTTCCTAAGAACTAGCCGGGAGCCCCACCGGGACCACCGGCCTTCAGGCTCGATTCTTCAGGCTATATCGTTCGGCCCCGGACGTTCTATGAGCCGGAACGGCCGCCGGAGTCGGGTGACGGCAGTTCCGGTGACTAAACAGGCCCGCCGGATTATTGCCAGCCTTCCGAAAGCGGCCGGGCTTGTCCATAAATACCAGTTACGCCGAATAATGGAGTCTTGGCGCTGTCCAAAAGGAGTGAACATTGGTTGACACGCTAACCGACAAGGTAGCTATCGTGACCGGCTCCGGCCGCGGCATCGGCCGTGGCGTCGCCATGGAGATGGCGGCGGAAGGCGCCAAGGTCGTAGTGGTGGACCCGGGCGTCAACGTGGACGGGTCCGGGGCCGACCACTCGGTGGCGGCACTGGTGGTCGAAGAGATCAAGGCCGCGGGCGGCGACGCCGTGGCCTGTATGGAATCGGTGGTAACCATGGAGGGCGGCGAGAAGATTATTCAGACCGCCGTCGACACCTTCGGACGTCTGGATGTTGTCGTCACCTGCGCCGGTATCCTCCGTGACCGGATGATATTCAACATGACCGAGCAGGAATGGGACGATGTTATAGCGGTCCATCTCAAAGGGACCTTCACCGTGGTGAAAAACGCCTGCATACTCTTCCGTCAACAACGCTCCGGCCGTATCATCACCTTCACATCGGAGTCGGGCTTGGTGGGCAACTCCGGCCAGGCCAACTACGGCGCGGCCAAATCGGGAATCGCCGGCTTCACCAAGGTGGTGGCCAAGGACATGGGCCGGTACGGCGTCACCGCCAACGCCATCGCTCCCCGGGCCTCCACCCGCATGATTGGGGACATCCCTGATACCGCGGCCGAGATCAGGGAGCGGAGCGGCGTGGCCGTGTTGACCGAGGATTTTGACATGGGCGCCTTGGACCCCGACGCCATCGCTCCCTTCATCTGTTACCTGGCCTCAGACTACGCAGACAACGTGAACGGCCAGACCTTCCTCGTGTACGGAAACACCGTCTCTCTAATGTCTCAACCCCGTCCCCAACGCTCTATATACGAACCGTCCGGCCACTGGGACCTGGACGTCTTAAGGCCGATTGCCGCCGACGTGCTGACCAAGGACATCTACAATCCCGCTCCGGCCCGGGTGTAGCGGCGGCTGACGCCCGCGCAATAATCTGAATGGTAACGCCAGAAGAACGGATTACTCGACTGGAGGCGCTGCAAGAGGCCAACGTTCAGCGCTTCGACGACGTGAACGCCCGCTTGGATACCATTATCCGGGGGAATGACGCCGCGCGTCAGGAGGCCCGAGAAGCGAACCAAGCCCTGCGACAAGAGATGCAAGAGGCGAACCAAGCCTTGCGTCAAGAGATGCAAGAGGCGAACCAAGCCTTGCGACAAGAGATGCAAGAGGCGAACCAAGCCTTGCGTCAAGACACGCGGGATATGAACGAGTCGACGCGCCGGGAAATGCTTCAACTTGTTGAAGCCGCGAGGAAAGAGTCTCGCACTTACTTTCTGGCCTTGCTCTCCTTGGGGGCCATTCTTATGGCCGCAACTATAACCACGACAGTAACAGTCTTGGGAACGCTTCCCGGCTAGGCGAAGAAAGAAGGGCGTCTCAAACTGTGATTCGGACGGGCGGCTAGACCGGCAGCCGAAAATCCCTATAACGAAATAATCTCAAGAGGCCAAACAATGCCCAACCTCCTCGAAGACAAAGTAGCAATTGTAACCGGCTCCGGCCGCGGCATCGGCCGCGGCGTGGCCATGCTGATGGCCGCGCAGGGCGCAAAGGTCGTGGTAGTCGATCCCGGAGTCAACGTGGACGGCTCCGGCGCCGACGATTCGGTGGCCGGGCAGGTGGTGTCCGAGATCAGGGAGAACGGCGGAGAGGCCGCGGCCTGCATGGAATCGGTGGCCACCATGGCCGGCGGAGAGAAGATCGTCCAGACCGCCTTGGACAATTTCGGCAGGCTGGACATCGTCGTCACGGTGGCCGGGATCCTCCGGGACCGCATGGTCTTCAACATGAGCGAAGAGGAGTGGGACGACGTTATCGCCGTGCACCTGAAGGGGACCTTCTCAGTCGTCAAGAACGCTTGCGTTTTGTTCCGGCAGCAGCGTTCCGGCCGAGTTATCACCTTCAGCTCGACATCCGGGCTCTACGGCAACTCCGGCCAAGCCAACTACGGTGCGGCCAAAGACGGAATCGCCGGCTTTACCCGAGTGGTGGCGCGGGACATGGGACGTTACGGCGTGACGGCTAACGCGATATCCCCCAGCGCTTCCACACGGATGATCACCAGCGTGCCTGACGAGGCGCGGGAGTTGCGGACGGCACGGGGGATCAGCACCGGCGCCAGCATCACGTTGCGGGGCGGCCCGGAAGACATCGCTCCCATGGTCGCCTGGCTTGCCTCGGACGAGGCGGCCCACGTTAACGGTCACGTGTTCCACGTCACCGAGGGACTCATCAACCTGCTCAACGAGCCGGAACCGGTCAAGACCATTCAAAAGCAGGGCAGATGGACCGTTGAGGAACTGGCCCGGGTCTTCCCGGCTACTATTGGCCTGGAGCTGCACAACCCGGCCCCCAGCCAGGTGCGGGAGTAGAGGCGACTGGCCGAAGAGTAGAAGGATGATATGACGACTGAAACGTCACAACCGTCGGAAATCGACGTTGGCGAGTTGTACCGTTCCTTGGGCCGCCTGGAAGAGGCACAGTCTCAGTTCAGAGAGCAACTGGCCCGCCATGAAGAGCAAAACGAACGCCAGTTTGCCCGTCATGAGGAGCAAAACGACCGGCAGTTTGCCCGGCTGGAAGCGCGGCTGGACCGGTTGATGTTTGGCATGTTCGGGTTCGGCGCAACGATCATAGCCGCGGTGGTGGCAAGTATCGTAATTACCCTGTTGGGCGGCTAATATGACCACGAAAGCATCTCAACCCTCGCACATAGACGTTGCCGAGTGTAACGAACAAATACAAATTTGAGGCCTAGCCGATGTTCACCAACTTCTCAGCCTCTTATGCCGGCCATGTGGTCGACGACAATATCGGGTTCGACGGTACTCCTGCCAATGACCGCTGGTATTCCAACGAGCAGTTGGTCGAAACCTACGACTGGGCCTTGGACATCGCCCGGCACCTGGAAAAGAACGGCTTTAACGAGTTTTGGATGGCCGAGCACCATTTCCAGCCGGAAGGGTACGAGGGAATTCCCAACTTGCTGATGCTGGGCCTGTACCTGGCCACCCAGACCAAAAGCCTCAAGTACGGCTGCGGTTTCAACATCACTCCGATGTGGCACCCACTCCGGTTGGCCGAAGACTTTGCCATGGCTGACATTTTGTCCAAGGGTCGGGTGATTTTCGGCGTCGGACGCGGCTACCACACACGGGAAGTTGAGACGTTCGGCTCGCCGATGCGGGATGCCGACGCCAACCGGGAACTGTTCGAAGAACAGGTGGAAGTGATTATCAAGGCGTTCAACGAAGAGTCCTTTTCCCACCAAGGTAAGTATTTTCAGATACCGGCGCGGGTGCCGTACCGGGGCTACGAGCTGGAGAAGCTGACCCTGGTCCCCCGGCCCATCAACCAGCCGGTGGACATCTGGCAGCCCTTGGTCAGCGGCAACCCTCGTGGCATCGACTTCATGGCCAAGATGGGCATCAAGCCGTTGATCGCAAACAACCCCGAGCCCGTGTTGGGCGAGCGTATGCGGATGTACCAGGAAGCGCAGTTAGTCTATGGGCGAGAGACCCGGCTGGGCGAAGGCGTGGCGCTGGGCTACCGGGTGTTCATGGCCGAAACCAAGGAGAAAGCCATCGAAACGGCCAAGCCGTACTTCGAGGAGGCGATGAAGTTCGCCGCTCCCTTGGGGCTCATGCCGCTGACGCCGGAGCAGATTGAGTCGGTGGCCCACGGCGGGCGCTCTCGCGGTGTCGAGCTTCCGACCCTTGAGCAGGCGGTCGAAGGAGGCTCGTGGCTCTGCGGACCTCCCGAGTCGGTAGTCGAGCGCCTGAAGTCCGCTGAGGAGATGTACCCCGGAGTGGAGCGGGTCAACATCGGCTCGGTGATGGGCATGCCCCTGGAAGTGTTCAAAGACCAGTTGAGCATCTTCGCTGAAGAGGTGATGCCGGCATTCAAGGGTTAGTCTGCGGCGGACGGCCACGGTACAAGGAGTCGGCGTACAGTTGGTGGGGGCGCTTCGTGAAGCGCCCTTACGGGTTTTCCGGTCTTATTCATCCTTCATGGGAATGGTGCCCCAAGTGATGGAACCGGACTCTTGGGAAAGCCCTTGTTCGGCCGCCAACTCCCGAATGCTGACCAGGGTGGCGTTCACTTCCGGGGTAAGAAACACCCAATCGGGCTCTTCCGGGAACCAGTAGGGAGAATTGATTCTCACCACCTGATTTTCCCGGGCGTTCAGGTAGATGCCAAACTTGGATGCGTCCTGCATGGGAAACTCCCGGCCTAAAGGCTCAAGATGAGGGGTTTAGTACAATGAAACGGGTGTTACCCGGTCCCTGTTCGGGCTACCCCGGCTTCCCGGGGGATGGAGGCGTTCTTTCCATAGGCCCCGCGGAATTCCGGCGGAAGCTGGGCGGCGACCCGTTCCATGATCATGTCCGCGATGCTTTTCAATACCTCTCTGGACGGTTTTCCTTCCAACACCGGCAGGGTGAAAGGCGGCCCTATGCTGGTGGTCAGCCGGCACAGGGGCACCGGCATTCGCCAAGCGGAAATCTTGTGGGTCCCGGTCACTCCCACCGGCAAAATCGGCGCTTGGGATTTCACCGCCAGATAAGCGATTCCCAGCATCCCCTGCTGCAGGGTGTGGTCCGGGCTCCGGTGCCCTTCGGGAAAGATGACTATCGTCCGGTCCTTCTCAAGGTGCCGCGTTAAAATCCGTACCGCGTCCAGTCCCGATGACGAACGGTCAATGGGGGAGACGTGGAAACTGCGCATAATGAACCGGGTCAACGGATTGCCGAACAATTCCTTTTTGCCCACGAAGAAGAGGGGCCGCGACATCGTTACCACCAACAGCGGCGGGTCGGAATAGGAGAGGTGGTTGCAGGCCAAGATCACCGGGCCGTGGGGAGGAAGGTTTTCCAGCCCTTTGATCTCCAGTCGGCCCAGGTATCCGAAACAGAAACGGCCGAGAAGGCGACCCGCCTTGTAAAGCCAGGTGGAGCTCTCTCCGTTC
This sequence comes from Dehalococcoidia bacterium, assembly GCA_965222595.1. GTDB lineage: Bacteria > Chloroflexota > Dehalococcoidia > Lucifugimonadales > UBA3495 > VXOI01. Next base: position 65,164 of record CBDCUJ010000001.1, on the reverse strand, counting down.
ATTGAATTCCCACCGCCCTCTCGATGATCCGGTCCACCACTTGGTCGACAGTGAGGTCGTCGGTATCGAGGAGCCACGCATCCGCGGCAGGCCTGAGGGGCGAGTTGCCCCTTTTGGAATCGATCCCGTCTCGTCGCTTCGTTTGTTCCAATACCGTCTCGTATGCGACGTTCTGTCCCCCGTCCCGCATTTCCTGCCAACGCCGGCGGGCCCGTTGCTCCGGGGAAGCCAGCAGGTAGACTTTCAGGCCGGCTTCCGGCAGCACCACGGTGCCGATATCCCGGCCGATCATGACCATCCTGCCGTCAGAGGCCAGATCGCGCTGCTGGGTCACCATGGCTTCCCTGACTTCAGCGACCCGCGAGACCAAGGATACGTTCTTTTCCACCGCTGGGTCCCGCAATTCGGGGCCAACCTCGTTGCCCGCCACCTCCACCACGGAGCTGTCGCCGTCGACCAGATGCACGGGGTTCGCCCGGGCCAATCTGCCCAAGAACCCTGAATCGTCGACGTCGGCCCCGCGATGAAGCACCAGCCAGGTTATGGCCCGGTACATAATCCCGGTATCGACAAAGGAGAAACCCAACCGCTGCGCCAGGGTCCTGCCGACGACTGTTTTGCCGGAGGCCACCGGACCGTCGATTGCTATCACGCCGTTTTGGCTCGCCATTTTGCCCCGGGTGAACCGGCCTCTGTAGAAGTTTTCGGCATTATAGCATCGCGGTGGAGGAGTCAATATAATTTGCGATTCCGACAATAATTATCGCCTGTCAGCAGCGGTTGCCACCGTGCTACACTCGTGAATGAGACCGCGAGTGCGGGGAGTGGGACGCCATGAATTTCGTTGATTTGGCTATTATTGCCGTGTGGGCGGTCAGCGCCATCTGGGGTTATTCTCAGGGCCTGTTAAACTTGGCCGTGCCTTTCATCGCTCTGCTGATAGGCATTCCGGTCGCCAGTCGATTCGGGGAGTCGGCGGGCCTGCTGTTCTCGGGACTCGACCTCAGCGAAAACGCCGAGGCCGTCGCCGGGATGCTTCTGGTATTGGCGATTGTGGTCATCATCGGGATCGTGTTGGGGCAACTGCTGCGCAAAGTCCTTGCGTTCATTCCTCTTGGCGGCATGGTGAACAGCGCCGGCGGGCTCGTCCTGGGACTGGTGATAGCTTTTGCGGTCCTGTCGGCCGTGTTGACGGGTCTGCAGAAATACCCATTCGCGGATTCGGATGAGAAGATCGAAGAGTCCGCGCTGGGCCCGTTCCTGGCCGACAATTTCGACGTGGTAATTCGTGGGGTGGGTCTGATACCCGGCGACTGGGACGAGACGGCCGGAGGGCTCTTCGAATAGCCGACCGACCCATAATAAAATAGGGTCACCCGGCGTCGGACCAAGGGACGTAGGGACGCCAGGCTTCCAGGATCACCCGGTTTTGCAGGATCAGGTATGGGTTCGGGTCTGGCGCCCGGGGAGACTTGTTAAGGGTCATTCTGGCTTCCATCGGTGTCCGCCCTGCTTTCCGCAAATTGCAGCGGCTGCAGGCGGCAACCACATTCTCCCAAGTGTGGCCGCCGTTCTGACGACGGGGTATCACGTGGTCCAGAGTCAGGTCCTGGGCCTTCTTGCCGCAATACTGGCAGGTGAACCGGTCTCTCAGGAACACCTCTTTCTTGGACAGCTTCCGGGGCAGGAACGGTCGTTTGACCATGTAGACCAGCCGGATGATGGAGGGGGCCTCGATTACCGCAGTGACGGTGTGGAGTTGTCCCTCGTGGTTCTCAAGCGTCTCGGCTTTGCCTTTGTCGAGCATCACCACGGCCCGGCGGACCGAGCAGACGTTCACCGGAACGTAGTTGAGGTTCAGCACCAAGACCGGAGCGCGAATCAGCACGGCCGGGTCCGCAGGTCCCGGCAGGTCCGCCCGCCCGTTTGTCTGCTCGCCGGTTAGACTGTTGGACTGCTCGTTTGTCTGGTCCCTTGTTGGACCGATTCCGGTTCGTTCAACCGCCATGGCCGATCGTTCGTAATATCGTAGGATCAAAGCATGAGGCCGGGGCCGCCACCGCTGCCGGACCCGGTAGTTTCATAGTAGCACATCGACTCTGAATTGAAGACCCGCCGGACGAAAAGCTGTGTAATGGGACCGTTACACCCGGGTCCTCTCGGCGGGCAGGTTCAGCATCAGCACTTCCAGCGCCAGCCTGGGGCTGGCGTTGCGCTCCAAGGCCGCCACTGTCCCCGTCAGCCGTTGAATGAACCCCACTATCTCACCGGTACTCAGGCCTCCCGCTTGGCTGCGAAGGGTCTCGGCGAAATCCACGTTTTGCATATATTCGTTCGCTCCTTCTTTGATCAGGAGCAGGTCTCTCCACCAGCGGAGCCACAGATTCAATAGTTGGAAGGCGGAATCGCGGTTGTTGCTGAAGAGGGTAGCCACCTCGTTGGCGTAGGCAAACTTCGTCTGAAGGTCCGAGGCCATGGCCTCCTGCAATCGTTCCAGGTCGGCTTGGCGCTGCTCCAGTACCTGTTGGTCGTCCAAGGCACGGATGGCCCAGCCTAGACAGCCCCGGGAATACCGGTATAACTGCTCGGCTTCTGTTGGGCTGGCCTGATGGGCGCCGATCAGCCGTTCCAGCATTTCCTCTCGCGCCAGAGGCTGCAGGTTGAACACCTGGCACCGTGAGCTGATCGTCGGCAGCACGAAATCGGCGTCTCCGGTCAGCAATAGAAACATCACTTGCGGAGGCGGCTCCTCCAGGGTCTTGAGCAGGGCGTTGGCGGCCTCGGCGCTCATCGACTCCGCGCCGTCAAGGATGATCACCTTTTTGGAGCCCTCGAAGGGGTTCAAATTAACGGAGCGCAGCACGTCCTTGATGTCGTCGATGCCGATGACGGTCCGGCTGCCACGGCCCCCGTCTGCGGTGCTCTGTCCCACGCCAACCACCCTGACGTCGGGGTGTACGAGCCGGGCGATCCGGTCGCACTGGGTACAAGAGCCGCAAGGCGCGGGGGCGCTCTCCAGACAGTTCGCCGCCTGCGCCAAGTCAATGGACAGGGTCATTTTGCCCACGTGAGGGGGGCCCGCTATCAGGTAAGCGTGGGCTGTCCGCCCCCGGTTCAGGCTTGACTCCAACTGCCGCAGCACATGGTCTTGGCCGATGACCCGCCACATGCGGTCTCAGGCGACGTCGCAGTGCATCATGTCTTGGTAGCTTTCCCGGCGGCGAATCAACCGGCTGCGGCCGCCGGACACCAGCACCATAGGAGGCCGTGGGTTGAGGTTGTAATTGCTGGCCATAGACGGGCAATATGCGCCTGCCGCCGGGATGGCCAGGAGGTCGCCGGAGGCAATTTCAGGCAGCATGACATCCGAGGCCAAGAGGTCGCCGGACTCGCAGTACTTTCCCGCCACCGTGACTTTCTCCACCGGTTCCAGAGACGCCTTGTTGGCGGCGACGACCTCGTATTCGGCTTGGTACAGGGCCGGGCGGATGTTGTCGCCCATTCCTCCGTCCACGCTGAGGAACTTGCGGACTCCGGGCACGTCTTTGATGGCCCCAACCCGGTAAAGGGCCACGCCAGCCGGGCCGATAATCGAACGGCCCGGCTCGATGACCAGGGTCGGCGGCTCCATGCCGAGTTCCCGGCAGGTGGAGTTCATGGACGAGACGATGGCTTCCGCGTAGTCGGCCACCGAGGGGGGGCGCTGGTCCCGGGTATAGGCCACCGCGAACCCGCCGCCGGGGCTGAACCGATGCATCTCGAGTCCTTCTTCGCGGAACTCGGCCGCGAACCGCACCACCAACTCGGTGGCCACCCGGTACGGCTCCAACTCGAACACCGGCGAACCCAAGTGAAAATGCAACCCTCTGAGCTTGAGGTTCTCCGCCGCCAGCCCGCGGCGCACGGCTTCGGCGGCGTCTCCGGTCTGGATGGAGAACCCGAATTTGGAGTCCAGGATCCCGGTGGTGGTGTAAACGTGGGTATGGGGGTCGATGCCCGGAGACACCCGAAGGAGTATGTCCTGTTTCTTTCCGGCGTCGCCGGCCAACCGGTCCAACAGGTCCAATTCGTGGAAGCTGTCCACCACCACCCATCCGATCGAGTGGTCCAAGGCTTCAATCAGCTCTTGGGGGGTCTTGTTGTTGCCGTGGAAATAGACTTCGTCAAGCGGGACGCCGGCGCTGATGGCGGTGGCCAACTCACCCCCGGACACCACATCGAACCCCATCCCCTCCTCTTGGAGCAGCCGGGTCAACGCCGGGTTGATGTAGGCCTTGCAGGCGTAGCTGACGCGGCTGTCGGCATGACGCTGTCGGAACTCGCCGATGAACTCCCGGCAGCGGGCCCGAATCGTCTGCTCGTCCAGAATGTAGACGGGCGTGCCGTACTCTTCGGCCAATTCCAAGGAGCTGCAACCGCCGATAATCAAATGGCCGTCGCCGTTGATTTCAGTGGTGTCAGGAAATACGGAGTGGGGGAACATTCAGGAAAACCTCCGCAGAATTAGGAATGTGGACCGTGGAATGAGGAGTGGGCAATGTTTTAATAATCCCCCATTCCGCACTCCGCATTCCTAATTCCTCATTTCAGATGGTCTAGCGGCGGCGGCGGAAAAGTTGCCAGATTGGGGAGGTGAAGCCGGGCAACAAGTCGCCGCCGTCAATGGCGTCATCTTCTGTCAGCGTTACCGGCTCAGCGTTTGGGCGGTAGACTGTGACGGCGGTGCGCTCCGGGTCGAGTACCCACGATTGTTGCGAGCCGTAGCTGAGCCACATCGCGGCCTTCGCGGCCATTTCGGGATTGGAGTTGCTGGGTGATTTTACTTCCACCGCCAGGTCGGGGGCTAATTCCGGAAAACCCACAGTGCCTGCCGGGATGCGGCCGGTGGCAATCCATGCGACATCAGGGGCGCGGACCGTGTCTGGGTCGCGTTCGAGACGGTAGCCCGGCTCTCCGGTACGGGTGACTCCGTAATCGTTGGTGCGGGAGTACAGTTCGAGTGCGAAAATTGTTTGGACTACGGCATCGCCGTGTGGGTCTCCAGCAGGCATCTTCTCGATTAAAACTCCACGGATAAGCTCATAGCGTTTGCCATCTCCGCGCGGCATAGCCAGAAGTTCGTCGGCGGTGATCAATTTGGTTCTCGTAGTCATGACGGCCTTCCACCTCGTCCCCATTTTAGCATGGCGAAAGGGCCAGGGCCTTGGCCTGGTGCCGCAGGTTGCTTGTCGACTCTGCCGGGGTGCGTCTTGGGAACAGAATGTTGGAATCCAAGCAACAATCGAGCCGCAAGGGACCACAATGGAAACTGCGGTGGAGGTCCTTCGCGGTGCTCGGTTGACGGGATTTGAGGGGGATAGTAAATCGTCCGGCAGACTCTGACTCGCGTTGACGTTGCTTCTGGGCAAGTATATACTCCGGGCACAATTCGACCCGGCCTTTTCGGGCCGGGACTCCCCCCTAATCCCCTGCCGTTGTGGACCGGCCGGAGGCCGGATTTCCTAGGTTCCGAATCCTACCCAACAGGAGTATCGCCTTGAGAATTCAGGTCACTGTCAATGGCCGGGCCCGCGAGGGCGACGTGGACCCTCGGGTGCTGCTGGTACATTTCCTGCGGGATAACCTGGGCCTTACCGGCACCAAGATCGGGTGCGACACCAGCCAGTGCGGCTCCTGTGTGGTCCGGATGGACGGCGTTACTGTAAAGTCCTGCACCTGTTTGGCGGTGCAGGCCGACGGCAGCGACATCACGACCATTGAAGGGCTCGCCCAAGGCGGCGAGTTGCACGCGGTACAGGAGGCGTTCTGGAACAAACACGGTCTCCAGTGCGGATATTGCACCGCTGGCATGATCATGACCGCGGTGGAGCTTCTGGAACGAAACCCCAACCCGACGGCCGAGGAAGTCCGCCAGGGACTGGAAGGCAACATCTGCCGGTGCACCGGCTACCACAACATCGTTCAGGCGGTTCTCGCGGCCGCCCCTGACATGAATACGAGTGGGGGAGGCTAGACGATGACGACCAGAATATTCGGTTCCGGCATACGTCGCCGGGAGGACCCCAGGCTCATTACCGGGGGCGCTACCTACACCGACGATGTTTCGTTGCCGGGAACGGTCCATGCGGCCATACTGCGCAGCCCGCATGCCCACGCTCGCATCCGCAGCATTGACACCACTGGGGCGGCCAGCGCTCCGGGGGTGCTGGCGGTCTATACCGGCGCAGACGTAGAAGGCGTGATCAACCCCATTCCGTGCGCCTGGATTGTCCCTGATTCCGACGTCAAAGCTGTGGCCCACCCCGCCATTGCCAAGGATGTGGTGCGGTACCAAGGCGACGCCGTGGCTGTGGTGGTCGCCGACAGCCGTTACCAGGCCGAAGACGCCATGGAACTCATCCAGGTCGATTACGAAGTGCTGCCGGCCACCGTGAACTCGGAGGCCGCCATGCAGCCCGGAGCGCCCCAACTGCATGAGGACGCTCCCAACAACCAGGCTTTCCATTGGGTCGCCGAGGGCGGCGACACCGACGCTGCGTTCGCCAACGCCGACGTGGTGGTGCGGGACACTATCCTGCAGCAACGTCTGGTGCCCAACGCGATGGAGCCCCGTTCCGCTGTGGCCAGTTGGCTGGGATCTATGGGCGAACTGACCATTTGGAGCACCAGCCAAAACCCCCATATCTGCCGCTTCCTCGGCTCGTTGGTCACCGGTGTGCCGGAACACAAGCTGAGGGTGATCGCGCCGGAGGTTGGCGGAGGATTCGGCAGCAAGATACCGGTCTATGCCGATGAGATGATCACTGCCTTTTGTGCGATGCAACTGGGCCGCCCGGTGAAGTGGACGGAGACGCGGTCGGAGAACTACATTGCGACCACCCACGGCAGGGACCACATCCAACATGTGGAGATGGCGGCCACCAGCGACGGAAAGATTACCGGAGTGCGTGCAGTGGTCTACGCCGGCATGGGCGCCTACCTCAGCACCGCGGCGCCCGGAGTCCCCACCATTCTTCACGGGTTGATGTATTCCGGGCCCTACGACATCGGGGCCACCAAGGCCGACGTCTACGGCGTCTTCACCAACACCACGCCGGTGGACGCCTATCGGGGCGCCGGACGCCCTGAGGCCACTTTCCTTCTTGAGCGCATGGTGGACGTTCTGGCCGCCGAGTTGGGAATGGACCCCGTGGAACTGCGGCGGAAAAACCTGATTCCGAAATTCGAGGAGGGACGGGACGTCGCCACGGGGCTTACCTACGACAGCGGCGATTACGAGGCCTCCCTAGACCTGGTGCTGAACCGTGCGAATTACACCGGGCTTCGCGAGGAGCAGGCCCATCTGCGGGAGCACCACCAGTACATGGGCATCGGCGTCTCCTGCTACTGTGAAATATGCGGATTGGGACCCTCCCAGGTGGCGGGAGCCGTGGGATTTGGCGGCGGCCTCTGGGAGAGCGCCGTCGTGCGGTTCCATCCCTCCGGCAAGGTCAATGCCTACGTTGGCGTGTCCCCCCACGGCCAAGGGGAGGAGACCACCTTCGCCCAGATCGTATCAGACGAGTTGGGTGTGCCGGTGGATGACGTGGAAATTATCCACGGCGATACCGCCAGCACCCCAATGGGATGGGGCACCTACGGCAGCCGCACCACCGCAGTGGGCGCCGGGGCGCTGGTTATGGGACTACGCAAGATCAAGGACAAAGCCACGGCATTGGCGGCCCACCTGCTGGAGGCCGCCGAGGCAGACATCGAGTATGCCGACGGCCAATTCTCGGTTAGGGGGTCCCCCGACCAGAGCCGGTCCATCCAGGACATTGCCTTGATGGCCAATGTTGCCTGGAATATGCCGGAGGGAATGGAACCGGGGCTGGAAGCCTCCGCTTTCTACGACCCCCCCAACTTCGTCTACCCCTTCGGCGCTCACGTCGCCGTGGTAACCGTCGACCCGGACAACGGGTTAGTCGAACTTCAGCGTTATGTGGCGGCCGACGACTGCGGCCCCCAGATCAACCCTATGATAGTACAAGGGCAGATACACGGCGGCGTGGTCCAAGGGGCCGGCCAAGCCCTGTGGGAGGGTGCGGTTTACGCCGACAACGGCCAACTGCTTACCGGGACCATGAACGATTACGTGCTGCCCAGGGCCCATATGGTGCCCGACATCGAGACCATTTCGTCGGAGACTCCGTCGCCCCACAATCCGTTGGGGGTCAAGGGAATTGGCGAAACGGGGACTATAGCTTCGACTGTCACCATATATAACGCGGTGATCGATGCGCTGCGGCCGTTTGGAGTTACCCACATCGACATGCCTCTCACGCCGCAAAAGGTCTGGCAGGCCATCCATCAACAGGGGAGTTAAGCGATGTTCGCGCCTAAATTCGATTATCACAAGGCCGCGTCGGTCGCCGAAGCCATTCACGCCCTCACCAACAACAGCGAGGCCAAGGTGCTGGCCGGCGGACAGAGCCTCATCCCGCTGCTGAAACTGCGCTTGGCCCGCCCCGCCTTGGTGGTGGACATCGGCGGCATAGCGGAGTTGAAGGGGATTTCGGTGAACGGCGGCACCGTCAGTATAGGTTCCCTGACCACCCACAACCAGATTGCCTCGTCGTCCCAGGTGCAACAGTCTTGCGGCATCCTCGCTGAGGCGGCTGAGGGCGTGGGCGACCCGGCCGTGAGGAACCGGGGCACCATCGGAGGCAACGTTTCCCACGCCGACCCGGCCTCCGACCTGCCTACCGTGCTCACCGCCCTGAACGCGCAGTTCAACATCCAGGGACAGGGCAACCGGTCGGTTGCGGCCTCTGATTTCTTCACCGGGGCGTTTACAACCGCCTTGGGAGACAACGAGATCCTGACCGGCGTTGAAGTGCCGGTGTTGGCGGCGAACCAGGTGGCCGAATATGCCAAGATGGCCCACCCTGCCACCTCGTTCGCGGTAGTGGGCGCTGCGGCCGTGATAACGATCGAGGCCGGCAGCCACCATCATTGCACCGGCGCCAGCATCGCCATCGGGGGGTTGGTGCCCAGCCCGGTGAGAGCGCCCTCTGTGGAGGCGGCGTTGACGGGACAGGAACTCACCCAAGAGTCCATCGCGGCGGCCGCCGACCGGGTGGCCGACGACCTGGGCTCCGACATCATCGGCGACATTTACGCGTCGGCCGACTACCGCCGTGCGATGGCTGCCATCGAGCTGAAGCACGCCTTGTTCCACGCTGTGGGCTTGGCCCACCACTAGGCCGAGAACGGTTTCACGCGGAGAGCACGAAGAACGCGCTGAGAACACGGAGATTTCAATAAAAGCCTCTACGCCCTCCGTAATTCTCTGCGCTCTCCGCGTGAACGAACCCCCATGAAGATACTCCTGATAAACGACGACGGCATTTCTTCCCCGGGCCTGTGGGCCGCCGCTAGGCCCCTCCGTCGGGTGGGGGAGGTGTTTGTGATGGCGCCGGCACGGGAGCAGAGTGGTGTAGGCGCGTCACTCACCCTCCATGCACCGGTGCGCGTGTGCCCGTGGGAACCGGCCTCTGAGTTCCAGGAGGCTGGCGAAGGCCTGTTCCCGGTGACCGCCTACTCGGCGGACGGGACACCCGGAGACTGCTGCATCTTGGCGTTGGAATCGGTGACCGGGCCGGTCGACTTGGTGGTTTCCGGGATCAACTCGGGCACCAACACCGGTTGGGACGTAATGGTGTCGGGCACGGTGGGCGGCGCCGTCCAAGGGTTCATCCGGGGTTATTCCACCATCGCGATCTCCGTCGGTTCGGTAACCAACCCTCGCTACGAGACCGCCGAGCGCATCCTTGAGTCATTGGCCGGGCAGGCCAGAGACAACCCGTCGGCTCCAATGTTCCTCAACGTGAATATTCCCAATGTGGCCCAGCCTCAAATCGCCGGCATCAAGGTCACCCGATTGGGCAATCGCTCGTATGGTGAGTCGGTGCGCCAGGAAGGGCCCAGCGCCAACGGCACGGGCCAAGAAGGGAAGCTGTACCGCATCGCCCGCAACCGCCCGATCCCAGGGCAGCCAGAGGCCGACACCGACATCTGGGCAGTCAAGAACAATTGGGTGTCCATCACCCCAATGCGTCTAGGCTTCGGCGACGAGTCCCGCATCCCTGAATTCCAAGGACGTCTGGCGGGGCTGGAGATTTAGCTCCCTGCGGTCTTTGCCGCAAAAATTAGACCAGCTGCGGCGAGCGGGCCAGGGCAACGCCGATCATGCTGTCCCGGGTCACCAGCTCGGCCAGTTCCTCCTCGCTCATCCCCTCGGTGCCGGCAGGACGCTGGGGCAGCACCAGGTATCGCAGGTCGGCGGTGCTGTCCAACACCCGCACCTCGGTGTCGTCCCCGATCTCAAGACCGAACTCCCGCATGACCCCGCGGGGGTCGATCACCGCCCGGGACCGGTAGGCGAAGCTTTTGTACCAGTCGGGAGGCCGGCCCAACAGCGCCCGGGGGTAGCAGGAACAGAGGGTGCAGACAACCAAGTGATGGACTTCGCCGGTGTTTTCGAAGACTCCCAGCTTGGGCGTGGGGTCTGGCAACTGGTAGCCAAGCTCGTTCAACGCCGCACCGGGTTCGGAAAGGAGCCGCTCTTTGAAAGCCGGGTCGGCCCAGGCTTTGGCCACAACCCGGGCGCCGTCCGTGGGTGAGCGCGACTCGACGGCGTCGACGTTGGCTTGTACCTCGGCGGTGGTCAACACGCCCTTCTCCTCCAACACCGCCTCTATGGCCCGGACCCGCTTCGCGAAATAGCCCAACTCCTCGGTGTCCATTCCGGGATGGGTGTGGTCTCCATGGTCAACGCTCATGGCTCCCTCCAAGTCGACTGTCGCTTACCGTATCTGACCGCAGTGTGTTTGGGCCTACGGGGGTACTTCCAGCCAGTGCTCGTAGATGTCGATAAGCAGGCGGTCCGCCGCCGAACCGGCATATTCATTCCACAGGTCGGTCTGGGCGAACTCGACCTGATAAAGAGGAACGTAGGGAAGCCCGTCGCCCCCGTGGGCCAATGACTCGGGGTTGGGGAAAACACCGCAAAGGCCTGCGACCCGGCCGGTCCGGCCTTGCACGTACTCAGGGGTGCGGAAATGGGTGGGCGGCGAGCCTACCCGCACTCGCACCAAGTCCCCGGTATGGAATGAGGCCTGGCGTTCAGCGGCCAAAGTCAGCCCCTCGGCCCTTCAAGCCGGGCCATCATACGGTCTAACTCGTCGGCGGTCAGAACACCCTTCTCCACCAGCAAGGCCTCCACCGCCGCGGCCCAGCGCTCGTAGTAGCTCAGGGACTTGTACCGCGTTTCTCCCAGACCCTCGATGGCCCGGCGCAGCTCGTCGACTCCCAAGTAACCCTTTTCACCCAGCACACCGCGAATGGAGTCGATGCGGCGTTCCCAGTCCATCAGGACGTGTTCATCGTGGTCTATAGGGTCGCTATTGGGCGCGCCGCCCATGTCATGCACTTTGGGCATGAATGCCGTCCTTTTGATGGTACTCGTCGGTTGGGTCAATGTTAGTATCCCGCTGGCGTTCAGGCAAGGGAACCTGCGGAGACGGGCGACAACCGGGCTTACAGGGGCTCGGCGCCTTCGTTCAGGATGGCGACGTACCGCTCGTAGCCGTATCTCCGGTCGCGAATCTGGCCGGTCATCTCCTTGGCAATGCCGAGTCCTTCCAGTACCCGCATCCCGGAAGCAGCGCCCGGAGGTGAAAGTCCGGTGCGGTCCGAGACGCCTCGGAGGGAGGTAATAGGCCGCTCTTTAAGCGCTTGGTGGACCCGTAACGCCGAACCGGCAACGCGGCCTTGTTGTTGAATAGCCGCTTCGTCACCGTCGAAGAGCTCGAGGACCCGTTCGGCGGTCCGCACGGCGCTCTCGGCAGTCTCGGCTACACCGTCCAGGTAAAACTCCAACCAACTCTCCCAGTCTCCGGTCTGGCGGACCCAGTCCAATAATTCGTAGTAGCGGTCGCGGTTCTCTTTGAAATAGAGACTGAGGTATAGCAGCGGATGTCGGAGCAGACCGGAGTGACATAAAAGCAACGTGATCAGCAGCCGGCCGACTCTTCCGTTGCCGTCGAGGAAGGGATGAATGGTCTCAAACTGGAGATGAGCAACCCCGGCCCGAAGCACGGGATCAAGCCCTGGGTTACTCGAATGTAAGAATCTCTCAAAATCCGACATGCAGTCAGGGATTACCAGTGGAGGGGGCGGCACGAAGTGGGCTGTTCCAGGACGGCTGCCGCCGATCCAATTCTGTGATCTTCGGAACTCTCCGGGCATCTTGTTGCTGCCCCGGCCTCGGGCCAACAGCTCGGCGTGAATTTCCCGTATCAGACGATTGGAGAGAGGAAATCCGTTGGCGATGCGATTCAGTCCGTGTTCCAACGCGCTTACGTAGTTGGAAACCTCCACGACCTCGCCGGTTGGAGTCCCGGGCATTTCCCTGACCTCAAAGAGCAACAGGTCGGATATCGATGACTGAGTGCCCTCGATCTGCGAGGAGAGGACAGCCTCTTTTCTTACATAGGAGTATAGGAAGAGGAGTGTATTGGGCAGTACGCGGGCCAAGCCATCCAAACGCCCCAAGGATACGAGGGCTTGGGATAGATATGGCTGTAGGGAAGCGATGTCGATTGACGGCTCAGGCGGCAACGGTTCGGGGATGAAAGCTCGGACTTGCTCTCCAGAAGTTGTGATAACCTCGTACCGGCCGATAAAGCTGCGCCTCACAGGAGGAACCCCTTATTAAGCATTGCTTAATAGCCCGGACCTTTATTAATAGTTAGAGCTTAAATCTTAATACTGATAGCTCTAACGGTCAAGAGGCTCCATGGGATTACGCACCGCTGTCCCAATGAAGCAACTCTTAATAGCTGCGCCTCGTATTAATATTTAGCGGCTAACTCTTAAGAAACCTCTGAACAAGTCCCTTCCCCCTCGACGGGGGAAGGTTAGGATGGGGGTGCCGGCGTTCATTGCATAGCTGACCTCCCTAATCTACCCTCCGGGATTCCGGCTTTCGCCGCCATGTCGCTGACTTATTCAGAGGTTCCTTAATAATTATCCCGGCTGCCACATCCTCGCTACGTCTACGGCGCGCATGAACTCTACGTTGGGGTAGGATTTGATGTGGTTGATCAGGCGTTCCAGCATCAGGAGCCGGCCGGGGCGGCCTATGTACTGGGGGTGCATGGTCAGGACGAAGGAACGGCCATAGCGGTAGAGTCCCTCAAACTCGGCGGCCCAGGCGCCGTAGACTTCGTCCGGGTTGCGCATGGGTCCCAAGCGGTTCGCCACCGGGGCGTAGACGAAATTCGGGGCGTCGTCCAGCAGCCAGTGGATCGGGATTTCTACGATCTGCTGACCGGTGCCCGGGGCGGTCTCGATATAGGGGGCGTCGTCACCCATCAGGCTGGTGTCGTAGAGAAAGCCGTGGGATGCAAGCAGGTCCAGAGAGTGTTCGCTAAGTTCCCAACTGGGAGAGCGATAGCCCAGCGGTTGCTCCCCGGTGATGCCTTCCAGGATGTCGATGCCGCGCCGCAGGATGTCGTTCTCCTGTTCCCGTGAGAGCGTCGAAGGCGGCTCGTGCATGTAGCCGTGGTGGGCCACTTCGTGCCCCCGCCCGGCAATCTCCTTTACCAGGTCGACGTAGTTCTCCGCGACGTACCCTGGGACGTAGAAGCTGGCCGGTACGGCGGCGTCGTCCAGCAGGTCCAGGATGCGGGGGGTGGCTACGGCGGGGCCGTACTCTGCCATGGACATCAAGCTGGGATGGTCCTTGAACGACGGGTCGCGGTTGAGCCACGAGGATACACCGTCGACGTCGAACCCCAACATGGCTACGCATTGAATATCACCAGGCCAGATTCCAGCCATGACTGCCCTCCCATAAAGTCGTTATCTCAGTCTCGGCTTCGGGTGACCGGTTCCCGGAAGCGACCATCCGGATTGTACATCCTTGCCAGAGGATTCTCTAATTCGTTATGACCTTGCGCAGCCGCCAAGTGGCCACGGTGAGAAGGACCACGGCGAAAGCGGCGAGTATTCCGAGGTCCGGGAGAATATCCACCACGCTCCCGTTTCGGCGCACCAATTCAGCGAAGGCGTCGTTGCCCCAGGCGTGGGGCGTGAAATGGGCAATGGTCCGCATGGTGTCGGGGAAGATCTCCAAGGGGACCATGCTGCCGCCTATGGCCGCCAGGCCCAACCCCGCCAGCAAGGCGATGGGTATGGCCTGCTGCTCGGTGCTGAAAACGCTCCCAACGACCATCCCGGCGCCAGCCCCGACAAAGGAAAAGGAAACCAACACCAGTCCGGCGCCCACCGGGTTTCCCCAATTCACCCCGAATAACAGGCCCGAGCCAACCATGATGATTACCCCCTGCAGCAAGGCCACTGCGATGCGGCCCAAAGCCTCGCCCATCAGGATTGTCCGCACCGGCGTTGGCGTCGAGAGCATGCGGCGGGACAACCCCAGCTGCCGGGTCTCGATCAGCGCCACCGACCCGGTCAACGATGTGAGGAACACGAAGAGCAGCAGCTGGGATGTAGCGCCCATGTCGAATCTCCCCAGTTCTTCGGGGAACAACGCCTCACCGGCCCTGGTGACCCGCACATTCACGGCTGGGATAATCCGGGAGAGGGCCTCCGCTCTCTCCCGGGCTTCATCCTGGGAAGCGTATCCCTCATCTTCGACGTAGCGGCTGGCCCGCGCCAGTACGCTCTGGTCGGATACGACGGCGGCAACGGTGGCCCCCAACTGGGCGCCGAAGCTCCCGGGGCGGCTGAAAAACTTCAGGATCACGGTATCGCCGTTGCGGACCATGGAATCGTAGCCTGCCGGCACCACGAGGCCGGCCTCCACCCGGCCTCGGTTGACGCCGTCGGCCAAGTCATCCTCGTTATCGAAACGACGTACCTTCAAGTCCTTTTCCGCTTCCAGTGCCGCGACTAACTCTTCGCCCAACGCGCCGGTGTCTTCGGCCGCGATGCCGATTGCGGGGTTGAAGCCGCTGCCGAAGGTTGCGCCCAGCAACAGGATTATCAGCATGGGAAAGATTATTACGAAGAAGAAATTCGGCCGGTAGCGGAAGAGACGGCGAAGGTTGAAGCTCGCAATCACCAGCGCTTTCATGGTTGGAATATCTTCCCCTGCCGCAACATGGCGACAGTCCCGGCTACGGCGGCGAAAGCCAGAATAGCCGCCAGTGCCGGACCTATGTCGCTGACTCCGCCGCCGCCCTGCAGGTCTCCCAGCCCCCGGAGGAACCAGGCATGGGGCGTAATCAGGCTCAGGGTTGCTATCGCTCCCCCGGCCTGAGTCACGGGGAAGAAGGACCCGCCCAGCATCCCCAGCACCAACGCTACTATGGTCTGCCAGTTGCTGGCTTGCTCGCTGCTCTTGGCGATGGTGGCGATGAGGGCGGTAATGGACGTTGCCGCCAACACTCCGGCCAGGATCAAGAGCGCCACGCCAAAGGGGTCTCCCCACTCGGCTCCGAGTATCAGAGTGGTGGCGACGGCCAAGACGGCCATGCTGACTACGCCGACGACGTAGCTGGTTATCAGTTTGCCGGCGAATATGGCGGAACGCCGCACCGGCGCCGCCATCAAGCGGGCCAGGGTGCCCTCCCGCCGTTCGTCCAGCAGGCTGGTGACCCCGAACTGCACGGTGAAGAAGAGAAAGAACACGGCTATCCCGGCCGAGAAAAACGTCCCGGCGTCCAGCTCTTTGCGGGTGGCTGAGACGTCTTCCAGTGTGATGGGGTTGGGCAGCGCCCGGCCTTCGGTCAGTTCATCGAGTTCGCTGAAGGCGGATTCATCGAAACTCACGGCGGTCACGAATGCCAGTTGGGCGGCCCGCACCTCGTTGGCGAAGGTCGTGACCATGGACGAGGCAATGAGCGTGCCGATCTCCTGATCTACGTTGCCGATTACCTCGATCTCGGCGGGTTGGGCCTGCTCCACGGCGGCGGAGAATCCCGCAGGAATGACGAACGCCGCGGAGACGGCGCCCTCTGTCGCCAGCGCCAAGGCCTCTTCTCGTGAGTCCACCGGAGTTAGTTCCAAGAAGCCCTGCCGTTCCAGGGGGGTCAATACTTCGTCTACGAAGACGCTGGAGATCGGGCCGTCGTCCTGGTTGGCCAAGGCATACTGAAAGGTTACTTCTTGTCCGATATCTCCAAGGATGCGGCCAAAAATGAAAGCCAAGACCAATGGGACGACGAATGCGATGAGGAACATCGAACGGTCCCGGAACCGTTGGCGCAGGTCCTTCCAAGCGATGAGGAGGGCGGTGGACACGGGTCAGTCCCGGAGCGCTTTGCCGGTGAGGTGCAGGAAGACAGCCTCCAGGTCCGGTTCCCTCACCTCTACGTTCCGCACCGTGATACCGGCGGCGGCGGTCCTGGAAAGGACCTCGGGCAGTGCCTCACGGGCTTGGTCCACCGAGATGGTGATGCCGCCGTCCCAGGCCACGGCCTCCCGCACGCCCTTTACGCTGGCGATGGCGCGGGCCCCGGCGGCGAGGTCCCCGGTGGCGGACAGCTCCAGGCGGTCGTGTTCCCCGATGGAGCCCACCAACTCCCGGCGGTTTCCCTCGGCCTTGAGTTCCCCCAAGTCAATGATGCCCACCCGGTCGCAGAGGCGTTCGGCTTCTTCCATGTAGTGGGTGGTGTAGAGGACCGCGAGACCCTCGTCGCTGAGCTGGGCGACGTTCTCCAGGATGGCGTTGCGGCTCTGGGGGTCGACCCCGGCCGTGGGTTCGTCCAGCACCAGCAGCCGGGGCCGGTGCAAGAGGCCGACGGCGATGTTGAGGCGGCGTTTCATGCCGCCGGAGAATTCTTTGGCCCGGTCGTCGGCGCGGTCCGCCAAACTGGTGATCTCCAGGACCTCGTCGATTCGCGCCCGGCGGGTCTTTCCGTCCATCCCGTAGAGGCGGGCAAAGAAGCTCAGGTTTTCCCGAGCCGTGAGGTCGGGGTAGACGGCCAGGTCTTGGGGGACGAGACCAATCTGGGCCTTGACGCCGACGCTGGACGGCGTCATCCGGGTCCCGGCGACCAGCACCTCCCCACCATCGCTCTGCAACAGACCGCAGATCATGGAGATGATGGTAGTTTTGCCGGCGCCGTTGGGGCCCAACAGGCCGTAGGTCTCGCCCTCGGCGATATGGAAGCTGACGCCGTCGACGGCAACGCGCTCACCGAAGCTCTTGCGCAGGCCGCGGCATTCCAGGATGGGTTTTGCGGCGGAAAGCATGGAGACCGCGGAGGTCAGTTTCGCGTCGCCGGGATAACGTCGAAGCCGGTGTAGGGGCGGAGGACTTCCGGGATGACCACCGACCCGTCGGCCTGCTGGTAGTTTTCCAAGATGGCGATCATCACCCGGGGCAGGGCCAGTCCTGAGCCGTTGAGGGTGTGGGGGACTCTGGGCCGGGCCCCGGCCTCGGGACGGTAGCGGATGTTGGAACGCCGGGCCTGGAAGTCGGTGCAGTTGGAGCAGGAACTGACCTCCAACCACTCCTGGCAGCCCGCGGCCCACACTTCTATGTCGTAGGTCTTGGCGGCGGAGAACCCCATGTCGCCGGTGCAGAGTTGAATCACCCGGTAGGCGAACCCCAAGCGGCGGCACACCTCTTCGGCGTGGGTTAAGAGGCTCTCCAACTCGTCGTGGGAAGTCTCGGGCTCGACGAACTTGTACATCTCCACCTTGTTGAACTGGTGGACGCGCTTGATGCCCCGGGTGTCCCGGCCGGCCGCTGCTTTCTCCCGCCGGAAACATGGAGTTTGGGCCACGTAGTACAGGGGGAGCCACTCCGCCGGGATGATTTCGTCCCGGTAGAGATTGGTAATGGGCACCTCGGCGGTGGGTATCAGCCAGAGGTCATCCTCTTCGTCGTGGTAGAGGTTGTCGGCGAACTTGGGCAGGTTGCCCGACCCTTCCATGACGTCCCGCCGCACCACTGCGGGCAAGGACACCTCGGTGTAGCCGTGCTCCCGGGTATGCAGGTCCAGCATCCAAGAGATCAGGGCCCGTTCGAGCTTTGCCGCATGGTCTACGGTGGTATAGAACCGGCTCCCGGAGAGCTTTGCCCCGCGCTGGAAATCGATGATGCCCAACCGCTCGCCCAACTCCCAGTGGGGTATCGGGGTGAAATCTAGGACTGGTACTTTACCGTACTCTCGAACGATTATGTTGTTCTCTTCCCCGGAACCCCGGGGAACATCGGGCAACGGAGGGTTGGGCAAGCCGAGAAGCATTTCGTGGATGCGCTCTTCGAGGCCTTGTGCCGCGCTGTCGACGGAATCAAGCTCGCGCCCTAGGCCACGCATCTGCTCGATGATTTCCGGGGAAGGGGGTCCACCTGCCGACCGCGCGTGCCCGATCTCACGGTTGACCTGGTTGCGCTGATTGCGTATCTCGTCGGCCTGAGTTTTGTACCGCCGGAACTCGGCGTCAAGGCCGAGAAGCTCGGTAATCTGGTCGGGCTCGCCCCTGGAGTCCATGGCGCTACGGATGCCGTCCGGGTCCCTTCTGATTTGCTCGATGCCAATCATGCCGGTGTCTCTGGGCTGGTATCCGGGCCGCTTCGGGACGATTCGCGAATCTCCCCGATGGGGACCGTCCGCATCTGTGGAAACAACATTACGTCCCGGATGGAAGTCTGGCCGGACAGCAGCATCACCAGCCGGTCGATTCCGACCCCCAACCCGCCGGTGGGGGGCATGCCGTACTCCATGGCGGTGAGGAAATCGTCGTCCTGACGGTCCACCTCTTCGTCCTGGTAGAGGCGGCGTATCTCCTCTTGGGCTTCGAAGCGTTCCCGCTGTACCTGGGGGTCGTTGAGCTCAGTATAGGAGTTGGCGATCTCCATGCCGCAGGCGAAGGCCTCGAACCGTTCCACGTACCCCGGCGTTCCCGGCTTGGCCTTGGCCAAGGGCGACATCTCCTCGGGGTAGTCCAGCACGAAGGTCGGCTGTATCAGGTGGGGCTCCACGAGGGACGACAGCAGCTTGTCAATGATGCGGCCCCGGCTCTCCCGTGCGCCGGTGTCTATTCCCAAGGCGTCGGCCCGGCGCTGCAACTCTTGATCGGAACCGGCGTCAAGGTCGATCCCGCCCCGAGCGTACAATTCCTGGCGCAAATCGACGCGGCACCACGGCGGCGTGAAATCCACGACGTTTTCTCCCACTTCGACCCGGGCCGTCCCCAGGGTGTCGGTGGCCACTTGGAAGACCATCTGCTCGACCATTTCCATGACGTCGTTGTAATCGGCGTAGGCCTCGTAGCTCTCCAGAAGGGTGAACTCTGGGTTGTGGTCCTGGTCTATTCCCTCGTTCCGGAAGACCCGGCCCAACTCGTACACTTTGTCGACCCCCCCGATGATGAGACGCTTCAGATACAGCTCGGTGGCGATTCTCAGGTAAAGCTGCTGGTCCAAGGCATTGTGGTGCGTGACAAACGGCCGGGCGTGGGCCCCGGCGGCCACCGGCACCAGAATCGGTGTGTCGACCTCCAGGAACCCCCGGGCGTCCAGGAACCGCCGTATGCCGCTGATGACCTTGCTGCGGAGGGCGAACACGGGCATCACGTCGCGGTTCGCGATGAGGTCCAGGTAGCGTTGGCGGAACCGGGTCTCGGTGTCGCGCAGCCCGTGAAACTTCTCGGGAAGAGGGCGCATGCCCTTGGAGGTGATCGTCACCTGACTGGCGTCGACCGTGATTTCGCCCGTACGGGTCCGGATGAGGTTGCCCCGGGCCCCAAGGTGGTCGCCGATGTCCAGGTCCTTCAGCAGGCCGAAGCCTTCGCCCAGATTGTTCTGGCGCATCAGGACCTGGAGGTGGCCGGACCCGTCTTGGAGGTCCAAGAACGCCGCTTTCCCCATGACGCGCATGGACGTGATGCGGCCTCCGATGGACACGTCGAGGGAGGCGTCTTCCGGTTGCTGCCCCGCCTCGACGGCTTCGAAGGTCTTGGCCGCGGTGGCGGCGTCGAAGGTGCGATGGTAACGGGGTGGGTAGGGGTCAATGCCGTTGCCGCGAAGACGTTGCAACTTGGCGGCCCGGTTGGACAGAAGGGACTCTTCTCGGTCGGGCATAAAAACCGTTCAGTCGGCGCGGTGGGCTGCGGAGGCGTCTATCACGTCGGCCGTACCGGGCCTATTCGATAGCCAGGATTTCGAGCTTTATCTTTCCCGAGGGCGCGCTTACTTCGGTGATCTCGCCAACCCTTTTGCCCAACAGGCTTTGGCCAATCGGCGAAACGTTGGAGATTCTTCCTTGGGATGGGTCCGCTTCAGCGCTGCCGGTAATGGTGTACTGGTATGACTTGCCTTCCTGATTTTGGACGGTGACTTTGGCCCCCACCTCCACGGCGTCGGCCGCGCTGCGGTTTTCTTCAATGATTAGTGCGTTGTTAACCATGTTGTCCAGGGTTTGGATGCGGCCTTCAGTGAAGGCAAGCTCGTTTCTTGCTTCCTCATATTCGGCGTTGCTCACTGTGCCGCCACGTTCCCGTGACTGCTGAATGTTCCCCGCGACTTCGTGGCGGCGCACGGTACGCAGGTGCTCCAACTCAGCCTGAAGTTTTTCTAGGCCCTCTCTCGTCAGGTAAATAGGCTGGGGCATCTTTCTTCCAACTTCCGGAGGTAACCACTGGGGACAAAAGCACAGTAGAAACCGCGCAAAGCACCGTCTCTACTGGCACCGATTGTAATCTTGGAACCGGGCGTTGTAAAGAAGACCGGACGTTAACGCCTAGACCGTTACCGGGTAAATGACCTGAATTACCCGGTTGTCCCGGAGGGCTTCGAAATAGGGTTGGGGACGGGACGGGTGCTGGAGCCAGCGCCGGGCGAAGTAGGCGCAGAGGTTGGAGAGCTGTGTGCCCACTGAATACTCCGGAGTTACGAAGCAGAAGTTGCTCAACATGGCCGTGGCGTCCTGCCCGTCTTCGGAGCGCAGAAATTCAGTTATGAAACGGGGCTCCACCGAGTCCCGCTCCTGGGCCACCACCAAAGCGAAATCCGAAATTGGGAGTTGCCCCCCCATGATCTGGTCGTGGGACAGGGTGGACATGCTCATCTCGTCCAAGAACATATTGAGGGCGAAGAGGAACCGGCTGACAATAGGTTCGGTGGGATTCTCCCAGAGGGCGCTGGGGGAGTCGCCGGCGGTCTTGGCGTCGGCCAGTTCCTGCTTGTCGATGTAGGCGACGATCACAGGGGATTCCCGCCGGACCATTATGTTCAAACAGTCTTGAATTAACTCATTGCGCTTCGCTTGGGTCCATGATGTGTAGTGCCGCAAGCCGTGGAATACATCGACCGGACGGATCCCCCGGGGTGCTCCCGATTCGCCCAAGGGATAACCGAAATGGCGGCGGCAGAGGGCATCGAACTCCCCGGCCATGGATACGACCTGGGTCTCATGGACCAGCAGGCCGGTGTAGACTTGGTGGGGTTGGGAAGGGTCTGCGGTGCTGTTGCCGGTATCGCCCGACTGGCCCATGTAGACTAGGTACATGATGCCGTCTCCATAAGATGACTTGCCGTCTGCTATCCGCCGGGCTGGCCGTCGGCCGGTGCGGTTTCTGCTTCGTCAATCGCTCCGTCGCCCCGGGTCACGTCGATGCGGACTATCACCTCTTCGGGGTCCGTCAGCACCGTTACGTCTGCCGGCAGACTCAAGTCCGCCACCCTGATCATGCCGTCTGGGTCGGTAAGCGTGGAGAGGTCTACTTCGGCTTGGGCCGGCATGTCCAGAGGCAGAGCTTGAACGTCTATGGTGCGCAGTTGCTGCACCACGTTCCCGCCGGCCAACTGGGCCCCGGGGGAGTCACCCACCAAGACAATGGTGACCTGGGCTGTCACCAGGCGGCCGACGTCCGCCGCCAACAGGTCGACGTGGACCAGGCCGTCCCGCCGGGGGTCCCACTGGATTTCCCTGACGAAGGCCAAATGGGTACCGGACTCACCCTCAATTTTTATGGAAATCGGAGTACTCGCTCCCGCCAAGGACAGGGCCTGGATGAGACGGGGCGCGGGGCATTGCAGGGCGCGGGGCTCAATCCCGGGACCGTACAGGTGCACCGGTACTATGCCGGCGCGGCGCAGACGGCCCACCTTTTTGCGAAGCAGTTCCCTGGGTTCGAGTTGTAGCTGGACCGCGTCGGTGGTCATTGGGCGGGGGTGCTCCCTTGACGTCAGTGCAACGTCTGGATTCGTGCAAATAAGAACGGGCAAGAGGAAAATAACCGCCCAATCATAGCACCGGAGGTCTTCAAAAGGAATGCCCCGGCTGGCGGGGCAGGGTCATTTAATTGTCGGCGGAC
Organism: Dehalococcoidia bacterium; assembly: GCA_965222595.1. Classification (GTDB taxonomy): domain Bacteria; phylum Chloroflexota; class Dehalococcoidia; order Lucifugimonadales; family UBA3495; genus VXOI01. The sequence goes on along the minus strand of CBDCUJ010000001.1, from coordinate 42,823 downwards.
GATAGCTGAGCCCACGACATGAGTCATCCCGGCCCTGTAGGAATGTCGTCATCCCTTCCGTCATTCCGGCGAAAGCCGGAATGACGGTATCTCTGTAAAAAGTAACGGTGGCCTGCCCTGGATAGACAATCGAATGCCCCGGCAGCCGGGGCATCGAGACCGCGTAACTGTTTAGACTTCGTGACAGCCTCTCAATAAGCGCGTCCGTCGCCATACCGGCGAAAGCCGGTGACCACAGGGCGTGGCTGGGGCTTCTCAACGGGACTGAACGCTTACGAGACCGCAGGCTTCCTTGACACGCGGGACACTCGGGGTATCATAGGCTTGATTTCTTGCTGGAGGCCCCCAATGGCGGCTCATTCTCTCGGATTGTCCCTTCACGAAGCAGCCCGGCAGATGGGCGTGCCCTTCCAGGAGGAAAACGAATCGGTAGACCGCTGGGTCAGAGCCAACGGGATGAACTTCCACCTGCTGGAGTGGGGAAACCCGGGGAAACCCGGCGTCCTGATGCTTCATGGAGCGTCACAGCAGGCGCATAGCTGGGACTTCGTCAGCCTTGGCCTGTCCTCGGAATACCACGTTCTGGTCTTGGACCAGCGGGGCCACGGGGACAGCGATTGGGCCCCGGACGGCGACTACTCCATCGAGGCCGCGCAGCGGGACTTGGACGGCATTGTCGATGCTCTGGGGTTGGCAGATTTCAACCTGATAGGCCATTCGATGGGCGGCCGCAACAGCTTTGTTTGGGCCTCCCGGCACCCTGGCATGCTGCGATCCCTGACCATCGTGGACACTGGCCCCGAGACGGTACGACGGGGCAGCGACCGCATCCGGCGCTTTCGTGAGCTCCCTGACAACCTGGACTCTTTCGAAGAGTTCGCCGACCGGGTGCAGGAATACACCGGCCGGAGCCGGGAGCAGGTGCTGGGCGCGCTGAAATACAGCATTCGCCAAGGCGCCGACGGCAAGTGGACCTGGAAATACGACAAGGTGATGAGGCAGTCCGGACGGACCGAGTCTTATTGGACTCCCGAGCAGCTTTGGGACTGCGTCAAGCGCATCGATTGCCCAACCCTGGTCACTCGGGGAGACCGCAGCGACATTTTTGCAGCCGAAACCATGGAGACAATGCAGGAAGTCATACCCGACTGCACCTGCGTCACCATAGCCAACGCTGGCCATCTGGTGCAGGGAGACAACCCTGTAGACTTCTTGGCCGCCGCCCGCGCCCACTTGGCCCGCGCGTAGCGGCCGGCGCGGCAGGCGCCGGCCGATTGGACTGTCCCTGGGCGACGGGCTGAAACGTTTGTTTTCCCTGTCGTTAGTCTAACTAAAACAGCCGTGGAATCAGTGCGCCCAAGGCGTAGCCGACGCAGGCGGAGATTGCGCCGATGCCCAGGATTTCGAGGCCTTGGAGCAGCGGGGCGCGCTGCACCAAGCGCCCTTTGACCAGCCCCAGCGTGAAGAGCCCGGTCAGCGTTGCTCCCACGGAGACGCCGATGGCCTCTCCGCCCGTCAGGAAAAAGTGGGGGATCAGCGGGACGGCGGCGCCCACGATAAAGGCCAAGCCCATCGCCAAGGCATCCTTGGTCGGATTGGAGGTGACTTCCGCGCTGATGCCCAGCTCCTTCTCGACCAGGGTCTTCAGCCACAGGTCACGGTCTTGGGAGATTTCGTCGGCGACCTGCCTCGCCTCCCGGTAGGTCATGCCCTCCCGCTGGAACAGCACCACAAGTTCGGCCAACTCCTCGGCAGGGTTGGCTTCCAGCTCCTGGGCTTCGCGCTCGATCTCGGCGCGTTGCACGTCCTGTTCGGCACGCGAGCCAAGCAACGCGCCGGTGGCCATGGATATCATTCCGGGCAGCGCCCCGGCCAGTCCCGCTACCAGGACGGTGGTCTGGCTCTCCACGGCCACGGCCAGACTGGTCACCAGCGCGACGGTGCTGAGCAGGCCGTCCTGGGCGCCGAATACGACTTCGCGGAGCCGCCCCATGCGGGCCACCCGCCAGCGCTCCTGGTCGAGTTCGCCGACGGCCGTATTGTAGATGCCACGGTCGAAGACCGGTGCGGCGGCTGTGCCGGCCTGAGACGAGCCGTCCGACGCGGTTGTAACTGCCGCCGGTCCGGCGGGCATGAGCGGGATTTCGGTCACTCCCGGGCGAGTACGTTCGGACTCGACCGCCAGCTTGGCTTCGAGGTTTTCGAGCGCCCCGATGAACGTCTCCAGGTGACTCCACTCCTGCTCCATGGCTATGGTGAAGGAATCGGCGGCTGCCTGGTTGCCTTCGGCCAAGGCTGCCTGGATCATCCGGGGGTAAATGGTGGCGGCCTCTCTGGCCTCGCCGTGAGTAATCGTCCGGAGGGTGTCAACAGTGGTGGCCAGGTCGCCCGACACGCGCAGGTGGTTGATCCCGTGCGCCGTCTCGGCGCCGGCCACTTCCTGAAAAATCCGGGCAATCTCCGGGTGGCCTTCTTGAATTGCGCGCTCAGCGTAGGCGTTGTACTTCAGGTTGGCCAGCGCCTCGGAGACAATGGCGCTCCAAAGGTTCTTCTGGGTGGCGGACAGGATGGAAGGGTCAGCTGTCATCGAAAAGTCCCGCGGATACGCCCTTGTGATTATTGGCCAACCATGGCCTGAATCAATTGTACCAAGGAGCAGCGGCGCGCGGTGGATTTTTGACGCGATGAGGGCGATGAGGGCGATGAGGGCGATGAGGTAAAGAGACTATCTCAAGACCGGACTGCCACGTTGTCTCCCCCTCCCGCAAAGGGGGTCTCCGGGAAGGCGGGGGCTAGCTGCTGGTGGAGGCGTGGTGGGCGATCATCCGCCAGCCGGACTGGCTGCGGGCAAAGATGTTGGTGGCGAAGGTGCTGAAGTTGGTGGCCCGGCCTTGCACCACGCTGGTTATTCCCTCGACGCAGGTGACACAGCCGAAATCGCCCTGCACCACCACGTTCAGGTAGCGTATGTTGAACTGCATCAGGTTGGCGTTGTCGAAAATCCGCTCCCAACTCTGGCGGATGGGTGCCCAACCGACCAGCGGCTGCCAACCGGGATGAACGCACAGGGCCCGGTCCGACTCTTCCCAGACTGCGGCCATTCGCTCGATGCTGAGTTCGTTGAAAGCGTCGTAAAACCCTTGGTTCGCCGCCTTGATCTCTTCTATGATTTCAGGCTCTTCGTTAAGCACGATTTCCTTTAGCACGGTATCCTTTGGCCTCTGCCTGGACCGGGATTCTTGTGATTAAGAGATTTCCTCAGATTTGTCCGCACCTGGAGACGCTGACCATCACGGTAATCACTTAGTTAAACAAATCAGAGTTCAGACGTGTCCCGTCCGGCACGGGCGGCCCAGTATTCCCAAGCGCGCGCCAAGGTGCGGGGCTGCACCTGGCTCTCCGACATCTTGGCGATCTCGCCCCGAGACAGATACTTCACGTCTCCAAGCCGCAACGACTCCAGCAACAGCCGGGCGTTTACCTGTAGGTAGACTGCCGCCATCACCGCCTCTTTGAGGGACCGCCCGGTCACGACGCAGCCGTGGCCCCGCATCAGGGCCACCCGTCGCGGCCCCAGCGCGGCGGCAAGATTCCGCCCCTGCTCCATCGTCGTCACCAGAAGGTTGGTGTCGCCGAAATTGTCGCGGATGTCCCACACCGGGATATCGTCGCCAATGATTGCGGCCAAGTGGAACACCGGACGCAGCGGCGTACCGGTAACCCCGAAGGGCGCCACTGGCTGCGAATGGTTGTGCACCACCGCCATTACCTCGGGGCGTGCTTCATATACGCCTCCGTGAATCGGGCGCTCCGAGTACATGGCCCGGCCCCGCTGGTCCACCGGCTCTCCCTCCAGCGTGTATTCCATGAGGTCGCCGGGTTCGACCAACTCCGGCGCCCGCGACCGGGACAGGAAATACCGGTCGGGGTTCTCGGGATGGCGGATGCTGACGTGGCCGTAAGCGTCCACCACCTCTTCTCTGGCGAGAATGCGGTTGGCGGTCACCAAGTCTTCAAGCTGGCTATCGGCGTCGCTCATTACGATTGTTCTCCGCAGGGAACACAGAGAGCACAGAGACCAGTCAAGAATCTCTGTGCTCTTGTACTTTCCGCGGCGGAATATTTCAGTGCGTGGGCGAGAAGGAAGCGGGCACCATGATCTTGTTTTCCTGGCTCGCCAGGAACTCCCGGGTGGGCGGCGGCCAGTGGGGGCTTTTGACAGCCTCTTCCCGCACCCGGTTTCGCTCTTCGAGGTCGGCGTAGGGCCAGATATGCACCCACTTGTTCAACCCGCCCAACTCGGTGTACCAAGCGGCGGCCAAGGGAGAGTATTCCTCGCGATGGGGGACAGCCTCGGCCCAGCGCTTGATCACTTCGCCCATGCTGCCCTGCCGGTAGTTGTAGGACCGCATCTCGTAGATGTTTCCCAAGGCTTGGTCTCCACCCAAGGGCCGCATGAAAGGGGCCGGAATGAAAATTTCCGATTCCATGTTGACGTACATTTCGGGGTCGTTGTGGGGAGGCCAATTGGGGTCATTGGCGGCTTCGGCCCGGATCTTGGTGCGCTCGTCCAGGCTCTCGTAAGGCCAAACGTGGATCACTTGGTTCAATGGGCCGATCTCAGTGTGCCAAAAGGCAGCCAGGGGAGAGTATTTTTGGCGGTGCGGCAGTGCTGCGCCGAAGTTCTCTTCGAACGTGGCCACGCTGCCAGGCCTCAGGGTGTAGGTGCGGACTTCGTAGATCATGCTGACTCATCTCCGGCGTTTGGGATTCCCTGACTGCGGCACGGGCTAGTGTAGCAAAACGGCCGATGGCGGGCAATTGAGGGTCCGACGCTCTACTCGGCTGGCTGATGCGCTACTACTGAATCGGCATGCTGGCGGGCCAGAGCTACCGTTTCGTTGTCCTCCTCTCCGCTGCCCGTAACGCAGACGACCGACCATAGGCCTTCCTTGGTCTCACGGGCGCAACGGTTTAGCATCTCGTCACGGTTGCCGGGACGCAGCGTCAGCGGGACGCCGCGAATCAGTGATGCGACCAACTCCAGGGCTGCCGGTTCCCCCACCACGTAGTCGGCCATGTTCAGCAGGTCTTTGACTCCCTGCGACAGGCGGACCGGGCTGCCGTCGCCCAGTGCGACGATGTTAAGCGCCCGTTCCTGTGAGCGGAAGGCGGCGACGTACTTGCGGGTCAGCTCGATCTGCCGGGCGTGGGACGCTTCATGGCCGCAGACCCGTTCGATCAGCTCCAGCAGGGACAGGCCGGGGAAGGCGTTCTCCGGGTTCAGCGGCGTTACGGGTTGGCCAAGCTGTTCCGGGTCGAGTCCGGCTACCAGAGAGCGAAACCGTTGGTGCGTTTCCTCCATGTGGGCGATTTCCTTCTTCAGCTCTTCCTCGCGGGTCGAGAAGGGAGGCAGCATTTCGTGCTCACCTCGCGCAATCTTCTCCAGAGCGTTGATGAAGTTTTCCGAGTCCAGATGGAGCAGCACCTCGCGTACCGACCAGCGGGAGCCGAGGAACGCTTCCTCCGGGTCGAGCCCGGTCAGGGAGTTGGTGAGCGCCCGGTGCCCCTCGTCCAGCCGTACCAAGGCCTGGTCTCGCCGCCGCAATAATGAGTCGAAATCTTCCGCAGTCAAACCTCCTCCTGCTGGCCGGAATGTCCTGGCCCAGTTTACTATAACCACAGAGAGCGCGAAGACCGCAGAGTCGGACACTGTGCTCTCCGCCCTCTCTGTGGTTAAATCCTGAAGTGATGGATTTGGCCGGACAATGGATTCCTGCGGGCCGGTTGACTCGCGTGCTGGACGGAATCACTTCCCAGCCGGAAAACGAGGGCAGTTCGTCGTTGTACCTAACCCCGGGCGCGGCCGTGGACGCCAGCGTCGGCCCGGGTTGGAGCCAGCACCTCCGGGAGTTGGGGCCTCTAGTCGCGGAGAATGGCTGCGGCGTCGTGGGACTGCGTTCGGGCAGCCGGGGACTACTCATCGCGCCGCCCTTCCCAGTGCGGGAGACACGGTCGATTGATGGATGGGATGACTCTCCCTTGCGGCAACTCTTGGACAGCGACTTCACGGTGGGAGTGGTGCTGGTCCGTCTCGGCCGGTTTTCGGTTGCCCTGTACCAAGGCGACAGGCTGGTCGCCTCCAAGACAGACTCACGCTACGTGAAGGGCAAGCACCACGCCGGCGGTACTTCGCAGCTCCGGTATACCAGGGTGCGTGAGGGCCAAGTGAAACGGCTCTACGATAAAGTATGCGAAGAAGTACGCCAGCGATTGGCCCCAGGCGGTCTGGACTACGTACTGTTGGGAGGAGAGAAGTTCACCCTGAACGGCCTGCTCAAGCAATGTCCATCACTGGCCGCGCTGTCGGCCATCACCCTGCCGCGGCGCCTCAACATCCGCGACCCCAAACGTGATACGCTGGAATCAGTGGGGTTGATGATTCGGGAGAGCCGGGTCTGGACTATCGCTTGGTAATGGCCGCCCTCCCGCGCTTCCCCAGCACTGATTCGTCCCTATTTGACATACTGGGCTTTTTTTGTTGAACGACACTGAATTGGACGCTGAACAGCCGGGTCAGGACGCAACGCTCCCCGTCGATACCGTTCCTCCGCCCGGCGCCTTGGACGGCTTTCGCCAAGCGGGGTCGCTGCTGGAGTTCGACCAGATCCGGCAGCAGTTGGCTTCCTATACCCGTACGGTGGTGGGCCGGGAGCGGGCGATGTCCCTCACTCCTTCCCAAGACCTTTTGGAGATCGCCACCCGCCAGCAGGAAACGACCGAAGCCAGGCAGTTCTTGGACCAGTCCGGCGCGCTGGAATTCGGACCGGAGCAGGATTTCCGCGAGTTGTTGCAGCGGGCTCTGCTGGGTGGTCTTCTGCGAGGCATCGAACTCTACGCCGTACGGGAACTGGCTCGCGCCGCTCGTTATGACCGCTCCGTCCTGGCCCGCCAGGAACGAATGCCGATGCTGGCCCGCATCGCGGGCGACATCCCGGACGTGTCCCAGTTGGAACGGGATATCACAAGCGCCATCAGCCCCGCCGGAGAGGTCTTGGACCATGCCAGTCCCGTTTTGGGGCGGTTGCGGACCGAGGCCCGCCAGGCCCAGAACCGTCTCAACGAGGTAATGGAGCGGAACCTGCGCCGGCTGCAACGCCAGGAATTGGTGCAAGAGCCACTGATCACTCAACGCAACGGCCGCATGGTGCTCTTGATCAAGACCGAGATGCGGCCGCGGGTGCCCGGGATCGTCCACGATGTCTCCGACAGCGGGGCCACCGTCTTCGTCGAACCGATGCAGGCCATCGATTTGGGCAACCGCTGGCGGGAAGCGCGTCTGGCCCAAGAAAGGGAAGAAGAGCGGGTGCTGCGGCAGCTTTCCGGTCTCGTGGGAGAAAGCGGAGAAGACCTGTTGTTAACACTGGACCTGGTAGCCCGCTTGGACCTGAACACGGCCAAGGCCCGTTACTCGGCCGCCCTCAGGGCAGTCCCCCCGTGGCTGGCGTCCCAGGAGACGCCGGAACGGAGTCTGAAGCTGGTACGGGCGCGCCACCCCCTGCTGCCCGGAAGGGTGGTCCCGGTGACCGTGGAACTCGGCACGGAAGCCGGGGTGATGCTGATCACCGGCCCCAACGCCGGGGGCAAGACCGTGGCCCTGAAGACGGTGGGGCTTTTGGCGATAATGGCCCATGCGGGTCTGCACGTCCCGGCCGACGAAGCCCATCTCCCCTGCTTCGATGGCGTCTACGCCGACATCGGCGACCAACAGAGCATCCAGCAGTCGCTGTCGACCTTCAGTTCCCACATGACCAACCTCATATCGATAATGAACCGGGCCACGGTCCGGTCCCTCGTTTTGGCCGACGAGTTGGGGGCCAGCACCGATCCCGAAGAAGGGTCGGCCCTGGCCAGCGCGATCCTGCGCTATTTCAGGGACAGAGGCGTTTTCCTGGTGGCCACCACCCACCATCGAGGCGTGGCCAGAACGGCCCAGGAACAACCGGGTATGGTCAATGCCAGCGTCGACCTGGATCCCGGTACCCTGGAGCCCACTTACCATCTGACCCTTGGTATGCCCGGCAGAAGCTACGCTCTGACCATCGCGGCCCGGCTGGGAATCCCCGGTCCTATTATCGAAGACGCTCGTTCCGGAATATCCCCGGCGCAAGAAGCCACCGATGATTTGTTGCACGAGCTACAGCAGGAACGGCTGGTGGTAGAGCGTTTGCGGGAAGAGGCGGAGGAAGCCCGCACCCACGCTGCCCGGCAACAGATGGACCTGGAAGAGCAGTTGTCGTCGGTGGAAAGCGCCAAGGCGGCCTTGGTGGAGGAAGCGCGACAGGAACTTCAGGACCGGATAGCCGGCATCTTGGACGGGTTGAGACGGGCGGAACGGTTGCTGGAACGCCCGGAGACGCCTGTCCAGGTACAACAGCAACGGGTTGAGATTCGGGAGGTACAGCGTCAGCTTGAATCCACTGCGTGGCAACCGATAGAGGTCAAACGGTCCCGGTGGCAGGAGTCCCTCAAAGAAGGAGACCGGGTCTATGTTCGCGGCATCAGCCAGCCGGTGGAGGTCATCACCCCGCCGGACGAACAGGACCGCTTGGAAGTGCTGCTGGGCACTATGCGGGCCAAAATACCGGTATACCAATTGGAGCGCCGTGCGGAGGGACACGCCGTAGCGGCCCGGCAAGGGGTTTACCTGAGCCGGACGACTGCTCCGCGGCGTTCCGGGGGGGACCTTGACCTGCGCGGTCTTCGTGTCGATGACGCGGTCGGCATGGTGGACGCGGCCCTCAACAACGCTGCTCTCGACGGCGCCGGCGAGTTCAGGATCATCCACGGCAAGGGAACCGGAGCCCTCCGCCGCGCCGTCCGGGAGTACTTGGCCGACCACCCCTTGGTGGTATCCGCCGCCAACGGCGAAGGCCCCGGAGGCGACGGCGTCACGGTGGTGGAGATTCGCTAGAGGGTCCTTCGTTCCAGGTTCTTCATGGATACGGTATTCCGGTCAAATGGCGAAATCGATCGAACAAGCGCGAACGGGACTTGCCGCCGGCGCCTACGAACTCTCAAGACACGCCTACTTACGCGCCCTCCAGAACAATATTCCTGCTCTTGAAATAGCAGAGGCGGGAGAACGTCCTATCATTATTGAAGACTATCCGAACGACAAATATTCTCCGAGTTGTTTGTTGCTAGGGTTCACTCGCGTTGGCAGACCCCTACATATGCAGGTGTTTCTGGCCGACACCGATCTGGTCAAGATCGTTACTCTGTATGAGCCAGACGGCGGTGAGTGGGTGGACTACTCGGTCCGGAGGTAGCAATGTTTAAGTGCGTGGTTTGTGGTTCCAAGGTCAGCCGAGTGGAACTGGTCGACGATGTCTTTCAGATCGATGGTGAATACTTCGCTGTAAGGGGTGTACCCGCGGAGATTTGCGGGCGTTGTGGTGAGCAATCGTTCAGCTTGGAAATTACCGAAAAAGTCCGTCGGGCCATCCATGAAAGCGGCAAACCCACCAGAATAGCCGAAGTCAAGGTTTTCGACTTTACCTGATCCAGCCCCGCGGCAACTCTCTACCGGCCTTGGAACCAGGGCTGACGGCGTTCGGTGAAGGCTTTGATGCCTTCCTGGAAATCACGGGTCAGTGTCACTTGGGCGAAGGCCTCGGTCTCAGCGTCCAACTGGGCCTCCAAGCTGGAGTCCCAAGTCCGCTCGTACAGCTCCTTCACCCGCCCATAGGCTGCAGTCGGACCCGCGGCCAGTTTCTCGGCAGTTTCCAAGGCGTGCCGTTCCAACTCTCCATCCGGGCAGACCCGGGTCACCAAGCCCAACTCCAAGGCTCTGGGGGCCCCCACCGGCTGGCTGGCCAGGTAAAGCTCCATCGCCCTGCCAGCGCCCACCAGACGGGGCAACAGATAGGTGGAGCCGCCGTCGGCGGGCGCGCCGATATTGGCGTAGGCCATCAGAAACCGGGCGCTCTGTGCGGCCAGGCGCAGGTCGGCGGCCAGAGTAAGGCTGAACCCGGCCCCGGCGGCCGCGCCGTTAACGGCGGCTACGACCGGCTTGTCGAGCCGGCGCAGGGCCAGGACAACGTTGTGGTGCAAGGAATCGGCCAGCTCTCGGACCGCTCGCGACAACCCTTCGGGCCCATCGCTCTCCAGGGTTTCGACCAGTTGCTTCACATCCGCCCCGGCGCAGAACGCGCCTCCCGCGCCGGTGATCAGGACCGCCCGAACGGCGGGGCGTTTGCAGCTCTCGACCGCCTGACCAATCAATGCGACCATTTCGGGAGTGAGGGCGTTTCGAGACTCGGGGCGGTTGAGGGTGATGACCCCCACGCCCCTAGCGACGCTGAATTTTACGGCTTGCTCCCTTGCTTCCTCAGAAGACATCTTCGGGCTCCATGGCGGCGAGGAGGCCGCTATTGGTAAACGTGCTCCATGTACTCGCTGATCTCTTCCAGGCCAAAACCGTCGACCGCGATCTCGGGAGCCCAGGTAACTTGGTCCGAAGACCACCGTACCGTGGGCCGCCGGAATGCGCCGATGCCTAGGATGCTGTTGATGACCCGGAGTACGTTGTCGTTCATGCGCAGCGTGTTCGGCTTCAATGGCTCGGCGATCCGGCCGTCCTTGATCAGGTACGAGTCCCCGATAATCGTGCCGCTGAAGTCGCCGGCAGTGATGCCGTTCACGGGATAGGTGTACCAGATCCTGCCGATGTAAACGCCGTCTCCGACCTGCCGGAGCAGTTCGTCTCGGGATACGCCGGGCGAACCCTGCACGATCAGATTGGAGGACACGGCGCCGGGCGGACCACCGAAGTCGCGGCCGCCGCCGTTGCCCGGCCGAAAGCCGTTCCGGGGTGCGATGTCCTGTCGCGCCTCAATTGGGTCGCGGCCCAGCTTTTCCCTGCCGGCCGGGTCGCGCAGGATGCGCTGATAGTTGTAGAAGTCGGAAATCAGCCCCGATAACCGGCCGTTGCGCAGCAGCTCGGCGCGGCCGGTGGGCAGACCTTCGTCGGTGATCGACCGGGAATTGGGGAGGCCGGCGGCGTAGCTGTCGTCGAAAATACTGAGTTGCTCGGACGCAACTTGCTGCCCCAGCTTTCCCATGAACGACGATGCGCCCGCGTAAAACATCTCCAACTGGAACGACGCCATCAATATCCATTCCAGGATTTCGGCCACCGGCTGCGGTCCCAATATCACCCGGTAACTGCCGGTGGGAACCCTCTGGCCACCGGCTAACTCCGGACCCAGGGCCGCCACCGCGTTTCGAGCCGCTTCGGCCGCTGCTTCGCCGTCGAAACCGGCCAGTTCGCTGCCCACGGACCACCCGCTGCCTTTGCTGTCCAGGGTTTCCACCATGGCCGTGGCGAAGGACATTACCAGGGTGTTCTGCTCCGTTTGGACCTGCGGCAAGTGGGTGGAGGCGATAGCCATACGAGACTGCAGCATTACCACGTCGCCGCCCAGAATCAGGCCAAGGCCCGCCAACCGGTCCGGTGTTTGGGCCAAGGACGCCAGGTCCTCGGACGACTGGAAAGCGTCCAACGCCCGGTCCATCATCCGCCAGCCGGCGCCCACCAAACGTTTGTTTCCCAACCGCATTATGGCCGGGTCGTACGAACGGGCAGGAGTCTCTGACACAGGGGAGTGGGGTTCGATCTGTCGTGAGTGTGTTACGGGAGTTGGAAGGACAGCGGGGTCTGGCAAGGAAACGAACTCCGGGTCCATCACCGCTGCGGCCCGCGCTTTATCCAGTGCGCGTTTGACCCCCTCCAAGGAGAGGTCGGCGGGTTCGCTGCCGAAGCCGGCGCGCTTGCCGCCGCCCTCGGCCGGGGTGTGAAGGACCACCCGCAGCCCAATGCCCTGGGAGTCGGTAGACTTGGGCTCTTCCACGCCGTTGCTGGGGATGTGGGAAGTATAGTTGAGCCGGACCGTCAGGTTGGCATTGGCCGAAACGAACGCTTCGACTTCCTCAATGTCGGGCTGGGCGGAGGCATATGCCAGAGCGTCCTTGGCGGCTAGGCGCAGTTGGGTGAGGGAGAGCATACCGCTATACCTCGCAGGCGGACATCAGACGTTCTTGTTGCTTTAGCAAGCCCGGCACGGGCACAAGTTGTTCGTTCGGCGTATCCACTGCCAGCAGCAGGCCCTGCAGGGCATAGGCGCCAAGCAGGGCCTTGGCGTCATCGTTGCCGAACACCACCAGCGTGACCTCCGATTTTTCACCCACCCGAATCCAGGCCCGCCCAACATCCCGGAGTATCCGGCTCCCGTCGGCCAGGATAAACGGTACTCGGTCATGCACCGGCACTCCCAGTTGCCGCAGAAGAGAAGCCGAAATCAAGGTGTAGCTCGCCGCGGTATCCACCAAGGCGTCAACAGGTTCGTATCGTTTACCGGCAGGACGGCCGATTTCTATGGGAACGGAGAATGCTCCCATTATACTTGCTCCAACAAAGGATCGAGCTTTTCCAACAAGAGTTGCACGTCACGCAATCCGGACTCAATCATCTGTTTGGTCTGCCAGTTTTCGTAGAAGTTAGTGTGCAGGTAGCCGGCAACCTGGAAGAGGGTGAATAATTGACGGTCTCCTGTCTCCGTCACCAATGTGTCAACAATCTGGTGAAGGCGGGGGTGGCTGTTATGCCGCCAACCCCGTTGCTCGGCTATGGCCTTGACCATTCGCGCCGCTGCCCCCCAACCCTTTTCCGAGGCTTGCACTAAGTCGCCTTGGGCTAATTCTTCGCGGGCTTTTCTCAAGAACTCGTGGCTGGCAACGGTATAGTGATAGTCCCGGACCATTATCTCTTCTTACGGTCCTTTAATTCGGGGGTCCAAACGAGGCTCCTTTTCGGCTGGTCTGGCTTCTTTACCCCGGCCCGGTGAGGCGGGCGACGCCTCGCATGGTGGGGCCGCCGTTGCTCATTCGCTTGGCCTGCATCGGTTGGCCCTTGCCGCAGTTGGGGATCGGGTTCACCCGCAGGTCGTTGCCCACGGCGTCTATGGAGGTGAAGTAATCCCGGCTGTCGGAGGTGATTCCACCGTCGCGGTACATCCGTCCAAGCTGGCCGTTCTCTATCTCGTGGACCTTAACCGCCGTGATGCGGAAGTTCTCCCGCGACTCGGCGATGGACGGCGTCCGGTGGCCTTCGATGTAGTACCCGGAGTCCACTTCCGAGATGATGTCTTGGGGGTCGCGGTCGCCGTTAGCGAATATCGTATTGGTCATACGGATTAGTGGCACCAACTGGGCCTCGGTGGAGCGGGCCGAACCGTTAGTGGGGACCCCCAGAATCTCGGCCGTCTGCCGGTTGTTCAGGAACTCCTCCAGCACACCGTCGCGCATAATGTAGGCGCGGCGTGCGGGGGTCCCCTCGTGGTCGTAACTGAAGGAGCCGTATCCTTCCATCAACGGATCAGAATAGGCCGTGACCAAGGGCGAGGCGATCTGCTTTCCAAGTTGGTTGTCCTGCATGTCTTTGAGGAACCAGGAACGCCCGGCGTAACCCGTCTCGTACTTGAGGGCCCGATCCAGCTCCGATGGGTGACCCACCACCTCGTGCACCAGCAGGGTGTTGAAGTGGGGGTTGGTGACTACGATCACGTCGTGGTCCGGCGGCTTCAGCGGCGGCGCGGCGGCTGTTTCCAAGGCGTCGGTCGACAGCTTGGAGCAAAAATCGACGAAGTTGGGCAGTACGATAGGGCCGGCGTCGTAGCCGTCGGTCAGAATCTCCCAACCGCGCTGGTGGCCGGTGAAATCGTAAAGCTCGTAGTTGCCGTGTTCGCCGGAGCAGATGACAATGGCGAATCCCTCGGTCTGGGCGAAGCTCTGGTCGATGTCGGCCCCATCGGAGCTGAGGAACAACTCACGCAGCAGGAACGTACTGGCCGAAGCAGCAGAGTAAAGCACCTTGCCGCCGGTGTCCTGGAGGGCCTTGCAGCCGTCGACGGCCATGCGCAGGGTCTCGGCGAGGCTGACGGACCGGGGGTCGGTGACGAAGGTGGCCGGGACGGTGTCTTGCGCCACCGGCACTGGGGCGAGTTCCGTTCCGGTGAGAGAAGACCCGAGGTGAGGGTAGCGGCCTTGCATACGAGACTTCTCGCTGGCGCTGGCCCGGGCCCGCTGGTGGGCCTGCTTCAGTCCGTCCCAAACGACGGACTCGACGTTGTCGGCGGACCCCAGCACCCGGCCGTAATAGCCCGCCGCCGCGGCGCGGCCTCCGGCGATGGCCCGGACGCCGAAATCGAAGGTGTAGTCCTCGGCGCTGGCCTTCTCCAAGCCGTTCTCGGACACAGCGCCCGTCTCTTCCCGGACTTCTATGCGAAGGTCGCAATAGCGGAGACCGGGCAACGAGCGGGCCCGCTCGGCCATCAAGGACTGCAGGTTGGGGCGTAGGCGGTCGAGAGACTCGACGGTGACTTGGCTCATTCCCAAGACTCGGCGGTGGCCTTAGCAACGGCCAGCGGCACCGCTCGGTCCAGCGACCAAGGAATCACGTTGTCGACGGTTGGCTCGACAACCAGCGCGGCCAGGGCCTGGGCGGCGGCCAGCTTCATCTTGGTGGTAATTCGGGTGGCGCTGACGTCAAGCGCCCCGCGGAAGATGCCCGGGAACACCAAGCTGTTATTGATCTGGTTGGGGAAGTCGCTCCGGCCGGTGCCAACGATCGCCGCGCCAGCCTCCCGGGCCAAGTCAGGCATGATTTCGGGTACTGGGTTGGCCATGGCGAACACTACTGCGTCTTTGTTCATGGAGGAAACCATGTCCTGCGTTACCATATCGGCCACGGCGAGACCGATGAAAACGTCGGCCCCTCGCATCGCCTCGGCGATCCCGCCCTCCAGGTTGGCGGGGTTAGTGCTGTCCAGCATGGAGGTTTTGATGGGGGTAAGGTCGGTGCGGCCCCGGTGAATAATGCCGGTGCTGTCCACCAAAACGACGTTGGTGGCGCCGTGGTCGCGGAGCAGCTTGGCGGAGGCGATGCCGCCGGCGCCGGCGCCGGCGAACACGAACTTGGTGTCCTCGATCTTCCGGCCGGTGAGACTCAGAGAGTTGATCACGGCGGCCAGCACCGCGACGGCGGTGCCGTGTTGGTCGTCGTGGAAAACGGGGATTCCGAGGTCCTGCAGCGCCGCCTCGATGTCGAAGCAGCGGGGCGCGGCGATGTCCTCCAGGTTGACGCCGCCCAGGCTGGGCGCGATGGCGCGCACCGTTTGGATGATCACGTCGTTATCCTGGGAGGCGATGCAGATGGGGTAGGCATCCACGTCGGCCAGTGTCTTGAACAGTATGGACTTGCCTTCCATGACCGGCATTGCCGCTGCGGCGCCGATGTTCCCCAACCCCAGCACAGCCGATCCGTCGGTAACGACGGCGATGGTGTTGCTCCGGTTGGTGAGGTTATAAGACTCTGCCGGGTCGGCATGAATCGCCATGCACACCGAAGCCACGCCGGGAGTGTAGGCGATGGAGAGGTCCTCCAGGGTTTCGACTCTCATTTTTGAGGCGATACTTACCTTACCGCGGCTCTCGCGGTGGCGTTTGATTGCCTCTGCTCCGTAGTCCATCATTGGGCATTCTCCTTAGTTGTGTCTGGAAACGATTCCGGTCTCACGGGGACAAGTCCAACGCGAATCGTAGGGCCTCGTCAACCGCCCTCATTTTTTCGCGGCTTAGGCTGGCAATTCGCCAGTCGAGGTGTCTCCTGTTGATTGTGAATATATTTTCCAAGTTTACGGCAGACGGACGATCTAGACCGTCCTCCGGCCCTAACAACACTTCGGCCCTCGTTCCCCTGATCCTCGTGCTCACGAGGGCCACTATTACGTTCTGCATCCTGCCGTAGGACGACTGTCTGGATACCAGTACTACCGGACGCCTTCTGATTGGAGGGGGTATATCGCCCCACCACAAATCACCCCGGCTCATTCCCATGGGGGTTCATCCCGATAAATCTCCGCCATTGCTGCCAGAGATGCTTGGGACACCCACTCATCGAGCTCTTCCTCCGTTTCTTCCCTCTCCCAAAAGGCCGCCATTTCCGCCTCTATTTGTCGTTGCCGCTCGGCTTCTACGCGCAGGTATACAACCAGGGCATGGTTGATAAACTTGCTGCGGCTGACTCCCCGGCCATTCCTTTGCCGCTGGTGATCGAGCGACTCAAGCAATCCGTCCGGTATGCTAATTCCTATTCTTGCCATCTCATTTTCGCTCCCTGTCCTCTACCGCGTCACCGCGCCTTCGGAGGCGGAGGTGGCCAGGCGGGCGTATTTGGCTAATGCGCCGGTGGTGTAGTTGGGCGGGTTGGGTGTCCAATTGGCGCGGCGGTCGGTGAACTCTTCTTCGGTGAGCTTGACGTTGAGTTGGCGGGCCGGTATGTCCAGCGTTATCTCGTCGCCTTCCCGAACCAGCGCGATGGGGCCGCCGACGGCCGCCTCGGGCGCCACGTGGCCGACCATCGGGCCGTGGGACGCCCCGGAAAACCTGCCGTCGGTCACCAACGCCACATCGTCTCCGAGTCCTTGGCCGATGAGCGCCCCCGTCACGCCGAGCATCTCCTGCATTCCGGGGCCACCCTTTGGGCCTTCGTAGCGAATGATTACAATATCGCCTGGCTTGATCTCGCCGCCCTGGATAGCCCGGAAGGCCGTCGGTTCTTGGTCGAACACCCGGGCCGGGCCCCGGAACACCCGTTCCTGGTGGCCGGCTACCTTGATGACCGCGCCGTCCGGGGCCAGGTTGCCCCGCAGAATCGCCAAGCCCCCTGTCGGACTTCGAGGAGTGTCCACCTGGCTGATGATGGGCTGGTCGTCGATTGTCGCGACCCCCTCCAGGTTTTGGGCCAGGGTCTTGCCCGTGACGGTCATCGCTTCGCCGTGGAGCAGGCCCGCAGCCAGCAGCCGTTTCATCACCAAGGCGATACCGCCGTAGCGCGAGAGGTCGGCCATAACGTAGCGACCCGCTGGCTTCATGTCTGCGATGTAGGGAGTGCTCCGGCTGATCCGGTCGAAGTCCTCAATGCTCAGGGGCACTCCGGCCTCCCAAGCGATGGCCAACAGGTGCAGCACCACGTTGGTTGAGCCGCCCATGGACACCGCAACCGTGATGGCGTTTTCGAAAGCCTGCTTGGTCAGAATGTCCCGCGGACGCACGTCGTCCTCGAGCAGACGCATGAGCGTGCGACCCACGTCCCGGGCCTCGGCAATCTTGCGGGGGTCGATGGCCGGAAGGGAGGCGTCGCCGGGGAGGGACATGCCCATCACCTCAATGGCGGTGGACATGGTGTTGGCGGTGAATAGACCGGCGCAGGAGCCCTCGCCGGGGCAGGCCCGGCATTCGAGTTCCTTCAACTGCTCAAGGCTCACATCGCCCTTGGCGTAGGCGCCTACCGCCTCGAAAACGTCTTGGATGTTGACGTCCCGGCCCTCGTATTGGCCGGGCATGATGGAGCCGCCGTACATGAAGATGGCCGGCACGTTGAGCCGGGCCATCGCCATCATGCAGCCGGGCATATTCTTGTCGCAGCCCGCGATGGTGATCAGGCCGTCCATCCGCTCGCCGAAGGTCACGAGCTCGATGGAGTCGGCGATGACCTCGCGGCTCACCAGCGAGGTTTTCATGCCCTCGGTGCCCATGGAGATGCCGTCGCTCACCGTGATGGTGCCGAACTTGAACGGTACTCCCCCATTCCCAGACTCAGGGCTGCGCACCCCTTCCTTGGCGGCTTGGGCGAAGCGGTCCAGGTGCACGTTGCAGGGGGTGACGTCGCTGGCCAGGCTGGCGATGGCCACGAAGGGCTTTTCCATGTCTTCCTGGGTGATGCCCATTGCCATCAGCATGGCGCGGGCGGGCGCACGCTGTGGATCGTGGGTTATCTCGGCGCTGCGGTGCTTCGTCTTGGCTGCCTTGGTGGCGGTGGTCAAAGGGTCATCTCCTGGAAACGGATAACGGCGGTAGGGAGAAACAATGGAATGCTAAGTACCGGGGCTGACTGGGGCCAATTATAAGTGGCTGGCCATAGGGGATACAAGGAGACCCCAGGTGAGTCCGCTCACCATGGCAACGGGGTTGCGCCAGCGGGGAAATTTTATTAACCTTGGGGCGATTCGAATCGAGACAGCCGAGTGTAATTTAGGAGGGTCAGAGATGTTCAACCCCTTGGGGTGGTTCAAGCCTGGAATCGCTCAGGCGCACTGTGATATTCCTTGCGGAATCTACGATCCCATCGGCGCCAAGATCGCCGCCCAGACGGTCCAGAAGATGGTGCTTCGGATGCAGAACCTGGAGCATCCGGCGCCGGGTTCCGAAATTGCGGCCCACCAGACCTTCGCCAACACCTTCAACCGGTACGTGCAGGTCAAAGAGGAGCACGCGGAGAAGTGCAAAGAGGAGCTGCGGATCCTCTGGGCGGATTATGCCTGGCCCAACACCGACGCCGGCGAAATCGCCGCCAAGTTCAACGCGGCCCTTAAGCTCGCCGGACAGTGCAAGCAGACGGTCAACATGGAACACGCCCAGAACCTAGTGGCTGCCTGCGACGAGATTGCCGCCGCATTCTGGTCCACCAAGAACGTGGAGTACAGCGACCCCAACGCCGCCGCCCGGTACGGCGTGTAGGCGGGACCTACTGAGAAAACCCAACGCGTTTCGAAAAATGAAGTAACACGATGCGCGGAGACCCTTCATAGGGTCTCCGCGCTGGTTTTTCAAACGAGGAAGCGGCACCGTTTGCGCGGTGCCGCTTCCTGTCTGTGCCGCGGGAGCCCGTTTCCGGGTTATCTCCCACCTGCGGATCTTAGCTGCCTTCCGTGGGTTCCGGGGCGCCCACCTTGACCTCAAGCTGCCTGGCCCGCTTGGCTTCGGCCCTGGGGACGGTAATGCTCAGAACGCCGTGCTGGAAATGGGGCTGCACGTTTTCGGGGTCGACCGAATCGGGAAGCCTCAACGCCCGGTGGAACGACCCGGAGCGCCGCTCCCGCATCAAGTAGTCCCCGTCCGTGTCCTGGAACTCCTGCGAGGTGTGGGCTTTGATAGTCAACACGTTGTCTTCGATGCATACCCGGATGTCCTCGGGTGAAACTCCTGGCAAGGAGGCGCGTACTATGGTGTCGTCACCCTTCCGGAGTACGTCCAAGGGCACGGCCCAAGTCTCGATATCCGGGCTCTTTTCGGAGCCGTTCGACCGGCTGCCGGCGCGGCGCCACATGCGGTCCATGGTATTCTGCATCTGCCGTAGGTCGTTGAAGGGATACCAACGTTGCATCATAATCTCCTCCTGATTCTTCTCAAATATGGTTGTCTGAAGCACTGGCCGGCGGCCTAGAACGAGTAGTACCGGACACCGGGAAAGGGGACGCTGTAGAACAGGCGGGCAGCTTCGGCCCGTTCGACAACCCGGTCCTGCGCAGGCTCTTCGAGTACCTCGAGCATCTGGCGGGCCAGTGTGGCGTTCAGCTCTTCAGGGCGGGCTTCCGCGTCTGTGGTCTTATCGCTGAGGTTAACCGATACCATTGCAAGGCCTCCTTTTCAACTAATATGGCGTAAGTATAATATGTGATATACGGTGTGTCAAGATCATGATGCAAAAGAAGCATATACTGGATATGCCAGTTGACAACCAAATGGGACGTGAGATATAAGGGACAAAGTAAGGGATTAGCCGCGCCGGAGAGGTCGATGCAGCAAACGCCGGGGGTCTACCTGATCAGCGTAGTCGCCGAAACGTTAAACATGCACCCGCAAACGTTACGGAAGTATGAACGGGCCGGTTTCATCGAACCGTTGCGCATGGGCAGTTTACGGACGTATTCCGACGACGATATAGCCCGGCTGCGCCTTATCAAACACTTTGTCGACGATATGGGACTGAACCTGTCGGGCGTGGAACTGGCCCTGCATTTCGCCAGTGAGTTGTTGCAGTTGAGGGCGCAACTGTCGTCGGACGAGGCGGCCGGAGGGCCATTGGGCAGCTCCATCCAGCAGGTTGACGGAATGTTGGCGACTTTGGGGATCCGGGTGGTCCGCCGGCCCAGAAGCGAGGACAACCCGGCACCGTCCCGGCGCGGAGAGGCCGGGTTCAAAGTCAATCCGGGAGAGGCTGTCGAGTTCCGGTAAGGGGCCTTCTCATCTTCTGCCGACGCCTATTCCTGTAGCCACCGGGCGATGTCTTTGGCGTGATAGCTCAGGATGATGTCCGCCCCCGCTCGTTTGATGGCGGTGAGTAGCTCGGTGGTTACGGGCTTCTCGTCGATCCAACCCTGCAGGGCCGCCGCCTTGACCATCGAGTATTCACCGCTTACGTTGTACGCCGCCAGAGGCAGGTTGAACTTCGCCTTGGCCTCCTTGATGACGTCCAGATACGCCAACGCCGGTTTTACAATGACGATGTCTGCGCCCTCGGCGATGTCGCTCTCGATTTCCCGCATGGCCATGCGAATGTTGGCCGGGTCCATCTGGTAGGACTTGCGGTCGCCGAATTGGGGAGTGGAGTCCGCAGCCACCCGAAAGGGACCGTAGAAGCCGGAGGCATATTTGGCAGCGTACCCCATTATGGGTGTGTCTTGGTATCCGCTGGCGTTCAGGGCCCGGCGAACGGCCCACACCTGGCCGTCCATCATGGCCGACGGCGCTGGCATGTCTGCCCCGGCCTGCACGTGGGACACTGCGGTCCGCCCCAGCAGCTCGAGGGTCTGGTCGTTGTCCACTTTGCCGTTGTCGATGACACCGCAGTGGCCGTGGTCGGTGTACTCGCACATGCAGACGTCGGTGATGACCAGCATTTCCGGCGAGTTCTTCTTGATCACCCGGACCGCTTCTTGGACGATGCCCTCGGGGTCGTAGCCTTCGGAGCCCATGGGGTCTTTTTCGGCGGGCAGGCCAAAGAGCAATACAGCGGGGATGCCCAGGCTGGCGACCTCGTCCACTTCTTCCGACATCACGTCCAACGACATTTGGTAGCAGCCCGGCATGGGCTCAATGGCCTCACGGACGCCGTGGCCGTGGGTAACGAACATGGGGTAGACGAACTCCCGGGGCGATAGCCGGGTCTCGCGTGTGAGATCGCGCATAGGGCCGGTCCCACGCAATCGCCGTAGCCTCAGGTCGGGAAAACTGGTCATATCGTCTCCTTAACGATCGCCACACAGGACACAGGGAGCACGGAGGATTCAGCTTGGTGCCTTCTCCCTGTTCTCTCTCGTTGAAAAATGGTTGGTCAGGGACTCCACCAGTCCTTCCACCGTGTGATGTTCGGCTTGAAGGTCGACGCGAAGGCCGAGTTCGCGGACGGTCTTCGCGGTGACCGGGCCGATGCAGGCAATGAAACTCTGCTCCAATGCTGTCCGGTCCCCGTCCAGCATATCTACAAGATTTCGTACGGTCGACGAACTGGTGAATGTCACGATGTCCACGCCGCCGGAAAAGGCGTCTTTGGCTCGCCGGGCGGCGTCGGGCACGGGCCGGTTGCGGTAAGCCGCCAGCCGGTCTACGATCGCGCCCCATCGGGACAGCCCTGACTCCAGTTCGTCGCGGCCGATATCGGCCGCGGGAAGCAGGACGCGGACGCCTTGCCATCTGCGCCCGGAAAGCTCCAGCAAAATGGTCTCCGACACGGGCCGGGATGGCACGAAGTCGGCCTTGATTCCTCGTGAGGCCAAGGCGGCGGCAGTGGCGGGACCGATCGCGCCCACCCTAACCGGGCCGAAATGCCGGGCGTCCCGGCCCAAATGCTCCAAGCGGCGAAAGAACGATTCAACCGCATTGGCGCTGGCGAAAATGACCCACTCGTATTCGCCAAGTGTCGCCACGGCGCGGTCCATTTCCGTGTAATCGTCCAACGGCGCGATTTCGATGGCGGGCAACTCGACAGACTGGGCCCCGGCGTCTTCCAGCAGCGCCCGCAGCCGCGACACCTGGGTGCGGGAGCGGGTGATCAGGACCCGCTTGCCGAAAAGAGGGCGGCGGTCGAACCAGGCCAATTCCTCCCGCAGCTTCACCACGCTGCCGATTACCGCCACGACCGGCGGCGCCAGCCCGGCCCTCTTGCCCCGTTCGATTACGTTCGTGATGTCGCCGGTAACGGTCCGCTGCTTGGCCCAAGTGCCCCATTGCACCAACGCCGCCGCAGTGGATGACGGCATCCCCTTCCGGGCCAGCGTCTGCAGGATGCTCTCCAGGGTGGCCCAACCCATCAGCACCACGAGGGTGCCGCCGTTCTTAGCGAGAATCTCCCAAGGAATGGACGACTCGGACTTGGAGGGGTCCTCGCTCCCGCTCACCACGGTGAACGTCGTGGCCATGCCCCGCTGCGTCAGGGGAATCCCGGCGTAGGCTGGCCCGGCGATAGCGGAAGTGACACCCGGCACCACCTCGAACGCGATACCGTTGCGGGCCAACTCCAGCGCTTCTTCCCCTCCTCGGCCGAACACGAAGGGGTCGCCGCCCTTCAATCGGACTACGCTCAGACCTTGGCGGGCCCGTTCCACCAGCAATTGGTTGATACCGTCCTGCGACAACTCCTGCCGGCCCCGCTCCTTGCCCGCAAATACCCGTTCCGCCGATTCCGGGACGGCACTGAGCAGAAGAGGGTCGACCAAGCGGTCATACACCACGACATCGGCTTGCTCCAACGCCTGAAAACCTTTCACGGTGATCAGCCCCGGATCTCCGGGACCTGCGCCGACCAGATAGACCTTACCAACCAACGGATTCATTCCTATATTCTCTGCGCTCTTAGCGTACTCTCTGCGAATTCTGTGGTTAGCAGTTTTCTCCTGGCTGCTCCTGCCAGGGGTCCTTACCGGTTAAAAGGGCGACTCGTTCGAAGATTTTTTGCGTGTCATTCAGCACTTTCCGGTATAGTTCTTCGCGGTCTCCAAAATCTGCGTATGGCCCATCGTATTTTATTCTCCCACTGTAATCGTTGAGGGCTTTCAAGGGAGACCCTATGGCTTGGGTGAATCCCCGGTCGAAATGGCGCATGTCGTCTTCTAAGTTGAGCAAGTCATGATGATGCGCGTACCGGCGTCCGCTGGCCGAGATCAGGGCCTTCATCGCGTGTTCCAAGGTCTGGTGGGCCTGCTGGCCTACCATGATGCCCGCTTGGCCGCTGTCTATGGCTGCGCGCAACATGTGTAGATGTGACCTCGTGTGATAGGAGCGTTGGTCGGTCATGGTCCATTCGTTGGAATAGTCCCCGTCGTTGCCGTATTCTTCCCCGGCTGGCTGGCCGTCCATGGTGATGCCTTCCTCCGTCGCTATCGCTGCTACGCTGTTGACGGTGCGCCGCATGTGGTGGAATTCCTCGGGAGTGAAGCTGACTACGTCCACGGGAACCCTGGTCCCGTAGAGAGATTCGGCCTTGTCCCAAGCGGTACGAGCCTTTTGTCGCACATCGTCGTCCTGCCAGCGGGGGTGGACGAGAAGAAGGTCTATATCGGAATCTTTGTGATAATCGCCCCGGGCGCGGGACCCGAACAGGATCACTGTCTCGGCGGCCGTGTCTTGCAAGACGGCTCGGCCGACGGCCAGGGCCCTGGTATCGTATTTGACGGTTGCGGTTGTCATCACAAGTTCTCGGTGGCCGGCGGTCCCTGGGGTTGGCGCGCGCCTTCGACCAACGCGCTGCCGCCCCTTTCCATCACCGCCAGATAGGCGTCGCCAGCCAGTTGCAGGGGGTCGTGCTTGAGGCCGTCCACCTTCGCGATGAAGCTCTTGGAGCCGTCCTCAGTGCCCATGAATACGGTCATAAGGAGCTCGTGCCCCATGCAGCGGGCGTAGGCGCCCACGGGTACTTGGCACCCTCCGCCCAAGACCTCCAGAAAGGCCCGTTCGGCGGTGATCTCATAGCGGGTCGCCGGGTGTTCGACATGCTTCAGTATGCCCTGCATCCGCTGGTCATCGGCCCGTATCTCGACGGCCAACGCTCCCTGCCCCGGCGGCGGCACGAACCGCTGCGGCGATAGATACTCGGCGATCCGGTCGGCCAAGCCAAGGCGGACCAGCCCGGCGGCGGCGAGCACCACGCCGTCCAATTCTTCGCCGTGTGCCTTGCGCAACCGCGTTTCCACGTTGCCCCGGACCGGCACTACCTCCACTTGAGGGGCGTTGCGCCTGATCAAGGCGGCGCGGCGCGGACTGCTGGTGCCGATGCGGGCTCCCGGCGGCGCCTGCTCCAAGGCGCAGTTCCACCGGTTTACCAGTACGTCCCTGGCGTCTTTTCGGGGCAGTATCGCCCCGAGGATGAGACCTTCGGGCAACTTGGTCGGCATGTCCTTCAAGCTGTGCACCGCCATATCCAGCGTGCCGTCCAAGAGCTCTTGCTCGATTTCCTTGACGAAGATACCCAGCCCCATCCCGGCTAATGGCGAGGACTGGTCGGCGTCCCCTCGGGTGCGGACGGTGTCCACCTCGAACCGCAGACCCGGATGCCGCAGCTTCAGGCGGGAGATGACTTCCTCATCTTGTATGAGGGCCAACGCGCTGCCCCGGCTTCCCACCCGTATCGGCCGGCTGTCCCGCAAAACGGTTCCTCTAACCTAAAGCCCGGCGGGCTGTACTGGGGCGCTGGGAAGCCCCGGCACAGGGTCCGGCTGTGTGTTCCGAAAAGAGACGGGTGAGCAGGGATTCCAGGGCTTCAGTTTCGCGGCCCGCTTGCACCAGGTCCAACAGGTCGTCACCCAAGCAGCACTGCCAGTGTTGGGAGTCGACGGACACACCCGTTTCCCGCAGGCGTTTGCGGGCGGCGGACATGACGCCGGCCATGTCGGCCCACTTCAGCTCCGCGGACTCGCCCAAGGACTCCCGCAGCTTGCGGGCCAAGGCCGGGCTGGCCCCGCCGGTGGAGATGGCCAGAGTGACCGGCCCCCGCTCGACGATCGAAGGGGCGATGAAGTTGCAGCGAGGCGGGTCGTCCACCACATTCAGCAGAATTCCCAGCCGCTCGGCGTCCTCGAAAATCCGCTGGTTCACGTCCCGTTGGTTGGTGGCGGCTATGACGATGAAAGCCCCGTCGAGGTCTCCCGCCCCATAATCTCTCCTCAGCCAGCGCACCTCACCGTATTCGGCGTACCGGACGATGCCGGGAGTGGCCTCGGGACTGACTACCGTTATATCTGCGCCGGTCTGCCGGAGCCGGTCGATCTTTCCTTCGGCGATTGCCCCCCCGCCCACGACCAGCGCCCGCTTGCCGTTCAAGTTGAGATAAATGGGGTAGTAGGACGACATAACGGACAACGCTAGGTTGCGGCGACGGCGTCGGACTGTTCCGACTCCAGGTAATCGTCGTAGTCGGGAACGAAGTAACGAACCCTGGTCTTCTTGTATTCCCGGGTGCTGTAGAGCACCAACCGGTCGGTGATGCCGGTGGCTTCGCTGATCTCCCGGTTGAATATCTCGCATCCCTCGGGGGTGGTGGCGTGGACCATGGTGAAGTGGGTATAGGGCCAGTCGGGGAAGGTGGGGCGTTCGTAGCAGTGGGTCACCGCTTGGTGGCCCGCCATGATTATTCCCACCTCTTCAGCCCGTTCCGGCGGCACTTTCCAAACGATCATTGCGTTGGCCCGGAAGCCGGACCGCCGGTGGTGCAACACCGCGCTGTAGCGGCGCATGATACGGCGGTCTTGGAACTCCTTGGCCAGCGCGAACAAGCCCTCGGTGGTGAACCCCAGCCTTTTGGCGATGGGGTCGAAGGGACGGGGCGCCAGCGGCAAGTCCTCCTGCATCTCCCGGATGGCGTTTTTCTCCGCGTCGGTGACGGTCACCGGCTTGTTCCAGCTATCCGATTCCCCCTTGTCGAAACCATCGGGGCTGAAGTTGTACGACGACCCCTTTTTGTTGACCATGTCGAAGTTCACCCCGATCTTGAAGAACCGGATGGTCGGCATGATGCGGGTGGCCAAGGCATGAGTTTTGCGGCCCATGTAATTTGCGGTGGCCTGCAAGTCGTGTTCCGGGGGTACGGCCAGGGTGAACCAGAGATTGTAGTAGGAGCCCTCCCGGGCGTAGTTGTGGGAGACGCCCGGATGCTTGTTGATCTCTTGTGCCGCCTGGTGAAGCTCGCCGGGGTCGAGAGCCATGGCTACCAGCGTCGTTTGATAGCCCAGTCGGCGGGTGTCGAAGATTGCGCTGATCTGGCGCAGCACGTTCTGCCGCTTCAGTTCGGCCAAGCGGGCCAGCACCTCTTCTTCGTCAATGCCCACCTGTTCGCCCAATTCCAGGTACGGCCGTTCCACCATAGGAAACGGCGACTGGATCAGGTTCAATAATTTACGGTCCACAAGGTCCATCTGATTCGGCCTCCGCCTGCGCTAGCGCTTGAGTTAGATAGATTGGTCCGGACTGGCTATTCGTTGGGAACGCCGGGAAATCACGGCAGGTGGCGCCGGACGGGCGCCGACGGGGTTTTCGTACGACTCTACAACGCCCAGCAGCATCCGGTCGGCGGCCTCCATGATTCGCGGCCATGTCCCCGGGTTGGTGGAGTCCAACACTATCGTGCGAAAGAAAAGGAACGCTTCCACTGTTTCGGTAACTGTCACTCCCCTCTCTCGCATCTCGGCGCCGTACTCCCGCCCCAGAACCCGGGCTTCTTCCAGAGATTCCTGGCGGCGGCGTTTGGGGCCGGCCTCTTGAAGCAGCAAGGACAACAGGCGGCGTCCGAAAAGACGCATCCTGACCCTGCCTTCCTCCTCGATGCTCTGGTACCAAGGTTGTTGCGCCACGCTATCTCGAGTCAAGCGGCGGCGGATCCGGCGCAGTGCAGACCCCTCGGCGGCATCGTCCCGTCCATGGTCGGCTTGATGCTGGCCATTGACCAGCGACTCCAGATCGTGGCGCAGAAACCGCCGGTGGCCGCCGGGGGTACGGTAGACGGGGACGTAGCCGGAGTCGGCCCACTGCCTCAGCGTAACGTCGCTCACGTCAAGGAGGCGGCAGGCGTTGCGCAAGGATAGCCATTGACTCTTGTCGGCAAATGGCAGGTCAACCAATAGTGTCCGCCGATACTCCCGAAACTATAAATACGTAGAAGAACCTGTTCTATATCTATGGAGACGACCCAGATTAGCACATCGGGAATTCACCAGTCAATCCAGCCGGTTGCAGGTAACTGTTCAGACTTAGCACCGATCCCTTGACAGGCGTAGTCCGTCGTCATACCGGCGAAAGCCGGTATCCACAGGGTGGGGCGGGGATCCTCACCGGGACTGAACAGTTACGGTTGCGAGGGGGTTTAAGACTAGGCTGGTGGACGAGAATGGAGATATGCGCTACTTCGTCAATGTCTATCTGAATGGCGCTGAGTAACTGTTCAGACTTCGTGAGAATCCGCCAATAAGCCCAGTCCCCCGTCATACCGGCGAAAGCCGGTATCCACAGAGGCGGGGCGGGGGCGTCTCACCGGGACTGAACACTTACGGCGCTGAATGGCGAGGATGTGCTGTCAAGGTGTGCTGCCTTAGCCCCACCACCTCGCCGACAGCCAAGGTGCGCTGGTAACAGAGTACCTGGCCAGTGTCCAACCCCTCGGCGCAGGCCGTGCAGTAAGCGGTGACGATCTCGGCGTGCTTGGCGACGGTCACACGCTTCACCAGCACCGGACCTTGCTCCGGGTTTTGGTGGCGGTACAACTTCTCCAAGGGGTTCTGCCGCTCCTCTTTCGTGGCTGGCCGGTAGAAGTGGGGCCGTCCTGAAAATGAGAGGTGGTCCGTATTGGAGTGGGGGCAGAAGCGGCAGGTCTGCCCGTCCGGGGAGAAGAGCTGCCAAGCGTTCCAGTTCCTCGTCGCCCGGCGTTTGCTGCCCCGCTTGACTGGGTTCAGTGTCCTATCCATCCGGCTCCATCCATTGCCGAACGTACTCGCGCTGCACCCGTTCGCTGGGCGACTGCGGCTGGCGGTAGGCTTTGGCCACTCCCTGCCACCAGTCGGCGATCTGGGCTAGGGCCTCTTCCCCGGTGCGCCCGTGGCGGATCAGCCAGCAGCCGACCACGGTGCCGGTCCGTCCCACGCCTCCCCAGCAGTGAACATAGACGGTTCTGCCTTGGTTCAAGGCTGAGTCGATGGCGTCCAGGATGGCAGCCATTGCCCCGGGGGTATCGGGTACTTGCGTGTCGGGTATGGGGCACCTGGCGCACTGGACGGTAACGTTAAGGTCGTCTGCTTCTTCCTCAGCCATCTGGTGGTAAGGCACCAGTTCACCTTGGTCGGTCCTTTCGCCCGATTCGGTGAGGTCGACGAAGTGGTTGATTCCCGCCTCTAAAAGACATCGCAGCTTGGCTGCGGTCTCTTGGGCGTCGACCTCGCCGGGGTATTCACCCGCGGCCAGGCGTCCGGGCATGACCCAGTAGCTGTTGGGTATGGGGCGGCCTTTGCCGCTGGTTTTGCTCACGCTTGGAGGCCTCCTTATCAATAGGCAGCGGAGCCGCAGACATTGGAAGAAAGGCCCGCTGTAACTGTTCAGACTTGAGGCGGTCTTGTCCGCCCGCAGTGTCAACAACCGCCAAACTTAGCTTTGGGCAAGGTCGTGTCCCCGCGTAATGCGGGGCATTCGATTGACTAACTCTGAACAGTTTCAGCCCGCTAACGAAAGATGCAATGCCGTCTCGCATCAAGTATTATATCCACAAGACATCCGGCAAACTGTGAATGTTCTAACCGGCACGGTCCGATGCCGAAGATCTTGACCAGCAATGAGAGGTTAGCATATGCTGCCAACATCCCGCTTCGGAGTGTCGTTGATGCTTGGTGACCTCTGAAATGAGAAACCCGAATAAAAGGCTAACGGAATCATGGATATGGAACAAGTTCTGAATTTTGCGGTTGATCGATTGCGCTCCGGCCAACTGAACAAAGAAGAGCAGGTCAAACTGGCGGTTATTCTCCCAATCCTACGCGCGTTAGACTGGGATGATACTAACCCCTCGGAATTCGTACCTGAATTCTCAGTACCAGGCGGTTCCGTAGATTTCGCACTGTTTGACCCAGATCAAAGGCCCGTCGTCTTCCTCGAAGCCAAGCGGCTCGGCAACGCGGATGAAGATGGTGTTGATCAGGTCTTTAATTACGCCAACAACCGAGGCGTTCCATTTCTGATACTGACGGATGGCAATGTTTGGAATTTCTATATGAGCATGGCGGCCGGTACTCCACCGGAGCGCAGGTTTTGCCGTATTGAGTTGCAACGTGATGATGACAGGACCCCTGACCATGCCCGGTTTTTCGAGAAGTACCTTCATAAAGACCGGGTTGGGCTATCCCAGACAAGAATTGATGCTGAGGACTTGCGGGACGGTGGCATCCAAAGAGAGAAGGCTCGAAATACTATCCCTAGGGTATGGCGAACTCTGTTAACTAAGCGAGACGAGGTCCTTTGCAGCTTGATTGCGGACGCTGTTGAAGGAGAGTGTGGTACTCAGCCAGAGCTCGACGACGTAGAAGCGTTCTTAAAGGGCGTTCTAGACGGTTCCCTGCCGCCTATTCAAGACCTGCCGCCTATTTATGACCCCCCCCCCCAATCCGCCCCCCGTAAGGCACCCTCGCAGCCAAATCGTTGGATTTATTCTTGATGGTAAGAAAGTGGACACTGGAGTCGGCAATCGCACCTTAGCGGAAGTCATTAAAGAATTCGACCGCCGCGATTCGACTTTCATGAGACGTTTTGCTTCGCGGACTGCGGGAAGAACACGCCGTCTGATAGCCCAAAACCGTGATGATCTTTACGACCAAGTCCATTTGAGAGGTTACGCCATGGATTTGGGAAACGGTTGGTGGCTTGGAACCAACCTTGGCACGGAACCAATAAGGGAAAAAATTAGCATTGCCTGCACCGTTATGGGAATTCAACTCAATACCCAACTGAAGCTGGTCGAACGCGAGCGCTGAACTGCATTACCATTACTGTTCGTTCCTTCTCATCTCTTGGCTGGCTCTAGGGGAAAAACGGGCTGCATTGCGTTTCGAGGAGCTCCGATGAATCCTCGGCACTGAAAGTCGTCCGGCAGGGGAAGCAGGCCATAGCCATCGTTCAATACGTAGGAGAAGCAGGCCCGATGACCGACCCCAACATCGTCACCAGCGCCCCCAACATTGCTTCTCTAGTTGGGCAACGCCGGCGATTCAGCCGGCGGGCCGGGTGACCGCGCCTGCGGCGTCATGCTGGGCCTGGCGGTTGGAAATCTCTTGGGACTTCCTATGGAGGGCCGGTGGTACTCCGACATTGACCGGCGTTATCCAGA
Source organism: Dehalococcoidia bacterium (assembly GCA_965222595.1). Classification (GTDB taxonomy): domain Bacteria; phylum Chloroflexota; class Dehalococcoidia; order Lucifugimonadales; family UBA3495; genus VXOI01. The sequence continues at coordinate 12,573 of CBDCUJ010000001.1, read as the reverse complement.
GGGCGTCCTCCACATTGACCCGCGCGAGGCGGACCGCCTGATGGACGACGACCTCGCCCAAGCGGTGGACTTGGGCGAGGCGCTGGTGGACGCGGGCGACTACGTGGGAGCGTTCGCCGACCGGCTGGTAGTCTGGGCGCGTGAGAACGGGCGCGGCATGGGCATTTTGACCAGTAGCGTCATCCACGAACTGGAGAGCGGACATGCGCCGCCCGCGGCCGCTCGCATCGTTTACCAGCTCAACCCCATCGCCCCCAACGGCGAGCTGATGCGTTGCGCTCCGGTTGCCCTTGCTCGCTTTCGGCAGCCGGACCTGCTGGTCAGCGACACCGCTTCCACTTGCGCTGTAACCCACTACGCCGCCGCTTGCCAATGGTCCTGTATCATCGTCAATGCGGCCATCGCCCTGCTGCTGCGCGGGGCAGAGCCGGACTTGCCTGCCCTTCTGGCGGCAGCCTCTGCCGACGGCGCTCCCGACCTGCTGGGCGCGGCCTCCGGAGACGGTATTCCCATCGAGGTCCTGGCTGCGATTGCCGACGGAGACCCGGTGGTTTCCAGTACGTCCTGGCTGCGGCGAGACCAGCGGCTCATCGGTCACACCCTGCTGGCTATGCAGGCGGGGCTTTGGGCCGCGGTGACACCCTTGGACTTCGGAACGGCGTTGCGGAGTATCGTGGAAGCCGGGGGAGATACCGACACCAACGGCGCCGTGGCTGGCGCAGTGTTGGGGGCGCGCTACGGCGCGTCGGCCATCCCCCCAGCCTGGCTGGACTGCATCCCCCAGCGGGACCGCATCGAGACTCTGGCGGACAATCTGCTGGCCTTGGCCGGCTGACCGCCCTCTCGCGGTGTCGGCGACCCTTCTGATGCTATGTCTGTCGATCGGCGGCGTTGTAACTATTCAAAAAATCTAGGAATCGGAAAATGATGCCACATGACCGTGCACACGAGGTGACGGAGGCCGAGCGGGAGAGCAAGTTTCAGGACAGCATCGCCGGAGCCAAATACTGCCTGAGTGACCCCGATGGGCGGGGGCAGGCCGTTCTAGCCATGTCGGAGGCGAGCAACCTAGCTCGGGAGGTCCGCCACTGGGCCGATTTGGCCAAGTGCTGGGCGCGGGACTTCGGCGACCGTGTCAACGCAATCAACTGTATCCGGTTGGCGCATGACCTGGCTGAAGGGGAGGCGGATGTCGGGACGCTGGCCTATCATATTCGGGACATAGATGAACAGGGCGAGGTCACCCGCCAAGTCTTAGGGTACCGGATGGTGCCTTCGGATGTCTTCTTCGCTATTACGCAGGCAGGGGTCTGGGAAGCGCTTGGAGAGCATGAACTAGCTGTCGACTCCATGGCCGAAGCGGAACGCAAAGCCGTGACCGTTCGGAGCAGCCTGCGGGAAACGGGCCAATTCGACGAGAAGGCACTGCAATACTTCGACGTTAGCACATCATTGCGTTGTTGGCTCTTTGTCGGAGAGTGTTGGGTCAACGAGTTTAGAGACCGTGAGCAGGCGGTACGCTGCGCGGCAAAAGCGGAGGAGATTGCCACGGATCTGTCATCGTGGGTCGGGCTGGTGCAATTCTGGATGAAGCCGATGGGTGAGCCGGAGCAGGCGCGCCGATGTATGACCGAAGCCGAAAAGAGGGTCAACAGAATTACCGCGTTCGACTATGCGTTACTGGCCGAAGGAGCGGCTGCTTTGGGTGATCCGAACCTGCCCGTTCAGTACCTGGACAAAGCAGAGTCTCTCATCGACGAGATATCCGACTGGAGCGCGATATGCTACACTTGGGAGGAGTTGGGGTACTGGGACCGTGCCGATCGAGCTTGGGCAATAGCGGATTATTTGGATGAAAAGATAGATATGGATGACTACTTGATTAACGGCGGGTACGGCCGCTACGTGCCAGCGAAGGCCCTTACTGACGCTAGCCCGACCCCGCAAAGCGAGCCACATGTAGACGCATTCAACTCGGCTTTGGCATTCCCGTCATCATCAGTAAGTTCGAATCGCCTTGCCAGAACCTCGTTGGGGATATCTCCAGTATTATTCGTAGACACTACTCTTTCTAAAATGCTCCATTTCCCGCCCGCAAGCGGCTTCAACTTACAAGCCTCGGATTTCCTCTCCACTGTCGATCAAGGTTAGTACTGCCGCTTCGTCCTCGTAGACGCTGGCCAAGTAACAAATGTCCTTGGCCGGGTCATACAAAGTTAGGTCAGTCAAGCCGTCTTCTGAGAGGACTGTCTCCATACGAAGTCGGGAATCTTGATCCCAAACCTGCAATAAAGGCGAGCCATCTTTGTACGGGATCGCTGCGGATAGGCGAATTCGGTCGTTCTGGTCGTAAACGCACACTTCAGGCAGGCCATCCGTATGGGAAACTTCTTCCTTCTCCTCTATATCTTCATCATCTTCGTCATCATCTCTTGGCCATGCATGGGGTACTCGTTCAAGTTGTTCATGGGGGTCCTCCAAGTACAACGAGGGCGTCGACATGTATCCCCAGAGGTCTAAGCCCAAGTGGTGTCGGTCGTTCTGGTCGTAGAATTGTAACCCATATGAGTAGCCGTCTTCCGAAAGGTATGCGGTTAAACGGCATCGACCGTTCTGGTCGTAAAAGATGAATCCGGAGTCATCTTCGGAGAGGCCCGCGGATAATCGGAGCCGGCCGCTCCGGTCGTAAAGGAGGATACCAGGCTCGCCATCAGAGTCCGTGTTCAACTTTGCCCGGACTGCGCCGCTGTCGTCGGTCAACTCGGACCGCTTTGTCCGAGATTCGTCTTGAGTGCCCTGATCGTTTGATGCGCTCATTAGACTGACCTGAGTTCAGGATGGAGTGTGCGTTGCAAAGAAAGAAGAGATAACTCTCTTGGCAACCGGGTAACAAGGGGCCGTTCCACATTTCGGCCGATTCGAGGGATCTGAATTTACCGGTCCGACCTATCCTTAAGCCACTCTTTTATCTTGGGCAAGACAACCTTGTGCGCTACAACGGGGACGCCGATGAGCGTGGCCAATATCAGGAGAGCGACCGGCAAAGAGTATTCAGACTCAGGCATGTTCTTGCCAGTCAAGTAATTGATGATCACCACCGCAAACCAGGCGACGATGAGCCAAAAGACTAACTTCAGCATATGAGGCTTGTCTTGGCTTCAGTTGTAATACGCAAGCCAGTTCCGGCTAAGGAGAATATCGCTCATTCGGTATGGACAAAACTCAATGCAGTCGGGCCGAACTCTTCCTCCATCGCCTTGACGTAGCTGGCATGAGCTTGGCGGTCGAAGCAGACCAGTACCACCCGCTCCACGCTGCGGTTGCGCCGCAGGAACTCCCCGGTCTCCCGCGCCGCCACCCGGGCCGCCTGGTCCATCGGGTATCCATAGGCTCCGGCGCTGATGGCCGGAAAGGCCACCGAACGCAGGCCGTTTTCTTCCACCAGGTCTAGGCATCGGCGGTAGCAGCTTTTCAAGAGCTCCTTTTCGCCGTGTCTGCCCCCATGCCAGACGGGACCGACGGTATGGATTATCCACTGGGCAGGCAGGTCGTAGCCCTTGGTGATTTTGGCGTCGCCGGTGGCGCAGCCATCCAAGTTCCGGCACTCCTCCAGCAGTTGTGGGCCCGCTGCCCGGTGAATGGCCCCATCCACGCCGCCCCCGCCGAGCAGCGAACTGTTGGCCGCGTTGACAATTGCATCCACCTTCAGTTTGGTAATATCGGAGACGATTATAGACATCCGCCGGAAGTTGGCAATCCAATGGGGTGTTCCCATGGCAACTTGGAGTTCCATCATTGCGTCGTCGCGTTTCTTTTTCCTGGGGGCCTTTTCACTCTCGGCATCCCCTGCGGGATTATCTGACCGGGTTTCATCCCGTGCTTCTTTGTTATCTGGGGGCGGGCCAGCCAGGAAACCCACCTCGCTTTCCAACCTGATGAGTTCAATCAAGTCCCGGAGGGTTTCATCCGTTTCCGGGTCGCCGGACAAGTCAGGCGCTTGGGCGCCCATTCGGAAGGCGGCATCACCGTGTTTCTGGTAGTCCTTAAAGTTCATCCCTGGCTCCTTGGCAGCATTCTCCGGCGTTAGTGTCCCGACAGGCTTCCGACCACGTCTCCGCAGAGCGGACGAACCGCGCCTCATCCAGAAGGATTGTTCAACACAATCATAGTTAGGCAGTGTCCAGTAGGCAAGCAACACCGCTCCGGGGGTGCGTGTCGCATTTGCGCGCACCCGCTTTGACACGCCTGATTTACCCGAGCCGGCCTTCAAGTTACGATGTCCCCGGACCCATCTCTTGTCCTGGCCACCCGCAGAATTAAGCTCCGCGAGGCCTTGTGTCACTTGTCCCTTTCCAACGCCGGGAACGATGCTCCACCATAGTGCCTTTCCAGAATAGTGCAATCCTGATACTGAATCTAAATAACACAGGACCTGAAAAATCCTCGCCCGTCTCCCGCCGCGGCCTCTGGGGAGAAAACGGGTGAAAATGAGCGGAAATGAGAGGGAAACTTAAAAAACCCCGACGCGTTACCCAAGGTTTCAAGTTGCTGTGCGAAAATCTGACGGACACCAGGCGGCAGGGCCACGCGCATCCCCTCCGGATCTCATGTTTTTCGTTGTCCGCTGTCTCAGGCAATGTTAATATTTTAACCAATGTGGGAAAGAAGGCGGGACTCCAAACTCGAGCAAACGCGGAAGAAGCTTTTCGACAAGCTCTCCCGCCGCCTGCGGTCAAAGGACGTCGTCGAGGCGATGAAGAATGTTCCCCGGGAGTGCTTCGTGCCGGCCGATGACCGCCACATCGCCTATCTGGACATTCCCTTGGCCATCGGTGGAGGACAGACCATATCTCAGCCCTACATCGTCGGCTTGATGACGGAAGCCCTTCAGATTCAACCGGATGACCGGGTGCTGGAGGTGGGGACCGGCAGCGGGTATCAGGCTGCGGTGCTGGCCGAGATGGCCCATCGAGGCGCCGTCGTCACCGTCGAACGCCGGCCGGAGTTGGCCGCCCGAGCCGAAGGTGTGCTGCGCGGGCTGGGCTACCAAAACGTTCGCTACCGGTTGTCCGGGAAAGTCCTGGGATGCCCGGAGGACGGTCCTTACGACGCGATTGTAATAACAGCTGCGGCCCCCAAGCTGCCGCCGCCGTTGCTGGACCAACTGGCTTTGGGCGGAAGGATGGTGGTCCCTGTGGGGACCCTGGAGCAACAGGAACTGGTCCTGGCTCTTCGCACGGGAGAAGGCTACTCCCTGAAAATGCTGGGTCCATGCCGTTTTGTTCCGCTCTTGGGCTCGGACGGCTTTCCGTCGGCCCAAGGAATGGGGCCGGCTGGGCAGGTATGACGGAGCTGCGGAGCTTGCTGGGGCAGGCCGCCGGGCTGCTTGAGAAATCCACTTACACGGTCGCCTTGGCCGGGGCCGGGTTGTCGGTTGAAAGCGGAATTCCACCTTATCGGGGTCCCGGTGGACTGTGGACCAAGTACGGGCAGCCGCCCCTCCTGTCGTACCAAGAGTTCACCGAGGACCCGAAAGCTTGGTGGGAATCTCGCCTGACGGGAGAGTCGGAGCCGGGGAATCCGGTGTACGAGATGAAGCTGGCCGTCGACCGGGCGTCCCCCAACAAGGGACACCTGGTATTGGCCGAGATGGAACGGCGAGGGCTGCTCCAGTATACGGTGACCCAGAATGTGGACGACCTGCACGGTGCGGCGGGCAGTATCAGGCTCTTGGAGATCCACGGCAATCGAACTCGGGTAAGGTGCGCCGTGTGCGGCCGCCGCTGGCCGCGGGATGGGTTTCCCTTCGATGAGTTGCCGCCCAAGTGTCAAGAATGCGGCGGCGTTATCAAGCTGGACACCGTAATGTTCGGCGAGCCCATACCGTCCGGGGTGCTTCAGGCGTGCGCCGATGAGGCCGGGCGGTGCGACTGCATGCTGCTGGTCGGAACGTCGGGCACGGTCAACCCGGCGGCACAGTTGCCGTTGATGGCGAAAGAAAGAGGCGCAGTCCTGATTGAAGTCAATCCCGGACCGACGGCGCTCACGCCGTGGTGTGATCTGGCGCTGTCGGGCCCTTCGGGCGAGATACTTCCCATGCTGCTGGAAGAGCTGCAGCCGGCCCAATCCCACGACACGGGTTTGTTGACGGAGTAGCCGGTGCCCATCGAAGTAGTGCTGGCCCGTTTCGGGTTGGGCGACCCTCCTTGGCTCGACCCGGTTACCGCGGTGGTCATTGTCCTGATCGGCTTGTTCGTGTCCTTCCTCTTCCACAAGTTGCTGATGCCGGTGGCTGAGCGGATCACCCGCAAGACTCCCACTGACTTGGATAACCAGATCATCCAGGCCTTCAACTGGCCGGTGACCATCGGACTCCTGTTGCTCGGCTTCTACCTGGGGCTGGTGATACCGCTGGACCTGACGGAATTTCAGCGGGCGTTGGTCGACCAAATTGCCCGGGCTCTGGGGACCATCACGGGGATCGCTTTGGCCGTGGGGCTGGTTTCCCGCGTAGTGGACTGGTGTTTGACCAACATGGCGGACCGTACCAAGTTTATTGACGACCGGTTCCACCCACTGTTACGGCGGATCGCGGTCGCCATCGTCTACGCTCTCGGATTCCTGATAGTCCTGGACGTTCTGAACATCAACATCAGCCCGTTGATCGCCGGGCTGGGTTTGGGCGGCCTGGCGGTGGCCTTGGCGATACAACCGACACTGGCCAACCTGTTCGCCGGGACCTACGTGATGACCGAGGGGGTTATATCCACCGGCGACTACATTGAGCTCGAAGGCGGTATTGCCGGATATGTGGTGGAGGTAAGTTGGCGCAGCACCCGGATCCGCACCTGGGGCAACAACCTGGTGGTGATCCCCAACGCCAAGCTGGCCGACACCATCTTCACCAACTACCAGGCGCCGACCCCGGCAGTCAACGTCTACCTGACCTGCGGGGTTAGCTACGACAGCGACCTCGCGCAGGTCGAGGTCATTTCCCGGGAGGTGATGCAGGACCTGCTGGACAACGACCCCAACGGCGTCAGGGAGTACGGCGGCTGGTTTGGTTTCGAGTCCTTCGGCGACTCTAACGTAAACTTCTGGTTGTTCGTACAGGCGCGCGACCGCTTGGCCAGCTTTGAACTGCAGTCGGCCTTGATACGCGACGTGCGGCAACGTTTCGCCGAAGAGGGTATCGTCATCAACTACCCGGTCCGAACCCTGCAATTTCCAGACTGGATGACCCCGGAAGATGTGGTCCGTCAAGGGCCTGGCGCGTCGGCCCAAAGGCCGGCCGCCGGCCCATCCCCGACGCCCCGGGCGCGTCCCCCACAGCCCAGCCGACCCACCGCCGCCCGGGCCACCGGAGGGGACCCTGACGGCCCGGACATCGACGCCCCGGGGTGAGCGGGCGCGGGATCTGCCGAGCCCGGCCAGGCGGACCCGCTACGCGAGCCCGAAGCAACTGCAAGCTGCTAGCCGTTGTCGAGCCCACGGTCAACGGATATAATTACAACGTGGCCCAGGCCACGCCCCCTCTACAGTGGGCCTGTAGCTCAGGCGGTTAGAGCGCGGTCCTGATAAGACCGAGGTCGTTGGTTCGAGTCCATCCAGGCCCACCAGGTAAGACTGAATTCATAACTCGCCCGTTTAGGGCTATCTCTGCGGCGTCCGCTCCCCCTATGGGACTGTCATCAGGCGTCGGCATGGAGTAGATGATGGCGGCCCTGCCGGGCTTGACCTGTACCTCCTTGACGAAGGAGTGAACGAAAGCCCTGGTCTCGGTCAGCTCGCTGGTCTTGAGAAACTCGCTCATCTCCTCTGCGAAGGTAGCGATGGTGTCGGCGCTGTCCAGCAGTTGCCGCCTCTCTTTCAGCAGCCCTCTGGCCTCCTCTGCGGCGATCTCAAGGGTCTCCTTGCGCTCCCGGAGTTCCACGATGAGGTCCGAAGCCTCGGCCACGTCCACGCTGTCGCTCTTCGCTATGAAGTGCCAGACGCGGCCCAGTTGCTTCTTCACCTCCTCAAGCTCCCCGTCGATACTCTCCAGCCGCTCCCGCTGGTCGCGGGCCACGCCGTCCATCTCCTCGTCCAGCAGCTTCACCAGGTCTCGGATGTTGGACTCGGTGAGGATGTTGGCGCGAAGCTCATCGACGATGATCTTCTCGAATTTCTTGGCGTTGAGCCTGGGGGTCTTGCAGGTTCCCTTGCCGCGCTTGAGGAGGGAGTGGCAGATGTAGTAGGTGTACTTGCCGCTCTTGGCCTCGGCTGCGGTCATGGCCTTGCCGCAGGTCTCGCACTTGGCGATGCCGCTGAGCAGGTAGGGGCTGGAGATGCGGCGGGGGTTCACCTTCTTCGGGGCGCGGGACTCCATCATCCTGGCGATGCGCCGGAACTCCTGCTTGGAGACGATGCCGGGGTGTGCGTCCTCGACACGCACGGGGGGCGCGCCGTCCTTGGCGTTGGCTCCCCAGACCACGGTTCCGGCGTACGCCTCGTTGGTGAGCACGAAGTGGACGGTGGTCTTGAGCCACTTCTTGCCGTTGGAGGTGGGGATGCCCTCGGCGTTGAGGGTCTTGGCGATGTCGAGGGTGCTCTTTCCCTGGAGGGCCATGTCGAAGATGCGGCGGACCACGGCGTCGGCGGGCGGGTTCAGCTCCAGCTTGGGGCGCTTCTTCGGCCCGTCCTGGACGTGGACCCGCTTGTAGCCGTAGGGGGCGTAGGTCGTCATCCAGAAGCCTCTGGACGCCGCCTCCCGCATCCCCCGCGTAACCTCCTGGGCAAGATTTTCGCTGTAAAATTCGTCCACGCCCTCGATGATGGCCTCCAACAACCTGCCGGAAGCGGTGTCCTCGGCCTGCTCGGTGATGGAGACCACGCGGATGCCCCGCCTGCGCAGCATGGACTTGAAGGCGACGGCGTGCTCGCGCTTGCGGGTGAACCTGGAGAATTTCCAGACGAGAATCTCCTTGAAGGGAGCCTCGGGCTTTCCGGCCGCGTCCAGCATCTTCTGGAACTGGGGCCGGTCTGCGATGCGCCCGCTCTCGGCCTCGTCCACGTACTCGCGGCAGACCAGGTAGTCGTTCTTCTCAGCGTAGTCCCTGAGCGCCCGCAACTGGGCGGCCACGGACAGGTCCACGTCCTGGCGGTCGCTGGATACCCTGGCGTAGAGGGCCACTGGCGTGCGGTCTAGTCGGTCGTTCATCAGTCTCTCCTCCTTGTCTCTTCCTGCTCGTTCTGGCGGGAGCGCAGCCATTCCAGCCGCTCCCGTCTTCGCCACTCCCGCTCCTCCATGAACAGGCGGATGGCCTGCCGGAGCAGCTCGCTCACGGATAGGTCGTCCTCCTTCATCACCTGTCGCACCTGCGTTTCCATCTCCGGGGGCAGGGAGAAGGTGAGAGTCTTGGATCGCCTGGGAGTGGTCATGCTCTCTTTTTTGCCTCCTGGCTTAGTGCTATGTCCTACTATACACTATGAGGGCAACGGCCTTCAACCGCTACCAGGGGCCAGCCGCCACCGGCCTGCGCCTGCGCCCGGGCATGTCCGAGGCGACCACCTGGGGACCGAGGACGGCGGAGTGGTCTTGGGGCACGGCGATGACCACCACCCTCGCCAGCTTGCCATTCCTGATGACGGGCCGGGCGAGAGCGGCGTAGCCGCCGCCTAGGGCGAAGCGCGCGGTGCCATAGCGGGCGGCCTGCTCCGCCAGGGAGCCGGGAGGTACGGGCCTGCCCCAACGGGGGACGCCGCCCCGCTCTCCACAGATGGGGAAGTCGGTCGGCGTCCCGAATCCCCGCGTCCGCCGGGCGACCTTTACCCGGAGGTCAGGCGAATCGGCCCGGTCTTTGAAGTCTCTCCCGTCCTCCCTCGCGTACAGGACCACCATGAGGGGCGGGTCGCGCAGCACCTCGGCCAGCCGGATGGACACGGCGGCGTAGGAGCAGCGGAAAGCCTGCTGCAACTTCAGCACGTCCAGCCCCCACTCCAGGGCCAGCGGCTCGAAGGCCCTCGGCTGCATCAGCACCGCCGCAGCGAAGCGTTCGGCCTGCGTGCACACCTTCCGGTCGGGCGGAGAGCCGGACTCCATGTCGCAGAGGGTCTCGTAGATGATCTCGTAGGTCTCGTGGATCACCGAGTAGTCCTGCGTTCCCTCCCACAGGTCCTCCCGGTAGTGGATGTCGTAGCCGCCCCCCGGCGCGCTGTAGTGGATGCCCTTCGCGTCCATGTGCCTACTGCCCGATACTTCGCCGAACCCGGCCCGTTTCAGCAGGGCCTTGATCTGCTCCATCGTGGGACGGGCTGGCACGTCGAAGTAGCGCACGAAGCGGGCGGCGAGGCACTCGGGGTCCAGGGCCTCGCGGGGGGAGTCGTCCAGGAGCAGGCGGCAGAAGTCCTCTCTCGTCCTGTTCATTCCAGCAGCCTCTTGTTGGCGAATCGCTCGTACATCTCGACGATGAACCGCTTGGTCTTCAGGGTGATGGGGCCGTCGGGCCGGGTTCCCACGCGGAAGACGGGATCGGCCAGCACGTACTGGTAGGCCCGCTCGATCTCCATCGCCTCGCCGCTGTAGGGGTCGGGCTGGTCCACGCGCCCGGCCCGCTTCATCAGCTCGTCTGCGTCCACGTTGTAGAGGGCGGCCAGCTTGCCAATCATGTTGGAGCCGGGCTTCCGGCCACCCCGCTCGATCTGGGAGAGGTAGGAGCTGGAGATGCCGGTGCGCCGGGTCACGTCCCGCAGGCTGAGGTCTCCCCGCAGCCTTCTGAGCAGCGGCCCGATTTCGTCATCGCCCTCGATGGCCTCTCGGTCGTCCATCTCCCGGTCGTCGTCATGGTCGTCCATGATATCTCCCTCTTGCATCCGTAGTTGCGAACAGCATCGCGCACGGCGTGCCTGCTACATTGCAGCTACATTGTTGCTAACTAATTGTTACATCAGAGCGAGCAATTGTCAATGAATCCTTCTTACAGCCCGGAATACGCCTCTCGACCATTGCCTCTGTCCGCAGTATATTGCTACACTTACGCCAACAGAACGAATTATCGTATTTCTATCCGAGTAACATCGCCGACGCCCGCGAGGGCCACCCCTCGCGGCGCTCCGAACCCCACGAGAGAGACGGAATCGCGTGAGTAAGAAGTCGAAGCGAAAGCTGACGGACAGGCAGGAACGGAGGCGCATCGAGGGCCTGCGAATACTGGCCCGCATCATCGCCCGCCACTACCTGACCAACCCCCACCTGTACCCCAACGGCTTCCGCCCGGCCAACGGTCAACCGACCGGTGGCGGGGAGGCCCCTGGAAAGGAGGGCGCGGCGTGAAGCGAAGGCAGCCCTCCTCCAGGGTGAAGCTCGATCCCCACAAGATGTGGGAGCTTCTGAACCGGCTCAACATGACCCAGAACGAGCTGGCGCGGCTGGTCGGCACCTCGTCCGGCTACCTGTCCCAGCTGATGTCCGGGACTCGCTGCCCCTCGGCGGACATGCGCAGGCGGCTCATGGAGGCCCTGGGCGTCACCCGATTCGAGGACCTGTTCATCCTGGAGCAGGTCCATGTGTAGCGAAGTCCCCACCTCGTCCGATTCCCCGCTCATTCCGCCCGGCGTTGCTCTGATGCCCGATGACTTCCCCGAACGGCTGGAGGCGGTGAGAAACCTGTTCGATCTCAACTGTGAGGAGATGGCGGTGGCGCTGGGCGTGGACCCGCGCCAGCTGATGCGCTGGCGCATCAAGGGCGGCGGTCCCAACGGCGGAGCGATGCTGGCCCTAGTGCGGCTGGCGATACGGTCGCCGGAGGGTCTGGCGAAGCTGCTGGACGAGGACGTAATCGTGATCTTCAAACCGAGGAGGAGTGAATATGGCAACTAACGAGCGGAGTCGGACGTTGGACCTTCGCCCGCCGCCCTTTCCCGAGGACTTCGGGGAGCGGCTGGAGGGCTTGAAGGAGATGGTTGGCGTGCCGTGGGGCGAGTTTGCCGAGCGTGTCGGCGTGACGGAGCGCGGGATGCTGAAATGGCGCAGGGGCGGGCCGCCGTCGGGGGCCTACCTCTGGTCCATCATCGAGCTGGCGCGAGACGTTCCCGGCGGCTTCGACCTGATACTGGACGGCGATGTCGGGGAGGAAGACGACGACTATCCTATCCCGCCGTGGCCCGAGGACTTTACGGAGAGGTTGGGACGATTGGAGGACCTGTCGGGGATTTCCCTTGAGCAGTTCGCCCGCGCTTTCGGCCTGGCTGAGGATCGGGCAAGGGAATGCGCAGCGGCGGGATGCCCACCGCTGACGAGGTGTGGGCGATGGCGTTGTGGGCCAGCCAGATTCCTGGCGGCAGCGACGTGCTGCTGGCGCCCTGGTTCCGGCTCCCGCCCGCAAGGGAGTAGGGGCGATGGGACGACAGCAGGAGCTGGTCTACCACGTCGAGCGCGAAGAGTTCCCACAGGACTTCCCTGCGCGGCTGGAGGCGTTCGTCGAGGCCGCAGGGCTGTCCTGGCGGGGGCTGGCCCGACGCCTGAAGGTCAACGCCCCGCATCGTGCGCCGTTGGAAGGCCGGAGCCAAGCCCGGCTCCGGCCACCTCGTCAACCT